>CAUVYH020000010.1:0-169265 GCA_963556065.3 Bacteroidales bacterium
TCATGAAATTTTCAATATTGAATTGGTTCTTTAAGTAATTTTTTTCATTTTTAGTTATGGAATGTATTATAATTTGAATTTAAAAATTATCTTTGTACCTCGTAATTAATTTAAAACTAATGCAAAAAAGGGGAAATATTTTTTTGTTGGTTATGTTGTTGTTTATCTCGGCAAGCATAACTAACGCTCAGAATACACCTGTTAAAAGGCAATCTGAGCTTGGATTTATAGAAAACAAGGGACAGGTTCATGACCAGAATTACAAACCCAATACTTCGGTAAAATACTTGTTAAGTTCTAACCGTGGACTGAGTGTTCAGTTGAAAAAAGCCGGATTCAGCTACGACACGTATGTTATTGAAAGAAAGCCTATAAAAGGAGTGGATTCACGTCCCGAAACGGTTAAAAAAATGGAAGGGGCGAAAGAGGAGATTACATATCGTTTTCATCGCATTGATGTGGAGTTGGTTGGTGCAAATCCAAATGCTGAAATGATTGCGGAAGAACCTTCTGTTGATTTTGTGAATTTTTACACGCCAGGAACTCCTTCCGAAAAAGGAATTACCGGATTGCATAAGTATAAAAAAGTTACCTATAAGGAAATTTATCCTGGAATTGATTTGGATTTTTTTGTAAATCAGGGAGGGGATAAACCCGTGGAATATAATTTTATTGTTAAGGATAATGGAGACATCAACCAGATAAAATTGAAATATTCCGGTGAAACAGGGTATCAAATCGGAAAAGATAAAATCACCATTCAAACGGCTCATGGAAATTTGTGTGAGTTGATTCCTTCGAGCTGGATTAAGGAAACCGGCAAAAAGCAAGTTGTTGAATACCGCGCAATAGATCGAAAAGATAATGAATTCACCGTTGGATTAATCACAAACAAAACTCCAATAAAAGGAGAAACCCTAATTGTTGATCCGGCACCAATTCTCGAATGGGCTACTTATTATGGGGGATCATTAGATGAAAGTTTGCGGAGTTTGTCTATTAATCCGTTAACGGATGATGTATATTGTACCGGCTACACTAATTCTACAACATCTTTAGCCACAAGTGGTGTTTACCAGACGGCATTGGCAGGTTCTTATGATGCTATATTGGTTAAATTTAACCAATATGGAGTTCCTTTGTGGTCCACGTATTTTGGCGGAACAAGTATTGATGGAGCTTTTGGAGTCGCTTTTGACTTGCTAAGTGGTGTTAGTATTGTTGGAAAGACAAAATCTGTGTCTGGAATTTCCACGGCAGGGGCATTGGAGACTGTTTGTCCTGGTGCCGGAAGTGATTGGGCTACATTTTTAGCTCGATTTAATAATGCTGATGGTACACGACTATGGGCTACTTATTACGGAGCTGTTGATAACACAGATTCCGGAGTTTTGGAAGATAATCCTCCTGCGATTGCTGCTTCTCCGTCTGCTATATATATAATTTCTGCGTCATATTCTGACGGGGCTATTGTTGCGGGTGCTAGCCCAATCCAGTCGGTAAATAACGGTTATAGCGATATAACTATAGCGAAATTTGCATTGAATGGAACAATTCAATGGGGTACTTATTTTGGTACTACAGACCGGGAGCAAGGAACAGCAATATGCATAGATGCTTTGGAAAACATTTATGTTAGTGGTAATGTAAAGATGGGTGGCCTAGCAATGGCCGGCGCTCATCAATCAACACTCGGAGGAGGGTTTGATGGTTTTTTAATGAAAATAAATTCATCAGGAATAAAGCAATGGTTTACCTATTATGGGGGAGAAGAGTACGATAAAGGATTAGGTGTTACATGTGATGCAAACAATGATGTATATGTTGTAGGTGCCACTTTTTCTTTGACTAATATTTCAAGTTTAGGTTCTTTTCTAGATACTAAGCCTGGCAGTGCGGCAAATTGTAATGGCTTTATTGCAAAATTTAACACGAATGGAGTTCGACAATGGGGTAGCTACATTGGAGGTAGTAATTATGAAAATGCACTTGGTATTACAACTACTTGCGGTAATGACGTTGTAGTCTCCTTAGAATCTAAGTCTTCAGGACTAAGCACAGCAAATGCTTATCAGTCAACGATAGTCGGAAATTCCGATGCTTTACTTATTCGTTTTAATCCTTCAGGAATACGTCAGTGGGCAACCTATTATGGAGGAACAAGTAGAGAACAACCATGGAATGTAAAAATTAATTCTAAGCTGAAAGTATATGTTTGTGGAAAGACCGCATCCACTTCAAACATAGCAACACCTGACGGTTATGATACAACTTTTTTGGAACGAATTACGATGGCTTTATCAGTCAGTTTAGTGAAGCAAACATTGCGGGGACAAAAACAGTCTGTCAAGGGACTACACTTTCACTTAATGCTGAATTTTCAACAACAGCAACTCCTGTTACCTATGCTTGGAGTGGTCCCAATGGCGTTACCGGAAGTACTGCAACACTTGATGTTCCGAATGTTCAGCTGGCTCATTCTGGCATTTATTCATTGACCGTTACAGCAAACGGATGTTCGTATGTGAAAACAGATTCTATAAAGGTAAACCCTGCTCCGATACCTGTAGCATCGGTAGTCAGCCCTATCTGTGTCGGTGATTCCATTAAGTTGACTTCGTCAGGTGGTGTAAGCTATAGTTGGTCAGGCCCTAACGGATTTGTCAGTGTTGCTCAAAATCCGGTATTGGAAACTAGCGTGTTGGCAAGTGGTGGCGTTTACACGGTCACTGCAACCAACAGTTTAGGTTGTACAGCCACGGCAACAGCGACCTTGGTGGTGAATGCACGGCCAGCAACAACAGCCACATCGAATTCTCCAATTTGTGAAAGCGGAACGATTAGTTTGTCGTCGGGACCGGATAGTCAGACTTCGTATGCATGGTCGGGACCATCATCATATACTTCAACTGCTCAAAACCCATCAATTGCCAATTCTCCAATTAGTAGAAGCGGAGCTTATATGGTAACCGTTACCAACTCTTATGGATGCACCGCATCGGCTCAAACGACAGTAGTGGTTAATTCTAATCCTGTTGCAACAGCATTGTCAAATTCTCCGGTTTGTGAGAATGGAACTATAAACCTTACATCAGGACCCGATGCACAAACATCATATATCTGGTCAGGACCGATAAGCTATACATCTTCATCTCAAAACCCTGCGATAATTAATGCAACCACCAATATGACCGGAAACTATTCGGTTATTGTTTCAAATTCCTATGGATGTAAAGATACGGCAGTTGTAGCTGTTGTCGTCAACCCAAATCCTATTGCCGTTGCATCTTCAAACTCTCCGGTTTGTGAAAATGACACTGTTTTTCTGACTTCTGCTCCAAATAGTCAAACAAGCTATGTTTGGAGCGGACCTTCCGCTTATAATGCAAACATTCAAAATCCAAAAATAATTAATTCAACCACGGCTCAGAGTGGAACATACACGGTTACTGTAACCAATTCTTTCGGTTGTACGGCCACTGCACAGACTTCCGTGACGGTAAATTCACGTCCTGTGGTTACGGCAAGTTGTAATAGCCCGATTTGTGAAGGAGACACGTTGAGATTGAAATCAACGGGAGGCACTAACTGCAATTGGACCGGAATTGCCGGTTTTACCAGTGCCGACCCAAATCCGGTAATTACCAATACAACGCCTTCAATGAGTGGATTATACACTGTGATAATCACAAATGGATTCGGTTGTACAAAATCGGCTCAAACAAACTCGGTGATTAATCCGAAGCCGGATATTACGATTTCCAGCAGCCCTGCAATATGTAGTGGATATCCGCTAAATTTATATGCGGGTGGCGGTTCCGGTTACCAGTGGACGGGGCCTAACGGTTATAATTCGGTCGATCAAAATCCGGTCATTAATCCGGTTACTGCTATTGACGGCGGTTTATATACCGTAATTGTGACTAATGTCTTTACGTGTAAAGATACCGCAGAGATTAATGTTGTTGTTCATGACAATCCAATTCCTGCCATTGCCAGTAACAGTCCGATTTGTGCATACGATTCCATTCGGTTGACTTCGGGAGGAGGTTCAGGCTATTCGTGGGCAGGTGCAAACGCGTTTACTTCCAATATTCAAAATCCGATTATTCATACGTCTGACACTACTTTCAGCGGAACTTATACAGTGGTCGTTACGAATGTGTATGGGTGCACGGCATCTGCATCTACAACGGTAGAAGTAAAATCAAATCCGAAACCCTTGTTAAGCAGTAATGCTCCGATATGTGCAGGCGATTCACTGAAATTGTTCTCGTCATCAGGACAATCATATCAGTGGAATGGTCCCCTGGGATATACAAGCTCTTTACAAACGCCGGTTCTCATTGATGCCACTTTCCCGATGAACGGTTATTATTCACAGAGCATTAAATACTCAAACGGTTGCCAAAACAATGACAGTATCGCTGTTATTATTTGGTCTAATCCTGTATTGTCGATAACTTCAGATACCGCGATCTGTTTATATCAGCCAATTACCGTTTCCGTTTCCGGAGCGGATACTTATACTTGGAATAATGGAAGCACAGCCTCTTCATATTTGATTTATCCCGCAGTAGATACGGTTTATCGCGTTGTAGGTACCGATACGAATGGTTGTGTTTCGACGGATTCGGTTCAGGTTCTTATTCATCCGTTTATACAGGTTTCCATTACTCAAAAACCGGAGGGAACACTTTTTAAAAGCCAGGTTGCTACTTATACAGCAGTGCCTTCAGGATATGAAAACTATAGTTTTTATTTGAATAACGTACTGGTGCAAAGTTCTTCATCAAATGTTTATACCTCATCCACGTTATCAGATAACGATACCCTGCAGGTAATTGTGTCTCATCCGGGTATGTGTTTTAGTGAACAGGAATTAGGGATCCGAGTCATTGATATTTACAACTCATTTTCACCCAATAATGATGGAGTGAATGATCTGTTTTTAAAAGGGTACCAAATTACCATCTTTAACCGATGGGGAGATGTGCTATATGAGGGCGTTGATGGCTGGGATGGCAAATACAAAGGAGAAGATGTCAATACAGGAACCTATTATTTCACAATCAAATATTACAGCTCGGATAATACGGAAATAAATTATAAAGGAAATTTGATGTTGGTTCGATAATGTTCCTAAATCAGTTGAGTTATTAAAAAAAAGACAATGAAAAACATATTCAAAATATTATTGATTACTGTTTTGATGTTTGGATGGGCTATCAATAATGCAACGGCTCAAACCGATTATCAATGCACAAACTACATGCACAACCAATTGGCGGTTAATCCAGCATTCGCTGCATCAAGTAAGGATATCAACATCGCCCTTTTAGGTCGTTCGCAGTGGACGGGAATGTCTAATTCTCCACAGTCGTTCACTCTCGATGCTTACACTTTTGTGCCTTCAATAGGTGGTGTTGGAATTACAATGTATCGTGATAAATTGGGGTATGAACTCAATACTGCTGCCAAAATTTCTTATGCTTATAAGTTGAAGTTTGCCGACTCTACAAATCTTACGTTCGGTTTATCTGCCGGTATTACTTCCCGTAGCATTGATTTAGACCAAATGGTTTTTGAGTCGAACGAGCCGCTGGTATCTTCCGGCAGTTTGGAAAGTAAAATAAAGCCGGATTTCGGATTTGGAGCTCGATTTATGTGGAAAAAACTTGATTTGCAATTTTCGGCCACACATATTTCCAGCAAGTTGGATGTTTATGACTATAATAATATCCCTCGTCATCTTTATGGCATGGCGAGTTATACCTTCAGAATGAGCAAAAAATTCTCGCTAACTCCTTCCGTGTTTTTAAAAAGCAATAGCAAATTGAACCAGGTGGATGTAAATGTCAGATCATTAATTGATGAGCGGTTTATGTTCGGATTGGGTTACCGGATTAATGAAGCGGCCATTATTGCCCTAGGGATGAAGATTACGGATAATATCTCTTTTGTTTATTCCTACGATTATGTTACGGGATCTTCAAAAGCCTTGTCGCGGTCAAATCACGAAATAGTCCTTATCGGTAGATTGAATGGGTTTAACAAATCAGTTAAAGGTAAATCCAAGGCTTCATTTTAGTATATATAAAAAGCAGGCCGGTTGCTAACCGGCCTGCTTTTTATATATAAGGAATTCCTTAGTTGAAAAATTGTCTTATCTTATCAAAAAAACTACGATCCTTTTGCGATGGATTTGGTATGAAGTTGGGCGAATGTGCCAATTTTTGCAGCTCTTCCTGTTCTTCTTTTGAAAGTTTCTGAGGCGTCCACACGTTTAGGTTAACCAGCAAGTCGCCTTTGCGATATGAATTAACCTCGGGTAATCCTTTGCCTTTTAATCGGAGTACTTTTCCAGCCTGAGTACCGGGTTCTATTTTTACTTTTGCTTTTCCGTCCAGAGTTGGTATTTCTATTGTCGTTCCCATTGCTGCTTCAGGAAAACTGATGTAATATTGGTGATATATATTATTGCCTTCGCGTTCGAAAAGATCGTGTTTGAGCTCTTCCATAACCACAATTAAATCGCCTGGAATTCCTCCGTTTTGTGCGGCATTTCCAGCTCCAGAAACAGACATCTGCATTCCTTCCGAAACTCCGGCTGGAATATTTAGGGTGACCACTTCTTCACCTCTTACAATTCCATTTCCTCCACAAGAAGTACATTTGCTTGTGATTACTTTTCCTGTTCCGTTGCAAGTCGGGCACGTTGAAGAAGTTTGCATCTGCCCTAGAAACGAGTTAACCACACGGGAAACTTGACCGGTGCCTCGACACGTAGTGCAAGTATGAAAAGAACTACTGTCTTTTGCACCACTACCATGACAAGTGTTGCAAACAACCATTTTCTGAACTTTAATCTTTTTTTCCACCCCTTTGGAAATTTCTTCAAGGGTGAGTTTTACTTTCACTCTTAGGTTTGTCCCTTTATTTACTCTAGTACCGCCTCTTGAGCGTCCACCAAAGCCAAAACCTCCACCAAAAGCATCACCAAATATATCGCCGAAGTGACTGAAAATATCATCCATAGACATGCCACCTCCGCTATATCCCCCATTTCCGGAAGCTCCGCCAACGCCAGCATGACCGAATTGATCGTAACGTGCTTTCTTTTGAGGATCACTCAATATCTCGTAAGCTTCAGCCGCTTCTTTAAAATTTTCTTCCGCTTGTTTGTCTCCGGGATTTTTATCCGGATGATATTGTATGGCTTTTTGCCGGTAAGCTTTTTTTATCTCCTGCTCATTGGCTGTTTTAGATACACCCAACACCTCGTAGTAATCACGTTTTGACATAATTTTTTTAGTATTAATTTGCTACTACCACTTTTGCGTAGCGAATAATTTTTTCATTTAATAAGTAACCTCGTTCTATTTCATCAATGACCAACCCTTTTTGCGATTCGTCGGTTGCAGGAATATTGGTAATTGCTTCATGAAAATCGGTATCGAATGGTTTTCCAATAGATTCAATAGCTGTGACCCCTTTTTGTTTTAAGAGGGTCATTAATTTTGAGTAAATGAGCTGAATTCCCTCTTTCATTGCGTCTGCGCCATCTACACTTGCGTTAATCTTTATGGCACGTTCAAAATCGTCAACAATTGGTAAAAATGCTTTAATTATATCTTCCGAAGCATTCTTTATCAGGTCAAGACGATCTTTATTACTTCGTTTTCGGTAATTGTCAAATTCAGAATAAAGCCGAAGGTACCGGTCATGCATTTCCGATTTCTCAATGATTGCATCATCAAGCTGCTTTTTTAAAATCTCGGTTTCACTCTCTTTTTTCTTTGAAAAAATATTTTTCTTCTTTTTATCTTTGTTTTCAGAATCTGCAGGAGCTTCTGAAGACGGTTCTGCTGAAATTTTGTCATTATTTTCCAGCTCTTCAGTTAACTCGTTGTTGACTGTTTTGTTTAAATCTTCAATTTTTATGGGATCTTCGTGATTGTTGCTCATAATTTATAATGGTTTTTATTGGAGTGTTCGCATTAATCAAACATAAAGCCAAGTGCTTTTTGTTGACAAAATGTCAGATTTGTTTGTTATTCCGCTCTACTCATATCTCTGAGAACATCTTTCTCTTTTATAGTTTCGCGTTTATCGTATTGTTTCTTTCCTTTCGCTATGGCAATTTCAAGCTTGGCATACCCGTTTTCATTAATAAACAATAATGTGGGTATAATAGAAGTTCCTTTTTCTTTAATTTTACTAGCCAGTTTTCGAAGTTCTTTTTTATTGACCAAAAGTTTTCGTTCACGCAAGGGAGTATGATTGTAGTGCCCTCCACGTGAGTATTCTGCAATGTGAAGTCCTACGACCCATAATTCTTCATTGTCGATTCTGCACCATGCATCTGTGAGATTTGCTTTGCCTTCGCGTATCGACTTAATTTCGGTACCCGTGAGCACGATTCCCGCAGTTAACTTTGAAAGCAAAAAATACTCATATTCTGCTTTTCTGTTTTTTATTTTTATTTGTTGCGTGTTTTTTGCCATAATTTAGACTGCAAAAATACTCTTTTTCTGTGAATATTTACCTGTGGTCTTACAAATAAAGCACTGTCTTTAGTAAAAATGCAGCCCATTAAAATTTTTTAAAAAAACAGAGAAGATGTTCTAAGTATTGCATTTTTATGTAAATTTGTTAGCGAGTCGGTCTTTAGATGATTGAACTGAATAAAATAATGAAAGGACTAAAAATGAAATTTTGTATTGCAGTTGCTTTGTTTTTAATGAGTGCTTCCGGATTTGTAAGTGCACAGTCTATTCAACCTGCTGATAGTCTTGGATCTAAAAGATCTTCGTGGAATATTAATTTGGGAAGTTCCGTGGGAGCCAATTCAGGAGGAGCTACATGGTTTAACACATACATTGCGCCGCAGTATTATTATACATTGAATTCTAAGTGGTCGGTTGGTGGTGGCGCAGTAATAAGTAATACGCAAATAACATCTCCGCTTTATTATTCGGGAGAGCAATCTTCTCAAAAGATGGCCTTGAATTTTTCTCAATCAACGTTGTTTGCTTTCGGAACGTATCGTCCTTCCGATAGGTTAACGCTGAATGCATTGGTTTATAAATCATTTGATGTTAACGACAATGCTAAAACAAAAAACCAGATCAATGCTTTTAATACAAATATGAAAGGGGTGATGGTGAACATGAACTACAAAATTACTGAACATACATTCATTAATATCGGATTGAATTATTCCGATGGTGGATATAATCCGTTTATGCAAAACACGGGAATGGGCGGTTTTAATGCAGGACAACATTCGTCCATGTTTGGGTGGTAAAAAACAAATAGTAGATAAATTAAATACTTAGAAAAAATGAAGAGAACATTACAGATTAGTTGTTTTTTTATAATATTTATTCTAATATATTCTTGTAACGGTAATCAAAGTCAGACTTCTTCAAAGGAAAATAACACTGCGGTTGTTACGGAAAAAGCCTCTGTTGATGCTCCTATTACTGCTTCGGTAGAGGGCAAAGTACAGCATATTACTACAAGTCAGTTTGTGAAGTTTGTGAATGATTTTAAAACTTCTTCCACCTTTTCGCTAAAGACGGAATTGCCTTGTGTTATCGATTTTTATGCAGATTGGTGCAGACCTTGTAAAATGATATCTCCGTTTTTAGATGAATTAGCCGAAGAGTACAAAGGAAAGGTAAATTTTTTGAAAGTTAATGTTGATGAAGAACCAGAAGTAGCGAGTTTTTATCAAATTCAGGCTATTCCGGCGATGATGTTTTGTCCTAAAAACGGAGATATAAAAATGGAAGTTGGCGGAGTCGATAAAGAAACTATAAATCAAAGAATTCAAAATTACATTGTAAAAAAATAGCATTTGTACTTTTTTCAGAGGGTTGGATTGGAGATTTGAAAATAAATCTTGTTTTGTGGTTGTAGGAGTTGGTATTGCCGAAAAAAAGTTTAAATTTGCATTAATTAATAAAAAATATAACAATCATGGTGAAATTAGTTAAAGATCAAAGGCGGTTGACAAATTTGCCCACTTTTGTGAATAAACTCCAAACAAAAGCAATTGTCGTTGTTTTGTTGGCAGTTATGTTGGCAAATACTACGGCAAAAGCTCAGGATAATGTGATTAAAATTAAAGCTGAAGAAACTCAAAAAGCAGAAAAATTGTATAATGAAGGAGTCGTGTTTTTTCAGAAACAACAAATGAATGAGGCGATTCAGAAGTTTAACGAGGCAATTCAGGAAAAACCGACCATGGCAAAAGCTTATTTTAACAGAGGTGCGGCTAAAAAAGAGATTAAAGATGCGGCCGGAGCGATTGAGGATTTAACTAAATACATTGAACTTGATTCTACTAACGATGACATGGGATATTATTTGAGAGCTCAGGTTAAAATGCAACAAAACAATGCAGATTCGGCAATAGTGGATTATACTAAAACCATAGAACGTAATCCCAAAAATTTTAAAGCGTATTATTACAGAGGCATGATTTACTTTGAAAAACAACAATACATCGAAGCGATTGCCGATTATGATAAAGCCATCGAAAACAAACCCGATTTTGCATACGCTTACAACGATAGAGCAGGGTGCAAACGAGAACTCAAAGATTTGGACGGAGCTATGGCAGACTATGGTAGTGCAATTAAATATGATCCTAAAATGGCGTTTTTCTATAATAATAGAGGAAGTGTAAAACGTAAAATCGGTGACTTGGAAGGAGCTATTGCTGACTATAATAAAGCCATCGAACTAAAAGAAGATTATTTTATTGCTTTCAATAACCGAGGAACGGCCAAGCATGATTTAAAAGATTACAAAGGAGCGATTGATGATTTTACAAGAGCAATAGAATTGAATTCGAAATATGCTTTTGCTTACAATAATCGCGGAAACTCAAAATACAAATTGAAACAATACACGGGAGCCATAGCCGATTACGACAGGGCTCTTGAGTTGGATCCGAAATACGGTTATGCTTATTTGAGCAGAGGAAACTGTAAAGAGATGATTCGCGATGCTAAAGGTGCTTGTGCCGATTGGGATCAAGCCGCAAAAATGGGTATGGAAGCGGGGTCTGTTTATTCAAAAAAATGTAATGAGGATAACTAAATCTTAAAAAAATGAAGAAAAATATCTATATATTATCATTGATTGTACTGTTATTCTCTGTACAATTTGCAATGGGTCAAGAAAATAAAGAGTTTACCAAAGCTAATTTTCCGGATAAAAAGTCCGAATTAAAACAGGCAATTAAAGACATAGAAAATGCGGATGTTTTTTTCAATGATGAACATCCACAATATGATAAGGCCTTTGAATTATATGATGATGCAAATGATTTTAATCCGGATAATGCTTCTTTAAATTATAAAATGGGAATTTGCACCATCAAGGGAAAGGGAAATAAAACTTCGGCTATCGGATATTTTGAGAAAGCGTATTTGCTAAAAAAAGATGTGGATCAGGATATCCTATTTTGGCTTGGAGCTGCGTACCAGTTAGGGTCTCAATTTGATAAAGCAATTGAAAGCTATAAAAAGTATCAGACTACATTAACCGGTAAAATGTTGATCGAAAAAACTCCTCTTGCAACTAAAAGAATTGAAGAGTGCCAAAACGGCAAGCAATTGATGGAAAAAGAAGAGCGAGTCTTTATTGATAACTTGGGAAATACTGTTAATAGCCAACATGACGAGTATGGTCCTGTAATTACAGCCGATGAATCGATGTTGTTGTTTACTTCAAAACGCCCTTACACCGATATGCCAAAAATTGACGACAGTGAGTATTTTGAGGATATTTATCTGTCAACCAAAAAGAATAAAGTCTGGAAAGCTCCGGAACGATTGGGAAAACCATTAAACACGGAATATCACGATGCAGTAAAAGGACTGTCTAACGATGGCTCCCGTCTTATTGTGTATAAGGGCGACAATGGAGGTGATCTTTATGAGTCGAAAATGAGCGGGACCTCTTGGTCGAAGCCCGATCGTTATCCGAAACAAATTAATTCCGATTACCACGAAGCATCGGGGTCATTCTCCTACGATGGAAAAACACTCTATTTTGTCTCCGATAGACCGGGTGGATTTGGAGGACATGACATTTATAAATCTACACGCAATGAAAAAGGCAAATGGAGCGAAGCGGAAAATCTAGGAAATGTTGTGAACTCTCCTTATGACGAAACGGCCGTGTTTATGCATCCTGATGGGAAAACGCTTTACTTTAGTTCTAAAGGCCATGCTACAATGGGGGGATATGATATTTTTAAATCTACTTTTGAAAACGGCAAATGGACCGAGCCTGTGAATATTGGGTATCCTATCAATACTCCCGATGACGATGTTTTCTTTGTAATTAGTGCTAGTGGAAAACATGGCTATTATTCTTCAATTAAAGAAGGAGGAAAGGGCGGTCAGGATTTATATATGATTACGTTCTTGGGGCCGGATAAAATATTCACATTCAATAATGAAGATAATTTGATCGCTGAAAAGACAGCTCCGATTTCTGAAAAAGTAGTGGCTCAAGCTGTGAAAATTGATGAAGCAAAACTTACATTGCTGAAAGGGATTATTATTGATGAAAAAACACGCCAACCGGTATTAGCAACCATTGATCTAATTGATAACAAGACAAATCAAACCCTTGCCACCTTTGAATCAAATGCTTCTACAGGTCGCTATCTGGTTTCGTTACCTTCGGGTAAAAATTATGGTTTAGCTGTAAAAGCAACGGGCTATTTATTTCATTCGGAAAACTTTGATTTACCGGACACAGCTCAATATCAGGAAATTGAAAAGGAAATAGCGTTAAAGAAAATGGAAGTGGGAAGCAAAATTGTTTTACGCAACATTTTCTTCGATTTTAATAAATCTACTTTACGCCCGGAATCAAATGCAGAACTTCAAAACTTACTCACACTGATGACAGAAAATCCGAAATTAAAGATTGAAATTTCAGGACATACTGATAATATTGGTTCTGTCGCATATAATCAAAAACTTTCTGAATCCCGAGCTCAGTCTGTAGTGAATTTCTTGCTCAGCAAGGGAATTGATAAGTCGCGATTGACTTTTGCCGGATATGGATTCGATCAACCGATTGCGCCTAACGATACAGAAGAGGGGCGCCAGTTAAACCGTCGTACCGAATTTAAAGTGGTGAAAAATTAATTTCATGCACATAACAATATGTAAAAAAAAGTCACAATTTGTGACTTTTTTTATTACCCACTGAAGTCAAGTTCTACTTACTACAGTAATTTTTATTTAGAATTTACGCTGTGTTCTCTTTGTGGTGGGCGCAGTGTTCCTCGGGTTGAGGTAAAAATTCAGTACCTGCGTCTTTTGCGGTAATACTTTCCTTAATTTAGAAATAGCAAAGCATTCATAAGAAAATACGTTCTATTGTAGAACTAATTCTTCATTGGTTACCCTTTGACAATATGTTTTTTATTATAACAAAAAAAAGTCTGCCTAAGCAGACTTTAATGTAAAAAAAATTATAAGGAAAGTTAGAAGCTATTGTTTCGAATAAAGCGGTTCAAATCGTCGGAGGTGGAAGAGAAGGTAAAGACATTGTTTACGATAAAGTAGTTTTCCTTATCAATGGTACGGGGGTATGCAAACTTCGCAATTTCTAGCTTTGAACTGTCAAAAGAATATAATTTAGCCAATTCGAATACTTGTCTTGAAGTTACCCGGTTGTTAACCAAAGCGGTTTTTGCGATTTCTAGCTTTGAACTGTCGAAGGATCTGTTTTCAATGGTGTTTTTCAGCGCTCCAAATTCATAATCTCCCATCCCGTATTCAGAATAATCATCGTTTGAATATCCGGATCCAGTATATTTATCCGGAAAATTGTTGTGATGATTATTCCCATGGTGATTGTATTCATTGCCGCTATTGCGAATCGATGTTTCGTGGACGATTTTAAATCCGCCGTATTTTGAAATTACCGCATAAATCTTCTTGCTCTCGGGAATGTACACTTTGCCTGAAAAGATTAGCCGTTCGTGGTTGTTCCCTCGTCCATTCGATCTTTCGTATGCTGCAATATAGTGATATCCGTCGAGCAGGCTTGGAATGGAGTATGCAGATGCATGGTTATATACCGATCGATCGATGATTAACTTGAAGGATGCATTGTTGCTTAATCGAATATTTACATCGGAAGGCCGGGCGAAGAGCAAGCAGGATAAAGAGAGAAAAAAGGTGGTTGTGAATAATTTTCTGAGTGTTTCCATTGTCATGTCCTCCATTATTAAATTGATGTGGGATGAAAATTACAACGATTATGCCAAATAGAACAAACGCAAAACAGGGGGCAAAGAAAAAGCAGGATTCAATTAGGGTTGATCCTGCTTTTTAATTCAAGTTTGTAGGGAGCTTACTTCGCCGTTTTCTTCTTTAGATATTTCACTTTAATTACCCATCCGATGTATAGCAGAATGAGCAGTGCAACCAATATTGATCCCCATCTGGCTACCTTCATTGCGGTTAACCAAGGTTGCGGCGTAAATTTGAACTCGATTACATGCTTCCCTTGAGGAACAACCATTGCTCTTAAAATGTAGTTTGCTCTGAAATGTTCTGCTTTTTTCCCGTCAATAGTAACATTCCAATATTTGGGATAGTATATTTCTGAAAATACGGCCAATTCGTTCTTTTGAGCAGTTACTTCATATTTTAGGAAATCGGGTTTGTATTCCACGAGTTTAATGGTCGAAGAAGTGTCTTTTCCCATTTTCCATGTAGTGGTCATCGGTGCAAATTCTTTGTTGATAATAGCTGTGGTAGCAGGTTCAAAAGTTCTCAATGCCGCCATTTCCGCATCTGCATTTTCCACTACTTTTAATGTGTCGATAAACCATGCATTTCCTAATGCGGCAACATTGCGTTGGATCTGAACATCTGTGCCTTCCTGTTGTGAAGGAGCAATAAAATATTTTACATTCAGCATATTTAGCACTTTTACGTTCATGTTTTTGCTGAATTGGGAATCAATGATTTCCTGATATCTTCTGAGCTTAGCTCCGTGATATCCGCCGATGGATTTGTGATAATAGGAGGTGCGAGAATCGTTAAATGGATTGCCGGCAACATTGAATACTCGATAACTTAAATCAGGATCTTGTTTTATCGATTGGTCAATGTCCGTTTCAGGAATTGCATTCACTACGGAATGTTTCGATTTAAAATTGCTTCCGTTCAGATAGCGGGTATCTACCAGCCACAAATCAAGTACAATTGCAATGGCCAGCACCGAAAGCGTGATTCCTTTGGAAATTTTGTTATTTATGTAGAGCCATATTGCTCCGAATGCAATCAAAATATATCCAATGGTGCGTAATGCATCCATTCTGAACATGCTTGCACGGTCGGAGATCAGGGCATCGATAAACCATTGGGGCATGCCTTGTTTAAGCATTTGGTCATCACCGCTAGCGGTATAGCTAAAAATTGATCCACCGAAAAGCAAGAAGAACAAAGATACTCCAGCTGTAGAGGCTAAGGCAATAATCATAGACTTTTGAAGCTTTACTTTCGGTATTGATTTTCCAATCACTTCTTTAAGCGCCATGATAGCCATTAGAGCCATTGCAAAGCACGTAATTGTAAGTGACATACTTACTGTTCGGAATTTATTATAACCGGGAAGGTAATTAAAAAACAAGTCATTTAGCAGAGTAAAGTTTTTGCCCCATGATAGAATAATTCCCAAAATAGCTACACTTAAAATCCACCACTTATTTCTACCCGGGATGATTAATAATCCCAAAATAAATAAAAAACAGATGATTGCACCAACATACACGGGGCCGGACGTAAAGGGTTGTTCTCCCCAGTAAGTGGGTGCTGATTTCACATATTGCATGGCTTGCTGTTCGGGAACACCATTGTTTTTAAATGCATTGTATAAATTGGAACTCTTGGAAAGTTCACTGTTGGAGCTTCCACCGTTGAAATTTGGGATGAGCAAGGTGAAGGTTTCCATTTTTCCATAGCTCCACATCCATGCGTAGTCTTTGTCTAGTCCACCGCTACTGGCTACTTGTGTTAACTCCGATTTACTTCGTGTGCTTTCTTTGCCATAATCGTAAGTGTAAAAAAGATCATAAATATTGGGAATAATAGCCAAAATTACAGCGATAGCAATTACACCTGATGATTTTAAGAAGTTTGATATGGCTCTCTCTTTAATGCTGTAAATAAATTCTATTAGCACGAAAAGCCCTAAAGTGAGCATGATGTAATAAGTGATTTGTATGTGATTTTGGGCGATATTCATACCAAGTCCTATGGCTGTAAGTAAACCGCCAAATAGATATTTGCCCCGGTACGTCTGGATAAACCCGGCAACAACGAGCGGCATGATTGCAATGGCATACGCTTTTGTGATATGTCCCGCCTCAATGATGATCATGTTGTACGAAACAAACGCAAACGCAAAGGCTCCGATAGCAGAAAGCACATGGCTAAAGCCCATTGTTGACATTAGAATGTAAAAACATATCAGTGCCATTAGGATAATCGCGAATGTGAAGTATGGGAATGGCTGCTGGATGGTTTGGCCGATATAAAAGTAAATATTGGGGGCTGTAGGCCCGAAAATTTGATAGGCAGGCATTCCTCCGAACATCGAATTGGTCCAATATGCATATTGGCCGGTGGCTTTATGGTAATCTTTTAATTCTTTCGACATGCCGTCTGCATTTACAACGTCACCTTGAATTAGATCCTTTCCTTCTAATAGGGGATAAAAATAAACTAGAGTTATCGTCATAAATATTGCGATAACGGCTAAATGTAGGAGCGTGTTTTTGCCAAATATTTTCTTCATTTGTTTAAAATTGGTTTGCGTACTCTTTGATAACTATTATTTTTGATCTTCTTTTATTTCTTCGAACTCGGTATATTCTATTAAATCTTCATCCTGATGTTTCCTTTGTGTGGCATGTTTGGCGTTGATTTTTTGCTCACCTTGAGTCGAACCTGTGTCCTGATATTGTTGCTGTTGCGATTCAAAGTTCCTTTTCACATTATTTAGGTATCGCTTTAATAAATAGGGGAACAAGTATTTGCCCGATAGCCTGAGAAATATGTATAAAATTAAGATAACAATTAATATAGTCATAAACGTAAAATATTTGGCTAAATTATAAAAAAAAAAGATATGCTGAACTAACGAAAATTAAAAGAAGAAAGAGGGCGGTAAAAGGCCCTCTTTCTTTAAAATGGGAGTGTGTTAAAGTTTATAATATTTGAATTTCTCGGGCTGCCTTGTTTTGAACTTCGACTTTTTTAGCCAAGTCAAGATAAAGAATTCCATTTTCGTAGCGTGCGCTAATTTTGTCTCTATCTATGGTCTCAGGAAGTGTGAAACTCCTTGAAAACCGGCATGTCGAAAATTCTTTCATCGTATAGTTGTCGTTTGAGACCTCTTTTGATTTTTCTTCTTTTGATTTAATGGTCAAAAGATTGTCTTCGATATTGATCTCAATATCCTCTTTGTTAAAGCCTGGAGTTGCCAGTTCAATACGGTATTTGTCGTCAAGTTCTTGAATATTTGCCGATGGAATTCTACTGCGATTGGGAATTGTTCTGTTATTTTCCGAGTTGTATAAATTGAAAAACTCATCAAATAAATTTGTAAATGTGGGGTAACTTTCTCTTTTTGCTAACATGGTTCTGTCCTCCTGTTTTTTTATTGAATTGATATTTGTTTGAATTGATTTGTTTTTTCTTTTTTAGGAATTGATATTGAAATAATTCCGTTTTTTAAACTTGCTTCAATGTTTTCAGTGTCAAAATCTTCTGAGACTTCAAAACTCCGTTTAAATGTTATAGGGTTAAATTCGTTTAATAAAAAAGTGCTTGGTTCTCGATTTTTATCTACTTTGCCACAGATGACTAAAGTTTTATTATCAAGTGTTAATGTTACTTGGTCTTTTTTAAGACCGGGTGTAGATAGCATTATTGTTGCTTTATTGCTATTGATTGTAATATTTGCCTTTGCAAATGGTTGTTGGTATTTTCTCTCAAAAAGTATCATTATTTTAGTCTCCTATTTTTTTATTTTACAGCTGAAATATAATTCAAATTGCATGCCGTAACATGTAATGTTCATAAAAACAGTATGTTATCTGTTTTTTTTGTTTTATGTCATTATGTCATATAATCAAATATTACTGTCATTATGACTTAATTTAGGCTCTTATGGCCTGCCTATAATAATGTGCTTTTTAGAAATCGTGTAAAACAATGAAAAATATGATTTTACAAAAAACACACAAATATTACCCAAGTCAATAAATGTTTTCGGAAAGAAAATGGTTAAAATATAGATATTAAATATCAACTGCTTATTGGAGTGAAAATAAATAATTTTGCTTTGTTGATAATTATGGTTAAAATTTTGTTACATCTAAAGGCAACTATAATTTATTAATTTATGTCTTCATCTCTAGGAACAAAACAGGGGTTATTAATTTTATTAAATATTTCTATCATAACAAAGTATTAAAGTATTGTTGTTCTTAACTATTTTAAGAACAGTATTTTAATTTAGAACTTGGGATACTAATTTTAAAGGGGGAAAAAATGAGGTGTTTTAAAAATCTGAATGAACGATTGTATCTGTTTTTATCATACAATTGCTTTTTGGTAAATGGCTGTTTTATAGACGAGCTCTTTAAAATCAATTTACATTCACAATAACAAAACTAAATTACACATCAATTTATAAATTCAATGATGAATATTCGTCGTTGAATTAAGTTATTGTACATAATAATTAAAAATTGAAATAGTAGTTGATGAGTATGAAATTATCTAATGTACATTTCTCGTGGATAGTTTTTTAAAGAAAAATAAAACCACGATAAATTTAATTATAGGGGGGGATTAGGTTCTTACTAATTTTAAAGTATTATGAAAAAAAAGGAAAAAGTACTTGTTTTGGTAGTCATTTTTTTTACAACAGCCATTGGATTACGAGCCCAACCGGGATGCCCTAATATTAATGCAGGACCAGATCAAACATTGAACTGTGTTACAACATGTGCTACACTTAATGCAAGTGTGTTACAAACGGGTGAAAGCACTTCGTACAGCGTGAGTTCTATCCCTTATGCACCGCCATATCCCTATAACGGGGGAACTCAAATAATGGCCAATATTGATGACACTTGGAGTTCTGCTATTTCTTTGCCATTTAATTTTTGTTTTTTTGGTAACGTGTATAATCAGATAGTGGTGGGGTCAAATGGCGTAATAACTTTTGATGCTTCGGTAGCCGGTGGGTATTGTTCTTGGTCATATTCTGTTACATGTCCGAGTACATCGTTGCATAAAAATGCGATCTTTGGCCCTTATCATGATATAGATCCGAGCGTTTCTGGTGGATTGTATTATGGAATTCAAGGGGTTGCGCCATGTAGAACCTTTGTGATTAGTTATTATGATGTTGCCATGTTTAGCTCTTCATGCAATTCACTAAAAGCAACACATCAAATTGTATTATACGAAAATACAAATGTTATTGAAGTTTATATCTTGAATAAACCCACGTGCTCTTCGTGGAACAGTGGAAATGCAGTTGTTGGAATTCAGAATAGCACGGGCACTGTTGGATACACTGCTCCAAATAGAAATACATCAGTATGGACTGCGACTAATGAAGCTTGGCGATTTACTCCAAATGGTGCACCAAATTATTCTGTTGCTTGGTTTGAGGGTGCGACTCAAATCGATACCGGACTTACAATTAGTGTTTGCCCTTCAGTTACAACCACTTATACTGGAAAAGTTACTTATACTAATTGTGATGCTTCTCAAGTTATTGTCCAAGACCAAGTTACGGTTGATCGGGTAAATGATTTATCATTATCGGTGTCCCCATCGACTCCCTCATTTTGCGCGGGAAATAATACAAATATCACCGCATCGGGTGCTACTTCATACAGTTGGTATCCAAGCACTGGATTATCCGGAACCTCTGGGGATATTGTAAATGCGAGCCCAACATCTACAACCACATACAATGTTATTGGTACGTATGGTGGGTGTATCGATACGGTTTCCACGACAATTTCTGTTACTCCGGGTCCTGTTGTTGTTATCGCTAATCCCGATAGTGCTATTTGTGGTGGCTCTTATGCTACGCTTACGGCATCAGGTGCAAACACGTATAGTTGGTCACCATCTGCAACATTGTCTTCTTCTTCTGGTAGCAGTGTAAATGCAACCCCTGTTGGAACGGTAACTTATACCGTCACGGGTACGACTTCGGGTTGTTCCGGTACAGCATCTGCTACAGTTTCAATAAATCCAAATCCAACGGTATCAATTTCTTCTAATTCTCCCATTTGTGAAAATTCTACATTATCTTTATTTTCAGGGGGTGGAACAAGTTATAGTTGGAGTGGACCTGATGGATTCGTGAGTACTGCTCAGAATCCATCCATTTCTGGAGCTACAATGGCTAAATCGGGTAATTATATTGTTACTGTAACCGGAGCAGGTGGATGTACTTCTACGGCCCAAACAACGGTGGCTGTTAACGCAATCCCTATTCCAACAGCTGGAAATGATGGGCCACTTTGTTCCGGGTCAACTTTGAACTTTAATTCAAGTGGAGGCACAAGTTATAACTGGAGTGGTCCGAATTCATTTGTTAATACTAATCAAAACCCATCAATTTCAGCAGCAACGACAGCGGCAACCGGAAGTTATACCGTAACAGTAACTGGTGCCGGAGGGTGTACAGCTACCGCTCAAACAACGGTGACAGTGAATGAGAGTGTGGTTGCAAGTGCAAGTAGTAATACTGCGATTTGTGCTGGAAATACATTAAACCTTAGTTCAACACCTAGCAGTGGAACGAGTTACCAATGGAGTGGCCCAAATAGCTTTTCCAGTGCTTCTCAGAATCCATCCATTTCTTCGGTAACTGTTTCGGCTGCCGGTATATATACTGTAACTGTAACGTTAATAGGTGGATGTACGGGAACGGCGCAAACTACAGTTACCATTAATCCATTACCAACTGTAACGATAGGCAGCAATACTCCTATTTGTGCGGGATCATCACTAAATCTGACCTCAGGTGGAGGAACAGGATATAGTTGGAGCGGACCCGATTTTACCAATTTAACCCAAAATCCAACAATTACGGGAACAACCGTATCTTCATCAGGAACATACACGGTGACTGTAACAGGAACCGGCAACTGTACTTCAACCGCTCAAACAACGGTTGTTGTAAATCCAAATCCTACACCTACAATTAGCAGTAATAGTCCTATTTGTGAAAATACTCCCTTAAACTTAACTTCGGGAGGTGGAACCGGATATAGCTGGAGTGGCCCAAATAGCTTCTCCAGTGCGACTCAAAATCCATCAATAGCAGGAGCAACTACATCTATAGCCGGGACATATACCGTAACAGTAACCGGCACCGGGAATTGTACTTCTACGACTCAAACTACGGTGGTTGTAAATCTGAAGCCAATAATTCAAATTTCGCCATCTGTTGCACAAATTTGTATGGGAAATAATGCGGTGTTTACGGCTTCCGGTGCTAATGCTTATACTTGGACCCCGACTGCGAATATTTCCCCGGTTAGCGGGAGCACAGTCACTGTTTCACCTACGACTACCACCACATATACTGCTCACGGAACAACCAGTGGGTGTGCTGATTCCGCACAAGTGATTGTTACAGTATTAAGCAACCCGGTCGTTTCCGTTACTCCAAGTACAGTGTCCGTTTGTCTCGGTGAACAAGCTTCTTTGTCTGCCTCGGGAGCAACAACATATATATGGTCTCCTTCCAATACTTTGTCTTTATCAACAGGAAGTGATGTTGTTGCAACACCTATTGCTACAACTACATACACGGTTACCGGGACGACTTCCGGTTGTACGGGAACAGCTACGGCTACAGTATCTATCAAGCCATTACCACAACTAAGCGTTACTCCCATTACACCTACAATTTGTATTCATAATAGCCAAACACTTACTGCAACGGGTGCAGACACCTATTCATGGTCTCCGGATTCAACTTTGTCGGCCAACACAGGCTGTAGTGTAATAGCCGATCCTATTTCAAATTGCACTTATCAACTAACGGGAACATTAAACGGATGTAAAGACAGTATTCAGATTCCATTTGTGGTAAATCCGCTTCCAATAATTACAATTCAGTCGAATCCTCCAAGCGGTTGCCAACCATTTACAACTACATTGTCGGCAACATCGCTCCCTGTTGCACAAAGTTATTCTTGGACCGTGAATAATGGGTTTAATTCTACAGACCCTTCTCCAACGTTGTCGTTTCTTAACAGTGGACAATATAATGTATCTCTGGTAGTTACGGATGTAAACGGATGTGTTAACAATATTACAGAAGCTAATTTTATCACTGTTAATCCAAAACCTACAGTAACGTTTAGTTTTACGCCGGAAGTAGGATATGTTAGCAAGCCGGTTACATTTACATCTTCTATTGTTGCACCTAATTCTCAATATATATGGGATTTTGGAGATGGACAAACTGCGACATCTCAAGCCGAAGCAACAGAACATTATTATGGAATAACGGGGGTATTCTCGATAACGCATATTTATGTTAACGAATTTGGATGCAGCGATACGGCAACGCTTCCGTTAAATGTGACCATTAATATTGTGATTCCGAATATCTTTACACCGAATAATGACGGGCATAACGATACCTTTATCATTGATGGATTGCAATATGTGGATGGGGCTGTTATGAAAATATACAATCGCTGGGGCCGAAAGATATATCATTCGGATAATTACAAAAATGATTGGGATGGGGGTGATTTTGCAGACGGAGTGTATTTTTACATACTCACACTACCCGATAATCTTAAAGTTGGGCCATTTAATGGTTCGGTAACTTTGCTAAGATAATGTTATTGGGAAAAATTTTACTTGCTGAGTTTTTCACGAAGCATGATTTTTATGTCTCATGAGTCACGGTTCCGCCACTGAAGGAGCAGTGCATGCTGTGTCTTTATCGTCTGACTTGTTGTTTTCGTTCTTGAATTCTTTCTTTTGTTATTTCATACATATCAACACGTTCCTTGTTTAGCCGTTGGGAATATCCGATCAAGAATGATTTTGCTTTGTCATAGTTTACAAATTCCTTTATTATTAGGTCTTTTTTATTATTTGATATTAAAGCAATGTCAAAGGATTTTGTAACATAATTTGTCGAACTGCCCCTACTATTCATTGTCTGCGACTTGTGCGAATACTTTAGAACGATTTTGTCGTAATATGCTAACGACTCCCATGTTCCAATTTTAACGAATATAAAATCAAAGTACGGTTTAATAAGTTTTTTGTCGTAGTCGATTAGCACCCCTCTAACTGAGACAAACAAAATTACACCAATTATAATCATCCCAATTCCAAATACACAACCAATAAACGAAATACTTGGAGGCATTTCGGAAATAGTAATTATAAGCCCAACGATAAATATAGCAGAACCTATCGCTGAAGTATAGCCCTTAAAAGTTAGTCCCCGTGATATTTTTTCCATTTTCTCAACGTTTGAGTCTATATGCCGTAATGGATTGCGAAGTAGTTCTGCCCACCGACATAAAAGTTTGAGCAGACGATAACACTTAAATACCCGCTGAGCCCATTGTGTCTAGCATTTCGTACTAATTTATTCAGGTTTCATCCAAAATATGTCAGGATTATTTGTTTTATAATTTATGAATTTGACTCCTGTATTATCATTCGTTTCTTCCTTTTTCTGAGGTGTCTGAACAATCCCGTCCAATGGCAAAAGTTCAACATAGATAACTTCCTTGCCTTTCTCCCAAGTCTCCGTATTGTATTCACTTACCAAAGGCGTTTCCAATCGATAGAGGTTTTTTGCCATATAATATTCTAAATAATGCTCTTTGGTTTGTAGTGCTGTTCTATTCCAATTAGCATCTGCGTTTAGAATTACGGCTTGCCCTTTAATAAGCCTCTCCCTAACTTCTTGTATTCCAAGTAAGTTCCCTTTGTCGTCCATAACATAAGCATCAAATGTCGGATCAATCCAAATCCATTTGTTCAAATTTTTGCTATAGACCATATTTATGACGTGACAATCATCGAACTTGGTTTCTCTAGGCATGCAGGTAATGTACCTTGATTTTATGCCCATAGATAAGTAACATTCATTTAGAATTATTGCCATCATTCTGCAATTTACTCCTCGATTTTCGACTTTACAAGTCCTTATTAAGTCAATCGCATTTTTTAAAGTCGGATTGTTACTACTCCCATCATGTTTTACTATATTATGAACCCAATGCATTAAATTAAAAATTTGAGAAAGTTCATTTCCGCTACCTGCTATTGAGTCAAGTTTCAAATCGCTTCTTATTTTTTTCAGGTTAGGGTTATCTTGCGATTGGTATGTGAATTTTGGGATAAAACGGTTATCAGAGTAGTTGTAATTTTCTGCTTTTCTCAATATATCTAACTTTGACGGCTCCCAAACAATTCGAGTGTTTGCAGAATCCTTGCCGTTGAGCAAAATCACAAAATCATATTGTTCATCCTGTTTAACGTCAAATGAAATCGAATCGATATCGGTATAAAATGTTACCTTTTTCGCCGAAGTTCTATAAATATCCGGGTTGGCTTCCGGAACTATTGTCCAAGCGTTTTTCATTAAATTGCCATCAACCTTAATATCAACTTGTAAAGAACTTGCCTTAATCGTTGGTAGTTTCTTTTGGGCAAATAAATTTTGTGTCAGCAATGCAACTACAATAATTGTCAAAAATTTTAATCTCATTATTATCTGTTTTAAATTTCACATTCGTTTTTATCGTATTCTGACTAACGTCAAATTTTGGCATTGATAATTAATTAGTTACAAACTCAAAGTTTTCCTTTGAAAGTTCAAATTTAGTAATTTGTTTTTGAATACGCTTCACTAATCCCAACTTTCTTTTTTGAGCCAAAACAAATAGCTTCCGGATTTTGATATAAAACAGTTTTTCATCACCATATTACAAATTAATTCGTTTGGAAATCCATAGGCTTCACCAAAGAGTTGGTTCAACCTGCACTTCTCGTTCACCCTCGCCCACAAGCGGGGCTGGGTGCTGCGCACCGCTTGAAGCCCTATTTATTAGCGCACGTTAATTATTTGTCAATCAAAATTATATCAAATATTTTATTTATTTCTTTTTCAATGTGTCTTTATTAATCTTATCAATATCAACCGAATCAATCTTTTTATGGTCAAGAATCAAAGTACGTAATTTGGACAACTCCAATTCCATCTGCGGTTTTGTCAATATTTCTTGGTCTTGTTTTTTACTAATAATCTTATTCGTTAAATCATAGATGCTATATAGACCACCAAAGCAAGCCAATGCAAAAATCCACCAAAAAGTCTTAACCTGCCATTTGGAAAGTTTAGCATCCGATTTTAATTTTCTAAAACTGATATCATCAAATTCTTGTTTCCTTTTTAAATCAAACTGTTGCTTATCGTAAATAGCTTTAAACCCACCTTGATTATAAAAATTATTAGTTTTTATATGAATGGGACTAATCTTAAATCCTGAAAGATTTTTCTCTATTTCGACAATGCCATAAAGTTTCAAAAGGTCAAGATAGTATGCATAATCCTTTGATTTTACTTCTTTCGCTTTACCCAAAAAAGAACCGCTCAGAGGTGGTAAATCATCAGGAAATACAGCACCTTTTTGTATAGCAGTTTTTAGAATAAAATCTAAAATCTCGACGTCTTTTTCTGTCAGTGTTTCCATTTTTTTTAATGTGCGCTAACGGACAAGGCTACAAGCAGTTGGGGACTTCGTGGACGCGAGCTTATCCCCCGTGCAGAAAGCTTGCAAGCGAGAGCGAAGCACGCATAACCATCTAAACCCCAATTGCTTGTGAGCCTTTGTGTGTGCCCTGCATGTGCAGCTCACACTTGTTGTAAGCTCTTTGAAAAATTCAAAAATACAAATTTATTTTTAAAGAGCAAGCAATAAGTTTTTTCCCAGAGGGTGTAAGTCCCTTGTGTGCGAGAGTGAGATCTCGAAACATTAGCAAGTCGCAAGGTGGTTTGTCGTGAGACATGCACTGAAGATTATTTGCGATTGAATAAAGAGCAAATACCGACTGCAAAATCCGGTACTGACGAACAGAAACGGTATATGAGGCATAAATACTTGGGTAAGCAAACACATCATTGTAAAGCCCTAAGAACACAAAGGAGTGCTTATGTAGATAACGCAGGCATTGGAGGAAGGGAAAAGCACTTACCGGGGGAGGTCTCATCGTTCACGGGTTGATCAATGAGAAGTCAGCAGGGGTCATAGTAGTTGCGGAAAACGAGCCGATACAGATAATCGGAGGTCTCACAAAACAACGAAGGACTGAACATTAAGATGTTTTGAATTCAGTAAGGATGCCTATGGACTAGCCTTATTCTAAGAGAAACAGAGCAAACGAAGTAAAACAAAATGGAATGATTGAACAAGTACTAAACCCAATTAACGTAAGACAAGCATACCGCCAAGTTGTAAAGAACAAAGGTTCGGCAGGCGTGGATGGCATGTCGGTGAATGAATTATACGATTACCTATCCAAGCATAGGGAACGTATAGAGTCAGAACTACGCAAAGGCACATACTTGCCTCAAGCCATTTTGGGGGTAGAGATACCCAAGAGCAATGGGAAAACTAGATTATTGGGTATTCCAACAGTTACCGACCGATTTTTGCAACAAGCGGTTGGGCAAGCGATAGCCTTGAAATTCGAGATGAATTTTGAAGATTACAGTTATGGGTTTCGACCCAATAAAAACGCACAAAAAGCGGTTCTAAAAGCACAAGAGTACATTAATTCAGGACTCCATCACATTGTGGATATTGATTTGAAAAGTTTCTTCGATGAAGTAGATCACTGCATCCTATTGCAATTATTGTATTGCAAGATAAAATGCCCCCTCACGCTACGCCTTATCCGAAAATGGGTGAGAGCGCCCATTCTAATAAATGGGAAATTAGTCAAACGAAGGAAAGGAGTGCCGCAGGGAAGCCCGCTAAGCCGTTACTATCCAATATCATGCTCAATGAACTGGATAAAGAGCTGGAACGACAAGGATTGCAGTGGGTGCGATACGCTGACGACTTTAGTATCTATTGCAAAAAGAACCATCAAGCCCGAAAGATAGGAAATGAAATTTATCTCTTTCTCAAGAATAAACTTAAATTACCAATCAATAGGGAGAAAAGCGGAATACGAAAACCTGTAAATTTCACAATTCTGGGTTTTGGGTTTGTTCCTACATTTATTAAAGGCGATAGAGGTAAATATCAACTCGTGGTTAGCGATAAAGGGTGGAAATCACTCAAACAAAAGCTCAAAACCACTACGAGGAAAACCACACCTTGCTCTTTCGACGAACGAATTCATCGACTTAAAGAGATTCAACGAGGGTGGATTGGATATTACCGCATTGCAAGTATTCAAGGTAAACTCAAAACCACCGATGCTTGGGTGCGTAACCGTCTAAGATATTGTATTTGGCATCACTGGAAGAAACCTGAACGGAACCGACCGAAGGGAGCTCACGAATACCGCTGAATAAATATACTGGGTTATGAGTAAAAGGAAAAACCTGATTCGATTAGGGATGGACCAAGATCACGCCTATGCATGGAGTAGAACCAGAAAAGGGGGATGGGCAGTCGCTCAAAGTCCAATTCTGATAACTACTATTACCTTAGAACGCTTACATAAAAGAGGTTACGAATCTTTGCTTGGTTATTACGAGAAAGTTGCTCCATCCGCCATTTGGCGGAAACCGCTGTATACGAGAACCGTACGTACAGTGGTGTGAGAGGCTCTCCCCGTCAGTTTATCTGGCGGGGCAGTCTACTCGATTGTGACGTCGTGCTTCGTTTTAATATTTCTTCTAATTCCTGATAATATGGCATTTCAAAATTAATTTCTTTAGCTGTCTTTAATATATCATAATAATTACAGGCTATATCATCTATCGGCATTGATTCTCCGTGTGCTGTATATCTTTTCATGCTCTCATTATGACGAAAATTAAATTTAAACATTGGAATCAATAACCACATTGGCCACTTAAATGCCGAAATCTCTGGATATTTATTTGAATAGGCTCCACGTTTCTCACATAAATCAAGACATTCTCTTGTTGCCAAAAAAAGATTGTTTTAATAGCTTTTTATCTGTCAGATATTTCTCTGTGTTTTTGTGTTTTTGAAATGCCAATGAAATAGCTGTCGAACCAGCATTGTGAACCCACAACCAATGAAGCATATTTTCCTGAACATCCATTTTAATATTGGCTTTAGAAAATATTTCTTTGGCCAAATCAAAACCCTTTTTGTTTTCCAAATCAGGTTTTGCAATATGAATCTCAGGGCCAATATTTGTCCAATAGACACCGTTCTTTATGGTTCCACCTCCATCTGGATAGCCTAAAATATATCTGTTCTTACTTAAAATGCTATCAAACATTTCTGTTCCAGTCCAGTTTGATGTAACAATATAAAAAAAAGAGTTTGAACATTTTGGTACAATTGCTTTTAATGCCAATTCAGTCTGATACCAGTTTGTTGGAACAATAACTAAATCATAATTTGAATTATCCGCTAAGGAATCAGTTATCGTAATGTGATAATTTGTTTGATTATATTTTTTAAATCCTTTTCGCTCGTCAAGGATGTCTATCTTTGCTCCATTATTAACTAAATCTGGTTTGCTTGTCCTAACCAAATGAGTCACATTAATTCCGGCTTCTTTTAAAGCCCAACCGTAGATTGTTCCAATTACTCCGGTTCCAACAATTAATACATTCATAGTCATTAAATTTTAAAATCAAAAGTATTAATCCGTCATTATCCAGAAAAATACATCTCGGTAAATACAATTAATCAGTCTTTAAATCATACATTTTTCAGGTTGAACGGTTTTTATAGCATGCGGCATAACGCCCGAGGCTTGCTTTTCGGCGGGGATTAAACCCCACTTTCCTGTCGCTTACCGCTGACGTTTATTAATTTGTTTGTCGTTTCTAGTTTCAGTTCACCCCCGATGAAAGCAAGGCTTTGTTAGGCACTGGGCGTTTTAGTCTTCACTCCATGTCAGTTTTTGGTTCGTATTATATATTATTTCAATGGAAAGCCTATCGCTAGCATTAGTCTTTGTCAAGAATATTCGTAGCCAATCCGAATCACCTGTTTTAATTTGTTTTTGCCTATCCCACGACGAAATTATAATGTCTGGATTCGTGCTTTTAATATCCTTAATAACTAAATTATTTGTTCCAATATTATTTACTAATAAATCGTAAATACAATCATTTTTACTTTCCACAAAGGAATATTCATCTAAAATTTCTTTGTGGAATCTTTCTATGGTTATATTTGTCGGTGGAAGATAATTTGAAACATAAAAATCCGTAAAAATTGTCTGAAAACAACCAGATTTTGTCATTAAATATGTTGACTTATGATAAGGACCTGGACGACCCAATAATAAAGACGCTACATAAACGGTGTCTGGATAATTGGGATATATTATTCCATGTGCGATATATGGAGCTTCACAACCACATGAACTTGCAAATCTCTCAATTTCTACTGTGTCCTTTAGGCTTTCAACCAAAAAAATAGTTCGGTGTATATAATCCGCTTCAGTAACTGTGTCATATGGAGTAAGACGAGTTATTTTTAAACAAGTATCTTGTCCAAATATCTTTGTAATAATTATTAAAAACGTTATTGAAATCGTAATTGCTTTCATTAAAATATTATTTCAATTAATACTGTAACTTGTTTTTTCGCCTTGTGCCTAACGTTTTACAATGTGGTCAGTAAGGGATTGCGTGTGATTTTCTATCATGGTACACGAAAAATTGAAGCTGGCTACAACCCTTCGCATACCACTGAAACCCTTATTGGCTATATTGTGTGTTAGGTGCTTTAATTATTCATTATTTTTTCAAGTTGTTCTAAAAATAAATGTCTCCATATTTCCCTATCGTGTCCACCTTCATAAACTGTCAGGTTATGGTTATATCCTTTCTCTGTCAGATATTTATCAAATTCAACTATTTTCAAGGTTAAAGGAAAAGGTTCTTTATTGCCATAAAATAAATCAATGTAGGGATAATTATCAACTCCTATCTTTAATTTATCAAATTGCCCGCCTGCCATCGAAAAACAGAGATAATGACTTATCAAATCAGGTCTTAGAACACTCATTGTAATTCCAAATCCGGCACCATTAGAAAACCCGTAAAAATATCTGTCTTTTCTTTCTTTTGATATCGGATACTTTTGCTCAACATATTTAATCATTTCTTGTGTAAAAAAAATCAAATGATTTTCAAACCTCTTTTTCAAAATACTATCTTCCCCCCAGTCTTTTACATATTCACAATTACGATATTCATAATCTTTTCCTTCCACTTTTTTCTCATTAGAGAAAGCTCCAATCATTATCAATTCTGGTAATTGACCTTTTTCAATCAAACTGTCAAGAGATATTTTGTATACACTATCAAGCAACTGTCCGTCTGTTGCAAAAATTACCGGATATGTTTTATTATTATCAAAATCAGGTGGTAAATAAACCGAAATTATCCTGTTCTCTTGTAAAGATTCACTGAAAACAGTGTCAATAATCATTTGATTTTTGTTTGTTAATTCTGAACCTAGCAATCTTATTGCAGTCAATAAAATTGCAATTATTAATGTGAATTTTCTCATGCTTTTCGTTTTTTTATTGCTCCTAACGATCGCGGCTTGGCACAGTTGCGGTTTTTGAAACACGTCCCTGTCATCCCACGCCAAAGTTAATTATTTTATCCGAACTTCCAAATTACTTTCTAACCCGCAATTGTGCTAAGCCTTGCTGTTAGCTGGCGTATTTCTATTCCCATTCTATTTTATTCTTTTCAAAGTCAATATTCGTAGGCTTATTTGGAGGAATAATATTATCAAATGTAGTCTTAGATGTTTTTCTAAGAAAGTGTTTTGCTATTTTTTCAACTACTACTTTATTCTCATCTAAAAGACTTGAGTTCAATGCAAAATTGAAACCAGAGCCATATACAGCACTTGTGTAAATTATTCCGTCTATTGGACTTTTGCTTCGGACTGACTCTGCTAAAATTGCATTACAAAAGGCTGATGTTAATTGATATGTTTTTGAACCATGTTTAGTCAGATTAATTGGTTTACTAAAAAAACTATTTATAAAACTTAGGAATTGAATTTGACTTTCAGAAAGCTCTGACACACAATTATTTATAAACTTATTCATTTTTGGATTTGTAAAGTCTGGAATAATAACTAAGTTTAAATCCTCCAATTGTTTCCATTTTGCTTGAGTTATCCAAATTACATCACCAATTGCCAGTCCTTCTAAGAGAAAAGGTTTTAGCTCTGCTAAGTTCGTTTCCCACGTGTCAGAAACATAAAATACACTTTGAAATGGGGTATTTGCGCGACTATAATTTTTCACTAAAGAGCTAGGCGGTGAATACAAATCGCAAATATTTTGAAAATTATTGAAATTGTCATTTTTCCTTGATCGAAAAAAACTATTCCCTTTTGGCAACTTGTAATTATAAACAGGAATATTTTTGTAGGTATAAAAATAGCAAAACAGTTCATCATATATAAATGAACTGAAATTCATAATTTCATTAATATTTTTTTCAAATGAGTTCATAGATAATTTTGTGTGTTGGTTAATAATATAGTTTTTCCAGCTCTTTTTTAACTCTTCCACGATAACGGTCAATTACTTCTTCTAACAGTTCTATGAAACCAGAAATATCATCTTTAAAATCGGGGCGTAGACAATTTCGAACACATTGTTTTCTCGTTAAATCATATGTCCAGTTTGTTTCTTGCCTATCTAAAAGATATGAAGCTGCATATTCTTCTAGTCTGTTTTTTAACAAATCCAAAGTTAAAGAGCGATTAATTGTAGTAAATCCAGCAGCTTTCAACTTTTCTTCACTTTTCTTCACTAATTCAATATCAATTAATTTTTCAAAGGTGGTTTTGTCCATTAGTTTCCCTTTGCCGAGACGCCAAGTTAAATCTAAAACTGAAAAACCAATTATAAACGCAATAAATTCATCAACTATTAAACCTGCATTTGGACTTGCAAAATTTAAAAATTGCTGAATAGCCTTTATTGTAATAGAATCTACGACATTTCGAAGCGTTATATATTTGTCTGTTTGAAGTAATGATAAGAAATCACTAACACTTTTTGGTCTATTGTTATAATCTAATGAAAGACATTTATCTATAAGGCTTAGTAACTTTGTGCCATATAAACCCCTACCAATTACTGAAATTGATAGCAATTGATCAGATTTTATTCTATCAATTGAATTTTGTGGTCGAATACCTGCAACCATTTCGTAAAGAGTTGCTCCAAGAGCATAAATATCAATCCATGGTCCTTGAGGCAAGTCTGGTCTATATTGTTCGTAAGGCGCATAGTATGGGGTTGCGTATATTTTGTAATCATCATATGTAATTGAGTTTAAATCTCCAATTGCTCCAAAATCAATTAAGATAGGGGTGCCATCATTTCTAATAATTATATTCTCAGGTTTTATATCTCTGTGAATCAGATTTCTCTTATGTAATTGAAAAAGCCCATCACACAAAGGGAGTATGATTTTTTCTAATTCATACTCTTCGAATCGAACATTTCTTTTTAGCATGGTTTCTCGAAGGCTAATACCTTCTTCATAGTCCATTACAAAATATCCAGTGTTATTTGATTTAAAGAATCTATTAATCCTTACAATATTTGGATGATTAAACAGTGCAACATTTCTTGCTTCACTTAAAAAGTCATTCAATCCAATTTCGTACGCATTTATATATTTACTTTTGATTGGTTTTAATTCATTTGATTTGTGTCTATATGCAATGCTATGTGGTGTATATTCTTTTAAAACACACTTTCTTTTCAAATTACCGTCTATACAAAGATATGTTGTTCCAAAACCACCTTGTCCTAAAGTCTTAATAATTCGGTATTCAACTATTGAGTTGTCAGGGCTAATTGGTTTAATAAAATCCTGTTCAGTATGTTTTTTATTGAAGAACATTGTTATAGTGTTTTTTTTATTTCATTATTATGCTCACTCGGCAATTCAATATGACAGCTAACGTTGATGGTATGAAAAGTTGCCGATTTCGAAGTGCTTCCTTATCAAGCTACTCTGAACTTTAATAGAAGTGAAAACCTTGAAACCAGCACTGCAACGGCAATTTTTTATACCATGTGTTAGGCTTTCGTGCATTTTTATCTTAGTTTATTAATATCTCGTTACTATCGGTCAATTTACAAATCTTCATACAATAGATTACTCTAATATCTTTGAAATCTGTTATAATCCGAGTTTGCTTTTTGTGTAAGGCAATAAAAACATACCTTCTTTTTTTGCTCGTTCCATAATCCTTTTTTTAGAGGATAATTTTTCAATCAATTGCTTTAGTTCAGTTCGAAAAATCTCTTGCAAGTCATTTTCACGAGTATCATCGCTTAGATTGTTTTCCAGGTCAAATAAATCCAAATGATTAGAATCAAAACTTAATAAAATATCTGCAACATCGTGTTTAATCCAATTTTTATCTATCTCTGGTTTTATGTTTTCTGAATCAGATAGATTTATTTTAATCCGCAAGTAGTAACTATTGCTATATCCTGATTTTCTTAAAATCAACGCAATAGTAGTTTCTTCGGTCTCTTTAATCCATGCATTCCATTTTCTTTGAAATCCAATTTCTTGCGAATATTTGTCAATGATATTTCTGAAAATCTTACTATCCATTTTTATATTTGTCAATCTGTCGCGAGCTGTTTTTTGCATGAAGCCTAACGATTGGATAGTCGCCTAATGGCGACTATATCGTACTTAGTTTAAGACTGGAATCTTTGCTTATATTGTTGTAAATCAAGTAAATACACGAATTACATAAAGGTTTATCCATTATTTTAATAAGTTTTTTATTCATAGTTCAAGTGGTTTGTTTTTATTGGAAACAAATTTAATCATTTTTTTTAAATATCCAAATTATCCAACGGACATTTACAAGAGGCTCCCAAAAATTGACTTTGCCATCCTTCGTCTCGTGAAGCTTAACGGCTGAATAACAAACCACGAAGCTCTGTTTGGCAAATGTAATGCAAAGTTTTTCATGCCGTTTCTTCTGCGGGATAAACAATAGCATTTTTATCCAACGGGGAATAGTCAATATCTTTTTCGCTACCGTCAGTCTTACATATTTTTCCCGGAGGATTCGAAAATGGATAAGTCGTATAGATGTTCGAAAAAACAAATCTTATTATCTTTTCCCATCATTCTAGACTTCCTTTACCTTTCGGATAAAATCATCGAAACGCCGTTGGATTTCGCCGGTAAAGTTGGCATCCGACAGGCGGGTTTTCATAATCACGTTGTTGTTCCCGTTTTTATCTTCGGGGAGCACCAGCGCCACCGGAAAGGCATCGCAGCTCACACATCGGTCGCCCAGAAGCGCTTCAACCTGCTTAAAGACCAAGCCATACCCGTACTTATCGTCTTTCATTTTGTCGGTACCGGCACAACAGGTTACAAAGCGGAGGCTTTTGATACCCGCACTGTATTTGGCAATAAACCCTTTTAAAGGCGAAATAAGCCTACCCATCCAAATAGGACCACACAAAATAATCTGTTCGTAACCGTTCGGATTATTTTTAAAATCCTTAATTCCTATACTCTTTTTAAGCATCAATATAAGGAACGGCTTAAGTTTAGGCCGAATCACATCAATATCACAGTCTAAACTTCGAGCAATTCTTTCTGCCAGATACCGATTACTTCCATTTTTGGAATAATAAACCACCATGTTTTTCTTCATATTCTGCTATTATTTTTATTAACCAACATTCATTTTCAAATCGATCTGCCACTTACTTCTCCAGTTCTTTCAACATCGTATCCTGATTGTATTTTGCAAACAAGTCTTTAAGATATTCCAACAGATACTTGTTCCACTCTCTCTGTCCCTTCGAATCGTCGTACAAATCTGAATCCGTGTCGCTTTTCAGGTTTTGGATCAACACTTTGGCAATCCTGTTTCCATTTTCAAATTCATGAATCATGTAGTAATCTTCAATAAACGGAACGAAATATCCATCATAACGGCATTGTTCATCCGGCATTAAAGCAACACATTTATCCAGCACTTTTCTTGCCGAATCCTTTTTATCTTCTTCGATAAGTGCATCTGCCAATCGATGGAAAATCGACCTGTATTGGGCACAAACCATCTTCTCTGTGTTATCTATTATTTTGCCCCCCGGCCAATCAAATTTGTTCATCAAGTTATCGTATAAAAGCCGCGAGTCTGTCGACCCTATTTGGTCTGGTTTTGCTAATTTGTTTGTAGTAAGTCGATATGCCAAACCATCCAGCTTACAATAATCGCTTAATCCGAAAAAGTAGTCGCGATCGATCGAACTTGCAAAATAAACCGGCCTATCCAATTTCCCGGTGGCAATGATGTCCAACACCATCAATTGATTAAGCAAGAAATATTGATTGCTTATTTCCCATTTAATGGACTGTTTTCCCTTTGTAAAGATAAATTTATTGGAGGGCACATAAACATATTTCGATCCTCCATTTGGCACGGTATATTTCTCATCCTTAACCATCTTCACCAAATTGGATAATTCAATCGGCTTATCATTTTCTTCATCTTTAATAATATAAATCAAATCCTTTTTATTCCCGCTGATGTCCTCGGGCGAAAGCGACAAATGCAATGCCGGTGCTTTCAGAACATTTTCACGAAAGCTGTTGATGTATCTTTCGGTTTGCAACAAGCTCAAATTCACGACTAAAACATCGGTTCTAAAGCCATATTTTGCCTGCACGTACAACAACGGATAGGTGTCGTTGTCGCCATTGGTGAAAAGAATTGCATTTTTATCGCACGAGTTCAAGTAGTTTTTGGCATAAGCAATATAAAAGTCCGAATACAATCCATCGACCAATTCCTTATTTGCCTCCTGTTCGTTCTGGTATGTGCGCATTTCGAGGAAAGAACATAGATATTCATTAGAGGTTTTTATCCAAATTGAACCAACAATGGTCATGAATTTGGGGTTTTGTTTGGACAATTGAAGATATTTCTCGATGGCCAAATGCCTATAAAACCGATACTCCTTGAGCTGATTTTCAGTAAGGCTGTTTTTTCCTTTGGGTAGCTTGAATTGCTTAGACTTGTCGGCAAAACCGCTGTTATCGTTAAGCAGATTGCTGGAATATGAAGAGTAGGCTCGTCCCAAGGCATATAATAACGTATCATTCAAATTTGCAACCATCTTGAAATTTTGAATCACATCCCAATCCCATCCTGCATAGCCATAGTAGGGACATATATCGTAATACGTCCGGTCGTACTTTTGCATATTCTCCGAAATCTTATCGAGGTTCTCGTTTGTTGACTCTGCTTTAATAAAATCAATATTTCGAAACGATTTTTCCGCAGAACTCCAGAGCAGTTCGTTCTTGAACACCTTTGGACCTTCGGCATAGTCGGTAGCTACAACATACCAGCCCTGAGGCCGTTTTTCAAACGTAACAAACGCGGTAGCCGGCACCTCTTTCACGGAATAATCCGCATAAAACCGATTCACCACCGCTTCGTAAGTCGGGAATTTTTCCATGTCCGATTGGGCCACGGCAACCGAAGCGAGAACCGTAAGCGCCAGAAAAAGGAAGTTTTTCATTATTATTCCAATTTAATTGGTTCGTTATTGACCTCATTCTTTTGCGGTAAAACCATCCGATTGGTTAGCCCGCAATTTGCACATTCCGAAAACACGACAAAGCAATGTATTCGGTAACTAATCTCTAAATCGACTGTAGGACGATAGACAACCGGGTCAGTTCTTTTTTTACCTGATCCATCCCGATCATGCCACCGGACATTCCCGATGAATCCTTGACTACCTGAACTTTAATATTGCCCGAGTCGTCCGAAAAAGTTAAAAACTTAAACTTGTAATACTTAACAAACGCACCGAACCATACTCTCATTGTTTTGTTGCCCTTCTCATAAACAGCATTTCCGGGGTTTCCTATAATCATTCTATATCCGTCGGAAAGCAATACTTCATCAATCTGTTTATTCAATTCATCTTTAGAGGTTCCCGAATAAATGTGAATAAAATTATCGGGTGATAGAAATTCGTTTTTTTGAAAATAGCCCATTGTTGATTTTTTAGTGATTATTCTTTACCACAAATGTAAAACATTTACAAATAGAATTCTCAAAATTTAAGAATTTTCCCGACTACTTAATAATGCCATTCACCACCGACCTTGCAGCGTACTTATGCATGCACATACTAACAGCTTTGCGAGTAAGGTAGCTCTCGTGAATAAAATGATATCCGTTGATCGGATCATCCCAAAAGGCGGAGTCTTTAATGTAAAACCACCAGCCGTTTTTTGCCGGATAGTAACCCACAATATGCCAACTATGATTATCTTCGGTACTTTTATTCAACTTTTCCACTATCCGAAGACTATCCATATTGGTAATTCCTGCATTATTACACCAGCTGTAAGGAATATGCGGTTGATACGTTTTCTCGGTGACATCACCCGAAACCACTACCGTGTATCCATGCAGAAGCGCTTCCTTTATGGCAGCGACAAACGTACTTATCGGTAAATTATAGTAATTATTTCCCTGCCACCAGTTGTCGGGTTCCTGCAATATTCCCCGTTGACCAAAAGGGAGCAGTGCATTGCTCATAAAGGAATAGTAATCGCCCGAGTTTAACCTTAATTCGGCCTGCGCAAATTCTCTCGGGGTAACCTCTTTTTTCAAGTTCTTATCGTAAAATTTCTGAGGCGGATTTTCCATGGTGGCATTCAATATTTTGAGGTATTTAAGCTTTGCTTTTTTATCTTTCAGCTTTTTATGCTGCTTCACTTTTTCTACCCACAGCTGAATATTTTCGAACATTGTGGAATAGTCGAAAAATTTAGCATCGGCTTTTCGTCCCAAATATGCATAAGCGGGAACCGCACCTACTTTTTCGATATACCGCAATACCGAATTACATTGTGATCCTTCCACAAAAGTATCTTTTCTGTTTGCTAAAACCCAATCTATTTTTCCCTCAAAATCGTAATAAGCAAACCACATTTCCGACAATTTCAGCGAATCTTTATACACCCTTAAATGCTCCGATTCGAGCAACGACACCATCGCATAACTCCAGCAAGTTCCGGTAAATCCCTGTGAAATCGGTTTTAAATGGCCGATTACCGTAAATGAATCAACCGGAGGACAATAGGGCAACTCCATTTGTGCCGGCAATTTCTGCAACGGAATAAACAACATTAATAAAGCAAAAAGAAGAATGTTATTTTGTTTCAAAGCAATCATTATTTTTGTAATTTCGACAAATCATTTACAAACATACGATGACTTTTACAATATACCAAGCATCTGCAGGCTCCGGCAAAACTTTTTCTTTAGCTAAAGAGTATCTTAAAATTGGGTTGGCAAATCCCGAAGCCTACAAAAATATATTGGCGATTACTTTTACCAACAAGGCGGCAGCCGAAATGAAAGATCGAATTCTGAGCTATTTAACTGATTTAGATAGCAGTAACGATACTTCAAAAGGATATACCGAAATTTTACCTGTCGTTCTTAGCGAGCTGGATATTCCAAGGGAAATTGCTTTGAAAAATGCCACAATCCTGTTGAAAAAAATAATTTACAATTATTCCGATTTTTCCATTATTACCATTGATGCTTTTTTTCAGCGGATATTAAGAACTTTCGCTTATGATTTGGATATTCCATCAAACTTTCAACTCGAAATCGAAAATAAAGAGATTGTCGAACGAGTAGTCGAGTTACTCATCGATCAGGTAGGGGAAAACGAATATCTCACCAATATGATGATCGATTTTATTAATGCCAGCGCCGAAGACTCTAAAAGCTGGCACATCGAAAAAGAGATTCAGAATTTTACCCCCGAACTGTTTCGCGAACAGAGCAAATTATTTATCGACGCATTGCAGCACTTATCTCTTGACGATTTTACAAAAATTATTCACAGTTTCAATGGAGAAAAGGCAGAACTTAAACGGAAGCTTAAACGGGATATCGAATCGATGAAAGCACTCCTTGACGAACAGAATATTCCGATTGATAGCTTTACTTCAAAATTTCTGTCGAGTTGGTTTAAATCAATAGAAAAAGAATCCTACACTATCGGAAAAACGCTTAAGAAAGCGCTCTACGAAGGATATTGGTTTCCTCAAAAAAACAATAAAGACCTTGTAGCATTCCAAAATATCGAAACGCTGTTCGCAAAATTACTCGAACAAAACATCGAGGATGTTAAGCGTCTTTTATTCATCACCGCCATTCAAAAACGAATCTTTCCCATGGCACTGCTCAACGAGTTAAAACGGATGTTGTCGCAAATAGAATCGCTTGAGCACACTTTTCAGATTTCAAATACTAATTTCAAATTAAACGAAATCACTTCGCAAGAGCCCACTCCATATATTTACGAACGTCTCGGCGATAAATACTACTATTATTTTATCGACGAGTTTCAAGATACGTCTCAAATGCAATGGCTCAACATATTACCTTTAATTTGCGAAGCGCTGTCGGCATACCACGAAGTCGGCAGCGGGAAAGCCATCCTTTTCGGAGACCCGAAACAAGCCATTTACCGCTTTCGTGGAGGAGATGTGGAGCACTTTGTTTCGCTCCCCGAAATTCCGAATCCAGAACACAATCCCATCATCTCTCAAATGGAAAATACGCTAAAGAGTCAATTTAAAAGCATCAATCTAGATACCAATTTTCGCTCTTTGGAACGCATTGTTTCCTTCAATAATGAATTTTTTCAATATTTGGTGAATATTTATCCCGAGTTAGCTCCTTTATATAAAGATCACAAACAAAAATATTTGCCTTCAAAAAACGGGGGATGGGTTACCGTTAGTCAATTAAAAAAGTCGGAAGAAATAAAGTACACCGATTTTGCGCTTAATCGAATTTTTCTTCATGTAGAAAAAGCTATTCGAGATGGATTTCGTTATAAAGACATCGCAATTCTCACTCGGGATAAAACACATGCCCCCGAAATTGCATCTTTTCTTAGCAACCGAAAAATCCCTGTAATTTCCTCCGAATCGCTACTGGTAACCTCTTCACTTAAAGTGCTTTTTGTGATGACGGTACTCCGATACTATTTTCAAAACTCAAATCAGGTTCTCGCTTACTCTTTGCTTCATAAATTTTATCAGCTTTTTAAACCGGATGCAATGTTATATACTCATCCGAAAATAGTGAATTTTTCAGAACTTGAGAAAATTTTCGGAAAAAGTCATTTCGATTTTACTTTTCATCAGCTCGACTCCTTAAATTTGTACGAAAAGGCCGAATTTGTCATGCGTGCATTTCATCTCAATATGCCCGCCGATATTTATTTGCTAACCTTTTTGAATTTGCTCAACGAAAAATCGATGACAATGTCTCAAGAGCAACTTTTCTGGGATTGGTGGGACGATAAACAGGATACCATTTCGGTGGAAATGCCCGACGACATGGATGGAATCACATTGCTCACCATCCATAAATCGAAGGGGCTTGAATATCCTGTGGTGATTTTCCCCGACTACAAAACAAGCTCAAAAAGGGATGATCTATGGGTTAATTTAACAGAAAAATCCAGCGACAAAGATCAACTGCTAAAGGTCGCAAAGCTTCCTCCTCAGGAGTCGGAGGATAATGAATTTTCGGCTGAAATATCCAGCGAACTCACAAAAATATTAATCGACAAAGTAAACATTTTATACGTTGCACTCACTAGAGCCATAGAGCGATTGCATATTATCATCGACACCCCTCCTGCAAACACAACCGTATTTTCGTATGTAGGCAGTATCGCCGTATTTGCAAGCACATTCGACTCATTCTTAAAAGAAGAATCCTCCTCTTCTATCGATTTTATATATGGAGATGCCGAAAATAAAAAAACAATATTTAAACCAACGGAAACCGACGTGGTATCAATTTCCGAATTGCATTCTGTTGATTGGAAACAGAACCACTGGATTAGTGCAGAGTTTGATAACACTCATGAACAACTTTTAGGGAACCTGTTTCATTTCACCATGTCCAATATTCGAACTCATGCCGATGTAAAAGAAGCTTTGGAATATACTAAAAAAACTTTTAACATAACTGCGGAACAAGTACAAACCATAAAGCAAATGGTGCTTTCCATGATAAATCATCCCACATTGCATCATTTGTTTGCAAAAGACATCAAAGCATTTAACGAAATTGAAATTGTAAATGCCCAAGGGGAAATATTTCGCCCGGACAGAGCTGTTGAAATTGAAAATACAATTTCTGTTATTGATTTCAAAACAGGGCGGCATTCAAAACTCCACACTGAACAAATAGCTAACTACAAAAGCCTTTATGAAAAATTAGGGTATGAATCCGTGTCTGGATTTATCGTTTACGTAAACGAGCAATCTATTCAAATAGAGACCGTGTAAAAGAGAGAGGGGGTTGAACGATGATCACTTTTTTGTACAGTATCGAAGAATTCAATATCAATGGTTACGGAGATCTATTCCATTACAAAGGACTTCCCGAATTCGGAGCTTTATGGTTTAGTGAGTCAAATCAGGAGATCGGCAGTATCTGTGCCGTCGAATATTGCCGAAGGTGCCGGAAGAAATCATGACAAGGAAAACATCCAGTTTTTATACATCGCTCTCGGTAGCTTGTCGGAACTGGAAACGCAAATGATAATTTCAGGGAATTTGGGCTATATAAATCAGAAGATCCTAGATGAGGTGTGCGAAAAAATTATTATTATTACAAGTCAACTCAGCGGTTTGATCAAGTATTTAAAAGGGAAGAGATAAACCAAGTGACTAGGAGACCAAGAAACCTGTTCACTTGGTTTACCTGTTCTACTTGGTTCACATTTATTGTTTCCACGACAAAAATCAATTTTTTTTGAGCTTTACACACTTTTTTGTACAGTATCAAATCGCCACCGAGCAGCAAGCCTCTGACGTTATGGTTACGGCTGATTCTGATTTTAATAAAAAACGTTTGACACTAATAGCGGATAGCCGTTAATTTAAGTTATTGCTTCACCGAAAACACATCAAAACCATTCTCTTTCATCGTGTTCATGGCTCGTTGGTTTTGCATTACGGCACCACCCCAGTAATTAAAATTCCAAATATGCGGGGTTTTAAACCAGGAGGAAATATCCATATTTAATTTTAAAGTAGATGTACTCCCGGTGTTAATGGTAAGTCCGGGAGTGGGAAGCGTTACGGTAAAGTAATTTTGTACGTATCCGGTAATGGTGCTGGTATTGTAGGTAATAGTGTCGGCATATAGTTGTCCGATTCCCAGATGGAAATTGAAAGGCTGATCAACTTGTGCGGTATCAATCCATTTCCCGTTTATCATCATGTAGTGGTAACCGCCACCGAGGATGTCCGGCCACATCATATTTGATTCGGGTGGGTTGACAAACATAAATGATTGATTTCGTTGCTCCGATATCCCGAAAACAAAAGAAACGGAATCAATGCCACCCTGCGAAATGGTGTCGTAAACATTCCAAGTGAGCGTTGATGGAATGCTGATATCTATATAATGAATGGCGGTCCAATCATCGATAAGCTTCGTGGATCCGTTATGCAGGAAAAGTTGCACGTCGGAAATAAAATACTTTACTTCATCGATTTCGTAGTGGTTTCCGGCTTCGTTCACGTATTGGTTGGAGTTGAGGGTTAATGAATCGCTGCCTACCGAATGCGAAAATGCAATTTTCAGATTTCCGGAAGTTGAGGCTGGGGTTTGTATTTCCACCACCTGATCTTTTTTGCACCCTGTAAACAAGGTGATAAAAAGAATGATGATCATTAAAAATGCTATTTTTTGATGCATTGATACTCGTTTTAAAATTCAAGTTTTAAAGATACATAAACAACACGTCCCGGTTCGTAGAGTTTGATTTTTTCTGCCGGGTTCGACGAAACCACTCTTCGGTTGAGATGATTGTAGTAGGCTTTGTTCAGTAGATTGTTTGCCCCCAGGTTAAGGGTTGCCCATGTTTTAAAAGTGTAGCTAATGTTGGCGTTTATCAGCATATAATCAGGAGTTGAAGATTCGTAATTAGCTTCGGAAACCGCATGTTGGGGAAGCGTGTATTCAATATTCAGTTGCGGAATCAGGTGCCATTTCGATATTTTGTACAATACCCATGCAGAGGTGCTCATCGCAGGAATTTCGGGCAGCGGATCGTTGTCGATGATTTCCTGTGACACCACTTGACTGTTAACAATATTGTATTTTATGGCATGGTCGAGTGTTGCATAAGTGTAACCGGCTGAAGCTCCATACTCAAGGTGCTTTTTTGTCGATGAGTTCAGCACCAACTCTCCGCCGTAAAAATGAGCGGATCCCAGATTGGAAAACTGTTTAACGCCCGGTGCTCCCTGAGTGGCAGGCGTAATTATACTTGGCGGAAGCAGAACGGCTCCGATATAATCGTCCACCTGTGATGCAAAAAGGTTAACCCCTAAAGAAATGTCCTTTATGGCCGCTCTGAAATTTAGTGTAACCTGATGATTGGTTTCCGGTTTCAGATTTGGGTTTCCCAGATAGTCGTAATTATCAAAACCCACGCCCATGCGCTTAATATAAAGTTCGTTCATATTTGGACTTCGCTGAGCGGAAACGGCATCAATAGAAACTGAAATTGTTTTTGATAAATCCCAGTCGTAGCGTAAACCATAGCTAAACATCTGATTTCCGACGGTGTTTTTGGTGAAATATTCCACATCGTTTTTTACCAGATTAAAGGTGTCTGCAGAAAAATGTTGGTGATAATCATAGCGGAGTGTTCCCGTTAAGGCAGAATGGAGCGAGGGTAAAGCATAAGCGAACTGTCCGTAAATTCCGGTATTTATAATTACTGCATCATTCCAAAGGTTGTCGTATTTAGTCGAAGTGGTGGTGAGTCCGTTCATGGTCATAATCATGTTGCGGGTTCTGGTTCCGTCCTTGTTAATTTGATGAATGTCGCCGCCCAAAATAGCTGACAGTTTGTTGAATTTGAGCTTTTTTTGGAAGTTCAGCCCTGTGGTATAGGCATCTACTGCGGATTCTGCACGCATGATGCTGGTTGCCGGAGCCACAATTTGCGAAGCCTGAGGCCGATGAAAATTATCCATCAGGTGTGCGACTCCGGTGTAGTATGCGTTGATTTTAAAAACTTCCTGCTTTTCGTTGTTAAATATCAGGTAGGAGAGGTTGAACAGGTTTGTAAAGTCCGATTTTTCGTCCATCGACAAGGCCGGATAACGGACATCTCTCGACTCCGATCGGGTGTAGCTTGCAATGAGGTGCTGTTTGGATGTGAGCGCAACCCCGATTTTTGCGGTAAAAAAGTCTTTCTGGTATGATGAGTTTACTGCCGAATCGCGGCCATCGGTGTAATTGCCGTAGTTCTTATATCCTCCGCTGAGGATAAAAAAGACTTTTTTGTTTCCGCCCTGAATTTTTATATTCGAAGAGAACCCGAGCGTGTTGCTTTCAAAACCCGTTTTAATCTGTGTTTTTAGTGTCCATTTCTGAAAAGGCTGAGGTTGATCCGTCTCCATCACCAAAACACCGCCGATGGCTTGTCCGTATAAAAGCATATTGCTGCCGCTTTCCCATCGCAGCAAACTTATATCATCCGCATCAATATGGCTGGTAGTGGGATCCATGCGGTTGGGGCAACCACCTTCGATCCGGATGCCTTCGCTGGTGGTGATAAGCAGCTGGTTATTGCGAAACCCCCGATATACGGGATCGATAGCCGAACCGCCACGCCGGATGCCGGAAGTGTTGGGCATCATCCGGAGCAAAGTGCCGATATCGCACTGCGGATTGGGAATGCTTTCGAGCCGAAGCCCCTGTATGGTTTGTGCAGGATAGTCTCTGTTTGCATTGATGTTGAATTCCGGCAACTGATATGTTGTGTCCTGTGCAAGAGATGCAAAACCATTGAATATTAAAAAAAAGAGTAGGGGGAAAATTGATCTTTTCATTTTTTTTATTGCAAATATAAGGGAAATTGGAAAACGGTATATGCAAAAATTAAGTAAAAAAAGAGTGGATGCGTTGAATTTTCCAAATAAGGTTTGTTGAAAAAATATTAAACTACTGAAATACAATAATGTAGATTCATGTTTGCAGATTTTAGGACAAGGTTTGTAAACACATGCATTAAAAATTCTTGTGCATTATTTTGTCTAATTTCTTTTCTTCCGATAATTGTTGGGACAAAGTGACCGGTTGTGTACTTAGAATCCATTGAAATTTTGATGATTTATTACTTGTTATGGATTTCTCATTATGGATTAGATGCTTTCAACGCAATTATAATTATCAGTAAATTTTCCCATTGCTATTGGTTTGTTTAAATGATCGACTGCAGCAAAGGTAAACAATGCACTTATCGCTTTTTGCCTTTGATTCGAGATAATATCTTCAATAAAGATTTCTACTAGTATCTCGAGTTTTACATACCCGGTTTTTACTACTTTTCCTATAATTTCAACAATTTCACCGGCCTTTATTGGAAACAAAAACTGGATTTTTTCAACAGAAACAGTCACCATTTTCTTTTTTGCAAAACGAATGGCCGTTATATATGCCACTTCATCCATCCATTGCATGGCAATACCTCCAAACAATGTTGAATTATTGTTTAAATCACCGGGAAAAACAATTTTATCTTGTTTGGTCTCCGAGTTAGTTATTCTGTCTATCATTTAAAAATATTTTTTGCAAATATATAAAAAAAATTGATTTATGAACAATAGTTCATTATCTTTGCAGTGAACTAATGATTATTTAAAATTATGTGCCCAAGAATAAAAGTAATGAGAAAAGTTGTAAACCCTCCTTTAATCAAAGGGTTTAAGCCTTATGGTCTGGAATCCGACAACCAAAAGCTAGAGCCGGTTAATTTACTATACGAGGAGTACGAGGCTATTCGTCTTAGCGATTATGATATGCTAAATCATCTTCAGGCATCTGTGATGATGGGCGTTTCCAGGCCCACGTTTACCAGAATTTATGCTTCCGCCCTTAAAAAGATTTCTAAAGCGTTTGTGGAAGGAAGACAAATTCATATCGAAGGTGGTAAGGTTTATTTTGATAGTGACTGGTATGAGTGTAAAAATTGTAATTGTCACTTTAATAATCCCGAAAAAGACAAAGAGATTAAAAGTTGTCCCTTATGTGGCAATGAAAATATTTCAAGTTTAGATAATGTAAATGAAAATTGTGAAATAGAGCCCTTCTAAACGCGCTTATGCAATATTTGCGTGTTAATCCCCCCTCAATAAAAAGAATATAACAACCAATAAATAATATTTTGTATGAGAGTCGCTATCACATCTACCGGAAATTCAATGGAATCACCAATTGACCAGCGGTTTGGCCGTTGTGCCTACTTTGTGATTTTCGATACCGAGAGTCAATCAACGGAGTTTATTCCAAACCCGAATAAAGATATGGATGAAGATGCCGGGTTGGCTTCGGTCAAATTAGTTGCATCAAAAAACGTAAGCAAAATAATATCGGGTGAGTTTGGAATAAAAATCAAACCTCAGCTTGATAGCTTGAAAATTCAAATGATTGGGATAAAAGATCCGGACCAGAAAGTATCCGAAATTATAACGCTATTAAATCATTAATAAATGAAAAAAATACCTGAAAGTATTCAATTAGCATGGGAAAAAAGGATGGGAGCTTCCATCTTTACAACTGTTGATAACCAAAATGTACCAAACTCTATTTATGTTAAGAGTATTGTTCGTTTCGACGACAGTAAGTTTCTTATTGCAGATAATTATTTCGATAAAACTCGTGCAAACATCAAACAAGGGAGCAAAGGAGTCATTCTTTTTATGGTAAGCGAAGCGGAAGCTTATCAGATAAAAGGAAATATCAAGTATCATACGGAGGGTGAGTTCTACAACGATATGAAAAAATGGAATAACCCAAAACACCCGGGTCACGCAGTGGTTGTATTAGAGGTTGAAGAGGTGTATTGTGGCAGTAAAACACTGTAGCGAATATGTGTGCAAATAAGCAGGGTGTATTAAACGGTTTTGGGGGACAAACGCTCGGCTTTATAAAATGAATTAACGAAAATTCTATGAAAATCATAGAATCCTTTAAATCAAATAAAAAAGGAGGGCAAAATGCCGGGATTTAATCAAACAGGACCCAGCGGAATGGGTGCAATGACTGGGCGAAAAATGGGACGATGTAGCACTTATGGTATGAATCTCAGACGCCAAGCGACCAAAACGGAAGAACAAACCAACGAAAATCGTAATGAAAGTATGCAAGGAAAAGGATTTGGCTTTGGATGTGGAAATGCTATGGGTTCAGGAAGAGGCAGATGTTTTGGTCTGGGACAACAGCATCGTTTTAGAGGTGCCTGGTAGTTGATTTAAGAAACTGCTTCAGGAGCATTTTTTAAGAGGCAGTTTCTTTTTTATTTTTTAATGAAAGACTTAATTTAATACATTATGAACAGTAACATAATAATTTTAATCATAATATTTACCGCATCCTTAACTTTTATTTTCAATAGATATGTAAAGGGATTAAAGAAGCCAACAATGCAATTTGCATGCGTCGTGATTGGGCTGTTATTTATTTTCTCGGGTTTTGTTAAAGCTGTGGATCCGTTGGGTTCGGCATATAAAATTCATGATTACCTCGAAGCCTTCCATTTGTCATGGCTATTGCCTGCTTCCGTTGTTTTTGCCTTTTTGTTGAATATTGCCGAGTTTTTTATTGGATTTGCCATATTATTTCGCATCCGAGTTAAACTCTTTGCATGGGGAGCATTGCTCTTTATGGCTTTTTTTACACCACTTACACTTTATTTGGCGTTCGCAAACCCAGTTAGCGATTGTGGTTGTTTCGGAGATTTTATAGTGCTAACAAATTGGGAAACCTTCTATAAAAATATTGGTTTTTTATTGTTCGCACTAATTGTATTCCTAAATAGGAAAGCTGTCGCCAGCCTAAGTAAGAATGTGAAAACAGAACTGTTTTTATCCTCTTTGGGCTTGATTTTTATTTTGGGAATTCAGTTATATGCTCTCAGATATGATGCAATTATTGATTTCAGACCATGGAAAATTGGAAACAATATTGCCGAACAGGTGGTGTCAACTCCCGAAAAATCAGAAATCAAGCTGGCTTACAAAAACAATCAAACCGGTGACGAAGAATTGTTTACAGCAGAGAATCTGCCCTGGGAAGATTCAATCCGCATGTCGAACCTTACCTTTGTAGAGCAACGGAAAACCATCATTCAGCCCTTTAAAGAGGCTCCGATCCATGATTTTATCATTTCTGACGTGGATGGAGAAGACTATACTGCAGATGTGGTCGCGTGTGAAAACTTCATCTTCATGGTCGTTGCTTATGATATTACCACTACGAACATTGAAGCATTCGCTAAATTGAACCAATTTTCACAGGACCTCCAGAAAGACAGCATACAAATGGTCTTATTAACTGGTTCGTCACCAAACTACATTAATGAGTTTAATAAAAAAGTAAGTTTAAAATTTCCAATATATACTGCAGACCCAGTCGCTTTAAAAACAATTATTCGCTCTAATCCCGGAATATTATTGCTGAAAGATGGGTTTGTTATCGACAAATGGGCATTCCGTAAAATGATTTCTTACGACGGATTTAAACAAAAAATCGCTGCCTACGAAAATCGTTATCAGGAACTTAAAAGCAAAAGAAAGAAAGAAAAATAATCATATATTTAAAATTTATAAAATGAAAAAAAAATTTGCAATTCCAACCGAAAACGGGGTGCTATGTGCACATTTCGGTCACTGTCAGCAATTTGCTGTAATTGAAGTAGAAAACAATCAAATTATTTCAACCTCAAACGTAATTCCGCCAGAACATGTGCCCGGCTTATATCCTGCATGGGTTGCACAACTGGGAGCCACCGACGTGATTGCCGGAGGGATGGGTCAACAGGCAATCGATTTGTTTAATCAACAACATATCAATGTGTTTGTCGGTGCGCCCATCGATGAACCGACAGCTCTGGTAAACCGCTTTTTAGAAAACAAATTGGATTTAAACGAAAACTATTGCAATCACGATGAATCATCTCATGAACATTGCTCCCATTGATCATAAATCTGAAATAAAAGAGCTATGCTTAGAATGCTTTGAGACCACATACGCCAGGTTAGGTGAAAAGTTTAACTGTTCTCATAATCAGATGTCGCTTTTTAATGCTCGGTCAAAGGCGATCTTTATTAAATACAAAGAGAATTCCAGTCCTGAAATTCAACGAAAGTTAAATGGCCTTTTTTGCCAATTGATGAATAATAGCGATCCGTTTTTGGAAGAAAAAATCAGGAGCAATCATATTGCTTTAGAGTTATATAAAACATGGAAACCGAAAGTGTTGCAAACTGAAAATCCATTTGATTTAGCGCTCCGGCTTTCGGTGGCAGGGAATGTTATGGATTATGGTGTTAACCGCCCTTTTGATATTGCACAAACGATAGCGCAGGTTTTAGCGGCTGAATTTGCTGTTGATGACTCTGTCTCTTTAAAAGAAGCAATCAAAAAAGCTAATCACATCTTGTATCTTGGCGATAATGCCGGTGAAATCGTGTTTGATAAATTGTTTATTGAAACCATGATGCATCCGAATATAACATACGTAGTCAGAGGATTGCCGATTTTAAATGATGCAACATTGACAGATGCATTGACGGTGGGAATGGACCATGTTGCTGATGTTATTTCCAATGGATATGATGCACCGTCAACAGTCCTAAACAAGTGCAGCAAAACTTTTCTGGAAGAATACCAAAAAGCGGATTTAATCATTTCAAAAGGCCAAGGTAACTTTGAAGGGTTGATGAATGAGCACGATTCTCGTATTTTTTTCCTTTTGATGGCAAAGTGCGATGTGATTGCGGAAGTATTACAAGTGGAAAAAGGAAGTTTTATTGTATTTAATCAAAGATAATAAAAATGAGTTTTATCATTATTCTTATTGCTCTTATTTTAGCTAGTATTGGTTGTCTTACCGTTGCCAGTCTCATGCTTTTGTTAAAAGATCGGGATTTGGATCGCGTTTCGGTATATTTCCTTTATATCGCGAGTGGCATTTTGCTTGGAGCTGCTTTTTTGGGAATGATACCTAAGGCAATTGCGATGGCTGAACCTTCAAAAATAATGAGTTTTATTTTAATCGGAATTTTATTCCTTTTTGTTCTAGAAAAAGTGGTGCTGTGGCGAAATTGCGGCAATAAAGATTGCGTCAGACGTAGTCAGGCATCATCGTCGGTTGCATTAATTGGTGATGCATTTCACCACATTATCGATGGGGTTGTAATTACCTCCTCGTTTCTGGTCTCATTTGAAGTCGGGCTGATGGTAAGCATCTCCATTGCTTTTCACGAAATTCCGAAATCGTTAGGCGATTTAAGTATATTAATTAAAAACGGACTGTCGAGGGGAAAAGCATTCTGGTATAAAATTTTGTCGGTTAGCACCGCTGTTGTTTTTGGGATAATCGCCTATTTTGTTTCAAATTCAATAAAAAGCATCATTCCTTATGTGCTCTCTTTTTCGGCTGCAAGCTTTTTGTATCTGTCAATGGCTCAGTTGATTCCGGAAATGCATTACAAAACAACCTTAAAAGACTCGTTAAGTCAGATTTTACTGATTCTATTAGGAATAGTCATTATATATGTAAGTTTACATTTAAGCTAGCTTTATTATGGAAAAAATTAAAATTGGAATCATTATTTGTGATCGATACCACACATGTGCTGGTGGTAAGTGTTTCAGAGCCCTTCAAGACAAAGAAGGAGCCTTCGAAATGTATAAAGATAAAGCGGTAGAACTTGCTGCATACACCACCTGTGGCGGATGTCCGGGTGGAAACATTGAATATGCTCCCGAAGAGATGAGAAAAAACGGAGTAACGCATATTCATTTTGCTACGGGATTTTTGGTGGGGTATCCTCCCTGTCCTTATATGGAGCATTTTGAAAAGTTGATTACCCAAAAATATGGGATGAAGGTTGTTATTGGGACTCATCCAATTCCGGAAAAATATTATAAAACACACCAATCACTTAAAACTTGGGATACGCCATTTCTGCAAAAAGCAATTTTGTTAACCATAAACGATGAAAAAACACGATTAAACTATGATTAATCAAAGGCCTTTTAAAATATCCATTGCCAGTGGAAAAAGGCAACTACAAAAACGGTTGTAATCTTATTAAAAGAATTGGCGTGAAATGAAATTTTAACGTTTGTAATTGTATAAAAAAAGTCGAAAGTATATATAAATGGTGCGAAATAAAAAAAATATAATCTCTGTTTTATTGGTTGTTGTTTTTTTTCTACCAATGACCATAAAGCTGATTGATGGTTTTTTTCATCATCACGACCATTTTATTTGTACGGCAAAAAACGAACAGCACTTTCATAAGCATCACGAAAAATGTCCAATTCCTAGTTTCGAATTTTCTTTTTTTTCAACAGAAGAATCGATACAAGCAAATGATAAACAGCCTTTCGGTATAGAAATCGCCAATGTTTACTTTTATATCTATTGCTCTAATCGTTTTGAATATTCATTTTTATTACGAGCACCTCCCCGAATTACAAATAATACTAGAACTATTAAAAAATGGAATTCAACATGTTTGTATATTTAAAATGTAATAAAATGAAAAAAATCGTTTTCGGTTTCTTTGTGCTCTTTATTTTCGTAAAAGTAAACGCTCAAAATCAAATAAAAGGCAAGGTGACGGATATAAACAATCAACCGTTGATTGGAACAACTGTTTTTTTAACCGAACTCAATAAAGGGACGGTGACAAATCAATCAGGGGAATATGAGATGTCTAATATTCCAGGTGGAAAAATAAAAATTCAATTTTCATATATTGGATATAATACCCAAATAAAGACAATTAAAATTACGCAGGAAGTAAACGAGCTAAATATTTGTTTAACTCCTGCGATAATTCAGTCTCAAGAAGTTGTTGTAACTGGCGGTTATGTGACTTCGCAACACGAAAATGCAGTAAAAATTGAGGTGCTTAAAAGCAAGGATATTGCCATGTCGGGTTCGCCAAATTTTATGGAAGCGCTAACCAAAGTCCCAGGTGTTGATATGATTGCCAAAGGGCAAGGAGTGTCGAAACCTGTAATTCGTGGACTTTCGATGAACGACGTTTTGGTTATGAATAATGGAGTCCGAATTGAAAATTATCAGTTCAGCGAAAATCATCCTTTAGGAATAGATGAAAATGATGTAGAACGGGTTGAAATTATTAAAGGACCTGCTTCTTTGCTTTATGGTTCGGATGCAATAGGTGGAGTTGTAAATTTCATTAAAGAAAAACCCGCACCTATAGGCAAAATACTTGGGGACTACCAAATGCAATTACACGCTAACACACTTGGAATAAACAACAGCATCGGATTGAAAGGAGCTTCTAAAAATCTTTTTGGCGGATTTCGTTTTGGAAATAAATCTCATGCCGATTATTTACAAGGAGGGGGGTAATTTTGTTCCAAATTCACGGTTCAACGAAATGACCTTCAATGCCAATACGGGATATACCGGCAAAATTGGAACTCTATAAACTTTCCTACGACTATTTTAAGCAAGATTTAGGGATGACTGTGCCTGCCATTACCCAATTAATTACCAAGCAAGACCGAATAAAACGAAATTTGGTATCAGGATTTGGAGCATCAATTGGTTTCATCTCAGAACAGTGTTTATATGGGTAGATTTAAGTGGGATATTAACGTAGCTTATCAAAAAAGCATTGAGAAAGTTGCAAACAACTCTAGAGGTCCCTTTTGTTGAAATGAACTTGAATACGATTACGTATGAGTCTAAATTGTATTTGCCTTCTAACGAAAAATCTGAATATATTTTTGGGGTTCAAGGGATGTCTCAAAACAACAGAAACCTCAATAATAGAGCTTCTCAATTTTTGCCCGATGCAAATATTGACAACATTGGATTTCTTGTAATGGCACAACACACCTTGTTCAAAAAGTTAAAATTGCAAGGAGGTTTGAGATATGATGTGTATAATACTGAAACTTTTGCGTTAGGGAAAGAGAATACAATCAGTTATCATCCACCTGTAAAAAAAGAGTTTTCAAACCTCAACGGGTCAATTGGTGCAACATTTCAACCGGTTGAAAAAATTATGTTTAGAGCTAATTTTGCAAAAGGATATCGAGTTCCGAACATTTCCGAATTAACTTCTAATGGTATGCATGGGAACAGATATGAAATTGGCAATGACTCATTATCACCAGAAAATTCTTATGAAACAGATTTGAGCATGCACTATCATGGAGATTTTTTATCATTCGACTTGGCTGGATTTTATAATCAAATAAACGATTATATATTCATTTCACCAACATCAGATACCACAGCTACAGGCATTCCTATTTATCGTTTTTCACAAACAAATGCGACTCTTTACGGTGGGGAAGCAGGAATCCATTTTCATCCTAAATCATTACCATGGTTACACATCGAAGGAACTTATTCCTCGGTTATTGGTAAGCAAGAAAATGGTAATTATTTGCCTTTTATTCCAGCAAATAAAGTGAGATATGAAATTAGAGCCGAAGCAAAAAAAATAGGCTTTTTACACAAGCCAAATATTAAAATCGCAGCGTTAACTGCATTGTCACAGAGCGCCCCATCTCCATACGAGACTGAATCAGAAGGATATACATTGGTAAACATTAGCGCTTATACCGAGTTTTTTATCTTAAAACAGACCTTGGTTTTGGGATTGTCGGTTAATAATTTGTTTGATGCACAGTATTTTGATCACCTGTCAACCTTAAGACCAATGAATTATTACAATCAAGGTCGGAATATAAGTTTGTCATTAAAAATACCATTTCGGGTAAACTAAATTAGATTGTATTATGAGTGGAAAAAAGATGTTTAAAATAGCGATTGCAAGCGGCAAAGGAGGCACGGGTAAAACGACCCTATCTACTAATTTAGCTGCATTTATAGCCGAAAAACAGGAGGTGGTATTGGTTGATTTAGATGCAGAAGAACCCAATTCAGGGCTTTTTATCCGTGGAGAATTTGCTTGTCAAAAAGAAGTGTTTAAGGACATCCCTCAATGGGATGAAAAAAAATGCTCCCTGTGTGGACAATGTGCTAAAGTGTGCAGTTTTCACGCTGTTATTCAGTTAGGTCCTTCGATTATGGTTTTTCCCGAATTGTGCCATAGTTGTTTCGCTTGCTCCGAATTATGCCCTGACAACGCATTGCCGATGGTGCAAAAACGTATCGGAATGATTCGTGAATCGCATGGGGGTAAGCTTCATTTTGTCGAAAGTCGTCTCGATATTGGCGAAGAGCAAGCGGTGCCACTTATTGCAAAAGTAAAACACTATGCTAAACAAAATTTTAATCACGTTCAAATCGCTATTTTTGATTCGCCTCCAGGGACTTCGTGCCCGATGATGGAAGCGACCAAAGATGCTGATTTTGTCATATTGATTACCGAGCCAACTCCATTTGGAACACACGATTTGGGACTTGCTGTGGATACCATGCGCGCAATGGAAAAAGATTTTGGGGTGGTGATTAACCGCTATGGAATTGGGAACGATGAAGTGGAAAACTATTGTATCCGTGAACAAATTCCAATTTTAGCAAAAATTCCGAATAATCGTCGAATTGCAGAATTCTATTCTTCTGGAAAATTAATCTATCAGGAATTTCCAGAAGTAAAAGAGGCGTTGCAACAGATTTATCATCATTGTTTAACCATTGCGAAAGGAGTGAACCAATGAAAGAAATTGTCATAATATCAGGAAAAGGCGGTACCGGAAAAACGTCTATTGCCGCTTCGTTTGCGGTGTTAGCTGGTAAAGAAGCCATAATAGCCGATTGCGATGTGGATGCTGCTGATATGCACATGCTTATGTCTCCCGATTTCGATTACAAAGAGGATTTCTACAGTGGCAAAGTGGCATACATCAATCAAGGCAACTGCATTCAATGCGGAAAATGCACCAACGTCTGCCGTTTTGGGGCTATCACTTTTAATGACCGTCTCTTTAAAGTAGATTCATTTTCCTGCGAAGGTTGCGGATATTGTTCCCGTGTTTGTCCTGTAGATGCTATTACAAACAAAGAACGTTTAGCAGGAGAATGGTATATTTCTAATATAAAAACGGGAAGCAAAATGGTACATGCACGCCTTAAAATCGGTGCAGATAACTCTGGTAAGCTGGTGGCAAAAGTAAAAAACGAAGCCAAAGAATTAGCACGAGAAAAAGGGAGTAGATTTGTTATTATCGATGGTTCCCCCGGTATTGGATGTCCGGTGGTCTCCTCGCTATCAGGGGCTAACTTCGTAATCCTGGTGGCAGAGCCCTCGGTATCGGGAGTACACGATTTAAAACGAGTGTATCAATTGGTGAAAAAATTTCACCTCAAGGCTGGATGTGTTATCAACAAGGCCGATGTGAATAAAGAAAAATACGCCGAAATCATCGATTTTTTAAAGGGAGAACAGGTTGTTCATCTTGCAGATTTGCCTTACAACGAAAACTTTACCAAAGCAATGGTGCAGAGACAAACCATTGTGGAATACGATCAAACTATATTAAAAGAAACGCTCAAGGAGTGTTGGGAAAAGATAAAAACGATCGTTCTTTGATTTTAAACCTTAAAACATAAAAAAATGAAAATTGCATTTACATCCACTGGAGCCACTTGGGATTCAATGATTGATCCACGGTTTGGAAGAACCGAATTCTTTATCCTTTTTGATGAAGATACAAAACAATCTACCATTATTGATAACAGCGCGGTGAAAAACGAAGCGCATGGGGCAGGTACCGCAACCGCTCAAAAAATATTTGAACTAAATCCGGATGTGCTCATTACGGGGAATGGACCCGGAGAAAATGCAGCTATCGCCCTCAAACGGCTAGATATGAAAATTTTTGTGGATGCCCACGGCATGACGATTACGCAAGCGTATGAGCAGTATAAAAACGGAACTTTAAAAGAAATTTAGCCTGAATAATTCGTCCATAGAGCATTATAAACAATCAATGGAAAACCTTATTTTTGGACTGGTAACATCACGCCGTTTGGGGATAAACAATATTCCTCGTGAGATTTGTAGTTATTCCTGCGCATACTGCCAAATTGGGAAAGCAGAGATAATTCAATATCAACGGATGGGATATTACGACCCAGATGAGATTCTTCGGCAAGTCGAACTCAAGCTGAAACGACTAAATACGGAAGATTATCCCGAATATATCACCATTGTTCCCGATGGAGAGCCAACACTTGATATACACTTGAATATCTTGATTCAAAAATTGAAAACTTTTGGGATTCCGGTGGCGATTATCACCAATAGCTCGTTAATAAATGAGGAGTCTGTTCAGGGAGCATTATATAATGCAAATTATCTTTCGTTTAAAGTTGATTCGGTAATTAACAACTCTTGGAAAAAAATCAATAAACCACACAAAAGCATAAAATTGAACTCGATTCTTTCGGGCATTGAAAATTTTGCAAAAAGTTATCGGGGGGTCTTAGTGACAGAATCGATGTTGTTAAAAGGAATAAACGACAATAGCATGGAAATTAGATTGTTGGCAAATTTCATCCAAACGATTCATCCAGCAGTTGCTTATATTGCTATACCAACTCGCCCAACAGCTTTCGAAAACATTATTGGCGCTGATGAGTTTTCAGTCGCTTATGCATATCACGAATTCAAAGAAAAGAACATTAACGTAGAGCATCTTACTGGATACGAAGGAAATGCATTTGCTTCGTCTGGAAATTTCACGGCCGATATTCTTAGTATTACTGCGGTTCATCCGATGCGAAAAGATGCGGTGTTGGCATTAATGGCAAAAACAAATGAAACCGAAGAGGTGTTAAACGGGCTACTTGAGCAGCAATTAATTCAAAAATTAGAGTTCGATAATCAGGATTATTATCTGCGTAAATTCAACAAAAAAAAGTAAAAAAATGAGCGGATACGTACACTTATACACTGGAAACGGCAAAGGGAAAACAACTGCAGCTTTGGGGTTGGCGCTAAGGGCTGTAGGGGCTGGTAAACGTGTGTTTATAGGTCAATTTGTAAAAGGGATGCATTATTCAGAATTAGAATCCATCGCACGATTTCCAGAAATCACCATCAAACAATTTGGGTTGGATTGTTTTATCGAAAACCAACCCACTCAAAATGACATTGATGCTGCTCGAAAGGGATTGTCGGAAGTCGCTACAATTATCAAACAAAATCAATTTGATATAATTGTTTTGGATGAAGTTTGCATCGCCCTTTATTACCATCTTTTTGAAACAAAAGCGTTGATTCAACTTGTTTCTCGAAAACCGTCCGAAATGGAAATTGTACTAACTGGCAGATACGCTCCATTGGAGCTTTATGATATCGCCCGATTTAATTACTGAAATGAAAGAGATAAAACACTACTATAACAAAGGAGTTCAAGCTCGAAAAGGAATCGAATATTAACTAAATATAAAAAACAATAATTATGAAATCAAAATCACTTTGGACAAGACAGTTTTCAATCTGTTGTCGACAATGGAAGAAATCACAGTATGGTCATCGATTTACCCGAGGCAAAAGGGGGAATGAATAGTGGACCCACCGCTTTGGAAGTATGTGTGATGGGTTTTAGCGGTTGCGTAGGAACCATTTTTGCAATGGTTGCACAAAAAATGAGACTCTCGTTTGATAAAATGGAAGTCGATGTAAATGCGGAACAAAAAGATAATGCTCCCACCATTACCGACATCCATTTTGTATTATCGATTAAGACGAATGAAGAGATGCAAAAAATCGAGAAATGTCTTAATCACACTCTAGAGACCTGTCCTGTTGGGGTGTTATTCAAAAATGCAGGTGTAGTTATTACTAACGAAATTAAATTTATCTAATCATGAGCAGTTTGGAAAAATTCTCTTTGCCGAATGTTAAAAACATAATTGTAATCGCTTCCGGAAAAGGGGGCGTTGGAAAATCGACGGTCGCTGCAAATATTGCCATTACCTTGGCTCGTCAGGGATTAAAAGTAGCCTTGGTGGATGCCGATATTTATGGGCCATCCATCCCGAAGATGTTTGGGATCGAAGGCTTAAATCCAGAAGTCTCCCGTAATGGGGATGCTGAAACGATGTTTCCCATTGAAAAATACGGGGTAAAAATCATGTCCATCGGTTTTTTTATTGCCAAAAATCAGGGGCTGATTTGGCGTGGACCTATGGCATCCAATGCAATAAGTCAACTCATTGAGAATACCCAATGGGGAGACTTGGATTATATGATTATCGATTTCCCTCCAGGTACCGGTGATATTCAGCTTACCACAGTGCAGAAGTATGAGATTACCGGAGCAATCATTGTCACCACGCCTCAAGAAATTGCATTGAATGATGCACGAAAGGCCGTTTCTCTTTTTACCACCCTTGGCGTTACCGTACCAATTATAGGCATCGTCGAAAATATGTCCTGGTTTTCTCCTGTTCCTCATCCCGAAGAGAAATATTATATCTTTGGTAAAGGTGGCGGTGAATTATTGGCAAAAGAGACTAACACCAAGTTGCTGGGGCAAATACCTTTGGTCGCCGAATTGGGGGAAGCTGCAGAAAAAGGATTAAGTGTTCACAATCAGTCCGATGTAAAACCTTCCGAAGCATTTGATAAAATCATTGAACAGATCCTTGAAAATTAGCATTCCACTGCTTGTTTAATATTCTGATGCCGATTTGTTCTCTTTTTTTTTATTTTATTTTGAACAATTGATCTAATAGAACTGTTAATAATCTAGTTGTTATAACGTTTATAAACTTAAAACTGAGAGAAATGAAGATAACCGATATTCGGAGAATGAAAGAAGAGTTTATGAAAATTAGAATGTAAATTTAAACAATAAGATTATGGAAGAGCAAGTTTTTGCTATGCCAAGAATTGGCGAAAAAGCACCAGAATTTAAAGCTGTGACCACACAGGGGGAAATTAATTTTCCGGCCGATTATAAAGGAAGTTGGGTTATATTATTCAGTCACCCTGCAGATTTTACTCCTGTGTGTACTTCTGAGTTTATGACTTTTGCAACTATGGAAAAACAATTTAATGAAGCCAATTGCAAATTAGTTGGACTTTCCGTGGATGGGTTATATAGCCATATCGCATGGTTGCGAACGATAAAGGACAAAATTGAATACAAGGGGATGAAAAATGTGGAGGTTACCTTTCCGCTAATTGAAGACATTACGATGGAGGTGGCCAAAAAATATGGGATGATGATGCCTGGCGAAAGTAACACAAAGGCAGTTCGTGCTGTGTTTGTCATAGATCCCCAAGGAATCATCAGAACAATTATTTACTACCCATTGAGTTTGGGGCGTAATTTTGACGAATTGTACCGTGTGATATTAGCACTACAGACAGCGGATGAGTTTAGCGTAGCAACTCCAGCTGACTGGAGGCCAGGAGATGAAGTAATTGTCCCGACGGCAGGATCTTGTGGCGTTGCAAAGGAGAGAATGGAAAGCAAGGATGAAAACACAAAATGTTACGACTGGTTCTTCTGTACCAAGAAATTGAGTAAAGAAGAGGTCTTGAAAAAAATATTAAAAAAATAGTCCTAATTCTCAAATTATTCGATTAAGGGGAGTTGCTGAAAAAGTGACTCCCCTTATTTCTGGTGAAATATAAACAGAGGCTGTCATTGGAATTTTACCGACCGGATTTATTTCTGGGTTCGATTTTATATTTAATAATTGCAATGGATATAATCATTTTGCAAATTCCCGTATCTTTTTTTAGAAGAAAAGTCAAAAAAATATTTGTTTATGAACCTAAGTTCATTATCTTTGCAAAAAAAATAAAATAGTGCAATTAAATACTATCAATTCTTAATGGCAAGACCACAGATAAAAAGAACGGTTTGCAATCCACCGAAGATGATTGGTTTTAAGCCATATGGATTTACTGCATCTAAAATAGAAACGATAAAGCTAACTTATGAAGGGTATGAATCTATTCGATTGGTCAATCATGAAATGCTGTCGCATGAATTAGCCGCTGAACAGATGCATGTTTCCCGCCCCACATTAACAAGAATCTATAATAAAGCGCTTAAAATTATTGCAACTGCATTGGTTGAATGCAAAGCTCTCGAGATTGAAGGAGGGAATTTTCAGTTTGAACAAGAATGGTTTCGATGCAAAAAATGCCATAAATTAATTCAAGGGTTAGACAATCATACTAAATGCAATTCCTGCTCTATGTTTGGAGTGGATGAATTAATTCATATAAATTCAAAATCAAATCAATTAATATAATAAGATTATGGACACTAAAAATTCAGGGTTTAATACCAAACTGATTCACGCAGGTGAAATTGAAGATCAATTTGGATCGGCAACACCTCCAATTTATCAAACTTCAACTTTTTCATTTAAAAGTGCCGAAGAAGGAGCAAAATGCTTTGCGGGCGAAAGCAATGGCTATATTTATACCCGTATTAACAATCCTACCATTGACGCTTTAGAACGTCAGATTGCAGTGTTGGAAAACGGTTGTGGCGGAATTGCTGTAAGCTCTGGTATGGCAGCTGTAAACGTGATTTACCAAACATTGTTAGCTTCGGGCGACCACATGGTGAGCACCGATGCCGTATATGGTCCTTCCCGTGCAATCATGGAAAATCATTATCCAAAATATGGCGTTGAAAGCACTTATATCAATACTACAAATTTAGAAAACATAGAAAAAGCATTCCGCCCAAATACAAAAGTTTTGTATATTGAATCCCCTGCAAATCCTACTATGGATATTACCGATATTGAAAAATGTGCCGAAATTGCCCACCGTCATGGTGCTTTATTGGTCGTTGACAATACATTCAGTAGCCCATATCTTTTAAAACCATTGGATTTAGGTGCAGATATCGTTTTTCATTCTATGACCAAATTCATTAATGGACATGCAGATGTTGTTGCCGGAATTGTAATTGCAAAGGAAGAACAGCTATATAAGAAGCTACGTGGCATGATGGTAAGTTTAGGTTGTAATATGGATCCACACCAAGCTTATTTAGTTTTAAGAGGTGTAAAAACTTTAGGAATTCGTATTGACAGAGCGGTTGAAAGTGCTCAAAAGGTAGCAGAATTCCTCGAAAATCATTCAAAAGTAGCTTGGGTAAAATATCCCGGTTTAAAATCACATCCTCAATACGAATTAGGGAAACGCCAATTAAAGGCTTCTGGTACCATGATCAGCTTTGGTTTAAAAAGCGAATTTGAAGGTGCTAAAAAATTGATGAATAATGTACATCTTGCTCTTTTGGCCGTTTCATTAGGTGGTGTTGAAACACTTATTCAACATCCTGCTTCGATGACTCACTCTAAAGTAACCAAAGAAGGTAAATTAAAAGCCGGAATCACCGACGATTTGATCCGCTTTTCCGTGGGTATCGAAGATGCGGAAGATATCATTGCAGATTTGGAAAATGGTCTGGCTAAAGTATAATTAGTTCTAAGAAGTTTTTTTCGGATATAGATACATAAAAAATAAAAAAATATGAAAGTTGCCATTCCTTTAACCGCAAACAATCAAGTCGATGATCATTTTGGTCATTGCGCATTTTACAGCGTCTTTTCAGTAAGTGAAGGTGGGGATGTAAAAGAAGAAAATATCATTGAAGCAACCGCAGGTTGTGGTTGTAAATCTAATATAGCGACGGTCCTGGCTGATCAAGGAGTAACGGTGATGTTAGCCGGTGGTATAGGAGCTGGCGCCATCAATGTGCTCAATAATGCAGGGATTGAAGTAATCAGGGGGTGTAGCGGAGATGTTACATTATTGGTGAAACAATTCGCAACAGGCAAATTGACAGACAGTGGAGTGAGTTGTGCGAGCCACGATTCCCATCATTCCGAAGATGGTCATGTCTGTTCTCACTAATTACGTAAGTTAAATTTGTGGGGATTTCGATGCCTCTAATTCATAAATATTAAACATTTAGAACCGATGGACTTATTTCTGTCGGTTCTTTTTGTCTTTGTCGTGGTTTTCAATATTTTGATGATGTTTTTTTATGATCAGAATCTTCATGCTTTTTTTCGTGCTTTAGCCTTGTAGAGAATCGAATTCAGTGTCATTTATTCAGGATAGCCTTGTTGATACTCAAATAATAGTTATTGTTGTAGTGAGAAGTGAGTTCGCAAAGTTAAAATAATTTAATGGGATATGATTATAAATATTACTTTTGTAAATAAAACATTTAACAATGGGCGAATTGCTAGAAATAAACAAGATTGAACACCGGATAGCGGTAGCTTCCGGTAAGGGTGGCGTGGGAAAATCGACGGTTGCGGCAAATCTGGCACTGGCTTATGCAGGTCAGGGACTCAGAACGGCACTATTGGATGCGGATATTTGGGGGCCTTCGATTCCGATTTTATTCGGATTAGAGGATTTTCGCCCGGAAATGACAAATATTGAAGGAAAAGACGTAATTATTCCTGCCGAGAAGTTTGGAGTTAAAATTCTTTCCATCGGTTTTTTCGTTCGCCCCGATCAGGCTTTGATATGGCGGGGACCGGCAGCTTCGAACGCACTTTCACAACTCTTTTTTAATGCCTTATGGGGGGATATTGATGTGATGGTGATTGATATGCCTCCAGGTACCGGCGATATTCCGATTACATTGTGTAACGATGTTAAACCGAATAAATCCATTATTGTAACTACTCCGCAGAAATTATCGGTGGCCGATGCTCAAAAAGCGGGCTTGTTGTTTCTCAACGATAGTGTGAAGGTGCCGATTTCAGGGGTTGTAGAGAATATGTCATGGTTTTCTCCTACAGAACATCCCGAAGAACGGTATGAACTTTTCGGTCAAGGAGGAGGTCAGGCACTTGCTTGCTCGCTGGGAACCCAATTGCTGGCGCAGATTCCACTGGCACAGGGTATGGCAAAATCTGCCGATCAAGGAAAACTGCTTACTTACGATCAAAATGGAATTACCATTCCGATCTATCATAAACTTGCTTTTGATTTGATCGAAAATTAAAGTCAAGAAGATCTTTTATTTTTCGGGAAAGATGAGATGATAGTTCGGCAGGCTCAGTGTGTATCTTTGCGCAACTTCGTGTAGTAGTAAAAAGTCGGGTCGCTTATTACGCTAGTACTCGATTACTTTTTAGTCGGAATTCCCATACAATTAATATCTGTTTAAACCTGGAATTAGGGATGTATGGTTATAATCAAATTCTCAATAAAAAACATTTTTTTATAAAAAGAAACAAAATCAGAAATCATTTGTTTTTTTTTTTTGTTTCTTTGTCTTTAAAATATACTAAAGAGGAAATTCATGAGAAACTTATTATTATTGAGTAATTCCACCAATTATGGTGAAGCTTATTTAGGCTGGGCAATGGCGGAAGTTGAACTTTTTGTTCAGAGTTATTCCATTAAGGAAGCATTGTTTATTCCTTATGCCGGAGTTAGTTTCAGCTTCGATGACTATGAAAATAAGGTAATGGTTCCGTTTAAAAAGATCGGTGTAGCCATTAATTCGATTCATCGTTGCGAAGATCCGATAAAAGCCGTTAAAAACGCACAATGCATTATTGTTGGAGGTGGAAATACATTTCACTTGGTGCATCATCTGCATCAGTATAAGTTGATGAGTGCTATTCGCAATAGAGCTCTCGAAGGAATGCCCTATATCGGATGGAGTGCAGGTTCAAACATTGCTTCTCCAACGTTGTGTACAACCAATGATATGCCGATCATTATGCCCGAAAGTTTTGACTGCTTAAACTTACTGCCATTTCAGATAAATCCGCATTATCTCGACCAGAATGAAGTGATTGACAATATGATTAAACATGGCGGTGAAACCCGCGAAGACCGGATTACCGAGTTTTTACATGCCAATCCGAATATTACGGTGGTCGGATTGCGCGAAGCCTGCGCATTGCGGGTCGATGCCAATGAACTTACCCTTCGCGGAGGAAAATCGCTTCGTGTGTTTAAATTTAATCAGGAGCCTAAAGAGTTTAAAAATTCAGATGACATCCAGTTCTTATTAAAATAATTAAAAAATCGTAATAACATGGCATTATTATCAACAAAATATCTTGGACTTGAGCTAAAAAGCCCTGTAATAGCAGGAAGTTGTGGGATGACAAATTCCGTAGAGCATTTAATTCAACTAGAAAAAGCCGGAGCCGGGGCAGTAGTTTTGAAATCTATTTTTGAAGAACAGATTATTAACGAAGCCGGTAAAAATATTGTAGATCAGAATCTTGATTTCATGTATTCGGAAGCGGTTGATTATATCTCCAATTATACCGAAATTCACGAGTTTGCAGAATATACTACATTGATTCGGGATGCTAAAAAGGCACTTTCCATTCCTGTGATTGCCAGTATCAATTGTGCTTCGGCAGGAGAGTGGATTAAATATGCGAAAAAAATTCAGGATGCCGGTGCCGATGCCATCGAACTCAATATCTTCATTATTCCAACGAATGAAAAAATAACCTCGGAACACTACGAGAATCAATATTTTAAAATCGTAGAACAAATTAAAAAAACAGGTAACCATCCCAATTGCCGTAAAAACCAGCCTTTATTTTTCTGCATTTGCACGCATGATGGAGAAATTATCTTGGGCCGGTGTGAATGGAATTGTAATGTTCAATCGTTTTTATTCTCCGGATATTGATATCGACAACTTTAAAGTTACCGCATCCAATGTGTTTAGCCAAGGCGACGAATACACATTGCCATTGCGCTGGACTGCGATTTTGCGTGATGTCCTCGTTAAATCCGATATATGTGCTTCAACCGGTATTCATGATGGAGAAACTGCAATTAAAATGATTTTGGCCGGAGCGAATGCTGTTCAGGTGGCTTCCGCATTGTATAAACCAGGTTTTCAGGTGATCACGGAAATGAATAACACGATTGAAACTTGGATGAAAAAACATAATTACAAAACATTAGATGAATTCAGAGGCAAAATGAGTTACCAGAACATTGACAGCCCCTCTGCATATCAGCGAATTCAGTTTATGAAATACTTTTCGGGTATTGAATAAAATTCATTCAGTCGCACAACAAAAAGAGCTTGAAATTTCAAGCTCTTTTTGTTGTGCCCTGCTTAAAATAAACAAGAGCAATTATTCATCTATAAACAAGTATGGGACTTATTTCACTATAAATTTCGAAGCGCTGATGTTTTGAGTCCGGGTTTTAAGATCGATTGAATAGATGCCTTTGACTAAATGGTCAAGGTCAATTTTATAGACATTTAATCCGCAGAAGCATTTATGGGCTTAGTGAGTACTACTTTTCCGGAAATGTCATAAATAGAGATTATAACAAGTTCGGCTGAACTCATTGTGAATGTTACATTGATAAAGCCAGAGCTTGAACTCGGGTTAGGATAAATGAGATTTCTAAAGATATTGTTTGTCTCGTTAATTGAGGTATGCAGCGGCTGTGATTTGAATTGCACCTCGTCGATATATAAGGAGTTTCCTACGTTGGCGAGAGTGGCATTCCAAGTGGATGATGCAAGGAATACCGCGACTGAATCAGGGCTTGTTCCTAAGTTAAATGGTATTTCAAATTTTGTATAGGTTGCAGTTGGGTAAAGGTATTGGACATTCCAACCCAGAACACTTCCGTTTTTTCGAAATTGCATCATAACCATTGCCGTATCAACCGTTGACGGGGAGTATTTGTAATATCCCATAAGTGTGTCAATAGAAAGCGTGTACGGATGGCCTCCCTCAGGGCCGTTATCTCCTTGTCTTCCGTTAAAAGTAACATTAATTAGCTGATCTCCCATAAAAATGGTAGTAACCTTAGCGGCATAATTTCCGGCATATTTATCTGTAGTTTTTGATATATTTGCAGTCATATCGTCGCTATAATAAGTTAGCCATTCATCAGGAGCTTCAAACGATGTATTGGTCCATAACTCAAAATTCGTGTTTGGTACCTGCTGTGTTATTCCTGTGCCAACAAACGAAATTTCATCTACGATTATCCAACTGCCGGGCTTTGGTGCTCCGTCTGTAAACGGATCGCTGGATGCAACTCCGAAGAGCACGGTGTCGCAGGCAAAACCTCCGGGAAGGTTGAGGGGAAAACAGAATCGGGTGTAATTGCTATGAGTGCCTTTTAAAAAAAACATATTTTGGGAAACAGAGGTGCCGTTTAGCTTAAATGCGACCAGTACCAATGCGCTATCAGCTACGGCAATACTTGATTTGTACCAGCCTACAATGCTGTCGGGGGCTTGTGTGTAAGGGAATCCTCCTTCCGGCCCATTATTGCCTGCTTTTCCAAAAACGGCATATCCGAATGAGGTGTCCTGACCTACAATGCTTGTTTCTATTTTGCAGGCATACGTTCCCTCATGTGCATCTAAAACTCTGGTCACCAATATGGGAGCACCGACCCCATATCTTTGGAAAAATTCCAAGTTTGAAGTTACGGCACCGTTCGGATTGGCTATTGTTGTAGTTTGCCAATCTTCAAAGTTTCCATTCGGAATGGTTTGCGCTTCTGCAAAGTGGAATATCAGTGTAAAAATGCAGATCGTAAAAATTACTTTTTTCATTTATGCCTCCTTTTTTATTGTCATAGCACAAATATAGCAAATAATTAGTAAATTAGCAAATATTATAAATGTATTTTTCAGCTGATATGTAATTATTTAATAAAATTGCTTGATTATAAATTTGAAAAACTATGTATTGAGACCGTTGCATCCCCCTCCTAATTCCTTTGCTATTTGTGATATTTAAGTTGCTCATTTGCGAGAGTAAACGCCGTGTTTAATATTGTAAACGCCTTGATTTTGGACTCTTGCAATAAAAACAAAGGGAGTGATCGTTTCGGTTATTTGGTTGTATTAATTTCAGATTGTAGCTTTTTGGGTAATTTTTTTACCACTTCATTGTATGAGTGGTCAATCCAACTTTTAATTAAGTCATCACTTACCGAACCATCCACGGTAACGGAATTCCAAAGTTTTTTGTTCATGTGATAGCCCGGATTGATGCAGGTGTATTTTTCCCGGAGTTCTATAGCCAACTCGGGATCACATTTTAAATTAAGGCGAGGATAAGCGGGCTCGTCAAGTGATAGCAATGCAAATATTTTTTTCATAACTTTAAAGACCAGCGTGTTTTCATCAAAGGGCAAACACTCTTCGGTATAAGGCTTTGACAAACAGTAGGTGCGTAATTCAATAATATCCATATTATTAAGTTTTGTTTACTAAAAAAATAATGATTGCGGCAATAAAATTAGTAAATTTGCACGTTAAAACATAACGTCACAAGAATAATCAATGAAGGCCCACTACATATTCCAATCGTAAAAACACATTAATCGCGATGTTTATTCTTATTGGAGTGGTTTTTTTAGCCCGATTATTTTTATCTTCAGATTATCGATGATAGCTCGGTATTATATGCCAATAGAAATGCTTTGCGGTATATTATTCAGCATCCGGCTCGAGGTATAATTTATGATCGTAATGGCAAGCTGATGACATACAATGAGGCTACATACGACTTAATGGTTGTTCCTAATCAGGTGAATCAGCTTGACACGGCAGATTTGTGTCGGGATTTTGGGATTAACGCCGGAAGAAGTTCGTAAGCGTCTTGATAAAGCCAATACTTACTCCCGATTTTCATCTTCAATTTTTGAAAAGCAGATATCCAATGATGTATATGGTTATTTGGAAGAAAAAATGTATAAGTTTCAGGGGTTTTACGTGCAGTCGCGTACACTTCGGAAGTACCCTGTGCCTGCAGCTGCCCACACTTTAGGGTATATCGGCGAAGTAAACGATGATGCAATTGCTAAAAATCCGTATTACAAACCGGGTGACTATATTGGGGTGAGTGGTATGGAAAAATCTTATGAAGAGATTTTGCGTGGGCGTAAAGGTGTGCGTGTAACCATGGTGGATGTGCATAATAGGGAGAAAGGCTCGTTTCAAAATGGAATATACGATACCATAGCTCAGGCAGGAAGTAGCCTTTGGTCTAGCCTTGACCTTGACCTTCAGGCCTATGGTGAAAAATTGATGAAAGGGAAAAAAGGAAGTATTGTTGCCATTGAACCCTCTACGGGAGAATTCACTAGCGATTGTTATCCAGTCCGAGTTACGATCCTAATTTATTAGTGGGGAAGAGTACGAGCCGAAAATTATATGAAGTTGCTTCGCGACACGCTCAATAATCCCCTTTTTAATCGGGCATTAATGGCGATGTATCCCTCCCGGATCGACATTTAAAATTGTCAATGCACTTATCGGTGAACAGGAAGGTGTGCTTAAGCCGACGACTCAATATTCTTGCGAACTGGGATTTCATGTAGGGAATCTTACGGTTAAATGTCACCGTCATCCTTCCCCGTTAAATTTATCGCAATCCATACAGAATTCATGTAATGCTTATTATTGTAAAGCTTTTAGAGCCATTATCGACAATCATCGAAAATATAGGAATTCAAAAGAGGGATATAATGCCTGGCGCCAATATGTTTTTAAAAATGGGTTTCGGCTGTAAGTTTAACTCCGACTTGCCTTATGAGCTTAAAGGGATATTGCCTACAGCCGAGTATTATGATAAAACAAGAGGAAAAAAATGCATGGAAAGCGCTCTCTATTATTTCTCTTGCTATTGGCCAGGGAGAATTGGGAACCACTCCTCTACAACTAGCAAATCTAGCAGTCATTATTGCAAACCGGGGATATTATTATACCCCTCATATCGTTAAAGCAATAGGCAACGAAAAAAATAAAAATTTACGGTTTAACACTCCCAATGAAACAGGAATTGAATCACAATATTTCGATCCGATAATTCAGGGGATGAAAGATGCCGTTGTTAAAAGGAACGGCGACCCTCGGCGAAGCAGGAGCAATTTTCTATTGCAGGCAAAACAGGAACTGCACAGAACCCTCATGGGCAACCGCATTCGTTATTTATTTGTTTTGCTCCCGTTAAGAATCCGAAAATAGCAATGTGTGTAATTGTAGAAAATGGCGGCTATGGTGGAGAAATTGCTGCTCCAATTGCCAGTTTAATGATTGAATATTATCTCACACGTAAAGTGACAAAAACAGAGTTGGAACAAAAAATTACAAACATTAATCTGATACGAAGGTGGTAAGAGAATATCAATCCAAGAGCCTGTTTGCCCAATATCGATTTGCCATTGGTTATTTTATACCTGATTCTGGTTTTTTTCGGATGGCTGAATATTTATGCAGCGGTTTATAACGATACGCATACCAGTATTCTCGACTTTTCACAAAGCTATGGGAAACAGATGGTCTGGATATTGTCGGCATTGCTGTTGGCTCTTTTTATTATTGTAATCGATTCGAAGTTTTTATACCACCTTTGCTTTTGTCTTTTATGGAATTAATATTCTACTGCTTTTTTATTGTGCTCTTTGTGTGGTAAGGAGATTGCCGGATCTAAATCGTGGTTAGGCATTGGAGAGTTTGGAATTCAACCTTCGGAATTTGCAAAAATTGCTACAGCTATGGCTATCGCAAAGCTATTGGGAGAATCGAATAGAACCATAATGCAAGGCGATACTCGCTTGATGGCGTTTGCGATAATTGGATTACCGATCATATTCATTTTGCTCCAAAATGACACCGGTTCGGCTATTGTCTTTCTTTCATTTTTATTTGTGTTTTATCGTGAGGGAATGAATGGGACAATTATCTGGTTTGGGCTTTTAGCCGTTTTCCTTTTTATTTTTACGCTGATTTTCAATCAATGGTATGTGCTTGGTGCAATTACGGTAATTGCACTTGTTGTTTGGTTTATTGTGCGGAAATATCGAAAAGATGTAATTACATTGCTGATTATTTATGTGTTTGCCTCCGGTTTTACGCTTGGAGTGGAGTATGTCTTTGAAAATGTATTACAGTCGCATCAGAAAGATCGTGTGGAAATATTGTTAGGGCTGAAAACCGATCCAAAAGGAGTGGGGTATAATGTTAACCAGTCAAAAATAGCGATAGGCTCCGGTGGATTAAAGGGCAAAGGGTTTCTACAGGGAACACAGACTAAGTTTAAATTTGTGCCGGAGCAGAGCACCGATTTTATTTTTTGCACGGTAGGCGAGGAGTGGGGTTTTATAGGAAGTACATTTCTCATCGCTGTCTTTATTGCACTTATTTCCCGTATTATCTATCTATCCGAAAAGCAGCGTTCTCCTTTCAGTAGAATTTATGGTTATGGCGTAGCTATGATTTTATTTACACATATCGCTATTAACATTGGAATGACGCTCGGTCTGATGCCGGTTATCGGAATTCCACTTCCGTTCTTAAGCTATGGTGGCTCTTCGTTGTGGTCGTTTACACTGCTCCTCTTTGTGTTTATACGCCTCGATATGAATAAAAAAGATATTATTTAATGATTTGTAAGCTTAAAAGTTATGGATAAGAAACACTTTTTAGATATAGAAAAATCAATTGCAAAAAATCGCATACTGGTTATTGGTGATGTCATGATTGATGCCTATTTATTCGGTTCTGTGGATCGGATATCTCCCGAAGCTCCTGTGCCTATTGTGAATTTGAATAAACGTAATAATCGTTTGGGGGGAGCTGCAAATGTAGCCCTTAACGTTCAATCAATGGGGGCAACCCCGATTCTTTGCGCTATTGTTGGTGCCGACGAAAACGGAAAAGAGTTTATTCGGATTATGGAATCACTGGGGCTCTCTACTGAAGCTATGATTCATAGTCCCGAGCGAATAACGACGGTTAAATATAGAATTATCGGCAACAATGCTCAGCTTTTGCGTGTAGATGAAGAAATGGATTCATTTCTGTCTTCCGATGAGCAAAAACAAATGTTGGCAAAGATTAATTATCTACTCGATCACTCGTTAATCGATGCAATAATATTTGAAGACTACGATAAAGGTGTGATTAATCCTATGCTTATTCGGGCGGTAATAGAAAAAGCCGGTAAAGCTTCAATTCCTGTCACCGTTGATCCGAAAAAGAGGAATTTCAACCATTATGACCGGTGTACTCTATTTAAACCCAATTTAAAAGAGCTTAAAGAGGGAACTAAAGCTTCTATTGATTATACAAGTACAGAAGAAGTGAGTACTCTTGTTGCGCACTATATTGCCGATCATGACATTAAAATGGCTCTTATTACCATGAGCGAAAAGGGGGTACTTGTTGTTTGGAGTTTAGATGGTAAATATCGGCATGCTCTTATTCCTGCTCATTTCCGCAATATTGTGGATGTGTCGGGAGCTGGCGACACCGTAATCAGCGTGGCTACACTGGTTTATTTACTGGGTTTTTCGCCTGAGAAAATGGCGGCTGTTGCTAATTTGGCCGGAGGACTTGTGTGTGAGGTCGTTGGGGTAGTTCCCATCGATAAAAGTAAGCTGTTGGGCGAAATTTCCCGATTAAAATTATAGATTAGCTTTATGCAAAAATTGCCCAAAAAAAAAGAAAATATCGCTCTGATGTTTAATCAAATTGCGGATGACTATGATACTACGGGACATGTGCTTTCATTGGGAATAGATCGGCTGTGGCGTAAAAAGATAAGAAAAATCATTGCAAGGAAACACCCGTCGCCATTAAAAATACTTGACTTAGCATCGGGCACGGGCGATTTAACCATCGAGTTGTCAAAAATTCCCCACAGTAGCATTGTAGGTGTAGATATTTCTGAAAAAATGCTCGATTGTGCAATGCAGAAGGTGCAAAAGCAAAAGGCCGGCAATATTCGTTTTATGCTTGCCGATGCATTGCAAATTCCTTTTCCCGAGAATACTTTTGATGTGGTTACAGTGGCTTTCGGGGTGCGAAACTATGAGGACTTTTCTGTTGGAATTAGGGAAATACATCGTGTGCTGAAACCCAACGGGTGTTACTATATCATAGAATTGACTCGCCCGATCTCGATAATCCGCCCATTCTATTCCGTTTACCTTAATTGGTTTTTGCCCACAATAGGCTCTCTTTTTACGCATAAGAAAAACGCGTACACCTACTTGAAAAACTCGATTTTAGACTTTAATCAGGACGATGATTTGAATGCTTATTTTGTGAATGAGGGATTTAAAGATTGCAGCTATCAGCATTGGTCTTTGGGGATCGCTACATTATATTCCGGTCGAAAAATCTTGAAAAAACAATCATTTTCTGTTAACAATGATAGAATAAGTACTAATTTTGCAGAAGATGCGTTTCTATCAAATGAAAAAAATGGATAAAGTAAAAATAACCTTACTCGCAATCATTTTCTCAATATCGGGGATTAACTCGTTGGATGCCCAAAAAGTGCGTGCGCCGAATCTCCCGAAATACGATCTTAAGAAATATCATTTTGGCTTTTTGCTGGCTTACAATAAATTTGATTTCAATATTAAACCCTATAGCAACCTTAATGCATTTGATTCGCTGATGGTTGTGGAATCTCAGCCTCAGAGTGGTTTTAATCTGGGAATCGTCTCAAATTTGCGATTGGGTAATAATTTTGATTTACGGTTTACCCCCACACTCTCTTTTGGAGCCCGCATTATTAACTACACCATAAAATATCATGATACCGTGTCGCAGGTAGTAAAAAAGAATATAGAATCTACCTATATTGATTTTCCGTTGTTGTTAAAATTCAAATCGAGCAGGATGAACAATGCGCGAGTCTATGTAATTGGTGGAATTAATTACAGTATAGATTTGGCTTCACAGGCTAAAAAGAAAAATGAGCAAAAGAACGAGGTGATGATTAAGCTTCTTCGTAACGACTATTCTTTTCAGATTGGAGTGGGTGCCGATTTCTATTTGACTTATTTTAAATTTTCCACCGAGTTCAAAATGGCTTATGGTTTTCGCGATTTAATCCAGCGCGAAGGAAATCTTTTTTCAAATTCAATCGAACGGCTGAATTCAAAGATCATGCAGGTGTCGTTCCTTTTTGAATAAATTAAATGCAACTTCATGATATATGAAATAGAAATTCTTATTCCTGCTTCTGAAGCGGAAAATCAGGAAACAATTCGAAAAAAAATTGCTCAGGAATTAAATATTGACGAAGTTCAGATTGTAACGGCAATACTCCGAAGACGATCCCTTGATGCTCGTAGAAAGCCGATTATGGCATTGCTGAAATATGAGGTTTTTGTTGGAGAATCGTTGCCCGATGAGCAGAATTCAATTGTTGATAATTTACCCAATGTAGAAAACGGTAAGCGTGTAATAATTGTTGGTGCCGGTCCTGCCGGTTTGTTTGCAGCTCTTAGGCTTATCGAGCATGGAATAAAACCCGTTATTTTTGAGCGGGGTAAAGATGTATCCAATCGAAAGTTCGACATTGCGAACATGAACCGGAATAACGCGGTTAATCCCGAATCCAATTGGTGTTTTGGAGAAGGCGGAGCGGGAACCTATTCCGATGGTAAGCTTTACACGCGTTCAACCAAACGCGGAGATGTGGCTTCTGTTTTGTCGTGGCTTATTGCCCACGGTGCCAATCCTGATATTGGTATTGATGCCCATGCTCATATCGGCACCGATAAATTGCCTGCAATTATTTCAAATATCAGGCAAACGATTGTTAAACATGGAGGAGAAGTGCATTTTAATGCTAAAATTTTCGATATTTTAGTCGAAAATAATAAAGTGACGGCACTTGTGGATGGCGATTCTAATCGTCATACGGCTGAAGCTTACCTGGTGGCTACAGGACATTCTGCCTCCGATATTTACGAACTTTTCTCGCAGAAAAAATTTGCAATTGAATCCAAGCCTTTTGCCATGGGATTTCGGGTAGAACATCCTCAGTCCCTTATTGATGCTTCGCAGTATAAATTGCCCAAACGTCCTGAGTATTTGCCTGCAGCAAGCTACTCTTTAGTTCAGCAAGTGAACGGAAGGGGAGTGTTTTCGTTTTGCATGTGTCCTGGCGGAGTTGTTGTTCCTTCGGCAACCGGTAATCAGCAACAGGTCGTAAACGGGATGTCTAATTCTCAGCGGAATTCTCCTTTTGCAAACGCAGGAATAGTTGTCTCTATAGAGCCATCCGACTTAAAAGATTATCAAAAGCATCGAGAATTGGCGGGACTGATGTTTCAGCGTGAAACAGAGCACAAAGCATGGTTGGCAGGGGGAAAATCATTGGTGGCTCCCGGGCAGCGGCTAACCGACTTTTTAAATAACACATGGTCGCATACTTTGCCTCAATGTTCATATAATCCGGGGGTATTATCTTCCGATTTGTCTGAACTTTACCCCGATTTTATCATAAGTCGGCTAAAAGAGGCATTTATATCCTTCAATAATAAAATCAGGGGATTTATTTCTTCTGAGGCATTGCTTTTGGGCGTGGAGTCCAGAACCTCTTCGCCGGTGAGAATTCCACGAGATCCGCAAACGCTCAATCATATCCATCTTTCCAACCTTTATCCTGCGGGAGAAGGAGCGGGATATGCCGGAGGAATCGTTTCCTCTGCAATTGATGGACAGCGGTGTGCTGAAAGTATTGCAAACCAACTGCATCAAAAGTTAAAATATTAAAGTGTCAACAGATATGGAAAATGAAATTTTTAATTTACTTACGACCAAGGGAAATTTAAAACAAGATGTTTACGATCTTACCTGTAATGGATTTGCTGCATTAAAAAAGAAGGTAGAACTTTTTACCATGGAATTCAATCAGCAATTTAAGATGGATAATCCACGTGTAAATGTCGAAATTACGAATTCTACCGATTTTGAGTTTTCAGTTAGGTTTGCCAGCGATACGCTTGTGTTTATGATGCACACCAATGTTTTTGAATTCCCAAGAGCGCATGATGTATTTAAGTTGCCTTATGTTAAAGAAGATTCTACGCGCTCGTATTGCGGGATAATTAATATTTATAATTTCTTATCTGATTCGTTCAAGTACAACAGAATTAACGACTCCGGTTATTTAATTGGAAGGATTTTTATCAATAAAGAAAACCATTATTATATTGAGGGAAAACACGAGCTGGGATTGCAATTTAATAATTTCTCTCAGAATATTTTTAATGAAGAAGTTATTGAAAGTGTGTTGCTGGCTTCAATGAAATATGCCATCGAATTTGACTTGTTAACGCCTCCGTATGATAATTTGAAGGAAATCACGGTGTTGGATATTCAACAGCTTGAAATGCAGACCATGACCATAAAAACGGCAAAACGAATGGGCTTTAGGTTTCAATCGGACAGAGAAGAACTTAAAGGATAAATTCCCGTTTTTTTTCTTTTTTTGTAATTAATGCTTTTTTTTGTGATTTTCTGATTACAAGATATTTATGATGTTTTTTGATTTAACGGTAGGTGCCGGATGTGAAAAAATATGGTGAAATTCCATTATTTTTTCAAAAAAGATTTGTATGTTAAAAAATAAATCGTACCTTTGCACTGTCCTTAACAAAAGCGGTCAGTTCGTCTAGGGGTTAGGACGCCAGGTTTTCATCCTGGTAACAGGGGTTCGATTCCCCTACTGACTACTAAGAAGGGTTAAACATTACTTGGCTGTTGTGTTAACCCTTTCTTTTTTTAGCTTAAAAAGCTAATATTGTTTAATCTTGTTTTGACATGTTTTGCTGTTGTTTCGCAACCAAAAAGCAACCAAAAACATGATACCAATTTTAAAAATTGCCCCACGGCTCCGAAAAGACAAATACAACAATTGTTCTTTCATGCTATCTTACAGATACGCAAACAATAGAAATTTCATAATGCTTGGATTCTCAGTTTCCATTAAAGAATGGAATTTTGAAAAGAATAGTCCAAAAAAATCGACCCCGGAAGATGTTATTTTCAAGTTCAATTTTTATGAGCAAAAAGCAAAATCAATAATAAACACGATCGCTTTTGATGATAATAATTTCAATTTTTCAAACTTTAAAGAAAAGTTTTTGAACACAAAACAAAATCATTCATTTATTAATTTTGTGGAAGAAAAGCTAAACAACATACATGGCCTTGCACCGTTGACACTAAAAAGCTACCAATCGCACTTAAAAAAAATAAAGGAATATAATTCTGATTTTCAATTTTCTTCGATTAACAAGCAATTTATTGAGGATTACAGAGCTTTTTTAATAAAGAGAGGGAATAACGCCAATAGTACAAACAAATCGCTTTCCGTGTTTCGTACGTTTGTACGCTGGGCAATTCCCGACTATATTAAAACAAATCCATTTCATGGAGTTGAAATTAAGAAAATAACAGGCAATAGGGAGTTTTTAGAACTTCAAGAGCTTAAAAAATTTGAGGAGCTATATAATGAAAAGTCGCTACGGTCAGAGCTCCAAAATACGCTCCGGGTGTTTCTATTTTGTTGTTATACCGGGTTGAGATATTCCGATGTTTCAAAACTTCGCTTTTCCAATATCGAAGGCGAAAAAATAAAGTTTAAACAACAAAAAACAGGTGAATTCAATTGTGTTTATCTTACAAAAAAATCAGCATCCCTGCTTGCTGATCAGCCGGGAGGCATTAATACAAAAATTTTTAAAGTATATACAAATCAGGTACTTAACAGAAATTTGAAGGAAATTTGCAACATACTTGATTTTCCAAAAAAATTAACCTGCCATTCTGCCCGTCATACATTTGCAACTATAAGTTTGAACGACTGCAAAATTGATCTTGACAAAGTTTCTGCAGCGCTTGGACATACAAATATAGCAACAACCCGGATTTATGCACATCTACTCGAAAAAACGAAAATAGATGCTTTCCATGCATGGGATGAACTTTGAATAAAAAAAACGATCTATATGATTAGATCGTTTTTTTAAAATCAAATTAAATCAAACTATTTTTTCTTGTTTTGTTCTTGCAATAAATCAATCGACTCTAAAATTTTGTCGATTACATCATCGATTTTATCGTTTGTGAAAATTTTAGCGATTTTCAAAAGAACTTCAAGCAATCCTAATAAATTCCGATATTTCTCGGGAATAATATAGGTTCCATCGGCTTGCAAACATTCAGCCTGCAACGCGAGTACATTGTTTGTGATTTTTTTGTTCATAAATTATTTTTTAGGTTTATATTTTTTACCGTCAAACTTCCTTATAATCCATTTTCCTAAATATTGTCCCATTACGCCCAGGAATCCGGTTGCAAACGCAATAAGCAAAGCCATCGGCACAGCTACCAAAAAAGAGGCTCCGGTACCGGTTAAAATGGAGCACAATGTTATTTTTTTCTCATTCATCAGTCAAAAAGATTTGCTAAAGCGATCCCGATAATTATCCCGATAATAAGTACAACTGCAGCAGCAATCATTAATGTTTTAGGATCAACCATTTTTAAAATATATTTTTATAAAAATAAATCCCGGCTGCAATCAATAGGCAGCTTGCTAAAATAATGTCCAATGTTCTCATCAGTTTTTTTTTTCGTCCATAGCAGATAAATTCCACATTTTTATAATACTTATCAATGTATCTGCATAATCAGGGGCCGTTGCATATTTTGCAGCTTGTAGAGCTCTGCATTGACCTTCAAATGTAGTTTCCCTAAACACCTGAGCATATCGTCCGTTTGTCTGCAGAAACGCGGTACGGTCCCGGATGCTATCCGCTTCCGTTTTATAGGCCCGGAATAATCCTGTAACATTTTCGGGAACTTCCGAATAATATTCCTGTGTTTTGGCACTAACAGCATCACCCCTCCAATATCGAGTTAATGGGCCGTCGGCTTTTATCCCATAAAGATTACGTCCAACAACATGCTGCATGTATCCCGTTTCCAATATCAATTGAGCCATCGAGACCGACGCAAGCAATGTTGTCCCCTGCGTCCCTTCGATAACAGGTTTTTCGTAACGAATTATATTTGCTTTTTGCTCTTCAATTGTCATGACTTGAAATTAAAAACAGTTTCAGGGTCTATTAGCATGCCGTTTTTTCGCAATGTGAAATGTAAATGAGCTCCTGTGCTGTACCCCGAGTTCCCGGATAGAGCAATAATTTCGCCCTCTTTTACGGTTGCCCCAACTCCTTTAAATGTTTTCGACAAATGCGCATATCCGGTTTTAAACCCGTTGTCATGTTTAATGGTAAGCTGCAAACCACCCAGATCATTTTGATATACTGAGGATATAACGCCATTTGCCGGGCTTTTAATGCCCGTACCTAAATTAACGGCTATATCTGTACCATTGTGGACGGCTGCGCCTTTGAATTTTTGGGTGATACTACCAACTACAGGATTTTTCATTTTTTTGAATATTAGATTATAGATAATAAACAAGACGATTGCAATTGCAATAATTTTCAATACAAAATTGTTTTTTTGCACATTATTTTCGATATTTAAAAAAAAGAATAATCGAGACTATAATTATTGCGATAGCAAAAACACTGATCAGCGTTGAACTATCAAATGATATATTCATTGGTACGGTCGGGAACTGGCCTTTTGCCAAATTAGACCATACACTATTATCCGTTGTTTTAGTCGTATCCGCCATATTATTTTATATAATTCAAGTAAGTTACAAGTTGTGGCATATCGGCATCCGTAGCAATGCGTTTGGCAAGGTCTTTAGTAACGACACGTTGGCCATACAGTTTGAATATCGCATTTTCGGTAACGGTTCCAAATATATTAGCATCAGTCGTTGTTATAAGCTTAATGTCATAACCGTGTTTTTTTGCTATATAATTAATTGCAGTTTTCAAATAATATACAGCCTCGTGGTTGGAACCTCGTTTTAACGGGAATATGGTTTGATTTAACAAGCCGTTATTGGTAGCTACAGTATTTACAACCTGCCCGTTTGCACGAGCCGTATCGGTTGTATTCGTTGATTTTGTCGCCGATTTGCTTGCCGTCGTTTTACTCTTATTATTCTTGGTTAAAGCCGTAATAACATAAGCGACAATAACAACCGCTATTATTACACCAAACGCAATTAATCCCTTATTTTTCATTACTTTAAATTTTCAAGTCTTTGAATTCGCTTCAATAAAACATCTATCGCGCCGGCTGAATTATCGAATTCCCAATGATCGGAATCAATTGCCTCGTATAGTGTTTCGTGGTTTTCTTTGTAATACTTTTTGTTCCAATAATTAATGACACGGGTCAGATCGTAATCATTGAGAGCTGTAGTTTCTTCCCAAAGCGATGTATCATGTTGCACAAAAAACCACCAGTTAACGCCATCCAAATCAGTGAACAGCCTAGATGTCAGGTACTGTATGTCGGAATCCGTTAAATTGCTCTGTAAAAATCCATCCGTATCGGTTTTTCCTTCGATATTGACATCATCCGGAGGAATGCCCTTACCATAACTTCGCCCCATGAAAAATATAAGTACAAGGGCAATCAATGCACCAATGACAACATATTTTTGTGATAAAAAATTTTCAAAATTAATCATCTGCAGACCTCCTCCCCATCATCTTGCCCATAAAAAAAACTCCCACGGCAACAATAATAAAAATGGTACCAGCAATTAAATATGTCTTAGTTTCACGATTCATCTACTTATTATTATCAATTTAATTATCCTCTTAAACTATTTCTCACACTTTGAGATATAGCCACGGAATTTTTCAATTCAAGATATTGCTTAACCGCAGATTGTTCATCCGATGTAATAGAAACTCCTTTTTTAAGTTTTAAAATCGCATTAACCGCAATCAAATTGACTTTCGACCTATTATAATTAATAACGACCTCCTTGGTAGTATCAATTATCCTATTGGCCAATGCAAGCTTCGCATTATAATCGTTCAGTTGCATTTGCACGTGATTTTGAGCCCACGTGTTGTTGTTGAAGAATTTACCCTTATCTTCCTTTGGTATTATATTATTAGCAATCAACTGGTTTTCGACATACGTTTTAGCGGTGCCCAAATCAACCAATCCTTTTAAAAATACAGCCTCCTGAGCGAGAGAATCAATTAAATCCTCTTTTTCCTTAGCCTTTAACCGGCTCCACGCCGATTTTAATTTGAATATTTTTCCAAGAACAGAAGAAATAAGATCGGGCATGAAGGTAGCTACCTTTCCCAACTCTTTGCCGAATATCGATTCTGCAGCTCCACCTACCAAATTATGTAATTTAGTGGCCGGTAGATTCTTTTGATAATCCGCTACAATTGCTTCTACATTCGCATTCACATTAACAGTAACATTATCCGCCATTATATCATCCCCTTTCTTTTTAGTATGAACAATACAATGGCAATCGTAATCAAAACACCTCCACCTATCAAATACCATTTATTTTTGGAAAAGAATGTTTCTTCATTTCCTGTTTTTGCTGCCGGTAATCCGGCGAGTGTACTTTTGGTAGAATACTTGACCGGCACAACACCAGTGAGATTAGAAGCCTTTTGCAAATCAGCCGTTGTGATTTGCGCCTCCAAGCTTGCCAACGTTGATAGGTTCTTTTGCGTTGCAAGATCAACAGCTTTTAACTTATCCTGCACATCAGACGGGTATTCTTTAGGGATATTCATGCTACCTTACCTTTTTTTAAACGAGAAATACAAGACTATACCAATAATTACCACAGCAACGCCAATACCAACATATAATAATACGTTATTATTTTTTGCAGTCGCCGTATCATTTTGACTAATACCCAACGACGCATTCCAACTTGATGCCGATTTCAACGAATCTTCGGTGGAAGTGTCCGTTAATTTTGAAAAATCACCGGGAAGGTTGTAATTAGCCGTAATGGTAGCCGGTGCCGTTGTTACGGTCTTATTATCGCCCTTCAAGCTGTTGTTTAAATTAGTAAGCGCATTAATACCCGTCAACACGTTTGAAAATGCGGATGTGTTTCCACTTACGTCATTACTTGCAGTAGTAGCGGATGGCGATAAAAAAGATGTTAACAATTTAGTTGTATCCGTATCTTCCATTACTTACTCTTTTTTATTTTTTTAGCTGCCTGAGAAACGCAAGAGGTCCATTTTTTACCCGGACTTGCTTTTCTTATCTTTTTTGCCTCAGTCATGATTTTACGACCAGTAGCACCTATTTTTGAGGATTTTTTATTTTTTTTTGCCATTACTTTGCCCTTTTGTTAAAAATTAAAATTGAAACTCCAACAATTAATATCAATGCAATTCCTGCCAGTATGTAGCTCGTGTTTTTTCTCCGCTCAATTTCTATCGCCTCGTTTTTCGCTTCCTGAATAGATATCTGTTCTTCCGTCGATGTTCCCCCTGCTGCCTGTCCAGCTATTCCAAATGCCTGCCCCACCAATGTAAGCCAATCACCTGCCCCGTCAATCGAATTTATTTTAGTTTTAAACAAATCGATTCTTTTCTTCATCATTTCAATTCGATGTAGATTTTGAGGCTTTGACGTTAAAACCTTATTCATTACAGGTACAATTTCATCAACCGGAAGCCCCAACTTCACATATTCGTGAAACGCATAGCCATCCGCTTTATTCTCGTCGGTTGTCATAAGTTCCACATGCCCGGCCTCGTGCAAGAGAATGAACGTTCTTTCATTCGGCGTTAATTGTTTGAAGACGTTTCTGTTTACCAGTATGGTACCGCTAAAATTACTATATGCAGCCTTTCCATTCGCCAAATAACATTCTTCAATCCTCTTAACCCTATTCATTAATATTCTTTTTAAAAAAATGCCCGCCAATCACTGTTGACGGGCAAAGAAAACACAACACACAAACCAAACAAAAAGTACTATTTAAGCATATTTTTAGCAGTTCCCAAATTGGCTACTTTCTGTACAAACTCAGGGTTACCGACTTGCAGTACCGCCGTTTCATTTGCCTTAGCAGCCGAATGATCGACATATTTTGAAGTATCCAAAGACGCACCAAAGAAATAGGTAATATCAAGGGAAGAATTAGCCTTTACCTTTATGTTCATATTTACGATATCGCCAATGGTCATGCCTACCGGAATATCAATCAAATTGTCTTGAAAATCCTTGTTCGTAGTGAACTGGGTTAATGGAATTGTACGGCTTTCCTTTGTTGAGAAAGGATTAACCTCAGTTAATTGTATTGCCTGTTGGAATTGCGCCGAATTGGTCGAGCGCAGCTTCATCAAATTCAACCATGTCGGGTGTAAATTCAGGTAGGTCATAAGGTCTGCAATTTGCGAAGGGGCACCGGAGCAACTTATCGTTTTTCCATTTGCATCTGTAAACACTATGCCGTCGGCTACGGAAATATCCGATTCGGACGTTACAGTTTTTCGCAATTTAAGCAGATTTAAAACAGCCTGTGCAAGCATGTCAAATTGTAATGCGGTGAAAGATATCTTTGTTTCGCTGGTTGTACAGCTGATATCTTCCGTCTTGCTTGCCGTTTCCGTTGCCAAAGCATAATCGGTAATAGAAGAGTTGCGCGTTTTGTACCCCTTGAACAAATAAACAATCGTATCCGCATCGGTATTATTATTAATAGTTAGCGTGAATGATTTGATTTGGCCGGCAAACCAGTTTCCGTTTCCATCAAATGATAATAGAGGATCATTTTGGCCGGTATAGTCGCCATCGAAGCCCAAATACATAGCCTTATTCATAAGATCGGCCGAAGTCATTCCATCAGCCCCAAACAGTAGCCCAAACATGGCCGCAAAGAAAAATAAAAATTTTTTCATGTTATTCCGCCCCCTTTTTTATGTTCAACACAGGTTTCATGCTCAGCGTAGTTTTAACGGCACTACTTCCCTCACCGGTTGCAGTTGTAACCTCATACTTCATGAGTTTTGAAGCAACAATAACGGCGACAACCACAATAGCACCGATTATTGCATAAGTTTTCCAATTCATTGATTTTCCTCCGGGAATATTCATATTCCTTTAATTTTTTGATTTTGAATTAATTTTAAGGTGTAAAATTACAATGCACTATAATGGCGTTTTCCCGTTTTGGGCAATAATAGACAATAATGGACAATAATAGACAACAATGGACAATTATTGTCATTTTTCGTTAAATTCTCCCAATATCTTTTTAAATTTTTCTACCTGAGCCGGCGAATAAATTGTACCAAAAGGTTTACCGATTTCTTTTTCATGCCTTTTTATCACCTTATTCAAGGTCTTTCGAGTAATGCCATATTTTTGAGCTATTTCCCCCTTATTAAGGAACCCAGTTTTCGCCATATCGTTTTTTTTGAATTGTAATTGTATCTCATGCTTCCAAAAGCCAACCGGTGATATAGATTTTTATCGGTAATTTTTGATAGAAAGATATTAAATTCGTCTTTGCCAAATTTTGAAACAAACCAATGAATTGTTGCCTCGTCTATTTTTGTCAAATCAGGAGTGTTAAGACGAATTGCATTGCGCCCCCATCGAACGCAAAAAATAATTTCATGAAGTGTAAGTTTTTTTTTCCAAGCGTTATTAAACTCAATGTATCGCTGTTTTAAATGAACGCGAAAATGTGGAATTGAATTGTTTTCAAGAATTTTATAACCGCCAATTTTTTCTATCATTTCAATTGATTTTAATCGTTTTGTTTATGTATGGATTATCGGATTTCATTATAGAATTATATGCCTTCAAAACGTCATCGTAATAGGCCCCTATAACTTCTTTTCGCGTTTCGGGGGTGTCGGTTTTGAACATGGTTATGGTATCCGCATACCGGAATAATTCGGGTGGTGTACTCATGAATCCGTGGAATGTCATCAGCATATCCACATTTTTTTGTTTTGTATCGATAATCATCCTCCGAATTTCTTTTGGTATTGTTTTGGGGATGAAAGAAGTCGCATCTTCAAGCAACAAAAGTCCGTTGTTAAAATGCTCTTCAATTGCCTGCAACAATTCATCCGTATTACTTCCGTACATTTTATATGTTGCCGGCCGTTTCCATCGTTGGAGCAAATCAATACTTATCGCCGGAACCGGCAAATATGACGGCTGATTAATCAACGACACGATTAGAATTTTTTTTGAAGGATGCACACGATTATACCGGTCAATCAATTGACTTAAATAAGTACTTTTGCCTGTTCCACGCTTTCCCTCAATCAATCCAACGTTATTTATTCTCATAATCTAAAAAATCAATGGTAATGTTTTTGGCAAATAGACGGTTGCAACGGCTATAACCAACGAAAATTCGGGGCTCATTGTTTTCTGATGTTTAAAAAGGACATCGGCCAACGGTTTGGCAATTAGTTCCTTTTCGTCATCCTCTATTGGCAAATCATCAACGTAATCAAGATAATCGTGATATTTATCAATTAAATCCTGTTCGTTTTCATCAACCGGTTGAATATTGTTCCTATATTTACGCGCCAACATTTTTGCCTCGTTAAACTTCTGTTTTGTGGCAAACAATCTTTTTTTATAAACAGACGGTAACACTAGAGAAACAGTACCATCCATCAAATCGACCATTCCGTTTGCACTCTTTCTACATTGCGCTAATGTTAATGTGCTCGGTTCTTCAGGCACCGGCTCAACTTTTTCCGGTTTAATTTCCGGTTCAAAATCGTTCAAATTTGGCTCCGGTGCATTGGCCTCTATAATTGTTTTATCCTCGGTTGGCTGTACTAACAGTTCCAACAAACCATCGTTGTCGTTTTGCGGTATATTCATTTAGCAAACCCCTCAATTTTTTCTAAAAATTCCTTACTGAACACCTCTTTACAATCATCGCTATCTTTTATTTTTTTTATCACCTTTGGAAAAAGAGCAAAAACCGATAGTTTATTTATTTCATCCCCACTTTTTAAAGTGGATAATACCGGCTTGAAGATATCGATAACTTTTAAAATTTTCCTAAAAGCCTCTTTTTCAGGAGTAATTATTTCCGTCGGTTTACTCGATAATTCCATTGTAGTTATGTTCAATGGTTTCAATATACTTCATATCATCCGTGTTCAGTTTCAAATATCCATTTTTCTGAAAAACATTAACAATAGAAACAATCATTTTTTCAAACGTAGTTTCAGGATTTTGTTGCTTGTATAACTGCAATATACACCACAGCTTGAAATTGGTTTCGTCGGAAAACATTTTGTTTTCGTCGCCGGTTTTGGTTTTTAACTGTTCGTTTTCGAGTTGCAATTGTTGAGCAATACGTGCGTTTTCGTTTGAAATCTCCGCTAATTCATGAATAGCGTGGTCTTTTTCGGTAATTTCGTTTTTATGCTCGTCAACTTGTGCTTCAAGGGAACAAATTCTCTCAACGTATTCGGAGTTATCAGACATTTCCACAGGTTTCAAATTTTCGCAAACAATTTGATTGAGGAAATTGGTAATCGAAATGTCTTTGTTTTCGCATTTTTCAAACAAAGCGGAAAGAGTTTCCGCCATTTCCGGTGATGGTCTAAAACTGATTTGTTTATTAAAATCCATTGTTTTAATTTTTGATTTTTTTTGCAAATATACATACAAAACCATTAAATTATTACTTTATATAAATATAATTAAGGTAATGTAAATAAACAAAATATAAAACAATAGGATACCGTTTTAAACCAATAAAAAAGCCGGAAAACCGGCCAATACACAAAAACCGCTAACAGTTGCTAAACCGCATTTAAAAACGTCGGTTTAGCTTTGTGTTAGTAGCCATTAAGCTACCAGCAACTTACAGGCTTCTGTAATATTTAGAAATACATTTGCTGGTAATTCACCATTTGCTTGTTTAAAATCATCTAAAGCCTCCTTCATTGCGTCAGCAGTAAAACTTGAAACCATTATATAAATTCGGCTTGGTTTTTCAATCGCTTCATCTAGGATATATCTGCAAAAATGTCGCATCATTGAGCTTCCTATAGAAGCTCCACCCCAATCAAATAGCAATATATCATAACTTTTATTCCCGTTAAATGGTGATTCATCTGTTGTTTTAATTTCATCAATCTGAATACCATTTGTGTAAAAATCTCTTTGAAATCTTCTTACTTCTTCCTGTGTTTCTTCTTCATTTGTCATATAATCGTGAAAATAAAGAACTAAATCATTAAGTTTTTTCATCGTTTAAAAAATTAACGGCTACTAACACATGCTATAAAAAATAGCGGTTTCGTGCGTTCATCGTGTTTATTACTATTAATTTATTTTTATCTCGTTTGATAAGTTACTGCCATTAAATCCGCTACTTTTCATAGCATCAACGTTACCTGCCATTTAAACGACCATTCAGAATAATAAAAACGGTATCGTACAGTTTCCACTTGGGGTTTAAATTTCCTGTGTACATTGGAATAACCGATTTCATTCTATCAGCCGTGTATCTGGCTACTTTCAAAATTGTATCGTAATCCGTTCTTTCTGGCATTACTATGCGAACCTGCTCCTCAATTCCGTTAGCTACTTCAACAGCTTCAAGAAAAACGGCAGGTAACACATTATTGCCGACAATTGCGGCTTCATCGGTTGGTTGAACATTTGTACTACTCATAAACTTTTATTTTTAAATTAAACATTTGTGCTTTCTAATCCGCAACTGCGGCAATAATCGTAACGTTATGCTCAATTCTTTTTTCTTTTCCGCTTCCAAGCATTTATCTTATCTTGAACCCACGCAATAATAAATAGTATTGCGACTACAACTATTATCAGTCCTAAAATACTTAGTCCAATTATATCTTTCATATTCCAGACAACTATCTGTCCCGAACAAGAAGAAAAAAGAACTAAGCATAACAGCACATAAGCAAAAGCAAAGGTGCGTTGGTAAATTGATGGTTTTGTTTTCATATTGTATTCTGTTTTAAAATTAATTTTTTCGTTTCTAAATCTTTGCCTTCGCTTATCTGCAAAACGTTAGCCACCATGCAAAACGCTTTTAACGTGGGCATATATCTTAAATTGATCTTTGTCTAACAATTCCGTTTTAGGGATAAAATAAGCGTCAAAAGGATAAACTCCTTCTTCTTCTATATTGGTAACGACACTGCCTCTAACAACAAGTTCTTTAAGTAATTCAACAAGTTCAGATGGATCTTTATGTTTAAATTCTTCTGCTAAACACCAAAGCGTCATCTTTGCCTCAAGTAAAAGTGGATTTACTTTTTTTGACCTGTCAGTTCGATTGAATTTTCTATCAATAATTTTATGAAGCTCTTTAAGTATTTCATTTAAAGTATGTTCCATTTTATTAAAGTGTTTATAATTTGATAATTAAGTGCTTTTTAATCGGCAACAAATGCCAATACTTACCGTTAGCGATTTAAAGAAATACCGACTAAAGCGCCCGTCTTAATTGCAAATACTGATAATTTACAACCAGGTCCAAAATGTTCGTGTTCTATTTCTTTGATTTCTATTCCTTTGAATTTAAATATCAAACAACGAGAATTTTTACTATACCCATTTTTCAACTTTACAAATTTGAATTCTTTGTATAATGAATTTCCGTTTACACTTCCATCATCATTTTGATTTGTAAGTCGCTTAATCCAATATTGTTTAACTTCTCTATACTCTTCTTTTTTTTCACCAATAAGAAATTGGTCAAAATACTTTTTATTCAAATGCAGAAGTAAAGTTTCTGATTTTTTCATTATGCGATGTTTTATGGGGCGCAATTCAAATCATTGCGCCCCTGGTTGTTTTATTCGTCCTCTTTCACGCTGATCAGCTCCAAATTGGCAACTGTCAAGTTCAACGACGATTGTGTTTTGTTGTCGCTATCCTTGTACATTTTTATCTCCGGCGAACCCTCGACGAAAATTTTAGAGCCTTTCTTAATGAATTCGGCCACTTTAGTACTTTGGTTTTGATCGCGCCACATGGTGCAACTTACCCAAGTTGTTTTTTCAACGCGGTTTCCATCGCCGTCGGTATAAGCTTTGTTACTCGCAACGGTAAAATTGATACTCTTTTTTCCGTTTACGTCATGAATTTCCGCATCACGACCTACATTGCCAATTACTTGTAATTTAATCATCTCTTTTTGTTTTTAATTTGTTTTTTACTTGTTTTTTTCGACCAGTTGGAGTATCTGTTATTCTTCCATCAGGTTGCAAAAATTTACCACACTTACATTTTGCCGCACCACCTGCATAACGAAACGAGTGTTTGTGTTTTTCAGTCATCTATACATATTTTTTTAGGTTTGAATTTCCTTTTTATGATTTCGCTTAGCACGTCTTTAATTGGTTTTCCACGTGCCAATTCCTGATATATGTCCTGCTTGTTATTAATTAGCCTATACGGGCTAATATCATCCTTTCCGGTGCGTTTCTGTCGCTCCGGGTAGAATATTACGGTTACTAATTTTTCAATCGGTTCTAGTTCACCAGTAAACGGGTTGATAACTTCCTCGTTGGCCTCCGCTGTTATTTCTTCTTCGCTTGTACTACTGTCATCTAAACGGTTGAATGAAAGTTCAGGAACGTTGTAAAACTCCCCAAATCGGCTATACAATCGTTTTCCCTTTGTGTTGGACAAAACTTCTTCAATCAATGGCAGATCATAATTTCGGCCGTCAAGAGTTAATGATTCTGTTTTGAAATGGTACTTTATGGTTTCCAAAATTCCATATAGATAAGCGTTAAGGATTTTTTTTTCTTTTTCATCTGAACTTAACGAAATGTCGGACATTACTTCTCTTTTGAACTTATCAACATAGATTTTTTTTCGCACTTCAATAAAATTGGCCTCACTGGTATAGGTCCCGTCGGGTTGCTCAAAGGTCTCCAAATCGCGATTATTCTGTTTCAGTTCGGTGATATACTTTCCGTTTTCTCCTTTTTCGTAGAAGTATATTTTTTCAACATGTATTTGTGAAGCATCGGTTAAGAATAGCCATTTATCCGATAGCCATTTTATAAAGTTTTTGATAGATGTTCCCGGCTTCAAGAATGCCAACGAATGTATATGTATGTGCAATCCGTTCTCTTTATTTGGAGAGCTTTTAACCTCAATACCATATTCCCCGGCATAAACATTAGACTTCCATCCGCAACTCCTGCGCACCTCTCTGAATGCGTTCAATAATTCTTTTGCGTAGAACTTTTGGCCGTTCCAAGTTCCACCGGAATGTGGTACCGTTAACGTAATATGCACCGGATTATACTTCTCATATATTTTAGTATCAATCAGATAGTTACGATAAATATTACGAATAATGTTTGATTTGCGATAATTCCAAACTGGATCTAACCTGTGCTTGCTGAATATATGGGCCTGTGTGAATGTCTCGTATCTGCCTTTGTCGTCCGTGAATAGCGCCCCAACACTTTCGCCGAAATTGGCGAGTGTGTAATATGTTTTAATTAGATTAGGAAACATTTCAATAACCGTATTATGAATTTCGCTCTTTTGAGCAATTTTTAAAAAAGTAGCCCTGTGAGCCGGTAATACTATTTCAAAATTGGTTTCAATAAACTCGGCAATTTGTTCCCTTATCTCATTAGTTTTATGACGGTGATAACTCAATTTTGCGCTGTATTTTCTATTCAATTGTATTTTTTCCTGATTAGTCCGCCCATCAAGGTGTTTTGCTTTTAATAATTGTTCACTTGTCATTTTTTTCCCTTAAAAAAATTTATAAATTTATCTATAGCGGAATATGCCATACTGATTATCAATATAGTAGATACCCAATCACAAAAATCAGCCATGATTAACATTTTTTTCGTCTAAAAAATTGATAAAAGCTTTATATGTCTCTTTGCTCATGCATGCAACGAATGTATCAGGAGAGTAATTGTTTTTGAATTTCAGAACTTCGAGTGAGGATAATATTGAGTTATAATGTATTAGAACGCTATACGGTATGCAAGTTAAGGTGTCATGTTTGCAAAGTTCTTTAGCATATTCAATACAACCTTTGACAAATTCTATCTGTTGATCAATATTTTTTACATTTTCTGCGATTTGATTTTCAGAACCAATCGTACTAACTTCTTTTATTTTACCACTATTATCACTCATGTTTTATTTTTTAAAATTGCAAACTTATTCGTTATATTATCAAGTTGGGGTTAACTCATTGATTATTTTGATTTTATAAAAAATCAAAAATCAGAATTCATCGTACTTATGAAATCCTTCAAATCGGATAGCTTCTCATCATAATTTTTAAAATAACGGCTGTCCTTGTTGGGTTTCAGAATTTCAAGGCACGGCAATAATTTATTATTAAAAACACCTTCAAATACATCCAAGCGCTCAAGATGATAATAACTTAGAGCATGTATTATATCTGCATGTGCCTTTAAATGCGCATCTGTAAAAAAATAAGATCGATGCAAGCTCTCATATCGTTGAACTGTCATTCTTCGGATAATTTCCTTTAGAGCAATTGTTATTGTTTTTTTCTTCAATAATGAAATTTGTTCAGGATTACACCTGTGAGGCATTTTAAACATGTCAGGCAGATGTTTACAACTAATTGTAACTATTGCATCGTTCGCAAACAATTCGTTACTAACATTAAACTGTATCATGATTTTATTTTTTTTGATTTTTTACGTATTTTGCGTAATATATCTAATATTATATCTGATCTTTTCATACTATAATCTCGTTAATTATTCGGTTATGGATTTTTCCGTACTTCGCTCAGTCAAATAAACAACTGTTCAATTTCTTTGGCTTTGCCCCCTCGCTTGCGTTCATCTAAGTTCAGGGGCTTCGCCGTTTATTTGCTTTCGCTCGTAATTGAAGTTGTCGTCCCCGGCAGAGCTCCAACATCTTTATACAATACAATAATGCTCAAGCTGCATTTTTATATTATCAACAACTTGTTGCACTGTTTTGCCAACGGAAGTAATCGTTATCGTATCGGATTCCGACACACTACAGCTAATTTCGATTCTAGTTTCAAATTCTAAATCCCAACAGGAATCTATGACTTTAGAGCTAGAGATAAATTCTACGCTCGTATGTGGTCTATCATGGCAGAAAGATTCTGCGATAGATGTAACCATTTTATGTAAATCCTTTAATCGTCCCATTTTTTTTGGCTGTTTATGGTTAATCGTTGTTTTGACTTGTTTTGCTATTGTTGCAAATAATTATTGATTGCTGTTTGTGTAATTAGCCCATCGGCTGTTATAGGTATTATTTTTTCGGCTACTAATTTTTTGATGGTCCGGTGGCTGCGTCCCAACATACGGGAAACCTCGTTGACAGTGTAGGTTTTTACCGGCATGTTTTTAGCCAAAGCTTTTTCAACCGCCTCTTCAATCGCTTTGCAGAGCTCTGCAGGAGTAGTTATAATCAGTTCCATTACAATAACCCGTCAATTGCACCGTAAACGGTCGGTTTGCTTACATTACACTCTTTAGTTACCTTATCCATCCACACGCTGGTACGCAACTCTTTAGAATAATGCTTGTTGAACGACCTCCTTATTTTCTTCGCCAACCGCTCTTTTTCACGGGCTCTCTTTTCCTGATATTCTTCCTTTGTCATATCGTTTTATTTTTTGTTTGGTAATATGTTTGAAAGTATGCTAATAAATCGTTTTGTTTAATCAGACAACAAATATACATCAAAATGATATAAATGTCAAATCAAAATGATATTATTTTAGTCAAAATGTTGTAATTAATTGTAAATCAATTCAATAATTTTACATCATGAATAACATATTAAACAACATAAAGCAAATAAGATTAAAAAAAGGTCTTAGCCAAGAGAATATGGCCAATTTACTTAATATTGAACAAGCTAGTTATGGACTGATAGAAAATGGTAAACGCAAGCTCAGATATGAAACATTAGAGCAAATTGCTATATGTTTCAAATTAAATGTTATAGATGTAATAACTTTTCCCGAGAAATGGAGTGTTATCGACCAAAATAAAACACAGGAACCAGTTGAAGCAATAATTCAAATCAAATTGCAATCAGATAAAAAAGACCAAGTATTAAAACTGATTTTTGGTGAGAATAACCTAGAAATATTAAACAGATAAATATACATGAAAAAAAAAACTATTTTTAAGTTATTGTACCTATATAGAAAAAAAACAAAAGGATATATTACTGAATCAGAAATACAACAATATGAATCAATAAAAAGCAATAACAACATTACTGATGACGAAGTTTATTGCATGTATTTATTTAAATCGACAACAGATATAAATAAATTGCACTTGTTTTTTTGTTTGATCTTTATATATGTATATTTTGCATTAAACAATATTAAAATTAATCATGATAATAATTAGTACCCATCAGTCTTTATATTATTATTTTATCAATTGGCATAAAATATGATATATTTGCAAATATTAACCAATAAAAACTTAAAATTTATGAAAAAGATTATGTTATTCGTAGTAGTCCTATTAATGTGTACGAGTATTTTTAGCCAAATAAAAACAACACAGGAGGAATACAATTACGTAACCAAAGGGTTGAAGGCTCAATATGCGAACGGTATGGATATGAAGAAAGGGTACAGTTTAAGCCTATACGAAAAAATACCTTATAACAACAATATTACAGTTTCCTATTATCTATTAAAAAGAGAAGAAACAAAAAACACAGCTGCAATAGTGATGGTTTTTGGAAAAGATATTGATTCTCAAAATGCTACTTTATATTGCATTCCTGCTTATGCAACAGATTCAAATATATGGGAGCAATTCAATTTAAGCATACTCACAAAGGACGCAACCGGAACAACTACATACATGTTATTAAAAACTTCTTGCTATGCATTAAGCAAAGCATTAACAAGCGACCAAATGACAACCAAAAAGTAAACAACTTTTGGTAAAACATTGAAAAACAAAGATATAATATAGTAGGTAAATTCCCCTACTGACTACAAGAATAAACAAATCGCAACTGATAACCAAACAGTTGCGATTTTTTGTTTTTTAACCCCAACTTTTGCAGATAATTCCTTATTCCTTTACAATTTTCATTACAGTCTTATTTCCCGTGTCATCGGATATTTCAAGAATATATATTCCATCCGGTTGGTTTATTTCCAGTTGGATGATTTGCGTGTTCTGAAATGTTTCGCATTGAAGCTCTTGTCCAAGTATTGAAAACAATACGACAGTTGTTGATTTATGTTTGGTTGAGAATTTAATGGACAATTTGCCATCTGTTGGATTGGGATATGTTTGGCACCCATCAAAAGTGGATAGAGTGTTATTCCCTATCTTGGAGCTTCCCGCTTCTGTAATGGAAATGTTATCAAGATAGAGAAATATCATGTCCGAATCGCTATAACATTGCCATCCGATATAATAAGATCCATCGGAAGGAACTGTAAAATCAACAGTTTCTATTTGGTATTCTTCATTGGTAATATTCGTCAAATCAACCAATGTTGTCGTTAGGCTGTCGGTTATAGGCAATTTGCCAATTGAAACTTTCATTTTATTGGGATAATTACCCGCAAACACTTTGTGCCAAAAGCTCAGTGTATAGGTTTTAGATGCCTCCAGATTCAGACATCGTGAAATTAACCAATCATTTGCTGCTAATGATGAATTGTAATAATACTTGATATAGCCTGGGTCCAGATTTCCCTGAGGGTGCTCAAGATACTCGACCCAAGTATTTCCGTCCTGATTCAAATCAGTAACTCTCCATCTTTGAAAATCATCCGTAGTTCGGAAATTCATATAATAAGGAGGGGTAATACATTCCGCATTCTCAATATGGGATATAAGCGTGTCGTTTTCCCTGAAAGAGTCAATGGCAAAGCGGGAATAAGCTTTTAAAGTATATAGATGCCCGGGAATAGTCGAGAAATCATAAGGTTGCGAGAATTCAAAAATAATTTCCGATAATGCCGGAATGGTATCGGTAACCGTGTCGTTGACTACCGAACCGTTATCTATCACATAAGAGACAGGGATTCCTGTGTGAGGAATGGTGTCGTAGTTGGCGATGGTTATGCTGATAGAACGTGGTCCGGTAAATGATTCAGCGCTGGAAGGAGCTATCAGGTTTTTAATGGCTATATCGTTGGGAACTAAAGGCATAATGCCAATAACGGCAAACATATTCAAGCCATAAGGCATAGAAGTTCCGAGGTTGACGTTGTAGTATCCGTCGCTACTTCCTCCCCAGCCAAAATTAAAATGAAAAAAGTAATTATCGTCATATCCGTCGCAAACATAAGCATGACTTACGCTAGAAGAATTAGAACCGCCAATCCACATTGGTCTGCCTGCGTCAATTTCTTTTATAAGTGTTTTCGTTTTGGTTGCGCTATCATTTAAACGCAAGGAAAAATCAGACATATTTTGAGAATACGAGAAATACTGAATTAATGGCATCATCAGAATACTTGCATTCGAGCCACTTGTTCCGTAATTCATTTCGAGGGATACACCGCAATGATACATTAAGGTGGCTACAGCTGAATTATTAGTCGAAACCGTGTTCGGCATAGAACCCCACTGATAGGTGGTACTGCCAAAGTCTGCGCTTTGGGTTCCATAATTAGTAAGCTCGTAAGAGTGGGCTCCCGTTCCGTGTTGGGGGTAGTTCCATCTTTTCATGATCTGAGCCATAGATGTGGCAACACAACCGGTTACCGTGTGCCCACATTGACCGTTTATATCTGCAGGACAGAATTCGTTAAAATAACATCCCTGGCCCCACTGTGTGGCACATAATGGAGCAACGGCTTTGGCGCTTTTGGGGAAACGACCCGCTCTTAAATTGTCCCATTCCTTTTTTGTATCGGGATTATCTATATTTAAGTCAATGACCGCTTTAATATATGATTTGTACTCATCATATAACCACTTTGCGTTTTCCGGAATATTCTCCTGATTATATGTTCCATCTGCTGAATATCCAAGGATGGGGGAAACTGCATTATCTGCAGCTACGATAACGAATCCTCCCGAAACAAAATTAAAAGCATAATAAGTTATGGTAGTGCCTGCTTTTTCGCAAACGATGTCTTGAATAACACACTCGGCTCCATTTATTGATTGATGCTTATAAAACATATAGGCAATCTGCTCTGCATCTTCAACAGGAACAGGTTTGGAAAAAAGTATTCCTGGAAATAGTAAAAAAACAAGTAATAAATATTTTCTTCTCATAAAATTACATTTTTAGGATTAATTGATATTCAGACACTGTTTCACAAAGATAGGATTATTTTTCTTATGATAAAGCGTCTTAAATATTTATGATCCATAAATTTAGCATGGACAATTCACACTAGTGGTAAGTTCTTTGAAAAGAAATCAAAAATACAAATTTTTCGCCTTTTTCTTATATTAAACTTCGGTTTTTAATTCTTGATAGATGGTGCTCAAATCATCGGTTCCGAAAGACAACTCGAATCGGCTGGCATGCAAATAAATCGGTAAATTGTATGCAAACGCATTGTAAATTGTGAAGAATAAAGGCTAAATCAATAAAGCAATTTGAATATTTTATCCCAAATTTCTTTATTTTCGTAAAGTTTGCTCATTAAGTAATCGACATGATAGTAATCTTTGCTGCCTTTATTGTAAAGGCGGGGCTTGTCCTCATCAGCTGCGTTATCTGATGACACTGACCACGATAGTACAAGAAGGTGAATTCCGCTTTGGGTGGTTTTTTGCATCAACGCCGGGTTTATCTTAATCAATGATTCTCCGTATTGCCTTTGTTCGTAGGGCATTAATCTCGCGATATCATCGCCGCCATAGTACGCATTTCTTTCTTTTTCTTCTTTAGTCATAGTGGAAAGTTTGTTTTTCAGAATGGATACCGGGTCTATAAACGATTGATTTTTATCTTTGTCTTGACTTATTTCTTTTTTGAATTCGACCATCTGCTGGTTAAATTCTTTAGCGGCTTCCTTATCGGTTTTGAGCAGTATCTGGTATGTTTTTTCCATTTCCTGAAGCGTTGCCTGATAATCTTGGATTGTAGGAGGTGAATATTTCGAAGCTTTCTTTCCTTCTTCGGCAATCAGTGTTTTCAAATATTCTTCCTGAGAAACAGGAATATAAAGCTGGATTTTTAAATTGGTCGCAACGGCTACTTCACCACCGCCTATGTTGTAAATCGGATAACCATAAAAATCAGCTGCTTTTTGCGGGCAAAGGTAGATGCCGGATACCACAGATTTGCCGACTATCGATAGTGGGTCATTGACCGAGATATTCAGATGAGGACCGCCTTCTTCCGTGAATCGTCGCCCGTTAGCATACAAATAATTTCTAAAATAAATTTCAAGTCTTTTTTCGTATCCCCAACAATTAATTTCCATTCCCTGCGGCGGGTTAATCGAATCCCAAGAAGTAATTATCGAACAAATTTTTTCAAATATCGACTTGTAGTTGCCGGTAATGTCTTTTTTTACTTCCCCTTTTGTATAAGGCATAAGCGAGGTGCCATCTTTCTGCTCAACGGTTTTCTCCGAAAAAGGTGGTCGTTGCTGGGCAAATATCAAAACAGGAAACAGTAAGAGGAAGGCCGAGAATATCGGCATCAATCGAAAAATCGTTATTGTTTTATTATAAAAGGTTTTTTGCATAGGTTTTATTAATTGCTTTTTGTTATCTGATTACCAAACAACCGTAAAGTTCCATTGTATGTGACTTTTTCAGAGCCATATTCAGAATTGGAAGAAAAAGTGCCGACAATCGGTGTTTCATAATTTCCTATAGGTTTCAATAGAAAATTAACTAACTTCATTACGTTAATATGGGGCAAATCCTTGAAATACTTTTGCTCGAATTGAGCTTCAAATGCCAGCTTTTCTTTATTAAAGGCATCTACTTCTACCAAATTATTTGTCATTTCGGCATTTACCAAATCTGCTCCGTAAAATATTCCACAACCCACTTTTACAAAAAGACCGGATGGATGAGTGCCGGAAGATTCTTCGATTAGTTTGAGTCCTTCCTTTATATGGGCAACTGTTGACGAATCGGCCTTTTCCAATTCCTTCAAGGATTCTTCGTCTATCAAAGCCGTACCGCTTCCCTGCTGTTTTCTACTGTCATATTCCACCGTAACATTTTGTTGGATATCGGCATTGCCGGATATTTTCATAGCAATGCGAAATTGAAGGTTGTTAAGCCCTGCCCTATATTTTTCGGAGTAATCGGGAATGGAAAAAACCACTTTAATGTCAGGCTCTATTTCTCCGTGAGCCTTTATTTCTGTCAATTTTCCATCCTCCCACCATTTTATATGCTCATCAACCCACATCCGGTTTTCGGCTTCTCCGTACACGCTGCCTATATCCATCAAACTTCCGGTTGCAAACCACCCCGCCGACGGAATGTATTGGTCTTCGACATAGCCGACAAACTCCTTGGGTTGGGCTTTGAAGAATTTCAGGTCGTTCAGGTTGAATGCCAAAAATACGGGAGATTTTATGGTATATGTACCTTCCTCCTTGTTCCCATTTTTGAAATCGATCGAATTTGTAAGTTTCAGTTCAAGCTCTCCTCTGATGATGTAGTCATATCCGGTAGAGCCATGAATGGGTTCGTACCCATTTTGCGCTTTTAAGTAACAAAAAGCACTAAATAGCAAAAGTCCTGATAAAATAAATTTTTTCATCAGTTCGCATTTTTTTGTACCCAATATTTATATGCTTCCGAAAGGAGAGAAGCATAACTGTCCACTGCTCCCAATCCCGATGATTCCAGCGGAATGGCTTCCAATCCGTTTTGAATTTTCGACAGCTCGTTTGCAATTTCAGTTAGCCTGACATAATAGGGAAAAGACATTTTCAACGCCGATTGATATTGCAGGATATAATCGAGCAAAATGGGTGACATCTTTTCGCAATGTTGTAATTTAAGGTTGTAAATTTGTTTTTCAAGCGCCCGTGCCCGTTGTATTTCTGAGGCAGTGGCACATCCTCCGAGAAGTACGGGGTCTTTTTCAAGCGGTTCGAGTTTCTTTTTCAGTTCCTCACCTTGTACAGAATCCTGATATCGGTAATTTTTCTCAGCTTTTCCTACTTTTTCCCATATTTGCAACAGCCGTTCATTAATGGCTTTTTGTTTTATCCCTAAATCGTATAAATGTTTGTTTTTTTCTGCTTTTTTAGCAGTTGCCTCCGGATTTTGTTGTGCTTTTTGTATTTGTTTGTTGGCAAAATCTTTCGCCCATTGTTCCTGTTCGGCTTCACTCATATTTGCCACCTTTTGGAATTCTTCCATCGATGTGCCGTACCGGTTTTCTATCGATTTATTGGCAATTGTCAATCCTTCATCCTCCGAAATATTTTCATTCATAAGTTTTTTCATATCGGATGTGCTCAAGCCTAAATTGGCAGCATTGGTCGATAGCATCTTATCCTTGTTTTTATCCCAGTTGGCATTTATCTGAATACCCAACTTATCTTCTTCGGTTTCTATGCCGCTCTTAACTTTATCAATTTGTGCAATAAAGTGATTAATCGCCGATGTGTCGACATTGCAAACAGTGTTGGGCACCGCTGGTAACTGTGATAAAAAGGCTTTGGCAGAGGTTTGCGCTTGTATGGTAAACGATGCTAAGAAAATAGTACCAAAAACAAGGTGATTTTTTAATCTCTTCATTTTTTTGTTTTTAGAGTTTAATAAATTCTACCCTGCGGTTTTTTGCTTTGCTTTCGCTTGAAGTGTTTGATACAATAGGTTGAGTTTCACCTTTACCATCGGTTTGGATACGGCTGCCGTCAATGCTGAATTGCGAAACCAGTGCATTTTTAACCGATGCGGCACGGCGTTTCGACAAATCAAGGTTCGCAGCATCGTTGCCGTCGCTGTCGGTGTGACCTATGATTTTAATGTTCACGGTTGGGTTTTCTTTTAGCACTTTGGCAATATCGCTGATGGTACCGTACGATTCGGGTTTAACCACATCTTTATTTACATCGAAATAAATGCCGTAGCTGACCAGTTTTCCTTCGGTAATGAGCTTGCTCCGGGTGTCTGGTGCGGCAGTGGTAACTTTAAGGTTGGTTATGTAAGGTGTTCCGTAGGTGCTCCATCCGCTAAAACGAAGGCGGTTAAATTTTGTTCCGGCATGAATATTTGTCGGCATATCCAGTACTTTGGCTCCCAGGTGATAAATACGAAGTCTGCGGTTTTGCACCCAAATAATTACATGGTTAACCTTTTTCATGACTACCGGGTTTGTTGAGGATTGACCTTCAAGCCAACCGCCTATATCAAGACTGTTGTCGTAGCCTTTTGTCAACCAATCTCCGCTCTCGAATGCAATATTCACTCCTTTTTTACCCGGATAAATATCGTCGGTTAATTCCACATTGTCAGGGTCTTCGTAAAAACCCAACGTATATCCGAAATGAGAATCGTCTTCTACATCGGGAATGACATCAAATTCCATGATAAAGTTTTGAGGAAAAGCTATTTGCTTTGTATAGCAATAAATGGCATCAACCTTATTTAGGTGAAACCAGTGTCCCGGCGCAATACTCACCGTTTTTACTTCACCGCCACCATTGGTAGTCCATAAAGCGGGAAAATCACCGATGGCATCTTGGGAGAAATCTTCAAAATAAAGAATCTGGTCGCCGGGCACAAAATCGTATTTGGAAAAACTTTGAAATGTACCGTTATCTTGATTATTGGATTTTTTTTGAGGTGTATCCGATTCCTCTTGGGATTTGGTTTGTTTTTCGGTTTTGTTTTTTCCCTTTTTAAATATTCCTCCAATAGCATTTTCCACCTGATCTAATCCTTTATTTACCCCTTCATCAATGTTGGATTCAACCCTGTTTTCAGTCTCCGTTTTAACTTTTTCCTCTACATCTATTTGTGCAACAGCCGATGATGCTATAAACAATGAAACTAATGCAGTAACAATCTTATACCTTTTCATAATTATTGTATTTAGCTAAATTTGGTAATTTGAAATTTATTTAAAATACAAAAGTAGAATGAGGTATATTTATATGATTGGAAAAAAACGACAATCCTTAGATTGAGCCTTCCATTTGGCCGGACATCATTTTTATGCTGTTTAAATCTCGCTTGAAAAAGTTACTTGGGGATTCACCAATAATGGATTTGAAATCGTTTATAAAATGAGCTTGGTCGAAATAATTTCCATCAATAACCAAGTCTTGATAATCAATGGGTTTGTTGTTTTGAACCTTGTTCCAAAGGCAATCGAGTCGCATAATTCGCACAAGCATTTTAGGGGTTACTCCCGTTCGTTTAACGAAATGGCGTTCGAGCGTTCTTTGGCTGGCATTACATTCCTGTACAATTTCTTTCAATGGAAATACCATTCCTTTTTCCATGATTTTATCGTACAGAATATCTACGGCATCTTTTTGATACACTCCTTTATGAAAACTTGACAAAAATCGGTTGAAATATGCAATTCTTTTTTCTGTCGTATCAAGTGTTGACATCGCTTTCCACAACGGGTAAAACAGATTGTGAGGAAGGTCGATGCTGCGTTTTTTTCGGGGTGTAAGGTCAAGTTCGAAAATTCTCGACAAAGGGGTTGGATTACAAGAAATGATGAATGTGTCGGAAATTCCGTTCAGATTAAGGTTTAATGATTCGGAGATGATTGGTGCTGCAAAAAAAGGTTCTAACTTAACAACTGGTGTTTCAACAATAAGGGGGAGTGCTTTAAAATGAAAAATAATGGAAATATCCGGTCTGGGAATAAATTTTTCCACAAAACAACATCCGGTTGATCTGAATATTTCATATTGTCGGATTAGCCAATCGTTTTCTGTTGCTATATAGCGTTTTACGTAAAACATAACATGTGAGCTTTAGGCGCTTGAAAAAAGCATACAAAAATAATAAAAAGAAATGTTTGTATTAATGCCGTTCCCAAGAATATTCTGTATTTTTATTTGTACAAATGAGGAGGGCTCGAAATACAAACAGTTTAAGATCAAAAAGGCTGAATTGCTAGTAGATCCCTTTCCTTGTCCCAAGTAACGTGAAATGGAATATGAGCAGTATAACCGTCTAATTTTAGCACGGGAATAATATCTAATTTCAGCGGGTTCCCAATCATTAACTCATTAACAAGACCAAAATAACCAAAGATATATTAATCCTTAGTGTAATTTTAATGATCAAAAGCAGAACGTTTCTGTAATTCTAATTCGAGGTTGTAGGTGCAATTGACGATCCTTTAGTGGAGTTGGAATTTAATTTATCGTTTTTTACCACATACAACCACATTAAAAATGTAAAAATATATACCGCAACATTGAAAACATAATCATGGTTAAATTGCATTTGTTTCGGATAGGCATGTACTGCAAAAACAAGGGTGACGATTCTTATGATGTTGATTATGTTTATCGAAACGATCCCGATGGAAGAATATAGTAATTTCTTTTTCCATTTTCCGGGATAAGAGCAAATTAGAGCGGCAAAGAATATCCACAGTTGAATTCCTAAACAGTAGTTGCCGATTTCGACATGTGCTAAATCATACACGGACAATCGATAATTATTAAAAACCATACAAGGATATCCTAAAATATCGAATACCAGTTTTGAGGCATACAAAAGAAAGATACGAATCCAGTCGTTAAATTGTTCCCATCCTGCCGAAAGCCAAGGCCAAAAACGTTCGTCAATGGGAATTTTTTCTTCTCCCAAAAACCAACTGAGAATCTTCCAGCCAACATAAATGATGATCACCCGAACTAAAAAACAAAATCATTTGCCGGTTCTTACCGACAAATGATTTCACATTAATAAAAGAATTGAATATTTCCATTTTTTATTCGCCTTTTCCCTTCTTCTTGTATAAAGATTTTATTCCATAAGCTGCTCCTGCAATCAATAATGCCAAAGCACCACCGTCTAAAGGTGCACCGACAGGTGGATCGCCGGAGGGTCCGCCACCGGGATCGCCGGGACCTTGCGCATAAGTTGACAGTGTGGCTGTTGCGATTAGAACGAATGCAACAACGGCTGTTTTTCGTAAAAGTGAGCTTTTTTTCATGTTATATAAGTTTTTGAATTTACTTGACGGTTATTTTCTGTACTTGCGTTTTCTTAGTTGTAATTACTTTCACCACATAAATTCCGGAAGAGAGGTTCTTTAAATCGGTAGCCGGTTGATCTCCCCGACAAACCAATTTGCCGTCTGCACTGTAGATTTGTATTTGTTTGATCTGTTCGTCCGTAGGATTAATAATGTACAACATCCTGTTGCTTTCCCAAATCGTTAGGTTGGTATTTTCTGCGGTGTTGCTTACCGATAAAGGTGCCGATTCCACAAATTGGAACCTGCTTGAGGCATCGCCTACCGATGCGTTAAATGTGTAAGGAGTATTGGGTTCAACAATGGTTTGTTTTACATTGTCGTATAAACGCGGAATATAATTGCCGGTTAGAGTGTGGGTGAATAGCAACTGGTGAGTTCCTGTTTCGGCATAATCGATGTAAACATACTTTCCGGCTACGTTTTCCGGTGTATTCAGTGTGCTAATGGCCAACGGGCTGTTGTCGTTTTTAGTCGTGTGCATTTGGGGGGAACTTGTACTTCCGGGGAGCTTAACGGCATCGGTTTCGAAATTGAAGTTGTCGGATCCGTTGCTGTTGAATGCAATAACCGTTTCATCACTATTGTTGTTCATGCTAACATTGACTCTAATGATATCAGAAGGTTCTTCATTAACGTTTTTCATATAAGTTACACTGTTGTGAAGCCTAACACTGTTGTTCATGCTTATGGCGGCGCCTGCTGCTGAGGCCTGAACAAAGAATCCCTGTTCCATGGCTACATACCGGGAGCCTCCATTCGTTCCGACGGTCCCGTTCCATGTAGCATACTGGTTGTTGTTCCACGCATAAATGGTGCTGCTGATATTTGTTTTTGTCCATCCGCTGGCGGCATTCCAGTCGATGGCACTTGGGTATGGGTTGCCGATTAGGTTCCATCCCGTGCTGGCACTTGCGGCGCCGGTTAATTGAACAGCTGGGGCAATGGTTCCATTGTTGATGGTGCCAGAGAACGTCCTGATTTCGTTTGCAGAGTTGGTCCACACCGAGAATCCCTTTCCGGTTGGCATCGGAATGGTGGTAGGAACAATGTATGCACCAAAAGTGTTGGTCGCCTCATTATAAGGCCGCAACCAGATATTTTCAAAAACACCGGATAGGCCGGCGGTGATGGGGGAGCTTACCAAGTGCCATTTGCTGGCGGCCAAGTAACGTTCAATATTATATGTTCCAGTTCCAGTAATGGTTCCGGTTACTAGGATAGATCCATCCCCGGTTGTGTTTGATTTTACGGTAATTGCTCCGGAGTTGTCAATGTTTCCGTTCACGGTAATGGCTTTGTCTTCCGAAACCGTCAAGGTTGCCCCGGTTTGAAGGGTTAGATTGTTGCAAACAGCCGGTGATGCCTTGGTGTTTCCAACTACTGGGTAGTTTGTTCTGCCTGTTGGAATCAAAGCGTGATATGCGCTGGTTGGAATTGTATTGTACGCCCAGTTTGTCGGGGTACTCCAAACCGTACTCGTATTTCCGGTCCATATTCGTGTATTGGATGGCACTGGTGCTACTGTGCCGGAACAACTGACAGACTCGGAAAGACAAGTGCTGATAATAGTCATTATCCTGTTATTGTAAGCACTGGCGTAATTTCCAGCTTTAAGCCTGACGTATAATGTGGTTTGTGCTATTTCCCCTCCTGATTGGGTTAAGGTTATGGATGTGGAGAAAGCTCCTCCGTTTGAAATTTCATAATTGCTTTGGGGAGTTATGACAATATTGTCCATTAAATTGGTTCCTGAAATGGTAAAACTTTGTTGCTCGCTTGGACCGGCACCTTCATAATAGAAGAAACCTGTAAGTGCTGTGGTGCTTAGTGTTACACTAGGTGCGCCAGATGTAAGCCCGTCATATTCAAATGCTCCGATATCTTTTGTGGAGTTTTTAAAGTAGCCTCGTTGATCTTTGCATGGTACGGTTACAGTGCTGTTGGATCCTGTTCCGCCGGCGTTAATGGCTACGCTTCCTGCGAGCAACGATAATGTTTGGCTTTGATTGAACGTGCCGTTATCTGCCAGAGTGCTGCTTATATTCAGATTTGGCTGATCCCCTGAAATGGATGTGCCGGCAACGGTATAACCGGAGGATATTTCAACAATGTTGTAGCCATTGTCAACAATGGTTCCGGAACTTACTATTTTGCAATCCCAACCGGTATTGTTGGCCATAATGTTGTTTTTGATATGAACGGTATTGGCATAATGAACCAATCCACCACCATTATTGATTACGGTGCAATTTGTTACAATACCAGGACTTCTGTCAAACCAAATCGATCCAAAAGAGCCGCCGGTATTGTAAATGAATGTGCAATTGGTTAATTCGTTGACTGAGTTTGAGTTCTGATAGCAAAAAAAGCCACTTCCTTCAGATTGAGCCGTGTTGTTGTTGAATGTCGTGTTTCTGACATAACAAGGGCCTACAGCTTGTCCGCTTTCGTAATTTGATTTCGCTATTCCGCCGCCTAACCCGTAAGTTGAACCGGCGACATTATATGTAAAATCACAGTTTGTGATGGTTGTGGTAGTGTTACTCCCTTCAATCAGGATTCCTCCTCCTTGTTTGCCGGCACTTCCTGAAATGTTGTTTCTTGTTACATAACATTGGTTCATTGTCAGGGTTCCTCTAGTTTTAATTCCCCCTCCTCCGTCAAATGAGTAACTCACAGCATCGGTAAAGTTTCCGTATCGAATGGTTACATCATTGAATGTCGCACTGGATCCGGTACTAATGGTGAATACCCTGCAGTTTGCAGAACTTTGTGTTGCTGCAGCTTGGATGATTGTCGTAGCTGCACTCTGTCCCTGTATGATGATGTTTTTGCCGATCGTGTATCCAGTAGTTGCCACATCTCCTGTTTCATCCGCATCTGTCCATGTGAAAGTGCCGGTCAGGTTGATTGTCCCACCGGCAGAAGCCATGGTATATCCCTTGTGGAATGTTTTGTACGGATTGCCGGACGTGCCATTTCCAGTGGCATCGTTCCCAGTGCTGCTGTTTACATATATTGTCTGTCCGAATAGTTCAATGCTTGCAAAAAGCAACGCGAGGATTGTGGTTGTTGTAATTCTTGACTTCATAATCGTTAGTTGGTTGATACTTTATTTTATTGTGATTTTTTTTGTGAAATTCTGCTTATTTGTCGATATTCTGGCCAAATACATTGCTTTGCCGAAGTTGTTCAGGTCTATTGTGGGTTTATCTCCCTGATACACCAATTTCCCGTCAAGTGTGAATATGCTGACTTGTATGATAGTTTCTTGTGTCGGACAGATAATGTATAGAATATTGTTGCTTTCCCAGACTGTTGGGCTTGGCTCTTTTTGTGGGTTTTCAAGGGACATTGGCAATGGATCGATAAACTGGAACCTGCTTGAGGCATCGCCTACCGATGCGTTAAATGTGTAAGGAGCATTGGGTTCAACAATGGTTTGTTTTACATTGTCGTATAAACGCGGAATATAATTGCCGGTTAGAGTGTGGGTGAACAGCAGCTGGTGAGTTCCTGTTTCGGCATAATCGATGTAAACATACTTTCCGACCACGTTTTCCGGTGCATTCAGTGTGCTGATGGCCAACGGGCTGTTGTCGTTTTTAGTCGTGTGCATCTGTGGGGAACTTGTGCTTCCGGGGAGTTTAACGGCATCGGTTTCGAAGTTGAAGTTGTCGGATCCGTTGCTGTTGAATGCAATAACCGTTTCATCACTATTGTTGTTTATGCTAACATTGACTCTGATAATATCTGCCGGCTCTTCATTGACGTTTTTCAGGTAGGATACGCTGTTGTGAAGCCTAACGCTGTTGTTCATGCTTATGGCGGCGCCTGCTGCTGAGGCCTGAACAAAGAATCCCTGTTCCATGGCTATATACCGAGAGCCTCCATTCGTTCCGACGCTTCCGTTCCACGTAGCATACTGGTTGTTGTTCCATGCATAAATGGTATTGCCGATATTTGTTTTTGTCCATCCGCTGGCGGCATTCCAGTCGATGGCACTTGGGTATGGGTTGCCGATTAGGTTCCATCCGGTAGTGCTACTCGCAGCGCCTGTTAGCTGAACGGACGGCGTTACGGTTCCGTTGTTGACAGTTCCCGAGAATGTCCTGATTTCGTTGGCATTGTTGGTCCACACGGAGAACCCTTGTCCTGTTGGCATCGGAATGGTGGTAGGAACGATATATGAGCCAAAAGCGTTGGTAGCCTCATTATAAGGCCGTAGCCAAATGTTCTGAAAAACACCGGATAGGCCGGCGGTGATGGGGGAGCTTACCAAGTGCCATTTACTGGCAGAAAGGTACCTGTCTATTTTGTATGTTCCGGATCCGGATAACGTGTTGGTAATTAAAGAGCCGTCGCCTGATGCCGTTGATTTAACATTTATTGTTCCTTTGTTTATGGTGTTTCCGGCAAACGTCATTTGTGCTCCTTGATTTAGAGTCAATGAATTAACAGAGGATAAATAGATGCTTCCGTAATTTAGTGCGGTGCTGAATCCAAAACTATTTCCGTTACTTGAATTGTATAAGCCAAAACTTTGTCCGTTCGTAGGAGCTCCATTTGTCCAATTATCAGCGTTTGTCCATGAATTGTCTTCGGCTCCTGTCCATGTGTTAAAAGCAGATGAGGGTACCCAGTCTGTAGCAGCATCCATGTTGGTTAGCGTTCCATTGTTTCCATTAGATGTCATGTCATACAGAGTAGTGCCATCAAATTGATCCATACGGTAATAACCAACCAGTCCTGTTTCGTTTCCCAGAAGGGTTTTCATCATGTTCTCTTGTATTTCAGTTTCACTGCGATTGGTGTTCCAAATTCTTACCTCATCAATGTTTCCATTCAGATAGTGAGAGTTTTCAGCATTCCAACTTCCAATCCAGAAATTTGTTCCGGAGTCATTTATGGTTTTAGTGCTCCCGATATCGGTTGTGCCATCGAGTCGTCCGTTAATATAAACCTTCAAATACCTGCCATCGAAGGTTCCGCAGACGTGGTACCATTGATTTGTTTGTAAAGCAGAGTTTGATGTTATAGCCCACCAATCGCTCCAACTTCTACCTGCAATAAATATGATTTTTCCGGGACTTCCTCCAAGGTTGGTGGCGTTAGCGAATAATCCATAGCCCTCACGAGAGCCTCCGTGAATTATTTTTCCGGCGATAAGCATTCCTCCGGAAGTGGAATTTATCTTTACCCATGCTTCTACACTGACTTTGCTTGTAAGCTGCAACGAAGCATTGTTCGGAATATTAATGTAATCATTGCTGCCATCAAAGTCTAAAGTCTGCTTAGAGCCTCCAAAACATCCGGAAAATTTCCATAAAGGTCCGTTTGTTAGCGTGCCGTTATTCCCATTTGAACTATTATCGGTTAATGTTGTGCCGCTGCCATCATTCATTTTGTAATATGCAATTAAGTTTGCTTGAACAGACAGCTCTTTATACATGTTTGCTTTTATTTGGGCTTCCGATCGTGCTGTGTTCCATATTCTCACTTCGTCAATATTTCCTTGAAATGGAAGAGCATACCCACCAGTACAAGGATTTGATCCTATTAATGTGTTGTTTGAAACATTAAAACCTGTACCTGGAACTCCACCTACATCGCTATAAATTAATTTGCCATCTACATACATGTAAACAGAACTCGTGGTGCTGTTTCTAACTCCTGCAACATGATGCCATTTTCCGTCGTTAACAGCATAGGCAGCATCGGAATTACTAGCTGTTCCATTTACATACATTCTTAAATTTCCTGAATCATATAACTCAAGAACCCAAGCTTGAGTCCTTGGATCGGGAGAGGAATTGTAGTTGTAATTGCCTACAATACATTGTCGGCCGACATAACTTGTTTTAATCCATGCTTCAATAGTATAACTTCCTTGCGCTAGTTGTGCAATTGCTGTTGGTGTTCCTATTAGAACGTTGTCGTTTGAACCATCAAATTTTAAGCAGTATCCTCCTTGTGAGTTGTCTTGTGCTTTTGCCGTTAATAATAGTGCAGAAATTGAAATTCCACAATATAAAACTTTTATTAAATTCATAATATTAACTTTTTATAATTGAATAATGTGTAATTATTTGTTGTTCAATTTTCTTTGAAAATATTTTAAACATTGATAGCCTCCTTGTGCTAAGTTTCTGAATTTATTTAACGGTTGTTTTTTGTATTTATGTCTTGATCGAGCCCATAATTTAATTGCATTATTTTATAAGAGTATAATTTCTTTATCTTTGGTTGCTATTATAGAAACTTTTCTTAAATTTAGGTGTAGCGTGTTTTATTCTTTGAAAAATAAAATTCCGTTCGATTCGATATTTTATAAAAACAAAATCATTTGCCGGTTTTTACCGACAAATGATTTCAGGTTAATAAAAGAATTGAATACATTCATTTCTTATTCGTCTTTTCCCTTTTTCTTGTGCAATGATTTTATTCCATAAGCTGCTCCTGCAATCAACAATGCCAAAGCACCACCGTCTAAAGGTGCACCGACAGGTGGATCTCCACCGCCAGGTCCACCGCCAGGTCCACCGGGACCTTGTGCATAAGTTGACAGTGTGGCTGTTGCGATTAGAACGAATGCAACAACGGCTATTTTTCTTAAAAGTGAGCTTTTTTTCATATTATATAAGTTTTTGAATTTATTTGACGGTTATTTTCTGTACTTGCGTTTTCTTAGTTGTAATTACTTTCACCACATAAATTCCGGAAGAAAGGTTCTTTAAATCGGTAGCCGGTTGATCTCCCCGACAAACCAATCTGCCGTCTGCACTGTATATTTGTATTTGTTTGATCTGTTCGTCCGTAGGATTAATAATGTACAACATCCTGTTGCTTTCCCAAATCGTTAGGTTGGTATTTTCTGCGGTGTTGCTTACCGATAAAGGTGCCGATTCCACAAACTGGAACCTGCTTGAGGGATCGCCTACCGATGCGTTAAATGTGTAAGGAGTATTGGGTTCAACAATGGTTTGTTTTACATTGTCGTATAAACGCGGAATATAATTGCCGGTTAGAGTATGGGTGAACAGCAGCTGGTGAGTTCCTGTTTCGGCATAATCGATGTAAACATACTTTCCGACCACGTTTTCCAGTGCATTCAGTGTGCTAATGGCCAATCGACTGTTGTCGTTTTTTATTGTATGCATTTGAGGCGAGTTTGTGTTTCCGGGAAGTTTAATGGCATCGGTTTGGAAGTTAAAATTATCGGAGCCGTTATTGTTGAGTGCAATAACCGTTTCATCACTGTTGTTGTTCATGCTAACTTTGACTCTAATGATATCAGAAGGTTCTTCATTAACGTTTTTCATATAAGTTACACTGTTGTGAAGCCTAACACTGTTGTTCATGCTTATGGCGGCACTTGCTGCTGAGGCCTGAACGAAGAATCCCTGTTCCATGGCTACATACCGGGAGCCTCCATTCGTTCCGACGGTCCCGTTCCATGTAGCATACTGGTTGTTGTTCCATACATAAATGGAACTTCCGATACTTGTTTTTGTCCATCCGCTGGCGGCATTCCAATCTATGGCACTTGGGTATGGGTTGCCGATCAGGTTCCATCCGGTACTAGGTCCGGCAGCACCTGTAAGTTGTATGGAAGGAGTCACGGTGCCGTGGTTTATTAAACCTGAGAATGTCCTGATTTCGTTGGCAGTGTTGGTCCACACGGAGAATCCTTGTCCGGTTGGCATCGGAATGGTGGTAGGGACGATATATGCGCCAAAAGTGTTGGTCGCCTCATTATAAGGCCGCAACCAGATATTTTCAAAAACACCAGATAGTCCGGTGGTGATGGGGGAACTTACCAAGTGCCATTTACTGGCGGCTAAATAACGATTTACGTTATAAGTTCCCGAACCGGAAATTGTTCCCGATATAAGCAGGGAACCATCGCCTGAAGCGGTACTGCCAATGTTGATTGTTCCGTTGTTTGTAAGAGAACCGGTAATGGTAAATGTTTGATTTGCCGGTATTTCTATGCTTGTTCCGGTTGCCACGGTAATGTTGTTAATCGTAGGATTAATTTCCAATTCCGGATAGTTGGGAAGCCCTGTAGGTATTATAATGTTTGCACCTGAAGAAGGAATTCCTAAATCCCAATTGCCTGCATTGTTCCAATCGGTGGAGACTGCTCCCGTCCATGTGTAAGTGCTCGGGTTGTTTATCAATACTATGAAAGTGTTAGAATTTATTGCCGCGATGTCGTCTCTTCCGTCATTGTTCATGTCGGCAATGCTAAGTCTGTTGACTCCGGAAAAGGTATATGTGTATGGAGTTGCAGCGAAAGTACCGTCTCCGTTTCCGCTAAATACTGCGATGCTACTTCCCGCAACGGCAATATCCAGAAATCCGTCAGAATTTAGATCGCCGACTTCAACCCATTTTGGAGTGGTTACCGAATATAATACTACGGGGTCAAATGTTCCCGTTCCGTCTGCTGAATTTATTAAAACTCCAATGGCATTACCGTTATAACTTGCGGCAACAATATCAGGATATCCGTCATCATTAAAGTCTCCGGTGGCAACACCTCTTATATTTGATGTTGATGAGCCGGTTATATTATAATCTGTATAAACGGCACTGTTAAATCCGCCTGCACCATCGTTTAATAATACTCTGACTTTAGCTTCTGCCGGAACGGCTGCAACAATATCTTTAAACCCGTCCCCATTGAAATCGCCCATTGAATACCCGTAAGCAGCGTTATCTGACGAGGCAATAATCCATTGAACTCTATTAAATGAAAAATTGTTTACTCCGGTTGAGGTGTTTAAAAATTTTGAAAGCATAGTATTTCCCCCGGTTACAATGTCAGGTTTGCCGTCATTGTTTAAATCTCCGGTTACCATATCATAAGAAAATCTATTCCCGCTAAATGTAGGGGTCATGTTTGTAAAACCATCTGCACCATCTCCCTGATATAAATAGTAATTGCCGCAATTGCAGTTCGAAGTAAACGCAAAATCTCTGTTTCCGTCTGAGTCGTAATCTCCCGATGTGATCCCCAGACTGGCATATCCTCCGGTGTTTTCAATAATGCTGCTTCCCCAAACAGAGGAACCCGTATTGTATTTTATGTATGTTACAATGTTTGAGCTTGACGGCGTTGTATTGTTGTAATTCTGAGCATGCGTGACAATTGCTTCCGGTCTGCCTGCATTGTCAAAATTGCCTACCGTGATGTCGAATGCACTACTTGTAATAGTGATAGGACCCTCAGCGGAGAAACTAAACTGTGAATAGCAATTGGTTATGGAAACGACTAACAAGATTATAATACAACTTGCTAGGAGATGTCCCTTTTTAGACAAAGAATTTTGTATTTTTTTTTTCATAATATATTTGGTTTAGATTAATATTTGTTTCATGAATGATTATGTTGACTGTTATATATTTGTTTGATAATCTAATAATAAAAAATTGCGAATTTCGTAAAAATAATATTCATAATTTTATTATTCAAAGTATGTTGGATAATAACAATAATTTTAAAATTTAGTAACTGTCTATTTATTAGGTCGTTGTATGTTTTGTGTTAAGTGTAAAATCTTAGTGAAGCAAAAATAATAAAAAATATACTAAAATGCAAATATTGCAATATTTTTTTGATAAAATATATTAACATCTATTTTTAAATCCTAAGAGAATAGGTATATACAAGGCTTTTTTAGAATGATTATAAATTAAATGTGTTAAAATATTGCACAAAAATTAAGTTAAGCGGAAAATACATGTTACTTCTGCAATTGTGTCGGATTTGTATAAATAGCAAAATCGGTTATTCTTCTAGTCCTCCAATAATGTCATATACCGATTTGAATCCGTGTTGGTTGAGATATTCATCGATACCGGTCACAATTTTTTCGCTGACCGTAGGGTCGATAAAATTGGCCGTTCCTACTTGGATGGCTGTTGCACCGGCAAGGAGAAATTCAATGGCATCGGTTGCATTCATAATTCCTCCCAAACCTACAATAGGAATTTTTACCGCCTTGCTCACTTGCCAGACCATCCGAAGTGCCACGGGTTTCACTGCCGGCCCGGATAATCCGCCGGTTATCGTGGAAAGAACAGGCCTGCGACGTTCTGCATCAATAGCCATTCCCAACAGCGTGTTGATTAGTGAAACGCCATCGGCTCCCGCATCTTCCACCGATTTTGCGATTTCTGCAATGTTGGTTACGTTGGGAGATAGTTTCACGATCATGGTCTTTTTATAGGCTTCGCGAACCGCTTTGGTCACGGCTTGAGCAGAAGCGCACGAAGTACCGAAAGCCATTCCACCCTCTTTCACATTCGGACACGAAATATTCAGTTCAATTGCTGGGATGGCATCCAAGTCGTTCAACTTTTCGGCTACAGCAACGTAATCTTCCAGCGTAGAGCCCGAAACATTCACCAGAATATGGGTGTTGTAATGTTTGATTTTAGGATAAATATTTTCGATAAAATAATCCACACCATTATTTTGAAGTCCCACTGCATTCAGCATTCCCGAAGGAGTTTCGGCCATGCGCGGATAAGGATTCCCTTCCCGATGATGAATGGTTGTTCCTTTTACAATGATTCCACCCAGCGCATTGATGTTCATAAAATCTTCATACTCGGGTCCATAGCCAAACGTACCCGAAGCGGTCATCACGGGGTTTTTGCATTCGAGAGCACCGATATTTACTTTTAAATTTGCCATTTCAGTTGATTTACGTTAAACACAGGACCTTCGGTACATACACATTTATGACCTTCTTTGGTGTCGGTGACACAGCATAGGCAGGCTCCGATTCCGCATGCCATGGTGTTTTCGAGCGATACCTCGCATTCTATTCCGGCAGCTACCGCTTTTTGTGCCACGGCCTTCATCATCGGCTCAGGACCACAAACGAAGACTTTGTCATATTCGCCTATCCTGCTAAAAATTGAATGCGCGGTGATAAGCCCTTTTTCCTCAAGGGAGCCATCTTCCGTGATGACTTCCACGGTGCCCAGGTTTTTGAACTCATCCAATAAATGAATTCCTTCGGCATTGCGGGCACCAAACAATAGGGCGGGCTGAATTTTGTTTTCAACCATTTTTTTTGCCAAATAGAGTAGTGGGGCTACTCCACAGCCGCCACCCACAAGCAACGGCTTTTTCGATTCATTAAAATCGAAGCCATTTCCCAATGGATATACCACGTTGAGTGAATTTCCAACTTTTATTTTAGACAAATGCCGGGTTCCACAACCGACAATTTTAATAAAGAAGCCGATGCTGTTATCGGAAATCCGGACATCGTGAACACTGATCGGGCGACGAAGAAAGGTTGTCTTCGAATCAGGGATATCTATATTTACAAACTGACCGGGTTTTACATCCGATAAATCACCTTTGCTTTGGGCATAAACCACAAAGTGCTCGTGATTGAGCTGTTTTATTTCGGTAATCGTTAAGTCTTCTATCCGTTTCATCTTATTTTATCAGGTTTGATTTTGGAAATTTCCGAAAAAAAAGTCCGCAATGGCGGACTTGATAACTATTTGTTTTCTTCTTCCGAAACCGGAGCCTCGGTGGTCTCTTCCTCGGAAGTCAAATCAAGCAAATTATTTTGGACTAACAGATTGTACCAGGAGAAAAGTTTTTTCATGTCCGATACATAAACCCGGTCGCGGTCGAATTCCGGCAAGATTTCTTCCATGTATTGCTTGATTAATTTTACATCAGATTTTGGGTCAATAGCAGGCCCGCCATTCTCTTTTTCGTAAATGGATTTAAAAACATCCTTAAGTGGAACGTCTTTCTCATAAGTAAACATGCTGATTTCTTCTAAAGAGCTGATGCGGTCAGTGGCAAAAGCCGGAAAACGTTTTTTATCGGCAATGGATTCTACAATTACACCGGTTTTGCTTCTTGATACAAGAATAAATAAGCCGCTTTTCCCAGATATGGATAGAATTTCACTTAGTTTCATTCGCTGTTCTTTTAGTTATTGTTAATGATAAGTTTCGTTATTTTGGTTTCAAAATTAATCATAAAGAATATTAGTTGTTGCTTTTTTTTTAGAATGGGTAATATTTTTTTTAAATTGCCTAATTTTTATGGTGTTGTATTTTTTTTAATGTTCTGAAAATGTGTGTTTTGACAAAATTATTTTTGTGCGCCAATCAGTACTCCCGAAATGTTCCAAGCACTAAAGCTACTGCCGTCGGGGGATCCTTGCTTGATGGCAATTTTCATGGTGTGGATGCCTGCCGACAAGAATGAAATTGGAATGTTGATGGGGTTGGTGGCGGTTCCCGGACACCAGCCCGAACGGCTGTAATCGCTCGAAGAAGTGCCATTCCAGAAATTTCCAGAGGCCGGATTGAGCAATCGGTATGTGCCACAATCCGTTCTCCAAGGAATAAATCCAAAGACTTTTTTACCATCGATAAAAATTTCGTTTTCTTTGGGATTGAATTCATCGCCTTCACCCCAACCGCCATGTCCGGTGGTGATATATCTCAACTTTAAGTTAGTTATGCCCTCGGGAATTGTAAAATTAATGGTGAGAGAGTCCTGATCGAATAGGGTGCCGTATTCTTGCCCTGCCATTTCCAATACATTTGTGGTGCAAAAAAGCGGTTTTATCCATGGCTTGCCTTTGGGCGAAGGAGCGTTCCCAATCTCTTTGGAATCGGGATAATATTTCAACGATAAATTGATCAGGTGCCCACCCTTGTCGTAATTGCCGATAAAAGTGCCAATCCATACATCTCCGGTCAATAAGGAAAGTAATGGAGTGATGTCTTGTTTGTAGAATGCAGAGTCGTTCCATGTAAGTCCTTCCACTGCTACTTGCGAGTTGAAGTGGTGAATTCCGAACGGAGTGTAAAATCGGAGAAGTTCTACAATGGGTTCGTAGTTTTCGGTGGCGACCATTCCCTGATATGTTTTTCCGTTTCTGCTTACAAAATAGGGGAGTTTGTTTTTTCCTTCGAGACAACCTTGCAGAAATGTTTTGGGCAAATTTACCGGGATCATGAAAACAGAGCCGGTGCGGTCGTAAGCATCGCCATTCGAAAACTCCGTGAGTTCGGCAAAGAGGGTGCCCGGTTCAAACTTGGGCATACATACCTTTTTAAGAACGACGGTGCCGTTGGCAACCCGAATAATTTGTGTGAGTTTGTTGTCGTTTTGGATGGTTGAATCCACGCAGCCGAAACAGATTTGCTGGTTCTGGAAAATCGGGATGGTCGTGACATATCCGGCTGTAATGGCCGCCCGATAAGCGGTGTTTGGTAACGTTTTGTAATTTGCCGGAAGTGTGATTTTTTTAGAAGCAATGTTTTCCGTGATTTTAGTGGCTCTGATTTCGGTATTTCCATTCATCACAATCCGCAGGGCAATACCATCGGGAACGCCTAAAGAGGGAGCTGGGGTAGCTTTAATTCCTTCGCTGTGATAAACAGAAATGTCGATCCGGTTAGATCGCAAGGTCGTGGTGAAAACCTCGCAGACATATCCTAGGATAGTATCTTTCCGTGCTGTTTTCTCTAGCTTTGGAAGTTTTTCGAGCGGAATGACGTACATTATTTTTTCACCCGAACTCAATTGAGCGGTTTGAAACCATTTAGCGGAATCTAAAAGCACAAAGCCCTCTTCAATTGGTACTTGTGAAATCATTTTTTTCTCTCCAAACAGTTCCCGGATGGAACTTCTGCCTCCTTCTACGGTCAGCGCCGTCGGATTGTTTTCGTTATCTGGATTGCCATTTTCGTAATGGGAATAATAGATGGTGCATTGTCCCTTGCCAAAATCATTTTTGTTTTTTTGGCTGTATCCGCAGAATAGAATGAAACAACAAATGGCGGATAAGATGATTTTCTTCATAGGTTTATGTATTTGGAAGAATTGCTAAATCGATTTTATTCGGTAAAAATAGTAATTTTTTAAGTCAAAAGGCTATAAAGTTGAAAGGCTATAAAGTCAAAAGGCAAGTAAGGCGAAAGAAAATTTGGAATGATGAGCGATGGCTTTCGACTTTATGAACTTTAAAGACTTTCGACTCCTGCCTTTCCCGGTTCCTTCTTTTTCTTCTCCAATTCTCCCCAGCTCTAAAATATTTTTCAAAAAACATACATAATGAAAAAAAATTCCTATTTTTGACTAAAAAATAGCAGACATGCACATAGCCATAGCAGGAAATATTGGTTCCGGTAAAACAACCCTGACCAATTTATTAGCAAAAAACTTTCATTGGAAGCCCCAATACGAAGATGTAGATACAAACCCATATCTCAGCAGTTTTTACGAAGATATGCAACGTTGGTCGTTTAATTTGCAAATCTATTTTTTAAATAGCAGATTTCGACAAGTTGTTGAAATTAGACAAAAAGAGATTGATGTAATTCAGGATAGAACCATTTACGAAGACGCTCATATTTTTGCTCCGAATCTTCATCAGATGGGGCTGATGCCTACACGGGATTTCGAAAACTACAAGTCGTTGTTTGAATTGATGAGTTCATTTTTGCAACCTCCTGATTTATTAATCTATCTCAGAGCAAGTGTACCTACATTGGTGAGTCAGATTCAAAAACGAGGTCGCGATTATGAGGCTTCCATCCGGTTGGATTATTTGCAGCTTCTTAACGATCGTTATGAAGAGTGGATTAAAGGCTATACAAATGGGAAACTGCTGATTGTGGATGTTGATACTTGCAAATTTCAGGATAATCCTCAAGATTTGGGCGATGTAATCAACAAAGTAAACGGCGAATTATTCGGACTCTTTTAATTATGAACATCGTAGGAATCATCCCCGCACGCTACGGGTCGAGTCGGTTTGAAGGGAAGCCCTTAGTCAATATTTCCGGTGTCTCGATGATTGAACGGGTTTATAGACAGTGTCAAAAAACAAAATTGCTTTCTGATATAGTCGTAGCAACCGATGATACTCGGATACTTGATCATGTAATCGGTTTTGGAGGAAAAGCCGTAATGACTTCCGATAAACACCGAAGTGGTACAGAACGTTGCAATGAAGCATTGTCGATTCTTGTTGAAACGATGCCTCAAAATATTGACGGAGTTATTAATATTCAGGGAGATGAACCTTTTATAGATCCGGCGCAAATTGATAAATTAGCACTCCTCCTACATGATGAGAAAGTAGAGATTGCAACATTAATGAAAAAAATTAATGACAAAACGGAACTTTTTAACGAAAATGTCGTAAAAGTGGTGATTAACCGGTTTTCGAAGGCGCTATACTTCAGCCGAAATCCAATCCCGTTTTGCCGGGGTATAGCGCACGATAACTGGATTTCAAGCAATTCGTTCTACAAACATATCGGGATTTATGCGTATCGCTCGGATGTTCTTAAAATATTGGTTACGCAAGCACCGGAATCGCTCGAATTGGCCGAATCGCTCGAACAACTTCGATGGCTTTCAAACGGGTATTCCATTGATGTTGCAGAAACCGAAACCGAAAGCATCGCAATAGACACACCCGATGATTTAACTAAAGTGCTAAATACCTATTTTTAATAATTTCAGATTTAATGAAGACAATTGAGGAAATCATACTATCGTTGATACAAGATAAAAAGCGTTTATATTTGACAGGTATAGGTCAATTTTCTGTCGAACGTCACAGCGCATCCATTCATCCTGTAACACACGAGATGACCCCTCCTCATTCAACCCTTGAGTTTTCGAAAGCCACTACCGGCGACGAAAATCAACTTGCTAATGCGGTTCGCGAAGCCCATAATATCTCATTTGAAGATGCTTATGAAAAAGTAAATCAATATTTATCTATTATTGGAAATACATTTTCGAATACCAAATCTTTTTCAATCGACCAGGTTTGTACAGTAAAGGAAGTTGGAAAAGAGATATATACTGTAATTCCTTTTGAAGGAGTAATTATCGATAAAAATGATATTGGGTTAACGGATGTTAAGGCTACGTTACAAACCGCACCAAAAGTTGAAAAAAATCCTCCGGTTGCTATCCCAATACCTGTAGTTACTCCGTCGCCTATCGTTGAAATTAAAACAGAAGTCATTAAACCAGAGCCTAAAATTATGGAAGAGCAAAATATTCAAAACGAACCCACACAACCCGAAGTGCCGGCACAACCGGAAATTACGGAAGAACCAAAACCGGCTAAGAAGAAAAGCAGAAAGGGCGTTTGGATTTTCATCATTCTCCTTTTGTTCGCAATTATGGGTGTGGTGGGTTATCTTTTTAAAGATGATATAATGATGATGGTTTCAGGTGAGAAACAGGAGGCTTTAATCGACACGGCTTCTGCTGTTGTTCAAAAAACAGATTCAGTAGTTAAAGAAGCGGTTGCTGTAGCTCCAGATATAGCGGTAACTCCAGAACCTGCCGTGGTTGAGACTGAACCCGTGGTTGAACAGCCAGTAGCAGTTCAACAAACGGTCAGAAAAAAAGGCGAAAGAGCTGATCTTTCAGTCGTGGTATATGCTCCCAAAAATGCAGGAAAGTTCTATGTGATTGCAATGTCGTTCAAAAGCATCGAAAATGCAAGCAAGGGGGTGAAACAGCTGAAAAGGAAAGGGTATAACCCAGTCGTAATCGACAAGAACGAACAGGGATTGTATCGTGTTGCCTACAAGCCGGGCTACGAAACCGAACGCCTTGCCCGCGACTTTGCCGACGACCTTTATGAAAAACAGAGTCTGGACCCTTGGATCGTAAAATATTAGCGATATCCAAAAAAATCATTTTTCAGCGTTGAACTGCGATTTTAAAACTCTCATTTACCAAAGTAAACTTCGATTTTTAAAATCTTGTTCTCCTCAAAAAATTGATCTTTTTGAATCTCTTTAAGCTGGGATTGTGGATTCAGCATAACCATGTTGCAAATTTAAAGATACACTGTTTATTAGGATTGAAAAAAGTATTTCTTACGATGCCAAAGGCGTCTAAAATCAATAACCTCGCATTTTGTGCGGGGTTATTGTGTCTATAATGGGTCGTTTTTGTGAATGTTTCGGAACTAGTTTGTCGATGTGCGTTAAATGTGTTAATTTTGCGATATTGATGTTAAAATAAACCGAAAGTGCGAAGTCGCAAACATCGCACAGCAAAATAAAACAGAATTACAGTGGGAAAAGATAAACTTAAACGATTTGCCGAAAATCTTACATTTAGAAACCTGTTTCAATATCAGTATGAAGATTTACAGAACAAGGATTCATTTCCATTAAAAGGAAAATGGAGAAAAAATTATTTTAAAAACGACAACCCGATTATAGTGGAAGTAGGGTGTGGCAAGGGCGAGTACACAACCGGCTTGGCAGCCATGTACCCGGAAAAAAATTTTATTGGATTCGACCGTCAAGGGGCTCGTTTGTGGCGCGGTTGTCGCAATGCTATTGAAAATAATCTCGAAAATGTGGCTTTTGTGCGCACTAATATCCAGTTTATCGAGCACTTTTTCGCCAAGGATGAGGTGGATGAAATTTGGGTTACCTTTCCCGATCCGCAACCCAGCAAACCGAACCATCGTAAGCGGCTCACATCGCCCACATTTTTAAAGCGATATTCAAATATCCTTAAACTTGATGGCATCATGCACCTGAAAACCGACAGCGACTTTTTTTTCGATTTTACGCTGGAAACGATTGCGGAAGGGAAACACGAGATTCTTTTTAAATCCCATGATTTATATGCCGATGAAGTGAAAGATGATGTGAGCAAAATTCAGACCTTCTACGAAAGGATGTGGCTCGAACAAGGGCTGAAAATTAAATATGTCCGCTTTAAAATAAACCGTGCAACCCTATGATAGAAACTTCTTTCTTTGATAATGTAATTGATATTGTAAAACAGATTCCGGTGGGAAGGGTGACAACGTATGGAGCTATTGCCCGTTGTCTAGGAACCCCGAAATCATCGCGGATGGTGGGTTGGGCATTAAACGGTACTAAATTCCGTTTGGACGAGGTACCGGCTCATAGAGTTGTCAATCGGGCAGGTTTGCTTACAGGTAAAATTCATTTTGGAGACAACCGAACCATGCAGAATTTATTGGAAGCGGAAGGCATCGTGGTTAAAAATAACCAGATTGAGAATATGGAAAATTATTTTTGGGATCCGTTTACGGAATTGATTAAGTAAGGATTGTGAGATACATGTAGTTTAACACAAAAACAGAGACTGATGAAAGATCGAATCAACAAACTTTTCGTATTAACCTCCGCATCGTCGCTGTTTATTGTATTGGGCGTTTTTCTGCCCTTTATCCAGATGAAAGTGAGCATCTTTTTCATGGGTATTTCCAATGCACAGACTGTAACCGTTGATTATTGGAGGCATGGAGATGGCGACGGGAAATATCTGCTGGTAGTGGCAGCTATCTCTCTTATATTGGCTTTTTTGAAAAAATATAAATGGCTATGGGGCTCAGCGGTTTTAAGTGTTGGAGTAATTGTTTATTCCATTTCTAATTCGCTAATGGATGCATCTTCTGTGGCAAAAAGTCCTTATGCAGAATTGGCAAAATCGATGATGAAAAACACAAAAGTCTCTATTATTCCTCGGGAAGGCCTGTTTTTGCTCGTTGCCGGCTTGATGCTTATGGTCGTGGTTGCCGTTATTGGGATGAATAAGTCGAAAGATAAATCGATTATGCCTTAGTTCCTAGTTATTTGCATAATTGCAAGTGACTAAATTACACGGTTTGGCTATAATTATTCACCTGCGCACGACCATTCAAAACGGACGATATCGTCAGAATAAAAACCAAAATTGGGAGGAAGTTTGTTTTGCTCATAGCCGATGTATTCGTGATTGCACTTGAATAATACAAATGAATGAAAAAGTTACGGATTTTGGAAATTTATTTTTTGGATTATGACTGGCGGTATGACCAATAAGGGATTGCTAGTGATTTCCTATCAAGGTACACGAAAAGTTGATGAGGGACACAAACCTTCGCATACCGCTGAAACCCTTGTGTATTGGTGGCTAGCTTTATTTTGTTATTTTCTTTTTCATCTTTATTAATGCTACTGGTACAGATTTTTTGTCAAGTCGTCTCTCAATCTCATAGGGAATGTAACCCAATTTGTTGTATAATAAAAGTCCTGTCACATTTTGATTAAAACATGAAATGTGAGTCTCTGTAACATTATAATTTTTAATTGCAATACTTTCCATAATGCCAATTAAATATATCCCTACGCCTTTACCTCGAAACTGTGGATTCACAATCACATTACCAATCGAACAATATTGACCGAGCTTTGCTTCATAGAAATTAGCAAATCCAACAACTATATTATCTAATAAAACTACCGTTGAATCAAATCGATTATCAATTGATGCTTGTAATTGTTCGGCAGTGAATGGAAACTCGGCTTTTGGATACATAAAATATAACTCATTTTCATTTTGAGGAAATTTAGATACAATCTCTAAATCATTCGGTTCAACTGCTCTATGTAGAAAAGTGTCATAGCTATTATCCATTGTGCAGAACTGTCTCTTAAACTTGCCTCCTAACGCCCGAGGCTTGCTTTTCGGCGGGGATTAGTCACCACTTTCTGGTCGCTTGCGTTTAATTATTTGTTTGTTTGTCGTATTAATTTTCCAGTTCTATCCTGCTAAAAGAAAGACTTGGTTATAGTCAATTTTTACTTGTAACTATTCGTTTTTTGCAAATCCGAATATAATAAAAATTCAGTATCGTATAAAGTAATTGAATTTATTGAAGATACAATATTATTTAGAAACATTTTAATGTGATAATAATTGTCATCTTTTCTAATCGAAAATAGCGCATTCTTACATTCATAAAAACAATCATTCTCTTGATGAAATGGATATTGCCAGACAACTGTTTTCTCAATTATTACGCCTCTATTAATAGCATCCGTTCTCATTGGTTCTGGGAAATCACTAAAAGTTAAATTATAGCCAATCAATCCATCTTCAATGGATAGAATAAAATTATGCCAATACTTGCGAGGAATATCACCATAGATATCTTTAAAATCAAAATCTAAATTAAAATCTAATTTCCGACAAAGAAGAAATGAAACTAAATCATCATTTTCCTTATATTCATTTACCCCACTATGACTTGTGCCAATCCGATGATCCTGTAACATTTTATTACGGGCTAATTTGACTAATGCTTCTTCAAATTTATTTTTTTTTAAATCTGACTTAACTTCTCCAATAACAAGTACGCTTTCAATCGAGAAAAATTGAGAAATACCATCATTCAATAATGGCATATTATCGCTGTTGTAAATCACAATATCACATTGTGTTGATACTTTATCGTTTGATGTAATTACGAATCCATCACTAATCTTTAGGTTGGATGGAATTAGAATTTTCAATAACTCTTTTAAAGCATTTTCTCTATACCGACCATATTCACCTGGATGAATTAAAAGATCATTCTTGTAAAATATAGAATTGCTGTCAATGACAAAAGAGTTTACAAAGTTGTCTATCTTCCTATCTAAAATTGTTTGAAATATTTTACTACTCATAATCTTTTCGTTTATATAAAATACCACAAAACGATTGGTTAACCATCTAACAAGAACAATATTCCACTTAAATTCAGTTTAATAATTCATTTATATTATTCCATTACAACCACATCCCCAGAGTTGTTGTAAAGAGCATCATTATCCCAATTGCTTTACTTTTCATAATTCAAGTGGTTTGTTTTTATTGGTAACAAATTTAATCATTATTATCAAATAACCAAATGATATATTGGTTTTTTATGCAATCAAACCCTTCAGACTGAGGTGGTTTTTCAATCTAGCTCATTACTTTGAAGTTCCATTTTCCAAGCAGTGATATTTTACCAACCCGTCCATCGGCGACTTATATATCTTCCCAACCTGAACGCCAAACTCCGCCGCCACCTGCTTTATCACATCGGCATAATGGAACGACACAGAACCGATGAATGAGACCTTTTTCTGCTGATAATCGGTGTATCTGCACACCTGGTTCTGGAAAAAGGCACGGAAACTCGACTGTGCAATCTCTTTCACTTCAGGGATATGTAGATTTTGATTGATAAAAGGGCTGAAGGAAGCCAAAAAACGGTTGGGTTTCGGTTTGTTATACACGGCATCCAAGACGTTTTCGAGTGAATAGTTGTGCTGCGATTTAAACAACGCTTCCGTTTCGGAAGACAGTTCTTCAAGCAAATATTTGGTCAGGAATCTCTTACCCAGATTTGCTCCGCTTCCATCATCGGCGAAGAAATAACCCAGCGAAGGAACATTCTCCACAATCTCACTCCCATTGTACAGACAGGAATTGGAGCCGGTTCCGAGAATACAGGCGATTCCTTCCTCATTAAGGCAAAGCGCCCGTGCCGATCCCAACAAATCGTGATTGATGGCTATGGTTGCGTTGGGGTAAAAATAACGCAAAGCCGTTTCCACCGTCAACTTTTTGGTCGGAGTGGAACAGCCGGAACCATAGAAATGAATTTCTGCGGGAACAAGTCCACCAAAAGCTGGCATCACCTCATTTTCAATGATTTCAATAATCCCTTTGGTGTCGATAAAATAGGGATTGATACCCATTGAAAAGCATTGTTTAACCACAACGTCTTTGTCCAACAAAAGCCACTCGGTCTTCGTGGAACCGCTATCTGCAATTAATATCATAGGAAAGTTTCTATAAATTTGGGTACAAAGATAATCAATCCGATGATTGCCGAAGCGAAAGCGCCGATAAAGACGGCACCGGCAGCCATATCTTTTGCATGTTTGGCAAAAAGGGAATATTCGGGTGAAATCTGGTCAACAATCAGCTCAATGGCACTGTTCAGCAATTCCAAAGACAAAACACCGGCAATACAGATCAGCACGATGCACCATTCAGTTGTTGTCAATGGGAACAAGAATCCGGCAACCACGACCAATCCAGCGATAACCAATAGAATGATGAAATTTCGTTGGGTACACCCGAGTCGAAAACCATTCAAGGCAAACTTCAATCCGATGCCCAGTTTTTTATCAGAGTTCATAGACTTTTCCCTCCTCGGCTATGTTCGTATTTGGGAACACTTCACGCGCTTGCTTCAGTAACTCTTCTGGATTCTGATATTTGGCCGAAAAATGACCGATCAATAAGCGATCAACATGGGCTAGTGATGCAATTTGCGCCGCTTGGCGAGCTGTACTGTGAAATTTTCGTGCAGCAGACTCCTCTTTGTCATCGCCAAAAGTGGCTTCATGGTAAAGCAATCCAACATTCTCGATATGCGGGACGATCTCCGGGGTAAACCGCGTGTCGGAGCAATAGGCGTAACTCTTGGACGGATCGCGCTTGTCGGCAAACAGGAATCCGTGGGTATCCACGCGGTGATCCAGCGGGAACGCGTTCACTTTAACCGAATCGGTCTCGAAGATGGTTTCCGCCACCTCCGGTTTCAGGTAATGATAAATGATTGGAAAGCCGAGGGTGGTCTGAGTCAACTTGAGCATGGCATTGACGAAGCCTTCTAATTGTCGGTGGGCATGGATGTGCAACGGACGGGTTCGGCTGTTTAGGTAATAAGTGGTGATCAGTCCCAGCAGTCCGAAAAAGTGGTCGCCGTGAAGATGGCTGATAAATACATGGTTGATGCCCCCGTATTTGATTTTATAACGGATCAGCTGGTATTGAGTCCCTTCACCGCAATCCACGAGGAACATGTGCTGGCCGTGTTGAACGACTTGAGTGCTAGGGTGTCTTCCGACGCTGGGTGATGCAGAACTATTTCCTAAAATCGTTATTTTCACAGTAAATTATTTTTTACAAAAGTAACAAAAAAAGAGGGGTTAACGTCAAAAGTAGGAGGAGACCATTTAAAAAAGTCTGTTCTTTTCATTTGAAAGGAAGCATATTTTCAAATTTTAGAAAACCTAAGAATTATGAAAAATTTCCTTTTTCATGACCTCAAGCTCCCGCCTTGCGGGATAAACTTCCGGGCTTCACGCTAAAAGCGTGACAAAAAAAGCCGCCGCTATAACAAAATAGCTAAAAAATGAACTGTTCTGCTAAAGTCCATGAACTCCTTCTTATAACCAAAATGAGCAATAGTTCCATGAATATGAATAATATAGAAAGCTCATTTCGTCTAACGTCGTCAAACACCATGGACTTCTTAACGCAAAACTCTTCATTTTTCTTAACGCAATTTTGTTAAAGGTGGTTGAGTGCAAATAAGATATTCAAGAGACATCATTTCAATATTCTGAAAAATCAATGCTCTAACTTGAAATATCTCCGCGCTAGCGTTAAAAACGACCTCATCAAAAAAGCGTTAAGAACCGAGTCCCACTTTTCGGGACGAGCTCAATACGACCTATTAATTATAAAGTATTCTCGTATTAAAATCAACCATTTATGCGGTAAAAGCGAGGCGGGTGGTATCGCGTAAATAGATCTCAAGCCGAATAATCCGTCGGGTGGAACTCATTCCTTGAATAACGCCCATAACTTGCCTCGCTCAGTATAAATGATTGATTTTTAGTTTTTTTGGTGCAGTCTTGAACTTTTGGTTACTTTTTGTTCGTGTCGTAATTTTTAGATTATAAGGTACTCACGCTTTCGCTTCGCTCAGGTGTTTCACGACAAAAAGTAAGGCGAAAAATGTTTTTTTTTTTTTTTTTTGCTTTTTCAGATAAAGAGACGAAAAAAGTGTGCAAATAAGTTAAGAGCTTACAAAAAGTTATTTTCATTTTACAAAAGTTCTTCTCATCTGGAAAATTGAACTGATACAAAAAGAGGCATCCGAAGATGCCTCTTTTAAAATTAGAAAAGCAAATATTTATTCGTTTTCGCTTTTATGTAGTTCGTCGCGTAAATCAGCTAAAGCCTGAATATCACCTAAAGTGGTTTTTTCAGTGTTATCGTTAGCTTTTTTCACGTTTTTAGCAGTATCCTTAGCTTTTTTCTTCTCGTCCGATTGCTCTTTGGTTTTGGCATCAGCAGTTGCATCTTGCCATAATTTAGTGTGCGATAAGATGATTTTCTTATTTTCTTTTGAGAATTCAATCACTTGGAAATCCAAAGTTTCTTCAACTTTAGCAGTTGTATTGTCTTCTTTCAACAGGTGACGTTGAGGAGCAAATCCTTCTACACCATAAGGAAGAGATACAATAACACCCTTATCTGCGCTGTTAATGATGGTTCCTTTATGAATAGAACCTACGTTGAACAATGTTTCGAAAACATCCCATGGGTTTTCTTCAAGTTGTTTGTGACCTAGGCTTAATCTGCGATTTTCAACATCCACTTCTAAAACAACAACTTCGATCGTTTCACCGATTTTGGTAAATTCAGCCGGATGTTTGATTTTTTTAGACCATGACAAGTCGGAAATATGGATTAAACCATCAACGCCTTCTTCCAATTCAACAAAGATACCGAAGTTGGTAAAATTGCGAACGATAGCATTATGTTTGGTGTTTACTGCATATTTTGCAGCAATATTTGCCCAAGGATCCGGTTTCAATTGCTTGATGCCCAATGACATTTTGCGTTCTTCGCGATCGAGGGTTAAGATAACGGCATCTACTTCTTCGTTTACTTTTAAGAAATCGTGAGCAGTACGTAAATGTTGCGACCACGACATTTCGGAAACGTGGATTAAACCTTCAACACCCGGTAAAATTTCGATGAAAGCACCATAATCGGCAATAACTACAACCTTACCTTTAACAGTGTCCCCAACTTTTAAGTCGGCACTTAAAGAATCCCATGGATGAGGAGTAAGTTGTTTTAACCCTAAAGCGATACGTTTCTTGTTTTCATCAAAATCGAGAATAACCACATTGATTTTTTGATCAAGTTGAACGATTTCTTCTGGGTGATTGATACGTCCCCATGAAAGGTCGGTAATATGAATAAGTCCGTCAACACCTCCAAGATCAATAAATACACCGTAGGAAGTGATGTTTTTAACTGTGCCTTCAAGAATTTGACCTTTTTCGAGTTTGGCAATAATATCGGCTTTTTGAGCTTCGAGTTCGTCTTCGATAAGCGCTTTGTGAGAAACAACAACGTTTTTGTATTCGTGGTTAATTTTTACAACCTTGAATTCCATTGTTTTACCTACAAAGATATCATAATCGCGGATCGGTTTAACATCGATTTGTGAACCGGGTAAAAATGCTTCAATACCAAATACATCAACGATGAGACCACCTTTGGTGCGGCATTTTACAAATCCGTTAATAATTTCGTCGGTATCATGAGCTGTATTTACACGTTCCCATGAGCGTAATACGCGTGCTTTTTTTTATGGGACAACAACAATTGACCGGTTGCGTCTTCCTGACTTTCAACATACACTTCTACAGTATCGCCCGGTTTGAAGTTCGGATTATATCTTAACTCGGAAACGGGAATAATACCATCCGATTTGTAGCCGATATTCACTACGGCTTCGCGAGTGTTGATGGCAACAATAGTTCCGTCAACCACTTCGTTTTCAACGATAGCATTAAAGGTTTCGTTGTACAGGTCTTCCAGTTTGGCGTGTTCTTCTGCACTGTAAATAGCTTGTTTTTTTCCGATAGTATCCCAGTTGAAATCTTCAGGAACTTGATTAGATACTATTTGTCCTTCGTTTAATAATTCTTCAGACATTAATTTGTTTTAAATATGGCTTGTTAAGCCGGGTTAATAAATTCGAGGTTGATTTTAATTCAATTTATCTAAAGAGCCTCTTTTAAATAAGAGTGCAAAATTACAAAAAATGTTTTGAATTCCAAAGAATTAGCCCCGATTTTTTTCATTTTTTCATGACTATTTCAAATTTTTATTTGTCCTCACAGAACTACCCAGAATAAAACATATAATTTGGGTGTTAAATTCTAAATATCAAGACCTTAATTTTATTCCATTCCGAGTTCTATAAGCGGGTTATTTTGACATTACTGGATTTAGAGTAAGGATATTTATTTCATTGTCACCCTGAGTTAATCGAAGGGTATTCAATAAGCTCTTGATATAATACTTCGATAAACTCAGTATGACAATTTTGATATGATTTTTATGCCATTTTTTTTCTTAATATAACCTCTTTACAGGATATTTCAATTCTCCACTCTAAATCCTGCCGTGCCAATATTTTAAAATTATTCGCACAATATTTTGCTCCTTGAAAAAAGTTATCTAAGTTTGTAAAAAAAGACATAAGATTATGAGATTTTACTTTTCTGCTTTTGTTGGCATTGCGGTTATACTCCAATTTTCTTTAACAGGCCATGCACAGTATATTCCTACATATTTGCAAAATCATAAGGCTGTTGTGGCAAGGTCCACAGATTCTTTGGCTTCGTTTCCGGGGAGGAAAAAACTAATCCGATGTATCGAAAAAATGGATGAGGACGAATTGTTGAAAAATTCATCATGGGGTGTTATGGTTACAGAGGCTTCTACAGGAAAAACAATTGCCTCACATAACGAGCACTTGCTGCTTAATCCGGCTTCATTGATGAAATCGATTACGACCGGTGTGGGATTCATTCAACTAGGAGCGAACTATCGTTTTGTTACCAAACTTGAATACTCAGGCAGTATTGGCCCCGATTCCGTATTGCATGGGAAATTAATTATTGTTGCCGGAGGCGATCCGACCATTTGTTGTTACCGATGGGCAGAAACTCATCCCGAAGCGGTTTTTGGTTTTTTTGCATCAAAAATTAAATCCATAGGTATTAATAAAATCGATGGGCCTATTGTTATTGATAAGTCAATTTTTGATGATCAGCAAGTTTCACCGGGGTGGTTTTGGGGTGATATGGGTAATTATTTTGGAGCCGGAGCGTCTGCATTGGTCTACAATGAAAATATCATCCATTTCTGGCTTCGCTCGGGCGATACCATCGGGGCACCCACGATTATAGATTCCATCTATCCCAAACTCCCCAATATGGAGTTTCGTAACTATATAGTTTCAGCAGCTTCCAATACGGGCGATAATGCAAATGTTTACTCAGCCCCCAACGGGACAATAATTGAACTCAGGGGAACTATTCCTGCGGGCAGATCATCTTTCCTGCTAAAAGGATCCAATTTTATTCCTGAAAGCACATTTGGGAATGCATTTAACGATTATTTAAACTTAAATGGAATTGTTACCGCTTCCAAGTTTGAAATCATTGATCATCGCACTCCTCCAGACACTTCTTTGCAAAAGACGCTGATCGCTTCATACTATTCGCCTACATACAACACTATTGCGTCATTTACGAATAAAGTGAGCCACAACATGTTTGCCGAGGCGATATTAAAACAATTAGGATATCGTCGTTTCGGAATCGGCTCGTATTATTCGGGGGTAAGAGCGGTAGATATTGCTTTGGCAAAATATGGAATTACACAAAGCGAGATGATAAACGTTGACGGTAGCGGATTGTCAAAAAACGACCTGATTACTCCGGCTTTTGTTTGTAAATTCTTGCGGGTAATGCATAAGACCGATGTTTATAAAAAATTCTACAATTCGCTTCCCGAAGCCGGGGAGTCGGGTACAATCGGGGGAATGTTTAAAGGAACTGCAGCAGCACACAACCTGCGTGCAAAAAGCGGAAGCATCGAACGTGTTCGTTCGTATGGAGGCTATGTGACTAACCGAAAAGGGAAATTACTAACATTTGCGATTATTGTGAATAATTTTAACGAGAGTCAAAATCGGATAAAAGGTCAGTTGGAAAAGTTGATGATTGCCATTGCCGAATCGGACTAAGCAGTAGAAAGGGAAAAGTCAAAAAAGTTGAAAGTTTCATAAAACCCCCATCAACTTATAAACCTATAAACTTTTGGAACAGTAATTGCTTATATCGTTTTTTTTTATTAATTTCGTACTTCAAAACCAAAATAACAATTTATGAGAAAATTTATGAGAAAAAGCTTACGCCTTTTAGTCCTTTCTTTAGTGCTATCAACCATTTTAACATCTTGCAAAGAAGATGAAGTCCAAACCAAAGAAAAGATGGAAGGATGTTGGACTGCAACAAGTGTTATAAATGCGCAGGGGCAAGATATTACGAGCAAAGTTTCCGTGCCAATTGTGGCTTTTCATCTTAGTAGCGACGGTACTATTATTTCTACGGCTGGTCCTTTAATTACATATATCGTTTACGGCGACAGCAAGTACACAGAAGTGGCTTCTCAAATAGATCAGATTTTCAACTATGCAACCCTTAGCTTTAATGGGGGTGAGTACTTTATTGGCAGCGATGAGCAACAAAATTTTACCCTTGAAATGAAACTGGAAGGAATTGCCGGAACAAAAACATTAAAAACAATGCTTCAATTGTTTGGAATTGAGTCAAGCTACTTGGAATTTGTAGTTTATCATAAGTTTTTGAATGTGGGTGTTGATTTTGCCGATAATTACAATACGATGATTTGGACTATTGATGGTAACACAACCGCTGCTTACAATAAAAAAGACACTCAGGGAAATTACCTCTTGTGGAACGGATGGCCTGTAACTAACTTTCAGCATTGCACTATTCGTCTTACAAAACAGTCTAAAGATATTAGAGATGTAGTTACTGCGGCAGAAGCATCAAAAAAATAAAATTTAAAATACGAAGCTGCTGCTATTTCTGCTGTTCAAGCTTAATACATTTTATAGATACTATCATTATTTGAGAACCTCCAAGACCTTATATTTGGAGGTTCTTTTTTGCTTTTTAAATCGGTTAAAAAATGAAAATAGTAAAAGACATAAAAAAAGCTGCCTATTTGAATTAAGCAGCCTTGATTGGAGTGATCCAGCTGGGATTCGAACCCAGGACCCCATCCTTAAAAGGGATGTGCTCTACCTGCTGAGCTACTGAATCGTCCGTTTTGAGGATGCAAAGGTAGCTATTCTATTTTTAACCACCAAATATATTAACCTATTTTTTTTGTTAAATAAGGTATAACGCTGATTTTTAATAAAATTAATATCGTGGATGATGGTGTAAGATCGTTTCTTTTAAAAAACTTCGGTCTAAGTGAGTGTAGATTTCAGTGGTTGTTATCGATTCGTGTCCCAGCATTTCCTGCACGGCCCTTAGATCGGCTCCGCCCTCTATTAAATGCGTTGCAAAAGAGTGTCGAAATGTGTGGGGGCTAATATGCTTATGTATTCCTGCCTTTAAAGTGTATTCTTTTATAATATTAAAAATCATTACCCTCGATAGCCGGCTTCCTCTTCGATTTAAAAAGACAAAATCCTCTTGTCCTTTTTTTATTTCTATTTTATTCCGAATTTCTTGCAAGTAAATACTGATATTTTTTTCGGCAATGCTCCCAATAGGAATTAACCGCTCTTTATCCCCTTTTCCTATTACCCTAATAAAGCCTTCATTAAAGTAAAGTCCCGATATTTTTAAATCGCACAGTTCCGAAACACGTAATCCACAACCGTAAAGCGTTTCGATAATTGCTTTATTGCGCGTGCCTTCGGGTGTACTCAAATCAATAGCTTCAATAATCGTATTAATCTCTGTTACGGATAAAGTGTCGGGAAGTTTTCTGCCAACTTTTGGCGTATCAATCAATTCAACAGGAGAAGCGTTGATGACATCTTCGAGAATCAAATGCTTAAAAAAAGACTTCAGTCCGGAAATAATTCTTGCCTGAGACCGTGCACTCATCCCAATCTCATTAATCCATTTTAAAAACGATTGCACATCAATTAGTGATAATTCTTCTATTGGCTTATCAATATTTGCAAACGATAAAAAGCGAATAAAAAGGTCAATGTCGTGCAAATAGGCATCAATTGTGTTCTTTGATAATGATTTTTCGAGAAAAAGAAAACTGCGATACCCTTTAATATACTGAGATAGGTTCATTTTAAAGTAATTGATTTTTAGACACTGACAAAGATATGTAAAAAAAGATCGTTTTTTATTGAAAAAATATTTGGTGGTTAAAAATAAAAGTTTTACTTTTGCACTCACAATTCGTTCATCGTATTAGTTGAACTCATGGTTCGGTAGTTCAGTTGGTTAGAATACGTGCCTGTCACGCACGGGGTCGCGGGTTCGAGTCCCGTCCGGACCGCAAAAAAAGCGCAAAATTTGCGCTTTTTTTATTTGTGTAAATACAATGTTTACATCCTGCAAGATTTTTATAGAAACTCCATTTGGGTGAAAATCAAAATAAATATATCGCAATAGAAATCGGGATCATTATTGCTTGCTTACATTACGTACTTACTAAAAAAATGAGCAGAACTAATCTCCATAATTTGAAAAAAAATCATCGGGCAATGAAATAAAAAACTTAAATTTGCAACTTAAAAAATTGAAGATCGTGGAAAGAAAATTACTTATGTCTAAGTTGAAAGTTGTTTTTTCAAAAATAAGAGCCCTTTTTAAAATCATATTAAAACCGTTTTCTATAAAAGGATTAAAGTGGTATTGGAAAATTCCAAAGATTGTAATGAACTTTATTATTATTGTCTTGGTCTTTGCCTTTTTGGTAAACATTAATTTTTTATGGTTGTTTGGTCGAACCCCCAGCGTCAAAGAAGTTTACAATCCCGAGCAGAATATTGCTTCGGAGTTGTATTCGGCCGATGGAAAATTAATTGGTAAATTTTTTAATGAAAATCGTGTGCCGGTGGCCTTAAAAGAGGTATCGCCAATTTTTATAAAAGTGCTTATTAATACCGAGGATATTCGATTTTATGAACATCACGGAGTGGATGTGAAGGCTACTTTTGCTATTTTCTGGTCGATGTTTAAAGGCGAGAAACGGGGAGGAAGTACACTGACTCAACAGCTTGTAAAGAATATGTATAAAACTCGGGCAAAAGATTCTCGCGGGCTGCTCGGGCATATTCCATACATAAACACGGCAGTGGCTAAAATAAAGGAAATAATAACTTCCGTAAAAATAGAAATGAATTACAGCAAAGATGAAATTTTGCTCATGTACTTAAACACTGTTGACTTTGGAAATAATACCTTCGGAATCAAGACTGCGGCGAAAACCTATTTCAACAAAAAACCATCTATGTTAAACATTCAGGAAAGTGCCGTATTGGTGGGACTATTAAAAGCGCCGACCTATTATAATCCGCTCCAAAATAAGAAAAATGCGCTAAGGCGAAGAAATACAATTTTTCAGCAATTGGCTAAATCGGAAATAATTACGAAGAAAAGTGCAGACTCTCTTACAAAATTACCGATTGAGTTGGATTATAATGTAGAGGAAAACTATGATGGGGAAGCCATTTATTTTCGCCAATCAGTGGCGAATCAACTTAAGAAATGGTTGAAAGAAAATAAAGTCGATTTGTATGGAGATGGTATAAAAATATATACCACTCTGGATAGCAGAATGCAAAAATATGCAGAAGATGCCGCTAAGGAGCACATGAAAAGCTTACAAAAACGTTTTTTTAATCACTGGGACGGAGAAAACCCATGGCGAAATAATTCAGGAGAAGAGATTCCGAACTTTCTTGAAAATGAAATTAAAAAAGGGAAGCAATTTGCTTATTTAGCTAAGAAATTTAATGCCAATAAAGATTCCATTGATTATTATTTGAATGTAAAAAAAACGAATGACGGTTTTTACTTGGCGTGGAGACAAGGATACAACTTTTAGTACAATGGACTCGTTACGCTATTACAAGCATATTTTGCAGGCCGGATTTTTAGCTATAGAACCTCAAACCGGTTATGTAAAAGCATGGGTGGGAGGCCCCAATTTTAATTACTTTAAGTACGATCATGTTCGTCAGTTTAAGCGTCAACCCGGTTCTACCTTTAAAGCATTTGTTTATGCTGCGGCCATGGAGTTGAACGGATGGTCGCCTTGTGATATGATTAAAGACGAAGCATCCACCATTAATTATGTTGAAAAAGGGGTGAAGAAAAGCTGGACACCCAACAATGCCGAAGGGGCTTATTCGGGAAAAACCGTTACGCTGAAAAATGCATTTGCCCGTTCTATTAATTCCGTATCCGTGCAGCTTACAAATGAGCTTGGTTGGAGAAAGGTGATAGAAATCGCTCACAAAATGGGAATTACATCCGCCTTAGCAGATGTGCCTTCAATCTGTCTAGGCTCAAGCGATGTTTCTCTTTTTGAGCTTCTTGCAGCATATTGCCCATTCGTGAACGAAGGTTATCGAATAGATCCCGTATTGGTTACTAAAATTACGGATAGAAAAGGGAAGATACTTTACGAGTATAAGCCCAAAAAAGAGCGTGTTCTAAGCTATGAAACTTCTTTTCTGATGACCCAATTGTTATTGGGCGGGCTTTCTGAACCGGGAGGTACAACAGGCGCTTTATGGGAACATAAGATATTTGATTGGGACACCGATTTCGGTGGAAAAACAGGAACCTCTTCACAGCAATCGGATGGATGGTTTATTGGGGTTACGCCTAATTTAATTGCCGGAGTTTGGGTTGGCAATGATGACCGTTCCATTCATTTTAGAAATATGGATGAGGGTGAAGGCTGCAAGACCGCAACTCCGATTTTTGGGAAATTTTTCGAACGACTTCTTCCCGATGACCGATTTGCTCAATACAGAGGTCGGTTCCCTAAAAAACCGAAAGAGAAAATAAAACGTAGCTACATGTGTCATACCAAAGCTACGAAAAAAGATAAAGGGGAAGCTTCTGAAGAGGAATAATTCACCTCTCTGTATCAAGAATGACCAACGAAATTTGTGATTTTTATTTTTTTCCTGCAGAATTCACGGTCTTAACGCCGATAAGCTTATCGGCAATAGCTCCATCGGGACGGTAGTACATAAATATGGTGTAGTCATTTTCTGTTTCCCAATGATTGCCCTCCATTACTTCAACATTTCCAACAAAGTTTCCTTTGGGGACGAAAATATATTGGTAATTGTAATATCCCTGTTTAACCATCAGTGCTCCCTGATACCCTCCTAGCTTCTGGTTGTACGTCATCATTGCTTCCGGAATATATTTCCATTGAGTCAGTTCTCCGAAAATGTAAATGGTTCCAGGATCAAGCAGAGGCTGCATCGGAATAAAAAAGTGAACCCAAACGTATTCGGCGGTCATTTGATTGTCGTAATCTTCGGTTTTAAAATATTGACGGCCGTTGATGTCGGTTACCGATTCGTATGCCTGATATCTTCGTTGTTTGTCTGCATATAAGAACGCATGGTTCCCATTGTCACGAAGTTCGAGCGCTTCAACATGATCGAGTTTGTAGCGGACACTTTTAATGTCAAATCCACGGAATTCGGATCCGCCGTCAAACACATTCTCTTTATCGTAATCGTAAATCAGTTCATCGGAATTTGATGAAGAGGGACGGAGAGATACCATATTATCGGTACGTCCGTTTTGTTGAATAAACAGCTTTACATTTGCAGTGTTGGTAATGGTACTTTTGCCGACTACGATATCCAATTCCTGCTTTTTTAGTTTCTCGGATAAGTCTGTAGCTTGCTTGATATTGGCATTGATAGAAACAGGTGTAGCCTCAGCAACATAAAATTTTTTGGTAAATAAAGGTTCTTCTTCGTTTTCGGCGTAAACGGAAACAATGTAATTTCCGGACTTTAAGATTTTAATATTGTCGTTTGGAAAAGAAACCTCGTAATGAACGTAATCTTTTAAAGTATTGTTGGAGTATGTAATATTGGTGATTTGCTCGTTTGTAAACGGTTCAACATACTCGCTTTTTAGGTAATCACTAGTTTTCCAATCGGCATTACAATGGATGATTGTATAAGTATAAAAATTACCTTTAGTCCCAAATTCATCAAAGGCGAGGGTTAATTGGTCTCCGTTTCCAAGAGTGATGATGGGATATGAGAGATTAAAGCCGGTACGATAGAGTTGCAGTGAGTGGATGCTCTTATCATAAATGGTGTCTGAGTATGTTGTTTGGCTATATAGTGAATTTGTTAAAACAAATAAGAACAAGACGAAACATTTTTTCATATCTTTGGTTTTGGAAATAACAGTAAAAGTATAAATTATTTTAGAAATGCTTGAACATTTGAAAAAATAAACTTGTTGTACGCTTAATTATAATTTGATTCACACAAAAAATTTAGAAATCTATATGCCAAAAAAAATTACGATTAAAAAAGGGTTGGATATTCCCCTGAAAGGATTGGCAAATAAACAATGTGAAAAAATAGTTTCTTCTTTTTATTCAATTAAACCTACAGATTTTGTAGGCGTTACTCCAAAGTTGCTGGTAAATGCTGGAGATTCTGTCTGTATCGGTTCTGCGCTTTTTTATTCTAAAGCGAATGAACGGATTAAATTTGTCTCTCCTGTGTCGGGGACAATTGTAGATATTAAACGCGGTGAAAAAAGAATAATTCAGGAAATTATTATTCGCGACGATGAAAAAAAGGAGCAAAATAATGCTTTAAATCCAAAATCAGAGCATAAAGAGTCAATTATCACATCACTTCTTGAAGCCGGCTTATGGCCTATGATTCGCCAGAGGCCCTACCATATTATTGCAAATCCGACGGATGAACCTAAAGCCATTTTTATTTCGGGGTTCGACTCTGCTCCGCTGGCCCCCGATTATGATTTTATTGCAAAAGATAAAATACCGCAAATACAGGCTGGAATAGATGTGCTAAAAACCCTCACGCAAGGTAGAGTTTGGTTGAGTTTGCGCAATGCAGATTCTCCTTTAAACAATATAAAAAATGCGGAAATTAATTATTTTCAGGGACCGCATCCTGCCGGAAATGTGGGCACACAGATTCATCATCTCAACCCTATAAATAAGGGAGAAGAGGTGTGGATCGTAAATCTTTTGGATCTGATTATTATTGGTAATTATTTTCTAACCGGTACCCTCGATTTTTCAAAGACCATTGCTTTCACCGGCCCCTCTGCCGTTTTTCCTCAATACTTTCAGGTAATAATGGGGCAATCGATAGCGGAAATAATCAGCTCAAATGTTACGGAAGAAAACAACCGTTTTATCAGTGGAAATGTGCTTACCGGCAGTAAAATCGAACAGTCGGGATATTTGGGTTTTTACGATTACCAACTTACGGTAATTCCCGAAGGTAATTATTACGAATTTATGGGATGGATTGCTCCCGGTTTTGATAAATTTAGTCTGTCACGTACTTTTTTCTCTTGGCTCACTCCGAAACGAAAGTATTCGCTCGACACCAATTATCATGGGGAACTTAGAAATTTTGTAGTTACCGGTCAGTACGAAAAAGTGTTTCCTTGGGACATCCTTCCTGTGCAACTGCTCAAAGCGATTATTATCGGAGATGTTGAAATGATGGAAAATTTGGGGATTTATGAGGTAGCCGAAGAGGATTTTGCATTGTGCGAATACGTTTGCACTTCTAAAATCGAATCGCAACAGCTTGTTCGTAAAGGAATTGAAATGATGCAAAAGGAGATGAGTTAACAGAAACCGAAAAAATATGAAATCACTTAGAAATTACGTAGATAAAATAAAACCGAACTTTCAGAAAGGTGGAAAATTATATCTGTTTAGATCCACATTCGACGCTTTTGAAACATTTTTGTTTGTTCCGAATCACGTCACCGGAAAAGGTGCTCATATTCGGGATGGAATTGATCTTAAAAGAACTATGGTGTTTGTTGTAATAGCGCTTATGCCTGCTTTGTTTTTTGGAATGTATAATGTAGGCTATCAGCATTTTCTTTCGTATGGGCAACATGTTGGTTTTGGAAGCACCCTTTGGTTCGGATTTTTAAAAGTATTTCCAATTGTTGTTGTATCGTATATCTCTTGTTTGGGCGTGGAGTTTGTTTCCGCTCAGATTAACGGACACACGGTAAACGAAGGGGCATTGGTTACAGGAATGTTGATTCCGTTAATATTGCCGCCGGACATTCCGTTGTGGATGGTTGCAGTGGCTTGTGTTTTTTCTATTATTTTCAGTAAAGAGGTGTTTGGGGGTACGGGAATGAATTTTCTCAATCCTGCGCTTGTAGCACGTGCATTTATCTTTTTTGCGTATCCGGCAAATATGACGGGCGAAAAAGTTTGGATTGCCGATAAACTGGATGCTTTTTCGGGCGCAACAGCACTTGGTAATGCGGCTTCCGGACAATTTGATAAAATTCCCGACATGCAAACGCTCTTCTTTGGATTAATTCCGGGGAGCATTGGTGAGACTTCTAAGTTGGCAATTCTTTTGGGTGCCGTATTTTTAATCTGGACGGGAATCGGTAGCCTGAGAATAATGCTTTCAGCTGTAATAGGAATGCTGGCTACCGGATTTTTATTTAATGCACTGAGTATAAACGCATATATGCAGGTGTCTCCGATGCAGCACTTAGTTATGGGCGGATTCCTTTTTGGCGTGGTGTTTATGGCTACCGATCCGGTATCGGCATCGCAAACGCCAACAGGTAAGATTATATACGGACTACTGATCGGATTCTTTACCATGATGGTCAGGGTAATCAATCCGGCTTACCCAGAAGGCACAATGCTGGCAATTTTACTGATGAATGTATTTGCTCCGTTAATCGATTATTTTGTGGTACAATCAAATATTAAACGTCGGTTGAAGCGCACGAAAATAAAAGTTAAATCTTAAATCTTAAAACTTATGTTTAGCAATAAATACATATTCATATATGCATCGGTAATGGTGGTGGTGGTGGCTTTGCTTTTAGCTACAACGGCTACAGTGTTGAAACCGGCTCAGGATAATAATGTTAAGATAGAAAAGATGCAGCAAATTTTAAAATCTGCAAACATTTTGGTTGAACCGAAAGCGACCATTGCTGCGTATGAAAAATATATCATTCGTGAATTGGCGGTGAATAATAAAGGCGTTATTGTGGCTGAGTATGCTAATAAAAAGCAGGAAAAAGGAGATATTCGGCCCTTTGATATTAACCTAAAAGTAGAACTTAAAAAATTTGAAAATAAGGAAGATGCCGTGTTACCGGTATTTGTGTTTAAAGGAGACAAAGGTGATACGTTATTTATTTTTTCGTTGTATGGCAAAGGATTATGGGGCCCAATCTGGGGAAATATATCCCTTAAAAGTGATAAAAACACTGTTGCTGGAGTAACATTCGGGCACAAAGGAGAAACACCGGGCTTGGGCGCTGAAATTTCCGAGTTACCTTTTCAAAATCAGTTTAAAGGAAAACAAATCTTCGACGAAAATGGAATTTTAACTTCGGTTGCCGTGGTTAAAGGAGGTATAAAAAACAGCACGACAATCAAACCGATTCATGGAGTTGATGCCGTTTCCGGAGGAACAATTACCAGTAATGGAACCAATGATATGTTGAAAAATTGTTTTCATGTTTATGAATCATTCTTAAAAACTAAATAGATATGAGCGAAAATAAATCATCAAACTCAATTTTTTCTGCCGCTAACCGTAAACTGCTTTTCGGACCGATTAACTTGAACAATCCAATTACGGTTCAGGTTCTTGGGATTTGCTCTTCGTTAGCGGTTACGGCCCAAATGAAGCCTGCTTTTGTAATGGGCCTCTCGGTAATGGTTGTTACTGCTTTTTCTAATTTCATCATCTCTTTAATCAGGAATACCATTCCTCCACGAATCCGGATAATTGTCCAATTAGTAGTTATTGCAGCTCTTGTTATTGTTGTAGATCAGCTGCTCAAAGCTTATGTATATGATGTAAGCAAACAACTCTCGGTATTTGTGGGGCTGATTATTACGAATTGTATTCTTATGGGACGGTTGGAAGCCTTTGCCATGGCAAATAAACCCATTCCATCATTTATTGACGGTATTGGAAACGGCTTAGGCTATGGACTGATTCTGATGATTGTTTCCTTTGTTAGAGAGCTCTTCGGATCCGGATCTATTTGGGGATACCAGATAATTCCACAGTCGGTTTACGATATGGGATATAAAAACAACGGTTTTATGATTTTGCCACCGATGGCTTTGATTCTAGTCGGTGTAATTATTTGGATTCAGCGCTCTTTTAATAAAGAACTGATTGAAAAAGACTAATATTAAAATAATCAATCATACAAAGAAATTTTATATATGGAAAATTTAATCAATATATTTGTCAAGTCTGTTTTTATCGACAACATGGTATTTGCATTCTTTTTAGGAATGTGTTCCTTCTTGGCGGTTTCCAAAACAGTTAAGACATCCATTGGATTAGGTATTGCAGTTACCTTTGTTCAGGTTATCACCGTGCCGGTTAACTGGTTGCTCGAAACCTATCTGCTTAAAGCCGGTGCCTTGTCATGGCTTGGTCCTGAATATGCAGGGTACGACCTGAGTTTTTTGAGTTTCATTATGTTTATTGCGGTGATTGCCTCATTGGTTCAATTGGTTGAAATGATTGTTGAGCGGTTTTCTCCTGCTCTTTATTCTGCACTAGGCATCTTTTTGCCATTGATTGCTGTGAATTGCGCAATTCTCGGGGGATCATTGTTTATGCAGGAGAAAGAATACGAAACAATTGCCGAAGCAACGGTTTACGGGCTGGGATCTGGCTTTGGCTGGATGGTTGCTATTGTCACGATTGCAGCTATTCGCGAAAAACTCCGCTATTCCAATATTCCAAAGCCATTGCAGGGGTTAGGCGTGAGCTTTATTATTACCGGATTAATGGCCATCGCTTTCATGAGCTTTTTAGGAATAAAATTATAAATACACGAAAAAGAATCGACTATGAGTCTATCAATGATACTTATTATCAGCAGTGTAATCTTTTTGTTGGTTACATTGATATTAGTAGGAATGCTGATTTATGCCCGTACAAAGTTAATGCCTACGGGAAACGTGAAAATTCTAATAAACGAAGAAAAAGAACTCGAAGTAGAAACGGGATCCACTTTGTTATCGACACTTTCTAATCAAAAGATATTTCTCCCTTCTGCTTGCGGTGGCGGTGGAACCTGTGGAATGTGTAAATGCCAAATTCTCGAAGGCGGTGGAGATGTTCTACCCACCGAAACAGGCCACCTTAATAGAAAGATGCAAGCTGAGCATTGGCGTTTGGGATGTCAGGTCAAGGTAAAGAGCGATATGAAAATAGACATTCCAAAATCAATTTTCGGAATAAAAAAATGGGAATGTGAAGTGATCTCAAATCGTAACGTGGCTACATTCATCAAAGAGTTTGTAGTTAAATTACCGGAAGGGGAGCGTCTCGATTTTAGAAGTGGCGGGTATATTCAGATTGACGTTCCGGAGTGTGAAGTTGACTATAAAGACATTCGTGTTGAAGAGGAATATCGATCCGACTGGGATTCTATGAAAATATGGGATTTGAAGATGAAAAATCACGAACCTGTTTTCAGAGCATATTCCATGGCCAATCATCCGGCAGAAGGAAATATTATTATGTTGAATATTCGTATTGCCACGCCGCCTTGGGATAAAAAGAAAAATACATTTATGAAAGTAAACCCCGGAATTTGCTCTTCATATCTTTTTTCCAGAAAAGCGGGGGATAAGGTGACAATCTCCGGACCTTACGGTGAATTTCATATTAAAGACACACAAAAAGAGATGATGTTTATCGGTGGGGGAGCAGGAATGGCTCCCATGCGTTCACATATTTTTGATCAGTTTGAAACACTAAAAACCAAACGTAAAGCTACTTTTTGGTATGGTGGCCGATCGTTGCGGGAACTTTTTTATGTGGAGGATTTTGAAAGAATAGAACGGGAAAATTCAAACTTTAAGTTTAAAATTGCCCTTTCGGAACCAAGGGCGGAAGATCATTGGGTGGGTGCTGTAGGCTTTATCCATCAGGTAATTAAGGATGAGTATTTAGACAAACACCCCGAGCCGGAAGAAATAGAATATTACCTCTGTGGGCCTCCTCAAATGAACGATGCCGTCCAAAAAATGCTCGACGAAATGGGCGTTCCTGCCGAAAATATCGCTTTTGATGATTTTGGAGGATAACCTTTGTCTTATAATATTGCTATTTAAGAAGAAAGCCTCAATCAAATAAATTGAGGCTTTCTTTGTTCTATAGATATTATTTGCGCTAAAAAATAAAGTCTGTAGATAAAAAATCGGATTTATTTCCCTTGACGATTTCCTTAATTATTTCTTTATTTAGATTATTGTCTTTAATGGCACAAAGTGTCCTAATTGAAAAAACACGCAACGCATCGCTTACGGATAAAGTTCCTTCTGCAGAATCCTTACGACCGGTAAACGGGAAGTTATCGGGGCCACGCTGACATTGTGCATTCACATTCACTCTGCATACCTGATTTACCAAAGTGTCGATTAGTCGGGCTATTTCGTCCGAATTTCTGCCAAAAATAGAAGCTTGCTGCCCATAATCGGAGTTTATTACATAATCTAACGGCTCTTCAATTCTGGAATATCTTACGATCGGCACAATTGGGCCGAACTGCTCTTCGTGATAGATCTTCATATTACTGTTTACTCCATCTAATATTGCCGGGAAAAATGCAGATTTATGACTTTTTCCACCGTTTGCATTTACTATTTTTGCACCATGATTTTTTGCATCCTCAATTAAACTGTTTAAATAGGCAACTTTACCGGGCTCGGGGAGTGGCGTTATGTTCACATTCTCATCCCAAGGCATACCCAGTACTAAGTTTTCGACCTCCTCGGAAAATTTTTCTATAAAATCATTTGCAATATTTTCGTGGACAAAAATAATCTTCAGTGCGGTGCAACGCTGCCCGTTAAATGATAAAGCACCTGCAATACACTCTTTAACGGTTTCGTTAATATCTGCATCAGGAAGTATTATGCCCGGATTTTTTGCTTCAAGGCCCAAAACGCATTTTAACCGATGAGGCTTGGGATGCTGTTTTCTTAGAATATCAGCAACTTTACTTGATCCGATGAAAGCTAAAACATCAATTTTTCCTGATTCCATCAGCGGTGAAATCACCTGCTCACCTTTGCCGTAAACCGTGTTGATGACTCCTTTTGGGAAGCAACTCTGAAATGCTTGAAGTAACGGAGAATGGAGCAATACTCCAAGTTTTGGAGGCTTAAAAATGATGGTATTCCCCATGATCAACGCGGGAATTAATGTGGTGAAAGTCTCGTTTAACGGATAATTAAATGGGCCCATACACAAAACAACACCTAACGGAGCCCTTCTGATTTGAGCGATTATGCCTTGGGTTATGTTGAATCGGGAAGAATCTCTGTCCAAATTTTTTAGCGCATCAATGGTATCGTAAATATATTCGACCGTTCTGTCAAATTCCTTTTCAGCATCTTTCAAACTTTTTCCGATTTCCCACATTAAAAGTTTTACCACGATGTCCCGCTTTTCTTTCATCGAAACGGTAAACTTTTTCATACATTCTATTCGTCGCTCAATAGACATTGATGGCCATTCACCTCTGCCGTAGTCAAAGGCATTGTTAGCCGCTTCAAGTGCCGATAGTGCTTCTTTTGTTTCCATTAGTGGATAACTGCCTATCAAATAGGGGTTAATTTCGTCGTCTGTATAAATTGGAGAACTTACATTTTGAAAAGCTCCTTCCCACTTTCTGATTTCACCATTTATTAGATATTCCGATTGCTCGATGGACTCTTTTAGCTGATGTTTTTCAGGGATATTGTTTTTTTGAGGAAATATTTTTTCGATGGATTTCATTATCGTTTTTTTAAATGATTTAAGTTTGGTTGAATGATGGAACCTTGCCTATTGACGCAAAATTATTTGAAAACTTTGGAAGATAAAAACTAAGCTTGTAATATTTTTGCAAGATACTAACTGTATTTTATTCTATTCAGACTTTTTACTTTTTTCCTTTCTAACTTAATTTTCCATCAATTACCACAAAGCAGTAATTGTCTTCCGAAACAAGAAAACCATATTCGAAGCAGTATTGGTAATGGTCTCCTTTCTGGGTGGTGAACTCGTGGGTGTGAAATTTAAAGTTGTAGCCCATTTCCACCATTTTGTCTTTACTTACCCGTTGTTTGCCTTCGGGCGCGAGGGTTTGCAGGATTCTGCGATTTTTTCGTAATATATTGCTTATATTTCTAACTACGGCATTGGTGTCGCTGTTCAACCGGTTATTATAAGTGTTGCGACACTGGTCCGAACAAAATTTTTTATCCGATCTGCCTAAAATCGGTTCTCCACATTCGATGCATGTTTTTTTCTCTTCCATAATCTATTGTATTGATTTTCAAAGATAATAAAAGTTTACAAACGATTACAAACATTTTTTAATAATTATTGTCGATAGTAAATGGTTATTAACCGAATCGATTGAATAGTAGGTTGTTACTTTGCATCGTCAAACAGTGACAATGAAAAATGTTTTAAATTCAAAAAATCAATCAACTAAAAAATTAAATCATGAAAACATTAAACAAAGTAGAACTCGTAGGTTACGTTAGCAATCCTGAGGTATTAGGCATGGAAAACGGTACGCAATTAATCAAATGTTCGCTGGCTACACACGAAAGTTATAAAAATCGTACCGGTGAGTGGGAAACAGAAACCACATGGCACCGGGTTATTTTCTGGAAAAGTTCCAAACGTAATAATTCAATAGAACTTATTAAAGGAATGCGTATTAAAGTATGTGGAAAATTAGTTGTAAACCGGTTTACCGATAAAGAAGGAGTTAAACGCACTGCCGTAATCGTACAAGCCAGTGAAATTGAGCCTATAAATGATGAGGAAGCATCACTGGTTGAGGCGGAAGAACCGATTGTTGATTTTCTCGAAAAAGGGACTGTTATGAGTAATGAATCAATAAGAAATAAAGTAGAAGTGAAAAAATCGAAGAAAAAAGTAATAGCCAGTTGCTAATTTCTAAGCGCCAAAAACTAACAGCAATTATTAAAAAATCAAAAACTATAAAAATAAAACGATGAAAACAATTAACAATGTAGAATTATTAGGATATGCAGGCAATCCTGAAGTGATTATCATGAAAAACGGAACCGAACTGATTAAATGTTCGTTGGCCACTCACGAAAGCTTTAAAACTAAAGTGGGAGAATGGGAAACGGAAACAACTTGGCACCGAATTATTTTTTGGAATAATAAGCCGCAGGAAAAAAGCCCGGAAATTACGAAAGGGGCTCGGCTGAAAGTCAATGGTAAACTCGTCGTAAATCAATATACCGACAAAGACGGGAATAAACGCTCTTCGGTTCTGGTGCAGGCAAATAATATCGATGTAATTGCAAAAGAGGAAGTAGTTGCAGAGAAGCATGAAGAAGCGATGGTTTTTTAGGAAGTAGAATAAAGAATCAAGAAAACAAAGTCAACAGCCAAAGGCCAACAGCCATTAAAAAGAATTACATATAAAAGCAAGTATTATGAAAACATTAAATAAAGTAGAGTTAGTCGGCTATGTGAGCAATCCCGAAGTAATGGATCTGAAAAACGGAAGCAAATTATTCCGGTGTTCGTTAGCGACCCATGAAAGCCATCAGTTGCGAACAGGGGAATGGCAGTCGGAGACCACCTGGCACAACATCGTGATGTGGAACGAATATGCCAAGAAAGCTGCGGAAGAGCTGAAAAAGGGAAGCCGAGTTCACCTTAACGGAAAAATTGTGGTGGATCAGTTTACCGATAAGGAGGGCAAAAAAAGAACGTTTGTTAAAATTCAAGCTTTCGATTACGAGATGGTTAAAGAGGAAGAAATGGTCGATTAGCCAGCAGAAAACAAAAGGCGGGGAATTTCCCCGCCTTTTGTTTTCTACTAAAATCCGAATCAATGGTGTTGAACTTAAGAGGCAGGAGAAATTCTTCTAACTTAGTCTCGCCTTGCAATTTTCTCCCGAAGTTCAGCATCGAATGGAGGTGGTTATTAAGAACTTTAATGATTAATAAATGGTTAATACAAAGCTTTTTTTTGATATAAATTATATTTTGTAAAAACAAAAATGTAAATATTTAATTGTCTATATTTGCAGGGAACAAAGGATGGTGAAACCGAAAATGATGTGTTTGGATTTGGATGTGGGAGAATGGTTTTGGCATGCTTATACATTAGTTATAGCCAAGTTTAAGACGACACGAACGACAAAAAGATATTCGAATGAAAATTGGAAGACCCGTAATAATGAAATTATCCGAAATGATTTGTGGAAATGAAGCATTTAATCACTTTCCTTATCGTTCTTCGTCTCAATTGACAAAATTTTTCATAGACAATGACCTTGACTTTGTTCATGATGGTTCAACTCGAAATTCTTGGGTCCAAGACGTTTTAAATAAACTCAATGACCAATCAACTGAACAAGAAAACTTACCAAATAGAGATTTAATTAAAGTAATTACTTCATTGGTAAATCCTGACAATTTTCTTTTCGATGAAAAATTAGACCATAAAAAAGCTGTTGAAGATGTAAACAAAGCTTTAAAAACTTCAAAACTTATACTTAAAGAAAAGGCTGACGGTCAGTATTTATTGACAACATTAACGGGTGAATTTATTTCAACGGATATCAGTGAAATCGAAGCAATCCAACAAATTACTTTCACACCATCAGTATTTAAAATTCCAAAGAAACTAACAAATTCAAAATTAATTTCTGTTATGATGCCATTCAGTCCAGGGCTGACGCATTAAAAAATCCATGCATTACACATGTGCTTGTTGAATAAAAAAAATTCATAAATAATTGACAATCAAGACTTAAAGTTTGTTTGTTTCAATAAATATTCGTATATTTATCTAATAATCAGATAGATATAAAATATGGCGGTTTTAGATTTAAAGTCATATTTTTGGAGCATGAAAGATCCAAGAATAGACAGACGCAAGGTTCATAAAATGGAGGATTTGATTTTCATCTCCATTGCTTGCATATTATGCGGAGGCGAGTCATGGTACGATATGGAACTCTATTGCAAGTTGAAATACGATTGGCTTAAAACTATTTTAGAACTTCCTGGAGGCATCCCATCACACGACACATTTAACCGGTTTTTCTCAGCTCTTGATCCAAAAGAATTTGAATCCTGTTTTATCAAGTGGACGAACTCGATAATGGAACGAACGGATGGCGAGGTGATTAGCATTGACGGTAAGACTATGCGTGGAACCAAAGGCGTTGATAAATCTGCAGTTCACATCGTGAGTGCGTGGGCTGATACAAATGAATTGGTTTTAGGTCAGGTTAAAACCGACCGAAAGAGCAATGAAATCACAGCAATTCCTGAATTGTTGAAAGTTTTATTGATCGAAAATTGCATTATTACCATTGATGCGATGGGTTGTCAGAAAAGTATTGCGGAACAAATAATCAGTCAAAAAGGAGACTATATACTGGCTGTTAAGGGCAATCATGGGAATTTGTTGCATGATATGGAAGACAGCTTTAAAATGTTGAAATCCGAAAGCATGTCGGAAGAGCTTGATATGGGACATGGCCGGGTAGAAACACGCAAATGTTCTGTAGTTACAGATTTCCAACTGGTTGAAAACCCACAGGATTGGATTGGGTTAAAGGCAATTGCCAAAATTGAAAGTGTGCGGTATTTTAAGGCGACTAAAAAAACCGAAAGTGATACGAGATATTATATTTGTTCAATTTCAGAATCTGAAAAAATAAACCGGGCAGTGAGAAGCCATTGGGGCGTTGAAAACAAGTTGCACTGGACTTTAGACATGACATTTAATGAAGATTATCAAAGGGCCAGAACAAAAAATGCAGCACAGAATCTCTCGATGTTAAACAAGATTTGCTTGAATATTTTAAAAAATGATTCGCTTAAAGCAAGCATAAAGGGAAAACGAAAAGCGGCGGGCTGGGAAAATTCATATTTATTGAAGTTGATAAAATTTTAATGCGTCAGCCCTGCCATTCAGTCCTGCATATCGTGGAACTTATGAAGCCATTAAGCGAGTTGCTGACCATATGGAATTGGAGTGTTTAAGAGCTGACGATATTTGGGAAAACTCAACTTTTATTCAAGACATTTTTGACTTGATATTTTGTTCCAGAATTGTTATTGTAGACTTTAGTGAACGAAATCCAAACGTTATGTATGAAACTGGAATTGCTCATACACTTGGGAAAATTGTAATACCAATAACACAATCAATAAATGACATTCCTTCAGACCTTGGGCATCACAGAGCGTTAAAGTATTTGCCGAATGACGAAGGCTATAGAAATTTATCGAATGAACTTTATAAAAGAATAAAAACAATAATTGAAGAAAAATAAAACTTGGCTATAACAAAGGTTTGCTTTTAGTGGGGTTAAACTAGAAATTGAACAGACAAACAAATTAATAAACGGCATTGACAGGCGAAAAGAAAGTGGGGCATTAAACTTGCTGGAAAAGCAAGCCTCGGGAATTGACGACAAATTAAAAATGAAGAAACTACTTATTTTTATACTTTTCTGTATTTTTGCATCTTCGTGTTGCCAATATAAGAGAAATCACATTCTGGATGAAGCATATTCAAGGAATGATGTTCATATGTTGAATAACTATTTTAAAAAATGGGAAAACCAACAGAATTCTATTTCTGACAATGAATATGATCAACTTTCGGACACTATTCATGATGTATATGAAATTTATAAAGACTTTTTTACGCCCCTTGACATAAAAAGAATTGGGAAATCAGAATGGGGAGATTCAATTTATATTGGTAAGAAATATTACATAATTCAATCAATCTGTAGTTATTCATTTACGCCGACTTTAGATAAGAAAAAAATTATACTTAATAGTCTGGAGAGATACAAATCAGACTCACTAAAATACTTAAAAGAATTAAGCCATTATTTAAAAGATACAACGTGCTTTACTGTTTGGAATTATAGAGAAGACAATATTCGTTTTTATTCAGAAATGACAATAACTAATTTTAGACCCAAGTTGGATTTTTTGGAAGCAGTTCCATTGTATTATGACTCAAAATATCACATTTCAATTGCAAATTTTATTTCAGTCAAAAAAAATAAATTCAGGATAAATAGGAGTAAAAGGGATGACAACACTGATGAAATAAAAACAAAATGGGCGTTTATAAATCAAGCAATATATATTTATCCGGAGCATTGGGGTGATTACTGGGAAATTAATACATGTCCCTATGTGAAAACGATTGTCTTCGACTATGATAGAACAACGGCAATTGTTTTTTTTAGTTTATTTTATCAAGGAGGTCAAGCACTTTACAAAAAAATAAATGGTAAATGGACATTTATTAAATCAGAATTAACTTTGATTCAATAGAAATCTATACAGGACAAAGCCATGCCATCATCGGAATTTGAATCGACAAAAAAATATATTAACGGCAGTCACATCATTCCTTAACTCCATTGGCTTTCGATCCCCTAAAACATTTACCATTGGTGAATCTTCGTTTTTCGGCACTTTCGACTTTCAACTCTTAACTTTATAAACTCAATTCCGTTTATAACTCGTTCGCTAAAATGTTGTCGGGAGCTCGAAAAAATGTAATTTTGTATATTCATAGATAGTATTTAGAAAATCAGGGAGTAACCGAACAATGAGCGATATTACAGAACCAACAACTCAGCAGTATTCAGAAGATAGTATTAAGTCGTTAAGTTGGGAGGAGCATATCCGGCTTCGTCCCGGGATGTATATTGGGAAACTTGGGGATGGCACTTCTCAGGACGATGGAGTTTATGTTTTGTTGAAAGAAATCGTCGATAATGCCATCGATGAGTTTTTGATGGGAAACGGCCGAATGATTGATATTTCGATTAAGGAAAACAAAGTCAGGGTTAGAGACCGTGGCCGTGGAATCCCGTTGGGAAAAGTGATCGACTGTGTGAGTAAGATGAATACCGGAGCAAAATACGACAGTGTTGCCTTCCAGAAATCGGTAGGGTTGAATGGTGTGGGAACAAAGGCCGTGAATGCGTTGTCCAGCTATTTCATGGTTCAGTCGGTTCGTGATGGAAAATGTAAAAAGGTGGAGTATTGTAAAGGTAAAATTGTGAACGATTTTCCTGTAGAACCTACAGATGATCCAACTGGAACCACTTTTGTTTTTGTCCCTGATGAAGAGATTTTTGGTGATTATCATTTTATTTCCGAATATATTGAAACTAAGATGTGGAACTATGCCTACTTGAATAAAGGGCTGACACTTACATTTAACGGGCAGAAAATATTTTCGAAAAACGGGTTGCTCGATTTGCTCGAAAACAACATTGATGGTGAAATCTCTTATGCCCCGGTTCATTTAGTAGATGATAATTTTGAATTTGCATTCACCCATTTGTCCAATGGATATGGAGAAGAGTATCACTCGTTTGTTAATGGACAAAACACGACCCAGGGCGGAACTCACCAGCAGGCATTTCGTGAAGCTTTCGTTAAAACAGTTCGCGATTTCTATAAAAAGGATTTTGAAGCCGGAGATATTCGGAATTCCATCATAGCTGCAATCAGCATTCGTATTCAGGAGCCGGTTTTTGAATCGCAAACGAAAACCAAGCTGGGATCAATGAATATGGAGCCCAATGGTAAAGGGCAAAGTGTGAAAAACTACGTAATGGAGGTAGTGTCATCACTTCTCGATAAGTATTTGCACATGAACTCCGAAATGGCAGAGGCTTTATTGAGAAGGATTATTGAAACCGAAAAAGAACGCAAGGAACTTGCCGGAATAAAAAAATTGGCAAAGGACAGTGCCAAAAAAGTGAGCCTTCACAATAAAAAGCTTCGCGATTGTCGAATGCATCTCAATACCAACGACGAACGCGGATTAGAATCGACTATTTTTATTACCGAGGGGGATTCGGCAAGCGGTTCGATTACTAAAACCCGAAATGTAAATACTCAGGCTGTTTTTAGTTTACGAGGCAAGCCGTTGAACTGTTTTGGCGAAACAAAAAAAATCGTTTATGAAAATGAAGAGTTCAACCTTTTGCAGGCGGCTCTGAATCTCGAAGACGGTCTTGATGGCTTACGGTACAATTATGTTGTAATTGCAACCGATGCCGACGATGACGGAATGCATATTCGCTTGTTATTGCTGACCTTCTTCCTGAAATATTATCCCGATTTGATAAAAGCCGGACATGTCTATATTTTGCAAACACCTCTGTTCCGGGTGAGAAATAAGCAAAAAGCATTCTACTGTTATTCCGATGAGGAGCGGTTGAACGCGATGAAGGAATGTGGTGCGAATCCCGAAATCACTCGATTTAAAGGACTTGGGGAAATTTCACCGGATGAATTCGTCCATTTTATCGGTAAAAATATTCGCCTTGATCCCGTGGTGATGAAAAAAGATAGCGCTTCGCAGGAATTACTTTCTTTTTATATGGGTAAAAATACACCGGATCGCCAGAAATTTATCATCGAAAACCTCCGGTACGTGGATGATTAAAGTTAGATTAATCTAAGGCATTACTTTGGTAAATATTTCGTCTTATCTATTTTGATAACTGTAATCAATTGATTATCAGTTAGATTCCTCGCTGTAGCTCGGAATGACAAAGCACTGATAATTAGTGTTTTACAAAACTTTATCGAAGTATTGTAAAGGATTGCAGCAAAGTTGGGAAAAATTAGCAACAAAAGCGTTGATAATTAAAATAATAATTGTAACTTTGCACCCTTAAAAATTAATCAACAATCATTAAATTACATTTATGGCTACAAGAATTAGATTACAACGCCACGGAAAAAAAGGTAAACCCTTTTATTCTATTGTCGTAGCTGATGGTCGTGCACCTCGAAATGGGCGTTTTATTGAAAAATTGGGAACATACAACCCAATGTCCGATCCTGCTATGATTTCCTTAGACTTCGACAGAGCTGCTTATTGGGTAGGTGTTGGAGCTCAACCAAGTGACACTGCTCGTTCGATATTAAGTAAAGAAGGGGTTCTTTTACATCATCACTTGTCAATTGGTGTGAGAAAAGGTGCCTTGACCGAAGAACAAGCTGCTGCAAAAGTTCAAGCTTGGAAAAGTGAAAAAGAAGCAAAATTGAATGCTTACATCAGTACTAAAGATCAAAAATCGAGAGATCAATTGAAAAAAGCGTTAGCTGCCGAAGCTAAAGTTAAAGAAGCTAAAGCTGAAGCTATTGCAAAGAAAAATCAACCGGTAGCGGAAGAAGCTCCAGTTGAAGAAGCAGAAGTTGAAGCTCCTGTTGCTGAAGCTGAAGAAGCTCCTGCTGCTGAAGCTCCCGAACAAGTTGCTGAATAATTAATGACCGATTATAAAGGATTTTATTATTTAGGAAAAATAACAAAACCTTTTGGTTATAAAGGGGATTTGGTAATCTATATCGATGCCGATAACCCTCAAGATTATAAAAAATTGGAATCAGTTCTCGTTGATATCGATGGGGAACTGATTCCTTTCTTTTTTGACAGGTTTGAATTCAAATCTGCAAATAATGTCATCGTCCATTTCCAAAACATTGGTGCCGAAGAAGCACTTCAGTTAGTGAATAACCAGCTGTATTTGCCGTTATCGGCATTGCCGAAATTATCGGGAAACAAATTCTACTTTCACGAAGTAATCGGATTCTCGGTTATTGATGAAGCTAAAGGAAATATAGGAACCATACAGTCGTTTCTCGATTTTCCCGGACAATCCGTTATGAGTGTGGATAATCAGGGAAAGGAAATCCTTATTCCCGTCATCGATGCATTTATTATTAATGTTGATAGGGAAACCAAGCAAATGCTAATTAAAGCCCCCGAAGGTCTGATCGATTTATATCTTGAATAAGATGACCGCTTTTCCCGATTTTAAGCTTAAACAATTTTCTTTAAACCATCGATGCTCGTCCATGAAAGTGAGTACCGATTCCATTCTGTTAGGAGCTTTATGCGAAGCAAATAATGCAAAGCATATTTTGGATATAGGCACCGGCTGTGGAATTTTATCTCTGATGATGGCACAAAAATCAAAAGCTATAATTACGGCAATTGATGTGGATGGTGCTTCCATTGAAGAAGCAAATGATAATTTTAAGAGATCAAGCTGGTATGATCGGCTGCAAGCAATTAAGGTAGATTTGGGAACCTTCTCCGAACAGTCTTCAATTACTTACGATTTGATTGTCACCAATCCTCCCTACTTCGATCAATCGGTAACATCCCCGGATCGTCGGCGCAATGTTGCTCGAAATGCAAATCTGTTGACTTTTGAAACACTCGCTGCTATTGTAAAAAGATTGCTTGCCCCAAACGGAGACTTCTGGATTGTATTGCCTGTTTCCGAGTTTCAAAAGTTTTCGCTCACGGCTACTTATCACTTGTTTAGCTGTTTGCAGAGAATTAATATATGTCATCATGCAGATGAATTTCCGGTGCTTGTCGTTTCGCATTGGAGGCATACCACAAATGAATCGGTTCATCGAATTCGAACAATGGCGGTTTATGATCGGGAAAATCAATTCTCGGAAGACTTTAAAGCTGCTACCTCCGATTTTTATCCCCAATTTTAATTGAAATAAAAATTTTGAAGTTCAAGAGACCATATTCTTTTATATTTTTGTAAAATTGATAATTAAAACATCTATATTTGTTCTCAAAATTGTAATAGAACCCAATAAGTTAAAGCAATAAATCGTCTTATAAGTAATAATGTCGAATTCAAGCAACCATATCGAAGAAGAAGAAATCATACATCGTTGTTCGGTGAATGATGGAAAAGCTCAGGAGTGGTTGTTTAAAACTTATTACTCAAGACTGATGACAATTTGCTTGCGATACACCGATAATGAAGATGATGCTAAGGATATTCTGAATGAAAGTTTTCTGAAAATCTTTCAAAATATCAGTAAGTTTAATCATCAAGGCTCTTTTGAGGGCTGGCTAAAGCGAATTGTAGCCAATTCAGCCATTGATTTTGTGCGTAAGCAGCAGAAGCTTAAATATACTCAACCTATTCAGCTTTTACCGGACATTCCCGATTATACCAGTTACCAAGATGCGATTAGTGTGCTCTCGGAAAAGGAGCTGTTGCAACTTATCCGGAAATTGCCTCCAATGTCGCGTAATGTATTCAATTTGTCCGTTTTCGAAAATTATTCACATAAAGAAATCTCGAATCTTCTCGATATTAAGGAAGGAACCTCCATGTGGCATCTCAACAATGCCCGAAATATTTTGAAAAAGCAAATAGAGTTGATTTCTAGAGCAGAAGAGGAGGTGGTGTATGGATAGTTTCGATAAATTGATTGTCAACAAAATCGACCAAACACAACTTAATGATGCGGATCAGGCGTGGAATGATTTCGTTAAATACAGAGATAGCCATGCTGTTATCCCCAAAAAGACGAGCCGGATTTTCTCTAAAATATCACTTGGAATTATTGTTGTATTATTGTTGTTCATGGGGGCCATCGGCGGTTATGAGTTCGCTCGATGGAAAATGAACTCTACACCAGTCAGTAAATCTGATGCTTTAACTAATATAAAAACAGCTGATGATGAGTTGTTTGAAAAAAATATGGCGGTAACAACCCCGAAGCTGACGACACAAAAGGCTATTCAAGCTGTTGGAACCAATCAAAAGTCAAATTCCAATTCAGTTGCGGTTCCGATTGCATTAACAGATGGATTAACTCAAGGAGAACCGGTAAATGTTGAAACTACGAATTCATCCTCAATTGTTGAATCTCAAGTTTCCGGCGAACCGATAATAAATTCACAATCAAAGGCTGTTCTTGCCATGGATTCCGCTGTTTATAAACCAATTGCATCTACTGATGGAACGGTTGCACTACAGAACGATCAAGAGGCGGAGCCGAATCAAAATGAAATCGTTGAGTCTGTCACTTCGGCTAAAGTTGAGGTTGTGGAAAATAAAAAATCGGAAGAAATCGCGCTCGAAAAAGATAAATCGGAGGGTAATTCCGAAAATTCGACTAATAATAGTTCTGTATCAAAATCAACGCCTCCCTCGGCAAATACCAATTACTATAATCCGAATTCATACGCGGAAAAGGGATCTATGCGAAAAAGCAAACATTTTAACATGAAAGAGTATCTTTCTGTTTTCAACCGTTATACCGACATGTCGTTCTACAGTTTGGAAAATTCAAACGATATTACTACAGGAATAAATGCAAGATTTATGATTAATCCGGCAAACAGTGGTATTGAGAATAGATATTCTCTTTTGGCCGGTGCGAAGGGCGAATTTATCCAAACATCGCAACAACTATTGGATATGCAAAACAATGAAATGTATATTGGAACTTCCTTTAACCTGCTGAAAAATAAAGTTGGTATTGGATTAGCGGTTCAGAGCATTACATTAAATAATATTGCAGGATTGAATTTTAACATGTCATCGGCGTATAAAATTCCATTAGCTAGAAATTCGCAACTACGATTGGGCATCGGAGTCAATTCATCAATGCTAACGGCGAAAGAGCCTGACATGCCGGCTGTAGAATCTTCAATGTTGACGTTTAATCTGGGCGCAAGATACATGTATAAAACGCTCTTCGCTCAAGTTTCGTTAAACAATTTAATGCCGATTAATGTCCGTGGCAATACCGCTTCCGATACATACATCCCTGCAACAATTCAGACGAGTTTGGGCGGTCGGCTTTTTATATCCAAAACATGGGCATTCCATCCTCAGTTATCGATGATCGCAAGTGAGGCTGAAAAATTTAAAATTGGATTAAGTTCAAGTTTCTCATGTCAGAACAAGTGGCTATTAGGGCTGCAAACCAACGATTTTAAATCCATAGGAATTCATGCAGGAGTTTATGCAAGTAAGCACTTTACGATTATTTTAAAATCGGATATTTATAATTGTAGTGAATCAAAAAGTTCAATTCTCGAAAGTGGAGAATTGATGCTGAAGCTTGAGCTGGGAAGCTTTAGAAAATAACAGGGCAATTTGTTCGAGCGTAATTCCATTACTTTAATTATCGTCATTTTTTCATATCTTTGCTGTTTCAAAACGATAACAGATGAAGCTAAGCATTGTCATTGTTAATTACAATGTTGAACATTTCTTAGAACAGTGTTTGCACTCCGTGGAAAAGGCAATTTCCGGACTGGATGTGGAAGTGTGGGTGGTCGATAATAATTCTGTAGATGGTTCCTTGGTGATGCTTGCTGAAAAATTTCCTTGGGTGAAATGTATTGCAAATCCTGAAAATATCGGTTTTTCACGTGCCAATAATCAGGCAATCCGGCAGGCAACAGGAGACTATGTTTTATTGCTGAACCCCGATACAATTATAGAAAATGACACCTTAAGCAAATCATTGACATTTATGGACGAACATCCCGATGCCGGAGGATTGGGTGTGAAGATGGTGGATGGTAAAGGGGATTTTCTTCCCGAATCTAAGCGCGGTTTACCCACTCCGGAAGTCGCTTTCTATAAAATATTCGGACTGTCGAGGTTATTTAAAAAATCGAAACGTTTTGGCCGATATCACCTGACTTATCTCAGTAAAGATGAAACTCATCCCGTGGATGTGCTTTCAGGTGCTTTTATGATGGTTCGAAAAATTGCGATCGAAAAAGTAGGATTGCTCGATGAAGATTATTTTATGTATGGGGAGGATATCGATTGGTCGTACCGCATTATAAAAGCAGGATATAAAAATTACTACTTTGCCGATACTACGATTATTCATTACAAAGGTGAAAGTACAAAAAAAGGGAGTCTCAACTATGTCTTTGTCTTTTATAATGCGATGCGTATTTTTGCTCGTAAACACTTTTTTGGAAAAAGCAAGAATCTATTTCTCTTGATTATCAACTTTGCGATCTATTTCAGAGCTTTTTTAAGCATATCAAAACGTTTTTTTCAACGGGCATGGCTTCCTATTTCAGACTTTCTGCTTGTTTATGGGGCGATGCTCTTATTGAAAAATTGGTGGGAAGAGGTGGTGCTGTTTCATAAAACAAATCATTTTCCTGATGCTTTTGTTCAAATTGTAGTGCCTGTTTATATTTTAGTCTGGCTTTATGGGATATATCTTGCCCGCGGTTACCGAAAAAAGAGTAAACCTTCTAAAATTACGAAAGGTGTAGTTGCCGGAACGATTGTAATATTAGTCTTATATGCTTTACTGCCTGAATATTACCGATATTCTCGTGCAATGATTGTAATCGGTGCGGTTCTTACAATAGCCGTTACCGTGTTGTGGCGCCTTGTTCTTAATGCGCTACGAATTTATAAATTTAGCTTTGGAGACGACACTGCTCACCGTTTTTTGGTTGTGGGCAATAGCGAGGAGGGGCAGCGAGTAGTCGATATTTTGAGACGTACCAATTTGAATCCCGAATTTGTAGGCCTTATTACGCTCGAAAAGGAACAGGATAGCTTGGGATATCTTGCTCAAATATCAGAAATTGTTATAATTTATCGCATTAACGAAGTGGTCTTTTGTGCTAAAGATCTTACGGCAAATAAGATTATTGAGCTGATGGAAGAACTTCATCCACATCAATTGGAATACAAAATAGCCCCTCCGGGCAGCCTCTCTATTATCGGCAGTAATTCCATAAACCGTTCAGGAGATATCTATGTAGTGGATGTCAACTCAATTTCTAATCCGGGAAACCGACGGCATAAAAGAACTTTTGACTTCTTTTTTTCATTGGGGTTGCTTCTTTTTTTTCCATTGCTAATATGGTTTACAAACCCGTTGGGGTATTTTAAGAATTGTGTTGGTGTAATTATTGGAAAATTGAGTTGGGTGGGACTTAATCCTGAGATTAAATCTCATATTGTGCATTTAAAGCGAGGTGTGCTTTATCCTACGGATGGACTTGGTTTTACCGTATTAAGCAGCGATCTTATTGAAAAAGCAAATCAGGTGTATGCCAGTGATTATAAGGTGCTTAATGATCTTCGTATTGTCATGAAATCATTTCAAAAAATTGGTGAACGGCGGTAAATTTTAAACTAAAATCCAGCTCTTTAGAAAAGTGATAATTGATTTTTTAAATGAAAACTTTTTCTGTGGTAAGGAGAAGGTCCATATTCCGCTAATGCTTTTCGGTGAAATAAAGTTCCGTAACCCATATTTTTATTCCAGCCATATTGGGGGTATTCCAGATGCAATTCCCGCATATATTCATCACGAGCGGTTTTTGCTAATATTGAGGCCGCAGCGATCGATTGATATAACGAATCCCCTTTAATAATACACCTATATTGAAATTGCTGATGAGTATAAAAACGATTTCCGTCGATAATTACAAATTTTGGAGCGATTGATAGTGCTGCGAGTGCTTCATTCATAGCTAGAATGGAGGCATTTAGAATATTAATTTTATCAATTTCCGATTCGCTGATTTTGCTCACGGCCCATGCTGCAGCTTTTTCCTTAATTTCCGGTGCCAATAGGTTGCGTTCACGTTCGGACAGTTGTTTGCTGTCATTTAACCCGAGTATGTTTGTGTCTTTAGGAAGTATTACCGCTGCAGCGAACACCGGTCCGGCTAAACAACCCCGACCGGCTTCGTCGCATCCGGCTTCAATTTCTGCATTTTGATAAGATGATATAAGAGGAGCCATTTCTTAAAAAATTCCGATGTTAGACATCACATAAAAGATAATAAGAAACCAAAACAACATCGCAGATAAGAGATTGCTTTTCATTTCACTAATTTGAATTGACAATGCCCCGGTTAATAATAACACGAAAACAACCATACTCTGCTTTATGAACTCGTGAGAAAGAAAAACGGTGGTTGCTGAAATTATGGATAAGGTAATGATAATACTTGTTTTCTTTCTGATTTTAATCAGCTTTCCTTGTTGGTGTGCAGAAAGATAAAGTATGGATATTATTAACAAAAGCATTGTTGTTGAAAAAACAATCATGCTTCCCGTTAAATCTTGTTCTATTTGCATAAATACTTTTTTCATCACGGAATCTAATAAGTTGGCTTCCATTAGAAGCTGGTCTTTGACGAAAAACCATGTCGCTAAATAAATTAACGGAGTGAATAATCCAATGATTGAAGCCGTAAAATATCTCCAGTTTAGATTTCTGAAAATCAATAGTCCAAGCCAAATTCCAAGAATAAAAACAGCTGATGGAAAATAAAACAATGCAGCAATAGAAATGTAAAGCCCGGATAACATAATATCATCGATTCCCTTGGTGGAATCGTACGATACAAATAACCGATCGAGAGACAATAGAATAAATAGATTGGCAATTACAGGAGGAGAAAGGGTATAGGAACCGGACACTCCGGCAAGGATTAAGTACAAAATGGACGGAATCCAGTTATTGCGTTCAATTAAACTGTGTTTTTGAAAAATATAGGAAAGATAAACAGCTTCAAATAAAAGAACAAGCAGCACAAGAATGATATTGCTAATGGCGTGTGTGGGAAATATTGATAGCGTTAGCTTAGAAAACGGTTCTATAACATCGATAGGTGCTTGATTGTCTTTTTCAACAAAACTCATTACAATCACCCATATCCATGACAGAAATAGGAGCGCGAGTTGTGGTGCAGGGCGATATTTTCGAACAGATAGTATCATAATTTTCAATTGACAAATTCGTTCCCAATATCTTTACGGTAGTTCATGCCCTCAAAGGTAATATCCTTTATTGAATTATACGACTTTTCGAGGGCTTCATGCAATGTGTTTCCTTTGGATGTAACGGCAATTACTCTTCCACCGGAGGTGATGAGCCGGTCTTTTTCATCTTCGGATACGCCGGCAAAAAACAGCATGCTCTCGGAATCGTTTGTTATTTTTATTAATTCTCCTTTTTTGTAATTTCCAGGATAGCCTTGCGAAACAAGCATTACCGTGGCTGTTGACTGCGAACTGATTGCAATATGCTCGCCACTTAATTTTTTTTGAGCTGCAGCTTTTAAGTGACTCACTAAATCGCTTTCAATTCGGGGCATCACCGATTCGGTTTCGGGATCACCCATGCGGACGTTGTATTCAATTACAAAGGGATCTCCATCTACGTTAATAAGTCCGAAGAAAATAAAACCGCAGTATTCAAGCTGCTCTTCTCGGATTCCTTTTAGCGTGGGCTCAATAATTTTTTTAATGATTTTATGCTTAAAAGCAGGGTCAACAAAAGGAACAGGGGAGATTGATCCCATCCCTCCAGTGTTCGGTCCGGTGTCGCCTTCTCCAATTCTTTTATAATCTTTGGCTTCGGGTAGCAAAAGATAATCATTTCCATCCGTTAGCACAAACACCGAACATTCAATACCGGATAAATATTCTTCTATCACAACTTTGCTTCCTGAAGTTCCCAGTTGCTGGTCTAGCAAGAATGAGGTTAGTGTTTCTTTGGCTTCTTCGAGGCTTTCTGCAATCACAACGCCCTTTCCCGCAGCCAACCCGTCGGCTTTTAGTACGTAAGGAGCTGATAGTGTCGTTAAAAAATCATAGGCCAAGTCGATAGTGTCCGCAGTAAATGTTTTGTATGATGCGGTAGGTATGTTATGTCGAAACATAAAGGCTTTGGCAAAGTCCTTACTGCTTTCGAGTTGAGCTGCTTTTTGGGACGGACCAATGACCATGATGTGTGAAAGGTTTGGAGATGATTTGAAGTAGTCGTAGATGCCTAAGGCTAATGGCGTTTCGGATCCAACGACAACCATGGATATTCTTTTTTCCAAGCAAAAACTGCTGATAGCTTTAAAATCGGTCTCAGATAATAAGACGGGAATACCGTATTGGGAGCTGCCGGCATTACCCGGAGCAATATAAAGTTGTGTTAACTGCTTGCTTTGTGCTATTTTCCATGCAAGGGCGCTTTCTCTGCCTCCTGAGCCGATAAGTAATATGTTCATCTTTCCGTCTGTTTTTTTAAGGTTCAAAGGTACTAATTTTTTTGACCGATTTTCTGGAATATTGTTTTTTAAAGAGTAGCTTACGCTTGCCCTAGGGTAGGGAAAATGTTTTGTGTTTTTACAGAAAAAAAGGAGAGCAAATGCTCTCCTTAATCAATTGGGTATTTTTTGCGATTAAGCTTCTGGAATATTTACATCCAAATCGTCGCCGATAACTTCAAGTTTGAATCCCGAACCATGAATGTTTTTAATGTTAACATTAGGATCTTCCTGCAAATATTTACGAAGTTTAGTGATAAACACATCCATACTTCTACCAATAAAATAGTCGTCTTCGCCCCAAACGGTTTTTAAGATTACTTCGCGTGGAATCAATGTGTTTTTGTGTGAAGCTAGTAATTTTAATAAATCCGACTCTTTACGGGTAAGGCTTCTGTTAATACTTGGCGATTTAAGCTGTAGGGCACTGTAGTCGAAAGTAAAAATTCCCATTTGGAAAACTTCTTGTTCGCCAAGGAATGAAGAAATTTTTACAGCTTTTGTTCGACGCAGAATAGCTTCAATTCTTAAACTTAACTCTTCGGTACTAAAAGGTTTGGTGATATAATCATCGGCACCAATTTTAAAGCCTTTAATTTTATCCTCTTTAAGTGTGCGTGCAGTTAAGAATATCATCGGCACATTTTTGTCGATATTGCGAATTTCTTGAGCCAAACTGAATCCGTCTTTTACAGGCATCATGATGTCTAAAATGCAAAGGTCAAATTTATCTTTTCCAAATACTTTTGTTCCTTCTTCGCCATCGCTACATGCTGTAACTTCGTAGTTTAACATTTCTAAATAATCTTTCAACACAAGACTTAAGTTTTGGTTGTCTTCTACTAATAAAATTTTGTTTTTTTCGCCTCTCATAATATGATTTTTTTAATTGTTATTTGTTATTATTTTTCCTTATCTTTATTAAAGGGTAGAAACACGGTGAATTCCGTCCCTTTACCCAATTCGCTTTTAACTTCGATTTTACCTCTATGAATTTCTACTAATTGTTTTACAAAATAAAGCCCTAGGCCAAATCCTTTAATGTTGTGATTGTTTTTAATACGAAATGTTTTGATGAATATTTTGTTAAGGGCATCGGCAGGTATGCCAATTCCGTGATCGGAAACACTAATATAAATGCCTTTTTTGTCGGAATGTGTAGAAATCTTAATTTGAGGCGGTTTTATGGAGTATTTTATTGCATTATCAATTAAATTTGTAAAAATCATTGTAATGTACGATTCATCCCCCCAAATCACAGCATGCTTGGCATCAATTTGTTCTTCAATGGTTCCGCCACGTTCGGAAACCAAAAATTTAAAGTTCTTTATTGTTCGGTTTAATATTTTGTGGATATCAACTTTTGACAGTACCATTTTCGATTCGCTGTTATCCACAATCGAGATGCTTAACAGTCGATCTACAATCTGTTTCATCTTACGATTTTCTTCTTCAATAATCTCGATGTAACTTTTGGTTTTTTCAGGAGTTAACTTGTAGTCGAACTTTTTAAATATGTCTGTAGCAATGGCAGTGGTTGCAATTGGCGTTTTTAGTTCGTGTGTAACATTTTGAAAAAAATCGTCTTTCAGCGCAGATTCTTTTGATCCGTTTTTCCAACGACTAATAATAAATACAAAAATTACAGCAAAGAATATTATTAATAGAATAGTGAGAAACATGGCAGATTTTAACCGGGAAAGAACTAATATCTTTAAGTCTTTAATATAATAAAAGCAAGTGTAGTTTTGATTGCTGTTTTCGGATTGAATGCAGAAATTTACACGAATGGATTCCTTTTGCCATGTTTTATTTCCTTGCGGAACATTGCAGGAAGCAATAATGTTATCTTCATCATTGCTGGTAATGACAATGGTTTCATCATTTATTCCCAATGGTAAAGATACTTTGCTTTTAATTATAGGAATAAGCTTGGATTTAATAAATTCGGCCGCTGTTTTGCCGTTTGTAGTATCTGTTTTGGATGAATAATGCTCGGCAATGGCAGAATTAATAGTTTTGTTTATGCTTGCGCTAGTGGAATATGTAACTTTTGTCTTTTCAAAATTGTATGCATATTTGTGCAATAATAAAAAAGCAAGCACCAATAACAGCACCAAAAACATGGAACTAATTAAGGATGTTGATCTAATATTATAGCGATGTAAATTCATTTACTTGATGTCTTATTGGTATTAAAAAAACAAATTTTTTGCCTTAATTTTTTGAGTAAAATTATTAGCGTATAATTTTGAGCGCATGTTAGCATTAACATTTTGTTTTGTAAAAATACAAAATATTCTTGAGATATCTGCTGGAATTTTCATAATATTTTTCTCAAAAAACGTAACTATCTGTTTATCAATCATATAAAATTTTGAAATTAAATTTATTTTCTTAAATTTACTTCGATTAACATAATAGTAGTGTAAATATCACTTGTTTATGTTTGCTGTTTTTGCCATAAAGTTTCTTTAAAATAAAAAAGCTATTTAAATTTATAAATTAAAGATAAGTGATTTTAGTAAAAGTTGAGCTTTGGATTAAGAGAAATCTATACCGGTTTGTAAAAAACAGTCGATTCTAATTGAGAATATTTTAGGGGTACGCTTATTGTTTATCTGAAAACCTTACTTTTGTATTGCTAAATGAGTTCGTGTTTGTAAGAAAATATCAATTTACTCGTGAATCCCGATAAATGAATGGGGATGCTTGAGCGGTTGCTTTACTTTGTTCTTTTGTTCTATGGTAAGTTGCAAACTTGATATCTCTTTCACACAAATGATATTTTATATTGATACTAACTATAATTCATGTTTCAAGAATCCGACATAAAACTTGTTCCGCTTCAATATGTTGAGGTCGTTATTCCATTGGCTGTCCCGGGGACTTTTACCTATTTGGTTCCAGATGAGTTCTGTAAAATGGTCACGATTGGATGCAGGGTGAGTGTGCAGTTTGGTAAAAACAAAATCTATGCAGGTATTGTTTTAAAAATCCATAATCACATTCCCGAGTATAGAACAAAGCCTATTTTAGCGGTACTTGATGAATTTCCTATGGTTTATCCCCAGCAACTCGGCTTTTGGGAATGGATGTCTCAGTATTACGCTTGTTACTTAGGGGAAGTCATGAATGCGGCATTACCCATTGGGCTTAAGTTGAGTAGTGAAACAAAGGTGATTGTAAATGAATTTTTCGATGGAGATATCTCTTTACTTACTTCAAAAGAGCTTGCAATTACGGATGCGTTGTCGCAATACGGAGAACTGACGATTCAACAAATTTCGAAGATTTTAAATCAGCAAAAGGTAATTCATATTATCAGAGGACTGATTGATAAAAAGGTTGTGGCAATATCCGAAGAGATGGAATATCGATATAGGCCTAAAGTAGAAGAATTTATCACGATTTCGGAACCGTATTGCCTGAGTGAATTGCAATTGTCTGAACTGTTGGATCAGTTAAACGAAAAAAAACAAACGTACAAGCAAATGCTCACGCTTATGGGATTTGTTAAGCTCTGCAATGGTGATTATGGGAAGGAAATTCTCAAGTCGGAATTGCTTAAGGAGTTTGAATGCTCTCCGTCGTCTGTAGCTAGCTTAATTCGTAAAAACATTTTTGTTTCCACGCGTAAACAAGTGTCGCGATTAAAACAGCTTCATACCGATTTCGTTTCGGAGGAAGTTGTTTACTCGGCTCCCCAGATTAAGGCCGTTCATGAAATGTCGAAAGCTTTTTCTTCTAAGGATACAATACTTTTGCATGGAGTTACGGGAAGTGGAAAGACAGAAATATATATCCATTTTATCAAAGCAGCCGTTGATAGGGGAGAGCAAGTGCTTTACCTTTTACCAGAAATTGCGCTTACCGGTCAGATTGTGGAGCGACTTCAATGCTATTTCGGCAATCAGGTGGGAGTGTATCATTCTAAATTTAATGAATTCGAACAGGTCGAAATATGGGAATGCCGTGCTTAATCGAGGAAAAGATAACAGTAGTGGAAAATTTTCAATTATTATCGGAGCACGTTCTGCCGTTTTTTTACCGTTTTCCAATCTGGGCTTGGTTATCATCGACGAAGAGCACGACAGTTCTTATAAACAGATAGATCCGGCTCCCCGCTATCATGCCCGAGACGCTGCGCTGTATTTGGCTTCGTTGCATAAAGCGAAAACTATTTTGGGATCGGCAACACCATCGGTGGAAACTTATTGGAACACTCAAAACGGAAAATATGCGCTGGTGGAATTAAATACTCGATTTTCAAATGTTGAATTGCCTGAAACCCTGATTGTTAATCTTCGGGAAGCATACAAATTAAAAAAAATGAAATCGATGTTTTCCGATACGTTGGTTGAACACATTACAGACGCATTATCGAGAAAAGAGCAGGTAATTTTATTCCAGAACCGCAGAGGTTTTTCTCCAATCATTGAATGTCAGAAATGTCTCCATGTTCCTAAATGTATTCGTTGTGATGTTTCGCTTACCTATCATAAAAAAATAGATGCGATGAAATGTCACTATTGCGGATATACGATTCCTACAATACATGTATGTCCGGTGTGTTCGAGCAGCGATTTAAAGGCAAAAGGCTTGGGAACGGAAAAAATAGAAGAAGAGTTGACTCTTTTGTTTCCGGATATTCACATTAGCCGCATAGATCAGGATACTTCGGGGTCGAAATATGCACTACAGAAAATATTATCCGATTTTGAGCTGCAAAAAATTCAAATATTGGTTGGAACGCAGATGATTACCAAAGGACTCGATTTTAGTAATGTTTCATTGGTTGGTGTGATTAATGCCGATAGCTTGATTTCATATCCCGATTTTCGTTCGTTCGAACGGGCTTTCCAGTTGTTGGTTCAGGTAAGCGGACGTTCGGGGACGAAAAGAAAAACGGGGTAAAGTAATTATTCAAACCTATAATCCGGCAAATGCCGTAATTGAATATGTTACTCAAAATAATTACCAGGGAATGTATCGGCAGCAGATAGCAGAACGCAAGTCGTTTAACTACCCTCCATTTGTGAGGTTGATTAAAATTGTGGTTAAGCACACCAATGCCCAAACAGTGGTTTCTGCAGCTAAGTACCTAACCGATTTGTTAAGGAAATCGATTCCCGATCAGATTTTAGGCCCTGAATACCCGATGATTTCAATGATAAATAACTATCATTTAAACGAAATTTACATAAAGATTGACAAAAACAGTGGTCTTGTCGAAAAGAAAGCGCGTATTGGGATGCTTATCGATCAGGTAAATCATCACCTCGCATACAAAGGGGTGAAGTTCTCTGTGGATGTGGATCCGCAATAGTTTTTATCGATTAAATAAGCAATTATGTAAAATTAGAGGCCGTTGCAAAGATGCCCATATTAAATATTTATTTACACGAGTAAACTCTGAGCAAAGCTTTGATTTTGGACTTTTGCAACAATTTTAATTCGATTAATGAAACAAAAAACCGGTTTTCACAGAGACAAAATAAAAACGTCGTTCGAAAAGGAACGACGTTTTTATGAATGTTATTTTTAATATCTAATAGATTTCAGGGAACATAAAGATGAGAGACAGTCCTCCCGAAAACTGATGATTCCGTTCGTTAAGGAATGCTTTGTTTTTTGAAAAGAAATAATCCCCGAACACATTAATCCCGAAATTTTCGTTGAACATAAAGTTTGTTCTTAATCCGGCATGAAAAACTACGGGGCGGTATGTTTCTTTTTTTACTTCAACATAAGCATTTTGATTGGGAACAGCATTTCCATAATCATAATAAGGATAAGCTTCTTCATATAATATTGATCCGCTAGGAGTGGTTAATACCTGAAAACCCGCTCCGGCTGTTATCATTAACGAGAACCATTCTGTAGGCATTGCATTGAAGTATGCATTGGCCGTGTAATTTCGGGTTATAAACTTGCCTACATCCGTTGTTGTTCTATTGTAAGAGATGTCAGGCTTTGTTTTGTAGTTATCTGCGAATTTGTTGGGCAATACATCCATATAGTTATAATCTACTTTTAGCCCGGCTCCGAAAAGATAGTGGAAAAAATAAGCTCCCTCGATATTGCCAAAATAACCCATCTGCTTTGTTTCTTCAAAGTTATTTCTACAAACACCGCCTCCGATGCTTATAAAATGCGGTTTTGTTTCGTAAAATTGTGCATACGATGCGGTAAAAGAAAGCCCTAAAACCATCAACATTACTATATATTTTCTCATAGCCTTATATTTTAAAGTGCTAATTTATAATTTTTTTTTATTATTAATGCAATCAATACGTTTTTTTTTTCACAAATTGTTTCATTTCTGTGTTTTTTATTACTTTTATGTATTTGCAAGTTGCAATTTATTTTTGAATGAAAGTTGGATTATTATGTATATCGGATGTTTATTTTTTCTAATTACTGAACGCTTCGGTTAAATAATTTAGGGCACAGACTGACCTGAAAAGACAAAATGTTTTTTCCGATTTTGACAGCGTTGGAAGCAAAATAATTTGTTGTTTGAGTATCTTGGTTATATAGTTTTTTTCTGGCACGTTAAACTTTTTCTTAATTTTGGTGTCTATACCAATAGTATTTAAAAATATAAAATTTTCAGGCTCCAAGCGTAAAATAAGTCAAACATAAAAACAATTACAAAAATGAAAAAGCTAAAATTCGCATTCATTGCATTGATGATGGTTTCAATAACCTCATTCGCACAACAGAAGCAAACAAAAAAAGCAACCCCTGAAGTAAGAGCAAATCGCCAAACGGAAACGTTAGCAAAACAATTATCGTTAACTGCTGATCAAAAAGTTGCAGTAAACAAGTCCGTACTTTCGAGAATTACAACCTTGGATCAAATTAAGAAAAAATATCAGGGAAACAAATCAAAAGAACGTAATGCTGAAATAAGAGAGGTCAGAATTGCTTTTGAACAGGATATGAAGAATATTCTTACAGCGGAGCAATTTGAAAAATGGTATAACGCTCATAAAGCAAAACGTGTGAAAAAAGGAAACAAACAAGATCCCAAAGTCAAGTCGGTTGATACCGAAGAAAACGAAAATATTTCTAAAACATATTGATGTTTAATACCCATAAAAAGCGGAAATGATAAGCATTTCCGCTTTTTTTAATGACAATACTTTTTAACCCGTTCTTCAGCTTCTTTATATCCCAGTTCTGCCGCTTTCTTTAATCGGTGCATCCGCCGGCAGCATCATTCAGATTGTCTCTACAAGCTCCCCGATAAAAATAAGCGATTCCCGAAGTCGGATTTAGTTTAATAGCTTGGTTTAAATCGTCTAACGCAAGTTTGATTTTCTTCTGATCAAAATAGGTAATGCCTCTGTATAGGAATGCTTCCCAACCGTTCGGGTTGATTTCTGTGGCTTTTCGGAAGTCAAGCATGGCTTGGTTTGCCTTATTGATTTTAAGATATACTTTTCCTCTATTAACATAAGTGAGGTAATTATCCCGCTCGAAAAGGATGGCTTTATTAAAGTCCTTTTGTGCCAATGGATAGTCCCCTTTTTGAGTGTAACAATCGCCACGTTTGGCATATACGTCGGCAGATTTTGATTTATATGTTGTAATCAACGTCGTAAAGTCTTTAATAGCATTGTCCCATTGCTCCGAAATATAGTAACAGTCGGCTCTACGAGTGTAAAGTTGTTGATCTTCAAATTTAAGGAAAACAGCTTTGGTATAATCGTTGGCGGCATTAGCATATTTCCCGTTTTGTTGATATTGAATTCCTCTCAGCAGGTATGCCTCGCCTGCATCGGGTTTTAACTGAATTGCTTTGTTGAAGTCGGCCATCGCTTCGGAATAATGATTAAGCTGGGTGTTGCATTTTCCCCGGCGGAGAAAAATTGTAAAATCATCGTTCTTAATATGTTCAAGTTCGGTTAAATCCGATTTTGCATTTGCCAGTTGTTTGTTGCAATGTAGGTGTCGGCTCGGGCATTCCATCCGTCCGTAAGTTCAGGTTTTAATGTAATTACTTTACTGAAATCGGCAATGGCTTTTGTATACTCCTTTTTTGATATATAGTATAGGCCTCGGTAATAGAACCCTTTGGCATATTTCGGGTTTTTGACAATGGCCGTTTCATAGTCGATAATAGCGGAGTCGGATTTGCCTATCATTTCAAAGCATTTACCTCGTTCCAAATTAGCTTCGTAATACGAAGTGTTAA
>CAUVYH020000011.1:0-60851 GCA_963556065.3 Bacteroidales bacterium
TAGAAAAACAGGCATCATTAATAAAAATTAGATAAATACAACAAAAAGGAATTTTTTGTGTAAAAACAAAACATTTTTGAAATCAATTTAAATAATATTTTGAAACATTAATAATAAACCATAATTTTGCCGATATAAATATTATTAACAAAATTCACTAAAATGAAAAAAATGAAAAAACTAGTATTTGCTATGCTAATGGTCTTTTTGGTTGCATTTGGAGTAAATGCTCAGAATAGCAGAGAGATTCAAGGTGCAAAACCCTATCATGCACCAAAAAAAGGGGTGATTTCCAATGTGGTTCAAGCAAAGGGCCCATTATCTCAAGATTTTGAAGGAACATTTCCTCCATCAGGTTGGGCATTAACAGCAGGCTCAGGAGATTGGGCTCAATTTGCAGATGTTGATCATACGTCAGGATCTGGAAATTCTGCCATCTATGATTGCTATAGCACTAATGGTGTGCAACCAGCGTATATGACAACCCCGGAAATGACTGTTACTGCAGGTGATGCAACCTTCAGTTTTTGGTGCAACTATTACCTTTTTAATGAAGCAGGTACTGGTACTGCAAATTTGTATGTTGATAAATCTACCGATGGCGGTGCTACTTGGACTAATGGAACAACAGATTATTTGTCAACGATTGTAAAAGATACTTGGACTCAATTTACCATTGATTTAACCGCAAATATTGGTCAAAATGTCAAATTGAGATTTAAAGCAATTTCTGATTATGGATACTATAATATTGCGATTGACGATGTTGCCGGCCCAAATCTTACTACTTATCCCTTTGATGCAGGTGTGGTTTCAATTAATGGACTACAAAATATTTATAGAGGAACCACTACAGCTTCAGTAATACCTTCGGCTACTGTACAAAACTTTGGGACGAATGCGGCTACTTTTGATGTTACTTTTACTGCGGGTACTTTTACCTCTACTAAAAATGTCGTCGGTTTAGCAGCTGGGGCCACAAGTGATGTTACTTTTGATGCTTGGACTCCCTCAGTAGGAGTGAACAATATAACTGTAACTGCAGCATTGACTGCTGATGCTGTTGCCTCGAATAATACTTATGCCAAATCAGTTTTCAATTATATCTACAGCCAAACCAATGGTCTAAAATGGGATAATGGCCCAATTATTACAAACGCTGGCACTGGCTCAGGTGGAAAAGATGTGAGTGTGAGTGCTAACGGAACATATGGGTTTAATTATAAAAACAGCACGAATACGATTGCAGATGAATTTGTAGTTCCTGCAGGAGAAACTTGGATTATTGATCAATTTGTCAACTACGGTTATCAAACGGGTTCTACTACTACCAGTACTTTTACCAATAACTATTTTAAAGTATGGAATGGCGATCCTTCAACAGGAACGGCAACTCTTCTTTTTGATTATTCAGCGGCTAACCAATTAACGGCTTCCGTCTTTTCAAATATTTATCGCACCCAATCAACAGATATGGCTACCGCCACTACCAGACCTATCATGGAAAATACTTGTAATCTTGCCACGAAGTTCAATTTAACTTCTGGTACCTATTGGATAGAATGGAGTGCTACTGGATCATTAACTTCAGGTCCATGGGCTGTTCCAATTAGTACCACAGGTATGGTATTAACCGATAATGCACGTTTATATGATGTTGCATCGACTACATGGAATCCATCTTCAGAAGAGTTATCTTTTAAAATTTTTGCTCATAATGCAAGTACGGCAAACGATATCCTTACTTTTGATTTAACCACACCCGCTACCACTGGAATCGTTGACGCTACCGCTCATACAGTTGCTTTAACCGTTCCTTTTGGAACTCCTGTTACCGCTTTAATCCCTACATTTACATTGTCAACCGGCGCTACGGCAAAAGTCGGTACGGTTGCCCAGATTAGTGGAACCACAGCAAATGACTTCACTTCCACTGTCACTTATGATGTAACTGCAGAAGACGGAATCACCACTCAAGCTTGGACAGTAATGGTTACTGTTGCAGCGAATACAGCCAACGATATTCTTACTTTCGATTTTGCCACACCTGCTGCTACTGGAATCGTAGATGCTACTGCTCATACGGTTGCGTTAACGGTGCCTTTTGGCACTAATGTTACGGCTTTAGTTCCTACATTTACATTGTCAACCGGTGCAACAGCAAAGGTCGGTACGGTTGCCCAGGTTAGTGGAACCACAGCAAATGACTTCACTTCCGCCGTTACTTATGATGTAACTGCAGAAGACGGAATCACCACTCAAGCTTGGACGGTAACGGTTAGTGTTGCAGCTGCTACAGATAACGATATCCTTACTTTCAATTTCAACACACTTACACCAAATGTTACGGGAACTGTGGACGCAACTGCCCATACCGTTGCTTTAACGGTGCCTTTTGGTACCAATGTTACGGCTTTAGTTCCTACTTTTACATTGTCAGCCGGTGCAACTGCAAAAGTCGGTACGGTTGCCCAGGTTAGTGGAACCACAGCAAATGACTTCACTTCCGCTGTTACTTATGATGTAACTGCAGTTGACGGAACCACTACTCAAGCTTGGACTGTTACGGTTACCATTGCTGCCGGTTCTACTGCAACGGACATCTTGACCTTTGATTTGACAACACCGGCCGTTACAGGAACCGTTAATGCAACAGCCCATACCGTTGCTCTGAACGTGCCTTTCGGAACCGCAGTAACAGCATTGGTTCCAACCTTCACCTTATCCGCAGGCGCAACTGCAAAAGTCGGCACTGTTGCCCAGGTTAGCGGAACCACAGCAAATGATTTCACCTCCGCTGTTGTTTATGATGTAACCGCAGAAGACGGAACCACCACTCAAGCTTGGACCGTCACGGTTACCGTTGCTGCCGGCTCTACAGCAACTGATATTATCACTTTCAATTTGACAACTCCAGCAACCACTGGAACCGTTGATCCATCAACTCATACGGTTGTCTTGAACGTACCTGCAGGGACCAATGTTACGGCTTTAGTTCCTACATTTACATTATCCGCAGGTGCAACTGCAAAAGTCGGCACTGTTGCTCAGGTTAGCGGAACCACAGCAAATGATTTCACTTCCGCCGTTGTTTATGATGTAACCGCAGAAGACGGAACCACCACTCAAGCATGGACTGTTACGGTTAACGTGGCCGTTCAAACTTACACTGTCACTTTTAGTGTTATTGGTGCAAACGGAACTTTAGCTGCTACTGTTGATGCTGCTGCCATTACTTCTCCAGCAACGGTTGAAGCCGGTAAGAACGTGATATTCACCGCCGCCCCTGCAAATAATTTTCAGGTGAAAGAGTGGAAATTAAACAATGTTGTGGTTGCCGGAAATGTAACGAACACTTACACGTTAAGCACTATAGCCGCAAATTCAACCGTAACCGTTGAATTCGAATTAATAGATGGAATTAACGAAGCAACTGAAAATGTTGTCAGCATCTATCCAAATCCTGCTAACAATGTTGTAAATGTAAAAATGAACACAACCATAAGCAAAATTGAAGTTGTAAGTCTTAACGGTCAGATCGTTGCTGAGTCTTTACTCAACAACAATGAAGGATCGATAAACATTTCAAATATTGCCAATGGCATGTACTTCTTACGGATTGAAACTGCAAACGGAATTACCATGAATAAAATTCAAATTTCAAAGTAATTTCATACTGAGATTTTATTAAAGAGCTGCCTTCGGGTGGCTCTTTTTGTTTTATACCAATACTTATTTCAAATTAGGCCAAAGGACAATTTGAAATATAGTATGGTTTAATGCTCGATGCTAATATGAATTAGTCTAATAACTAAAAAAATCAATAATTCATATTAGCATACGGTATACAATAAGGATTTCAACGTCGACTCCTATTTTCGGAAAAAACTGTTTTGGGATTTGAATAAGATTCACAAACATGGAATACAGATGTATAAAAACGCTTAAAATAAAAACCTTTAATGAATTGAAAAACAATGTAATTATAACAAAACATTCATAATAAATTTCTTGCTGTTTGGATTATTAGTCGTATTTTTGTTGTTCATAAACGTATTAAATTATAAACTAAATCAATTACAATGAAAAAACTGAGGCTTGTCAGCCTAATTTTAGGCTTATTAATTAGTTGTTCTTTGAGCTCTAAAGCACAACTTTTAATAGAGAACTTTGATTATCCTGTGGGAGATTCGCTTGGCCAACACGGCTGGACTGGACATGGGGGGACTACCATGTTAAACATTATTGCAGATAACCAAACCTATACAAACTATTTTCCTTCAGTAGGTAATCAGGTTTATATTGGAACATCCAGTAATGATTTAAGTAGAGGATTTACTGCTGTAACTTCAGGAAATTTATATTGTGCTTTTGTTATAAATGTAGATACTGCGAAAACAACACCGGATTATTTCTTTCATACATATTCAACAGGGGCGGGAAGCAGCTTCTTGAATAGAATTTATGTTAAAGATAACGGTGACGGCACAGTTAAATTTGGTATTCAAAAAGGGACCACGCCAAATGGAGGTTCTGCTGTTTGGACAACAAGTTCTTATCCAAAAGATGTTCCTCATCTTGTTGTGCTAAAAGTTGAAATAGTAAGTGGTACAACAAACGATATTCCTTCAATCTTTGTTGATCCGGTTCTTAATGGAATTGAACCGACTGCGGATGCGATTGCAACAGACTTAACTAGTGCTGATTATGCAAGTATCGACAGGGTGGCAATTCGGCAAGGAACTGCGAATTCTCCCGGTGCTTATTTTGATGGACTTCGCGTGGCCACCACTTGGGCTGATGCTGTAATGGCTCCTGCTATTTCCACTGCAACCGACATTTTGACCTTTGATTTGACAACACCGGCCGTTACAGGAACCGTTAATGCAACAGCCCATACCGTTGCTCTGAACGTACCTTTCGGAACCGCAATAACTGCATTGGTTCCAACCTTTACCTTATCCGCAGGCGCAACTGCAAAAGTCGGCACTGTTGCCCAGGTTAGCGGAACCACAGCAAATGATTTCACTTCCGCCGTTGTTTATGATGTAACCGCAGAAGACGGAACCACCACTCAAGCCTGGACTATCACGGTTACCGTTGCTGCCGGATCTACAGCAACTGATATTATCACTTTTAATTTGACAACACCAGCAACCACCGGAACCGTTGATCTATCAACTCATACGGTTGTCTTGAACGTACCTGCAGGGACCAATGTTACCGCTTTAGTTCCTACATTTACATTGTCAGCCGGTGCAACTGCAAAAGTCGGTACTGTTGCCCAGGTTAGCGGAATCACAGCAAATGATTTCACTTCCGCTGTAACTTATGATGTTACCGCAGAAGATGGAATCACCACTCAGGCTTGGACTGTTACGGTTAACGTTACTGCCGGTTCTACTGCAACGGACATCTTGACCTTTGATTTGACAACACCGGCCGTTACAGGAACCGTTAATGCAACAGCCCATACCGTTGCTCTGAACGTACCTTTCGGAACCGCAATAACTGCATTGGTTCCAACCTTTACCTTATCCGCAGGCGCAACTGCAAAAGTCGGCACTGTTGCCCAGGTTAGCGGAACCACAGCAAATGATTTCACTTCCGCTGTAACTTATGATGTTACCGCAGAAGATGGAATCACCACTCAGGCTTGGACTGTTACGGTTAACGTTACTGCCGGTTCTACTGCAACGGACATCTTGACCTTTGATTTGACAACACCGGCCGTTACAGGAACCGTTAATGCAACAGCCCATACCGTTGCTCTGAACGTACCTTTCGGAACCGCAATAACTGCATTGGTTCCAACCTTTACCTTATCCGCAGGCGCAACTGCAAAAGTCGGCACTGTTGCCCAGGTTAGCGGAACCACAGCAAATGATTTCACTTCCGCCGTTGTTTATGATGTAACCGCAGAAGACGGAACCACCACTCAAGCCTGGACTATCACGGTTACCGTTGCTGCCGGATCTACAGCAACTGATATTATCACTTTTAATTTGACAACACCAGCAACCACCGGAACCGTTGATCTATCAACTCATACGGTTGTCTTGAACGTACCTGCAGGGACCAATGTTACCGCTTTAGTTCCCACATTTACATTGTCAGCCGGTGCAACTGCAAAAGTCGGTACTGTTGCCCAGGTTAGCGGAATCACAGCAAATGATTTCACTTCCGCTGTAACTTATGATGTTACCGCAGAAGATGGAATCACCACTCAGGCTTGGACTGTTACGGTTAACGTGGCCGTTCAAACCTATACGGTTACATTCAGTGTAGTAGGAGCAAACGGAACTTTAGCTGCTACTGTTGATGCTGCTGCCATTACTTCTCCGGCAGCGGTTGAAGCCGGCAAAAACGTGATATTTACAGCGACTCCTGCTGCCAATTATGTGGTTAAAGAATGGAAACTGAACGGAACTGTTGTTCCTGGAAACACGACCAATACATATACATTGACCAGTTTGACCGCTGCTGCAACGGTAACGGTTGAATTCAAGTTAAACGTAGGAATCAGCGAAACTACTGAAAACGTAGCCAGCATTTACCCAAATCCGGCCAACAATGTGGTCAACATTAAAATGAACAACACCATTAGCAAAATTGAAGTTGTAAGCCCTAACGGTCAGATCGTTGCTGAGTCTGTACTCAACAACAACGAAGGGTCGATTAACATTTCAACGATTGCCAATGGCATGTACTTTTTACGTATCGAAACTGCAAATGGAATCACTATGAATAAAATTCAAATTGCAAGGTAACATTTATATTCTAAGTTTTTCAAAAGAGGCGGCCTCTATTTTGGCAGCCTCTTTTTTTGTATTTTATTTCTTGATTAGAATATCAACAATAAATCGTTATCTTTGATGTTTATAATTATTTAAACAATCTTTAGTTGTCATTTAATTCAGATTGGAGTGAGAGATGCTAACATTAGAGTATAAGATAAAACTTATTGATTATTGTACCATGCAGTTGCAAAATAAGGCACTTGAGTTGCAACAGGAAATTGATGAAGCGATGAAGATATCTAACGATTATGGTCCACCGAAAGATCGTTACGATGGCTTTAAAAACCAACAGATGCGGAAAGTAGAAATGCTGTCGGCTCAGCTCCATCTGATTCAAGAAGATGCCAGAATTTATTTGCAAATCGATAAAAGTCAAGCACTAAAGGTTGTAAGACAAGGTGCATTAGTAGAGACTAAAGACCAGTTGGTTTTTGTTGCAACGAGTTTAGGTAAACTGGATTTTGAAGGAAGATCAATCTTTGTAATATCACCGAAAGTTCCTTTTTACGAAGCCATTAAAGGTGTAAAAAAAGAATCTTCTGTAAAGTTCAGGGATACAACGATTGAAATTTTAGATTTGGTTTAATTCTCGAAAATAATTACTCAGAAGCTAAAACCATTTTATAGAGTTTATCATTCCTGCGAACGGGGAGAGGAACAATTATGGAGCAAACATCTCCTTTTTGTGCCGACTCCACCACAATCAAGTTCGTGCGAATCTCTTCGACAATACCTTCGCATACGCCGGTTGTGGGACCCATAATTACATATTCATCACCGACTTTCAAGCCTCCGGTTTCAATTTTAATTTCTGCGGCTCCTACCCGGGTAAAGAAGTTTGTAACCTTACCGATATATACCTTTTTGTGCGTTGCGGAAGAACCGTAACCCGCTGTCCATTCGCCAACCTTCCGCCCTAAATAATAGCCATCCCAAAATCCACGGTTGTAAACTTTGGATAGCCGGCTCATCCAAGCTTCAGTTTTCTCCTTGGTAAAGGTGTGGTCGAGTACGGCATCTGCAGCTTCACTATAACACTGAGTCACGGTTTTTACATAGTCGGCGGAGCGTCCGCGACCTTCTATTTTGAGTACCCGAACTCCAGCATCAATAATTTTATCGATAAAAGGCATTGTGCATAAGTCTTTGGGCGACATGATATATTTATTTTCCACTCGGAGTTCCAACTCGTGTTCGGTGTCCTTTACGTCATAAGATCTTCGGCAGGGTTGCAAACAAGCTCCTTTATTGGCCGAATATCCGAAGTTATCGAGACTAATATAACATTTACCGGAAATGGCCATGCACAAAGCTCCGTGAGCAAAAATTTCAATTTGTACCAATTCGCCGGATGGCCCTTTAATCTGTTGTTCCTCAATTTTCCGGGTAATTGCTTTTACCTGTTCGAGGCTGAGTTCACGGGCAGTGACCATAACATCTGCGTATCTCGAAAAAAATCGTACACTTTCGATATTGGTGATATTGCACTGAGTGGAGATATGCGTTTCGATCCGAATTTTTTTTAGATATTCCAATACCGCCAAATCGGAGGCGATTACAGCGGTAATTCCGGCAGCTTTGGCGGCATCAGCTACTTTATACACCTCTTCCAGCTCGCTATCGTAAACAATAGTATTGAGGGTCAAATAGCTTCGGAGATTATGTTGTTTACAGATCGTTGAAATTTTGGTCAAATCATCTAACGAAAAATTTGCAGAGGAACGTGAGCGCATATTCAAAGTACCAACGCCGAAGTAAACGGCATTTGCCCCTCCTTGAATTGCAGCCTGCAGCGACTCGTACGAGCCCACAGGGGCCATGATCTCTATCGGTTTAATCATGGGTCCAGTATTTTTTTATCGCGGCAACCAGATGATCCGTGTCGATTCCGCATTCCGCTCTCAATTGAGCTACGGATCCCTGTTCTATAAGATGATCCGGCACACCCATGCGGAGAATATTTGCCGAATAATTATGCTCGGTCATAAATTCGGTAACGGCACTTCCTACACCGCCGATTATTGTGCCGTCTTCAATGGTAATTATGGTATGATGATTTTTAAAGACCTCATGTAGTAATTCTTGATCGATGGGCTTCACAAAACGAAGGTCATAGTGAGAGACCATTATTCCTTGTATTTCAGCGATTGAAACAGCATCTGCAACTAAATTTCCGATAGGGCCGAAAGAAAGGACGGCAATTTGTTGTCCTGATTTGATTAATCTGCCTTTTCCAACAGGAATTTCAACCATTTTGTTTTTCCAGTCCGAAAGAACACCTTTTCCCCGAGGGTATCGGATGGCAAAAGGATGTGTTGTTGTTTGAGCGGTAAACATCATATTTCTGAGTTCATGCTCATTCATAGGGGAGGCGATAATCATATTTGGAATGCAACGTAAAAAGGCAATGTCGTAAACTCCGTGATGTGTCGTGCCGTCTTCACCCACTAATCCGCCGCGATCAATACAAAAAATCACCGGGATATCCTGAATGGCCACATCATGGATGATTTGATCGTAGGAACGTTGCAAAAAGGTAGAATATATGTTGCAGAATGGAATATATCCGCTGGTTGCCATACCGGCTGAAAAGGTGACGGCATGTTGTTCGGCAATGCCTACATCAAAAGCCCGGTCGGGCATGGTCTTCATCATCAAGTTCAGAGAACAACCACTTGCCATGGCGGGAGTGACCCCTACAATTTTTGGATTTTTTTGGGCCAAAGAAACAATGGTCTCTCCAAAAACCTCTTGGAATTTTGGAGGTTCGTTATATCTTTTATGTTCAATGATTGCTCCTGTTTCCGGATTAAATAATCCGGGAGCATGGTATTTGGTCTGATCTATTTCTGCCAGCCGCAACCCTTTTCCTTTAACCGTTTGAACGTGCAAAAGTTTGGGCCCAGGAATCCGTTTTAGCCCATTAAAAATTCTCACTAATCGTTCCACATCATGTCCGTCCACAGGACCAAAATACCGAAATCCTAGCGACTCGAAAAGATTGCTCTTTTTAAGCAGGCTTCCTTTAAGGGCATTTTCAAATTGTTGAATAATATTTCGGGCGGGACTTGCTTTATTGTCTTTAGAGGAGAGTGCTTTCCATATTTTATCTTTTATGCGGTTGTATGCTTTTGAGGTGGAAATATCCAACAGGTATTCTTTGAGTGCTCCTACGCTTTTGTCTATGGCGATTCCGTTGTCGTTCAAAATCACCAGCACGTTGGCATTTTCCCATCCGGCATGATTCATTGCTTCAAAAGCCATTCCCCCGGTCATAGAACCATCGCCGATTACTGCTATGTGCTGACGTTGATTATCGCCGTTTAATTTTGCCGCAATCGCCATTCCAAGAGCTGCCGATATAGAGGTGGAAGAATGTCCGGTACCGAATGCATCAAATTCACTTTCGCTCATCTTTGGAAATCCACTGATTCCTTCGTGCATTCGATTCATCTTGAAAAGTTCTTTTCTTCCGGTTAAAATCTTATGAGAATAGGCTTGATGTCCCACATCCCAAATTAATTTATCGGTGGGTGTATTAAAGGCGTAATGAAGCGCAACCGTAAGTTCAACCGTTCCCAGACTTGCTCCGAGATGACCCGGATTATGACTGATGACATTGATGATATATTCTCGTAACTCTTCACAAACTTGGGGCAGTTGAGAAACCGGTATTTGCCGCAAATCCTTCGGATAATTTATAGTACTAAGAATTTTAGATGAATCTGACATGATTGCATTATAGAAATATTGAGTGCAAAGATACGAAACAAAGAAATAGGGTGCCCTTAAAATTTCTTATTCTTTTCTTTGTAGGACAAATAAATAGGATGATAAAAAAGCAGGACTTTGAAATTATTATTTTCCAATAAAAATGAAGTGTTTTTATGAATAAGGAAATTTAGAAAACGATTCAATATTGTTCGATAAGAATTAAATAAAGGAAAAGATACTTCACTTAAACATGTTATATTCAGAATTACAGACTAAATCATTGTTATTCTGAACGATAGTGAAGAATCTCAACTTTTTATCGATCAACAATAAAAATTATTATGAATTTAAGAGGATTGATAGAAATAAGATTTCATTTATCGACGGACAGAGTTTCTATCGCATAAATTTGTTCACCTCAATTATCCGGTTTACATTGATCTCATTCAGAAAATACTTATCGTGCGAGACGACCAACAATGTTCCTGTATATCTGTTAATTCCAGTAGTTAGAATTTCGGCACTTTGAATATCCAGATTGTTTGTAGGTTCGTCCAGCACAAGCAAATCCGGGGCAAATCGGCTTATCGTTAAACAACAGAGCATCAGCCGCATTTTTTCGCCCCCGCTTAACGCATTGCACGGTTTCTCCCAGAAATCTTTACTGAACAGGTGTCGTGTTAAGCGGATTTTCACTTCGTGTTCAGGTAATGCACCGTCATTATATTGTTGTGCTTGATCGTAAACAGTAAAATTTTTTCCAATTAGCGAATAATCTTGGTCAATATAAACCGGTTTCATCTTCGCGAGGCTTAATAATCCGTGTGAGGGACTCAGCTCTCCCAGAATAATTCGTATCAGTGTGGTCTTTCCAGAGCCATTTACACCTTTTATGTTTATTCTTTCGCCGCTTCTGATTTCAAAACTTAAATCATCTTCCCATAGCATTTTTCGGCCATATCCGAAATTAATGTTTTGTGCGCACACCAATGCTTTTCCGATATGCAGGGCGGAGCTTTCAAGATTCATTTTCATTTTCTGCAGATCGGGCATTTTCTGTCGCAATTGTTTTAGCTCATCCGAGATAGATTCGATTTTTTCAACATGCACATCCTTTAGCTTTGCGGCACTTGACTCCGCATTATTCTTCAATTTTTTCATGTAAATACGCGATACGCCTTCTTTTTCGTGTTTCCCTTTGCCACGGGCATCCCGTCGCTGTTTCCTTTCGAGCGCTTCGCGCCGCACTTTTCCGGCTTTTTTCAATGCTTTTTCTTTTTCTTCGAGTTGCTGGAATAGAGCATTTTCGGCGGTCTCCTTTTGTTCTTTATAAAAGCTGTAGTTGCCGCCATAGGCCGTTATCCCGTGAGGGTTTAATTCATAAATAAAGTCGAGATTTTCCAATAAAGTCCGGTCGTGGCTTACCACCAGTAGCGTGTTGGAACAGGTCTCAATAAAATGATATAAGACTTCCCGACTTAATGTATCCAGATGATTTGTGGGCTCGTCGAGCAGAACGATTTCCGGTTGGTGGATTAAAATTCCGGATAGAAAAACCTTTGTTTTTTCTCCACCGCTCAGCTGTTCCATTTTCTTAGTCAACGAAAAATCCGAAAGATTCCAGAATTTTAATGCGGCGAAGGTTCGCTCTTCAACCGCCCAGTCGTCGTTTAGCAGGGTTAGGTTACGGTCGGACACGTCTCCATGAAGAATGGCCTGCAATGCCGCCAACTTTTCTTCAATTTGCAAAGCTCCGGCAATGGTAATATCGTTAAACTGTCCGAAATGCTGAGGAATATAGTACGGCTTAAATTTGCTTATAACCGTCCCTTTTGTAGGTTGGAAAATTCCGGCAATAATTTTTAGCAGTGTTGATTTTCCGGTGCCGTTATTACCGGTTAAAGCAACTTTATCTTGTTTTTGAAGCGAAAAGCTAATGTTTTCGAACAGTAGCTCCTGATTGGGGTGTATGTATGTAATTTCTTGAGCAATAAGCATAATTTCGTTCATTAAAAGTTAGACAAAAGGTGGGTTTTATCAATCTGTTGAAAGAAATTATCAGTCTCATTTTATTATCTGTTTTTATTGAACTGCAAAGATATACAATTTTTCAATAAAAAAGAAGATCGGACAAAACCGTTTTTCCTATTTGAATAATACGCTGTTTTTTGTGAAAAAAACGTATATTTGTTGTCGAATTATAATCAAGAACATTTTGAGAGCAATTCTTAAACTTATATTAGCTTAAATTAGCCTCATAAACCACAGGCTAATGATTTTTTGTTCGAGTAATCTACTTGAGCGGGTTTATCATTTTATCCTTTTTATTATTTATTTCATTGTCTTTTAAGGCAATTTTGTTTGCTATGCGGTTTTTTTATGGGTTGTCATAACCAATTAACCGCTCCGGCTACATTGAATGCAGATGGAAAATTTTGTAAAGAATATTAGGCACAATATAGAATCTGAGATAAGAAAAATCGAACAAAAACAAATTGATAACTTACAGAAGATAGAATTAATCGTTGATTATTTAAAAACATCAATAGCGTTATTGAAATCATACACAGTAGAATATCAGTTTGAAAGTTCACAAGAAGAAATCCTGTTTTTCAAAGTTTGGAAACCTCAAATTACCAGCTTTTTAATATTCTATGTCCGCTTGTATCATATTGAAATCAATCGTATTGATAAGTCACCTTTGGCTCAATATAAATATTTAGAGGCTGAGCAGGACCGGTTAAACGAGAAATTCCGGAACAATAATTTTTACAAATACTATCAATCAGGTAAAACAGATTGTGATAACGCATATTTTTTAAGGACAAAATATACGGTTCTTTCAGATGTTCAGTGTCTTGCTTTTGATAAAGACCTTTCTTTTTCAACTTTACATGATTATAGTGTCGCAGACATCTTGGCCGGTAACCGATTGGCACAATACATTTCCGGTGAAATGGATTTCCTTTGTGAAAAACAGAATGTTGAATTTCTTTCGATTATAGAAGATAAAAAACTACAATGGACAGACAGCAAAGTTGCATTGGTGGAATTTATATATGCTTTATATGCTGTCGGATGCCTTGATTTGGGAAAAAGCAGCCTTAGGGATATTACCTTTTGTTTTGAAAAGCTGTTTAATATTGAAACGGGAGACTTTTATCGTGTTTTTTTGGAAATAAGAAGCAGAAAGAAAAACAGAACACAATTCATTGATAAATTAAAAGAAGCAATAATAAAAAGGATGGATGATCTTGATAAATAGATTTTTATAAATTAAAACATGAATTATTAACGACTAAAAACATAGAAAAATGAATCGATTGAAAACAGAAAAAATAATTGGAATTATTTTAGCGGCATTGTTACTGTTTGTGACACTGAACAGTACATATTTCTTTTTGGGGAAATTAAAAGTAAGCGTGTTGGATTGGGTTGCGTACAATTCATGTGCGCCGACAAGTTTCTTGTATTTATGTTTCTTTATTGTCTTCTTGACTAATAAGAGCGCTGTTTTCTTGGTTTTTACAACACTTCCTACATACTTTTTAGGAACGATGTCGATGTTTGTGCTACCGTGGAATGGCTCTTATTTATTTGCTCATGTCGGGCATATAATAATGACATTGAATCTATTATGGGTGCTTTATGTCGTTCTAAGGCATAAAAACTACAAAGCGTTGGCAATAGGCCTTTTAATCGGCATGCTGATTTTTGTTCCCTACATAGCTTATGTCCAAACATACAATCAAGCTCATGCGGAAGAAATGTCCGGCATGTTTCAACAACGATAAATAGTTGAACAAACTGCAAAACAAGAAATATTTTATATCCTCTTGTGATATCTTGTGAATTATACAAATGGCTAATATCCAACTTTGTGCGGTTAAACAGCACGTTTCAAAGAAAGATATTAGCTTTTGTATGTTAAAGGAAAGAGAATTTATATGGGAGATAAAAATAAAAAAATCCCCACTGTTACAAAAAAAATGCAGCCACTGCAATGGTGATCGTTTTTATTGTAGCGACAAGTTCAGAATAAACGCCCAAAAAAGAAATATCGACGTATGGTTGATCTACCGATGTATAAATTGTGATAACACGTACAATATGAACATATTGTCACGTACAAAACCGGAACTGATTAGCAAAGACTTGTTTCGTAAATTTTCAACCAACGACAGCGATACTGCCCGAAAATATGCTTTTTCTCCTGAAACGGGAAGAAAAAACGACACCAAGCAGGATTATAAAAGTGTTGAGTATGAAATAGGAGAGAATGCAGTTTCAATAGCAGACATTTTAAACATGAAAGATGATATGGCAACAATCCGGATTAAAACCGAATTTGAAATCGAATTAAAATTATCGTCTATTATAAAAAGAGGCTTAGGCATTTCGGCCAATCAATTCCGTCGGATGTTCGAAAAAGGCATTATTTCAACTCCTGATATTCTGCACATTAAAAAACAGAAGGTAAAAAATGGAGACATGGTTTTAGTAGATATAAATAGACTCAGGAAATATTTTGAGGAGTGAAAATAGATTGATGTTCACGGTATAATTGGTTGATAATGATTACCACAAATTTAATAAAAAAATAAAACATCCAAAAATATTCCATACACTTTGGCACTCCAAAAAAACTTTATATCTTTGGGCTTAAAGAGGGATATAAATAAAAATCAGGGTTTTGGGTAAATCACAACTATTCAGGAAAAAGCAGATCGGAGATATTTTACACGAAATTCCCAATGGAGAACAGGGCGGAATGAAACGCAACCTGAAGCTTCGCGATCTCACGGCCATGGGTATTGCCGCCATTATCGGCGCAGGAATTTTCAGCACCATTGGCACGGCGGCCAGTTACGGCGGTCCGGCGGTGTCGCTGCTATTTGTCTTTACCGCCGTTGCCTGTGGGTTTTCGGCAATGTGTTATGCCGAATTTGCTTCGCGTGTTCCCGTTAGCGGAAGCGCATATACTTATGCGTATGCCAGTTTTGGAGAACTGGTGGCGTGGATTATCGGTTGGGACTTAATTATGGAATATGCCGTGGGGAACATTGCCGTGGCCATTTCGTGGTCCGATTATTTTACGGCACTGCTCACCGGTTTCGGATTGCATTTTCCCGAATGGTTGGGGATGGACTATTCTTCGGCACACGCCGGGTTTGTGGAAGTCACCTCCAAGCTTGGTCAGGGTATCCCGCTGTCGGAACTAAGCGCACACTTGCAGAATGCTTATCATGCATGGGTGGGGGCCCCGCAGATTCTGGGCATTCATTGTATTTTGGATGTTCCCGCTTTTATTATTGTGGCACTAATTACTGTTTTGGTTTTTGTAGGTATATACGAAACCAAAGTAGCCAATAACATCATGGTGCTTGTCAAGTTAACGATTTTGATGGTCATTATCGGAGTGGGCGCTTTTTGGGTAAATCCCCACAATTGGAATCCGTTTGCACCGAATGGAATTGGGGGCGTAATGAAGGGTGTTGCCGGAGTGTTCTTTGCCTATATTGGCTTTGATGCCATTTCCACAACTGCTGAAGAATGCGAAAACCCGCAACGCGATCTGCCGCGTTCCATGATTCTTTCGTTGCTGATTACTACCGTTCTATACGTGCTTATCAGTTTGGTGCTCACCGGAATGGTTTATTACGGCGATCTGGCTGTGGGCGATCCCTTGGCATACGTATTTGAAAGAGTGGGTCTTACCAAATTTTCGGGTATAATTGCCGTAAGTGCACTGATTGCCATGACTGGAGTGTTACTGGTGTTTCAGGTGGGACAACCCCGAATCTGGATGAGCATGAGCCGCGACGGTTTGCTGCCGAAACGGTTTTCCCGCTTGCATCCGAGGTTTCGAACGCCTGCTTTTTCCACGATCATTGCCGGTATTCTTGTGGCGGTGCCTTCGCTTTTCCTCAAGCTCAGCGTGGTAACCGATCTTACCAGTATAGGAACACTGTTTGCTTTTGTGCTCGTTTCGGGAGGAATTTTATTGCTGAAAACGGAAACGAAAGAAGAACGCAAAAAGGGATTCAGGGTGCCTTATTTCAACAGCCGGTATTTTATTCCTCCAATTTGGTTTGTCGTTTTTGTGATGCTTATAATATTTAACAGGGATGGTTTTTTGTCTTTCTTTTCCACAAACACTATTGCTTCAGGTGAGATTACACATCATATCCTATTGATTATTTATATTCTAATAGCCACTATTGTGACGGTGCTTTCGATAATTCGTCAGTGGTCGGCAATTCCGGTTATCGGACTACTGATTAACCTCTATCTGATGACCGAGCTCGGGATTACCAACTGGCTGCGGTTTTTAATCTGGCTAGTTATCGGGTTGACCATTTATTTCCTTTATGGATATAGGAAAAGCAAGTTAAACTCGAATAATTTTGAGAACGGGAGACAATAAAAATGCTCGATTAGCGACGAGTTTTAACCTTTTTATGGTTATTGATGTCAAAATTCAAGTATTTGATACTCACCAAATTAAAAACACTATCGCATTCCGGCTGACGGGCAAGGCTCATGTTTAATGAATCCATTGCAAATGTTTTAGTAATATCTTCTAAATCAGCACTTATATATCTTTGGTCGTAAACGCCTAAAAATTTTGCAGCTACAGAGTCTAAAGTTGGATAGGCCTCTGGTTGACGAGCAATAGCAGCAAACAAGGAACCAAATGCAGCTCCTCTGGCTTGTCCACGTTGTGTAATGGCCTTATCCGAAAGTGGAAGCAATACGGTGTAATCTGAATAGAGCATTTCTGTACTCCGGATGATGATACTAGACATTTCGGGTTGTCTGGCAATGGCTGGAAAAGCGCTACTGGCTTGCAACATCTTGTTTGCTTTTATGTCAAAATCATCGGTTACAGTATAATTATTTGTTGTATATTCATTTGTAGTGGTTACATCCGGTTCTTTTTTACAAGAAGCGATCGTTAAAACTAACAGCATTGAAAAAATAAAATTTTGCTTTTTCATAAAAAATGTTTTTTAGTGATTTCTTTTGTGCGATAATCCATTCAGTTTATGCAAACCTACATGATTTTTTTAAAATACCAAAATTCCAGATGAAAATTCTTAAATGATGCTTCTGCCCCAGCGTATTTAATGAAATTTATAGATCCTTGCCTGATTCATTTTGAACCACATAAGGCACAAAAGGCCACATCAGGGAATTTTTTGTGAAATCTTTTGTTTCTCTGTTTTCCCTTTTATGGTTGAAAAGATTCTGACCGTAAAAAAGCCCAAACTAACAGGTAGTCCGGGCTTATATTACAATTGTTGTTTATATTATTTCTAACCGCATTTCGAGTATCCGCAATCGGTGCAGGTAAGACATCCTTCTTTATAGATTAATCCGCTTTCCGATCCGCACTCGGGGCAAATTCCCTTTTTAGCTTTGGTTCCATCGGGAATAAATCGTTTAAGTGCTCTTACCACTCCGTTTTTCCAAGTATTGATATTGTCGCTGTCAAGATTCATTTTTTGAATAATATCTACTACATCCGAAATAGGCATACCATGACGCAGGATGCCGGAGATCAGTTTGGCATAATTCCAATATTCCTTGGAAAAAGTACGACTAAGGCCACTGTAAACTTGAGGATAACCGTCTTTGTCATTGTAGTGAAAATCGTACCGGGTTTCTTTTCCTTGTTCTTTGAATTTTACCACAAAACCTTTGTTGATATAAGCAGGGATAAAAATATCTTCGGCTTTTCCGGTAAAAATTTCATAGGGACGATTTTCAATAATGCCGACAAAGGCAATCCACTTTTCGTTATTATTTTGGAAACGAACAACTTCGGCTTCGAGTTTTTTAGGCCGAACAGGGGCTTGTGTTTCCACAACCTGTGTTTTTTCTTCTTTTTTGTCGTTACTAACCAAAACGCCGGCACGTGAGCCGTCACGATATATAGTCATTCCTTTGCACCCGCTTTCCCAAGCTTTTTTATAGATGCTACTCACTAAATCTTCGTTTACGGTAGCCGGTAAGTTTACGGTAACACTAATGGAGTGATCCACCCACTTTTGAACGGCACCTTGCAATGCAACCTTGCTTACCCAGTCAATATCATTTGAAGTTGCTTTGTAGTATGGAGATTTTGCTATAATTTTGCTCAAATCAGCATCATTCATCAGCTTTACTTCTTCAAAGTTGTAGTTATTTACCTTTAACCAGGTTAAAAATTTTGGATGAAAAACATTAAATTCTTCCCAAGAATCGCCGAGTTCATCCACAAAATTAACAACAGCGTTTTTGTCGTTTGGATTAACCTTCTTACGACGTTTGTAAGAGACCATAAACACAGGTTCAATACCCGAAGTGGTTTGAGTGCAAATACTCACACTGCCGGTTGGGGCTATGGTTAAAAGAGCAATATTCCTGCGGCCGAACTTAATCATTTCGCTGTATAACTCAGGAGCGGCTTCTTTTATACGCATAATGAACGGATTGTTATGTTCTTTTTGGCTGCTGTAAACCGGAAATGCTCCACGTTCGCGAGCCATGGTTACGGAAGAGGTGTATGCAGCAATAGCCAGTTGTTTTTGAACTTCTACCGAGAATTCAATGGCTTTTTCGGAACCATATTGCAAATTGAGTGCGGCAAGCATATCGCCTTCGGCTGTAATTCCTAGACCGGTGCGACGACCTTGCAGTGTTTTAGTCTTGATTTTATTCCACAATTCCCGTTCAACATGCTTTACATCTTCCGTTTCAGGATCCGTATCGATTTTTTCCAAAATTTTGTCGATTTTTTCCATTTCGAGGTCAATCAAATCGTCCATTAATCGTTGCCCGTATTGAACATGTTCTTTAAATAACGGATAGTTGAAAGTAGCTTCCGGTGTGAATGGATTCTCAACATAACTGTATAAATTGAGTGCGATTAATCGGCAGCTGTCGTAAGGACAAAGCGGAATCTCTCCGCAAGGGTTTGTGGAAACCGTTTTAAATCCGAGATCGGCATAAGAATCTGGAACAGATTCCCGAGTGATGGTATCCCAGAATAGAATGCCGGGTTCTGCAGATGACCAAGCATTATGGATAAGTTTATCCCATAATTTTTTGGCATCAATTTTTTTAGTATATGTTGGTTTTTCCGATTCGATAGGATATTGTTGAGTATATGGTGTGTTATTAATTACACTGCGCATAAATTCATCGTCGATACGAACGGATACATTGGCTCCGGTAACTTTACCCTGAGTCATTTTTGCATCGATAAAACGTTCGGCATCGGGGTGCTTAACTGAAATAGACAGCATAAGAGCACCTCTTCGACCATCTTGAGCAACTTCACGGGTAGAGTTTGAATAACGTTCCATAAAAGGAACAATTCCGGTTGAAGTTAGCGCACTGTTTTTTACAGGGCTGCCGGTTGGGCGAATGTGAGAGAGATCGTGACCAACACCACCTCTTCTTTTCATCAATTGAACCTGCTCCTCATCCACTTTCATAATTCCGCCGTATGAGTCGCTAGATCCATTGTTGCCAATTACAAAGCAGTTCGATAGGGAAGCAATTTGAAAATCGTTACCGATTCCGGCCATTGGGCTTCCCTGAGGAATAATGTATTTGAATCCTTCGAGTAAACTATAGATTTTTTCTTCCGAAAGCGGGTTCGGGTATTTTTCCTCCATGCGAGCAAACTCTTTTGCCAAACGACGATGCATATCTTCGGGCGTGAGTTCGTAAATATTGCCAAAACTATCCTTTAAAGCATATTTGTTCATCCAAACACTTGCAGCCAGAGAGTCTCCCTTAAAATATTCGGTTGCTGCTTCTAAAATCTCTTCATTAGAGTACGCTTTTTCCTCTGATTCAATCGGTGTATTTTCCTGTCTTTTGGGCATACTCATTCCTTCTTCTTTTTCAATTTTTAATTCTAATGCGTCATTGGTCATTTGGCTGGTGCTTGTGTTTTCTGCAAACGTTTCATCATTGGGACGAACCCGAGCTTCAATAATACCGGAATAAATATTCTCCTTCGGCTTTGAATTAGTGTTGGTGTCAACACTCGAAAACAAATCTAATAATTCGTTCATCGTTTGCGTGTTTTTAATTTATTTATTAACTTGCAGTATTATAGAGTTTTTTGCTTTATCAGATTAATCGGTTAGTTAGATTTGATATGTAATTGATTTTTAGTAATTTAATATTTTATTCTTGAAAAATATTTGTAATTGCGAATTTACGCTTTGTTTGGATATAAATATGTTATCAACTTGAATTAATAATCAACAAGATGAAGTTAATATCATGACATTCAATAGGGTTAATTGTTTATAAATCTTTTTTCCAAATAAGCTTGGTTCCAAAGCCTAATTTGTTATCAGTGAGTTTCAACGAGTTAGGATAAAGTGCCCATAATGAGGTATTTAGAAATATTGCGAATGGAAACCGTTTGACGTATGTCCCTTTTAGTGAATTACTATTATTGGGATTAATTTGTTTTATTGTTCCCGAGATTTGAAGCCCTTGTATTTTCCCAATTAGGGGTGTTTCCAAATAAATGTTGGCAGCTATTTGATTGTTTGTTAATGATTCGTTAACATGTCGGGTGTTATCCTCTGATGTAAAGATAAAACAGCCTTCTTTGGCATCGTAAGCATAAAAACAACTGCAACACCAAGGTTGATTTTCTTTTGATGTACACAAAGTAAGTACATGATGCCTGCGAATAAATTTTAAAAATCGGGGATCATTTATGTTTTGAGTTTCTATTCGCACACCCATTATTTTCCAAAAATTGTTTTAAGGGCAACAAATAACAGAAATACTCCAAATATTTTTTTCAAAATATCCTGAGGAACTTTCACGGCATATTTAGCTCCGAAATACCCTCCAATAAAAAAGGCTCCTGCGATAATCATGGCATAAGTAAGATTAACATGGCCGGCTTTGTAGTATTGATATACTGCCATGAGTCCAATCGGGGGTAACATTATCGCCAAACTGGTACCTTGTGCCTGATGTTGTGAAAAGCCCAGAAAATAAACCAGCATTGGAATGATAATGACTCCTCCGCCAATGCCTACCAAGCCACTAAACGAACCGGCCAATAGCCCGATTATAATTAAGATGAGAATAATTTGAATACTCATTTTCATTCCGATATTAATTTTAAAAATCTAAATTTAGAGAAAGGTAAAAAACACTTGGTTGTACTTTATAGTTTTCAACGCCCCATGCCCAATCGGCCCGAATAAAATATCCCAGTAGTTTTGAGCGCAGTCCGAACCCATATCCGCCAACAATCGGTTCTACCTGCTTTTTTAAAGTAACGACAATGGGGCCGCTCTGGATTGTTTGCGTGTAAAGCGAATTGTCCTCCGAATAAGGAGAAGGCCCGGTCCAAGCAGTGCCGATATCCCCAAACAAATTAATCTGAAAATTATTTAAAAAATCGGAACTGAAGGTTTTATTTACAATAAATTTTACCAATGGAATTCGCAATTCACTATTAATAACGGCAAAACTATTTCCATTACGAATGTTTTGAGTAAAGCCGCGCATATTGGTTGCCAATGTCTGGAATGTGTAATTTTGATCGGTAGAAACATTCGTATTCTGATTGAATTTTGCAAACAACCAGTTATCGACACCTCCCATATAATAAACCAATTTATTTTTACCAAAAGAAGTACTGGTGGCAATTCTGTTTGCCCAAATGAAATTTCGGTAAATTCTCAAGTAATGACGCGCATCACCGCCCACTACAAACATGCTTTTATTACTTTTTTCTACCGATTGGTAATATTCTGCAAAAAGCTTTGCACGGGTACCATCGTAAATATTTTCGGCTAAAGAACGGGTGTTGTCATAAATATATTCACCTTTTAATCCACCCCAATAACCATATTGATTCGGTTCTTTAAGAGAATTACTTTCGAGCGAAAGCAAAACCGATTTATCCACTCGTCCCAGTATTGTCCCACGGATTGCACTTACTCGACTAAAAGGCCATTTTAAAATGTAATATAATGAATTTGACACCTGTTTTTCCCCGTAATAATCGTTAAATTGTTTAAGCTGTTGCCGATGAGCTACGATTTGCCGGTCCAAACGTTTTCCCAAGGATTCGTAGCTAAGCATAAATTCAGCATTATCAAAATCTAAAGAAAATCGAACACCACCCACAATGTGATGATTTTCGAGAAGATCTTGAGTCCCCACCATAAATAATGCATTAAATCCGGGGTTGAGGTATATGGGAGCTCCATTGCCGGTAAACTGTTGGTAGGATGTGTTCATAAAACTAAAATCGATTTGAGAAATGATTTGGCTTATGGAGTATTGCGTGTATGCGTTTTGTTCAACATTCTCAGGTTTTAGTTCATCCCCAACTGGAATTTCTCTCTTTGTACTGTCGCCAAATTGAATGATATTTTGATTTCCGCTGGCAAAAACGGCTCCCGGCATATCCTTGTATGCTTCGCTCATGCGTACCGAAACTAATCGCTTCCCTTTTAGCTTTTTCGTTCGAACCTTTTTTGTTATAGTGTCTATCTTTGACAAGGTATCATTTGCTGATTTTAACTCTTTTTGGCTTGCGCCGTCGGCAATAGAGGCTCCAAAGTTTGAAGGGAACTTTCCGATTTCCTGAAAATAGAAGGTGTTAAATTTTTTTGATAAAAGAGTGGTACTGTATATCCTATCGGAACGGGAGTAATCATGTTCTAAAATAGAAGAACGAAAATCGGTAAAAGGAGATATTCTGGTAAAAAAACGATAATGTACCGTAGTGTCAATGTGGCTCAGCGTACTGTCAAAACGAGCAAAATAAGCATTGTTTATTCCGTTTTTGTCGCTTAAAAATAAAAATGTTTCTTTTCCTGCCTCCAACGGTTTGGTTTCGTTAAACTTTGTAGAAGAGGTTACTTTACGCAGAACATTATTTTTGTTTTTTAAATCATAGACAAACAGGTGGTATGTTCCGGTCAGATTAGTTCTTGTATATGCCTGCTTCGCTCCAATCGTGTCGTTTACCCGGTTTGAGCTGAAGATGATTTGAGTAGAGCCGTTCATGAATTGTGGGTCAATATCGTCAAAGAAATCGTTTGTAATTTGGGTATAACTACGCGAGGTAAGATTATAAAGGAAAATATCGGGAGCCCCATCTTTTACTCCTGAAAAGACGATGAATTTCCCATCATGCGAGTATGCAAAAGAGGTGACTTTTGTAATATTATATAATTCTATCTTCGATAGTTTTTTATCATCGAGTGAATAATTGTAAAAATAGTGACGTCCGATTTCTTCAACGGAAAAAGTAAGTGTTTTTCCTATTGGGTTCCAGCAGAGTAAAGGAAACGTATAATCAGGATTATCATCTATTTTATGGTTACGTTTGAAAATTCGTTTGGATCGTTTTTGTGATGTGTTTTTTATCCATACCTTGTATTTTCCCCGAATATTAGTCACGTAAGCAATCGCTTCGCCATCCGGAGAACGGTGTTGTTGATAATAAACGGTTTCGGATTTGTATTTGATTGCCAGCACAGAATCAGGCATCGAACGAATATTATCGGTCACATATTTTTCGGTATAGTAAGTAAGACTTTGCTTAAAAAAATCATCAAATTCCACACCGATGGAATAAACGAATCCTTTGTCAACAGATCGCATTAACCGAATAGTATTCAGTGTGGTAGGAATGGCATTTACCCCATATTTCAGTGCAAAATAGCTCCAGATGGCGTTACCGGCAATTTCCAGCTCTTGAGGAGATAACAGGGATAACTTTTTGTATCGACCGGAAACGACCAAATTTCGGATTTTATTGTCCATTTCCGTGCTTGACTGTTCGGCATAGTACGACACCAATCCGGAAACAGTCCATTCAGGAAGCGACATCATCGCACTTGATTTCATTTTTGAGTAAATAGAAGTTCCGTTTAAAAGTTCGTTAATGTATATTGATGCTACACCAGCTCGAATTTGTTTGTCGAAATTTCGATACCCATCGTTAAAATATAAAAACACTTTATTTGCGGCAATTATGGTATTGCCTCCGGTATTGTATAGATTATCGTTGACTAATCCGGCATTCGACTCTTTAAAATCGGAAAAAGTGGCGTAAATAATAAATTGAACCTTTTCACTTAATCCGTATCCAAACTTTTGTTCAAAATTTTCAATTTCCTGATTTCCGTACTTTAGGGCATATTGAGCCATCTGTTTTCCCTTAGAATAAAAATAGACATCACAACGATTATTGCGATAAAAATACCAGTTAAAATTTTGATACTGAACTCTGTTTTTGCCGAAAGTTAAATTTGAGCCATTATAAAATTGAGCCTTCCCCTCAAAAGTAAAAAAGTCCATTGCCAAGAAGGCAACGAGGAGGAACAAGAATCTATAGCTGTTTTTAAGGGCAAACATATTGTTTTGACTTCTTTAATTTTATAAGCTAAAGTAATACAAATTTTGTTATTCCGTTTTTTCTTTCCACTTTTGTAGTACTTTTATTTGCAAAAATACATTATTAATATGATTCAAGTTGCAGTTTTTATCTTTAATTTTATTCAGGTAAACACGTATGTGCTTTATACACCAGATGGCGATTGCCTCATTGTTGACCCAGGTTGTTATACACAGCAAGAGGTTAATGCGTTGGAACGATTTATTGAACAGCATAAATTAAAACCTTATGCCATCGTACTTACACACCCGCATATCGATCATGTGGTAGGTGTTCAGGCTATTAAAACAAAATATGCCATTCCGGTAATGGCTCATCTAAAATCGCCCGAAATTTTAAATCAAACCGAACTATCTGCTGCTAATTTTGGTTTCAACAATATAAACAACTTTTTACCCGATAAATATTTAAACGATGAAGATGAAATATATTTTGGAAAAGCGAGCCTTAAAGTTTTATATACTCCCGGACATGCTGAAGGAAGCGTTTGTCTTTATTCAAAAGAAGATGGCTTTGTGGTTACCGGAGATGTTTTATTTCAACAAAGCATAGGTCGAACCGATTTACCGACAGGGAATTATCAAGTATTGATAGAAAGCATAAAAGCAAAACTAATGACTTTGCCCGATCAAACAGTGGTTTTCCCCGGTCATGGTGATAAAACAACAATAGGTGAAGAGCGAAAAATGAATCCGTTTTTATAATTCGGAAAGACAAAATGATTAAAAAATAAGATTTTAAAAAGAACATAATGGAACGAAAAAAACTTTCGCCAAGCGATGTTTCTAACGATATGTATGAGGATAACACAATGGATGGATATCAACGTTTGGACAACTATAACAAGGAAACGATTCAAAAGATAATACCGCTCTATAAAGAAATCATACGGCTGATAGGGGAAGATCCGGAACGTGAAGGGGTCCTCGATACTCCAAAACGAGCCGCGAAAGCAATGCAATTTTTTACCCACGGATACGATTTGAATCCGGAAGAAATTCTGCGGTCGGCAATGTTTAAGGAAGATTATCGGCAGATGGTTGTGGTTAAGGACATCGAGTTGTATTCGTTGTGTGAGCATCACATGGTGCCATTTTTTGGGAAAGCACACGTGGCCTATATTCCGAACGGATACATTGTCGGATTGAGTAAAATCCCTCGCATTGTAGATGCATTTGCTCGAAGATTGCAGGTACAAGAGCGGCTTACCACTCAAATTCGCGACTGTATCCAAAATACTTTACATCCGTTGGGTGTTGCGGTTGTTATTGAGGCTCAGCACATGTGCATGTCGATGCGTGGGGTACAAAAGCAAAACTCCGTCACAACCACATCCGACTTTACCGGGGCTTTTTTAAACCAAACCAATACCCGACAAGAGTTTATGAATATTATCGGGTCTAAACTGCATTAAAATAAACGGAATTATGACAATATTAGAAGCAGAACAAAAGATTATCAGTGAATTCAGCCTTTTTGAAGATTGGATGGATCGATATAATTATATCATCGAGTTGGGAAAATCCCTACCGGCTATTGACGAGAAATATAAAACCGATCAGTATTTGATTAGTGGCTGCCAGTCCAAAGTTTGGCTGTATGCCGAATTTATTAGCGAAAAAGTGTATTTTACTGCCGATAGCGATGCCATCATAACCAAAGGAATTGTAAATCTTTTAATTCGGGTACTTTCCGGGCAAAAGCCCCAAGATATCATTGATGCCCCATTGGCTTATATTGATGAAATAGGATTGAAGGAACATTTGTCCCCAACGCGTTCCAACGGATTGGTATCGATGATTAAACAAATGAAAATGTATGCGATGGTCTTTAAATTAAAACAACAGTAAGTTATGTTAACGATAGAAAATCCAACCCAGATTCAGCAGGAGATAATTGCTAAATTAAAATACATCTTTGATCCCGAAATTCCCGTAAATATTTGGGAACTGGGTTTTATCTACGAAATCAGGCAGGATGCCGAAAACAATGTAACTATAGTAATGACACTCACAGCTCCAAACTGTCCTGCTGCGGATAGCTTACCGGCAATGGTTCGCGATGAGTTGATGTCAATTCATGGGATTAAAAGCTTGCTTGTGGATGTCACTTTTGATCCGCCATGGACCACCGAAATGATGTCTGAAGCGGCACAGCTCGATTTAGGATTGCTATAATAACAAATCAAAATTTCAGAGTACAGGTTAAATCGGTTATTGTTTTTGAATACATAGCCAAGGATTCTAGGGATAGTTTTCAGAATGTTTTTGTAGCGGAGACATTGGTTATATGACTGGTGGAAAAACGACTTTTGTTTTCTAAAATAAAACTCGACTTATGTCTGTATTTTCCACAAAAACGACACTTCCGCTTTCACCCCCCATTTACAAAAAACTGTTTTACAAATAAAACGAATATAATTTGTCTTGAATTAATGTAATAATTGAGAAAAGTCTTAATTAAAATTGAACAAAAAAGGCTGTCAAAAAATGACAGCCTTTATCCTATTTCATGAAAAAATTAGCGAACGATATTTTGAAATTCCGAAGCATTGAAATATTTCAGGAATTCACGATCTTCTTTTGCCTGAGCTTTTAAGCTAGCATCGCTACAAGCCAATTTCAATTTTTCGTACATCAAGGTTGTGTTACCCGAACGAGCTCCTACAACAGCCAATAAGTAATTTACAGCAGCTGTTTTATTACTTACGCATTCCAATGATTGTTGTGCAGCGGAAAGGTTCGCAGATAAGATTTGAGCTAAAGCAACATTATAATCACAAGTTTTACTTCCAAAGGAGCTCATGGCACCGGCGTAATCGCCTTCTTTAATTTTGATTAAACCCATGTTATAACCTTCGGCAACTCCAAATTTTTGAGCTGATTCAAAATATGACTTAGCATTTGTAAAGTCTTTATTGATAAGAGATAAAACACCTAAGTTGTTCAGCACATTACCATTGTTTGGTGACATTGTGTTTGCTTTATCTGCCATGGTTTTAGCTTCGCTAAGTTTGTTTCCGGCAATTAGTACTGCGGATAGGTCGTTATAGCCTCTCCAGTCTTCGGGATAGGTTGTAATTGCATTACGGTAGATTTTTTCTTTTGTTGATAAATCTGTCGTTAATGATGCAGCATAAAATAGTTCTTTGCTGTCTAGTGAATCGGGATTAGTCATTGCTAAAGCTGCAATTTTCTCATCCGATTTTTTTGTTTCGAAGCATTTTACATTCACAACAGCCCTACGAAGAGAAGGAAGAATTTGATCTTCTATTTCTTTGTAGATTACAGTCATATTACGAATTTCCTGTTCGCGTTTATTAACATCTGATTGTGAACGAACAACATTTAATATTGTACTTTTATCTTTAATATTTGAATTTTCAATGGCGCTCATAAAACCGTTCCAATCTTCACCAAGAGCACTTAAAACAACTTCCGGAAGTTCTAAAACCACATCTTTTTCTTTTACTTTAAGTTCTTTTGCTTTTGCTTTTTTATAGGCGGCAATTTCACTTTCGAACCATTTTTTTGCAGTTTTTGAACGTTCGCTGGAAAGGTTTTGGTTTCTTGTTTCTTCTCCTTCTGGAGAGGCCCATGCATTAATGGTTACATCTTTAACCTTTAACCCGGATTTGATGAATTTAACTAAAGTATCAAGCTGTGCTTTATTTTCAATTTTTTTATTTAAAGGTTGTTTCATGTCTAAGTTCGACATGTTGACTTTAAAGTAAATTACCGCTTCTTTATTGATGAAAGTTTCTTTTTCGTAACCATGACTGGCAACAATAATATTTGTTCCCGTTCCTAATTCTGTTTGATATTTTAGCTCGGGAGTTATCATAATTCGTTCTGAAGTATAAATAACACCATCTGCAATTTTAACATCGGTAAGACTTGCCGATTTTTTCTTCAGCATTGCTTTTGCAGTCAAATTGAGAACAGAAGCGTTCATTTCGGGTTTATATTCAAAAACATCAGTATAAGTAAATGATCCGCCATTCTTTTTGCTTATTACGGTTCCTTCTCCTTCTGCTTTTTCACCCTTTAAGCGAATGGTTTTTAATGTGGTTGATCCGCCTGAATAAGTTAATACGGGAGTAATTTCAATTACTGCTTTTGATACAAAATATTTAGCAGGAATTTTCCCTTTAATCGTTACCTGTACTTTGCCACCATGCGATTCTAAAACAGCAGGAACTGCTTCATAATTTACTTTTGCATAGTTTTTAATCATCTTTTTAAAGCCACAACTACTTAATACTGCAGTCATTAAAAAGATCATGGTCAAAACTTTTAAACTTGATTTTTTCATATTCGCTAATTTGATTTTTTCTGTTTTTTAATCGAAAATTTGTGGCAAATATAGTAATTATTTAACACAACGTCAAATAATCACCTCTTTTTTCTATTATTTTTATTCAGTTCATTCAGTTTTTAGAATTAGTGAAGGTAGTTTAATTTCATCTTTTATTACAAAGGCGTTAGGATATTCAATGGAAATTTGTTTTAAGAAGCCTCTTGCTTCATTTCTTGTTCTAAAATCGCCAACCCGAACTTTAAAATTAGGCTCTTTAAATGATAAATAGATAGGAATTTCGGGATATTGTGCGCTGAATTTTGTTTTAGCAGCTTCTGCGTTTGATTTGGAGTTGTTACCGGAGTCGAAGAAAATCTGAACTCTATACCCCTCCATAAAATCAATTTTTGAAGTAGCAGCACGATGGTCTTCAATAAGTTTTGAAATTTTTGAGTCCTGAACAATAACAATATTTTGGGATTGTAAATGAACAGATGTCATTAAAATTCCCAAAAAGATAAACATTTTTATTATTCCGTTCATAGTACTTTGTATTTATTAGCGAATACTTAATACGGGTATGGGAGAACGATTAATCACTTCTTTTGCAATTTGTCCTATTCCCGACAATTCATTGTTGTTCTGTTCGGTCATAATAGCAATTAAATCGGTAGAGGATTGTTCGATAAATTTAACCAAATCAGAAACTACATTGTCAGTTTTAAGTTCGTCGAAACGATAAAGAAGTTTAGCCTCTGATACCATTTTTTGAGCGGTGGTTGCTGAATTTTCCACTTTTGCATGTAGCGTTTTCAGCGAGGTTGTATAAAGTGCTAAAATATTAATTTCCGCATTAAATTTTGATGCAAAATCCAAAATTGCAGGAAGTTTTTTTAATGTATCAGGAGTGTGATCTATCGGGACCAATATTCTCGATATTAAATTTTCCGTTTGCTCATACATTGGTTTTACAGAAACTACAGGGCATGGCGAAGCGCTGATAATACGATAAGCATTACTTCCAATCCAAAAATCTTCAAATCCGGAACCTCCGGTTGTACTTATCACAACCAACATGCTTTTTTCTGCCGTGGCAGCTGCTCCGACTTCACGAAAAACCTTACCTGTTTTTATTTTAGAAGTGTATTTTATATTGGGATGCTTGGAAGATGCTTTTTCTATTAATTCTTTTAGCTCCTCTTTTGCTTCCTGACGCAATGCTTGTTGAAGATTTCCGTCAAGTTGCAAATTCGATGTAGCATCGAAATTATCAACCCATAACAAAGTGATATCGGAGTTAAAAATCTCACTGATTTTTGAGGCATAATCAAGCGATTTTTTTGAGGCTAATGAAAAATCGGTTGGAACTAGTATTTTATTCATAATTAGTACTTTTTACTGTTTTCTTTTTTAATAGTGCTTTTTGTTTTAAGAGCAACAACGGTAAATAAATATACAGTATGATTATTAAGTGATAAACAAAGGTATAAAAAAAATGTTTAAAATTATGAAATCAAGAAAAAATCGTTTGGTTATTTATTCGTAGAATATGAGTTATCTCGTAAAAAAAGAGTAGTTTTGTCATTAAAACAATGTATTCATGAATGATAATCTTAATCCTTTACCCGAGCGACTCTCATCGGCGGAAAAAGAATTTGAAAAGGCAATACGACCAGTAGAATTCAACGATTTTTCCGGTCAAAATCAGGTGGTGGATAACTTAAAAATATTTGTAAGGGCGGCGAAACATCGTGGCGAAGCGCTTGATCATGTCCTGTTACATGGTCCTCCCGGTTTGGGAAAAACCACGCTTTCATATATTATCGCCAACGAAATGGGGGTAAATGTTAGGGTTACTTCGGGACCGGTAATTGACAAACCAGGAGATTTAGCAGGATTACTTACTAATTTAGAAGCCAACGATGTTCTTTTCATCGACGAAATTCATCGGCTGTCGCCAGTGGTGGAAGAGTATCTTTATTCCGCAATGGAAGATTATAAAATTGATATTATGATCGAAACAGGCCCTAACGCTCGCAGTGTTCAGATATCATTGAATCCATTTACACTAGTTGGTGCAACTACCCGTTCAGGGCTATTAACTTCTCCGCTGCGTTCCCGTTTTGGAATTACCATGCGGCTGAACTATTACGATGCCAAAACACTAACTCATATCATTCAGCGTGCTGCAGAAATATTGGGTGTAGAAATTGAAGACGAGGCTGCTTATGAAATTGCCAGAAGAAGTAGGGGAACTCCTCGTATTGCAAATTTATTACTTCGCCGGGTACGCGACTTTGCTCAAATTAAAGGAAATGGAACCATCAATCTCAATATTGCTCAATACGCTTTATCTGCACTGAATGTTGATAAAAACGGACTTGATGAGATGGATATCCGTATATTATCCACGATTATTGACAAGTTTAAAGGAGGACCTGTTGGAATTACTACTATTTCCACCGCTTGCGGTGAAGATTCGGGAACAATAGAAGAAGTATATGAACCGTTTTTAATTCAGGAAGGATACCTCATGCGAACGCCTCGGGGAAGAGAGGCAACGCCTTTGGCATATAATCATTTAGGTAAAAAAAGAATCGTTTCCGATCAACCTGGGTTGTTTAATGACTAGGGAGAAGATGCTTAATTTTTTGGGGAGAACGGGGCGTTGTTTTTTATTTTGATAATACAACCATTTATTTTTGTATATTTGCCCCCAAATTAGGCTCCGTAGTTCAGCTGAATAGAACGTCAGATTCCGGTTCTGAAGGTCGTGGGTTTGAATCCCTCCGGAGTCACTAATTATAGAAGAGCATTCATAAAACCAATGAATGCTCTTTTCATCTAAAGAAACTGGAACGTATGTTTGTTATTTATCACAATCCGAGATGCCGCGTAAGCAGAACTGTTTTGGAACATTTAAAAGAAACAGGAAAAGAGGTGGAAATTATCAACTACATGTCGTTAAGGCTGACGGAAAAAGAACTAAAGAAATTGCTTATAGAGCTCCATATCTCTCCCTTGGAACTGGTTCGTAAAAACGAAGATTTATATAAAAAAGAATATAAAGGTAAAGCTTTTTCCGACGAAGAATGGGTCCATATTCTGTGCAAAAATCCACGATTAATAGAACGCCCGATCGTTAAAAAAGGATATCGAGCGTATATTTGCCGATCTATAGAAACGGTAAATCAAATTATTAACAGTTAAGCACCCTGACGAATAGCCTCTACCGGATCGAGTTTAGAAGCACTCACCGCTGGAATTATCCCCGCAAGAATGCCGATAACCAAAGAAACGGATAAGCCTAATATCACATTTCCAAGTGTAAGTGTTAGCGAAAAATCGAGCAAAATGGAAACGATGGTTGTGATGATAAAAATAAGAAGTAACCCAATAATTCCTCCAATAAGAGACAGGAAGACCGCTTCAAATAAAAACTGAGACAATATAAAAAACCGCTTAGCTCCGATTGACTTCTGAATACCGATTTGGTTTGTTCGTTCTACTACCGAAACGAACATAATATTTGCAATGCCAAACCCGCCTACCAGCAACGAAAATATTCCAATAAACCAACCGGCCAGGGAAAGTACGTTAAAAATCGGTTCAAACCCTTTCGTAATCATATCGGATTCATTTAAGGCAAAATCATCCTCACTGTAAGGTTTTATTTTTCTAATAGTACGCATTATGCCCCGGAGTTCTGCAATTAAATCCTTGTTGCTGACTCCTGGTTTTGGGCGAACGGCAATCAGTGGGTTGAGCATATCTCCATCACTGTTAATGTCTTCGTAATTGGCCATAAAGAGAGCAGGCAATACTACCGTATTATCGTTGCTGTTATCGAACATCCCGCTTCCCTCTTTTTTAAAAACACCAATAACCTCAATTTTTGCGCCCCAAACTTTTATAGATTGATTTACGGGGTTAGAATTTGGAAAAAGCTCCTCGGCAATACTACTTCCGATGACAGCCTTGTTTGTTCCTGTACGAAGTTCGGTTGGGGTAAAATATCGTCCTTGGGCAATCGTAAAAGACCATGTTTTATCATAATCGTAAGCAATTCCTATAACAGAAATGTCGTTTAAAGAGCGGGCTCCGGCCTGAATGTTTTTAGAGGTTGACACAATATAAGAAAAATATTCTGCAAGCTGGGAATGATCTTGAATTTTTTCCAACTCATCAATGTGCGGTTGAGGTCTCATCATATATTTCCACCAAGGAAAATCTTCTCGAAATTCCCATGGCCATTTCTGGACATAAACCATATTACTTCCCAAAGAAGCAATGCTTTCATTAATTTTACTTTTTAAAGAATCGACGACGGTAAGTACCGAAATTATGGAGAAAATACCAATCGTAATCCCTAACAATGTTAATATTGTACGAAGTTTATTTGCTATAATTGCTTGAATAGCAAATAAATAACTTTCACGAATAAGTTTTATAAATATTATCATTTCTTTTTTATTTGCAGTACTGCTAATTTTTCTAAATTTGCATTCATAAATAAACAGTGCTAAAATAAACAAAAATAGATTGCACTGCATCAAATAATCGACATAAAGCTTATTTTACATGGTAAAAAAAATCAAAAGCGCATTAATTTCGGTTTATTACAAAGAAGGCTTAGAAGCTATTGTAAAACAACTTCACCAAAACAAAGTTCAAATATTATCAACTGGAGGTACGCTCGAATTTATCGAGAAGCTTGGAATTCCGGTTAAAAGCGTTGAGGGAGTTACCGGTTACCCTTCCATATTAGGGGGGCGGGTAAAGACCCTACATCCGAAAATTTTCGGAGGGATTCTTAGTCGAAGAGAAAATAAAGAAGACATTAAACAAATGGTGGATTATCAAATTTCCGAAATAGATTTGGTTATTGTCGATTTATATCCATTTGAAGAAACATTGCAAAAAACCGATGATGAAACAAAAATCATAGAGAAAATTGATATCGGAGGAATCTCTTTGATCAGGGCAGCAGCAAAAAACTATGCAGATGTTGTGTGTATTGCTTCCTCAGCAGAATATGACCGATTGACAAACTTGCTTGCAACACAGAATTGCTCCACAACGTTAGAAGACAGGTATTACTTTGCCGCTCAAGCTTTTAATGTTTCATCGCATTACGATTCCGCAATTTTTAACTATTTTAACCGTAAAGCAGGAATCGATACTTTTAAAATTAGTGAGAACAAGAGCACAATACTCAGATATGGGGAAAACCCACATCAAAAAGGGGTTTTTTATGGGGATATGGAAGCCAATTTTACACAACTTCATGGAAAAGAGATCTCATATAATAATATTGTGGATATTGAAGCTGCCTTGAATTTGGTTGATGAATTTACACAACCTTCGATGGCGATTATCAAGCACACCAATCCATGCGGAATAGCCACTGGAAATTCAATTCTAGAAGCATGGGAGAAAGCATTGGCGGCTGATCCGGTTTCTGCTTATGGAGGGGTTATTTCTGCAAATCGAGGCATAGACAAAGACACGGCAACTGAAATAAACAAACTGTTTTTTGAAGTCATTGTGGCTCCCGATTTTGAAGAAGAAGCGCTTGAACTGCTGAAAAGCAAAAAAAACAGGGTGATTTTAAAGCGGAAACCATTCAAGCCGATGATAATTCAGTATAAATCGGTTTTAAACGGCGTGCTCTGTCAGGATAAAGACACTAAATACGAAAAAGAAGAAGAGCTCAACTATATTACCGATAAAAAACCGACGAAGGCAGAACTTGAGGACTTGCTGTTTGCTGCTCGAATCGTAAAACACACTCGCTCAAATGCTATTGTTTTGGTAAAAAACAAACAAATGATTTCATGTGGCATCGGGCAAACATCTAGAGTAGATGCCTTGAACCAGGCAATAGAAAAAGCTATTCGCTTCGGTTTTGATACAAAAGGTTCGGTGATGTCATCCGATGCGTATTTTCCGTTTGCAGATTGCGTTGAACTTGCGCACAAAGCAGGAGTTGTTAGTGTCATTCAGCCCGGCGGCTCAATTCGGGATGCAGACTCTGTAGGATATTGCAACGAAAATGGCCTTTCAATGGTGTTTACCGGAATCAGACATTTTAAACACTAAAAAAATAATTGCATAGAAAAACTATCGTTTAACGACAGTCTTTTTCTGTTTTGTTGGCAAATAAAAATGATTGCTTAAGCAGGTTTTTTATTTTTAATAGGATAAAGTAATAATTTTACTCAAAAACTGAAACCAAAAGGGTGTTTTTGGCGTAAAAGCCATAAAGATTAACAATTTAGAAAATCAAGACTGATAAAAATAGTGTAACTTTGCAAACATTATAAACGAAAACACAAATGGGATTATTTTCATTTTTCACTAAAGATATTGCGATCGACTTGGGGACGGCAAATACAATTATTTACTATAATGACAAAGTTGTGGTAGATGAGCCGTCGATAATTGCAATTGAACGTTCGTCGGGTAAAATTATGGCTGTTGGGAAACGGGCATTGATGATGCATGGAAAAACTCACGAAAACATTAAAACAATTCGTCCGTTAAAAGATGGTGTAATTGCTGATTTTCAGGCAGCAGAACACATGTTGCGTGAAATGATCAAAATGATGAATCCGGGCAATCAGCTTTTTCCTCCGGCATTGAGAATGGTTATTTGTATTCCTTCAGGAATTACCGAGGTTGAAGAACGAGCTGTTCGCGATTCTGCAGAACAAGCCGGAGCTAAAGAAGTACGATTAATTCATGAGCCAATGGCTGCAGCAATAGGTATCGGAATAGATGTTTTGGAGCCTACCGGAAACATGATTATCGATATTGGTGGTGGAACCAGCGAAATTGCAGTTATTGCATTAGGAGGTATTATCAGCAACAAGTCTATTCGTACGGCAGGAGATGATTTCAATGCAGACATTGAAGAATATATGAGAAAACATCACAATATTTACATTGGAGAACGAACTGCAGAAAAAGTGAAAATCGAAATTGGATCTGCTCTCAAAGAATTGGAAAATCCGCCGGAAGATGTTCCTGTCCATGGTAGAGATTTACTCACGGGTATTCCTAAAGAGGTGATGATTAATTATTCGGAAATTGCAGAAGCTATTGATAAATCGGTGCAAAAAATTGAAATGGCAGTACTTAATGCGCTCGAAAATACACCGCCCGAATTATCGGCAGATATTTTAAGAACCGGTATATACCTAACAGGCGGTGGAGCAATGCTAAGAGGCTTAGATAAACGTATTGCCCAGAAGACAAAACTGCAGGTTCATGTATCCGACGATCCGCTGAAAGCGGTTGCTCGCGGTACGGCTATAGCTCTTAAAAACTTCAATAAGTATCCGTTCCTGATCAAGTAGAAATAGCAAATTATATTTATTTTCGAAGCTATTGGTAAAACCGAGTTAATTTTGTTTTACAATAGCTTCGATTTTTTTATCTAAAATATTCAGGTAAAAACATTAATTTTGCAAATCTAAGAATAAAAAAATGCGAAATCTGGCAACCTTTATTTGGAAAAACAATTACTTCTTCTTGTTTGGGATACTTCAACTTTTTTCGCTTTGGTTGGTTGTTGAAAATTCTATTTTTCAGCGTTCTGCAATTATTTCTTCTTCAAATACAGTAAGTGGCTCTTTTCTATCTATTTATAATGGAATTGAACAATATTTTTATTTAAAATATAATAATGCAGAATTAGTGAAAGAAAATGCGATGCTCTTAAGTAAAGCAAAAAATGCCTTTTTAGTTACAGACAAAACCGAATTTTTATCTAATGATACGTTATATCGCCATCAATTTTCATATTACAATGCTCAAATAATTAGTAACAGCATAAAGAAACAAAACAATTATCTAATTTTAGATAAGGGCTCCAAAATGGGCGTTGAAAAAGAGATGGCTGTGATTTCTCCTGCGGGAATCGTAGGCATTGTAAAAGATGTATCGCCGAACTTTTGTTCTGTGATTTCATTATTGCATCAGGACACTAGAGTGAATGCTAAAATTAAACGAACCGGTTTTATTGGAACGGTGCTTTGGGATGGAACAGATTACCGATATGCTAGACTTATTGATATTCCGTATCATTTAAATGTTCGTTATGGCGATACTGTGATCACATCAGGATACTCTACAATCTTTCCCGAAGGGATTATGATTGGTACGGTAACGAATATTAAACCCAACAAAAACGACAATTTCTATAACATAACGGTAAAATTAGCTACCGACTTCAATAAAATAGATCATGTTTATATTATAAAAAATCACTTTAAGTCGGAATTAGACACTTTAACCTCTCGATTTAAGCAATGAACGAAAATTTAAAACATACTATTCGATTTGTGGTGTTGATACTTGCGCAAGTATTTGTACTTAATAATATCTATTTGAGTGGATATATTAACCCGTTTGTTTACTTGCTTTTTATTATGCTTTTACCGTTCAATATAGACCGAATTTGGTTGTTGGTTTTAGGATTTGTAACAGGATTATCGGTGGATCTTTTTTCGGGCGGCGTTATTGGATTGCATGCCGGCGCTACAACTTTTGCAGCTTTTTTGCGACCTTACATTATACGGGTCATTTCTTCGCAACGGGAGTTTGAATCTTCAATCACTCCATCAATTAAGGATATGGGATTCGGCTGGTTTTTAAATTACACATTACTATTTACACTAGCACACCATTTGTATTACTTTTTACTCGAAAAATTTTCTTTTTCGGGATTTTTTACTACAATATGGCGTGTGTTTTTAAGCTTACTGGTTTCTTCTGCAATAATTATTGTATGCCAATATCTTGAATATAGGCCTAAGCGGAGGTAATTTGTCACTTATACTTGGAAGTGAGCGGATTTGCCAATCCCGAATAGCTCACCAATTCCATCTTTACACTACCGACAATAATTTTGGATTGAGCTAAAACAGGAATTCTGTTTTTATCATCGGAAATCCAAACCTCAAATGGATATTCCTTATTGAATACATTTCCTTGTGCTACTCCGGGCATGATTTTAATCGTATTAAATTTCCCCAAACCGATTTTTACAACGTCTTTTTTAATAAATTGAATTTTAGAAGAATAAGTTGTGTCATCAAGGAAAAATGAAAAGTAGGCGGATTCTCCGAATTTGTATTTTGTTACATCAAGATTCCGAGCCCAATAATAAGCCGATAGAAAATCATGCACATCGCTCGAAATAGGGGTCGTTTTCTTTCTGCTTACGGCAACTCCTTTATTTTTCAAAAAGGTTACATCATCTTCTTTTTTGTAGTCGCCTTCTCGAGTACGGCGAACAAATACAAACGGAGATAACGTCTGTTCGTCAAAATAGGATTCAAAGCGATCGATTACTTTAAAGAAGAAATTAAAGGCCCCTTTCGAATACCCGGTTCCAATAACATGATATGTGGTTTTTCCTCCGATTACTTTTTTCTCGGATGTGACTTCAAGTGAAGCTTCTCCTGCGGTAACTTTCCCTGTAATAAAGGAGTCGTAATAAACTCTGAAAACGAGTTTTTCCCCACGCTTAAAAGCAAAATTATTTATATTGGTCGGCTGAGAGAAACCGAACAATCCGATGGTGGAAAACAGTAGAATAAAATTTATTCGTTTCATTGCAATACATTTATGATTAACCGTCAGTAGAAACGAATATTATGCCATACTTTATGCGCAAATCTTTTTGATTTTAGTTTTACCTGCTTTGTAGCGAGAACAGAGCTATTAACGTTTTTGCATAAAATAGATTTATTGAACAATAACCAAGTAGTAGTTTTTCTTTCCTTTTTGTACAATCAGATATTTATCACGAATTAGCATTTCTTTAGTGATCATAAACGAATCGTTGACTTTTGTTTTATTTACCGAAACACCATTATCTTTAAGCATTCTTCGAGCTTCTCCATTGGAAGAAAAAATGTCGGTTTTTTGAGCTAAAAGTTCAACAATATTTAATTCTCGGTTAAATTCTTCGGGGGATAAGTGACATTGAGGAACTCCTTCAAAAACAGACAAAAGTGTTTCTTCCGAAAGCTTTGAAAGTGATTCAGCCGTGCCTTTACCGAAAAGAATTTGGGATGCTTCCAATGCCATTTCAAGTTCTTGATATCCATGAACCGTAATTGTCAGCTCTTCAGCTAATCGCTTTTGTAACACTCTGGTATGAGGAGCTTCTTCGTGTAGTCTTTCCAGCTTAATGATTTCTTCTTCGGATAGAAGTGTAAAAATGCGGATATATTTTTTTGAGTCATCATCGGAGCAATTTAGCCAAAACTGATAGAAAGCATAGGGAGAAGTTCGTTGGGGATCCAACCAAATATTCCCCGATTCGGTCTTGCCAAATTTCCCACCATCTGCCTTTGTTATTAACGGACATGTTATTGCAAAAGCTTCTCCGCCGGTTTTTCTTCGTATGAGTTCGGTACCAGTCGTTATGTTTCCCCATTGATCAGATCCACCCATTTGAAGTTTACAACCGTAATTTTGATTTAAATATAGAAAATCATATCCTTGAACGAGTTGATAGGTAAATTCGGTAAACGACATTCCGTCACGGGTTTCGCCCGTAAGACGTTTTTTTACGGAGTCCTTAGACATCATATAGTTAACCGTAATATGCTTGCCAATATCGCGAATAAAATCTAAGAATGAAAAGGTTTTCATCCAGTCGTAATTATTAACAACAATTGCTGCATTATTAACAGATGAATCAAAATTCAGAAATTTTGAAACTTGTTTTTTAATTGCTTCCTGATTGTAACGCAGCGTCTTTTCATCTAAAAGATTGCGTTCTTCCGATTTTCCGGACGGATCACCAATCATTCCGGTGGCTCCTCCAATTAAGACGATTGGCTTATGTCCGGCATTTTGCAAGTGTTTAAGCATCATTATACCCACCAAATGCCCAATGTGTAGGGAATCAGCAGTAGGGTCAATACCAACGTATGCAGAAATGGTTTCTTTTTGAAGAATTTCTTCTGTTCCCGGCATTGTGTCATGCAACATTCCCCGCCATCTTAATTCTTGTACAAAGTTCATAATTATAAATTTAAAATGCAAAGTTACAATTTTTACAATAATTTTTTGTGTTGATTTTACATAGAAGGGTCATCGATCATTCAAAAAAAGAGTATTATCTTTGCAAAAAAAGTAAAATGATTGATAAATTTTCAGATCCAATAGGTCGATTAATGGGTTTGCGATATAAGTCACATCCATGGCATGGAGTTGCCATTGGTAACGATGCTCCACAAACGGTAACTGCATTTATTGAAGTGGTTCCTACCGATACCGTAAAGTACGAAGTGGATAAAGATAGTGGCTATTTAAGAATTGACCGGCCACAGAAATATTCTAACGTAATACCGGCACTATATGGGTTTATTCCTCAAACGTATTGCGGAAAATTGATTGGTGAATATTGTTGTAAAAAAACGGGCAGAGAAGAAATAAAAGGCGATGGAGATCCGATAGATATTTGTGTTCTAACGGAAAAAAATATTGCGCATGGTGATATTTTGGTTACAGCCCGACCTATTGGGGGCTTCAGGATGATCGACGGAAATCAAGCGGACGATAAAATTATAGCAGTTCTTGATAATGATGTTGTCTATGGTCATTTTAAAAGCATTTCCGACTGTCCAAATTTGGTTATTCAGCGTTTGAAACATTATTTTTTGACCTATAAAGATATGCCGGGCCTTTCAAAGAATACGGAAATCACACATCTTTATGATGCAGAAGAAGCTTTTGAGATTATTCAGCAGTCAATGCAGGATTATCATAACAAATTCGATAATATCGGGAAACTTTTCACTATTGATTAGAAAAAAAAGAGGCATTTGCCTCTTTTTTTATTGATTTTAAAAATCACTATCGACTTTTGATCCCAAAACAGTGACGGTTCCTTTAAAAATATGAATTTGATTCGCTTGATCGTAAAGCTTTATCTGATAAGCAAAGCTACTATTTGACTTGATTTTTGAATTATTTATTTTTCCGTCCCAGCCTTGTTCAAAGCGATTCGTAATAAAAACAAGTTTTCCCCATCTGTCGTAAATAGACATTTCATATTTTTTTTCAAGATTGATACCGGTACCATAGGGACGGAAAACTTCGTTTAATCCATCGCTATTAGGTGTGAATGCATTTGGAATAAAAAGATTAAAATCATCGTAGATAACTATTGTTTTAGAAATAGAATCCGTACAGCCATAAGAATCGGTAACGATAAATGTTACAGAATAGGATCCTGATGATAAGTAAGAATGAATAGGACTTTCGTTAAAGCTGCTGGTTCCGTCTCCAAAGTTCCACAAGTAGCTTTGCGCTCCATCTGATTGATCAATGAAATGAATTAAGGCATTTGATGCACTTGCCGTGGGAGGATTTGCTTCGAAATTAGCGGTTGGACCGTTTATATTGTTAATGGTTACGGGTATCGCATCGGAACAAATGCCGTCGGAAACGGATGCATAATAAGTTCCAGCGGTGAGACCGATGGCAGTAATCCCTTGTTGGGGAGGGCTGGTGAGCCATGAATAAGTATAATTACCGGGAAGATTGTTTACGATTACTGTGGCTTCTCCGAGTCCTTGATTGCAATGATCGTTAATCACATTTGTAATAGACAATATGGGACCCGGTGTGTTTTGGATAGTGAATGATTTTGTTGATGAACAACCATTTGCGTCTGTAGTGGTTACGGTATAAATGCCAGTAGTTAACAAGGAGTCGTTGGGTGTATTTCCAATGCAATTACTCCAGGCGTATTGATATGGTGAAAGTCCGGCACTTACAAATGCCGTTGCTTTTCCATTTCCGGAACTACAGTTTTCATTGGTTGTAACAACACTGTCAATTTGTGGATTTTGATTTACAAACACAGTTCTTGTTAAGGTTGATGTACAGCCGCCAATTCCTGTTACAGTAACGGTATATGTCGTTTGAACAGAAGGAGATACTGTTATTGTTGGAAATGTTAATGAGTTGTTCCAAATATAACTATTTCCGCCAGAGGCGCTTAGTACAGTATTTTCCCCATTACAAATTATGGAATCTCCCGAAATGGTAACAATTGGAAGTGGATTAACAACAACACTGATTGTTGCTGTTCCGCTGCAACCATTCGAATTGGTTACAGTAACCGAATATATTCCGGAAGCGGCGGTTGAAGCATTCGTAATGGATGGGGATTGAAGCGTATTGCTAAAACTATTGGGACCACTCCATGAATAGGTAGCTCCTGATATGGGAACAGATAGATTTAAAGTTTGGTTTTGGCAAATAGGTGCATTGCTGGTAGGAACAACAGAGATATTTCCATTTACAACAACAGTGGTTTGAGTTGTAGCGGTACAACCGCCGGTTGCTGTTACGGTTACCGTATATATTCCGGCAATGGATGTATTCGTATTGGTAATTGATGGATTTTGAAGCATACTGGTAAAACTGTTTGGTCCACTCCAAGAATATCCAGTGCCACCCGAAGCGGTTAAGTTTAAAGCAGTTCCGGCACAAATAGGACTATTATTTCCTGCAACCGGGACCGGACTTGGGTTTATGGTAACAATAGTTTGTGAAGTTGCAGTGCATCCACCGGTTGCTGTTACGGTTACCGTATATGTTCCGGCAGTGGCAGCAGTTGTATTAGTAATTGATGGATTTTGAAGGATACTGGAAAAACTGTTTGGCCCACTCCACGAGTAGCTGTTACCACCCGAAGCGGTTAAATTCAAAGTGTTTCCGGCACAAATAGGGTTGTTACTTCCTGTTGTAGGAGTAGGTGTTGAATTAACGGTTACAGTTGTTTGGGCAGTGGCAGTACATCCCCCTGTTGCCGTCACCGTAACGGTATATGTTCCGGCCTCTGCAATAGTGGTTGAGGAAATTGATGGATTTTGGAGTGTGCTGGTAAAACTGTTTGGGCCACTCCACGAGTAACTGTTACCGCCCGAAGCGGTTAAATTTAAAGAGGTTCCGGCGCAAATCGGACTAGTGCTTCCGGCAGTGGGTGTGGGCATGGAATTAATGGTTACAGATGTTTGAGCCGTAGCGGTGCACCCTCCTGTTGCCGTTACGGTAACGGTATATGTTCCGGCCTCTGCAATAGTGGTTGAGGAAATTGATGGATTTTGGAGTGTGCTGGTAAAACTGTTTGGGCCGCTCCACGAGTAGCTGTTACCGCCCGAAGCGGTTAAATTCAAAGAGGTTCCGGCACAAATCGGACTGTTGTTTCCGGCACTGGCAGTTGGTGATGCGTTAACAACCACAGTTGTGGTTACGGGAGCACTACTAACGTTCCCCACGCTTATTATCAAAGAATAAACACCGGCATTTGCCGCAGTAACATTGGTTATTGAAGGATTCATTGCTGCTGAAGTAAAACCGTCTGGACCGCTCCAAGAATATGTAGCCCCTGTAATTGGAAAAGAAACCGTTAAATTGAGGGTTTGCCCAACACATAAAGGACCATTGTTTACAATCGGTGGAGCAATAATAGAACAATCCGTAGAGCCGGATCCGGAAGTTTGATTAAAGTTAATGTTACCGGTGCAATTGGCATAGTTGGTAATCATTACTAAATAATATTGACCGGTAAGGGCGCTTGGAATACTCAATGTTTCTGTTGCAGAGGTGCTGAATGAACAATCAACCATATTCCCAGCAGGAGCTGAATATGGAGTTGTAGTGCAACTGGCTCCTGTTGAGGTTAAATCACTTGAACTACATGTTAAGATTGGAAATGGTCCCCATGCAGCATAATCAACATCTCCACACGTACTTGAAATATTTATTTCTAATGAACCAGGGTTCGCAATTCTCAAATAGTACCAAACAGGGTTTGGCTGGGTGCATAAACAACCATAATCCGGTCCTGATTCACCGGTTCCAGCATCCACACTGGCGGGAAACACGAGTCCGGTACCTGTACAGAACGGGTCTGCACTAGCACAGGATGTAGCACCGGAACTACCGGAAGTTGTGGTGTAAACACAAATGGAAAAAGTACCATTATTGTCGTTGCTGTATTCCCAAAACCGAATGTATATTGTAGCACCAACAGTAAGGCCACTCTTATCAATAAAAGGCATTAAGCCGTTATTGCTATCATCATCATCACATTCAATAACAGAAAGAGATCCGCATGTACCCGAATATATTGCCATTCCCCCGTCTGTAACGCTTCCTGTTTGAGTATCGATGATAAGTCGTCCACTCGCCGGAACTACAACAGAAAACCAGACATCTCCCCCTGAATAGGAGGCACAACCAGGAGCCGGAATTCCCGATGATGCAGTTGCGCTGGCATTAGTATATTGTGTAAAACTACAACTAGTTCCAACTGTTAATGGAATAGCACCGGAACACTCATCATTTGATGGTGGCGGCGGCGGAATAGGAATAGATTCATCGTTTTTGGCGGAGAGACACAATGTGTTAAATACAAAAATAAAAAACACAACAAACTGTTTGTATTTCATCAAATTTAAATATTAAGTAAATTCCCTATATCGTTAACGAAATAAAGACAATAAAAGTAAACATTTAGGTGTCTTTGTTTAATATTTTTCTAATCACAATATGAAAAGTTGAATATTGAAGTACATAAAATAAACGGAAAATATTAATTGCCTAAATATCAAAGACAATTGATCTTACACGGATTATCTGGTGAAAGGTTATAAGGAATCATTTATATTACAGACAAACGAGAATTTTTAACACATCTTTTATATGAATATTTTGTTTTATTAATAAGGGAAAAGATGGTCTTTATCCGAAGATTCTAAGAGGAGCATTGATGGGACGATTTAATAATATCTTTAAAAAGAAATAATTTTGTCTAAAAAAATTAGTTCTTTTAGGATAAACGATAAAAAGATTAGCGACGATTTTCTATCATGTCATTAGCTCTTCGGGTATATTCACCGTTGGGAAGAAGTCGTTTATACTGATAAATAAAATCTATTTCGCGAAATTTTGAATATCCTCGTTCGCAAGCATCCCAGATGGCATCATCGCAAAGTTGCTTGTCGTAGTTGGCTTCATAAGCCTCAATAAAATGATCGATGGCTTTTTCTTCTTCTTCCATCATCATGTAAACCTGTCCGAGCTTATAGAGGCACAATCCTTTGTCGTCAGGATACATGTTGCAAAGGATTTCATAACAAATAATTCCATTCATATAATGCCGATAATTCACTAATTCACGGGCCGCTTCAAACTGATCCTGTTTGGATCCGTTATTGACAGCGTTGCGAAACCGGTCGAGGGAAGAAGCATCGTAATCTTGCATATTCTTGTTTCAAATAATTCCCAAAGTTACAAAAAATCACTGATTTTTCAATTGTTTTTTTAATATCCCGTTGAAGAAAGGGAACGGATAATACTTAAGAACTACTGATCCCATAAAGGATATCAGAAAAAGAAAACGACCTTGGTTTAATGAAAATTCGTTATTCTAAATAATTCTTTTAGCTTTGTATCAGAAAAGAAAAACATGCAGAAAATAAGAGACATAATTCTTCCAATATTATTAATCGTTACACTTGGTGTGTTTCTCCAATATAAGTACCTCAACGAATTTCCCGCTCATATTCATGCTTGGTCCCAATCCGACAGATATGCGCTTGCCCTTGGCTTTGAACGGAATAATTTGAATTTTTTCAAACCGGAGACGTTTGTCATGAACCATCAATTTCCCGATGATTTTAAAAAACCACACACCACCAGCATTACTTCTGTCGATTTTCCTATCCACGATTATATTCCGGCGGTGATAATGAAGATTAGTGGAAATAAATCGCCCTTTATCTTCAGATTATATATTCTGCTTTTCAGTTTTCTGGGGTTGTTCTTTTTGTATAAACTGGCTTTTCTTTTCAACAAGAACGGACCTCTTTCCTTGCTGATTGTCCTTTTTGCCGCTACATCCCCGGTATATGTTTATTATCAGGCCGGCTTTATTCCCACAATTCCGTCGATTTCCTGCGTGATTATCGGATTATACCTTTATTTTTCAAACACCCAACAGGAGAAGACCTCTACCTACATCTATAGTCTAGGTTTTTTAACGATTGCCGCACTGAGCAGAAGCACCTTTTTAATTCCTCTGGTTATGCTTGGTTTTATTGACATCGTTACTTCTGTTTTTCAAAAAAAGGAAAAGAAAATTCTGCTTAAAAAATGCGCAGCTATAGGAGCCAGCCTTATGATGCTTTTTGCCTATTTTTTATACAACGGTTATTTACGCGATACTTATGGGTCGATTTTTCTGAATCATCTGATGCCGGCATCCTCTTATCATGAAGCCAAAGAATTATTACAAATGATTAAAGATCATTGGAAGTGGCACTATTTTCCGAAATTGCATTATATTCTGTTTGCTCTTGTTTCCATCACAGCGGTTATTTTTATGATAAAGAGCAGATTCAAATCATCAAAAGTCCAGATTTGTTTTGCCGGCTTTATCATTGTTTATCTTGTTGGAATTCTGTTATTTGTGGTGATGATGCTTAAGCAGTTTGTCGCTCACGACTATTATTTTCTCGATTCACTTTTTATCCCGATAATACTCACCCTCATTTTATTCAGCAGTTATATTCAATTTCCGAATAAAAAAATGAACTTGATTTTGAGTTTTATTGTATTGTTCGCCATAACCATCCCGTTAGTGATGAATTCTGAAAAAATGCAGTCAAGCCGAAGAGAAACAGGAGATTGGGATCGGGTGGCTAAGACAATAGAAAATTATAAAGGTTCGGAAAAATTTCTTGATTCGCTGCAGATCAGTAAAACAGCAAAGATGTTGGTAATTGATGCTTATGCACCGAATATCCCACTTATCGAAATGGGCAGAAAGGGTTATGCTATTATGACGACCAGCCGTGAAAACATAAGTAACGCCCTGACTTGGGATTTTAACTATATTGTGATTCAAAATGATTTTTTCATTTCCGACATTTACAACCAATATCCGGAAATTGTCACTCAAATTAAAAAGATTGGAGATAATGGCAAAATCTCGGTATGTAAATTATCTTCCGACAACAAAAATATTTCCGATTTTCTGGAGCTGAATACCCAAAAGCCCGTGTTTGAAAAACGGATTACGTTCGACAGCATTCCGGACACAGAATGGAGCAATGTAACTTTTACTACAGAGAATGGCTCAAAAGAAAACAAATGCGGATATACGGATCCAAAAAACGAATTTGGGATTACCTTTAAAAGTAATCATCTTGATTGTTTGAAGGGGACTGGACGCATTCTTTTGCTAACGGCTCAACTGTTGGCAAAAAAATCGGTTAAAGATTGTGAGATTATTTGTTCAATTAATGAAGAGGGTAAAAGTAAATATTATTATTCTTATCCACTGAAAGATATACCTGGGAATACAAACGAGTGGTCTTCTTTATCGCTTTTATTTTATCTTCCAGCAGTTTCTTCAAAGAATTATGAATTTGCGCTCTATTTCTGGAATAAAGGCAAGGAGCAGGTTTTTTACGATGATATCACTATAAAAATATATTAACGTCTGCAATTATTCGCCCCATTGATAGTGTGGAATATCGAATCCGGCGATACTCAAAGTTCGGTCTGTAACGGTTTTTACTACATCTTTAATGGTTTGAGGTTTACTGTAAAACGAGGGATTCGCAGGCAAAACAATTCCTCCCGCCAAGGTCACCAGACGCATGTTTTCGATATGGATCAAGCTGATTGGGGTTTCGCGGGTGACCAGAACAAGCTTTCGCCGTTCCTTCAGCATCACATCTGCAGATCGGGCAATCAGGTCGTCGGCAACGCCGTGTGCAATTCGTCCCAAGGTTCCCATGGTACAGGGACAAATAATCATAGTGCTGAAATCGCTGGAACCCGAAGCAAACGGGGCGTAAAAATCGGAGTGGTCGTATTGTAGAAAAGGATATTTTTCGTAATCGCAGTTGCCAAGCTCATATTGCCAAACCTCTTTTGCCACCTTCGACAAAACCAGCGCAATATTCAGCGGGTTTGGGATCAGCTCTTGCAGGGTATCCAGCAGGACTTTGGCATAAATTGCTCCGCTGGCTCCGGTAACGGCCACTACGGATTTTGATGGAGCCATACTAAAAATATCTGAATAATGAAATCAGCACAACATCATTGTACTGTTTTCTGTCGTGGTATGCCATATTGCTGTATGTAGGCGCATCACGAATAGGCAGGATGGAATAAGAATAGTTTAAGCTAATTTTCCATTTATCGTTAAAAGACCACATTCCACCACCCTGAATTGAAAAATCAAAAGGATTTCTAGCATCTACAGCATCACTTCTTACTTTATCCCCATCAATTTTATCTATAGCGGAAAATAAATAAGCTAAGGAAAGTCCGGCGTGAAAGCTTAATTTATTAAACGGTTTATATTGATAGACCAAAGGAACTTCAATATAATTTAATCGCTGGACATAAGAACCGGGATTTGTCTCGGTATCATTTTTTCTGCTCCCTTTTTGAATGTAGTACATTTCCATTCGCAAGGCGGACTTTTGTCCTGTGGGCAGCTCGGTGAAAACGCCCAACTGTACTCCGGGATGATTATAGCCCGAAAGTTTATCGCCGGTTACCTGCGTTGCGGCTAATCCCACAATCATCCCACCTTTAAACGACTGAGCGTTTGAAAAACAGACGATAAATAATAATATTACTAGAAATGTATATCTTTTCATATCTAACCTTTATGTGTTTAATTTTCAAATTGTTCATTATAATTATGATCACTATCGATTGACTTCGGCTACGCTCTGTCATCGGAGCTAACAGTCACTGCCAACCGAAATTACTCAAACATCTCTTTTACCTGTTTTACTGCCGCAATTAACCGATCGATCTCTTCCTTGGTATTATAAAAAGCAAACGAAGCCCTTATGGTTCCGGGAATCTTAAAATGATCCATCACCGGTTGTGCGCAGTGGTGGCCGGTTCTGACGGCAATTCCGAGCTTGTCGATAATGGTGCCTGCATCGTACGGATGAATGTTTTTTATCATAAACGAAACCACGGAAGTCTTTTGGGCAGCGGTACCAATTATTGAGACACCCTCGATTTTCAGTAATTCTTGCGTGCAATATTGTAACAAGTCGTCTTCGTATTTCGCGATATTCTCCATTCCTAGCTTTTGAACATACTTTATGGCGACATCCAGCCCGATTACATCCCCAACACTTGGAGTTCCGGCTTCAAATTTATACGGCAACTCGTTATAGGTGGTTTTTGCAAAGGTAACCGTTTTAATCATCTCTCCTCCTCCTTGATAGGGTGGCATTTGATTAAGCAATTCTTCCTTGCCGTATAAAATTCCTATTCCCATGGGAGCATAGATCTTGTGTCCCGAAAAACAATAGAAGTCACAATCGAGGGCTTGTACATCCACGGAAAGATGAGAAATGGCCTGAGCTCCATCGATGAGCACTTTCACTCCTTTTGAGTGGGCCATATCAATAATTTGTTTAATGGGATTGATGGTACCGAGTGCATTAGAAACATGAGTTACTGCAATTAATCGGGTTTTGGGTGTAATGAGTTCTTCGAGTTTCTCAATCTTCAAAATGCCATGTTCATCAAAAGGAATCACTTTTAGAATTGCCCCCCGTTCTTCGCAAGCTATTTGCCAGGGAACAATATTGGAATGATGCTCCATTTCCGAGACGATGATTTCATCGCCGTTCCCCACAAATTTGCGGCAAAACGAAGAAGCCACCAAATTGATGGATTCCGTGGTCCCTCGGGTGAAAATGACTTCGTGCGCATCCCTGGCGTTAATAAATGCCCGAACATTTTGTCGTGTACTTTCAAAAGCTTCAGTTGCAATCTGGCTTAAATAATGAACGCCGCGGTGAATATTGCTGTTGTAGCGGTTGTAATAATCCGCCAATGCTTCGGTTACTTCACTTGGCTTTTGGGTGGTGGCCGCATTATCGAAATAGACCAACGGACGCTTGTTCACCATCTGGTGAAGTATTGGAAAATCGTTGCGAATGGTCTCTATATCTGTGAGCATGATTTCTGTGTAATTTATTTAGTCAACAAAAATAAACATTTTATAGCTTAAACTTCATTTTTGGTTCGGATTTCGTAAAAATCAGATTATATCTTCTTATTAATTGAATATTGGTGATTAGTTTTAAGATGCTTTAATGCAGGAATAATTCAAAAATCAAGAGTTTTTTGTCTTTATTAAATTATCGCTTATTTTTGCAAAAAAATCAATTAAAACAAATCATCATGTCAAAATTAAAATTTTTTCTGAGTTTTTTTCTGAGTTTTCTGAGTTTTTTTCTGTCAGCACAGGACACTATTGTAATAACAATAGGAGACACAATTCCATGTAAAATAACCAAAATAGACCCCACTAAAATTTATTTTAAAATGACAATTGAAAATGAATATAAGGAGATGTTGCTACCCATTGAATACGTTGCTAATTATAATACTAAAAGGCCAATAGAATTTAAAAGGACACCCGTTAAAAAACCAATTTTTCGATTGTTTTTTGATGGTGGTTTCAGCCAACGACAAGCAAATAATATGAAGGGAGAGAGTCTGCCTTTAGGGTATAAAGAATACTATAAAGACTTAAACTCTGGGAGCCAATTTAGTATGGGGCTTCAGTATTTTGCATTGCAAAACATAGGGATGGGGTTTAAATTTTCACAGTTTCGTTCAAAAAGTGCGGCCAGCTTATCATATTGGGATCAAAATGGGGACATGAAATCTTATGTTCAAAGTGAAGATATAAATATCGATTTTATTGGACCAACCATTAATTTTCGGTTGATGCATAATAAAAACAGGAATAGTCTCATTGGTCATGTTGGATTTGGCTATTTATATTATTTAGACAGAGTATTAACTTATGGAATTAACGCAACAGGAAGCACATTGGGCTTGGCTTTTGGAGCCGATTATGATTTTAGAATAGCGGAAAATCTTGCAATTGGGCTGGGTGTTTCTTATATTTACGGCACTTTATCAAAAATTGAATTAACAGATGGTTTGAATACGGAAAAAGAAGAATTAGATAATTTGCTAAAACTTCATCATTTAGACATTTCCATTGGGTTACGCCTAATCAGATAAAATTTTGTACTTTTGTGCTATGGAAACAGTAGTAAGTGGAATCCGTCCAACCGGAAATATGCATTTGGGCAATTATTTTGGAGCCCTTGTCAATTTTGTAAAGATGCAGGAAGAGAACCAATGTTTTTTCTTTATTGCAGATTATCATTCGTTAACAACGCATCCCACACCCAAAGATCTATATGGAAATGTACGCAGTATCTTAGTGAACTATTTGGCCGCCGGCCTTGATTATGAAAAAGCGGTGATATTCCGTCAAAGTGATGTGCCTGAAGTTGCAGAACTTTATTTGTTTTTGAATATGAACGCATATATTGGGGAACTTCAACGGGTAGCTTCTTTTAAGGATAAAATCCGGAGTCAGCCCAATAATGTAAACGCCGGTTTGTTGACATATCCGACGCTTATGGCAGCTGATATTTTATTGCATCGTGCCAACTATGTTCCTGTTGGAAAAGATCAGGAGCAACATTTGGAAATGACCCGTAATTTTGCTCAGCGATTCAATAACATGTATGGTGTTGATTTTTTTCCGGAACCGGTAGCCTTTAATTTTGGCAACAACCTAGTTAAAGTTCCCGGTTTGGATGGAAGCACGAAGATGTCAAAATCAGAGAATGAAAATAGTTGCATCTATTTGATTGATACACCGGAAGCAATTCGTAAAAAAGTAATGCGCGCAGTTTCAGATGTCGGTCCAACCGCTCCGAACCAACCGAAAACACAACCGGTAGAAAATTTGTTTTCTTTGATGAAAATTGTATCTACAACAGATACCCTAAACTTTTTTGAAGAACAGTATAATCTCTGTGCTATTCGCTACGGTGACATGAAAAAACAATTGGCGGAAGATATGGTACAATTTTGTGCACCTCTTCGCGAGAAAATTTTAGAAATTGATAGTAACGATGATTTCATTCGTAAAGTTGCTCGAATTGGAGCGGAAAAGGCACGGGAGAGTGCCCAAAAAACGGTGAAAGAGGTTCGGGAAATTATCGGGTTTCGTTCATTATAATTTCTAACAAGAGTAGATGTCAACAGATTTAACAAATCAAATCGCTGAGGAAAAAGCAGTTTTAATTACTGTATCCACTCCCAATATGGAACTTGACCGCACAATGGAATATCTTGATGAATTAGCGTTTTTGATAGAAACAGCAGGAGGCATTCCAACGCAACGGTTTGTACAGAATCTTCAACGTCCGGATTCAAAATTTTATGTGGGTTCTGGAAAAATTAAAGAAATTAAAAGCCATATCGATGAAAATAATATTGATATCGCTGTTTTTGACGATGAACTTTCGCCATCACAAATTAGGAATATTGAAGGGGCTTTAGGGTGCAAAATTATTGACAGGACCCATTTAATTCTGGATATTTTCTCAAAACATGCTCAAACGGCTCACGCTAAAGCACAAGTGGAACTGGCCCAGTATCAGTATTTGTTGCCACGTCTCACAGGAATGTGGACTCACCTTGAGAAACAACGCGGAGGTATAGGAATGCGTGGACCGGGGGAAAAGGAAATAGAAACAGATCGTCGCATAATTCGAGATAGAATTTCTTTATTGAAAGAGAAGTTAAAAACAATAGACAAACAAAAGCTCACCCAACGTGGCAATCGAGAGCAATTTGTCCGGGTTTCCCTAGTAGGCTATACCAACGTGGGGAAATCGACACTGATGAACCTTTTGAGTAAATCGGAGGTGTTGACTGAAAACAAGTTGTTTGCGACATTAGATACTACCGTTCGAAAAGTGGTAATAGAAAATCTTCCTTTTTTACTTTCCGACACGGTCGGTTTTATTCGAAAACTCCCCCATGGATTAATAGAATCATTTAAATCCACATTGGATGAAATTCGTGAATCGGATCTGATTTTACATGTTGTTGACATAAGCCATCCCGACTTTGAGGAACAAGTAGAGGTTGTTAATCAGACACTTGCTGAAATTGGAGCTAGCAATAAAAAAATGCTCTTGGTCTTTAATAAAATCGATGCATTTACTTTCGTAAAAAAAGAAGAGGACGATCTTACTCCGATTGAAAAAGAAAATCTTTCGCTTGATGATTTAAAAAAAACATGGATGGCAAAAAACCGAACAAAAACAATTTTTATTTCTGCCAAAAATAAAGAAAATGTGGAAGAGCTAAGGTTGAAAATTTATGAAATGGCAAAAAAAATCCATCAGGAGATTTATCCATACAATAATTTTCTATATTAAACGTATTAATCCACACTTGGTTTAAAAAACTATTGTATATTTACACACATAATTAACTATAGAAAATTAAAACAGAATGAAAAAAATAATCACAATTGCCGTTCTTTTTGCTGCAATGTTCACACCAGCTATAGCGCAGAATCTTGACACCACAATTTCGAGATCTGTAAAAGTTCCTGAACGCAACAAAGACCGATTGCTGCTAAGTACCTATAATTGTTTTTGGCAAGGATTGTCGGATGGCGTTACCCAAAGGGCAATTTCACAAGGATACAACATTTCGTTAATGTATGATATTCCCACTTCCGAAAAAAGTAAAATCAGTTTTGGTCTTGGTCTGGGGTATTCAAGAAATAACATTTACTCCGATGGTATTACCGTTCGTGATGTAAGTACGGATATTGTTAGTATGGTTCCTATTACGGTTAAATACAATACCAATAAATTAGCGTTTAGTTATTTAAATATTCCACTTGAAATCAGATTTAGAAGTTCAAATAATTTCAGACTTGCTGTGGGGTTAAGGTCCAGTTTAAAATTTGATGCATATTCAAAATATTACGGTCATAATCCCGACACCTTGGTCTATGGTCACTACAACCAAATTAAGATAATTAATCACGACATCAGCAACACTGAGAAGTATCTGTTTGAAATTACGGCTCGTGCTGGATGGAAGTTTATTAATGTTAACGGATCGTTTTTGCTTAACAAGCTTTTTAAGGACAATGGCCCTGCTATTAATGGATATACCCTTGGGCTAACGCTCTCGCTTTGGTAGTATAAAGAAGTTTAGCAATGAAAAGGAGTCTGCTTTTATCATATACCCTTTTAGTCGTAAGCTTTATTACGATATTTATAGGATCTTGTAAAAAAGACGACGAGAACATTATTGTGTCAGGAACGGTTGTTGATCCTCAAAATGGAAATCCTATCTCGGGAGCGAACGTTTATTTGGACGGGAAAATATTAAGTTCGGGTATTTATAATGAAAGCTATTCGGAAATAGCTTCTGCCATTACCGATGCAAGTGGACATTTTGAGATAACTACTGCTTGGCAAGTGGTTTCAAGTTACCGTCTTCGGGCCTTTAAACGGAACTATTTTGATTCGCAGACGATCGTTGCAGCCGAATCAATATCCAAAGGGGCAACCTATTCTACTTCGCTTTCTCTTTTCCCGGCATCTTGGGTGCGTTTAAACATCAATAATGTGGTGGGTTATGCCGACGACGAAATTCAGTATAAATTTACAAGCACCCCCCAGTCCTGTGCAGATTGTTGCAGTAATTCGTTTCTAATTGGCTCGGGAAATTATCATACAGCGTATAAATGTCGTGCTGTAGGAAATAGATATAACAAGTTTTATTGGACTGTTCGCAAAAATGGGGTAACGAATCCTTTTACCGATAGTGTTTATTGTGTTGCTTTTGACACGGCAACGATTAATATTAATTATTAGTAGCAGCCTATGCTCCGAAGCTAACCGATCTATGTTTTCTTACGCCAAAAGGAATCCGGCTAGCAAGATTTATCTGGTGTTCCAATTTTATTTTTGCTTTTATTCAGGCTCAATCCTTCTTGGAAAATCTTAATTTGTACTGTGTTTTTATCAGTAAATATTATCCATTTTGTATGATTGTTTAAGAAACGACTCTTGCTTTTTTGAATCTTTTAGACATTGAATGCCCGCTGTTGTCTTTTTGTTAAATAAAAATAAACACTCGTTTTCTTCACTATATTTGTAGTTGAAGGAATTAAAATCATAATAATGAAAAACTTAATAATTGTAACGGCAATGTTTTTTGCATCACTCGTTGCAGGTAATATTTACGGGCAAGACCAGAAAACACTGATTCCCAGTATTGGTGAAAAAACAAACGGGGCATCCATTTCAAAGTCGGCGTTAGTTTCTGCCGGAAAAATATCCATTCAACCCCAAACAAAAAAAGTTAGTTATTTTATGATGCGATATGTGAATGGAAATCAAACCGTTGAATTAATTTCGAATTCTGAAAACCTTACACAGGAAATGAAGGCGGTAATAAACGGACTTTCTTCGGGAACTTTAGTTTATTTTACCAAAATTTCTTGCAAACCGATTAATGATAAAAATGCAGCTCCCGAAAGAGTAGGGGAGTTTAAGCTTACGATATTGCAATAGAATATTGCCAAAACAGTTAAAATTTTAAATCATCGATATTAACTTGTAACTTTCCAGTTACAGTTCCGATCACTTTTAACGCTCCGGGAACAATGCCAAAAGAATCGATTGAAATATCGTTTACATTCCCAATTAATACAATTCCATCCGTAATTTTGTAGCTATTCAATTCTTTATTAATGGTTTCTTTCATCGATTTTACCTGATCGGATACCGGAAATTTCAAATAGGGCTGGATTAGTTTTGTTAGGGTTCCGTGTAACAGCCAGTTTGCCGAATTAATGAGGACATTGCGGGTATTCAATTCAAAATCAAAATCTTTCACTTCGATGGTGTTCGAATCGGCATTGTAAAATGGAATTCCCGTAAAAAACACCTTTCCTTTGGCAGATCCAGTTATTTCGGTCATGAAAATCATCTTTCCTTCACTTCCGAAAACATCAAAGGATACAATCTTAATTTTCCGTTTACCCTGTTCAAAGACTTTTCCTACAAGTTCTTTTTGTGCAATTTCACTGATTTGTTTAAAAGTGATATCCGAACTGAAGTTGAGGGCGAACGACTCTTCTGGTTTTTGAACAAATCCCAGTCCGGGCAGTGCTCTTGGCTCCTCTTTTGGGGGCTGATATCCCATAAAAGATTCAACTGCCGCTTTGGCTCCGATATTTAATTTGATGTGATTCTGCTGGGAGGTTAAAGGCGCGGTGAACAATCCGTAAGGAGTGATTTTAAGCCAAACATTATAGTCCTTGTTTACATTCATCGGCTCTTGGATGGATGTCCATACTTTTGATATTTCCTTTTTAAGATTCACCGATTGACCGATCGCTTTGTCTATTTGGTTGTTAATCAGGCCAGAGCATGACTTTAATGCCAGATTGGCGATGGCGGTGACCGGGACAGAGACTCCGGCAATTGTCATGGATGGCTTGGTGATCCATTCATATCCATCCGACGTGGTAATGGTCTTTATCTCCCAGTCGCGATTTATCGTAAGCGTGGATTTGTATTTCAAGGCAATTTCACCGGTAACATCGTAGTAATCCGAGAGGGAAATGCCAAATTTTTCGATTTTCCAGCCGAATTTCGACCAGATTTTCAGTGGAACGCGGTAAATTAATTGATTTCCCTTTGCATTGAATACAAAATTCTGAACTTTCCATAGTTTAAGTTGAAGGTTATCGTCTTCGAGCTTGTTGTCTTCATAAATAAGTCCTTTGAACTTATCGTTAACCGCTTTTTCAACTTTTTTTAAATCGATATCCACAGGAAGATTTATTACGGAAGTAACCGGCGTGTATGCCACGGGAGTGTATTCTTCACGTGGACGATCAACTTTTATTGTTTTACATCCCCCAAAGCCAATTATCGTTAAACAAAAGAAGGCAATTGAAGAGACCTTGGTTTGCAGTCGAATTCCATTCATGAGTTGATTTTTTCTTGTTGTTTGCAAAATTACATCTTTTCCGAATAAATGGGGTGAAAACTTTATAGATAATTGCTCTTTTTTATAAGGTAAAAATGAAAATTCAGGATTCGCGAATCGCAAATTTTACAATGGATTTATGTATCTTTGCACCCAAAATATAACAATATCAAGATTATGAGCATCGAATTAAGCGAACAAGAAATCATTCGCCGCAATTGTTTAAACGAATTATCATCCATGGGCATCAATCCATATCCTGCGAAAGCTTATGAGGTAAATGCGACCACGACCGAAATATTAACCAGATTTGAAGCAGATCAATCCCTCTTTCAAGAGGTGAGTCTTGCCGGTCGAATCATGAACCGCCGTATTATGGGAGCTGCCAGTTTTGTGGAACTTCAGGATGCAGCGGGTCGCATCCAATTGTATTTTAAACGCGACGACATTTGTCCCGACGAAGATAAAACGCTTTACAACAATGTGTTCAAGAAACAACTTGATTTGGGAGATATCATTGGGGTGAAAGGCTTTGTTTTTATTACCCAGATGGGAGAAATCACGGTTCATGTAAAAGAATTCACCATTTTAAGCAAAACGTTGCGTCCTTTGCCTATCGTTCGCGAAAAAGAAGATAAAGTATGGGATGCGTTTACCGATCCCGAACAACGATACCGGATGCGCTACCTCGATTTAATCGTAAATCCGGAGGTGAAAGAAACTTTTATTAAGCGCACCAAATTGGTGAACACCATGCGCGAGTTTCTGAACGAAAAAGGATACCTCGAAGTGGAAACCCCGATCTTGCAACCGATGTATGGCGGTGCCGCCGCCCGTCCTTTCAAGACGCACCACAACACGCTCGATATGCCGCTGTATCTTAGAATTGCCAACGAATTATATCTGAAACGTCTCATCGTAGGTGGTTTTGATGGGGTGTATGAATTTTCGAAAGATTTCCGGAACGAAGGGATGGACCGTTTTCATAATCCCGAATTCACCCAGATGGAATTGTATGTAGCCTACAAAGACTATTTCTGGATGATGGAAACCGTCGAAGAGATGGTGGAAAGAGTGGCAATCGCCCTTACCGGAAGCACTCAAATTCAGGTGGGAGAAAACCTCATCGACTTTAAACGTCCTTGGAAACGCTTCACCATGTTCGAAGCCATTGAACATTTTACCGGTATAGATATTTCTAATATGAATGAAGCGGAACTTCGCGAAACCGCCATCAAACTGAATGTTCCCGTTGACGATAGCATGGGCAAGGGGAAACTGATCGACGAAATCTTTGGTGAAAACTGCGAACATTTGCTTATTCAGCCCACGTTCATCTACGATTATCCCATTGAAATGTCGCCATTGGCCAAAAAACATCGTTCAAAGGCTGGTTTGGTTGAACGTTTTGAAGCCGTCTGTAATGCTAAAGAAATTTGTAATGCCTATTCCGAATTAAACGACCCGGTTGATCAGCGGAAACGCTTTGAAGACCAGTTGGAGTTGGGAAAACGAGGGGATGAAGAATCGATGGTATTGGATGAAGATTTTCTGAGAGCTCTTGAGTTTGGAATGCCGCCCACAGCCGGTTTGGGAATCGGCATCGACCGCTTGGCGATGATCATGACCAATTCCCAATCCATTCAGGATGTGCTTTTCTTCCCGCAGATGCGCCCCGAAAAGAAACCGGAAGTAGCGACCGATCAGGATTTTGAAGCCCGCGGAATTCCTGCTGCTTGGATTCCGGCACTACGCAAACTGGGTTTCAATACCATCAACGCGCTTAAAGAGGCCAATACCCAGAAACTGTTCAACGACCTGAACGGGATGCGCAAAAAGCTGAAACTGGAAATTGGTGCGGCCAAACTGGAAGAGGTGCAGGCTTGGATTGAGAAATAAGTTTGTAAAGTGCCGAATTATAAAAATCTATGATTTTGTTATAATTCGAGCATCCTCGTAGAACTAAGAAATCGGAGATTTCTGGTTTTACGGGATTGAAAGTTCATAAAGGCAATACAGGGTGATGAGCTTTTCTTAGTGACACTTAGTGCTCTGAGTCTACCTAGCAAGCTGGTAGATAAATGTCTTAGTGGTGAAATAAGTTTGTAAAGTAAAAAGTTATAAAGTGAAAAGGTGGTTTTGAGAATCTCAGCCACCTTTTTTTATACCTTTGTTGTATCTAATACAATCGTAATCGACGGATGACTACAATAGAAATAATCGCCTTAATTACTTCGGGACTGTTTGTAGGGTTTATCAACACCTTGGCTGGGGGAGGCACCATTATTTCGCTCACCTTGCTGATGCTGCTCGGATTGCCCCCCAGCGTAGCTAATGGCACCAACCGTGTTGCCGTAATGATTCAGAATCTTGTTGCCGTCAGCAATTTTAAAAAAAGAAAAATCCTCGACACCAAAAAAGGGTTTAAACTCGCCATCCCTACCGTTATCGGCTCTGTCGTGGGGGCATCCATCGTGGTAAAGCTCGATGAACAGATCATCCAATGGTGTTTTGGGGTAATCATGATCGTGATGCTGTTCTTCTTGATTTATAAGCCCGAACGATGGCTCAAGGGAAGAGAAGAGCTGCTGAATAAACCGATAACTCCCAAAATGTATATTATCATGTTTTTGATTGGCGTTTATGGTGGAGTCATTCATGTGGGCGTGGGATATTTCCTGATTATGGCTGCTGTTTTTGGCGTTGGTTTTGATTTGGTAAAAGGCAATGCCATGAAAAACTTTCTGGTGCTGATGTATGTCCCCTTCACACTTTTAATTTTTGTGCTGAACGGCCAGGTGCGCTGGGATTACGGACTCACCCACTCCATCGGCAATATCATTGGGGCATACGTCGCCTCCAAATGGGCGGTAGAGTGGGGCGCCAATTTTGTCCGTTGGATGATGATTGTCATTATCGCACTCTCTGTTTTACAAATGTTCGGAGTCATCGATTTGAAACAGTTTATCGATGGGATTGATTCATTAAATGGAACAAAATTCAAACATTTTAAGCTAAAACACTTGCATAATTGTAACATTTAAGTTACCTTTGTAAAAAACTTCTGTGGAAAGAATTCGAACAATTGTTGCATACAAACATTATTTTGAAGAATTTTTATCGAAACAACCCATAAAAGTTCAAAACAAAATATTTAAAATTCTTGAATTAGTTGAGTTTCAACAACATGTTTCAGCTAAGTATTTAAAACATATTCAGGGAACAGATGGTTTGTATGAAACACGATTTGCTTTAGGGAGTGATATTTGGCGAGTTTTCTGTTTTTTTGATGATGGACGGCTTGTGATTTTACTGAATGGATTCCAGAAAAAGACGCAAAAGACGCCAAAATCCGAAATGGCCTTAAAGTTGAAAAAAGAGTACTATAACGAAAAAGGGGATAATAAAAAATGAAAAGCAGTGAATCGAACATAACCACATGGTCGCAGATTAAGAACTCACAGTTCGGTAAAACCGGTACTCCAAGACGTGATGAGCTTGAAAGAGAATTCGAATCTTTTAAAATCGGAATTTTGCTAAGACAAGCAAGGGAATCAAAAAAAATGACGCAGGAAGATTTGGCAAAAATAATTGACAAAAAAAGAACTTATATTTCAAGAGTCGAAAACGATGGTAGCAAC
>CAUVYH020000012.1:0-64419 GCA_963556065.3 Bacteroidales bacterium
AGAAATTGATCCTGTTTTTACTAATAATAACACGCGTAATACCTTTCGTTCCGTAATAAATAAACACGACTTTGTTTCGTATGAGACCGTACCTGCTAACGAAGATGATTTTATTGCAAGAGCCGCTAATGCCGACGCAATTATCGTTTCTAACATTCCAATATCAAAAACAATTGTTTCCCGTTGTGAAAATCTGAAAATGATTTCCGTGGCCTTTACAGGCCTAGACCATATCGACATGAACGAATGCAATAAAAGGGGTATCTCTGTTCGTAATGCAGCCGGGTACTCCACTCAATCGGTAGCAGAGCTCACTCTTGGACTGGTTCTTGACCTGCTTCGAAAAATCACCGAACTAGATTCCAACACCCGCTCTTTAAAAAGCAGGAACGGGTTTGCCGGACTGGAATTAGCCGGTAAAAGCATTGGGATTATTGGAGCCGGTGCCATTGGCTCTCAAGTAGGAACAATTTTGAATATGCTGGAATGCAATGTCTTTTTTACCTCAAGAACAACTAAACCGGACACCCAATGGGGAATTTACCTTCCCTTTGATGAACTGCTCGGAAAATCGGAGATAATTACGCTTCATGTTCCACTCAACAAAGAAACCGAATATCTCATCAATAGTGCATCGATAGCAAAAATGAAAGATGGCGTATATATTATAAATACGGCCCGAGGAAAAGTGATCGATTACAATGCACTGGCGAATGCGCTAGTTTCAGGAAAAGTTGCAGGTGCAGCTGTTGATGTTTACGAAACAGAGCCCCCCATCGATTTCACACATCCATTGCTGTCAGCACCTAATTGTATTTTAACCCCACACATTGCATACGCGACCAAAGAGGCTCTTGAAAACAGAGCAAATATTGCAGCAAAAAACATTCTTGAATGGCTTGAGGAAAATGGAACACGATAAAAACAACGGTAGAGAATAAAAATCAAAAGGTTTTGCAGAATTCCACTGCAAAACCTTTTTGATTTTTATAAGCCTCCCGATCCGTGTTTACAAATCGATATTGGCATATTTTGCATTTTTTCGATAAATTCTCTACGAGGAGGCACTTCATCGCCCATAAGCATAGAAAATACACGATCTGCTTCGGTCGCATTTTCAATCGTAATCTGGCGTAAAATACGAGTATCCGGGCACATGGTTGTATCCCAAAGTTGTTCGGCATTCATTTCACCAAGACCTTTGTAGCGCTGAATATGAATATTCGATTCATTTCCATTAACAGCCATTGAAGAGACCCATTCTTTGCGTTCTTCTTCTGTCCAGCAATAATGTTCTTCCTTCCCTTTTTTAATGAGATAAAGTGGTGGAGTAGCCAGATAAATATAGCCAAATTCTATCATTTCGCGCATGTATCTAAAAAAGAAGGTCAGAATCAATGTGTCGATGTGGCTACCATCGACATCGGCATCGGTCATGATTATTACTTTGTGGTAACGAAGTTTTGCCAAGTTAAGTGCTTTGCTATCATCGTCGGTTCCTATTTGCACGCCTAATGCAGTGTACATATTTTTTATTTCCTCGCTTTCGAACACCCGATGTTGCATGGCTTTTTCTACATTCAAGATTTTCCCCCTCAACGGCAAAATAGCCTGAAACCTTCGGTCTCGACCTTGTTTAGCGGTTCCTCCTGCAGAATCACCTTCGACGAGATAGAGTTCACATTTTTGAGCATCGGTTTCGGAGCAGTCGGATAATTTTCCTGGCAAACCTGTTGATGAAAGCACATTTTTACGTTGTACCATTTCGCGAGCTTTGCGAGCTGCATGGCGAGCTGTAGCGGCCAAAATAACCTTATTTACAATGGTGCGGGCTTCTTTCGGGTTTTCTTCCAAATAATTGGAAAGCATTTCACTGGTTAATGAATCCACAACTCCCATTACTTCATTATTTCCCAGCTTTGTTTTGGTTTGTCCTTCAAACTGAGGTTCCTGAACTTTAACAGAGATAATAGTGGTTAGCCCTTCACGAAAATCGTCGCCGTTAATGTCAAATTTTAATTTTGCAAGCATCCCCGATTTTTCGGCATACGCTTTTAATGTACGAGTGAGTCCACGACGATAACCGGCTAAGTGTGTTCCTCCTTCATGGGTATTGATATTATTTACATAAGCATGGATGTTTTCGGAGAATGAAGTATTGTATTGCATTGCAATTTCCATTGGAATGCCATTGCGCTCGCCTTCCATATATATGGGTTCCGGCATCAATTTTTCACGATTTCCATCGAGATAATTGATAAAATCAACCAAGCCATTTTCCGAATAATAAACTTCTTTCAGCATATTCCCTTCAGCATCAACGTCGCGCTCGTCGATTAAGGTTATCGTGATTTTTCTGTTAAGAAATGCCAATTCTCTCATACGTGCCGCAATAGTAGCAAATTCATAAACGGTTTGAGTGAAAATAGTATCATCGGGTTTAAAATGCGTTTTGGTACCGGATATTTCACTGTCGCCCACAACCTTAACAGGATATAGCGGAACTCCAATCTTATAATCCTGCATGTAGTGTTTTCCCTGACGGAATACTTCTACTTTTAAATCCTGAGAAAGGGCATTCACACAAGATACACCAACTCCGTGCAAACCTCCCGACACTTTATAAGAGCCTTTATCGAATTTTCCGCCGGCATGAAGAACAGTCATTACAACTTCAAGCGCGGAACGATTTTCTTTTTCATGAAGATCAACAGGAATTCCACGACCATTATCGACTACGGTAATTGAGTTATCCACATGAATGGTTACATCAATTTTATTGCAATATCCGGCTAAAGCTTCATCTATTGAGTTGTCAACTACTTCATACACAAGATGATGTAACCCCCTGAATCCGGTGTCTCCAATATACATTGAAGGACGTTTCCGAACGGCTTCCAAGCCTTCCAATACCTGAATATTATCTGCGGTATAGTTTTCCTGAGCATCGATAGTTCTTTCTAAATCATTCATAATCAACTATATAAAATATTTTGTTTTATTTACAAAGATACGAAAAAAAATAATAGCTTTTATACTCATTTTGCTTAAATATTAGCGAGTTATCAACATCTTTTTAACCCAAAATCACTGTTGACTTTTCCACCTTTGATAATATTCATGTTATCAGCTCATTTCATGGATAAAAACGACTAGCTAATGGCTTAAATTCATTATTTTTATGCAAAAATTGAGCTTTTCGGAAAACTAATTGCTGATTTAATTGTTTTTATCAAAAAAGACGATGAAACAAATTCTGATTATGATAACAATATGCGCCTTTCTGCAATCTTGCAAGACTCCATTGCCCCTTATTACGGTGAATGAAGTCAACATTGAGAAATACACCGGATTATGGTACGAAATAGCCGCCTATCCTAACCGATTCGAGAAAAACTGCTACTGCACCACTGCGGAGTACAATCTCAGCGAAAAAGGACACATAATTGTTGAAAACAGGTGCAGAAAAGGCTCTGTAACCGGAGAGGAAACGGGTATTAAAGGAAAAGCATTTGTAGTAAAGAACTCGAGCAACACCAAGCTCAAGGTTCAATTTTTCTGGCCATTCAGGGGCGATTACTGGATTATTGGACTGGCTTCGGATTATTCATGGGCTGTAGTTTCAAGCCCCAGTAGAAAATACCTGTGGGTTTTAAGTCGCTCTAAAACGATGGATGATGCCACTTATGAATCCGTTATGGAACTAGTCTTAAGTAAGGGGTTAAACCCGGAAAAATTAAAAAGAACAGTGCAGGAATAATTCCGCCTCTATTCATACCTCAACGCTTCAATCGGGTCAAGATTTGCAGCCTTATTTGCAGGTATGTACCCTGATAATACACCAACCAAAAGACATAAAAAGACACCTAACAGAATCCACATCCAAGGAACAATAAAACTGGAACCGATAATCAGCGACACCACATTGCCAATGGCAATACCCAAAACAATTCCTACTAGACCTCCCAGCTGGCTGATTACAACGGATTCCATTAAAAACTGATATCGTATTGTGGATTTTTTAGCTCCAATGGCTTTACGGGTTCCAATTTCGCGGGTTCGTTCGGTAACCGATACCAGCATAATATTCATCAACCCGATCGCAGCTCCCAACAAGGTTATCAGCCCAATAAGCGTAGTAGCAATAGTTACATATTTTAACTGATCGTTGAGGCTTGTGGCCATATTGTCACTTTTTTCGATCATAAAATTATCATCGTCAGAGGGTCTTAACTTACGAATAATCCGAAAGGCTCCCTGAGCTTCTGAAATTGCTTGATCAATAGATTTTGTCGAATTATTCATCACATTAATAGCGATTGATTTGTCGCTACTGCCAAATGCCGTGCGCACATTATTTATAGGCAAATAGCAGTTCCGGTCGCTGTTAAAGCCAAAGGTTGACCCTTTAGATTCCAATACTCCAATGACCCGATAACGGATGGATCCTACTAAGATTTCCTTGTCAATAGGGTTGGTATTTTTAAATAGTTCATCCGCCACTTTAGTACCCAATAGCGCCACGTAATTTCCATTTTTAGCCTCTTCCACCGTAATATTCCGTCCTTTAGCGATTGTATTTCCCGAAGTCATCAAATAGTTTTCATCAATAGCAAATACCGAGATATTTGAATTTGTTTTTTCAGAAAGATATTTTAGCGTAAATGTCATTGACTGGCGAAAGCTAAGCGAGATAACTGCAGGAAAATTAAACTGTTTTTTAAACAGCACCGCATCGTTGTAAGTTATATTTAACACCTCGGCACCCCGGCCATGCCTCTCCCTGCCTTCTCCTCGAAACTGATTTGCCGTAATGGTAAATGTATTGGCTCCCATGCGGGTAAAATTTGAGTTAATCGACGATTCAATAGCATCGGTAGCAGTAAGAATTCCGACTAAGGCCATAATTCCAAATGCAATAATGGATATGGTTAAAAAAGTACGGGTACGATGAGTCCGTATTGAGTTTAATGCTATAGTGATGTTTTCAAAGTCAATTTTTCTCATAAAAAACCATTTTAAGTCCAAAGCTACACTATTTTCCGACTAAAAGAGTCAATAATTCGATAAAAGCATCTAAATAATCGGTCGTTCGTAAAGCATAAACCGACAACCGGTTATTCTACCGACTTGCAGCCGAAAGCCAAATCTCCGGCATCGCCCAAACCAGGAACGATGTAAGACTGCGCCGTAAGCTCTTCATCAATAGCTGCAGTCCAAAATGTAAACTCGCCTGCCGGCATTTGGCGCTTTAAAAACTCAACGCCTTCGGTACTGGCAATTGCACTGACGATGTGCGTATGTTTAGGTTTTCCGTTTAACGCAATAATATCTTTATAGGTAAGCACCATTGACTGACCGGTAGCCAACATCGGATCAGCCAATATCAGCACTCTGTTTGCCAGCAAAGGGCTGGATAAATAGTCGATTTTTATTTCAAAAGACCCATCGTTATAATGTCGGCGATAAGCAGATACAAAAGCATTGTCCGCATGATCGAAAAAATTCAGTAAACCCTGATGTAAGGGTAATCCGGCTCGGAGAATTGTTGCCAACACAGGTTGTGAAACTAACGTAGGAACTTTAGCCATTCCCAACGAAGTAATCACTTCTTCTTCCGAAAAATCAAGCGTTTTACTAATTTCATAAGCAAAAATTTCACCCAATCTAATCATGTTGTTTCTAAAACGCATGGTGTCTTTTTGAATCTCTACATTTCTAATTTCAGCTATAAACTGATTAATGATTGAATTTGTTAATCCTAAATTATGAATCATATTGTCGTTTTTTTTTCAAATGTATAACTTTCTGAATAAATTTCCTACTTTTTTATCTGATTTTTAGCAAAAAACAAAAGCCGTTCAGTTCCAAAATATTATACACCATCGTATTCTCAAATTGAAAATCCGGAAAAACTAAGTATCTAATGCTTCGAAGCAATTACCTTTATCAGCAGACTTACATTCCTACATTCTTGAATTTCGACGGATGTGAAACAAATATTGAATTTTTTTTCAATGGACAATATTAATTGAACATGAGTTAGCGAGTCCCAGTCATCCAGCGTATCCATCGATGTTTTCCCGCTGAGAACAATACTTTCATTATCAAGCACTTCTTTAAAAAGCTCATTTAATTGGGTTAATATCTCCGATTTCTTCATTGCAGCTAATCTATTTAGAAACTAATGTTATATATGTTTTCCGAATTTTGTAGTTTTCCGTTTTAAGCATCCAGCGATTATGCTCTTCTTCAAAGCCCAACCGTAAGTATAAATCTTTTACGATCGCGTTCTTTAAAGTAGGCACATATTCACCGACAACCTCAGAAAATCCTTTTCGAGACACAAAATCCATTACATAATTCATTACAAAGGCTTCCAAATTCCGGTTAAAGACTCTGCAGCTCATTACCCAAGTGTCGATAAACAATGATTTATCACTCGCTTTTCGAAGAATAATCAGGCTTACCAGCCCATAGTCTCCATATTTATCCGCCAGATTAAATGAAAGCGTAAAAAACGAAGGATCTTCAAAAATCCGGACAATATCTTCATCTGTATATCGAACGGTTCTGAGATTAAACTGATTTGTACGTTGTGTTAGCTGGGCAATTCTTGGAATGTTGAATTCATCCGGCAAACTCACACCACAACGCATGCTTAAGCTTTGCAGAAATTCATCTTCGTTGTTGTATTGTTGTTGCACCACTACCCTATTCATCTCCTGAATATATTGCCGAGTTCGGTTTTCATCTTCTGAAGTGTAGGAAGCGGTCTCAAAAAGGTTTAAGTTTTGGAGAAATGAGCAATAATCTGCGGGATCATCAGGAAGTTCGGGCACTTCTATTTCCGGCAAAAAAGACCGAATCAAATCTCTCTCGCAAGGATTATCATCGATATAAACCATCGAATCAAATCCTAAGTTTAAGGTCTTTTGTATATATTTCAAATTATCGGCTTTAGAATTCCAATTGGCCACAAACAACGCAATATCATCCAAGGAAAGTAACATGTCGGGATGATTCATGAAGGGTTGTTTTGCGGTAGCTTCGTCGTTTTTGCTACAAATCGCAAGGATAATGCCCCGTTGTTTCAACTGTTTTGCCCACAATTGGAGGTCTGAAAAAGCTTTTCCAATCCCCAGATTTCCAATCTGAATGTTTTCAATGCCATCGTCTCCGATCACTCCACCCCAAAGCGTATTGTCAAGGTCTAAAATCAAGCATTTTTTGAATTTTCCCTCTACCGACTGCATAATCGATATGATCTCTTTGGAAATAAATGGAAGGAAATCAATATTAAAAAGCAAATTTGTATTTACGAACATTTTCCGGTTGCATAAAAAATCTTCACCAAAACGTCCCTGAAGAACATTCAAATCAACAATAAACAGATTTTTAAGATGAATGGCCAGATTCATCAGTTCAAAATTTATTTTTCTAAGCTGATAAAGAAATGAGCGCTCTGTTTTATTGGCATAATTTCCAAAAACGCCATCGTTTATCTCCTGAAAATTAAGAAATAGAACTTTTGCCTGCAATCCGGACGTAATTGTATTATAGATTTGTTCAAATCGAGCAATCCTGTTTTGTGCAAAGTTTATTTTTTCAGAATCACTAAGCAAAGCAAAATCTCTTAGGAGTTCATGGGAACTATAGAATAAAACAACATAATCGGGATTAAACCGGTAAAATTCCGAAGAGGAATTAAAAACCTGCAATTCCACTTGATTAAAATCGGCTTCAAATGCAACAATATTGAGGTTTTCTTCAACACCATATCCTTTAATTGCCTGCACAAACAGCTGAGTTGCCGTATCGCCCATTATCGCAACTCTAACAACTTTAAGCGAGGACAAGTCCCGTTTAAGATTTTTCTTCAGCAATTGAAATGATATTTCACTCATCTGTTTGTGCGCCTATTATGTTGAATTTACGTTCTATTTGTCCTTTATTTAAGGGTTACAAAGTTAATAAAAATTAAGCCTGCCTGTTTTTTCGTACCCTTTAATTATTTTGATAAAACATAACCTTTTATTTTTTGCTCTTTAAAAATCGAATTACTTTCCCCACTATCCCCATATTATCAACAACGATTGTGTCATAATAAAAATCAGTAGAGCCAAAACCGGCATAGAATCGAGCAAGGTTATCATCGTTAGATCCTCCGAAATCGAGCACATTATCCGAAGAAGCATTTTCTTTCAAATATTGATCGAAAAGAAAAAACATGGCCCTGTTCTTTTTTGCAATATGATTGTTCCCCGAAAACATAAACACCGTTTTTCCAAATTCCGTAATAAAAAATCCGCCTGCGCAAAGGGTATTTTTTTCATCATAAACACTCCACACGTCTGCCTTTCCAATAGATAGAAAATAGGACACCAACTGATGTAGTGTTTGATAATCGGCTGAAGAAAATGAACTGATTTCTCCCTTACTAACTTTAAACAGGTTAATGATTGCATTAATATCTCCCGATTTTACTAGTGTTAAACCGGATTGGTTCGCTTTGCGAATGTTTTGCTTGTGATTTTTTGAAAATGATTGAAAAAGTTCCCCATAAGATGGTGATAAATCCAAATAATAGGTTCTGTTTCGTTTTGCTACGGAGAAATTATCGGGAGTTGAAAAGCAGGTATTCGATTTTATTTCCTGATATAAAAAATCTTTTGGAATTGCATTTAGAAAAAGTGAAACATCAAGCGATTGATCGGAATAGAGCCCAAGCTGCGTGGAGAAAAAAGGAGGATAAACATATTTTATTCCGACTTTTTTTCGCCAAGGCAAAGGAAAAACAGCCTGATAATCGAGATATACCAATGCATCCCAATCGGGAGAAGTAATATCGAGCACTTCCGCCAATGCATAAAATGATGCATTCTTTGCGCCTGCAACACAGCGGTTCCACTTTATACGATCGATGTCCGAATTTTTAAGGTATCTAACCATGATTTGCAAATATCGATATTTGATGTTTAAAAACCTCCAATTCTTCACTCTGATGAGGCATAGCGTAATTATGCCAAACCGCCGACAAAGAGGACCGGTATTTTTCCCGATTTAATTCAAGCAAGTTTGAGATTTGAATTATTTCGTTTCTGTTGCGATTCTGTTGATGCCAGAGTGCGGTATCCATAATGGCAAAAGGATGTAGTGTAATCGGCAGCGATCTTTGAGTGATTACATCAAATGCCTGATAAGGAGTGCAGGTCCCTACTTTATATCCGACCCGATTAGCAAACCCGATACTGTAGTCATGTTTTAGCCCGCAATCGATGTATGTATTCCATGTATCCGGTAAAAATTGCCGAAGAAAGTGCTGTCTCACATGAATAATTTCGTGTCCGACAATATCCTCGAGCCGTTGTTTTTCTTCGGCTACCAACTTTGGATTGTCCACCGAGACATACCCCGGATGCAATCCGATGGTATGTTTTTTATCCAATTTTCGAATTAGCTTTTTATAATCTGCTTTTTTATGATAATTATTACGGTCGTATTTCCCCCTGTTGGCCGTCATTGCAAAGAAAACGGCATTAAGCTGTTGTTCTTCGAGCACATCCAAAACATCATCAAAAACATCATACGGGTCAATTTCTTTATTCCGCCATACATTGAATCTGGTTTTTAGCGTACTGAATTTTCCTTTAGCTAACAATGATGCGGTTCCTAATCCGTGAACAAGCAACGATTTGGACTTATGAGCAAAAGCAACATCAAGATCAAATGTAGGCTCTACAAAAATTGTTCGTTTAGGAAGCACAACATTTGGAAATAGCTCCTGAATTTTCGAGAAGAACAGTGTTGCCGCAATATCAATAACCGGATGCAGATGTTGTTGATTCGCAATCATCCATGGAGGTTCATATTTAGACCGATGATGTTGGTCGAAACTACATTTCCCCATTTGTTCGTGAGGCAAAAGCATTAAGAACCAAGTTAATGCAATGGGATCGAAGGGCATCATTGAGTTATCGCTACATGCAAATGGAAACGTAACGTTATTGACTTCGGTAAACTCGGTTGGGTTTAAATCCTCCTGCAAATTATAAAAAGCTTTTTGCTTAATAAAAACAGGATTATCCCCAATCGTCGTCCCATAATCTATTAAAATTCCCCCTCCTGCTTTTTCCGAAATTGACAAAAGATCTAAGTTAAAACCACAAACATCTGTAAAGAAGACCTTTGCCGCATGGTACAATGCAGGCGAATTATGGTGAACTTTAAGATGAATCGTTGCTTCCATAGTTAAAAGCGAATTAGCATGGATCCATACGATAAGCCGACCCCAAATCCGGAAATCAACACCAAATCCTTCTCTGTTATCTTCCCTTGCTCACGAGCATCTGCAAGAGCTATCGGTAAAGATGAGGATACCGTATTCCCAATATTTTCAAGGTTTGTAAATACTTTTTCAGGATTCAGCTTCATAATCTTCACTAAAGAGTCGAGGGTTAGTTTGCTTGCCTGATGAAACACAAACTGGTCGATATCGCCAATCGTAACCTTTGATTTTTTGAGAAATTCCTGAATATGATCGGGCACTTTAGAGCGAATAAAATTCCAAATTCCGATACCATCCATGTGAATCTGCTCTTCATTTCTGACATTACCATAAGTATCGATATCGTCGAATGCCGTAGATTCGCATTTGGGGTTACGGTTTCCGCCGGCGGGAATATAAAACTTTTTATAAAATTTTCCATCGGAAGCCAATGATTGAGCCAATATTCCACAATCTGCGTCACAGGATTCCACCAGTGTAACGGATGCCGCATCGCCGAATAAAGTACGTGTTGAACGATCGCGGGGATTGATATACTTGGAATAAGTATCTGCAGTTACCACCAGCATATTGGAAACCATTCCCGTTACCACCATCGATTTTGCAATAGACAATGCATAAATGTATCCTGAACAAGCCAGATTAATGTCGAATGCAGGAATGTCATTTCTGAAATCGAAATGACGATGCAACAACAAAGCATTGGGCGGCATAATAAAATCGGGAGACTGGGTACAATATAGAATCCCACCCACATCGCAAGGGGCCATAGCGGTTTCGGCAAAGAATTTCTTGCAGGCTGCTACCGACAAATCCAGCGCAGTTTCATCATTATCTGCAATATGGCGGCAATAAACTCCGGTTTTATTTTCTAAATTTCGAATATTCCATGCAGGATAAAGATCTTCCAACTCTGCATTTATGAGCTTCTTCTTTGGAAGATAATACGAAATATGTCCGATTTTGGCATTCATGTTAATAAGTCTTTATAGTCATTTCATCCACTTTCATTTCGACAAATTCTGCAAAAGATGAAATTGTAGAAAACGGGGTATAAGCCATCTGCATGACACGTTCGTCTGCCAGCACAATTTCTTCCTGATAAAAATCTTCAATTTTATGTTCCACCAACTCTATCAGGTTGATTAGTTCCAGGGAATCGAAATGAACACCGGCACCACATAACCGCGTATCCGGTTGTTTGGCCAGTTTTTGATCGTTATCGAGTTTTTCATTTATTTCATCAATGGCTTCATAAATAATTCGTAAGACAATTTCCTTCATTGAATAGATTGTATAAATATTTAAAAGACGGCACAAAGATAATGAATTAACCTCTTCTTCGTTCCAGAAGAATCATCATCATAAGGCCAAGAATAACAACATCCTCTTTATCTTCATCTATATTGGATAATTTACTTACCGAAAACCGTCTTCCGAGGAGTGAATGATTTTTCTTAAGCTGAACGATTGCCGTACCATCCATTTTTTTAACGGTATAGGAGGGGTTAAATAAATATCCGGTAAAAAAATTGAGTATGGGAATTTCTCCAATCAGCGCATCAAAAAATTTTGTCAAAGCATTGTCCTCCTCAATTACAAACTGCTGATTTTTATTTTTATCAAAAATTTCATATCGTGCTTTCCACAACGAAACCCACCCCTTGCGGGAAACTCTTCCGAGCTCTTCACCGAAAGAATTGAAAAACAGATATGACGCTGAAAAATCGATCCACTTATTTGCTTTAATTTTAAACTTCACCTCTTTTTTGGAATCATTCGCATAAACGACCACTTCCTCAATGAATTTCATCATTTTTTGGCGAACATAAGCCACCATTTTTCCATTTGCATCTATTGCTACAAAATCGTTTGCCAGAGTTCCAATTTTAAAAACGAAATTGACCGGATAGTAATAATTTGACATCTGTTTGCTATATAAAGTTTGTATAAAATTACGTAATTATTTTTTTAGCAGTTACACGCAACCATTCATGTGCTTTAAACGCGTGAAGACTTCGGCCGTTGTTTTCTTTAATATCGCACAATATCCTATTGTAGGCCGTATATAAGTCGATAATTTTTATTGGAATGTTATTAAATTCGTATGTTCGGGATATATTTTCTTCGTCAAAAATAGTTTCCAATGGTTTTAATCTGTTTATATATCCAGACCTTCTGGTGTAAAACCAAAAATAGTCCCATTGCTCTTGCCCGTTTTTATCTACAATTTTCAATCGATGTTTTACCTGTTTTCGCCAAGACACTTGCGCCTGTTCTTCGCAATAATGAACAAATGTAAAACTTTTATCAAACGAAACATCAATCATCAGCATCTTCGCCTTCAACTGATGTAGCAATCCGAAAGCAGAATCTTTACCAAAAGTATGATGATCTGTGATGGAATTGAACAGGCCTGCATGCTTGCCCCAAACTGCTACGGAATGAAAAGGGTCGGAAGTTCGGAGCGCATCGCCTCGTTTAAAAGCAGCTGTAGCAAGAGAGCCGATATTGGGCTTTGTTTTACTTCGATCGAACGTCATTCCATCGAACAAATGATCGGTATAGGTAGGAATAACCAATGTTCCCTGTGGAAGACGAATTAGAAAACTGTCAATAAATTTATTAACATCAAAGGGCTCTCCATGCTTCATGCAAAACATTGCGAGCCGAGTTAAATCAGCCCCTATAAACAAAACATCTTCAGGCATCAAATCGAGACATGACGCGATATCTAAATAGCCGATGTTTTCTTCTATTTTCATTTATCTTTCAGCTTTTAAGCAAACCGTTTCTAACGAAAGCACTAATTGCAAAGTTCGTTAGCCTTCGTATCGTAATCTCTTTATTTTTAAATTTCCACGTTCAATTCATTCACTTCGAGCAACAGCGCATCTACAAAATACTTAGTAGCCCAGTTGGGATAGGAAAAGGGCTCGTATTTACCCCAAATCGGGAAAGAACCGCTTATTGCTCCACGCACGGCATCCAAAGAGCAATCGTCTGCACGCTGTAGCCAAACCAGTTGGCGGTTAACTTCGAGCGATGCATTCAAATATGCTTTATTTTCGGTAATATGATATAAATTCATCCAGTTAATCGCCATTTGCGCATAGCCGGTAAGAATAGGCAACTGGCTTCCTTTCCAATTTTTATCATATCTTCCATACATAATCCTATTGACATTGTAGCTGTCAAGAAGTTTATTCGCCGCTTTTTGTCCGGCTTGAACATATTTTTGATCGTCCAATAACAAGCCTGAGTTTATCAAACCGTCAATCGTATATGAAATAGTATGCAATATCGGTTTATTATTGTGTTTTATGGTATTGTCGCAATCACTAAACCACCCATTAGGTTGTTGCTTTTTATCCACAATCCAGTCAAGGTTTTTGATTGCGGTTTTTTTATAACGCTCATTGTCGGTGATTTTATATAACTGAAGCAGAGGCACATCCACATAACTGTCGTAAACCCGGGCAACATTCATAAATGCATTTTTCACCCACGAACCGTCCTTTTCCTGAATATCACAAAGCCAATCTGCGGCTTTAATGCAAGAATTCAGGTATTTTTCGTCGTGGGTTTGCTTATATATAACTATTAGTCCCCGAATAATCTGTCCGGTATTAAACACCACTTCCGGACGCTGCTGAAGCAATGTTTCTCCCTGCCATCCACCTGAAGGTTTTTGAATTTCGAGCAACCAATCCGCAGCTCTGACACAGCATTTTATGATTTCGTTTTCATTTTTCAGAACAGCATATTTCATTAACGTAGGAATAATATATCCTGTGGTTTCGGGATATGACGAAGTCCATCCACTTCCTATCCGATAAGATCCGAATCCATAATCGGCCATATTAAGTTGCGCCCTAAGCAACCATTCTACAGCCATATAAAGTGATTTTGCAATTCTGTAGTTATCCACTTTGTAATCTCTTGCTTCTTTAAAAGAAGGTTCTTCAGAATAGGCGCGTTGCCACTCGCGGGTTAATAATTTTCGTTCTTCGGCCGATAGTGCTGATTTAGCTATAAATTTTGAATAGATGAGTAAGCTGCGAATCATAGTTTTAAATGATATTGTTTTTTGTGTTATATTTACGGTCAACTAGTTCTTTTTAACGATATCGGCTCCCAATTGTTGTAAGCGTTTTTCTATTTGCTGATAACCTCGTTCTATTTGCTCTATGTTGTAAATGGTACTCTTTCCTTTTGCCGAAAGTGCGGCAATCAGCTGAGCAACCCCGGCACGAATATCGGGAGAGGTCATCTCGACTCCCCGTAGCGGGGTTTTATGGTCAAGCCCGATGACCGTTGCCCGATGGGGATCGCAAAGGATAATTTGGGCACCCATATCAATCAATTTATCAACAAAGAACAAGCGGCTTTCGAACATTTTCTGGTGAATCAACACACTTCCCTTTGCCTGAATGGCGGTAACCAATGCGATGCTGATCAAGTCGGGAGTGAACCCGGGCCATGGAGCATCGGAAATGGTCATAATGGAACCATCCATGAATGATTCTACTTCGTAGGACTTTTGTTCGGGAATGATTAAATCATCGTTTTCATGAATGATGATGATCCCTAATCGGCGGAAAACATCGGGGATAATTCCTAAATTCTCGTAGCTGACATTTTTAATGCGGATATTAGATCGGGTCATTGCAGCCAAGCCGATAAAACTGCCTATTTCAATCATATCCGGCAATAAACGATGGGTGCAGCCATGCATTTTTTCGACCCCTTCGATGGTCAACAAATTGGAACCGACTCCGGAAATCTTAGCGCCCATAACATTGAGCATTTTGCACAATTGCACCACATAAGGCTCGCAAGCTGCATTAAAGATCGTCGTTATTCCCTCCGCCATCACCGCAGCCATGACCACATTTGCTGTTCCGGTTACCGAGGCTTCGTCGAGCAACATATAACATCCTTTGAGATGTTCGCCCTGAACTTCAAACACCCTTGAATCTTCACAAAAATCGAATTTCGCTCCCAATTTCTGCAAACCGATAAAGTGGGTGTCAAGGCGGCGGCGACCAATCTTGTCTCCCCCGGGACGAGGCACATATCCATGACCAAAACGCGACAGCATGGACCCGAGAATCATGATGGATCCGCGGATACTTCGGGCTCTTGCCAAATAGGCATCGGTTTTGAGATAATGAAAGTCGATATCTTTCGCTTCAAAGGAATAGGCATCCTCATTTTCCCGGGTTACTTTTACGCCCAATTCAGCAAGCAACTCAATCAGATTATTGACATCCCGAATGTTGGGAATGTTCGAAATCGTAACCTTTTCGGAAGTAAGTAAAACGGCACAAAGCACTTGTAAAGCTTCGTTTTTTGCTCCTTGCGGGGTGATCTCTCCATGGAGACTGTTTCCACCGTGAATTTCAAAAACTGACATTATTATTTATTTTTCGATAAAATTAGTAATTTTTAGGGAATATACGTGCTAATTTGAAGATTTAATGTGCTAATTCAATGTGGTAATGTGCTAATGCGGTAATGTGCTAATTAAGATAGCAGATTTGAAAATTTGATAATAAAAAGAGCCAATACGTTAATGTGATAATGAAGAGAGTAACCAAGAGACCAAGAGCGCAAAGCGAGTCTATTAAAAGTATAATAACGATGTCTGAGCGCAGCCGAAGACGGAGATGCGAGAAACATGTGATCAGGTGATCAAGAGCGCAAAGCGATTCTAATAATGTGAGAATATACTAATCTGCTAATTGAGATCGCCACGCTTTGTCATGCTGATCCGTCGGCTGACGGAAAGCATCTGTGCCGACAAAGTACCAAGAGCCAATTTGATAGCTGATTTGAAGATTAGTCTATTTATTCAGAAAAATAGATTTAAAAATGATCAGAAAGCAGAAATTCTTTGATATTCATCCATTTAACGCCGTCTTTATTTGTACTAAATCCGTAATCATCTAAGGACAAAACGTATTTTGGATAATGGTCGCTAAAACCATCAAATGCACCATATTCACGTTCTATAACCTTCTCTCCCAGAAGCGTTTTGCACACTTGAATATATAGTTTTTCATATCCATAGGAAGCAATGAAATCAACTTCTTTCTCTTTATTTTTCCCGATTTGGACAGAATAACCCCTTGACAAAAGTTCCAGCAACACAATATTCTCCAATTGCCCGGATATTAAATTAGGGCTGTTGCCTATAGTTGCAAAGCCAATACCTGTATCGCACAGATAATATTTCTCAAAAGTCTCCAAAAGTCTTCTTCCCAAAATATCATACCGTCTTACTTTATGAATAAGCATGGCACTCATCGCATATTGCAGATAATTCAACACGGTATCTGTGCTGACTTTACGTTGTTGCGACTTAGAAAAATCACTTATACTTTTTGCCGTTGAGATATTTCCGCAATTACTTGCAACAAAGTCGAGAACATGATGAAGCATCGATACATCTTTAATCTGATGTCTCATTACCACGTCTTTTAAAACAACTGTATTGAAAATTGACTCTAAATACTGTCTCAAGACCTCCTCTTCCCAATCCAAGCCATGTAACCCAGGAAAACCGCCAAATTTCACAAATTCTGCAAAAACATCTGCTGAAGCATTAGGTTTAGATTTTAGATAATATAATTCTTTAAATTCAGAAAAGCATAACGTGTATATTTTAAACTCTATATACCTCCCTGTAAGCAACGAAGCTAAATCGGAGGAGAGCATTCTGGCATTGGAGCCACTTATATAAATGTCATATTTTTGCTCAGCCAAAAAAGAATTGATCGCTTTTTCCCAATCTTCAATTTCTTGGACCTCATCAATAAACAGGTAATATTTTGCTTCGATATCTACCGCTTTGCTTGATACATAATTGTGTAAATCAGAATAGGTTTTGATAAAATCAAATTCAAACAACTCCTTGTTTATGCTGATGATTTTATCCGCTCCAACTCCATTTTCCAAAATTTCCTCGCCAATTTGCCTCATCAACGTACTTTTACCACATCGTCTGATTCCGGTAATGGCTTTTATAACGGGTTTGTCAACAAATGGTCTGATCTTGGAAATATATCGCTCTCTTTTTATCATCTTTTTTTATGCAAAGATAATACATTTCAATCGACTTGAGTCGAAACAATTCAAATATTTATCATTTCATTCGACTCTGGTCGATTGATTTACACTTTTTATGATTTCATTCGACTATAGTCGAATCTTTTTTTTTTACACTCACTCTTTGTCACACCGAGTATAGCGAGGAGCCTGTTTTTGAATAGATAACTTAACCAATAAATAGAAGGAAGTTTTTTAGGCTTCCTTTTTTCTAATTCAAGTTTAATAGGACAAAAATGCTTAAAAGACAGGAAAAATGTGATTAGCTAACGCAGGATTGAGTAGCCGTTATACAAAATACACAGGAGGGAAGTCCATAAGTTTGTGTTTCCTCATAAATCTATCAATCCCGAAAAAACAGAAATCTTTGATTTTTTATTTTTCGAGCCCCATCAACTTTTCAACCGATAAACCCTCTTCCACTCACTGAAAATACCGGCAATGTCTCCATTTTGATTTCAGGCGGTGTAAACAATTGATTGTTGATAAATCCGTTAATAACCCAGATTACTGTTTGGTAAAAACATGTAATTTTATTTCGTGCAATAAAAGAAAACAACGACATGACACAACATCGAAAAAAAACAACTATCTTTCTGATTTTAAGCTTTTTATCATTAAATTTATTTGCTCAAAAAACAGAAATATACAAATCACCCGAAGCTCGATTTCGCGATGGAATCGAGTTGATTCAAAAAGAAAAATACGTCGCCGCCCAGCATTGCTTCGAACAAGTGATAGACCAAACCCCCGATAAGGGGAATGAGATGCGAGCAATGTCGATGTATTACCGTGCCTTTTGTGCCGGGAATCTGATGCACCGCAATACCGAACAACTCTATTTGGATTTTTTCAACCAGTATCCGCAGCACAATGTTATAGGTGATGCCCGGTTTTACTTGGCACGTTACTATTTCCAAATCAAAGCTTTCGGTAAATGCAGCAAACAACTGGCCTTGGTTGACTTTAACGACCTTAAAGATTTCCAAAAAGTGGAATTCAACTATCGCAAAGGTTACTGTTTTTTTGTGGACAGCAACTATACCGAAGCAAAAAAAAGCCTTATTCAGGTAAAAGATCTGGATTCTAAATATAAAGCTCCAGCTACTTACTATTATTCTCACATCGCTTACCTCGAAAAGAACTACGAAACTGCCCGTCTGGGCTTTGAATCATTAAAAGACGATGAATATTTTAATCCGATTGTCCCATTCTATATCATTCAAATCTATTATCTACAGGGAAAATATGACAAAATATTGGAGATTGGCCCCGGATTACTGGAAAAATCATCCGAAAAGCGCAAGCCCGACATCACCCGGATGATTGGTGAAGCCTATTACAATACCAATCTTTACAAAGAATCCATTCCATACTTTGAACAATATATTGAAAAGAGCACGATACAGCCTACGCGTAGCGATTTTTATCAACTCGGGTATGCTTCTTATCGAAGCAATGAACTGGATAAAGCCATTAAAAACTTTGCAGAAGTAACTACTGAAAAAGACTCTCTTTGCCAAATTTCATATTATTTCTTAGGAGACTGCTATTTAAAGAAAAGCAATAAAAACTTTGCAGCCAACTCGTTTTTAGAAGCATACAAACTTGATTTCCTGCCAAAAGTAAAAGAAGATGCACTTTACAACTACGCCAAACTTCAATATGAGCTATCGAACAACCCATTTCAAAATGCCATTGTGTCTTTTGAAAATTTCGTCAATAGCTATCCTAACTCATCCCATATCGACGAAGTGAATAGTTACTTGGTCGCTATTTATGAAAGTACAAAAAACTACAAATCCGCTATTGAATCGCTCGAAAAAATCAATAAAAAAGGCCCCAAATTGCTGGCTTCGTATCAGCGAATGACCCATTTCAGGGCATTGGAACTTTTTAACGACGACAAATATACCGAAGCTATTGAGATGTTTGGCAAATCGTTAAAAAACCAATATCAGAAAGCATATACCGCCCAGTCTTTCTATTGGCTGGGAGAATCGTATTACAGAATAGAAAAATATGACTCTTCGATTCTGGTGATGAACATTTTTTTAACCGCACCCGGCGCTTTTGAATTACCCGAATATGTTATGGCTCATTATACTATCGGTTACAGTTGGTTTAAACAGCAGAAATATAGCAATGCGCTCATTTCATTTCGGAAATTCAATGATGCCGCCGATAAAGTAAACAATAAAATTGTTATTAACGATGCGATCAACCGGACTGCCGACTGTTATTATATCCAGAAAAACTTCGCCGAAGCCATCTCTTTTTATGATAAATCTATTGCTTTAAATCTATTGGATATTGATTATGCACTCTACCAAAAAGCGTTGGCTTATGGTGCGATCAATAAGCCTGACGAAAAAATTGCGTCGCTTAATACACTTATTAAATCATATCCAAAATCAAATTATATCGACGACAGCTATTACCAATTGGCATACACGTATAAAGCAAAAGCAAACTATGCGGCTGCTATTGATGCTTATAACACGCTGATTTCGAACTACCCGAACAGCCAATACCTTAAAGTATCCATGCTCGAACTCGGTATGGTTTATAATAACAGCGATCGGAATAACGATGCTCTTGTTATATTGAAAAAGGTGGTTGCCGATTATCCGGGAATGCCTGAGAGCAAAGACGCATTGATGAATATTAAAAATATCTACATCGAAAATAATGATGCCGATGGGTTCTTCAAATATGCAAATAGCCTCCCATTTGCAAATGTATCTAACACGGAACAAGACTCCATTACCTTTAAAGTGGCTTACAACTTATATTTGTCGGATGATTGCGATAAGTCGCGCAAAGGATTTTCCGACTACCTCTCAAAATTTCCCAACGGCTTTTTTGTGGCAAACGCAAATTTTTGTGCTGCCGAATGCGACATGAGAAACGGAAAACCGGCCGATGCCTTAAAAGGATATGAATATATTATCAACAACAATCAGGGATCGTCATACGAAGAAAAATCTTTACTTACCGCCGCCGGAATTGAATACACCAATAATAATTTCGACAATGCACTGAAATACTACGAACGGTTGAAGCTCATTGCCAACGAAAAAAATAACATCACGATTGCTTCACTGGGTAAAATGAGGATTTTATTCAACCAAAAGAACTGGAAATCGGCAATAGATGCAGCATTGGATTTTAAAAAGATAGAAAAATTGACCATTGCACAAATCGAAGAAAGCAGCCTCATCATCATCCGTTCAGCACTTGCTATCGACAGTCTTAACATCGCTCAAGACGAATGCAGCACGTTGCTGAAAAGCAAATCGGAAGCAGGTGCAGAAGCCAAATATACCATTGCTTATATTGAATTTAGAAAAGGTAATTTTGACACTGCCGAAAAGAAAGCGTTCGATTTGCTCAGTGCAGGTTCTCCGTACCAATACTGGCTGGCAAAATCGTACATTTTACTGGGCGATATTTACGTAGAAAAAGGCGACTTGTTTCAAGCAAAATATACCTATAAAAGTGTAATGGACAATTACGAAGGAGAAGATCTGAAAAAAATTGCCGAAGATAAATATAATGCCATTCTTGATATTGAGAAAAGCCAAAATAAGCCTAAATCGGAATCCATCGACAATCCCAATGATTAACCGGTGACTTTTTTTTTGACCATTAACTATTAAAAATAAAAAAATAAATGAACATGAAAACATATATAAAAATAGCTGCGCTTAGCTTATTATTCATGACCATTTCGGAGCTTCGGGCGCAACAACCCGGAGGAATTGTTGTTATTCAGTCAGGATTTGATCCGGTGCTCACCGATGCGTTTAAAATAAACGCCAAAGCTCCGATTATAGATACCGTCACTTCAAAACCGGTCATGGATTATAACATCGAATCCGTAGTTTATGAAACACAATACACTCCCATGCCGATTAATCCCGCTAAAATATCCGGAGAACCGATTACCCGGCTCTATCGCAATTTGATTAAAGTAGGCATGGGGAACTATGCCACACCTTATGTGGAACTGTTTGCAAACAACACACGTTCTTCTAAAACCGCATTGGGGGCTCACATCAAACACATCAATTCTACAGGATCAATAAAAGACCACGCCTATCCGGGATATGCGAATAGTGACTTTGAACTGTATGGCAAACAAATATTCTCCAGGTACACTATTGAAGGAAGTGCCGACTATAATCGGAATCAAGTTCAGTATTATGGATTCAATCCCAATGATTATCCATCTGTTTCTCTCTCTAAAGGAGACTTACGACATCTAATCAATCTATTAACATTCGACACAAAACTAAGCTCGAATAATAACTCCGAAGACAAACTAAGAAACAACTACCGCATCAAATACCACTATTTGGCAGACAATAATGATAATAAGGAAAGTTCTCTGCTGATGAATACAGATCTTTCGAAGCGGGTAAAGTGGTTGAAATTCACCGATTATCAAACCATTGGCGGTATTGTTAGCTTAGATTACCTGAACAACAAATGGGATACCTTGCGTACCGGAGATTATGCACTGGTTAAAATTCAACCTTTTATTTCCACAAATTACAAAGAGTACGAATTAAAACTTGGAGTAAATGCCGTATTTCAAACCGAAACCGGAAAAACAGGCAACTTTTATACTTATCCGTTTGCCGAAGCCAAATTTACCATTATCCCCAGTATCATGTCCATTAAAGCGGGAGTTACCGGCGATATCGAACGAGTTTCGTATAAACGGGCCATGGAAGAAAATCCATTCCTTGGCAAAAATTTCGACCTTTCGTTCGAAAATACAAAATATAAGTTTTATGGAGCATTCGAGAGCAATTTAAGTTCAAGGTTACAGCTTAACATCTACGGTGATGCGTCAAAAATAGACCAAATGGTATTTTATGTAACCGACCGCTCAAATGTGCTGAAGAACACCTTTAATACGGTAATCGACGATGCCCAGTTGGTTCATCTCAGAGCAGACATCTCCTATTACAGTCAGTCGAAGTGGAATGCCGTATTAAGCACAAACTATTATCAGTACACTCCTTCTACGCAAGATGCTGCATGGCACAAACCGGTTTTTGAAATATCGCTCCTGACCAACTATAACATTCAAGATAAAATTGTTATTCAGGCCAATGCGTTCCTCATCAATGGAATTGTTGCCCGTGATGTGGAATCAGGAAAAATAGTATCAAAATCGCTGAATTCTATTTTCGACTTCAATTTGGGACTGGAATACCGTTACACTAAAAATTTGGGAGCATTCCTGAACATCAACAACATTGCAAGCACTCGCAACTATCTGTATTATCGCTACCCTTCGCAGCGGTTTAACTTCATGCTTGGAATCAGCTATTCGTTCGGAGGCAACCAACCTACAGTAAAAAATAAGAAAGCGGAATAGTTCTGTAATGTGCTAATGTAGTAATCGAAATCCAATTTGATTATTAATTTTTTGGGCGTGTCCTCGGCTCGTTGTAGCTTTTTCGGAATAGTGATCAGATGATTTGGAGCCATCGGATCACTTGCAAATTAACGTGCCGAAGTCGGGCTATTCGCTTCAATCTTTTTTTCTTTTCCTGTGAATAGTGGTCAAGATGACTTGAAGTCATCAGATCACTGAATTTGGAAACAAAAAAAGGATTTCCACTGCTATCCCTCACGCAAATAGCCCCATCACTCCTTACCCCCGAAAAATAAGCTGCCCTTTCAGGGCGAAGATTGGTATTTTTTCTTAAAATAATCAAGCGTTGCTTGATCCAAAATTAAACTGGGCCTTCAGCCTGCGATCAACTCATCAATCCCGAAAAAACAGTCCGCCTATTGGCGGATCATTTTTTTCGAGAATCCACGAAAAATGACAAAAATCGAAGATTTTTTATTTTTCGGGCCCCATAAACCTATCAACTCATAAACTTATCAACTCTTCAATCTCCAAAAAAACAGTCCAAGACTGATTTCATTTTCAATATTCATCGGAAAAGCCATATATTTGCAAACAGTTAAATTAAAAGATAAAAAAAGCATCACACAAAAATACAAATTCTCAATGATCAACTTTTCAAACGCAACACTCAGCAAAATCATCGTTCATAAAATTGGGAACAGCAGTCGAGATGAAGGCGTTAAACTTTCCAAATCCACACTTTCCGTTAATGGAATCGTTAAAGATTTGTTAGCCAAATATTTTCTATCCCCTTTTAAAAGTAATGAATATTTCAGCTTCTACGATGAAAACGGTATTGAGCAAAATAAAGTTTATAACTGTGTCTCCAAAATATTTTCCAACTCCAATGCAATTGCAGAGCAATCGGAGATCATTGCCGGCCACCTCTACGAAAAATCATCACATCCTAAAATCAAGAGCGGAGAGTTATACGTAGTTTACCTCAAAGAGTGCCTGGTTAATGATGAAGTAGTGGATGCCGTCGGTATTTTCAAATCGGAATCGAAAGAAACGTTTTTAAAAATATATCCGACCGGCGATAATTTCGTAATCGAACACGACGAAGGCATCGATATCCACAATCTGGATAAAGGGTGTATCGTTTTCAACACCCATCAACACGACGGTTACATGATGGCGATAGTGGATACCAACCGAAATGTTGAAGCGCAGTATTGGCGTGATGAGTTTTTACATATTAAAGAATACGAAGATAGTTACTATCAAACGCAAAAAGCCATGCAGATGTGCAAAAGCTTTGTGGTGGAAAAAATGCCCGAATCTTTTGAAGTAGATCGAGCCGATCAGGCAGAAATTTTAAACAAATCATTATCATTTTTTAAGGAAAAGTCGGAGTTTTCGTTCGACGATTTTGCACAGGAAGTCATTTCCCAGCCCGAAATCATCGACGAATTTCATCGATATAAAAATGAATTTGAGCAAGATCATGATTTGAAGATTCAGGAAGAGTTCAGTTTATCCGAAAATGCTGTGGCCAAGCAGTCTAAGATATTCAAGAGTGTGTTAAAACTGGATAAAAACTTTACGGTTTACATTCATGGCAATCGAAAAAATATCGTGAAAGGATTCGATAACGAACGAAATCTAAATTTCTATCAGGTATTTTACGACGAAGAAAACTAATCTCCGATTAAAAACACCGCCGGTACTTTATGAAAATCGGGAGCCCCAAGTTTCGCCCATGTTTTGATTGAAAGTGTTTTAATAAACATTTCCGAAGTATATAATCCCGAGGCTATGCACATTAAAGTATTCGGATTCAATATTTTACATAACGAATCAAACATTTGTACATTCCTGTATGGAGCTTCTATAAAAAGTTGGGTCACATGCTCATGTGCTTTCCGTTCGAGTTCTTTGATAAAATGTTCCCGTGCAGTTTTATCGATGGGTAAATAGCCGTTAAATGTAAACTGCTGACCGTTAAACCCCGAAGCGGAGAGTGCAAGCAGCATAGACGAAGCACCAACCAACGGCACCACGGCGATTCCGATTTTATGTGCCTGAGCTACCACAATTGCTCCAGGATCGGCAGTACAAGGCATTCCGGCTTCCGACATCAACCCGATGGAATTTCCTTTTTTAGCTTCCGCCAAGTAATTTTCAACCACCACATTTGTCGTGTGCTCGTTTAAAACCATGAACATCTCCTCGGTAAACGGATGCGGATACCCAATTGACTTCAGAAACCGGCGGGCAGTTCGAAGCTCTTCAACGATAAAGAAGCGGATTTTTTCAATTTCCGCCACGTTAAAATCCGGGAACTCCCGTTTGTAGTTATCTCCTATGGGTGTAGGAATTAAAAATAATGTACCCGATTGCTTAGCTGCCATGTAATTGATGATTTAGTCTGCAAAAATAGGGTTTATATTTCACAAGACAAAAAGCAAAGCCGAAGAACCGTTTAATCAGGTATCAAGCACGAATTAACTTCGGTTCTACCGACTCGTTTCATCCCGATGGTTATCGGGAAAGTTCAACATCTCTGCAAATCTGCATTTCATCCTATTCAAAAAAAAGTGTATTTTCGTAAAAAAATTAAGTCAGTGAATAAGCCGTTAGCAGAAATTATGCGCCCTAGTAGCATAGACGAATACGTAGGTCAAGATCATCTCATCGGATCGGGAGCTGTATTACGAAAATCAATCGAAAGCGGAAACATTCCATCCATGATTTTATGGGGGCCTCCCGGAGTTGGAAAGACTACGCTTGCCAATATTATTGCTCATCAGCTTAATTGCCCTTTTTATACACTTAGCGCTATTAGTTCAGGGGTAAAGGATGTGCGCGAGATTATAGAAAAAGCAGCTAACGAAACTCAATCCACAATTCTTTTTATCGACGAGATTCATCGCTTTAACAAGGCTCAGCAAGACTCTCTTTTGGGTGCTGTGGAACGCGGAGTGGTTACGCTTATCGGTGCCACTACCGAAAATCCGTCCTTTGAGGTCATTGCTCCGCTACTCTCCCGTTGTCAGGTATATATTTTAAAGTCACTCACAGAAGAGCACCTCAACAAGATTTTAACCGAAGCAAAAAGAATTGCCGAAAACGAACTAAAAGTAGAAATCACTATTTCCGAAAGCGAGGCGCTACATCGCATTTCAGGCGGTGATGCCCGGAAGTTATTGAACGCTTTTCAAATTACGGTGGAAAGCAACTTCAAAAAAGGGAAGCCTATTTCTATTACCAATAAATTGGTTCTCGATACAATTCAACAGAACTTAGCCATCTATGATAAATCGGGAGAGATGCACTACGATATTATTTCCGCATTTATTAAGTCGATGCGTGGCAGCGATCCGAATGGGGCCGTTTATTGGCTGGCACGAATGATTAAGGCCGGCGAAGATCCCAAATTTATTGCCCGCAGAATGGTAATTCTAGCCAGTGAAGATATTGGAAATGCAAATCCGAACGCACTTTTACTTGCCAACAACTGCTTTCAGGCTATTAACGTAATCGGCATGCCGGAAGCACGGATAATTCTCTCGCAAACTGCAGTTTATTTGGCTACTTCTCCCAAAAGCAACTCCACTTATTTGGCTATTGATGAGGCCCTGAATTTTATCGACCAAACCGGAGATTTGCCGGTGCCTCTTCATCTGCGCAATGCACCCACTAAATTCATGAAAAATATCGGCTACGGCAAAGAGTACAAATACGCTCATGAGTACGAGAATAACTTCATTAATTTGGAATTTCTTCCGGAAAAAATCATCGGTAAAACATTCTACAAACCCGGCAACAATGCCCGTGAAAACGATCAGCGAAACTACCTTAAGAAACTTTGGGGAGATAAATATAAGTATTAGGAGGAGAAAGGGTAAACGGTGCAAAGAAAGGGGGGCTTTTACCATGCACCCTGCACCATTCACCGTGTACCTATTGACTTTAAGGACTTTACAGCCTTTATGGACTTTACAGGCTTTTGCCGCTTTTATTCCGCTTTTACAAACCGATAATTCTGTAATTTGAAGATTTGAATTTCAGAATTTTCGAAACCTGAGTTTTCATCTTTGCGATTCAATTTAATCTTTGAACTGATTAAATCAGGATGATATTCGTTTAATTTTTCATTCCATACATATCCGTATTGGATGAGCGCTCCAACAAAATAGGTACAAATATCATATCCCTGAAAAGCATATTTATCCAATTCGGGCTCCGTTTTATTCTCGTTTCTGAATTTTTCCACAAAATCAATAACTTTTGAATCCGTGTAATCTACAAAATATTGATCGTAATAGTGCAAATGGAGATATTCGAGGTAATCCGTCTCAATATTATTATATTCCGCCCATTCTATGGGTGCAAAGAGGGTTATATTTTCAAGTTTGAGTTCATAAAGTCTCCGAACAAAGTTCGTAACTATCGCCTCTTTTGTAAACAATGAGATGATTATATTCTGTTGATTATCTGTATTCTTAATATCAACCATTTTTTTCGCGCACACCATTGATTCCCTTTTCATTGTAAATCATATCTTTGACCACAATTTTGGGAGATTTCATTAAAAAACACTGTTTTAATGCAGCTACCTTCTTCTTTTCGCTGTCGGAGCCATTGTGAAGCAACAAAATATTCGGATTTTTATATGTCACAGAACAATAATCTGCAATTTTCGATGCCACATCCTGATCGGACGGATCCATTTTTACCACATACGGATTGTTGCTGATAAAATCGACACGCCTTGAAAAAGGATTAACAATAAACACTTGATTTTGCATTGCCCATCGCGAAGCCACTTTAAACGTTCTGGGTAAAAAAGGGCCGATAATCAGATCAACATTTTCAAAGTCGGAAGAGCTTAATACTTTGTTTAACTTATTCGTATCATTAACAACGTCATATACTCTCAGGGTAACTTTCACGCCCTTGCTTTCAAACTGTTTCATTGCAATAAGAAACGATTCGTAAAATTGAATAAAACTAAACGATTTTACATCATTCAAATCTTTCAGCGTCTTAATATTATTAACATCTACTGCCTCTGATAAATACAATGGGACGAATAAAGCGACTTCGTAATATCCCCGAAACGACTTTTTAACTTTTACACCAACCGTTTCTATTGGTTTTTTAAGCGTATCAGGAACCACGCTAACCTCTTTTTCCAACGGAACGCCTTGATTTATTTTGTCCACAATATCGCTATTTTTAACAACTGGGGAAACCTTAACCCTTATCGGAATCAGGACTTTTTGACCAATAGAAAGCTGATCTCCTAAAGTCGGGTTTTTGCTTTTTATTTGAGCAACGGTTACATTATGCTGTTTTGCAATGGAGTAGAGTGTTTCGCCCTGTTTAACAACATGTTCCAACGTTGTATCGCCTACCGTTGCCTCATGGCTGGAAATATCCACCGAGGTTGTCTTTGAAGGAATTTTAAGGTCCATTCCTTTTTTTAAGCCGGAAGACGCATCCGGATTATACTCCAGAATCTCATCCACAGAAATTGAATAAATTTTCGAAATCCCATAAAGTGTTTGGCCTTTTTCAACAGTATGAATATAAAACGACTTTCCACTAATGGTTTCTATCCTGCTGCTCTTTACATTACTGGTCTGTGAATAAATAGCTGTAGTTGATAAAACAAACACCAAGACAATAAAAACTGATTTTATAATATACTTCATCTCTTTAGCTTTTAACTGTTGACCTTTGGCTATTAACACTTTTTGCCTTTAGCTTTGTGAACTTTCAATTGTCATTCCCACTCAATTGTTGCAGGAGGTTTCGAGCTGATATCATATACCACTCTGTTCACTCCTTTAACTTTATTAATAATATCATTCGAAATTTTTGCCAACAAATCGTAAGGCAAATGCGACCAATCGGCAGTCATCCCATCGGTTGAACTTACCGCTCTAAGTGCAACCACACTTTCATAAGTACGTTCATCACCCATCACTCCCACACTTTGAACCGGCAGCAACATTGCCCCGGCTTGCCATACTTTGTCGTACCAACCCGAATCACGCAAATGCTGAATAAAGACATCATCAACATCTTGTAATATAGACACTTTCTCGGGAGTGATATCACTCAAAATACGGATTCCCAAACCCGGTCCGGGAAAGGGATGACGAGTTAACAATGCATCCGACATCCCTAAAGCTGCCCCCACTCTTCGCACCTCATCTTTAAACAAAGATTTCAAGGGTTCCACAATTTTCAATTTCATGTAATCCGGTAATCCGCCGACATTATGATGTGACTTTATTGTGGCTGAGGGACCTTTAACCGAAACCGACTCAATTACATCCGGGTATATTGTGCCTTGGGCTAACCAAACTACGTTTTCTATTTTTTTTGCTTCACCGTCGAATACATCAATAAACGTTTTGCCTATCACTTTCCGTTTTGCTTCAGGTTCTGTAATTCCTTTAAGAGCAGCATAAAATTCACGGGAGGCATCAACTCCTTTAACATTTAAGCCCATATTTTTGTATGAATCCAATACATTTTGGAACTCGTTTTTACGAAGTAATCCGTTATCCACAAAAATACAGTATAAGTTTGTGCCGATAGCTTTATGCAAAAGCACTGCCGCAACAGAAGAATCAACCCCTCCCGATAAACCGAGAAGTACCCGATCCTGCCCTAATTTCAGCTTTAATTCAGCAATTGTAGTTTCTACAAACGAATTTGGAGTCCAGTCGCCCGAACATTTAGCAATTCCTAGTATGAAATTTTTCAGCAAAGTCGTCCCATCTGTAGAGTGATAAACTTCGGGGTGAAACTGAATGCCATAAGTTTCTTCATCCTGAATTTTAAACCCACCGGCTTTAACGTCGGAAGTACTGCATATTACTTCAAAACCATCGGGTAGTGCCGAAATAGTATCCCCATGCGACATCCATACCTGGCTTCCATTGGGAATATCGCGAAGTAAATCGGATTGATGATTAATAAACGATAAATTAGCTCTTCCGTATTCCCTTATTTTTGACGGCATCACATTTCCCCCGTTTTGCTGCGCCAATAGTTGGGCTCCGTAACAAACAGCCAACATGGGAACTTTTCCTCTAAATATGCTGATATCGGGATTAGGAGCACCTTCTGTACGCACAGAATAGGGACTTCCGGATAAAATCACCCCTTTTAGTTCGTTTCCGAAAGCAGGAATTTTATTAAACGGGTGAATTTCACAATAAACATTCAGTTCTCTAACTCTTCTCGCAATAAGCTGAGTGTATTGCGAACCAAAATCCAGGATTAATATCATCTCATTCATGCTGCAAATATACAAAATTTTGTTTCTATTAATTTCCTCTCTAGTTTAAAACATCCGCATCACAACTTACCCGAAGCTTATAAAGAATAATTCAAAATTACAAAGAAATCATATCCCAATGTATTTTTCTGCCACAAAATAATTACGATTCATCTGCTAAAACAGTTTTCAGCATTTCTCAAAAAAGTAGCCGACCAAGTAATTTAGGATACATTTTTATTCTTTTTCCAATATTTCATCAAAAAGGATTATTTTTGTAGAAAAATAATTTTATGTGTAATCGATACTTTAAATCTGCCCTGATATTCCTTTTTCTAGGCTTAATAAATATTTCAACGGCTCAGAACATTAATACATTTAAAGACAGGGGCGTAATTTACATCTCTTCATTCGGTTTTGTAAATGGGTTTAACGATATCAAATATACTGATGGAAAAAGCACCATAAACAACCAAATTACATCAGTTTCCCTACATCAGGTTGTTGGCTATCAATTTAGCAGATATTTTTCATTGGGCATGGGGGTTGGTTTTGAAAAATGGAAACATACTTCGTTTATTCCGCTGTATGCCGACTTAAGAGTAAATTTCCTCTCCGGACAGTTCTCCCCTTTTCTCAGCACCAATTTCGGCTATTCAAGTAAATGGTACGAATCTCCTGTTCCCGATAATCAAAACCGGGTAATTCACGGAGCCACAGAAGGAATTTACTTTTCAGGAGGCTTAGGGCTTAAAGTAATGTTTTCCGAATCTGCCGCCGGTATTATCTCTTTCGAATACAAACTGCAGGAAAGTTCAATTAAATGGTCGGATGAAACTAATCTATACCCTGCATTAACCACCAATCAAGAAGACAGGGTAATCTATCAGTTTATCGGAGTAAGAGCAGGAATTCTTTTTTAGGCTAAAAGTTAAAAGGCTATAAAGTTTTTAAAGTAAGATAGCAGAGATAGTCTTGCTTTGTCATGCTGACGTCTAGGAAGCATCTGTACTGACAAAGCGACTCTAAGGGCAAAATGTACATTTTTGCTAATTGAGATTGCCAATTTATTCGCTATAGCTCACGAGATTGATTCACATAATTGTATTTTACATAATACAAATTTGATATCAAATTGTATTTTGCATAATACAATTTCAACTTTGATACTTATAAACTACAAATTCAATTTATCTCACCTGTTTGTAGTTTATATCTAATACATTTACTGAGGCCTGAAAACGAGGATTATGAACTCCCCAAACTTTCAATCCCGAAAAAAAAGAAATTTTCAATTTCGTCTTTTTTCGAGGATGCACGAATTACTAACCTGAGTTCGATATAAGAAAAAGGCAAAAAAATCAATAAAAAAGTTGTGTATTTAGTTCTTTTTTGTTATCTTTGTGACTGACAATCAATAACATAACAAAGTCAAACATGAATACACAACAGGCAAATTTAATGGAAATATTTTATATAATTGATGAATTTTGTAAAAGTTTTGATCAAACTATAAAAAAACATTCATTGAGCGCAGATGCAAACAAAAAAACACGGAATAAAAAATCAAAGTTGTCCCCCAGCGAAGTCATCACTATTCTGGTTTTATTTCACACGGGTGGTTACCGTAATTTAAAGCATTTCTACCTGTTTTATGTGGGTAAACATATGAACAAGGAATTTCCAACTCAAGTTTCCTACAACCGGTTTGTCGAATTGCAAAAAAAAGCAATGCTTCCGATGGCTATGTTTCTAAAAACCTGTTGTATGGCTGAATGTACGGGAATTTCATTTATTGATTCAACTAAAATTGCAGTTTGCAAAAATAAAAGGATTAAAAGGAATAAAGTATTCCAAGGAATTGCAACAGTAGGCAAATCAACGATGGGTTGGTTTTATGGGTTTAAACTGCATTTGATCATTAACGACAAGGGAGAATTGTTGAATTTTGTAATTACTCAAGGGGATGTGGACGATAGAGCCCCTCTTAAAAATAAAAATTTCACCCAAAAAATATTTGGAAAACTTTTCGCTGACAAGGGTTATATCGGTCAAACCCTATTTGAAATGCTATTTGTTAATGGGATCCAATTGGTTACAAGACTGAAAAAGAATATGAAAGGGGCTTTGATGTCATATGCAGATGCAATATTATTGCGAAAAAGATCGGTTATTGAAACAGTAAATGATGAACTGAAAAACATTTGCCAAGTGGAGCATTCTCGCCATAGAAGCTTGGAAAATTTTATAACCAATATGATTAGTGGTCTAATTGCCTATTCCTTTTTTCCAAAAAAACCATCTATAAAAGTAGAATTTGAAGAAAAATCAAGCCAATTAGCTCTCTTTTACTAATCCCTTATATCGAACTCAGGTTACTACAAAATCAAAGATTTTGATAATTCGGCACTTTATGAACTTTATGAACTTTTTAGACTCTCTTTGTTTAAATTGCTTCCAGTTGCAGTTTCCCTTTGCGGATCAATCCTATTTTGAGCAAAATTTTACGGTCATTCACTTTCGCGGATAGTGGAAGATTTACATTTTGAACTTCATCCTCAATTTTGACTGATATTTGCCATTCTTGTTTATCAGGAGCCAATTCCACTGTTTTTTCCGAAATAATATCGAAATACCTTTCGGAGCCAAAGGGGTAATTGGGGTGCTCAAATTCCAGATTGTAATACTCGCTGACCCGGGACAACGAAACTTTCGCTTTTACTTCCGCATGAAGACTCAGCAGTTGCTTCCCAAAATATTTAACCGGAGCCAGATGCCACTTTTTCAATTCATCTTCGAACAAATAAAATCGCCCCTCATCTCCCATCTCAAATGCGTTTATCACCTTTAACCGATGCCATTCCCCATCTACCGGCCGATAATCGAATGGAGGATCATTAGGTAGAGCAAAGACCATTGATTTCTTTATCCGGATAATCCGCAATTCCACCTCCTTTGGCAAGACTTCCTGATCAATCCGTAAGGGCAAGTATATCTGATGATTGAGCCGGTCGTTAAGCACCAACAATTTTAACTGCTGATGATATAAATCCATGGTGTCGAGTACTTCAACCACTGGAAAAGGATATGATTTATCGACTTGATAATACGGATGTTCGGGCTCAATATATATTTTTCCGGTGCAACTCACTTTGTCCACCTTGCAACGGATGGTTTGACCAACTTTAAAAGAATAGCTCAAGTATGGAACAACCGGCAACAACATCCGGGTATTGATCGGAGTTTGCAACACATAAAAATGCTCATCATCCATTGTTGCGATCTTCACAATTTTGAAGTCGTACCAGGCTCCTTCTTCGAGTTTATGGTCGTGATAAAAATTATCCATTTTAGGTGAAAGAGTATGTTTTTATTTTATTTCGGATTACTTTTGTACAAAATTACAAATAATGAAACGATTCCCAATCCTATTCTTACTTTTCATTCCAATCTTTGGATTTGGCCAGGTTAAAATTGATTCATTGGTCACTCTTTTTGAACAGTCGAACTACTTGGAAACCCCCACTTACAAAGGCACTATTGATTATTGCAATCGTCTGGTGAAAAGTTCTAAAATGGTGAATCGGATAATCATTGGAAAATCCGCCCGGGGAATGGATATCCCAATGTTGATTGTGGATAAAAACGGCTTTTCTTCTCCCAACAGCATTCGCAAAGCAGGACGGGCGATTATCTTTATTCAGGCGTGTGTCCATGCCGGAGAGCCCGACGGTAAGGATGCCGGATTTATGCTGATTCGCGACCTGGTCTATCGAAATATAAATTCTTCCCTACTCGATTATATCAGCATCATCTTCATTCCTATATTCAATGTGGATGGTCATGAACGCTGGAGCGCTTTTAACCGGATCAACCAAAACGGTCCCAAGGAGATGGGTTGGCGAACCACGGCCAACAACTACAATTTAAACCGCGATTATTTGAAGACCGATGCCATCGAGATGCAGCATTGGCTTAAAATGTACAACAAATGGAACCCCGACTTTCTGTTTGACTGCCACACCACCGACGGTGCCGATTACCAATATGCCATCACCTACAGCCTTGAAACCGGAGGCAATTTGGATCCTACAATTTCGTCGTGGCTCGAAAACAGTTACCTGAAGACCATCACTCCAAAAATGGATTCATTGGGCTACTCGATTTTCCCTTACATTATTTTCAGAAATTGGCACGATCCCCGGAGCGGTTTAATCAACTACGCATCGCCGCTAAAACTCCTCAACGGATTTGCAGCCGCCCGAAACAGAGGTTGCCTGCTGATTGAAACCCACATGCTGAAGTCTTACAAAACCAGAGTTTTTGCCACCTACGGAATCATCATGGAGTCGCTCAAGCTTTTTGCAAAAGAGCGTGAAACCTTGCTCGCCATGAATAAAAAAGCGGACGAAAGCATGCTTTCAAAAGAGATGCTGAAACAACCTTTTTCCTTGGAATTTGAATCAAGTGGAGATTCCGTGATTATTCCATTTCGTGGAGTACATTATGATATTGTAAAAAGCGATATCACCGGTGGAAACTGGTTTATATATGACAGCACCAGAAAAGAGACTTTTTCCGTCCCCTATTTCAAACAACTAAAGGTAAAATCAACGGTAACACTTCCAGCAGCTTACGTCATTCCACCGGAAATTTCGTTTATTGAACCGTTGCTGAAAACCCATGAAATTGAGTATTTCAAAGTAAAAGAGAATGTAACCATCAAGGGTGAAATTATTAAATTCGACAAGGTTGAACTGAACCCACGAAGTGTTGAAGGACATCAAACGGTAAAAAGCCAGACAAATTCGGTGTATAAGGAACAGGTTGTAGTGCCACAAGGGTCAATAGTTGTTCCCGTATCCCAACTTCGGTTAAAATTAATTGTCCACATGTTTGAGCCGAATTCGCCTGATTCTTACCTCCAATGGGGATTTTTCAACATCATCTTCGAACAGAAAGAATATTCCGAATCGTATGTAATGGAAAAGATGATGCGAGAAATGATGGACAAAGATCCGAAACTGAAAGCGGATTTTGAATTGAAATATAATAGCGATAGCTCTTTCCGTCAGAACCAGTACGAAATTTACAACTGGTTTTATTCCAAAACTCCGTATTGGGATCAGAAACTGAATGTTTACCCGATTATTCGGGTGCCGGAACAGATCACCCTGGAACTGCTTAAAACGTACAAGAAAAACTCTATATTGAATTAAGGAACAATTTGCTAATGTGGTGATGTGCTAATTTGCTAATTGCGCCAAGCGAGTCTAAAGAATTCCGATGACTGAGTCCCGCTGTGGCAGGATAAACTATAGTCGAAGGCTCTGTATATGAGAAAAATCAAGAATTCTTAGTGATCCTTAGTGTTCTAAGTGCCTTAGTGGTAATAACAACAAGAAGCGTATGCTGAAAAATAAAATTGGATTTTTCGGGATCTATAAACTAAAAATCATTTCCCCATCCTAAACAATTCATCCAACTCTTTTTGGGCAGGGGTAACATCTCCATTCGGTGATTGGAGTTGATTAAACGGAACTACGAAGGTGCACCCTTCACGATAGCGGCTGCATCCATAAGCCGATTTGCCCTTGAGCATCTCCCCTTCCCCGCATTTCGGGCAGACTAATTTTTCCGGCTTTGAAGCCTCCGTCTTTGGTTTTTCATCGGCATCGGGTTGAAATTGTGCTTTAAACGCTGCGTCCAAAACAATCATTCCATTTTGCTTCTTGCCCTCCACTTCGAATCCTTTAATTTTTGGAGATTTGCCTTTGGAAATAAGTGTAAGCAGTTGTTTATCGGTCAATTTTTTCCCAAACTGGGTGAATTCCACCTTAAAGTCGCAACCCGATTTATATTCACTGCAACCAAAAGCGGTATTGCCTTTGAGCAGTTTCCCTTGTTTACATTTCGGGCAAACTGCCGTTTCTTCGGTTTTTGAGGGTGTAGCCGCTTTTTTGGGCGATTTTTCATCCGGTTTGGGGGATTCCTTTTTCACCTCATCCTGTGCGATGCTGATGTAGGAAGCATTCTCTTTCTTGACTTCATTCACCAAGTCGGAAACCATCTGTTTCATCTCATCCAAGAACAGTTTGGGGTCGTACTCTCCACGTTCTATCTGGCGAAGTTTCCTCTCCCACATCCCAGTCAGTTCAACCGATTTCAACAAATCATTCCGAATGGTGTTAATTAGCTGAATTCCAGTTTGCGTGGGCACCAGATTCTTCTTCTCCCGTAAAACATATTTGCGTTTAAACAATGTTTCAATAATGTTTGCCCGTGTGGACGGGCGACCGATTCCATTCTCTTTCATCACCTCCCTCAACTCTTCATCATCAATTTGTTTGCCCGCAGTCTCCATGGCCCGCAACAAGGTAGCTTCGGTGTGCATTTTTGGAGGTTGGGTTTGCTTTTCGAGCAAATCGGGTATATGAGCCCCCCGCTCTCCCTTTACAAAAGTGGGCATCAATTGATCTTCATTACCCTCTGCTTCTTCATTATCGGTCTCTTTTTTAGGATAAAGCACCCGCCAACCCTCTTCCAGAATCTCTTTTCCGGTCGCTTTAAATTCAGTTCCATCCACATCACCAATAACCGTAGTATTGGAAACAATGCAATCGGGGTAGAAAACAGCGATAAATCGCCGTGCAATGAGGTCATAGACCTGCTTTTCGTGGAGCATAAGTCCAACAGGTTTTATTCCTGTGGGAATAATTGCATGGTGATCGGTAATTTTTTTATCATCAAAAACTTTTTTGCTCTTCCGGATCGGTTTTCCCAATAGCGGAGCGATAAAGTTTGCATACGGATCCAAATTTTTCAGGATGCCTTCAATTTTCGGATAGACATCATTGGGCAGATAAGTGGTATCAACGCGAGGATAGGTAACCATTTTCTTTTCGTATAGCGACTGGATAAGTTTCAGGGTGTCATCAGCCGAAAAGCTGAACTTTTTATTGCATTCCACTTGTAGCGAGGTTAAATCGAACAGTTTCGGGGGCTGTTCCGTCCCTTTTTTCTTTTCGAAGGAAAGGATTTCAAAATCATGGTTCTTGATATTTTCCAAAATCTTGAGCGCATCCTCGCGGGTATCGTAGCGGCCTTTGGTGGAATTGAAAAGCACTTCACGGTATTTTGTTTTAAGCTCCCAATAGGTTTTGGGAACAAAATTCCTTATCTCCTCAAAGCGATTGACAAGCAGAGCCAACGTAGGCGTTTGTACCCTGCCGATGGAGAGCACTCCTTTGCCGTTTGCATATTTTAAAGTATAAAGCCGGCTTGCATTCATCCCCAGCAGCCAATCGCCAATAGCTCGGGCATTTCCGGCAGCATAGAGCAAATCGAAGTCGGCTCCTTCTTTCAGTTTGGTGAATCCCTCCTTGATGGCTTCATCGGTCAGCGACGAAATCCAAAGCCGTTTGATGGGCTTCTTGCATTGCGCCTTGGTGAGCACCCAGCGCTGAATCAGTTCCCCTTCGATTCCGGCATCACCGCAGTTTATCACTTCATCGCAACCAGTCACCAGCGTTTCTATCGTATGAAACTGTTTTTGCACGCCATCGTTATCGATCAACTTGATGCCAAAGCGCGAAGGAATCATGGGCAACTCATATAAGTTCCACCATTTCCAACGGTCGGTATAATCGTCGGGGCTTTTGAGGGTACACAAGTGACCGAAAGTCCAGGTAACCTGATAACCGTTTCCTTCAAAGAACCCGTCCTTACGGTTGTTTGCTCCCAAAATACGGGCAATTTCCTTGGCTACACTTGGTTTTTCGGCAATACAGACTTTCATTGGACAAATTCAATTTTGAACAAATTTACGAATTTTATCGAGATGTATCAATGTGCTAATTTGCCAATGTGCTAATTTGCCAATTTGAAAATGAATCAATTTGAAAATTATGCTACGCGAGTATGAGGATTGACGCAGGGTTCTTGAAGATGCGGTAATGTGATAATGCGATAATGTGCCAATTTGAAGATTTGAAAATTTGAAGTTTAAGATAGCCAATGTGTTAATGCAATAATGTGTTAATAGGCTAATACGACGAGGCCAAAAAGCAAAAGATCAATCCAGATCATGAATTGAAAAAGCAAAGGGCATTACAAGTTTCGTCCGCACGATTTCCCCGTTTTTTTTGCCTGGAATCCATTTTGGCATTCGCTTGATCACCCGAATCACTTCCACAGAAAACGAAGGGTGTGGACTTTTAACAATTTTGACATTCGTAATCGACCCATCTTTTTCAATCACAAAAGAGACATAAACTTTCCCTTCCACATTATCGGGGACATCCAACGGGTAATAGACGTTTTTCTTTAGGTATTTCACCAGTGCGATATCTCCCCCGGGAAATGTTGCCGTTTTATCGGGATTTTTGCATATTTCATCATCCTTAGTCACCCGAACAGGTTCACTTGGCACCGTAAAGGGGTCATACCCACTTTCCGGAGTCACTTTACCCTTGATAGATGTTGAATCCGCTGAATTCTGTCCAAACATTGCAAACGACATTGAAAGACAAAATAAAAACAAAAGGAGATTTTTCATACGCAAAAGTTCAGATGAATTATTGGCCGTCGTTTAGTTGAGAATAAATTTAATCGGAAGCACGAATTGAGTCCTCACCGGTTTACCCCGTTGTTTTCCCGGATTCCATTTTGGCATTAATTTGACCACTCGCACGCATTCTTCATCGCAACCGCTTCCTATATCCCGTAAAACCTTAATATGAGTCAGCGAACCATCAATTTCCACTACAAGTTCAATATATACGGTTCCTTGGATATTGTTTTCTCTAGCTTCCTGAGGATATTTTAAGCTATGAGCCAAATAGTTCATCCTTGCTTCATCACCTCCAGGAAAACCAGGAGAGATTTCGACCACGCTATAAGCCACAGTGGGATCTTTGGGATCTTTGGAAACTTCAATCAGCTCGCCATTCTTGAATTTACGAATGAACATCATTGATCCGTCTTCGAAATACTCATAATTATCCCCATCTTTTAGATTATTCAAATAATTCATTCTTATCTTCATTTTTCCGCTGGGATAATAGTCCAAGGCTTCACCTTGAATTGTATCGTTTATGCAATTGTACTCCGACGATTTGATCCCGTTTTCGAAATAGGTGATAAAATGGCCGTGTTTGATTTCGGGTGACAGAGATGAATAGTGTCCTTTTTCGATGGGCGTGCCACTCTTTGAATAATAATCGATGGTGAAGCCGGATTCAATCTGTTGCCTGACCCGATAATAATCGGCACCATTGAAATCCGATTTTTTCCATTCTTTGTCGAAATAAGTGGTATCTAATATGGCTCTAACCGATTCCGACCGAGTTGAATCCGTTGAATTTTGTCCAAACATTACAAACGGCATTGAAAGGCAAAACGAGATAAAAAGTGTTTTTTTCATGAGTAAATATTCATGTTTAACTTTTGAAATTTTAATTTAAAATAAATTTAAATGGCAATAGAAACTGGGTTCTAACATATTCGCCCCGTTGTTTTCCCGGTTTCCATTTAGGCATCAACTTCACGACTCGGATACTCTCTTCGTCACAACCGCCACCAATTCCTCGCTTAACCTTAATATTTGTCAGCGAACCGTCTTTTTCAACAATAAACTCAATATATACAACACCTTCTATGTTGTTTTCTCTTGCTTCCTTAGGATATCTTAAATTGCGAGCTAAAAATTTCATTCTCGCTTTATCACCTCCCGGAAAATCAGGCATCTCTTCAACAACAAAATAAGCATTTCCATCGTCTTTAGGCTCACGGGTTCTAATTAATATTTTTGCAGAATCCGCTGAATTCTGACCCAATAATGCGAACTGCATTAAAAGGCAAAATAAGATAAATGTAATTTTCTTCATATTTGAAATCTTAAAGGTTAACTTTAATCCAAGGTAAATACTACCGGAAGCACAACCGCGACTCTCACAGTCTTATCCCTTTGCATACCCGGCTCCCATTTAGGCATCAGTTTAACAAGCCGAAGCGCCTCTTCGCCGCAACCATATCCAATTTCATCCCGCTTTATCGAAGGCATGGAGATCGACCCGTCGCGTTCCACTACAAATTCAATATATACGACCCCTTCTTTCCCCTTTTCCTTCGCTCTTTCGGGATAAACAAGATTGTCTTTTATGAATTTCTTTCTCTCCTTCTCACCCCCCGGAAACCTTGGGGGGGCTTCACAAACAATATAAATCGGGGCTTCTTCACTAGGCATATCCTTTGAAAGCCCATTCTCGAAATTTTCTTCTTTAATTTTTACTCCCTCCTGATCGTATGTCGTAAAGATCCCATCCTTTTTGTCGTTCACATAAGTTCCTTTTGATTTAACCTTTTTATCTTCGAAGTAAATTACATTTTGACCATGTTTTACATTGGGTTTAATCGTTTTGCACATTTGTTCTTCGACCAATATTCCGTTTTTCCGGTAATAAGAAACCAAAAAGCTTGATTTCCCTTTTTTAATCACACTGTAATGCGAACTCATGGCCTGATCGACAAGATTATAATTACTATCCAGAAAATCGACCAAACTATCAAACTTCAAGTAATCGAACTGCCTGATTCTGACAGGCAGGGTATATTGATATCTGACATTGATCCCATTTGCTATTGCAGGTGACCATGCCGGCATCTTTTTCACCACTCGAACAATTTCGTCGTCCAGCGACTTTAAAATCCCCTTTTTTAATTCCACGGAAGACAAAATTCCGTTTCGTTCCACCACAAATTGGACATAAACGGTACCTTCGACATTTTGTTTCAAGGCATCATCTGGCATTATGATGTTTTTAATCAGATAGCTTCGGCAAGCGGCATCGCCTCCCGTGAAGGTAGGAATAACCTCGCAATTGGCATAAATGCTGTCATTTTTATTCTGGGCGTTAGCCCCGGCGGTCAGCAAAAAAACACAAATTAAAAACAGCAGATTTTTTTTCATAGATTTAAAGATATTGGTTTGAATTGTTAAAATTTGGCATGCCAAGTAAACTTCACTTTAATCGGTTTACCCTTTTTCAAGGCCGGCACCCATTTCGGCATTAATTTGGCCACTCTTACCGCCTCATTATCGAGAAGCGGATGCACGCTTTGAATCACCTGTATATCCGTCAGCCGGCCATCTGCTTCGACCACGAACTGGGTAATCACTTCCCCGTGAATTTCCTGTTTTCTGGCTTCGGACGGATACACCAAATTCTTGTCGATAAATTTGGTCATGGCATCGTCGCCATTGGGAAAATGGGGCAATATCAAATCTTTATTCTTAACTATGTCACTATCGAAATTTGTGGAATCGGTGGCTAACCGGAACGGATACTTCTCGCTGACCACCACCCCATGTTTATATTCCTTGGTTACCACCAGTGTACTATCTTCCATGTATTCCATCGACAGGCCTTCCTTCATGTTTTTGACATAAGTGGATTTTTCTTGGATAATCCCATTTTCATAATATATTACAGCCACTCCATTGAGCGAATCCCGAACATAGGAATATTCTGATTTTTTCGCCCCATTTTTATAATAGCAGCTAAAACGGCCATTTCGGATAACCGGAGTCAATGATAAATATTCCCCACTTTCAATTTTAACACGGTCATTATCGAAATATTCGACGACATAACCTTGATTTTTCTTCGTTATCGTCCGATAGAATGCGCATAAACTTTCCGATGTTCTTCGCCAATTTCCATCATAATACATGGTTCCAGTCATGGCATCATCAGAGAACATCACCCCGATCGGCAAAAGCATTAATGAACGAACCGGTTTCCACTTCACAAGGGCCGGTTTCCACTTGGTCATCGACATCACCATTTTTTCAATTTCGGCATCAATCGTCGGGTTTATCCCTTGCAGGATTTCCGTTTGACTGATCAAACCCGATTTCTCGACTACAAACTGGACAAATACGATGCTCGAGATATTTTCGGCATGAAGTTTTTCGTTTTTCAGCCTGATTTGTAAAAAATTGGCGAGTGCGGAATCGCCACCCACATAAGAGGCACTCAAGGCCGGGTTGATATAGATTGAATCCAAGGTTTGTGCGAACGATAGCTGGATCGAAAATATAAAAAAAAACAGAAGCAATAATCTTCTCATGGTGAAAACTCCTTTGATTATGTTTATGCAAAAGTATAAAGAAATTATGCAATCCCCAAAAAAATCAGAGATCAATCAACCTGAAAGCAGAATGAGGTGCGAACAAGAAATCCCGCCAGAATCGATTTTTTTCTAACGGGATTACCTTTTGCTTGTCCATGAATATGGCGATTACTCTTTGGGTGTTTTTTTACGCTTAAAAATATTCACATAATATTTGACATGCCAAATCGTATGAAAAACAGCGATGATCGTCATGGCAATACCTACTTGAACATGCCAATAAAGCACTGTGCGATACCAACTTATAACGAAGTCATAATTAAGCTGAACCACTAGAAAGAAGCCAAAAAGGCAAGAAACAAGAAATGTACACAATAAAATCACATTCCATATTTTTCGATGCATCGAAAGTTTCAACTTATTAAGTTTTACCAAAATCCATGTAAAGGCATAAAGGGCAAAAGTAATCAATGAAATTAGAATTAAACTATAGGGTTTCTCCTTTTCTGCAGTAGTGGTGGCATCGAGTTCAGCTTTTGAAACGGCCGTAGTATCCACTTCGCTTGCGTCCATCGATTTGAATTCATCCTCTTCCGAAGCTTCCGCATTAGAACCGGATTCTGTGCTTTCGGAATGGATGCATTTATCATGAGTGCAGCCGCTGCAACGTTTGGATTGTTTACTTTCGTTTCTCTTTTCAACAGCCGCAACTTCTTTTTTCTCCACCGTTTTTGTCCCAAACGTATCCGCTTTGGTTTTTCCTTCGGAATAGTCGCATAATCCATTGTTATTGGCATCGTTAAAACGTCCGCAGCCATGAGCACAATTTACCCTATCCCATGGACACTGAGCATAAGATGTGGATGTTATAAAAGCTATAGTTAGTATTACAAGTGAGGTAATCAGTGATTTAAGCTTCATTAATTTATAATTTTATCCTTTAATTTTCATTGATTTAATAAGTACGTCCAAAGCGACCAGTTTAAAACCCGCTGAAGGCGAAAAAAGAGTAACCGGATAGTTTGCTTTTTTAGCAAAAACCACTTCTCCCGAAATTTCTTTATTGCCCATATACTCAATTGTCTTTAGGGGATAGCCCTTCTTAAGCACATCAATATATTGCGAAGATGATTTAATTGACAATTTTGCATTGCTCGACATTAAACGCTGCATAAGCGCATTAAACTTTGTTAGATTAAAATCGCCGTTTATCAGAATCTTTTCGGATACCCAAACGGATAGCTTTTTTTTCCCTTCAATCCAAAGTTCATAACGCTGAGTGTTATAATTTAACACGATGATTTTATCGATGATTTTTTTTACCGAAACCGCATTCTGGCCCGTACTTTTCTCCGAGGGGTTCTCCATTGATTCCATAATACCCTCCAGGCGTTTTCGGGCTGCTGCCTGCTTGTCCTTAGGCATCTTGTTTACAATAACTTCCATCTGTTCTTTCAGCCCTGCAATAACACCGGATCTGTATGCTTCGGGTGTCCCGGTCCAGTATGTTTTGTAGAAATTATTCATTACCGTAATACGCTGAGCATCCAAATCGTAGATATAGGTTGCTTCCTTACCGCCCGAACGCATTTTGTTGTTTTGCACTACAATTGTATCAAAAGTGGTCATCCCCTGCGGATTCGATTTTTTCTCAATAAACATCCACCCTGCGAATGATTTTACTGAGAACATCGATAAAACCAATAAAGAGAAACATATCTTTTTCATACACAATATAATTTAATATCCGTATAAAAGGCATCCCATCAAAAAGGAAATTGTTTTATAAGATTATTTCATCTGACCTAATTTGCAAATTTAACAAAAAAAGGCATGCAATCAACAAATCACATGCCTTTCGTAGAAAATCGGAAAATTATTTCAAATACGTGTTAAACCATTTAAAAAACTCACGTTGCCAAAGAATTGCGTTTTGAGGTTTTAGCACAAAGTGCGATTCTTCGGGAAAGAATAAAAACTTGCTCGGAATTCCTTTCATCTGAGCGGCATTAAATGCCTGCATTCCTTCGGTATATGGAATTCTGAAATCATTTCCACCATGAATTACCAATATTGGAGTGTCCCAGTTTCCGATAAAATTGCTCGGAGAGAAATCGTAGCTTTTCGGACGAGGGTTGTTATAATAAGCACCACCCAAATCATGATTGGCAAAGAACATCTCTTCCGTGGTTCCATACCAACTTTCGAAATTAAACATTCCGCAATGTGCAATAAAGGCTTTGAATCGCTTGTTATGATTTCCGGCCAGCCAATATACTGAAAATGCGCCATAGCTAGCACCTACAGCACCTAGTTTGTCTTTATTTACAAAGGGCTCTTTGCTCATAGAATCGATTGCGGCCAAACAGTCTTGTTGATTTTGTCCGCCATAATCGAGGCTGATCTGATCGTTCCAAGCTTGTCCGAAAGTTGGCAATCCATGACGATTAGGAGCTACGATTATGTAGCCGTTTGCAGCCATAATCTGAAAATTCCAGCGATACGACCAAAACTGGCTGATTGCACTTTGAGGTCCGCCTTCCGTGTAAAGCAACGTCGGGTATTTCTTTTTGGCATCGAAATCAGGAGGATAGATAATCCAGGTTAGCAACTTTGATCCGTCGGTAGAGGTAATCCATCGCTCTTCAACTTTTCCCATTGTAACTGCATCGAGTTTATCTTTGTTAACAAACGAAAGCTGAGTTTGAGCTCCTGTTTTCAAATCCACGGTGTATATTTCCGTAGGCATCGACATCGACATTCTGGCTCCCACCAATTTATTTCCGGCTAACTGTAATTCTGTGTAGTCATGAACTCCTTTTGTTATCTGAGTGATCTTCTTCTTCGCAATATCTAAATGAAACAATTGATATGTAGCCTGAATTCCACTGATAAAATAGAGCGATTTCCCATCGGTACTCCACACAAAATTCGTAGAACTTTGATCGAAATCAGCAGAATAATCTTCTGCTTTGGGTTTGGCGAAGTTATATATAATGATTCGTTTTTTGTCCGATTCAAAACCGGAGGTTTTCATGCTCGTCCAAGCAATGGATTTCCCATCGGGAGAAAAAACCGGATCCATATCGTAACCGGGATTGGGTGCACTTATATTTGAGGTTTTCCCCGAAGCCAAATCATACAGATAGATATCCGAATTGGTGCTCGTGGCATACTCTTTCCCGAACATTTTCTTGCAAGCGTATGCGATTTTGGTTCCCGCATTGTTCCATGCAATTTGTTCCATACCGCCATCGGGGGTAATTGGTGCGTCCCAACGTTCTTTGGGCATGATATCTTTAGCCGCACCTTCTTTGGGAACCGGGTACGCGGTAACAAAAATATGACTATACGACTGATCTGCCCAAGAGTCCCAATGGCGATACATCAATTCGGTGTAAATCATTGCATTTGCTTTTGGCAAATCGGGATAAGTGTCTTGCACGGTAGCATCGAGTTTAACGTCGGCAGTATAAAGCAAATGTTTCATATCGGGAGCATAAGCAAAACCATTCACACCTTCGGCTATATTTGAAATCTGGATTTTATCGGATCCATCCGGATTCATTTCCCAAATTTGAGAAGAACCGCTTTCGGATGAGATATAGCCGATTTTCTTTCCATCGGGACGCCAGATGCCATTGTATTCGTTCCCCTGGGAATCGGTCAGTTTCTTTAACTCACCGCCCGCTGTGGGCATAACATATAAATCGCGATTTCCCTTATTTTCGGCTACATTATAATAGGTAATTCCAAACAACACCTGATTTCCATCGGGAGAGACCTTAATATCGCTCACTCTACCCAACGACCATAAAAATTCAGGAGTAACTACTCCCTTACTTCTTCCTTCTCCTGCTTTTACATTCTTTTTCAAACCTACTCCTTTGTCTTTTTGTGCATAAACAAAAATTGTTGAAAATGCAACGACCAATAATAATAATTTTCTCATATATAAATAGTTACGTTTAAATACATTCCGACGGCTAAAATTACTACTATTTATTGAAAATTTGAATACATTTACAAAAAAAATAATCGATGAAACATATATTATTGCTTTTACTCGCAGTATTAACTTCCCTATCTACACTATCTGGACAGCAAACCATTCATTACGAAGTTCCAAAAAGCAGTTTCCCCGACGAGCACCTTCTTATCAAAACAGCAATGCGCATTTCTTTTTCCTATACCCACAAGCAAGCATACTGGGTGGCTTACACACTTAACGCTTCAGTGGAGACCAAATACAAGCGCAGCAACAAATTTGTCGCAGATTCCGAAATTCCACTAAAATTTCAAGCCTCAAATGCCGATTATAAGAAAACGGGATACGACAAAGGACATCTGGCTCCTGCGGCAGATATGAGCTGGAGTTTGCAAACCATGAAAGAGTCATTTTACTTTTCGAATATGAGTCCGCAAAAGCCAGAGTTTAACCGAAAAATATGGAAAAATTTAGAAGAACTCGTCAGAACTTGGGCCGAAGAGTATGGAAAACTATATATTGCCACTGGTCCAATTCTGAGTTCCTTTATTGAATATATCGGCGAAGGGAAAATCGGAGCCCCGACCTATTTTTATAAAGCCATCTTATATTACGATCCGCCCAAACCGGCTAAGGCCATTGCTTTCGTCCTGAAGAATGAAGGTTCCACCAAACCGCTCTCCTATTTTGTAGTCTCTGTGGATGAACTGGAAAAGCGAACGAATATTGATTTCTTTTATCAGCTGCCCGACAGTATTGAAAACGCCGTGGAAGCGAAATCGGATTTTGGAAAATGGTAAATGGGAAGAGTTATGAATTATGAATTGTTGATGCCTAAATAAGGTTGACCGTTTTTATTCTCTCATTTTACATGCAAGTGTATATTCCAAAAGACAATGAGTTTGAGCATTTGAATAATTGATTGCATACATATAAAAAAATATTAGCTAAATTTGCATTACAAATATCAAAGAAATGACCATTACTCAAACTAATTTACTTCAGATCAGGCAGCAATTGCCCGCCCATGTAACGTTAGTTGCAGTATCGAAAACCAAGCCCATCCCTCAGCTGATGGAGGCTTATGAAGCGGGGCAGCGAATTTTCGGAGAGAATAAAGCGCTCGAAATGCGCGATAAGTTCGAGTCCATGCCTAAAGATATCCAGTGGCATTTTATCGGCCATCTGCAAACCAACAAGATTAAATACATCGCTCCGTTTGTGTCGCTGGTTCATAGTGTTGACAGCTTTAAGCTGCTCCTCGAAATCGACAAGGTAGCCGAAAAATACAACCGCATCATTCCCTGTCTGCTTCAATTTTATATTGCCAAAGAAGAGACCAAATTCGGCTTCGACCTCGATGAAGGAATCCAAATGCTAAACTCAAACGAATTTAAAAACCTTCGTCATGTCGAAATTACCGGAGTGATGGGAATGGCAACTTATACCGAAAATGAAAATCAAATCATTACGGAATTCCATCAACTGAATTCAATTTTTCATGAGCTAAAAAAACTTTTCTTTGCTAATCAACCGAATTTCAAAGAGGTATCCATGGGCATGACAGACGATTTCAACCTTGCCATAAGTGAGGGAAGTACCATGGTAAGGGTTGGCAGCGCTATCTTTGGAAGCAGAATTTACAACCCTTAGTTTTTTGGGCACTGTAGGATTTAGAGTGGAAAATTGAAATATCCTGTAAATATTATTTAAAAAAGAGTTACATCAAAAGTGTCATACTGAGTTGAAGCTTGTACTGAGCTTGTCGAAGTAAAGTATTAATTATGCACTTTTTGAAAGCCCTTCCCCTTCGACAAGCTCAGGGCAGGCTAACTCAGGGTGACAATGAAATAAATATCCTTACTCTAAATCCTGTAATGCCGATTTTTTATTACAGTTAAAAAATAAATTGGTACTTTTGCAAAAAATATCGCAAATAATTAAAAAGAAAAACAATTATGGGACGCGCGTTTGAATACAGAAAAGCCCGAATGTTTAAGCGTTGGGGAAACATGGCAAGAACTTTTACTCGCCTAGGAAAAGAAATCACAATGGCAGTTAAAACCAGTGGACCCGATCCGGCGAACAACTCAAAACTTCGACTCTTACTCCAAACAGCCAAGAGCGAGAACATGCCCAAAGACACCATTGAAAGAGCAATTAAACGGGCGACGGAAAAAGACACCAAGGACTACAAAGAGGTGGTTTTTGAAGGTTACGGCCCACACGGAATTGCAATTTTAGTAGAAACGGCTACCGACAATAACACTCGGACTGTGGCGAATCTACGCAGCTACTTTAACAAGCATAACGGATCTCTGGGCACCAACGGCATGCTGGACTTCATTTTTGACCGCAAATGCAGTTTTACAGTTTTAGTTAAACCGGGTTTGGATCTTGAAGAATTAGAACTTGAACTTATCGATTTTAATGTGGACGAAGTTTTCGTGGATGGCGACGACATGATGATTTATGCTGATTTTCAAAGCTTTGGCCCCATTCAGAAATATTTCGAGGAAAACGGATTCGAGATAAAATCATTCCGCTTTGAACGTATTCCCAACGATACGAAAGAACTCAACGATGAACAACGCGAAGAGGTGTTTAAACTCATCGACAAAATTGAAGAAGACGATGATGTAACAAATGTTTTTCATAACATTCAAATGTAATTTCGGAATAAATAACAATCAAAGGCGCTGTCTGAAAGGACAGCGTTTTTGTTATACAGCTAATAACTTCGCCCAAGATTTTAGGCAGAGGGAAATATTCTGCTTTTTTTTATTAGTTATCTCAAGCATACAAAATCAATCGCAGAATATCAAGCATTATTTTTCCAGTTGCTTTAGTCGCTGATGCAGCGGCGGATGCGAATAGTGAACAAATACATACCACGGGTGCGGATTCACATTACTCAAATTGTCAACGGAGAGTTTCTTCAGGGCATTGGAAAGATGCACGCCCAACCCCTGCTCGACTACAAAATGGTCGGCTTGGTATTCGAAGCGTCTGGAAATAACGGATGAAATAAGCCCAGTAATCAACGTCAACGGCCCTATTAAAAATGCAAAAGCAATTACACTCGAATGAAACGAATGCTGGCTGAATCCAAGTGCATGTGAGAAAATGGGATGATTTGCAAAAAGTCCGAAAATGAACAGAAAAAGTCCTGTGGAAAAAATAGACATTACAGTCCCCAGCAGGGTGTGTTTATGTTTGTAATGACCGATTTCGTGAGCTAATATAGCCACAATCTCCTCCGTGGTGTGCTTTTCAATCAGGGTATCATAAAGAATTATTCTCTTTTTGCGTCCCCAACCGGAAAAATAGGCATTAGTCTTGGATGAGCGTTTGGAGGCATCGATGACAAAGACATTCTTGATACTAAAATTGACCTTGTGTGCAAACTGTTCAATGGCGGTTCGTAGCTCCCCGTCCGCCAGCGGTTGTTGCTTGTTAAACAACGGAACAATAAGCGAAGAGTAGAACAATGTCATAAACATTGAGAAAGCAGAAAAAATCGCCCAACTCCACACCCAGAACCATTGACCGGTCGCCTGCCAGAACCAGACAATCACAAACAGCAATATACCGCCAATCACCGCTGACAACAATAATGATTTAACTATGTCCAACACAAAGGTTTTGGCTGTTGATTTATTAAACCCAAAGCGTTCTTCAATGACAAAAGTATCGTACAGCGAAAACGGAATTGAAAAAATTTCGGCGATCAGTCCGATAATCCCAAAGAAAACAGCTGCCCGAAGAAACTCATGATCTACCCACCCCAACACCAAAGCATCAAGCCAAGGAAGCAAGTATCCTACAATCACAACCAATGTAGCTGCAAACGAGAACACGGACGTAATCGTAGAAAACTTATAGTTTGCCCGATGATAATCCCATTGTTTTTCCAAGCTTTTCACATCATATACCTCCTTTACAATGTCGGGCAATGGCTTGCGATAATGCGTATGATTCAAATAGTCCAACCAGGTATCGAAGACAAAATCGAATACAATTAAACCGATGATGAGGAAAAAGATGAAAGAAGTTGAAATCATGAGGAAAATGGATTAAGAATTATGAAGTAAGAATTAAGAAGTAAGAAACGTGTGCCGAAAAATAAAAAATCTTCGATTTTTGTGATTTTTCGTGCATCCTCGAAAAACTAGAAAATCAGAGATTTCTGGTTTTTCGGGAAAAAGAAGAGCGCGTCCCGAATTTTAAAATCTTTGATTTTATAAAAATTCGTGGATCCTCGAAAAAAGACGAAATTGAAAATTTCTAGTTTTTCTGGAAAGCAAGTCTATAGAAGAACGAAGGCTGAACGCAAGCCAAAAGCGAATAGCTGAAATCAAATATATCCCATCATTTTATAAACAATTACGCCGATAAATTCGTGAATAAAGGTATCCCAACGTTTAAAGGCATGAATGCTCGGCACCAGAAGGTATTCTGGATCGTAACGCCAAATGGAAACCAATTTGTCGGTAGGAAAAACGTCCACCACAATTCCCTCTTTTTCGAAGCACCAACGGGCTCGAGACATGTGGGTGGCGGAAGTGATCAGCAAGACGGAGGTATAATGATTTTTTTCGATCAGTTTTTTGGTCTGGACGGCATTTTCATGGGTATTATCCGACTGGTTATCTACCACAATCACCGAATCGGGCACTTGATTATCGATTAAAAATTTTCTGATAATATCCGATTCAATCACATCTCGGAACATGATGGTTCCGGCACCACTGGATAACAAGATATTTTTAATCTTTTTCTTATTATACAAATCAAGTGCTTGCAAAAAGCGGTCGGTGTTATTCCGAAATATGACCCGATGATTGGGAGTATCATAATTCACCATTCCTCCGCCCAACACCACTCCTACATCATAAGTTGGCTTTAGTTTTTCCAGGGGCACCATTTCCGTTTCCCACCCCCTCAAAATCAGATCGATAATAAAATTATTGGAAAAGAAAAAGAAGAGCACAACCGCAACAATCAGACAGTGCCGGGATAATTGCTTTTTCTTAAGAAACAAGGCTCCCAGCAACAATAGCCCAATCCAAAAGAGTGGGGATATCAGAAAATCGACAACTTTAGAAACAACAAAAAACAATGACATTAGAACAATCCATTAAATTTACGAATAAACCATTCGAAAACCGCTAACAAAACGAGTAAAGCCCAATACAGCCATGAGTTTGACAAATCGTTGTATGATTTGGTAAAGAAGGAAATGGGTTTGATATTCGGATTTTTTTCAATTTCGGTAGCCACATCCTCTACATTCCGTGCAGAGATAATTTTTCCCCCATGAAGCGTTGCCAGCGAGCGCATCAACGAAAAATCAGCCATTAAATTAAGGGACTCTAAATTTACATCTTGCACTATGAATGCACCCGACTTCTGATATTCTTTGTCTCCCAATTTTGTTTTTGCAACCCATCGGTACTCACCCTGAGGGAACAACCCTACATTTATAGAATAGCTTCTGTTTTCACGAGAAAAGGAAAATGGAAATTCTTTACCCTGCGAATTGGTCACCACAAAAGAAACTTCGGGTGAATTGTCGAGTTCGAGGGAAAGATTATAAAGCTCTGCCGTAGCCTCAATGGGCTCATTTTGAGTAAAAAACTGATTAATTTTGACTCTAAAATTGGAATTATCGCTCTGCGCAACCAAATATTGCGGAATTTTGTTAATCAGATCATCAAAAAACCGATAGTGTTGATAATGCTGATAGCAAGCCAATCTCCACTTCCAAATTCCTTCTCCTGCAATGATGCAATTCTTTAGCCCCAGCTGGTCGTTAAACAATACTAACGGCATTGTGGATATAAAATTTCCGATCCGCTGATAAAGGAATACCGAAGCACTGTTTGAAATGGTATAAGATCCGAAAGGTGCTTCCAGAGGCGGTAATTCATCGAGATATTGCTTAAATTCAGGAGCTTGCGAAAAAAGCACAAAATTAGGGTTCACCGAGGGGAAAACATCGTTCCACATATTATTTTTCTGCCCGATTTGCACTCCTGCATTCAGCTGATTGAACATCGGAAACGACGATTGCGTACCCAACACATAAACGATGGGAACAGACCATTGTTTGGCATTTGAGAACAGATTGGCCGCACTATTTTCCACATCGGGAAGCTGATAAGCAAAAATAGCCCGGTATTCATTCAATGGCTTGTCGATTTCCTGCACCTGTTTTACATCCACCTGATACATATCTGTTGCCAACAAAGCCTGCTTAATAGCTGCAATATCAGGATTGACGGTTTGGTAGGTAATTAGAATTTTGTCACGAGCATCCCTCACATTGACAAAAATATCATATTCATTATTTTTTGTAGTGAACTCGCCATCGATAGGTTTTATAGAGATATGATATTTTTGCAATCCTTTTTCATTGGCATCAATATATAAGCGAACGGTTTCGAAATGTTTTTTATTTGAAATCGAAATGTTTTTTGAAAACAACTCCTGATTTTTGGAAGAAACCGTGAGCACCGTATTTCGGGCCGTAAGATTATACGCACTCACTTGAACTTCAACCGGAAATGTATTTTTATAAAAAGTAGTCCGGTTATAATCCACGGAACGGATAGATAAATCAGTTTTTTGGGCCGTGTCCCCCATCATGATAGAATAAACGGGAAAAGGAAGTACTTCGGCAATTGAAGTGGGTACTCCCCCTTTGTTATAGATTCCATCCGAAGCCAGCACCAATGCACCGACATTTCTGCCCGCAAAAGTTGATTTCAGCTCTTCGAAAAGCGCATAAATATTGGTTTCATCACCATTAAAATACACGGAATCAGATTTGTTTACTTTTTGATCGAAGGTAAAGAAGCGAAAATCATATTTATCCCTGAATTTATCCGATAATTTTCTGATTTTTTGGAGGTAATCGCTACGATAGAATGCAGAATCGGAGGCATAAAGAATAGATTTGGAATTATCCTGCGCAAAAACCAGCAAGGGTTTCTCCACATCCTTTACATTGAGTAGAACCAAAGGAGAGAGCAACAATAACGAAAGCAAAAAGACAAAAAGGAATCTCAGTATAGCCAAAACAGCCCTAACCTGCTTTCTCATTTCATAATTTACCCGGTAAAAATACAGAAACCATGTAGTAAAAGAAGCAATGGCTATGCAAATTAAGATCAGCCAGATAGGATATGCAGTTATTATACTCAAAGTATTTACAGGTTAATTATTAGCTTACAAATGTAAGAAAAAAAATGACTTTCGACACAGAAAAAAGTCGGGCTTTCAGCTCGACTTTTTTTCACACGTTCCAATAGTCATAAAATTATTAAGTTCTCATTCCACCATCGCAAGGAATAACCTGTCCCGAAACATAGGAAGAGAGTTCGGAAGCAAGGAATAATGCAACGTTTGAAATATCATCCGGATTACCGGTTCGGCGGAGCGGGATTTGTTTCACCCAACTTTCACGGATATCATCGGTAAGGCCATGTGTCATTTCAGTTTCTATAAACCCCGGGGCGATAGCATTGCAACGGATGTTTCTCGAACCTAATTCCTGTGCAATTGATTTGGTAAAACCGATCATTCCCGCTTTTGAAGCGGCATAGTTAGCCTGACCTGCATTTCCATGCACCCCAACAACTGAAGACATATTGATGATTGAGCCAAAGCGTTGTTTGATCATGTATTTTTGGACAGCTTTGGTTAGATTAAAAACAGATTTAAGATTAATTTTAATGACTAAATCCCAATCGGTCTCGGACATTCTCATCAACAGGTTATCACGAGTAATTCCGGCATTATTCACCAAAATGTCAATGCGGCCAAAATCATTGGCAATAGCATCGACTGTTTTTTCCGTATCTTCGAATGAAGAAGCATCGGAAGCATATCCTTTTGCTTTTACACCCAAGTTTTGAATTTCTTTTTCCAATTGCTGAGCGGATTCATCATATTTAATATCGGTAAAAGCAATATGAGCACCTTCTCTGGCAAATTTTAATGCAATTCCTTTTCCGATACCTCGAGAAGCGCCCGTAATTAAAGCAATTTTTCCTTCGAGTAATTTCATAAGTATTGATTTTTGTTTATTCAGTGCAAAATTACGGTTATTCTTTACATAACAAAAAAACAGCAGTCAAGTTATAAGATTTTTTAACCTCTATTCTTTCCGCAATTGATGATTTATTATAATTGAAAAACGCGTGGTATCCCAAAAGGCTTCAAATTTTTTGTGGATATCCTTTTCCGGATCCTGAGAGTTAAAAATGTCATCATTAAATTCTTCCTTAAAAATCAGGAAAGGAAGCTCTGAGCAATATATTTTTGAATGATCTACAATATCAAAGCTATCATCGAAGGGAACCATTTTTCGAAGATAATCATTCGCTCTTTTACTAATGCAAGATAAATCCTTACAAACTTTAGGTTTGTAACGAACAACAATAATGCTATTGGGCTTGCTTTCCTGCATAAATTTATTTAATCCGCAAGTTTGTACTCCATCATAATCGGATAAAGTACTGGACACCGAATGAATAATATAGATACTGTCCGGAGACGGTTTACAAACAACGGCACAATGCGAAACATTATATTTTTCGTGCATCGTTTCTCCAATCATATCACTTACTATTCCATAGCCATGCCGAAGAATTATATCACCATCGTGTAATGAATCGATTTCCGTTTTGCTTAATCGATATTTATTAAACGATTGTTCCTGTCCACTACGGTACTCGTAGATGAACAGGAACAATACAATTGATATTAATATTACACCGGTGATGATAAGAACTCTATAGAGTCTTTTTTTCACCATATAGCATTAATTATTTTTTTTCAGCTTTAGGAGCTTCTTCTGGAGTAGCTTCTGTTGCTGCAGTTGCTGTAGAATCAGTTGCAGGAGCAGCTTCTGTTGGAGCGCCACCTTCTTTCTTTTGTTCAACTAACCATTTTCCGTCTTTTTTAACAAGGTGTAATTTTTGTTCTTTTTCTTCTTTACCATTGTTAATTTTGCAAGTACAATCTGAAGCATCACCTTTAGTGTCGCATTTCATGTCTTTAATTTCAACTTTTGCTGATGCAGCAGCTTTTTTAGCTTCTTCACCACCCATTGCTACCATCTGTGACATCATGTCAATAGTTGCTTTTGATTCTTCAGTAACTAAAGCTTTAGCATCGTCAAATTTTTGAGTTTCAACAGCTTTTAAATACTTTTCAGCAATAGCTTCTGGAGTGTCTGATTTTTTGCATGAGTTGAAAGCAACCATTGCTACAACTACTAATAATAAACTAACTACTTTTTTCATTTTTTTTTGTTTTAGTTAATAGTTTTTTGTTTTAATTCCAAGAGCAAAGTTGCAACATTATTTTTAGATATGCAAACTTTTTTTGTAGTATTTTTGCACAAACTGTTGATAACAAATGCAAAACAACGATTTAACATTCTTTAACACATTAAAAATCAGGCTAAAAGAAGACATTAAAAGAAAAATGTTTCACGAATTTTTTTTACCTAAAGATCGTGATTTTTTTTCTCCGGAAGATGAAAAAGCGGTAAATTTTAAAAAAAGTGCAGTAATGTTGGCACTTTTTTTTCGAGAAGAATCACTACGTTCGTTGCTTGTTCAGCGGGCAATATATCCGGGTGCACACAGCGGACAAATCAGCTTGCCCGGTGGGAAACAGGAACCGCGTGATAAGGACTTATTAGATACAGCCATTCGGGAGACTTTTGAGGAAACATCCATTCTAATTTCCCCCGACGAAATTATCGGGTCATTATCTCCTTTAACTATTCCCATAAGCCAATTCACCGTTTATCCCTACATTTCCCTTTTGCCGAATATGCCGGAATACAAAGTCGACGGCAACGAAGTAGTAAACATTATTGAGTTTGATGTCTGGGAATTCATTCACCATGCAATTATTAATAATTATAAGGTAAAAGTTACAAATGCGGAACTGGAAGCTCCTGCTTTTAATATCAACGGGCATATCGTTTGGGGTGCTACGGCAATGATTTTGAATGAATTTAGGGGCATTGTGCTCGAAGTCCTGGACAAGTAATTAATGTCCCCGATACATCCCTACTTCTGCATTATTTGTATCAACAAAAATTGGTTTACAAGTATATGCATAGGCCCAAATGAAATAAAGGATATTTTTGTAATTTTGCCGAACAAATATAAGCACATTTGCAACTAAATGAATTTTAGCATGATAGACTATATTTTTCTCTTTCTAACGCTATTTACTTTTACAATTTTTGCAGTTCCGATTAAAATCAAATATTGGCTTTCATTGGTTTTGTTAACCCTATTCATCGGCATTACCAGTGTAATATCATACGTGGTTATCCGAAATGGTATTGCTCAGCAATTTACAATAACAGTTTTTAACGGGATACAACTCCCAACGTTTTCGGTAGATGTTTTATCTGCATTTTTTATTCTGGTTATCAATTTCACTACCCTTACGGGATTGCTATATGCACGAAGTTACTTGGCACCATATCTCTCACAAAAACCACCATTGCGTTTTTCCATTCACTACTTTTCTTATTTATGGCTCTATCTGTCGATGGTAATGGTTTGCACGATTACCGACGGATTTCCATTCTTAATCGTTTGGGAATTGATGTCGCTGAGTTCATTTCTGTTAGTCGTTTTTGATGCGGAAGATCGCGACACGATGAAAGCCGGCATTAATTATTTTATTCAAATGCATGTCGGGTTCCTATTTCTGATGGTTTCATTCCTTATCGTGGAACAAACAACAGGAAGTGCAAGTTTCAACAATTTAGGAAGTTATTTCAGTAACCATAATAATGTCGGTTTATTTCTGATGTTTTTTGTCGGATTCGGTATAAAAGCAGGATTTATTCCCCTTCATTCATGGTTACCCCTCGCCCATCCGGCCGCACCTTCGCACGTTTCGGGGGTAATGTCGGGGGTGATGATAAAAATGGGAATTTTCGGAATTTTACGAGTCGTCTTTTCCCTTCAGGATCAACTTTTAACGATTGGTTCTTTTGTCCTAATGATCTCAATCATCTCCGGATTGCTCGGGGTAATGTACGCCATCGTACAGCACGACATCAAACAACTGCTGGCTTACCACAGTATCGAGAATATCGGGATTATCGGGATCGGAATCGGCTTGGGGCTGGTCGGCAAAGCCATCCATCAACCGGTAATCGAGTTGCTGGGATTCGGAGGCGGACTGCTCCATGTACTTAATCATTCCTTATTCAAATCGCTGCTTTTCTATAATGCCGGATCAATTTATTCCGCTACACATACACGAAACATTGAAAAGCTGGGAGGGCTTATTAAAAAGATGCCCTACACCGCCATACTGTTCTTAATTGGAGCCATTGCCATTTGCGGACTTCCCCCATTCAACGGTTTTATTTCGGAATACATAATCTACTCCGGAATGTTCAAGTCGTTCTATCACGCCGGATTGTACGAATCCTTTCTGCTTATCGGAGGAATCATCGGATTGGCTTTAATCGGAGGATTGGCCATCTTTTGTTTCACCAAGGCATTTGGCGTGATCTTTTTAGGAAACGAACGAAGCGATGTTACGTCTCATGCCACCGAAATCAACAAATTCACCAAGGGATCTTTATCGGCAATAGTGGTAGTTATGTTACTGATCGGGTTAGCCCCGATTCTCTTTGTAAAGCCGGTATTCGGCATCATTCAATCCCTTTCACACACCATAGTTCCCGTTGATTTTGAGCCCATCAGCTATCAAAACATGAACAATATCAGCATTACCGGAGGAATTTTAATAATGACCACCACGCTTTTATTGGTATGGCGTTATTATCATCAAAAGCGGTTGCAAATGAACAGTGCCGGTCCTACTTGGGGCTGCGGATATACCGCAGGTACAGCCAAGCATCAATATACCGCTACTTCGTATGCCGATAATTTCGTCCAACTGGCTCAACCTGTTCTTCAGAGCAAAAAAGAGATGCTGCCCATTACATCCAAAGATATTTTCCCTACATCCCGACATTTTGTCACCCACCAGGTGGATATTCTAAAAAAATCACTGATCGATAAGCCTATTGACAAGCTGCTCACCTTGTTTAAACATATTTCCGTGATGCAAACCGGGCAAATACAGCATTACATTTTGTATGCATTTGCCTTTATGCTAATCATTTTTCTACTCACCTATTTTAATTTGATATAAGTCATGATCAGTCTATTATTAATATTGCTAGCTGCCATTTTCTATCCCGGAATTATCGTCAAGACCAAGAGTATTTTGAGCGGAAGAAAAGGTCCCGGAATACTGCAACCCATAAAAGATCTTTGGGTTCTTTTTCATAAGGGGAACGTGGTCAGCACCACAACAAGCATTATTTTTAAAATTGCTCCTGCTATTACCCTTGCTACCATTATTACCGCAGCAATGCTGGTTCCTTTCGGCGGAACTGGAGCAATACTCTCTTTCGAAAACGACTTTGTGATGTTTGCCTATTTACTGGCTTTAGGTAAATTTTTCAGCATTATCGCCGCACTCGATACCGGAAGTGGATTTGAAGGCATGGGTGCCAATCGCGAAGCACTCTATTCAATGCTGGTGGAACCGGCCTTTTTCATCCTGATGGCTACATTTGCTTCAATTACCAACCATACCTCATTTGCCGATATTTTTCAAAATCTGGAACTCTCAAGCAATCATTATCTGATTATCGTCGGCATTATCAGTGTTTACCTGCTGATTCAGATTACCATGATTGAAAACAGCCGCATTCCTCTCGATGACCCGAAGACACACCTCGAATTAACCATGATTCACGAAGTGATGATTTTAGACAACAGCGGATTCGACAAAGCACTGATTCATATCGGAACCATGATTAAGTTTTCCATCTATGGAACATTGATATTCAACTCGTTAATAATGAACAGCATCAGCACTCCAATGCTTATTCTTATTTATGTCGGAGTGCAAATATTACTTGCCACGATCATGGGCATATTGGAATCGTTTAGAGCACGAAATAAAATGCAAAGGAATACCATCTACATCTTATCTCTAACCGCAATCGGAATGTTATCATTTTTCATGGTCTTAATTATGAACAACCAATTATAACCCTTATGAAAAACATATTACTCGTCGCATTTGCAATTACCCTAATTTATCTAAGTTCGGCGGAACGTTTCAGATCGTATGCGAAATTGATTGCCGTTCAGGGCATTTTACTTTTTGGAATTGCATTATTGCAACTGTCGGAGGTGAATTTCGGGAACTTAATCTTTATCGCGGTTGAAACACTAGTTTTCAAAGCTATTCTGGTTCCCTATTTCCTGTTTAAGGTCATCAACAAAACAAGGGTTTACAGAGTTCACAACAAAGCTCTTTCTCCGTTTTACAGCCTGATTTTATCGCTCCTAGCTATTGTTCTAAGTATTTTTATTGCCAATTCACTTAAAACCGATATGACCTATTTTGCATTTTTAGCCATCAGCTTATATACCTTGTTTACCGGGGTTTTGCTAATTATCACACATAAACTTCTGTTTTCGCACACTATCGGCTTCCTGGTGATCGAAAACGGCGTTTTCCTGTTGTCCATATTTGCCGGTGCCGAAATGCCATTATTGATCAACATCGGAATTCTACTGGATATTTTTGTAAGTGTTTTGATTATTACCATTTTTGTCAATAAAATCGGAAGTAAGTTTCACGATATTGGAAGTGAAAATTTGACCACGCTTAAGAACTAAGACTGCGAAGATCTTAATTTGCAAGAAGAGAATAAAACAAGAGCTAGTTGTAAAAGACTAAAGGATAAAAGAGAAATACTAAAATTCAAAAAGCAAAAAAGATGATTTTATATTATTTTATTATAGCTGTCATTCTGGGATTAAGCGTTTTGTTTATTAAAAGCAAGCACTTCACGATTTTGGCTACATTATTGTTTTTATCGGTCCAAATATTTATGACTTTTCACGTTATTACCCACATCGGAACGACAGAATTAGACTATTTTACATTTGACGGATTGGGTGCAATTTTCTTGACCCTGCTCACACTAATAGCATCAGCAGCTTTTTATCACGGTTTAAAATATTTCAGGAATCGAATCACTCACCGTTTTTTCTATTACCATGCTGCTTTTATCGGGCTCATCATGGCCATTACCGGAGCATATCTTGCCAACGATGCAACAGTGGTTTGGATTTTAGTGGAGGCCACCACACTTGCCGTTTCGGTTCTTATTTACCACGAAAAAACAACTCATGCACTGGAAGCTACTTGGAAGTACATCTTTTTATGTTCGGTAGGTATTGCCTTTGCTTACGTGGGAATCCTGTTCATCAGCCTTGGGGGCAAAGGTTTGAGTGACTTATCATATACTTCAATTGCTGCTATTGCAACCACCGTAAATCCAGTTTACCTAAAAATTGCCTTTGTAGCTATTCTGGTTGGTTATAGCACTAAAATGGAACTTTTTCCGATGCACACCGTGGGCATTGATGCCAATTCGGTTTCGCCGACTCCAATTGCCGCATTAATTTCCACAGGACTGGTAAACTTGGGTTTTTTATCAATATTCAGAATGTATATTGCACTTAGCTGCTCCCCGATATTTGAATGGATGAACCATCTTTTTATTCTCTCCGGCGTGCTTTCGCTAATCGTAGCTGCCGGGTACATGCTGAAAGCCAAGCACAATAAGCGAATGCTGGCCTATTCCACTCTCGAAAACATGGGACTTGTATCTATTGCCATTGGATTAGGTGGACAAGGATATTATGCTGCTATCCTGTTACTTATATTGCATACACTCACAAAATCAAGCCTATTTTTTCAAATGGGACAAGTTTCGCGCACCCTACATACCTTTAAGCTAGACGAAAGTGGTGAATACATGAAACGCAATCCAGTCGGCGGAATTATTTTGTTGACGGGACTGTTTGTTATTCTTGCGGTGCCGCCATCGGGCATATTTATTGCCGAATTCATGATTTTTAAAACGATGGTTTTCTCCGGAAACTGGATTTTACTTGCAGGCGTGGCACTTTTGCTTTGTTTTGTTATCTATGCGATGTCCACCCGTTTTATGCACATCCTGTTTTCCAAGCCCCGAATTGATGAAGATAGTCCGTTAATTGTTAAGGTAAGCCCTTGGGAGTCGGCATCTCAATATCTGTTTTTATCGATTGTAATCAGCGTTTGCTTTTACCAGCCTGAATTTCTTGTAAACATTATCAACCAATGTATCGCGGTACTTCCAAAATAATTTAACGTATGAATAACCAATCACCTTATTGTCTGGTCGAAAATAATGCCTCCCCGATTGAATTATCATCGATTCCGGTTTTGGAATACACACAATTTTCGGAATCGCTTCAATTGTTGATGGCGAATTCTCATAACCATATTGCCACCTATTACGCTTTTCGCCACGAAAATCAGCTGTTTTTTATATGCGCCGTACTTCGCGATTCCACACATGATATTGCAATTCTGGCACATCTGGAATCGGCTTCCGTTAAAGAACTTGCTTCGCTTACACACACGATTCCCCAAATCCATATTTTCGAGCGTGAAATCATGGAAAATTTCGGCATCACATTTATTGGTCATCCTTGGTTAAAACCGGTTAGATATGCATTCAACAGGGCTGATCGTTCGCAAGTGATGGACAACTATCCTTTCTACCGAATCGAAAGCGAAGAACTTCACGAAGTCGGTGTCGGCCCCATCCATGCCGGAATCATCGAACCCGGGCACTTCCGATTTATCTGCAACGGCGAAAAAGTGTTGCATCTCGAAATCCATCTGGGATACCAGCACCGAGGCATTGAACAATTATTTTTAGACTATAAAAAACCACTTCAGCGTATTGCATTATCCGAAAGTATTGCAGGAGATACAACAATAGGTCACGGATTGGCTCATACCCAACTTATCGAAAGCTTAGCCCACATAGAAGTTTGCGAGCGGCTTCAAATTGAACGAGCCATTGCATTGGAACTGGAGAGGATTGCCATCCATATCGGCGACACAGCAGCCATGTGCACCGATGTTGCTTACCAATTGGGGCAAGTAGTAAATGAAGCTTTACGTACTACAATTATAAATACCCACCCAATTATGGTGTGGAAATCGCTTTGGAAAAGGGCTTATTCGTCCTGCCGGAACCGATTACCCTGCTACTCCTGCCTTTTTCGAGGCGATGCTCAAAACACTGAACGATAGTGGAAAACGATATATTAATATCGCCGACCGCATCTATTCATTACCCAGCGTGCTGATTCGTTTCGACGGGAACGGCATAGTAACCGAAGAGCAGGCACAAACCATCGGCACGGTGGGAATGGCTGCCCGAATGTGCGGAATTTCGCGCGATATCCGCACTTCTCATCCGTTTCAGACATTTAAGTACCATCACTACTCGCCTATTCTCAGAGCTTCGGGGGATGTGCTTGCACGGGGTATGATCCGCAATATAGAAGTACGGCATTCCATCAAAACAATTAAAGAATTGGTGGAAATGCACAAAAACAGCAACTCCGAAGTCACTGCCCCAAACTACAAGCTCGCACTAAAACCCAATTCGTTTGCAATTTCGCTTACCGAAGGTTGGCGCGGGGAAATTTGTCATACGGCAATTACCGATGCAAAAGGCGAGCTGGCACATTACAAAATCAAAGACCCTTCGATGCACAACTGGATGGCTTTAGCACTGGCAGTGCGTAACATGGAAATTTCCGATTTCCCGATTAATAATAAAAGCTTTGATTTGTCGTATTGCGGATTCGATTTATAATTTAATCTTAATCAAATGATTAAAGAACTAAAATTTTTTAAAGAGATAAAAATATTAAGGGAACATGGCACCCAGTACGTCCCAGATCTACGGAAAGCTCAACTGACCGAGTTGTTTCGCGGCCGCCCTGTAATCGATAACGACATCACCCCCGAAGAAGAGGCGTTGCTGGTTGAAATCTGTCCGACCGATGCATTCTGCTGTTCGCCATTTCGGTTGGATTTGGGCAAATGTATCTTCTGCAAAGCTTGTGCATTTGCCCTGCCCTTGCGGATTCGGTTTACCAACGATTATAGGATTGCATCGAATTCAAGAGATCACTTGGTGATTCAAAAAGGGGAAAACGAAGCAATTACTTTAGATGAATCGACAATACGTTCCGAAATCAGAAAGCTCTTTAAAAACTCCCTCAAACTCCGTCAAGTGTCTGCCGGTGGCGACAATAGTTGCGAAATGGAATTAAACGCAGCCGGCAATGTAAACTTTGATATGGGACGATTTGGAATTGAGTTTGTGGCTTCGCCACGTCATGCGGACGGAATCGTGATTACCGGACCCATTACCGAGAACATGGCGGAAGCGTTACAGATTTGTTACGATGCTGTCCCCGAACCAAAAATCATCGTATTGGTAGGCACCGATGCCATTAGTGGCGGGCTTTTTAAAGACAGCCAAGCCTTAAATCGGAATTTTCTCGATAAATACCCTGTTGACCTTTATGTTCCGGGCAATCCGGCGCACCCGCTGACTTTTATAAATGGGATACTTGACTTAATCGGTCACAAATAATGTTTTATGATTGATTTGATTCCATACTTAAATCAACATAGCAGTCGCCGGAACATCGACGAAATCGCCGCTTTGATTGGCGACGATCAGGCTCTTTTCGATAAAGCGGTGGCTCTTAGTTTTTCGGAGCCCTACCCTGCAAATATGCGGGCATCATGGGCCATTTCTCATTGTTGCGACAAAAACCCAACTTTAATCCAGTCCCATCTCGACGAAATCGCATTAAAACTCGCTCCATCCTTGGTTGCAGGAGTAAAACGCAATTATATCCGAATCTTTGCAAAACATGCAAACCTTTCGGGCATGGAGCAACTGGGACGTTTGATTGATCTCTGTTTCGAGTTTTTCAACGATCCCGCGGAAACCATTGCCGTAAGGGCCTTTTGTTTGGATGTGATCCTTAAAGTCGGGATTTACGAACCGGATCTAATTCCAGAAATCATCCAAAGCATTGAGTTCAATCAGGAATTTTTCTCTGCCGGATTAAAAAGCAAATCCAAGAATGTGATTGCGAAATTATCGAAATTTCAGAAGTTGTAAAATTGCTGGCAAGTTTGCTTAGTGATTTGAATTTGCTTGTTGTTTCAATCCACTGTTCATTTTCCATAAT
>CAUVYH020000013.1:0-293881 GCA_963556065.3 Bacteroidales bacterium
TGCTCCGCTTCGGTAAACAATGACTTTGGAAATTTTCGAGCTTGTTTTAATCTCTTTTTGGGCAGATAACCCTGCAGAAAAGAGCAATAGCACTAGAATTCCGATAATAAACTTCTTCATAATCTTAAAATTTTGGTTGAAAAATAGGTTTATTTATCAAATATTAAGCCATAGTAAAGACTTGTCAAAAGGAGGGCTGTTCTCTTTTAATGTTTAATGTCACGGATATAGCATGGGCAAAATAGCTGAGATAGTGTTTTGCGCTTTTTTACTTAAAACATAAATTGTTTTAAAATATTTCATACCTTTGTAAGTTGTTTTTGTAGTGTTTATTTTTACAATTTGAACTTATTGAAAAAAACACATGAGAAATGTAAAATCTATTTTTTATAATTAAAAAATAATTAAAGTAATGAAAAAAGAGAATGATAATGTAAAAAATGAGAATGCTGAAGCTCCCAAATATTCTAGTTCGGCCACCAATATTTATGCTGCAAATATTTTACAACGGGAACACAATGAATTTCACAACTGCTACACCGTTAGTAGTGTAAAAGAAGACATCGCATTTCTACGCCTTATTTATGGAGATAAAATGGCATTAACAGAAGATAGTGTAGATCAGGACTTTGTTAATAAATTAAAGGTGATAAGTAAGGATATATATTTCTTCCTAAAAACTTTGGAAATTGATTTAACGCCACAAAACTATATCAAAAGCAAGTATGAATTCATTAAATATCGGATTCCAAATGGAGATCCCCCATCTTTTTTATCTTGCATGGAATGGATTAATCAAGAATGATAGCTTCCGCAGGCTATTATTGCAAACTTTTAGTTTAAAACCGCTTCAACGATGCTCTTTGCCCGCAGAATATACCGGTAGTGGGTTCGTCGATGACCCGTTACCGGACAAAATTGGTTTTGGCCGATGATATGGCTATTAATCCCGACGGCACCCGGCGTATGTTTGGTCGGGCATTAGATGATGGTAGCGGACTAAACATGAGAGAGTCCATTATATGGCTTCCAAATGGAAAGGCTGTTCCTTTATTTCCTCAAGGATATGTGCCTCTTAATCAAACCCAAGTTATTTTAATTCGTCATGGCAAGTCTATTCACGAATCGGGAGGCGAAAATCCCGAATTTGTGGGCTCCGGATATTGGGACTCTTGGGATAGCAATAGGCGAATTTCCGGTTCGCAGAGTAACTTTCTAAAAGAAGAAGGCGTGGCTACCGCCCGTGAGTTAGGAAAAGATTTTCAGGTTGCTGTTGATATCTTCGATAAAGCAGGTTCTCCACTTTGGTCTTGGGCCAAAGACAATCCAGTAATGGTATTTGGCAGCGAATCGGAAAATACGGAACAAACCGCTCGTAATTTCCTACTCGAAGCCGGCTATAGCAATATGTCATTTAATTCGTTGTTTGGACTTAATTCTCAAAAGTACGGTGCACTTACCTTTTTGAAAAAGAAAGAGGTTACCGAGAAAGCCGCTCGAATATATAGTGGTGGCGCAGAGCCTACAGCAGAACATCTGGCTAAAGTATCCAAACTTTTCAAGAATAGATTTTATCATTTTCCTGAAGGTGAAACGTTAATAGAGGCCGATTGGAGAATAGCCTATAGTTTTGTTGACTTACTTAATAAAAATTTGGGGAAGCGTGTCTTGTTAGCAGATCATTCAGGGGCAATTCGCGTATTCGAAGCCATTATCCGCACACTCGACTTTGCCGAATATAGCTCTATTAAGGAAGCTCAGGATTCAATTATTGCATTGTGCTATCAACCGGGAAGAAATTTGAGGTACGATTATTTGCAGAAGAAAGAATATCCATTGCGTAAGCGCGAGAAATTGGATAAAAAGTAAAATCGATTTATGTTGGAATAATAGAATTTAGTTAAAATGATATAATTACTGTAAATGTTTAAAAAGCTAATTTTACAAAGAAGAGCATTGAAAAATGCTCTTCTTTGTATTAAGAATTATTTTGAGATAAATGGGGAAACTTTAATTATGAATTTTTCTTAAAGATGCCTTATATTTGCAAAAAAAAATAGCGATGAATACCATTTTTATTACCTTATCTGTATTACTTGGAGTGTTTTTGTTTTTTTCAGTTTATGCTCATCAATCGGCTTGCAAAAGAAACAATAATCGATTCTCAAACGGAGTTGAAAAATTACAGGTGGCTAAAAAAAACGATTGGAATTATTAATTAAAAAGAACCGCACTAAAGATGCATATCCATTATCTTTGGCAATCTTAGACATTGATAACTTCAGACGGTTTAACAAAAAGGGGATTCGGTTGGGGGATGAAGTGCTTTATGAATTTGCCACACATTTGAATAATTTGGTTGTTGATTACACTGGGACTAGAAATGTTGTAAGATATAGGTTGGGAGATGAGTTTGCCATAATTTTTGAAAATAAAAACAAAGCACAAGCAGATGAGATTATGAAAAAGATATTAAGTACTTTTGTGCAGAATTTTATTAAAACGGAGTCTCATCCCGATCCCATTTATATTAGTTTCTCTTATGGTTTGGCTCAGGTTGCAAAAAATGACACATTTGATGCATTTATTGGTGCTGTGGAGCGTGACTTGGTCTGTCAAAAATCAAAATAGTTTCTTATTGATTAAACAAAGTTCATCTAACGTGTGTTGATATAACCAAAACAAACTAAAATTATAATTTATTATGGAAAAACACACTGGAAAAATAACTTTTGGAGGAAATCCATTGACTTTGGTCGGAAAAATGATAAAAGTAGGGGATATAGCTCCCGACTTTACTGTACTGAATGCAGATTTAAGTCCGTTTAATTTTGGAACTACTACCGGAAAAGTAAGAATTATATCGGTAGTTCCTTCGATCGACACAGGTATCTGTGATGCACAAACCCGTCGTTTTAATCAGGAAGCTGCTAATATGGATGCTGAAATTCTTACCATATCTTGCGATTTGCCTTTTGCACTTGGCCGATATTGCGCCGCCGCCGGTATCGATAAAGTAAAAACGTTATCCGATCATAGAGAACTTGATTTTGGCCATAAATACGGTTTTGCAATCGAAGAGTTGCGCCTTTTATCCCGAGGAATTGTAGTTGTAGATAAAACAAATATGGTAAAATACGTTGAATATGTTCCCGAAGTGGCTTCACATCCAAATTATGATGCCGCTTTAGCAGAAGCTAAAAAATTATTGTAATACCCTTCTGCATTTGTGGTGTGGCTATCTAAAAAAATAACTTTAGGTAGCCACATTATTTTCATTTTAGGCTTAAAGCAGGGAAGTAGTAGCATAGAAACTATTTTATCAGCAATTGATCCAACCCCTCTTTAATTTCATCTTTATCTAAGTGCTTACCGATAAATATCAGCTTGGAAAAGGGGAGTTCCTCATCCCATTTTTTTGCTGGTTCCAGCAAAAACGAATTAACAACCGAGTGAAAAATAAACCGCTCTTGGTAATCTTCAAAAGCGAGGATTCCTTTTATTCTGAGAATCTTATGGCTGTTAAAAAACATATAGTTTTCTATCCATAAACTGAATTTCGAAAAATCAAACCATCCTTGATACTCAAAAGCAACCGTTGATATCTCATGAGTTTGGTGTTGATGATGTGGTGTGAAACTAAGCGTAGAATGTTCAATTTGTGAAGCACTATAGGCATCGGTATCCAGTAAATTACAGCTTGCGCTTTCGCCAAATATTGTCGGTACTATTGTTGCCAATGGGTTGATTTCACTGAGCATTTGGGTGAGCTCCACGAGATAATTCCTATCCACCGAATCGGACTTATTAATTAAAAGGGTGTCTGAAACCGATATCTGTTTGCGAATTTCAGCGTGCTCATCTATTAAATCTTCAATGTTTATAGCATCGACGATCCCAATAACACTATCAATTTTAAATTGATCCTGAATTCCTCCACCATCAAAAAATGCATTGATAATGCTTAATGGATCTGCAATTCCGGTAGTTTCAATCAACAGATGGTTAAAGACAAATTCACTATTCATCAGCTGGTCTATCGTGCGATAAAAGTCGCTGTTCAGCGAGCAGCAGATACATCCGTTATTAAGTTCGAAAATGTTTTCATCTACACCGACAATCAAACTGCCGTCGATTCCAATTTCGCCGAATTCATTTTCGATAATAGCAAATTTCTTCAGTGGATACTGTTTTATCAGCCGATTGAGTAGCGTGGTTTTTCCAGCGCCTAAAAAGCCTGTAATGATACTAACCGGAATTCTATAATCTTCCATTGAATTTTTATAATTACGTGTGTGTTTTTGCAGTGCGAAAATTATATTCCATTGTCCTCATCTTCCGAACTTTCAGGATCGAGTGCGGTAATGATGACTTTGTCGATTTTATTCCCATCCATATCCACGATTTCAAAGGAATAGTTTTGGTAGATAAATTTATCGCCTGTTCTTGGAATTGCATCCAGTTCATTCATGATAAATCCGGCAACCGTAGTAAAAATCCTCATCTTCCGAAATTAATTCGGTGTGCAGTTGCTCGTTTAAGTCGTTAATGGTTGTAAAGCCGTCCACGAGCATGGATTGATCCTCACGAATCAAAATGTCGGGCTCATCATCTTCATCATCGGTAGGTAGATCGCCCAAAATGCCTTCGGCTAAGTCGTGAAGCGTTACAATTCCTTCAAACGTGCCATATTCATCTACGACAAATCCAAAGTACATTTTTTTCTCCTTAAAGACCTTGATGAGTTTTATCGCGGGAATATTTTCGGGAACGAAAATCGGAGGATCGATAATTGAGGTTAATTCCACTCTGTTTATTGCATCTAAATTGCATAATTCAAAAAAGTCTTTATTGTGAATCGTCCCTAGAACTTGGTCGATAGAGCCATTGCACGCGGGAAAAATATTATGAGAGCTTTCTTTGATGATAGATGCGATAACATCATAAGGTTGGTTAATATCTATCCATTCCACATCGGTGCGATGTGTCATAAAGTGTTGTGATTTTTTGTCGTTGAAATTGAAAAGCTTATTGTGCATTTCCGTCTCTTCCAAATCCAAAACCCCTTCGCTCTGAGCTGTTTTAATCATTATTTTTAACTCTTCTTCTGTAATCGAATTACGGTTAACACTTTTAATAAAAAGAATTTTCTGAAGAATTTTTGTCGAATAAATCAATAATTTGGAAACAGGGGTAGATGAGTATTGTAAAAATGTTTAAAATCGGAGCTACAACTAAAGCGATTTTTTCAGGTTTTATTGAGAGCAATGGATTTCGGGATCAATTCTCCCAGAATCAACGAAAAATAAGTAATACCAAAAACAGAAATAAGTAATGAACTCGTTTGCGCGGTTTCTGCCGACATATAATTACTTAAAGCGGGAACAAGATACTTTCCAAAAGAAGTTCCGCCATAAGCTCCGGAAATTATTGATATTAAGGTGATTCCAACCTGTATTGTGGATAAAAAAACTTCAGGATGTTCGAGTAATTTAAGTGTAACATCCGCTCTGTGATTACCTTTTGCCGATAAATCCTGTAATCTTATTTTCTGTGAAGTAATTAACGCAATTTCGGATAGTACGAAAAAACCGTTCGTTAATATGAGCAGAAAGATTATAAAAAGTTCAACCATCTATATTTTTTTGCAAATTTATGAAAATCTTATATACTTTGATTGATTTATACTTTAATTATTGTACTTTTATAAATCAGAATCATAAACCAGGTGAGTTTGATTCATCTTTGTTTTTTTGATTAACATTCAAGTAAAAGATTATTATTGTATATGTTATTAATTGTAAATCAATATTATATGAAAATATTTAAGATTCTAATTTTACATATTAAATTCTCTTTTAAAATACTACTTTTAGGGCTGATTTTTTCTTTTTCTTTTTTGTTTAAAAGCGAACGGACAACTTGAAGCATCTAAATGGGTCTTTGGAAACAATGCCGGTGTCGATTTTAATGGAAATATGCCGGTTGCATTTACCGGAAGTAAATTAAAGACGGCTGAAGGTTGTGCAAGCATATCCAATAAATTGGGTGAGTTACTTTTTTATACCGATGGAATCACCGTTTGGAACCGCACTCATTTGGTGATGCCGAATGGTAATCAACTGTTCGGGGATCCATCTTCTACCCAGTCGGGAGTTGTTGTGCCACTACCTGGAAATACGACAAAATACTATCTTTTCACCATAGATGCAGAAGCAGGGAATCATGGGTTCAGGTATTCCATCGTTGATATGTCTCTAAATAACGGGTTGGGCGATGTTACCGTGAAAAATGAGCTTATTAAATCGCCTTGTGCAGAGAAAATTACAGCGGTTAAACACCGAAATAATGAAGATATCTGGATATTGACCCATGAATTCGATTCGGATGCTTATTTAGCTTATTTGCTCACTAAAAACGGACTGTCGAAGACTCCTGTAATTACTAAAATCGGGCTTAAGCAGGCCGGTGATATCAGTAATGCCATCGGTTATATGAAAATATCTCCCGATGGTAGTCAATTAGCGGTTGCAATCAAAGGCCTGGATTGTTTTCAGTTGTTTGATTTCGACAATAGCACCGCGATCTTAAGTCACCCGATTACCTTTCAGCTTGAGAAAAAATCATTGGCTTATGGTATTGAATTTTCTCCTAATGGTTCATTGTTATATTTTAGTGCCGGAGCTACAGGAAAAATATATCAGGTTAATCTTCAGGCAGGGAGCGAAGATGCTATTGTTAAATCACTTCAATTGGTAGGAAAGAGTAAGGATAATCGCTGGCTTGGAGCCTTACAGGTGGGCATTGATGGAAAAATATATGTGTCCGAACATACTTCAAAATATCTTTCTGTAATAGAACACCCCAATACACTGGGCCCGGATTGCGGTTATAAATCGGATGCCATCTATTTGCTTGGAAGTATGTGTACTTTGGGATTGCCTTCTTTTATTCAGACTTATTTTATAAAAGAGAGTGTTGATGACAGTAAAAACACGGTAAAGATCTTTTCTCCAAATAAAAAAGTAGAAGTAAATCAACGGTTTATATTAAACAATATCCTTTTTGATTTTAATAAGTCTATACTTCGTTCATCTTCATATCCGGAATTACTTAAAGTAGCGGATATTTTAAAGAAGAATGAGGCCTATAAAATTGAGATTTCAGGACATACCGATAATATTGGAAATAAGTCATATAATCTCGAATTATCTAAGGCAAGGGCCGAAGAGGTTGCTAAATATCTGGTATCAAAAGGAATTGACAAGAGTAGAATTGTTTCTGTAGGAAGGGGGAGTAGCGACCCCATTAATTCTAATGAATCGGAAACGGGGCGTCAAAAAAATCGAAGAGTGGAGTTTGTGTTGAAAAAATAACATCGATTAGGGGAGAGCTTACTTACATGTTATAAAGGCTTTCATAATAAAAAATCCTCATTGAATTATATACCCAACGAGGATTTTAGCAATATCATTTTTGTTTATGGAAGTTTTTGAATTTCGCTTACCCTGATCATTGTGCCGGTCTGGCATTTGCTCATCAACCCTTCGAGGACGGTATATTTGAATTTGACTTTCAGTCCGTCAACAAAAAATTCCTGAGGGACGTCACGCGTTTCAAAACGTTTGCCATCGGCAGTTTCGATAACCCATGCACAAGATCCTACAAATTTTGGCAGCCTTTTAACTGTGCCAACCACAAAATTAGCATTGGACAAGGCCTCTGTCTTTGCGGTTTCTGTTTTTACAGTCTCTTTTTTGTGGCAACATTTACACGAACTTATCGCGGAAATTACAAATCCAACGGAAAGAAACAGGATTATGATTTTTAAAGACTTGTTCATTGCAAAATTTATTAATAGAGTAAGCTCTTCTTCGAACTGTTTTTCCAACCGGCATCGCTTTTATAGGTTGAAAAATAAATGACTAAATCAGCGTCACTTTTATAATCTACAAAAAATATTGTTTTGTCTGCGTCACTTTTATACTGGCAGAAATACCATAACCCATTGTTTCCTGTAGCATCGCTTTTGTAGTCGCATTTATATACCACTAAATCGGCATCGCTTTTATACTGAGCAACATAAACTTTTATTTTTGCATCGCTTTTGTATTGGCAGCTAAATACTTTCTGTGCCGTGGATGTAGCTACAAATGCAAATAGAAAGAACATGGTTAAAAGGGTAATGTGTTTGATTTTTTTCATATTGTTTCGATTTTAAATGATTTATTTCGCAAATATAAGATAAAATTATTAAAATTTTGTCGGGCAATGATCTTTTTATTTTTCGGATGCATTAACTGCGGTAGAATCGTTTTTTGATCTTAATAAATTTTTAGCTGCACCGCTAATGATTACATTGCGTGGAGTGGCATCAGATTCTTCCTGTGTTATTTTTTCGTGTTCTACCATTCGTTTAAGGACAAGCTCATAATGATTGAGAATGTATTCTTTAAAACTGCCGTCTTCATTAAATAAATACTTAAAGTGTTTAGGAGACGGAATAATTGCAGCCAAATAAATACATTCATTAAGTGTGAGTTCGGAAATATTCTTATTAAAGTAAAATTTGGCAGCTTCTCCTGCACCATAAATTCCCGGACCCCATTCAATAATGTTTACGTAAATTTCGAACATTCGCTCTTTTGTAACCAAGTGTTGCTTTTCAAGTATCCACACAATCAACAATTCTTCTAATTTTCGAGCCACATTTTTATTGCGGTTAAGGAATACATTTTTAACGAGTTGCATAGATATGGTACTTCCGCCTCGCGCAAAACGTTTGGCTTTAATATCGGCAATGCAAGCTTCGCGGAATGCACCCAAGGAAAATCCGCCATGTTCAAAAAACCAGCCGTCTTCAGACATTAAAATGGAGTTTTTCAATGAAACGGGGATGCGTTCAAAGGAGACAAAATTCGGGTTGGATGATCCTAATTCAATAGATTTTACCTCTTTTTCTTGCTCAAAAATATGTTGGGTATAGGAGCTATTTATTTTGGCAAAATCGGTGATCCCCGGCTTTACAATTTTAAAATTATTTTGCCATAAATCAGATTTTAAAACCATAGAATCGGGGAGATCCAGATCTACATCCATAAATCCATAATAAGATAGTTTTCCGCGAACTTCTATGCCTGTAAAGTTGGTGAATAATCCTTGTGGCAGTGAGTTAAAAAGCTCAGAGGCTTCAAATAACGGTTTATATAGCGATAAAATAATTCTTTTCGAAGGCTTAGGGCGGTAGTAACCGTAGGGATGAAGTGTTAGTTCGTTGATTTTAATTGTAGAAACGCTGTCGAACTCTACATAATCTTTGCCGATGTTTAGTGTAAAATCGTTTCCGATTTCGGATAGTTTTACCGTGTCGGCAGCAATTCGTTTTTGATAGAACGACAAGTTTTTAATCATGACCGACCCGGTGAAAATTTGTTTTATATCGCTACTATTTCCGTCATGCTTCAATTTAAAATAAGCAGTATCCATATTTACAGTAGCCTGATTGCGATACTGAAGCCATGGAAGAATTAAGCCACTGCGGCTTTCGGAGTAAAGTTTAACGGCAACTTCCTCGTCGGACTTATCTAATATGCCTTCGGCTATCAGGTTTGATTCTTGTCCGGATTCATTTACCCCGATATGACATAAGAATGTACGATCGGTAATATTTATCGAGGGAACAGTCATCAATAACGTGTGGGAACCGGAACAGAAACTGATTTTAATGTTTTCCAGCAGTAATTTTTTTGGAATCAAATCAAACAGCAATGTTGCCAAACGATCGGCAAGCTTAGACAACGTCCGATTTTCCGAACTACTTTCGGACTCTTGGCCTTTTGATTTTAATAAAAAACTATAATTGTCAGTTGTTTTGTTCTTTTCCATTGAAATGTTGCAGTCGTTAATCATAACACGTTCGATGGAAACCCTTTTAAACAAGATTTTCCAGAAGCTTACTCCGATTTTTATTGAAGATGCTTTAAGCAAGGGGCTTTTACCTAGCTCTTTCATCGAAAAATCGTGTAGATTTACGGTTGATAAACCGGAAAAAGAAATTGATTTGACCTTAATTTCCGCATGGTATTTTTGATTAAATTGCTCGATTTTTGAGTTGAGGATGTATCTGAAAATCGGTTCACGAACGACAACAAATAACAATAATAAGGCAAGGAGTATGGTTATAGGCCAGCAAAACCAGCCATAGGGTTTAATATATGCTTTTTTGATTGAAGTGAGAATGCTTCGCTTTATTGGCAAAAAATTCATTACTATAGTTTAATGTCCGGCTACCGGAAGTTTATTTCTTATCGTTATCGGCTTTATTTCCGAGCATAGGTACAAACCTGAATTCTCCATGTTCTTTACGAATATATTCCAATTCAGCGGTCTTGTGTATTGTTGTCATCGTTTGTACGGTTTCACCTAATGGAATAACCATAATACCTCCCGGTTTAAGTTGCTCAAGTAATTTTTCCGGTATTGAGGGAGCTCCGCAGGTAATAATGATTTTGTTAAACGGGGCATAGGACGGGAGCCCCAAATAGCCATCGCCATAAAACATTTTGATTCGATAACCGAGGTCGGTCATTAGAGTTTTTGTTTTTATATACAGCTCGCGCTGGCGTTCGATACTGAACACTTTTGCGCCCATGTGGTAAAGAACAGCTGCCTGATATCCGGAACCGGTTCCTATTTCCAAGACTTTATCTCCTTTTTGAATATCGAGAAGCGATGATTGTACGGCTACCGTATAAGGTTGCGATATCGTTTGCCCTGCACCGATAGGAAACGCATTATCTTGATAAGCAAATTCTAAAAATGATGATTCGAAAAACAAATGACGGGGAATAGTTCCGATGGCCTCCAATACATTATTATTCGTAATTCCTTTTGATTTTAATTCTTCAACTAATTTTTTTCGTAACCCTTTGTGTCTGAATGAGTCTATCATTTTTATGCTGAATTTATTTTGAAAAACCAATTATTTTGGTTTCTTTTGCGAAATTAAAACTAAATCATTAAAAATACAAGCAATGCTGAAAATTGGGGTAATAGGCGCTGGACATCTTGGAACAATTCACATTAAATGCATTTTGCAAATTCCTAATTTTAAACTGGTTGGATTTTATGATACGGATTTAAACGTTCGAAAAAATGTTTCGGAAACTTTTAAAATTCGTAGTTTTGAGTCTGTGGATGAGCTGTTCGAAGTTGTAGATGCTGTGGATATTATCACTCCTACAACGTTTCATTTTTATTATGCCTCTGCTGCAATTCGAAAATTGAAACATGTGTTTATCGAAAAACCGATTGTGAGTCTATTGAAAGAGGCCTTTCTGTTGACAAATTTATCGCTTGAAGCAAATGTAAAAGTTCAAGTGGGGCATGTAGAGCGACTTAATCCTGCTTTTGTTGCCGTAAAACAACAAATCAGAAATCCAATGTTTATCGAATGCCACCGATTGGCATTGTATAATCCACGTGGAACAGATGTTTCTGTGGTTTTAGATTTAATGATTCACGACATCGACATTGTGTTAAGTGTAGTAAAATCGCCGATAAAGAAAATTGATGCCAATGGTGCAGCTGTGGTAAGTAAAACGGCAGATATTGCAAATGCGCGTATTGAGTTTGAAAATGGAGCTGTCGCAAATTTTACCGCAAATAGAATTTCACTGAAAAATATGAGAAGATCAAGGTTCTTTCAGCAGGGAGCTTATATTTCCATAGATTTTTTAGAAAAGAAAACGGAAGTTTTTCATCTTACCGATGTCGATTCGGGAAACATACCCACAATGCAAATTAACACAGCCGAAGGAGAAGTAAAATATATAGTCAAAGACACCCCTGAGATTAAACCTACAAATGCAATACAATCGGAACTGGAACTTTTTTATCAAAGTATCGTGAATGATTCGGTGCCGTTAGTTTCTGTTTCTGATGGGAGTAATGCCTTAAATGTAGCGGATCAAATAATGAATAAAATCATGGTCAAATCATGATGAATTATTTTTTTAAATTTAAAATAATTATCAGATAAACTCGTTTACCTAACATAATTTTAGCACGATTCTTTATGAAAAAACCAATACATTTTATACTAATAATTCTTGCATTCACTCTATTTGTATCCGGATGCCAACTTTTCGATAAAGAAGAACAGGTTCCGTCTTACGTTTTTGTTGATTCGGCGTCTCTTACCCCTAATTATCCTGATTACGGTACTTCAAGCCAGAATATTACAGATGTTTGGGTTTATGCTAATGATGTTTCGGTAGGTTGTTTTGAGCTACCGGCCCACATTCCGATATTGGCGAAGGGATCAACAAAACTGACCTTTTCACCGGGGATCAAAGTGAATGGGATGGCAGCCACACGTGCTACGTATCCATTTTATTCAAATGTCTCTTATCAATGTAATTTATCACCGGATTCCGCGATTCGAATAAATCCGGTATTCAGTTTTAGTTCAAGTAGTGTCGTTACCTTTAATGAAGATTTTGAGTCGGCTGGAATTATATTTCAAAAAACAGCGGGAAGTGATACAGCCATTGAGGCCACCAATAGGCCGGGAGAAGTCTTTTTAAATACGCAAGATCCTACAGAAGTTAGCAATTATTCGGGTGTGATAAACCTTGATGCAGTGCAGGACACTTTCGAAATAGAGAATATTTCGGCATATTCCCTTCCTGTTAACGGTACTTATACTTTTTTGGAATTTAACTATAAAACCACGACTCCGGTGGTTGTGGGATTAAAATCTTATTATTCGTCAAAAACTGTTATTGAACCATTAATTGTACTCAATCCAACCACAGCCTGGAAAAAAATATATGTAAACTATACTACAGCCGTGTCGGGAAACTATAATGCAACCAATTTTAGAATTTACTTTTCAGGAGTTCTCCGAACGGGTGCAACAAGCGATAAAGTGTTGTTCGACAATATTAAACTTATTCATGCAAGTACTTCAAAAAAATAACACTTAATTCTCTGCTCTTTTATACTTAATGATTTATGATGGATAGAAAGTTACATGTTTTAAAATATCTCTTTTTTGATTATCTCTCTGCATTGATTGCATGGGCAACATTCTTTATCTATCGTAAATATACAATTAATCCGGAAACTATTCATAATATAAACAAATATGTTTTCTCGGATTATAAATTTTTTGTCGGAATATTGGTTATCCCTGTTTTTTGGATTTTTCTTTATACACTCACCGGATATTATCGGAAAATATACCGAAAATCGAGGTTAAAAGAGTTATCACAAACATTTACAATTACTGTAATCGGGACATTGATTCTGTTTTTTGCATTGATTCTTGATGACGATATTATAGAATATACCAATTACATTCAGTATTATATTGTGCTGTTTTCGCTCCATTTTGTATGTGTTTACATTCCTCGGTTGCTCATTACTGCCAACACCATAAAGCATATCAGAAACGGCAATATTGGATTTAACACGTTGATGGTAGCTGCCGATGAAATTGCCGTACAAGTTTTGGATTCGGTAAAAAAACATTATGCAACCACCGGCAATCGTTTCGTAGGGTACGTTTCCATTGATGGTGAAAAAATTGAACCCTTGGAAAATCATTTGGATTATTTGGGCGATATAAATGAGATAAACACGTTGATTGCAAAATATAAAGTGGAAGAGATCGTCATTGCTATTCAAAACGGAAAGAGAAAATACGTGGAGCAAATCATTGCCAATATCGACGATTCCAGCATGATGATTAAGATAATGCCTCAAATTCAGGATATTTTGTTAGGGAGTGTACGTATGACTTCGGTTATGGATGAACCTTTAATTCAAGTTTCTCCCGATTTCATGCCCGAATGGCAAAAGTTAGTAAAAAGGTTAATGGATATTACATTATCATTTTTAGCTTTGTTGCTTTTATCGCCACTAATGTTGATTTTAGCTATTGGTGTAAAACATAGTTCAAAAGGGCCTGTGTTTTATAAGCAGGAACGCGTCGGTTTGCATGGCAAATTGTTTCAGATTATTAAATTCAGGTCAATGTATGTGGATGCTGAAGCCAATGGTCCCCAGTTATCTTCTACATTCGACAGCAGGATTACCCCGTTTGGCAAGATGATGAGAATTACCCGCATGGATGAATTACCTCAGTTTTACAATGTGCTGATTGGAGAAATGTCGCTTGTAGGACCTCGTCCAGAACGTCAATTTTATGTAAACCAGATTGTTAAGGTGGCTCCGCATTATAAACTGATGCAAAAAGTAAAACCGGGGATTACCTCCTGGGGGCAAGTAAAATATGGTTATGCCGAAAATATAGAGCAAATGGTGCAACGATTAAAATACGACTTGGTTTATATCGAAAACATGTCATTGCAAATGGATATCAAGATCTTGATTCATACCGTGCTCATCGTCCTACAGAGGAGAGGAAAATGATTTTGGGCAATAGCGCAGAAGGGGGGACTTTGAAAACTTATTATAGTTTATAAGTTTATGGGGTTATAGACCCATTCACGCTTTGCGATAGACTTATCAACTCATCAATCAAGATTTCTGTCGGGTATATGGCCTGATTTCTTGAGTGGAAAACTCGCCCAAAAGGTATTTGTAATATCCGGCAATTGCGATCATTGCAGCATTATCTGTGGTAAATTCAAATGAAGGTATAAATACTTCTAAATCATTGGTTTCACCTAGCTTAATTAAACTACTTCGCAAAGATGAATTTGCAGACACTCCACCGGCAACAGCAATGGTTTTAATTTGGTATTTGTGTGTTGCTTTTAGTACTTTTTCTATCAGGCTGTGGACAATGGCCTGCTGAATTGATGCACATAAATCGGGTAAGTTCGCTTCAATAAAAGAAGGGTTCTCTTTCAGCTTGTCACGTACAAAATAGAGAAAAGAAGTTTTTAATCCGCTAAAGCTAAAATCCAATTCGGGAAGGTGGGCTTCCGAGAATTTAAATGCCAGCGGATTCCCTTCTTTTGCATATTTGTCGATTAAAGGGCCACCCGGATAGGGAAGTCCCAATATTTTTGCCGATTTATCAAAGGCTTCTCCAGCCGCATCATCAATGGTACTCCCCACAACCTCCATTTTAAAATAATCTCTAACAATCGATATTTGTGTATGCCCGCCGGAAACGGTAAGGCACAAAAACGGAAATTCCGGAGTTTTTTGCGGAGCATTGGGATACTGAACAAAATGAGCCAGAATATGTCCTTGCAGGTGATCTACCTCAATAAGAGGGATCCCTAAAGAAAGTGCAAAGGCTTTTGCAAAAGAAGTGCCTACGAGCAAAGAGCCCAATAAACCGGGTCCCCGGGTGAAAGCGATGGCACTTATCTGATTTTTTCTTATATTTGCTTCTTTAATTGCGGTATCGATAACAGGGATGATATTTTGCTGGTGAGCACGTGATGCGAGTTCGGGAACTACACCTCCGAATTTTTGGTGTACTTTTTGTGAAGCAATCACGTTTGATAGAAGCACGTTGTCTCTTAGTACGGAAGCAGAAGTATCATCACATGACGACTCAATACCTAAAATATAAATACTCATTCGATTGATTTTGAAACGCAAAATTATAAAAAAAACAGGCACAATCTTCATCAGTGCAATTGGAAGCATCGTTGCCGATGTTGTTTTGTTGTTCCTTTTACTTCTTATACCGGCGGTTCAAACATTTATAGGTAAACAAGTTGCAGCGTATTTATCCGACGAATTGCATGCAAAAGTAACCATTGATCAAATTTCCATTTCCCCATCGCTGCTGATTAATCTTAAGAATGTTTATATTTCTGATCAGCATTATAATCCAATGATTGCCAGCGACAAAATTGCCGTTGCCATATCGTCAATAGCTCCGTTTAAACAAAATTTGGAGATAAAGTCGATTACACTGAATCAAGGCCAGGTTTATTTAAAAAAATATGCTTCGGACGAAGTGCTTAATATAAAATTTTTCACCGATTATTTTTCATCAAAAGATACTATCTCCAGCAATAAGAAATGGCATGTTACATCGCAAACCATTGCGCTTAGAAACTCAAAATTCTCGTACCATAATTATCATAGGTTACCGATAAACAAAGTTGGCAAGATTGACATTAATCATCTTGAGCTGTTAAAAGTAAACGGAGATTTTTCGAGACTTAACATCAAAGGTGATACGATTCGCACCACAATAAAAAATTTTTCGATAAACGATCGAAGTGGTTTTGGAATAAAGACATTATCGGGTGAAGCTACTATTTATCCAGGCGCTTTTAAAATAAGCAGAATGGCACTGAAAACAGCAAATTCTAAATTATTTGCGAATATCGCTTTAGCCTATCACGATCCTTCGGATTTTATGGATTTTGAAAATAAAGTTATAATCAATACTCAATTTTATAAGTCGGCAATTAATACGAAAGACTTATCCTTTTTTATAAAAGACGTACCTCTATTTGAGAATGAGATTAAGTTTAATGCAACCGTAACAGGTACTATCAATAATTTGAATATAAAACAATTATCAGCAAGCTTTGGTAAAAACTCCGCTATTTCGATGCAAGCCAGAGTTCAGAAAATTACACATGTTAAAGACTTGATTATAGATGGAAAATTAAATGAATTGACGACATCAGCCGAGGATATTCAACAAATCCATTTTCCACAGTCAAAATTGGTTGTAATTCCATCTGGAGTGAGTCAGCTGGGAATTATAAAAGCAAGTGGTAAATTTAACGGGACTCTTGATAATTTTGACACGGAATTGTCGGTTAAAACAGATGCTGGAAATGCTGAATCAACCATAAAGTATATTACTCAAGGCAAGCAGATTAATTATGTTGCAATGGTTAGTTCTCCGGGATTTGATATGTCTAAAGTCTTTCCGCTTTCAGGTTTGAGAAAAGTTGTGCTTCATTCCGAAATCAATGGAAGCGGGTTCACAAAAAAAGATTTTAATGTGAAAATTTCCGGAAATATCGATTACCTTGAATATAAAAATTATGCATTTAGCAATTCAAAAATTGAGGGAAATTATGCGAAAAAGATCTTTTATGGGCATGTGAATATAGACGATCCCATGCTTTATTTAGATTTTAATGGAACGATTGATTATTCCGATAAAATACCTAATTACCAATTTGTTGCAGATGTTGAACATGCGCACTTGGTGGATCTGCAACTCATCAAAAGACATCCGAGTAGCGTACTTTCTACTCATCTAAATGCAACTATTGCAGGTAATAAGCTTGACAACTTTGTAGGCCAGGTCGTATTTTTCGACACCAAGTATTCTGAAAACAACCATGACTATTTTATCAAAGATATTAATGTAGTGTCGATTTTAGATGAATTGGGTTATCGCTCTATTGTTTTAAAATCAGACTGGGTTGATGCTTTTGCAAATGGAAAATTTGAATTCAGCGATTTAGGAAGTTCGTTTAGCTACATTTTAAGGAAATATCTTCCATCGTATGCTCCGGAGGTAATCGGCATCAGCAAATTGTTGTCGAATAATAAAAACGCAAAAAAACATAAAACTGTTGTACCCACCAACATCAATGAACGTCGCTTTTTGAGTTTCGATATTAATATAAAAGAATCGGATCCGATTACTGCACTTTTTGTTCCCAAATTAAGAGCAAAAGGAAGAACCTCAATCAGTGGATTTTTGAACACAATAACTCAACATCTTGAATTTCAAGCTAAAACCGATTCTTTATTAGCCGGAAGTTTGGGGTTTAAGCAAATTGAAGTGAACGGAACTTCTAAAGACTCCGTGTTGAAAGTTTTGGTAAATTGCGAGGAGTTCTTATGGTCGAAAAAAGATACCTTTTTGTTTTCCAATATCCACTTTACATCGTTGTTGAAAAATGACAGCCTGAATTTTGTTATGGACTGGAACAGCAACAACCATCTGTCGGAAAAGAGTATTGTAAATGGAAATCTTGTTTTTTCAAAAACACCCATAATCCGTGGCACATTAGAATCTGCAGATATTTGGGCAAACGATTCGTTATGGCATGTGGACCCCAATAATACTTTTTTTGTTGACAGTGCCAAATTTGCGATAAACACTTTACGGTTCTTTTCTCAAAACAAGCAAATTGTTATTAATGGTGTAGCTTCTCATAATCCCGATGACGTGCTAAAAGTGAAATTAATAAACTTTAACCTGTCTGAAGCCGATACTTGGGCAAATCACCGAAATTTTGATCTGGACGGAGTTGCTACCGGAACAGTGGAAATGTCTCAAGTATTTGATAAATTTTCAATTATTGTTAATTTAAAAGTTTTGGATCTTGGGTTAAATAGACAGAAACTTGGAAATGCCAATTTGGTTTCGGCATGGGATGAGCGAAAAAACGGGCTTTTCGTTAATGTAGATGTTTTGTATCGTGGCAATATCGGCGAAGCCAAACCGGTTGCCATTCAAGGATATTTTTATCCTAAAGGAGGAATTTTGGATATGCAGGCAGAACTGATTAATTTTAAGCTCAAAGTAATTGAACCGTATTTGAAAACGTTGTTTTATCGCGTTGATGGCTTAGCATCGGGAAAGGTTAAAATTATCGGAACAATAAACCGGCCTCAAATAGCAGGAAAAGTAAAGCTTATGCGCACAGAGTTGGGGGTTAATTATCTGAACACAAAATACACCATAAATCAGGAAGTGGAACTCCAGCATAATAAAATTTTGCTTGATAGTGTTGTTGCGATGGATGACTACCACCATATTGCAGTGCTTAACGGGTGGATTACTCATGAGGACTTTAAAAAGTTTAAACTTGATGTGTCTGTAAAAGCGGTTAACTTTATGGCATTAAATACCACCCGGTTGATGAATGAAATGTTTTATGGTAAAGCATTTGGGACGGGAGCTCTTAGAATCTATGGAGAAGCGCCTAATTTACAGATTGAGGCTCAAATGGAGACGAATGGAAATACAGAAATTTCAGTTCCTATTTCATTTAATACCGTAGTCGATAAAACCTCATTTATTAATTTTGTTTCTACTGCACAAAAGACGGCAGCGGTTCAAACAAATTCATTTATTGATTTAGGATTGAATATGAATTTCTTGTTTAACGTTACGCCTGAAGCTAAATTTCACATTTTTCTGGATCCTTCTACAGGGGGATCCTTGCATGGGACAGGGAATGGCAATATTCGCATGAATGTGAATACCAAAGGAAATTTTAATATGTATGGAACGTATGTAATATCCAAAGGACAATATGAAATGAAGCTGAAGGACATTCTTACGCGTACATTCGAAATTGAGCAGGGGGGAACCATTCAATGGAATGGAGAACCTGCTGATGCGGAAATAGATATTAGAGCTGTATTTCCTACAACGGCATCTTTAGCCTCTGTGCTAAATCTTGATTCAAGTAGCTCTACATCGTATAATAGAAAAATTAAGGTAAATAGTGTAGTTAAGCTCTCAGGAAAATTACTTAATCCGGAAATTAGATTCGGTATAGAACTGCCTAATACCGACAACACTACCCGCGCCATGGTTTACAATATGATAGATACGACAAATGATCAGAGTATGATTCGACAGACGTTCTCGCTTTTAGTTCTGGGACAGTTGGAACCTTCTGCTAATCAATACGGATCTGCTGTAGGCAATGGAGTTGGGATGTCTTCTATGGAATTGATATCTAATCAATTGGGGAACTATTTGTCTCAAATTTCCAAAGATGTAAACTTTGGGTTTAATTATAAAACCGCAGATCAAATTACTACTGATGAATTGCAAATAGCTCTCTCTACTGCTCTTTTTGATGATCGGGTAACTATTGAAGGAAACGTAAGCGCAGGAGGTCAAAATAAATATTACCAAAATACAAATAACGTGGTGGGTGATATTATTGTGGAAGTTAAATTAACCAACGATGGGAGATGGAGAACCAGAGTTTATAATATTGCAAATAACAACGAATACACCTACCAAAATGCACCGTATATTCAGGGAGTTGGGTTTATTTACCGAGTTGATTTTAATAAATTATCGGAATTATTCCATAAAAAGAGACCCTGATCAATTGGGACAATTGCTAATAAAAATTATTTTTTTTATTTTTTTAGAATCATTTTAAATAAGAATGACTAATTTTGTGTTCTAAAGTATGTAACAATGAACCTAACGTCATTAAAAGAGGGAGATATTGTCTATATTTCTAAAATAACGGGTAAAGGCAGTTATCGAAAGAGAATTATGGAAATGGGGTTTTCTCCGGGAACACAGGTTGCTGTTGTTAGAAAAGCTCCGCTAAACGATCCTGTTGAATATGAAGTAAGAGGGTCTCGGGTTGCCTTAAGAAATGTTGATGCTCTTGGAATTGAGGTGGAATTTATTGCATCAAAGCCGGATATTTTTACCGACAATCGGAAATTGACACTTGAAAACAGAAAAGCATCCGTTCCTAATGCAAATAAGTCAATAGTTGTAGCATTAATGGGAAACCCGAATAGTGGTAAAACCACATTGTATAATGCGCTTACGGGTGAACGCGATAGAGTGGCTAATTATTCGGGGGTAACGATCGATTTGTCTAGAAAATCCTTCAGGTACCTGGAATATAATATCACGATCGTTGATTTATCGGGTATTTACTCTTTAAATGCAGTTAACGAAAGCGATTGTTCTATTCGAAAATTTTTACGTGATGGGCAACCGGATATCATAGTAAATGTTGTAGATGCCGGTAATATTGAGCGGAATCTGTATCTTACTACCGATTTAATCGATATGGATACCCGAATGGTGATTGCGCTGAATATGATGGACGAATTTGAACAAAAGAATCAGATTTTGGATATTCATAAATTAGGAGTCTTATTAGGTTTTCCGGTAGTCCCGATTATAGCTAAAGATAATCAGGGAATCGATGCTTTGATGCAAAAGATAGTGGCTGTATATGAAGATCGGGATGTTGAAATCAGGCATATTCACATCAATTACGGATATCCTGTAGAATCGTCGATTCACAAAATACAGAGTGAGATTAAAAAACATTGCTCACACGAACTTTTAAGATTGTATTCAAGTCGGTTTTTATCGATAAAGTTGATCGAAAAAGATATTGACACCCAACATTTTTTATCAACTTTTTCTCAATCAAAAGAAATCATTGCAGAAGCCGATATTCAAATACACATTCTGGAAAAAGAATTTGGAATCGATAGCGAATCTGTTATTACAAGTAAAAAACAAGGATTTATTGTTGGAGCTTTGCGTGAGACATTGCAGAAACATCCGATGCTTAGTGGCGAAGAGCGTGGCAAATTTGCCGATAGTATTCTAACCCACCGTTTTTGGGGAATTCCGATTTTTATGTTTTTTTTGTGGTTGATGTTTTTTGTAACTTTCCAATTGGGAAAATATCCGATGGATCTTATCCAAAGCGGTGTTCATGTATTCTCTGATTTTGTAGCAGGTATGATGAGTGAGGGAATGCTAAAAGACTTACTTATCGACGGTGTTTTGAGTGGAGTAGGAGGTGTGCTTATTTTTTTACCCAACATTCTGATTCTCTACTTTTTTATCGCTTTAATGGAAGGCTCCGGATATATGTCGAGAGCTGTATTTATCCTTGATAAATCGATGCATAAAATAGGATTGCACGGAAAATCATTTATTCCTCTTGTGATGGGTTTTGGGTGCAATGTTCCGGCAATCATGTCCACCCGCATATTAGAAAACAAAAATGAACGGATGATTACGATGCTTATTAATCCGTTTATCAGTTGTAATGCTCGGTTGCCTGTTTATCTTTTGTTTACCGCTGCTTTTTTCCCAACCTCTTCGGCCACAGTTTTGTTTTTGGTTTATCTGCTAGGGGTAGTTCTCGCCATTTTGACGGCAATTTTACTAAGAAAAACAGTTTTTAAAGCTACGGAGATGCCTTTTGTTATGGAGTTGCCTCCGTACCGCATGCCATCGGTAAGTTCTATGTCCATTTATATGTGGGATAAGTGTAAAGAATATTTGAAAAAAATAGCTGGAGTTATATTAATTGCTTCCATCATCTTCTGGTCGTTAAGCTATTTTCCCCAGCATAGTTCGCGAGTGATAAAATCTCAGCAAGAGGAGCTCATGCAAAAAAAAAGCCATCGATATCGCTATTGCTCAAAACGCAAATGCTACTACAATTGACTCACTCTTGAAGGAAAAAAATAAAATTGCATTAAACGCTCATTTACTACAAAAATCATATCAACGGGAGGATTCCTATTTAGGCCAATTTGGGAAATTTATCGAACCGGTAATTAAGCCCATCGGGTTCGACTGGAAATTGGGAATTAGTCTGATTTCAGGGCTCACAGCCAAAGAGATAATCGTAAGTACGCTGGCGGTATTATATCATGCAGATGAAGAATCGATGAACGGCTCATTACCTGAAAAGCTTAAATCCCAAAAAATAATGGACGGTCCTCGTCAAGGAGAGCCTGTGTTTACCCCATTGCTTGCATTTGTATTTATGATTTTTGTCTCCATATATTTCCCGTGTATTGGCTCAATCATTGCCATTAGCAGGGAGTCGGGAAGTGCTAAATGGGGACTTTTTGCTGTGGCTTACACTATGTCGTTGGCATGGGTTATTTCATTTATTGTGTTTCAAACAGGAACAGCTTTAGGATTATGATACAGCTATTTACACATCCGTACTATGTGTATGGATATATCGCTTTAATTTTTGTAACGATGAGGATTCCGTATTTAGGAGTCATTATCCGTGTTTTTAATACCCTTATTCACGAATCGGCGCATGCATTTATGGCAATGTTGACCTCCGGAAAAATTCTTAGAATTGAATTACAGCAGGATACTTCTGGTTCAACATTGTCGGTTGCTAAAAATAAACGAAGTCAATTTTTGGTGGCAATCGTCGGTTATCCGGTAGCTGCAGCTGTCGGCTACTTACTTTTTTGGGGCAATGCTCATGCGTATAATGTTTATATGCTTTATGGCCTTTTATTTTTGACGTTGGTAGTGCTTGTTTTTTATATTCGCAATACATTTGGGATTCTTTGGGGGGGAATTTTTATTTCAACTATTGTTTTTATCCTTTGGTTAAATCAACCAAAAGTAATTGATTTTACAATAGTTACACTGGCTATTGTGCTGTCGGTAGAAGCATTGTATTCGTCGTTTGCTTTGTTTGTAATTGCTATCGAAAATCCTTCAGAGGCCGGAGATGCAAAGCTTTTAAGTTCTATTTCCAAGTTGCCCTCATTATTTTGGGCACTTTTCTTTGTTGCCGTAAATGGCTGGATTGTGTATCGCATAATTGTTGATTTCCTAATATTTACATAGATGATTCAAGAATTTATTACATATTTTATTGTTGTAGTTGCTGTAGCCATTGCAGCAATATATTTTTACAAAAGGTATAAACGAATTAAAAATAATCGGGATAGCTGCAATTCATGTAGTAATTCCAGTTGTGGCGATTGTGCAATCAAAAAAATAAATAATGCGAAAAATCGTCGAAATGTTGACTTTTGATATTAATAGCCCTATATTTGTTTGTTATTAAATATTTGATTATATGCTTAATTCAGAACTCTTTAAAAGTAGTTACGAAGATTTTGACCAAGAAATTATCAACGAAATTATTCAAATGTTTTCTGAGGATTATCAGCAAGTTTTGGATAAAATGCAGGATGCCATCAAGCAAAATGATGCTTCGCTTTTGGCTCAGATAGCCCATAAGTACAAGGGCACCGTGAGTTCAATGTACGATCAGGAGCTTAAAGACATGGTTCAGAATTTAGAGCAATTAGGCAAGCAAGGTAGTTTGGCTGGAGCAGACAAAGTATTTCAATCGGTGGTGGAGCAATCGAAAATACTTGTAGAACAACTTAAAACTTTAGTAAAGTAAAAGCAGCTTAAACAAACAGCCAACGAAACAGTAAAAACAAAAGGCATGATATTACGATGGTGACGGGAATAGTTACCACCCAAGCTATGGCAATGCTTTTAAGCGTTTGAGGTTGCAGATTTTTCACTCCGCCTTCAGAAGCCATAGTGCCGGCAACTCCCGATGATAAAACATGTGTAGTACTCACAGGAAGGCCGAACACAGAAGCCAAAATAATAGTGGAAAAAGCAATTAATCCCGAGCTTGTTCCTTGTGCATATGTCATAGGCGTTTTACCTATTTTTTCTCCAATGGTAGTTACTATTCTTTTCCATCCGATCATTGTTCCCATTCCAAGGGATAAGGATATTAGCGCCAATACCCACCATGGTGCGAATTCGGTAAATGATTTCAACTCATTAATATTGGTTTTAAGGTGGTTGATTTTACTATCCGAAAGATTTAAGCAGCCTCTTTTTTTCCGGGTCGCCAATTATAAGTTCAATGGAACGAGCAATTGTAATAATATCGGAACGAACTTGAAAGCGTTTATTTTCATCAATTTCCGAACTGATGTCGGAATTAAATATTGCTGTTTTAATCTCTTCCAAATCTGTTTTTACCGTGTTAAAATGCAATTTATAAGAAGCATCCATTCGGGTGGTGTCCGCTTCTGCCAAATATGTTTCTATGGTTCTGATATTTCCAATCATATTGGATGCATTTTTCGATTGGTCAAGGGCAAATTTAGCGGGCAATAGGCTGATTAATATAATCATCATAAGCCCGACCCCTTTCTGTCCATCGTTAGAACCATGTGAAAAACTTACCAGCATACTTGTAATGACCAATACTCCACGGATAATGAACGGGGGTTTCTTTTCCGGATCAGCCGCTTTAAAAAATCTTTTTTTCTTCACGTTTTTCTTAAAGACAATCATTAGTATCCAGGAGCCGAAAAAACCGATAACAGGTGAAATTAGCAGCGCTAAAAATGCATCGACTACTTTATGCCAGTTCAACGCTACACTACCATCAGAGGTTATAAACATGAACGCAATACCAACACCAAAAATAGAGCCGATTAGAGTGTGAGAACTGGATGCCGGAATGCCCAAATACCAAGTTCCTAAATTCCAGATAATTGCCGTTAAAATTAAGGCTAATATCATCGCAACATTATGGTAAACATTCTGATCGACAAGTGCTTCCATGGGCAATAGGTTAACAATTGCCATTGCTACTGCTGTTCCCCCAAAGAATACTCCGACAAAATTCCATAAGCCGGACCAAACCACTGCCTGACGTGGCTTTAGCGAGCGTGTGTAAATTACTGTTGCAACAGCATTTGCGGTATCGTGAAACCCATTGATAAATTCAAATGCACATGCAGCAAACATGCATAAAAGAAGTATCAGAAATAAAGATGTATCTAAACCAAACATTTTTTCAATTTTAATATTGAGGACAAAGTTAATATTTTATATGAATGTGCCAATATTTATTTCCGTAATAATTAGTTAATATTCTAATAATATGTTTAATAACTGTTTTTTTTTAATCATAGATTCATTGCCATCATTTTTTTTAGTGAAAATTTTGTAATTTAGCTTAAAAAAAATAACATGGGAATAGCTATCACTGTTGCGTATTTTCTTCTTTTCTTGGTAATCGTAAAAAATCACCGTTTTTTTAAAATAGAAGGGGTTAGAAGTGAAGCTCTACAGTTTGCTTTTATTATAAAAATTGCCGCAGGATTTGCGCTTTATTTTATTTACCGTTACTATTATACAAATCGGGCCTCAGCAGATATATTCAAATATTTTGATGATGGAAAAATCATGGCAAGTGCATTTTATTCCCACCCAGTCGATTACTTGAAAATGCTTTTTGGAATTCAAAACGACACCCCGTACTTTACCCATACATATTATAATCAGATGAATAACTGGTTTCGTGTATATGATTCTAACTTATTCAGTGATAGTCATTTAATTATTCGTTTTAATGCGTTGATGATGCTGTTCTCATTTGGTTACTATCATGTGCATACAATAATCAGTTGCTTTTTGTCTTTTATTGGTCTCACTGCAATGTTCAAATTTTTTATTGAATATGCGCCCAAAGCAAAATATGGCCTTTTTCTGTCGATATTTCTTATTCCTTCCGTGGTTTTTTGGGGCTCAGGGGTTCTTAAAGAGGGACTGATCTTTTTTAGTATCGGACTTCTTTTATTTTATAGCAACCATTTTTTTGAACGATTTAGCTTTTTCAAAATAATTGTTATCTCTTTTTCTATTTTAATACTGCTTTATACCAAGATTTATGTGCTGATTATTTTATTTCCACTGATGATCATTTTTAAATCAATGAGACTGGAAAGTCAGGGCTATAAAAATATAGGATTTGTATATGGGGGAGTTTTGCTAATCACAGGAACAATAGGCTATCTGGCGTTAACATTGCTCACGCACTATGATGTTCTGGCAATGCTGGCTCAGAAACAGCACGATTTCTTTGTTCTTGCGAAGTCGGAGCAAGCAGGCAGCCTTATTTATCTAAACCCGTTAGCTCCTGAATGGTCCAGTTTTATTTTGGAATTACCAATAGCAGCTGTGAATGTGTTTTTTAGACCCCTTATCGGATTGGATAACTCCCCAATGATGGTTCCTTCGGCTATAGAGAATTTTATTTTATGGACACTTTCTATATTAATCGTTTTTTTTCCCGCCAAACTAACCCGATCCCAGAAACTGCTAGCTCATTTTTCGTTATGGTTTGTATTGGGGATTTTTCTTCTTACGGGCATCACAACTCCGATTTTAGGGGCTATTGTTCGATATAAAACCATAGCTCTTCCATTTTGGGGTGTCATTTTATCGCTTTGCATCGACAAACGAAAATTATATTCCACATCCAAGCGATTTGCTAAAATCAGCCTCTATATTGAACACAAAATCCTGTATAAATCAATAATTCGATGATTTTGATTTATTCTTTGGAAATATTCAAATAGGCTTTATTTTTAGTGTGCTTTCCTTTATGGCTTTATCAAATGTTTTTTGCCATCGTCTGGTCGATTTCGGATCGATTCCCCTTTGTTTCATAAGGGTTAGAATTGGTTTCGAGTCTTCATATTTGTTGTGCCCGTATAACCATTCGCAAGCTTTGATATAAGCGCTATCTGAGGTGACAAAGATAAAAATCGAGGTGATGAATTCTCTCTTTACTAAATTTGAATCCAGATTACAAGCATTATATACGGAGTCGGCTTCATAATATTTTCGTAGTGCTTCGTTGGTATTATTAATGGAGCTTAGATATCTGGAATCCTGTATCTTCCGCTGGTAGTCGGCGGCGGCTCTCACAAATTTTACATCACTGTCGTTCAGTTTGTTTGCAATAATGCAAAGTCCATTGGAATCTTCAGCAATAGTGTTTATCGAATCGATGAGTTGTGATGCTCTAGTCCAAACGCGTTGATCTTTCAGCGACTTAAATATATCATATAATTCTTGGTATTTATTCAATTTATACGTACACCTCTGGTTATTAAGAATTTCTTTGGTTCTTGCAAGATCTTTTTGTACAACGGAATCGTTGGTCATGGATGAAGATTGAGTCATGGCATCCGCTTTTTTGTAGTACAGCTCAGCGCTAGTAAAATCGTTTCCCCATATTTTTTGTCTCGACACTGATAAATAATTTAGAATCAAAGGTTTACTCATTATGTTAATGATGCTGTCGATATTTTTGACGGGAACTATCTGATATTTTTGTTCTAGTTCTTTAGCCTCAATATATTTTTCCAAAGCATTTTGAAATAAGTCCAGTCGAAATAACATATCTCCATCATTTAGTAGATTTTGATAATCCAACGCTTTAATTTCTTTTAAAGAGAGAGACAATGAAGTACTGTCTGTGATGAATTCTCGATATTGTTGATTAAACTCAAGGGTTTTATCGTAAGCTTTTTGGGCAGCATAAAGATCTTTTAACTGTACTGCCTTATTCACATCGTCCGCCAATTCCAGGAGAGCTCCGTTTGCAGCTTTTGAGCGATATTCACTTAGGATTTGCAATTTAAAGTCAGGCCGGAATTTGCGTCCGATGCTATCTGCACTTTCAAGGCTGTTTAATGCTTTAACATATTGTTTGGATTGAATCCATTGATTACTCTGTGCTACTTGCTTGGAAACAATAATATCCACCAACTTTTGCAAATCATCGTCATTGGGGATCTCGTTGCTGTTTAATTGTTGATATTTATGGGCTTCGAAAGAATAATTTTGAGCGATAGTAAGCTGATTCCCTTTGATTGCTTTATCAATTACACTTAAATAAGAACGGTAGATACCGTTTTTTGCATTTGTAATTCCTGTTTTGTGAGTTCCATCACATATCGGTTCACTTATACTATCGCAAAAGATATTGGCATTTTCAAATATTTTAATCGCCTCACTAAAGTTTTGAGCAACCAACATGTCATTTCCCTGATTAACTATTTTCCGATACAGCAAATCTCCAACTTCCATACATTTTTTATATTGGTAATCGTCGGGATAAGTCGTTGTAAAAATCTGCTTAACGAGTTTTGAAGAGGATTCTAAATTGCCAATCTCATAGTATAATTTTGCCAGTTCCTGTAGTGCTGCAATATTGAATCTATGATATTCTATTGCCTTGTTGTACAAAGAAATGGATTGTAATATATTTCCTTGTTCCTTAAATTTTCGAGCTTCAAGAATAAATCGGGTATCAATATTCATTAAATAATCATTGAGCAAAACTTGTTTTTGAGCAGCTTTGATATTGATGTTTGTGATCTTTTGTCCGATTCTTCTTGAATCATTCACAGACAAATTCAATCTTGGAATAATATTCAAATCATTGAATTTTAAAATTTCCGATATCAATTCATCCAGTTCAAAGTCGAGTAGGGGAATTAGTTCTGTCTTTTCCAGGTTTATTTTGCAAATAATACTGTCCCAACTGGAAATTAACGAATCGGCAACATAATAAAGTGATATGGCTTGTATTTGACGGTCTATTTCGCTTCTCCATTGCGAATCGAATGAATTTTCAATGCTCGCAATATAAGGTTTAATAACATTAGCTACAGTATCGGAAATTATAATGGTTCCCAAGTCTGTTTGCCTGTATTTAATTAAACCCAGAAGAGGAAACTTCTGATTTTTACCTTCTTTCACAAGCTCAACAGCAATTGCAATGTTGTTGGGAAATAGCACGGATCCTAAGTCAAATCCCATATAATCAACATTCCCCATGATGGAATCTTTAAGTATCGTACAATGAATTTGGAATTGCTTTTCACTTAATTTTGTTGTAGATAGATTTGCTGCGATGGAGTATTTAAAATAGGGGTCGCCGATATTAGTCTTTTGAGAATAATAATTCAAATAGTTCAGTAAAATAGGATTGGTGGTGGAAGATTTCGATACTATAAATTCATAACGGAAGGTGGTGTCGTTAACTATAACTTGCTGTGCAACAGCACTGATGCTAAAAAAAAATAAGCAAATAAAAATTGTAAAATTTGAAAATCTTCGCAAAAAAATATGTACCCAAGACAAGACTCGAACTTGCACATCCGTACGGACACTACACCCTGAATGTAGCGTGTCTACCAATTCCACCACTTGGGCTAAGATTTATGGTTAATTAATTTTGAAAAGTGCCCGGGACAAGAGTCGAACTTGCACATCCTTACGGATACTACCCCCTCAAAGTAGCGTGTCTGCCAATTTCACCACCCGGGCTTTTACGAGTGCAAATATATAACTTTTTTTTATCCTGCAAAAATTTAATCTTTATTGTTTCCGCAAAATAAGCTGTTTTATATCATAAAAACGGAAAAAGCAACCCAATGAGCTGCTTTTTCCGTTCAAAAACAGTTAAATTTAATTATTTAATCATTCCGGAGAATCCCATAAATGCCATAGCCATTAAACTGGCTGTGATTAATGAAAGTGGAAATCCTTTCATGCCTTTGGGATATCCGGTGGTTTCTAGTTGTTCGCGAATTCCGGCCATTAAGGTAATGGCAATGGTAAACCCTACAGCTGTTGCAACTGCATAAGTTACGCTGGTAATCATGCTATACTCTTTTGTAATTGCTAAGATAGCAATTCCTAACACTGCGCAGTTTGTTGTAATTAACGGAAGGTAAATTCCCAAAGCCTGATAAAGAGACGGTGAAGATTTTTTTAGAATAATTTCAACAATCTGAACCAAAGCGGCAATTACAAAGATAAATGTAATTGTTCTCATAAACTCAATATTGAGCGGAACAAGAATGAAATAGAATACCATATAGGTTACTAAGTTTGCAAGAGCCATTACAAAAGTAACGGCAGCTCCCATCCCTATGGCGGTAGAAACTTTGTTTGATACTCCCAAAAACGGACAAATGCCTAAAAACTGAGCAAGAATCACATTGTTTACGAGGAGTGCAAGTATAATTATTTTAATAAATTCCATAATAGATCGTATTAAATTTTTGTTTTACGTTTTATTGCATTCATAATTGCAATCATATAACCATAAGTTAAAAATGCTCCCGGAGGCAAAATGAAGATTAATATGGTTTTTGCACTTTCACTGACCAGTTTAATATCGAAAATAGATCCGTTCCCGAGAAGTTCTCTGAAACTTGCCATAATTGTCAAGGCCAGAGTAAAACCGATTCCCATTCCAATACCATCTAAAACAGCTGCGATAGGGGTATTCTTCTGAGCAAATGCTTCTGCACGGCCGAGTATAATACAGTTTACCACAATTAATGGTATAAATACGCCCAAAGCTTTGTATAAATCGGGCGTATAAGCCTGCATCACTAGATCGACAATGGTTACAAACGACGCAATGATTACAACAAAGGCAGCAATACGAACTTTATCCGGAATAAAGTTTTTAAGTAATGAAATAAAAAGATTGGAAAAAATAAGTACAAATGTAGTCGCCGCTCCCATGCCAATTCCATTAAAGGCTGCGGTAGTAACGGCTAATGTAGGGCAAGTTCCAAGAACCAATACCAATGTCGGGTTTTCTCTGAAAATGCCGTTGGTTAAATATTTAAGATTTCCCATAATTATTCTCCTTTCTTCGTTGAGTTGGCAGGGGATGTAGCTATGCCAAAGTTTTTAATAAATCCGTCATAACCGCGTTGAACAGCATCGCAAAATGCTCTTGAACTGATTGTTGCTGCACTGATTGCGTCAACGGCTCCACCATCTTTCTTGACAATCATTTTCCAAGTCCCCGGATTTTTCTTGTTGAATTGATCCTTGAATTTAGGCTCTTTCATTTTACTTCCTAATCCCGGGGTTTCTTTTTGATCCAATACTACAATTTGATTAATTGTACCATCCGGTAAAAAACCGACCATTAAATCAAACCGCCCTGAAAATGCTTTATCGGTAAATGTTTTAACAGCGCAGCCAACACGAGCACCTCCTTTAGTGACTTCATAATATGTGATGCCATCCACTACCTTTGCTGTTGGCGTATTATCAAATGCAGGTACCACTTCTTTTATTGCACCGGTTTCAGCTTGTTGTTTAGCCTTATCAATGGGCTCTTTTGTTAGTTTATAAACATAACCTAAAGCAGCAGCCATTCCCATTGAAATAAAAAACAATGATAAAATCATGTTTTTTAAAGTTGATTCTAATTTTTTAGCCATTCTTAATTACCTCCCCAAATTTTTCAGGTTTAAGTCCTTTATTGATCAATGGGGTAACCGCATTCATTAGCAATATTGCAAATGAAACGCCTTCAGGATAGGATCCCCATACACGAATTAATATAGTTAATAATCCGCATCCGACCCCAAATACAATCTGTCCCGACTTACTCATGGGTGACGTGACCATGTCCGTTGCCATAAAAATAGCTCCCAGCATTAGCCCTCCAGTTACTAAATGAAACAATGGATTTACAAATTGTGCAGGATTAATTATCCACAAAACGCTTGCAAATATTAATGTAGTTCCGACGAATGCTACCGGAATATGCCAAGTGATGATTTTACGAATAAGCATATATAAACCGCCAATAATTAAAGCGATTGCGGAAACTTCGCCCAAAGAACCACCCATTTGGCCTAGCAACATATCTGCATAATGAGGAAGATGACTCTGAATTTGGTCAACGGTTTGCCCTTGTTTTAGCCCTTCTTTTACGATTCCGAGAGGGGTGGGGCCTGTTAATCCGTCAACCGCAAAGTTGGTAGTCCCGAATGGTAAACCCGGTTTTGGCCAAGTGGTCATATCTACAGGAAAGGATATCAGCAAAAATACACGTCCGACTAATGCCGGATTGAAAGGGTTTTTCCCTAATCCTCCATAAGACATCTTTGCGATTCCAATCGCAACCAAAGCTCCCACCATTAGCATCCAGATAGGAAGACTTGTAGGAACATTAAATGCTAATAATATTCCTGTAATGATTGCCGATCCATCAGTAATGGTTGTTTCCCCTTTAATGATAAATTTTTGAATCAACCATTCGAAAAGCAGACATGATGCCACTGAGACAAGGGTAAGGATAACAGCACTCAGTCCAAAATAATAGAATGACACGAGCATCGCCGGAATAAGGGCAATGACCACACCAAACATTATTTTTTTTGTGGTTTCACCCGAATGTACGTGCGGGGAACCTGAAATTGTCAATAAACTCATAATTAATATCTTTATATGACTTGTTATTATTTAGTTTGTGATGCCGCCCGGGCACGAATTATTGCGCCAACTTTACTTTTCCCAACCCGAACATAGTCTAACAAGGCTCTGTTTGAAGGGCAGGTATATTGGCATGATCCGCATTCCATACAATCCATAATATGGTGATGTTCCGCTTCTTCGTAATTCTTTTTTTCAGATAATAGTTGTAGAATATAGGGTTCTAAGCCCATTGGACAAACGGATATGCACTTTCCGCAACGAATACAGTTTTGAGATTCGCAACGTTTTGCCTCTTTTCGGTTCATGATTAAGATTCCGGATGTTCCTTTAACAACAGGTACTTCCAATGAATTTAACGCTTTTCCCATCATTGGCCCACCGGAAATCACTTTACCGGTGTCTTCCGGTAAACCGCCTGCTTTTTCAATTAATGCATTGGTCGGCGTTCCGATACGAACCATTAAATTACAAGGATTCTTTACCGATTTTCCAGTAACCGTTACCACTCTTTCAATCAAGGGTTTATTTTTTTGAACGGCTTCATAGGTCGCAAGTGCTGTTCCCACATTGTTTACCACACAGCCGACTTCAATCGGCAGTTTTCCAGATGGAACTTCTCTACCTGTTAAGGCTTTAATCAGTTGCTTTTCTGCACCCTGAGGATATTTCACTTTTAATGCATAAACTTCAATATTCTGATAGTTTTCAGCAACCTTCGTCATGTGAGCAATGGCATCAGGCTTGTTATTTTCGATACCGATTAATGCTTTTTCTGCAGAAAGAGCTTTCATCAGAATCTGAATTCCAATCATCACCTCTTCGGCTCTTTCGAGCATCACCACATGATCTGCTGTAAGATAAGGTTCACATTCCACTGCATTAATGATAAGATATTTCGCCTTTTTTCCATCAGGAATCATGTATTTTACATGAGTAGGGAAGGAGGCACCACCGAGGCCTACAATTCCCATTTCTTTAATTTTAGCGACAATTTCTTTATCCGAAAGTGTGATTTCTTTCTTAATGCTTGTAGATTTATCAATGGATGATTCCCATTCATCACCTTCGACATTAATGATGATAGTGTTTTTGCGATATCCACTGGAATCGATCATCTCTTCAATTTTTTCAACTACTCCCGATACTGAAGAGTGCACATTGGAACAGATAAAAGCATCGGCTTTTGCCAATAATGTTCCTACGTTAACTCTTGCACCTTTTTCTACAGCTAAAGTAGAAGGTGCGCCCAAATGTTGGGTAATCGGGATATATACCTTTTGCGGTAAGGGAAGTATTTCTATCGGTTTGCTTGCCGATAACTTATTTTCTTCCGGATGAACTCCGCCAATCTTGAAAGTTTTCAAGGTATTCCTCCTTTTATTTGGTTAATGAAAATTATTACTCACTTTTTTCTGTTGATTCAACGACTTTCTCTTTACGAGGAGGGAAATTTAGCTCCACAATAGCACCGGTTGGGCATTCTGGAGCACATTTACGACACAATTTGCATTTTTCAAAATCGATGTACGCAAGGTTGTTTTCGAGTGTAATGGCATCAAAAGCGCATTGTTTAACACATTTACCACAACCGATACATGCTGTAGTACAATTTTTGCGAGCAACCGCGCCTTTTTCCTTGTTAACGCAATCCACGTAAATACGCCTGCTTTTCTTACCTTGTAATCTGATTTCAATGATGTTACGAGGGCATGCTTTTACACAGGCACCACAAGCAACGCATTTATCCTCAATAACTACAGGCAATCCGGTAACTTCGTCCATGTAAATGGCATCAAATTGACAAGCGGTAACGCAATCCCCACAGCCGAGACATCCAAACGGGCATCCGCTTTCTCCTGCAAACAAGGCATGAGCAAACGCACAAGTTTGTGCCGAATCGTAACTTGCCTTAGCGGGTGCGTTTACTTTCGATCCGTTGCAACGAACTACAGCAATTGTTGGAGCCGATTCAACCACTTCAATGCCTAAAATCGGAGCAATGGCAGCAGTTACATCATTTCCGCCAACGGGACATCTTAAACTATCCATGTTGCCGGCTTTAATAATGGCTTCTGCAAAGTTTCTGCATCCCGCATATCCGCATCCTCCGCAATTAGCTCCAGGAAGCTGTTCTGCAACTTCATCAATTCTGGGATCTTCAATTACTTTAAATTTCTGAGATACAAAATAGATCACTACCGCACAAACCACTCCAATAGCACATAAGGCTACTACTGCATAAAGAATTTCTAAACTCACGTTTTATCTCCTTTTCTTTAGTTTAATTTGAGGCAAATTTAGAAAGTTTCATTTTAATAATATATTTTTTTAATTCTAATAATTACTCAATTTAAACGACCAATAGGTAGATTCATTCTATCGTTATGAGTTACAATATTTTATATTAAAATTAGAACTTGTCTAAATTACAATTCTTTGTGAATAAAATATCAAACCTGTGAAAAATTTCACAACACATAGTGGTTATATTTATGTTAATATAATTATTTCGTTATATATTTACAAATGTATTGGATGTTTATAAATATTATCCGGTTAACAAATAGTAAGTTGAAGAAATAGATAATTAAGCATTAGGTCAAATATATGAGTTGTTAAAAGCAGAGATAAATCAATTATTTGTAAACGATCATCAACTATTTTGGCAGCTGATTATTGATTACAGTAATTGTTTGATAAGGGATTTCTATATTGTTTTTTGAATATTCTTCATGCAGTCTTTTGATAAAACAATGCTTTATTTGATATTGTGCGCTAAAATCATTTGCTCGTAAAATGACATTGAAATTTATTCCCGAGTCTCCAAACTCATTAAATCTTACAATTGGTGTGTATTCTTTTACGGCTCCTTCAATTGTTTGCTGTATTTGAGTCGCAACTTCCAATGTAACTTTTTCAATAAAATCAAGATTGCTGTTATAGCTGACACTCACAGGAATGCTTACCGATAAGTCTTGCTCGGGCAAATTATAATTGGTGATAATTGCAGATGCCAATTTGAAATTAGGAACAATTATTCGATTATTTGGCATTGCTTTAATCGTCGTATATCGCCACGTAATATCCGTAACCAGTCCCTCTTCCTGATTGTCGAGTTTGATGAAATCTCCGGGTTTGATTTGTTTTGAGGCAATGATATTAAGTCCCGAAAACAAATTCGAAAGTGTGTCCTGCAATGCCAATGCTACAGCCAAACCGCCAACACCTAGCGCTGTAAGAATAGGGGTGATGGAAATTCCTATAAACTGAAGGATAATCAAACCACCGATTATAAATACAATTACTTTGGTAATGTTTGAAAACAGCGATGTAGCCGGTACTAATCCGTTGTTACGCCGCGTGTAATTTGTTACAAAACCTGCGGCAATTCTTCCTACGACAACAGTTGCCGTAAATAAAATAATGACTACGGAGATTACATCTAAAATTCGTATTACAGAAGCATCCAGCGGAAGATTATGAACCGCGATGTAAATTCCAACCACCATAAAAACAGGAATAGCAGCCCGGTTAAATCCGTTGAGAATAATGTCGTCACCTTGCCAATTGGTGCGCTGAGTGTGCTTTCGTATCCTATGAACAATTACTTTTTTGAAAATTAACCCGCAAATTATCGAAAAAATTAAAATTGAACCGGCAATAATATATTGTCTAATTTCCTCGGAAAAAACTTGGTTTGAATTAAAAACTGGATTACTTGTCGATATTTTTTGTGCATGAACCATCGGAAAAGATGCTAATAATATGCTTAATAGGGTGATTTTTTTGGTTAGAGTGTGTATATTTTTGTTTTGCATGATATCACGGATTAATTTATTGCAAAAATACACTATTATTTTTAGTTTTTTTTAATGCATAAAATGAATTAGTTTTGTAAAAAAATGAATTATGGCTTATAGTGATCTCATTTCACTCATAGAAATTTTTGAAGAAGCAGGTCAACTGGCTCGTATTTCGGAATATGTAAATCCCGAATTGGAAGCAACGGAAATCACCGAGCGTGTTGTAAAGCAGCATGGTAAGGCATTGTTATTCGAAAACAATGGCACTGAATTTCCTTTACTAATGAATCTTTATGGCTCTCAGGAAAGAATGAATATGGTTTTTGGAACTCAAAACCTGGATGAGCCCGGAATTCGAATTTTGAAGATAATGCATCACGTGATAAAGCCTTCCATGTCGTTCAGAGATAAGCTGATGCTACTGCCGATGCTTAAAGAAATATCCTCTTGGATGCCTAACCGAAGCAGTGGTAGGGCAAACTGCCAGCTAGAGATGATGCCGGTTCCCGATTTAAACCGGTTACCCATTCCGAAATGCTGGCCTTTCGACGGTGGAAAATTCATAACACTCCCCATGGTGCATACCCAAAATCCGGAGACGGGGGCAACAAACGTGGGAATGTACCGCATGCAGGTGCTCGATTCTTCAACTACTGCCATGCATTGGCATTTGCACAAAGATGGCGCACGCCATTTCGAAATGTATAAAAAAGCAGGCAAGTTAATGCCTGTTTCGGTAGCTATTGGCGGTGATCCGATTTTTGCGTATTGTGCTTCGGCACCATTGCCCGAAAATATTGATGAATACATGCTGGCCGGTTTTCTTCGCCACGAGCGGGTTCGATTGATAAAATGTAAAACCAATGATTTATATGTTGCCGCCGATGCCGATTTCGTTTTAGAAGGCTATATCGACCCAAATGAAGAATTTGCTTACGAAGGTCCTTTTGGCGATCACACCGGCTATTATTCACTGGCCGATTATTACCCTAAGTTTCATATTACCTGCATTACACATCGTCCGGATGCTGTTTATCCGGCTACGATTGTCGGCGTTCCCCCAAAGGAGGACCGCTGGCTTGGCAAGGCAACCGAACGAATTTTTCTTACCCCCATAAGGCTAACGGTTTGTCCAGATGTAAAAGACATGAATTTGCCTTACCAGGGTGGCTTTCATAATCTGGCAATCGTGCAAGCGGAACTTCAATATACCGGGCAAGCGTTTACGCTAATGAACGCATTGTGGGGAGTGGGCCAGATGATGTTCAACAAGATCATGATTGTGGTTGGAAAAAATACCAATCCTTTCGATTCCAAAGCGGTTTTGGATTGTTTATCAAATATAGATTTGTCAAAAGACGTGCTATTTTCACGCGGTGCTGCGGATGTTCTCGATCATGCGGGACGTGAATTTGCACTGAGTGGAAAAATTGGAATCGATGCCACCCGAAAGTCTGAAAATAAACCAACCCGTGCTTTAGATATGGAACAGATGAAGGCTGACTTTCCGAACATTTATATAAACGATGCTTATTTTTCTGCAATTGGTGCATTGGTAATCGGTTTCGAGAAAACTTCGGATTATACGGTAAGGCAATTGGCTCAGGATCTTTCCTGTAAGGATTACATTCAAGGGTTAACCTATATTGCTGTTTTTGATCAATCCGTGGACTTGAATGATGCGGACATTCTGCTCTGGCAAATTTCCGGGAATATCGACCCTCAAACCGATTGTTTTCAGACAGATGCTCCTAATAATAAATGTCTGGTCTTTGATGCCACATCAAAACAAAGAATGGACGGCTTTATTCGTGAATGGCCGAATATCATTGTTATGGATGATCAAACCATTTCCGCAATCGATCAAAAATGGAATAAACTGGGCTTGGGTGAATTTATCGAATCGCCATCGCTGAAACTAAAACCTATGGTTAAAGGTTCGGGAGCGGTCGCCAAATTTGAATGATTAAAACTAGACCGAAAAAGCATCCGGTAATGGAATATTTTCTTTTTCACAGATTTCCTTCAGCCGATTGAGCGACCACTCCATTTTGTAGTCATAAATATAATTAAATGGGCGTTTCAACAGGTCGATCAGGTACAAGGTGCCCGAATCGAGATATTGGGAATACTCTTTTTTGAGCGGTTCCCAGTCTTTAAACACGAATTTTACCGTAACAAAAACCGTCGGATCGATATGCGAAAGGCTGATGCCGTTGATTCCGTCGCTCAGGATTTTCCGCCGAACCCGATTGATGTGCCGTTCCCCAAGGTCGTTCAGTACTTGAAGGTATTTTTCAAAGAGAATGTATTCGTTCAGCAGGAATGCAATTTCGCTCCTGTTCATTTCCTGCCAGAATGCCACGGGGTGATAGAGGCAGATAAAGCGTCCCAGCATGAATGATCCGGCATTGTAGCCCTGAAGTCCTCTTTGGTAGCAAATTTTTATCATCGCCTTAAAAAAGCGAATTTTCCTGTCGTTCGTAAACAGGTTATAAATCATGTGTTGATCTTTGTGCGTACCTAGTTCGCTTTTAAGCACCTGATCGATATACAGTTCCATATTTGAATCGAGCCAACTGTTTGCCAGATTTTGTGCTTTTTCGTGATTTTTTTGTAGGTCGTTTCGGATAATTTTAATCAGGTCGTTTAAGGTCTCGATGTCATGGCAATCGAGGGTTTTAACAATAGTTTGATATTTTTCGTAAGCTTTTTTCATGTTGATGAAGACCTTTTCTTCTTTAGGCTGTAAATCAATGGCTTTCCCTTCGATGTATTTCTGAAATCGGGCAGGTGCAAAATCGGCTTTTCCTAAATAAACGGTTCTGCGTCGACTCGAAATAGTAATCCAATCTCCCTCTTTTAGAACTAACCCTTCGCTGTTTTTCAACGACTGATCCATGAGTTTTACTTGATATTTTTGAAGGTTGATAAATGCAGGAACTCCATATCCCAAGCAGGAGGTAACCACGTGAACGGCAGCGGGAGTAAGACTCAGGATTGCATCAAGTTCTCCAAGAATAATGGTGTCGGAAGGAATGTAAGTCTCTTTGCAAAGACATACTTTTTCTCCATTTCTTTTCGCTTCCAAGGCTTTAGCGGTGGAAAAGAATATTCTTGCGGAAACCGCCGACCGGGGTAAAACTGAAATTCCGTTACAGAAAAGTGATAACCTTTGGAATGAACGATCGTCGATGCACTCCGAAAAAATCTGTTTGAGATGATACGGTTGTATCAGTTTGATAACACGGTCGCTCGAAATAATGCCTTTTTCGTATAGGTCAACTGCGGATAGCAGTATGGAACGTCCGGTAAGCTCAGAAACGTTGAGTTGCAAGATGGCAAAAAGATAGGCTTTCTTTCGGGTTTCAGCGGCAAATTCAATAGTCACCGGCGACTCGACGATTTTTTCAAGTTTCGACAAGCTGGGGGCGAAATGGTAAACTGCAGGAAAGGTATTCTTAACCTCTTTCCTTTCAAAAAATTCCGTATCTGTTCGATCTATGCATCCGGTCATAATGTCGTCTCCAAACATGTTGATGGCGCTCTCTATCTGCATTCCCAGTCCGGTGCGGGAATGTCGGCTGTATAAAACTCCGGGATAAGAGTCGTCGTTTCGGATAGTCCACACCATTTTTTGCATAATAATGGAAGGGTAAGAGATATCGCCTTTTTTCAACGTATAGACCAAATCCTGATTCCGCGTGAAAAATTCATACATTTTGTCCACCAAGAACAGTGTCTGGGCAAACACATCCGTTAATATTTCCAGATTATACTGTGCAATTTTATCGAACAATACGGTAATTTTTGTTTCAACATCTTCAAGGGTGCATCCTGAGGTAATGGGATCGCAAATCTTGTTTTCGATATCGTCGGGAAACAGCACCTTATAAATAGTTTGCAGATTATTTACGTATATTTTTCCGGCCACCACAGCTCCATATTTCCGTTTAAGGGCGTTGTAAACAGTTTTATTAATGCCGACATTCAGGTAGGTGGGCAAAAATCCGGGAATGTAAAAGGAGGTAGCGGAACGCATGGCAAAAATCAGCGGCTTTTTTCCATCACCAAATTTCATTCCGGTCATCTTTTCGAGATTTTCTATGGCATTTTTAAGGTGTGTTTCCTTTTCCTGTGGTGTAGAAAAGAAAGTTTTTGAAGTTAATACACAAAAATCGGGAACCGGAAACAGTTTTTGACTAAGATTCAACAAAATAGAGCCTTTATGGCTAATCTGTGTCTCCGAATACTTGTTTACCGTGGAGGATGGGACAACAAAATCATTTTCAATGAAAGAGAAGGTGTTAATCAGCTCTTGCTTTTCTTTTTTATATGCCCATCTTTTTTGCTGGATAAATTCTGTTGATTCCCGATCGCCTTCGAGCGAACGAATAAGCTGTTGCAGATATTCTTTGCCATTTTCTGTATTTTTGTCACATAAAAAGGTGAGATCTAGAAAACTTGCGGGGATACTCTTGGCCTCAGAATCTCCTTTTTCAAAATATTCCACTTCAGGGGGTAGATAGTTGTCTCTAAGTTCACTGCTTTTTGGGGCATCTTGAACAAAAAAATTAATGGTATTAAAATTGGAATAACCCGATCGAACCCAATAATCCTCAATGTTATGATTTTCCATTACTGTAGCTTTAAATCACTGCAAAGTTATGAAATTTGCAAGTGATTTTTATCCAATTTTGGACAAAACATAAGTGGGAGAGAGGTAAGAAATCAAAATCCTTGCTTCCCCTTGAAAATTACTAAAAATGGGGGGCTAAAAGTTTAACTTTTAGAGGTGAATAAGTTTTTATAACTTCAGTAAATATCAAAATATCAATTGATTAACCGACTATTTGGAAGGAGGGAAGCCTACGGTTTGAGCCAATACAATCATCTGATCGGGCGATAAACCCATGATTTTTGCTAGGGCATCTACATCTAAAGCACGCCTGGTAACAGTGTTCAGCCCAAACGAAGTACAATATAAATATATGTTCTGAGAGACAGAACCGCCGTGGATACCGGCATAAAGGAATTTGTTCTCTGGAGTTACGTTTTCCATCTTTTTTGTGTTGGACACAATTATTATGTTAAGTGGAGCGTCAGCTACAAAATCCTGTTTGCCCGTTTCCTTCATATAATCACCTGATTTTATGAGTTTTAATACGAAATCGGTGGGCTGATAGAAGTATATTCCTTGATGAGTAATGATATAAAGGTCTATATCGAGCCAATTTCGGGCTGTGGGAGCTGTTCTTTTGCCGCTTTCCGGGCGGTTGATGCCATCTGCTGCCCATAATAAATCGGATAGCTGTTGCAGCGAAAACTCTTTAGCTGAAAATTCTCGTTTGCTGACTCTGTTTTTTAAGACATCCATAATTGGTTGTCCACCAGAAGTATTAGGTGCAGGTAATTTTATATTCCCGTCGTTTTGTGCAAAACTTGAAATGTTCATAACGATCAATAGGATTAATGGAAATTTATTTTTCATTGCTAATTTATTTTATGCAAATATATTTCATTAATAAATATCAATTACAAAAAATGCATGATTAATTTAAAATGTCGCAATCTATAGCTTAAACAAAAGGTTAATTCAAAGATGGGCCATATACGAATTCTCCTAGATTTGCAAATTCCGGACGATTGTGCGGTAAATAAACGATAATTTTAATACTACTGATAATATATATTATGTTAAGTAAAATATTTCGTTTCATTTAACCCTCTCTTTTTATCCAACCTTGTTAGATTTTTAAAAAACTAGCATTTTGACCAATAAGTCACGAATATAAATAAAATCATGTTAGCTGAGAATTTTAAGAATTTAATGAATCGAATATCAAAAATTGAAATTTTTAGAATTGAAATACAACCGGTTAAATCAATTCCAATTAAAAATGAATCCCAAATTTCGAAGAACTGTTGAATATATTATAATTTTGTGTACTTTTGCATCGGGTAAGTCTTATACGACCAGCTCCTGTTGAACTCCCCCAGGTCCGGAAGGAAGCAAGGGTAAAATGGTTGAGCGGTGCGATATAAGTAGCTTACCCATTTTTTATTAATATTAGAACCAATGTTATTAAAGATTTATCCTGAAAATCCGAGTCCACGAGAGATTAGTAAAGTGGTGAATTGTTTACAGAATGGTGGCATTGTTATATTTCCTACCGATACAATATATGGAATCGGTTGTGATATCCACAATCACAAAGCAGTGGAACGAATATCGGAAATTATCAATCAGGACATTAATAGAACTAATTTTTCATTTATTTTCAATGATTTAGGTCATATTTCCGATTATACCAAACCTTTTTCAAATACGGTATTCAAATTGTTGAAGCGCACCCTTCCGGGGCCCTATACCTTTATATTAGAAGCCAACAAGAACGTTCCGAAGATATTTCATAATAAAAAAAGTACCGTAGGTATCCGAATTCCCAATAATCTCATCATAAACACAATTGTTGCAGAGTTGGGAAATCCTATCCTGTCTAAGTCGGTAAAGGATTTGAATGATGATATCCAAGAGTTTGTGACCGATCCGGAGTTGCTCTATGAGCAATATGGCGATAGCGTTGATATTATTATCGATGGTGGTTACGGTAGCTTTACCCCTTCTACTGTTATCAGTTGTTTAGACGACGAATTTGAAGTAGTTCGAGAAGGTTTGGGAGATGTAAACGGTTTATTTTAAGTAATATAGTTATGGAAAGTAATGTTTTAAATACTTCTGATATTGATTTTAGCGCAATTGATGGAGAAGTTTTTAATGAGTTGGTTTCATTTAAAAATACAAAAATTGAACGAATTGTTTCATCGGGTCACGTTTCATCGGAAGGTTGGATGGATCAATCGCATTTTGAATGGGTTACGGTTATTCAAGGTGAAGCATGTGTAATTTTCGATACCAATGAGACTTTTGTGCTAAAAACTGGAGATCATTTATCCATCCCACCTCGTCAAAAACATCGTGTAACATATACCAGTACCAATCCCGAATGCATCTGGATTGCCGTACACATAAAATAAACGATCATGTTATCTCAAAGGGAATTATTCTTTTCTCATCTGGCTCAAACATCATTTGAGCCGCTCGCTCTGGAAATCGTTGAAGCTTCGGGAGTTTGCCTGAAGGATAAAAATGGCAAAACATACATTGATCTGATTTCCGGCATTTCGGTGAGCAATATCGGCCACCGGCATCCCAAAGTTGTGGAAGCTATTCGTTTGCAAACGGATAAATACCTGCATCTGATGGTTTATGGCGAATATATTCAATCTCCTCAGGTGTTATTAGCTTCAAAAATTGCTTCGCTCCTCCCCGAAACTCTTTCCAATGTGTTTTTCGTCAATTCGGGCAGCGAAGCCAATGACGGAGCCCTGAAATTAGCCCGTAAATATACCGGCCGTAGCGAAATATTATCCTGCGTGAATGCTTATCATGGCAGCACGTTCGGCGCTTTGAGCGCAATCGGATGTGCCGATTATAAAAAATGGTTTGCACCATTGGTTCCGGGGTTTTCCAATATCCGTTTTGGAAATATGGAGGATATTTCACTCATTACCGACAAAACTGCAGCCGTGTTGATAGAACCGGTACAAGGTGAAGCCGGGGTGAGAACTGCTTCAAAAGAATACTGGACCGCATTACAGGAACAATGCAAGGCTACCGGCACGTTGATTATTGCAGATGAAGTGCAGACCGGATTCGGCAGAACCGGCAAAATGTTTGGTTTTGAGTTTGCCGGATTTACTCCGGATATTATCACCTTAGCCAAAGGAATGGGCGGTGGAATGCCTATTGGAGCCTTCGTGGCTTCCAAAGAAATGATGAATTGCCTGGCGAACAACCCCATATTAAGTCATATCACCACTTTTGGCGGTCATCCGGTGTCGGCGGCAGCGGCTTTGGCTTGTATTAACGTAATAACTGAAGAACATCTGACGGACGACATTTCTCGCAAATCCGAAATAATTGTATCATTTCTTAAAGATATTAAAGGAGTGAAAGAAATTCGGGCAGCCGGATTCTTAATTGCCGTGGAATTTGAATCATTCGAAATCAATAAAAAGATTATTGATACTGCTATTACTAATGGCGTGATCGGCGATTGGTTCCTGTTTTGTGACAACAGCCTACGTATAGCACCGCCTTTAAACATTACCGACGATGAATTGTCAACGGCATTAAATATCATTAAAAAGTCCATTCAATCAATCTTATAATTAATTTATGACAGAAAAATTTGAACCATTATTCGAAGATGCAAACGGTCGGGTAGATTATGATGTTACCCATGGCAAGCACTTTTTAGAATTACTGTCCGTTGCAAACGAATATGTACAATTTATCGATCGCTGTGATCAATACGATAAACATACGACAATGAACTATTTGCAGAAAATTTTACCTTTAATATATCTCAAATCCTCATTACTTCCCGATTTTATACTTGACGATAACAGTGCCGACGAACGTTTTGTAACCGAAGAAGAATATGAACTGGTGTTGCTCCGTTTAAACGAAATGTTCACCCAAAAATGCGAAGACGACCATGAATGCAACTGTATGGATGATGCACCTAAAGTTGCAGAAGCACTAACCGATTTGTATCAGGATTTAAAAGACACGATATTGCTCTATTCCACTAATAAAATAGCTGCTCAGCAATGGGCGGTGCATAATTGTAAAACTTGGTTTATCGAACGTTGGGGCCTTGCAGTAGCTGATATTTTAGGCTATCTACATTTGTGTATTTATCATTTACACGATCACCACCACCATCATCATGACTCTGAAGAGCTTGAAAGTATTGATTAAAAAAAAAGTCCCGATTGGGACTTTTTTAATGAACATGAATCTGAAGGAATTTAGTTCATAAAAACATCAAAATTGCCGATAGTTTTTGATTTAATCACTTGTAATGTTGCGGCATAACTTATTATAAATTGTGTTATTTGGCGACGTGGCATTGGGATTTTGGCAATTTGATTTGGTCTTAAAAGTGTATCTTTTTTGTTCATAGGCTTTTGTTTGTTTAAACATATACCTATTTAACGGGTTCGTTTTAGGAATATTGCATTATGCCAGAATAATATTTTTCTTGTCCACGATTTTGCGAATATTAATCAGTGCATATCTCATCCGCCCTAAGGCTGTGTTAATACTGATGTCGCATTTTTCCGCAATATCCTTAAAGCTCATATTTTGATAATACCGCATGTAAACCACCTCTTTTTGCTCTGCCGGTAAATGCTCAATCACTCCTCTTACATCTTCGTGTATTTGTTTGGTAATCATCAATTCCTCTTTCGATGGTTCAATACCGCCGATTAAGTTAAAGATATCAAACTCATCGTTTGGGCTATATGTTGGCATTTTATTCTCTTTTCTAAAATAGTCGATGCTTAAATTATGAGCGATTCTCATTACCCATTGAATAAATTTGCCCTCTTCGTTATATTGTCCGGAACGAATCGTGTGGATTACTTTCACAAAAGTGTCTTGATAAATATCTTCGGCAATATCGCGATTGTTGACAATCATGTATATATAACCGAAAATTTTCTTTTGATATCGATCAATTAAAATTTCAAGAGATTTAGAATCACCTGATGCAAAACTAACGATGAGCTCGTTATCGCTGAGTAATAAATTAGCTTTCATAATAGCCTCCTTTTTTTAGGGATGGTTAATAAAGCGTAATTTTTACTCTATAGGCAATTTTTTAATGTGTGAATAGATTTTATTTTTGCAAATATACAATATGAAATATCTAAAGTCAAGTTTTTGTGGTATTTTTGCACTAAACTTTTAACAATTAATCGTAACTACTTAATAATGAGCTTAAAAAATATTCAGAGTGAGTTTATTCGAATAAAAGGCGCTAAAGTCAATAACTTAAAAAATATTGACGTATCTATTCCTCGTAATAAGTTTGTCGTGATTACCGGGTTATCGGGCTCCGGAAAATCTTCGCTGGCATTCGATACCTTATATGCGGAGGGGCAGCGTCGTTACGTGGAAAGTTTAAGTGCATACGCCCGTCAGTTTATGGGACGTATGGCTAAACCCGAAGTCGATATTATTGAAGGAATACCACCGGCCATTGCCATTGAACAAAAATCAATCAGTAAGAATCCACGCAGCACGGTAGGCACTTCCACCGAAATTTACGAATATATAAAATTGCTCTTTGCCCGAGTAGGTAAGACCTACTCTCCCATCAGCGGAGAAATCGTAAAACGTCATTCTGTTGAAGAGGTTACCGATTTTGTGTTTGGTTTGCCCGAAAGTACATCGGTTTTTGTCTTTGCTCCCCTCATTATTAAAGGAGACCGTAGCCTTGCGGATCAACTTTCAATTTTAATGCAACAAGGTTATAGCCGAATCCTGTTTAACGATTTAATCATCAGCATCAGTGAAGCGGCCAATCACATCGAAAACTATGGAAATTCCGTATTGCATGTGTTGGTCGATCGACTACAGGTTTTTCACCGCCCTGAAGTGCAAAATCGGCTCTCTGATTCCATTCAGAGTGCTTTTTTTGAAGGCGATGGGGTTTGTTTTATTAAAGTGCAAACCGAAAAAGGTGATCGGAATTACGAGTTTAGCAACCGGTTTGAACTCGATGGCATGTTGTTCGAAGAGCCCAGTGCAAATATGTTTAGTTTCAATAATCCATTTGGTGCTTGTACTAAGTGCCAAGGCTACGGTCAAGTGATTGGCATCGACGAAGAGCTGGTATTCCCCGATTTAAGTTTGTCCGTTTACGATGATGGAATTGCATGTTGGAAATATGATAGTACAAGGGAATGGAAAGAACTCCTGATCAATAATGCACATAAATTCGATTTTCCCATTCACAGAGCCCTTCAGGACTTAACTCCGGAGGAAATTCAAACACTATGGAAAGGAAATAAATATTTTAAAGGAATCAACAGCTTTTTCGAACATCTGGAAGCGCATAATTATAAGATTCAGAACCGGGTGTTTATCTCCCGTTTCAGGGGAAAGACCACCTGCCCCGATTGCCACGGGACCCGTCTGCGCAGCGATGCCCAATATGTCAAAATCGGAGGACTTTCGGTCACCGACATCGTGTTGTTGCCTGTGGATGAATGTCTGAGCTTTTTCAGAAATCTGAAATTCGAGTCTGAGTCGGAAAAAACCATTGCTTCGCGAATTGTAAAGGAAATCATTAACCGGCTTCAGTTTTTAATGGATGTAGGCTTGGGATACCTGACCTTGAACCGCCTTACAAATTCTCTTTCGGGGGGCGAGTCGCAGCGGATCAATCTGGCCACTTCGCTGGGAAGCAGCTTGGTAGGTGCACTCTATATCTTGGATGAACCGAGTATTGGCCTCCACTCTCGCGACACCCAGCAACTGATCGGGGTGCTGAAACGCTTGCGCGACATCGGGAACACGGTGGTTGTGGTGGAACATGATGAAGATATTATTAAGTCTGCCGACTATATCATCGATATCGGGCCCAATTCGGGACGTTTGGGAGGCGAAGTGATCTTCAGTGGTACTGCAGATGAATTACCCGGAAACAATGGCTACACTGCGCAATATTTGACGGGAAGGATGAAAATAGAAGTGCCGAAGATCATTCGGAAATGGCACAACTCCATCGTAATTGAAGGTGCGCGGGCGAATAATCTCAAAAATATCAATGTAACCATTCCTTTGGAAGTGTTTTGCGTAGTGACCGGAGTCAGCGGTTCGGGAAAGACCACGCTAATCAAGAAGATCCTCTACCCTGCTCTAAAGCGCGAATTGGGAGAAGGAAGCACGGATAAACCCGAAAAGCACTTGCGGATTTCCGGCGATATGATGCGCTTATCGGCCGTGGAAATGATTGACCAAAACCCGATCGGACGCTCTTCCCGTTCAAATGCCGCAACTTATACCAAAGCTTTCGATGATATACGTCAATTATTTGCAGATCAGCCGTTAGCAAAAAACAGAGGGTATAAACCGGGATATTTTTCCTACAATGTTCCCGGAGGACGATGCGATGAATGTGAGGGTGAAGGCAAGGTGCATATCGAAATGCAGTTTATGGCTGATGTGGAGATCGTTTGCGAAGAGTGTAATGGAAATCGCTATAAAGATGAAGCTTTGGATATTAAATACCATGACAAAAACATCAGTGAAGTGCTGGAAATGACCGTAACTGAGGCTCTTGAATTCTTCGGATCGGAGACAAAACCCAACACACTGATCAAACGGATTATTGAAAAACTGAAACCGTTAGAGGACGTAGGTTTGGATTATCTTAAACTCGGGCAATCGTCGAGCACGCTCTCGGGAGGCGAAGCGCAACGGCTCAAGCTGGCCAGTTTCCTCGTTAAAGGGACCAACACCTCTCCCACGCTGTTTATTTTTGATGAACCCACTACGGGATTGCACGTTCACGATATCACGAAGTTATACTCCTCGTTCGATTTACTCATCGAGAAAGGACATTCTGTGTTGGTAATCGAGCACAACCCCGAAATCATCAAGTGTGCCGACTGGGTGATTGATTTGGGTCCTGAAGGCGGGAAAAATGGCGGCACTTTGGTGTTTGAAGGAACCACATCGGATTTGAAATTATCGAAGACCTCGGTTACAGCGAAATATATCAGGGATAAACTATAACTTTAAGGCATTATTATTTCAGTTCCCAGCCCGATAAGGCGATGGTCACAATCAGGTCCGGCCATGTTTCGTATGAACTTAGCTTAGGCAGAACAGGAATGATGCTGGTTGAAATCCATTTTTTCTGCGTCATCAGATATATGTTTGCCATGTAATACCGTATGCTAATATGATATAGCCCAATAACAAAAAAAATAATAAGTAATTCATATTAGCATCGAGCATTAAACCATACTAAATTTCAAATGGTCCTTTGGACTAATTTGAAATAAGTATTGGTATAATCCAGCTTTTTATCGAATGGATTTACCACTTTCAGGATCATTTGAGCGTGGATTTTGCCTTCGGCCGACTGCGTGAATGAAATTTCAAGAGTCTTCTCGGGGTGGAGATTCTGCTTCACCGATTTCAGGCTCTTGATTGATCAGTTCAATTTTCCGAGGGAGAAGAACCTTTATAAATTTTTAAAAACATTTGTCGCCTTACATTTTTGCCTTGATGCAAAAAGTAACAAAAAAATCAAGACTGCACCAAAAAAACTAAAAATCAACCATTTATACTGAGCGAGGCAAGTTAGGGGCATTATTCAAGGAATGAAATCCACCCGACGGATGATTCGGCTTGAGATCTATTGACACAATACCACCCGCCTCGCCTTTACCGTATAAATGGTTGATTTTCTTAACGCTTTTTTGATGAGGTCGTTTTTAACGCTGGCGCGGGCCTATAATGCAGACATGCAGAATCAAAAGTTGGGTGTTCATTGAATTAATCTTCCAATGTGGGCATGAACCGCATTGAGTAAAAGAGCGTTAAGAAAAATAAACAGTTCTGCGTTAAGAAATCGATGGTGTTTGACGACGTTAGACAAAATGAAAATTAGGAGTATTACTTTACACTAAAAATATCATTTTGGCTAAAAGGAGGAGTTCATCGATTTTAGTGGAACTGTCTATTTTTTAGCACTTTTGCGACAGCGGCGGCTTTTTTTGCATACTTTTTTCAGCTGAAGGAAAAAAGTATGAGCCCGACCGGCTTGAGGTCATGAAAAGGGAAAATCTTCATACTTCTGAGGTTTTCTAAAATTTGAGAATATGTTTTCTTTCCAAAGAAAGGAAATAGTCATTTTTTTATGCCTCTCTCTAAATCTATCGCCATTATTTGGCTATAAATGCTTTTTGACAAACGCTACGACTTCATTCATGGCCTGCGTCGCTTCCTTAAACATGGGCGCCAATAACGGGTAGCAATGAACCATGTCCGCTCCGGAGACAAACGTGACCGCAGTGCCGGCTTCCTTCGCTTTCAGGGCGAATTTTTCTCCATCCTCGTACAGTTCGTCATCGACACCGGAATTGATGAAAATCGGCGGTAAACCGCTCAAATCGCCAAACAACGGCGAGATAAACGGCAACGTAACCTCGTGATCGCCCGCGTAGTACTTGCTGAAAACCGTCCAGGAGTTCAAGGGAGCTAGCGACATCTTGTTTTTGGTCCGGTACGATTCGCTGGAGCAGCTCAGATCGGTCCAGGGCGAAATTGCCACAGCCGCCACCGGCAAGGCGATATTTTGGTCTTTCAGCGCCAGCAGAATGGCCAGACACAACCCTCCTCCCGCCGATTCGCCGGCAATGAGAATATTTTCCGGTTTATACCCCGAAGCGAGCAACCACCGATAAACCGCAACAGAATCATCCAATGCGGCGGGATACGGATTTTCTGGAGCCAGCCGATATTCATACACCAAGTTAGTAAAACCGGTGTTTATGGCAAATTTGGAGACAAAACCCCGGTGGTCGTTGCAGGAACCGGAGACATAGCCACCGCCATGGACGTACATGATGATTTTTTCGGGATCGGCTCCGGCGGGAATCAGAAATTCGGATTTAATCCCATCGATCAATTGTTCTTTCACGCTGATTCCTTCCGGGATTTTAGCGTATTTGTCCGCTCCTTTCTCGCATTGATCGCGGAAAGCGGCAATGGAGGTATTGAAATCGAAAACTTCTTTTTTGCGCTTTCCCTGAAGCAGATGCCTGTTCCGCAATAAGAAGTTGAACATTTTTCCTTTAAAACTGGTCATTTTTTAATGTTTTGATTGATTAATCATTTTTCGTCTAGTTTGGCAAATGTGCCGACAAAATTGTGGATTATTTTCCGTCTATCGTAAGTATTATTCCTTTATTTTAGTTTCTCTTTCATTTTATTTGTCAAATAATATTTTCCTGTTTTAGCAGCACCTTGAAATTCAATTAAATCAAGTATTTTTAAAGTTTGTAAGTATCGTTTTACCTGAGCATTTGATTTTCTCGTTCCGTCCATTATTTGCGCTATTGATGCTCCTTTATCGTTTGCAGCGATAGTTCTTACAGTATCAGCTTTTGTCACTACTTCAATTGTTCCGTCATTTACTCCGTCAATTACACCGTCAAAATCTTTTGCGTCTTCTTCAATTGCCGGTATTAAGTAAGTCCTTTAGCAAAAGTAGGTTTTCCATATTCTACATCCTTAATATTTTGATTGCAAGTTATAAATTTTACTTATTGGTTTTGCGGTTTGTGGGAGATTTTTTAGGTTGATTATTTGAGGTGTGGATTTTGAAAGCCAAAAAGCTGATTCTCGTTTCTAAGTTATTTAAGTTTCGCAAGTTTGAAAAATGTAATCTAATGTATTGATATTTAAGTATCTGTATTAATTTCTTTGTGCATTTTATTCGTATCGTTCTTTATTATTATAATGAACTCATGAGTTCGCGGAGTTTATCCCGTAAGGCGGGACTCAGTTGTGTCTTCTTTGTGTTTTTTGTGGCATAGCTAAAAAGTTTATGCTATTACACACCCGAACGAAGTGAGAGCGTGAATACATCTGATTATAAGACAAAAATGAACAAAGGTATCACAAAGAAGCACGAAGTTTCACAAAGCGATGCAGTGAGCCTGCCGAACTGGGAAAAAAATGATTAAAGGAGCGTAAATCATTGAAATTAAATGTATTATTTTTGATTCTATTTCCTAAGTGCTTGCATTTCAATATTGTAAATAGCATGCGAAACTTGAATAAGTTACTCATCCTATGCAAGCAAACCGCTATTGCCCTCGTTTTTCGTTCGTGTCGGTTGAAACTCTATTTTTCAGGGAAAAGTTTCTTCCATGCCCCAACTTTGACCAGTTCCTTTTTGTAATTTTCCAATGTGTCCTGCGAAGGTGTGATATACTCGGCATAGTCGCCACCCGTCTGTTTAAAATATTGCAAATCATTGCAATTCAGCCGTTCAAGTTTTATCGTAGTTATCTTTGATTTCGTTACTTCCAAATACTCCGTATCTGCTTTTGCGTCATTTTTTTCGTCATCCTTGAGTATCACATGACAAGAAACGGAGATTTGATCAAAAGTTAATGCAAGATACTTGTCATCCGTTTTATACGTTCCTTTACATGCCTGTTCATAAACAAAATCATCCCCCGGCTCAGGACAGCACGAATAACATATTTGAACAAATTCATGGTCGTTAAGGAATAAAAAAACTTGATAATAGTCTGTGCCTTCTTGGATAATGTTGCAATTATCGTCCACTCCATTGCTTGAAATATACACTTTCCCTTTCAAAAAAGGTTGATTGTTTTTTTCAGTTCTCGTACATGAAAAAATCGTAATAAGTACGATTAAAAGAGCCGTAAATTTAAGAGTTTTCATTCCTGTATTTGTATTTTTAAGTGAATTTTTAAATAAAAACAACGTTATCTCTCCTTTATTTCAAAAAGCTTTCACGATATCCATAATCGGACAGAATGGGGCTCATTACAATGAAGAACGTAATTTCATCACAAATTCATTATTAGAAAAATCAATCCTCAAAATTCGTTAGGAACTAATGCTATTCCATTTCTAAAATCAGCTTTAAAATAGTGCTCATAAAGTTTTACATTCTCATCTCCTAAATCTTTAACATGGTCAGCAATTATTACTTGTGGATTAATACCTGTCTCATCTTCTATTTTTTGTATCTCGTCTAAAATTGTTTCATAAATCTGACCTACCTTGTCAATGTCGGTATTATCTTTTCCGCTAGGGAAATACACCTGACTCGGTTGGTCTAAAAACAAAATACTCGGCACTTTAGATTTTGGTTGATGTGCAAAATAACTTAAAAAGCTTAAAAATAGCCCAATGTGACATGCCAAAGCATTTGAAGCACTACCAATTCTATTTAGATTTATTGTTTCATCATCAAGATTTATATGATAAAGCTTAAATTCTGAGTCTTTTTTGGGGTGAAAATCTAAAAACAAATCTGGTGGGTTATGCTCAAAATCTAAGTTTGAAACATTCAAACTCATTTTTTCTTGAATTATTTTTTTTGCTTCATAATATGTATCATTTTCATTGTAAGTATTCTTTTTTTCTTTTAATCTTTCGAGTTGTGCTATCTGATAATCTAAAATTACTTCGTTAAATTCAACATGTCTTGTATTATATATATCAGAATCAGATAATACTTTCCATTGAGCTTTTTGTTTCTCCTCATTCAAATTTTTGAGGTTTGATATTTTGTCTAATAAGACTTTATTTGCATTAAACTCTTCTACATTTAATTTTCTTAAATCAATGAGTTCTAATTCGTTTTTTTTATACTCATTTAATTCCTTCTCAAAGTTATCAGTATGAAAAGGAATGTTCGTTAGTTCTTTTTTTAACCATTGATTTGCTTCATAAATATTAATAGCACTTATCGTAAGTTGTTCGTTCTCTTTAGAACAAATAGGACATTTATACTCTTCTTTGAAATTGTAATTCTTTGCTCTTTGAGTGTATTTATCAATAAATAATTTGTGATTATCACCTTGTGTGTGATTTTTCTCAATTTTTTTAATTTGGTTTTGGACTTTCCGAAGCTCTACATTTTGTTTGTCAATTATTTCTATCAATTCATCTTGTCTCTTTTGTAATTCATTGCTGTACTCAAGTTTTGTGTATTGTTCCAAGTTCTTTATTCTTTTCTGACAATATTCAAATGTCCAATTTTCGTCAAATTCAATTCCATTAAGCTTATAATGTTGTCTAAGAGAGTTTTTCAAATTAGATATTAATACTTTGTTTTGATGCAATGACTCTTCCTGTCTTTTCGTTAAGTTTTTAATCGAAACGTTTAATTTCTCAATTTGCTTTAGAATTTCATAATATTCTGGGCCAAACCAACCAGCTAAAACTGGAAAATGGTTAGGCTTTGGGTCTTCATAAAATAATTTTATTTTACTATCAATGATATCCTGAGTTTGAAAAATGAAGGGTAATGTACTTCTTATATTTGTTTTAGGTATTTTTTTTTCAAACTCAAATGGCAAGCTTTCTGGATTTATATGCATATCCATTTTATTGTTTAAAATATCCAGAAAGTCTTTGATTTTAATATATTTATTATCATCAAAATTATTAAAAGAAATATCTTTAATATTTACTTTTCCCGAAATTTCCTCAATGTAGATTCTGTTTTTTCCATCATACTCATCTTTACGACCTATTAATAAACATTGATTATTTAAATCGATCAATAAAACATAAAGGTTTGTAAACTTAGTGATTTTACCTTTTTGGTATTTTACACTCTGAAGCGCCTAAACACCAGTCAATTATGTCTATTATTGCACTTTTTCCTGTTTTTGATTCACCTGAAATAAGATTTAATCCTCTGGAAAGTTCAATAACACTTTTACCTTTTGGTGTATTGTCATGAAATAACGCTATTCCTTTTATATATGTGTTCATTATGGTATTACTTTTAAAGATTTATAAACTGTAATTGTATCTATTTTTGAAAGCAAAAAGCCCCAATAATGTGCTGCACGTAAAAACGATTTAAGATCATCAGTATAATTTTCATAACTTATTTCCTCTAAAACTTCAACTTTTGCATCTAATTTAATTTTATTATGATTATGTAAATAGATAAGCGTTTGATTTGTCAAATCCTTAAAATTCCAAATTTTTTCTTGCAACTCTAGAAGATGTATTTTGTTTGATTCAATATACTTTTCAAAGTTTGTCTTGATATTAATTTCAGTTAACGGCTTACGAGTTTCATTGAATAGAAGAATTGGCAATATAAGATAGTGTATTAATACTTCACATTGACTTTTATCATAACCCTTATAAAATGCTTGCAATATTAGACTGCAAAAAAAAGGATTTACATTTAAAACTTGAATATGCTTTTCAATCATAACTTCCAACTAAATTTTAATTCATCATCTTCAACAATATTTTGCATGGTACCATGAACAAAATACGGAAAATTAACTATTGATTTTCGATTATATACAATTATTTGTTTTGCTGCTCGATAATAAACTAGAGAATTATCTTTCTTGACATTACTCGTATCTGGATTTTTGAAATCTCTTTTTTTAGTTTTGATTTTTGAATGAATTTCTGATTTAAAAGGCACATATTCTTGTAAAGTAAATCCAGGCGAATTTGATTCTTCTTCATCTAGTAAATTTATTGTCTTCCAATAATCGACTACGGCTTCTTCTAATTCATCATTTTCGCATTGTATTTCTTTTAGCTCATTTACAAATTTGTAATTTTCAAATGTGCTTGAAATATTTATTGGAGCTTCACATGTATTGTATTTATCAAAAATGGGGCGATAATTTTCCTTGTAAAAATCTTTCTTTTCTTGAAATATCATTTTGTAAAACTGTGAATTATTTACCTCGAAACGCCCCTCACCTTCTACTTTTGAGTTAATAATACCTGCAATGTTTTTTATAATTTGTGAAATTTCATGAGCTGGACGTTCAATTTCCTTAAAAGTAGGGTGTAATGCAATTTCGTTAATTAGATCATCATCAATTGGTTGATCTGTTTCAATATTAATTTTTTCGAGAATTGGTATTATTTTTGACTTTTGGCATTTCAAAATGTATCTACTATAATTCCATACTTCATATTTTTTTGAGCTTGTATCTTTTAATTCAGTCAATAAAATCTCCATTTCTGCACATGAAATATTATCTAATGAATTCAAGATTTCAGTAAATTTTGAATTGTTGTATTGCTTATTTTTGAATTTAACTAATTGATTTATTACATCATCACTTATGCCATGAGTTTTTATTATTTTAATGTTTCTTTCTGTAATTTTGTACTCATTGAATTCTGATAGAGAGAAATCGAATGTGATTTCATTTAAAATATCCCATCGTTGTTCACCAGTAATGGCTTTATTCCACTTTGATAATTGGGAAATTCTGTTTTTACTATTTGGAAAATGATCAGTTGTGAATAATACATATTTATCAAATTCTTTTTCATTAACGAGCCAATTATATAGAGTCTTCCAAAAATCTTCACATGTATCAGACAATGACGGCTTGTTTTTATGGTGTTTACATTCAATTTGGATCTTATTATCAAATGAAACATCACCGTAATGTTCAAAGGTCATAACATTAAAGTTCATAAAATCATTATTGAAGGCATACTTTATAGCAACAACGGCTTGGAAAAAGTCTCCTCTCTTGCTGTCTTTACTGTCATTTGATTGTTTTGTTTGATTCATGCTATTTTTATGCTCTTTTGATTTTGTTATTAATAATATCTATAAATCAGCGTCTTATGCACCATTTTGTCTATACCGACCTTTACCCCCCCCGGCTGAAAGCAAGGCATTGTCCTCAATAGTTTTTATTTTTTGCTTTTAAATTTCTTTTTCAGAATCTGTTAACGGCAAATCTATTAAGCTAGTATGGTAGATTTTACCATTTACAATATTAAGTATTTTTGCATATTTTACAGTAACGCCTTCTTTCTTTATTTTTGTAGCAAACAGTTGTAAATAATCAAGTTCTGGTTCTTGTTTTATTAATTGTAAAAGTTCCTGTCCAATCTTCGTAAAAGCTAAAACTGGAACCATTTGTTCTGGAATTCCTTCTTTCTTTTCAACAACAATACAGACTTTACTAATTGTAAAAACAATTGTTTCTGGTTTTTCAATTGTTGCTATTATTTTAAATTGGAGGCTGTTTGCTGTTATTAAACCTAACTCTTCTAATAATAGTCTTTCAGCAAAATTAGTTTTATATTTCTCTTCTAATAACTTTTGGTTTGCGAAATTGAGCATAAATGATACACCATTTGAAGTAAATGCAAGATTTGCATATTTCATAAAACATTCAGCATCTCTTTTACTTAAGTTTTTCAGGAGTTCTAATGTTCTTAGCGAATATGATTGAGGCTGTTTTACCTCTCCAGCGAGTATTTTACCCCAAAGATTTTGCATTTCCTCATCAGCTACATCTTCTACAATATTGAAAAATCGTGTTGTCCAATCATCGTTTACAGGTTCGCTTGAAACAGTTTGCTCTTGACTTAATTGCGCTGCTGCAATCTGTGAAACATTGTCAATATTATTCTGTCGTTTAATCTCTTTATTTAAAATCCGCTCTTGAATTCTATCATATGTATCTGCTTCAATTTCTTTACCTTCTGCAAGTGCTTTGGATTTAGCCCTTTCAATAATTTCAATTTCGTAAGCTTTAGCATCTGCATCCTTACGAATAGCCTTCGGCCTGTACACTGTCCCAATCCCTTTACTGATTACATCAATTAATTTTTCTAAAGGTTTACCTTCAAATTTTACAATGTTTATATCTGTCATAAGTTTTTTATTAAATTAGTGGTAACGCCCGCCGCTAAGCCCAGGAAGGGAGTTACTTGCAACTCTGTCGTCCCTCGTTAACGGTTAAGCAAGTTAGAAATTACTTTTGTATCTGCAAGTCAAGCCCTTCTTGGGCATAGCGGCTATTGTGTGTAGTTTCCCTATTTTTTTTTTATTATATCATATAGTTACTATTAAATATTAGTTGTTTTCTCTCTCTAGCATTAATTGTTCTTGAAGTATTGCAACGTCCATAATTGTTTTTACTTTTTCATAATTCATAACCCAAATTGACTTTGTTTCTATAGTTACAGAACATAATATACCAATACATTTACCATTACTTCCCCATACAGGAGAACCACTTAAACCAGACCATTCTTCAATGTCTTCAATTATTTCTGGTGTGTTTAACAGAAAATAATCACCTGATTCACATACGTATTTTAAATCTGTCTTTAGCGTATTTTCTCTATGCAACAAAATACCTATTAGTTCAGTTCTAATTTTCCCATAAACAAAAAAAGTCAAATTGTCATTGGGCACCGAAAAGCTAGTATCATAAAGTATAAGTTTCTGTTGACCAAATCCACTTTCTTCATTTACATATTCTTTTTCATCAGTTAAAAATGGATATTCAAAATGTTTTTCTTTTAATATGCATAATGATAAATCTACTAACTGAGGAGAACAATCAGGTTTTTCAATGTTAAAACTTTCAAGATAATTAAAGCCCCCCAAGGGAGTTACTATGGTTGATAAGGTATCGTTATTGGTTTTAAAATTATTAAAAATAGATACAGTAAAATCTTCTCCAGTCCTGTTACCAACTTCATAATCTAAAGGATGCACAACATGGTCTGCTGTTATAAAGAAATTGGTTTCCTTATAGTTTACCATAAAGCCACAACCAAATTGAATAGGATTTTCACATTTTAAATCTTTTTGAGAAGTGGTCTGTGTTAAGTATGTTGACTTTACCAAGATGTCTATTAATGATAATTTCTCAGTTTTTGTTTTATCCATCGAAATAATTTTATTCTGATTCTTCTATTTACATTATGTCATATTCTTAAAATTGGCTATAACTATTTTATAACGACGATAACCCAGTTCTTATACAATCAATTTTGGGTGTATTGCTACAAGTGGCATCGTATTATATTTTGCACAAATATAAAAAAATATTTATTAACATTTTCACTTTCACAAAATATAGTTCAGGTCAAAAAAAGGCGCATTGGGTTAACACTCGGAAAGGAAGAATTAAAACGTATAACCGAAGGCAATGCCGGGCTTAAGAAGTGACAAGTTACCAGTAAACGGGTTACAAACTTACAATCCGGAAGGCTTGCAACTTTGTCAAACCCGTAACTGGCAACTCGAATAAATTAGAAATCATTTTGCCAAAGCCCTATGCCTTCCGCAAAATTTGGACATTCTCTTGGACTCAGGCCAGAGATTCCACAATTCAACCGTTTATCCAAAATTCCACCTTAGATTTCATCCGTATAGGTTGATACTTTTCCTCTAAAAACATAGCGCGAAGAAGGGTGTTCCGTACATCCCCAAATGTTTCCCGATGAACTTATATGCACATCTTCCGTCCCATACGGCCAGAGCCATGTTTTTACCACTGAACAACCATAAGTATGGAGGTTGTCTCCGAGACTGCCATCAGCCAATGGTTTATGGATATGGACGGTGCCATCTTCTTTGAGCAACATGATATAAGTGGTGCCATCGACAATGTATGGAATTACCGACGACCATCCTTCGCTCCAGTCGTATGAATGGAGGTTGTCTCCAAGACGGCCATCAGCTAATGGTTTATGAATATGAACGATGCCATTATCCTTTTTGAGCAACATGATGTACGTGGTTCCATCCACAATGAAAGGGGTTACCGATGTCCACCCTGCGCTCCAGTCGTATGAATGGAGGTTGTCTCCAAGACGGCCATCGGCTAATGGTTTATGAATATGGACGGTGCCATCTTGCGCTTTGAGCAACATGATGTATGTGGTTCCATCCACAATGAAAGGGGTTACCGATGTCCACCCTGCGCTCCAATCGTATGAATGGAGGTTGTCTCCGAGACGGCCATCGGCTAATGGCTTATGAATATGAATGGTGCCATTATCCTTTTTGAGCAACATGATGTAAGTGGTCCCATCCACAATGAAAGGGGTTACCGATGTCCACCCTGCGCTCCAATCGTATGAGTGGAGATTGCTTCCAAGACGGCCATCCACTAGTGGTTTATGAATATGGACGGTGCCATTTTGCGCTTTGAGCAACATGATGTATGTGGTTCCATCCACAATGTAGGAAGTCACTGACGTCCATCCCTTACTCCAGTCGTATGAATGGAGATTTTCTCCGAGACAGCCATCTGCAGATGGTTTATAAATATGAACGATTCCATCTTGCTCTTTGAGCATCATGATATAGGCGGTTTCATCAACTACGTATGAAACTACCGATGTCCAATTTTTGTCAAAAAGTTTTAACGCTTTTAGATGAGCAGTACTTCCTGAGCAACTGGCAAGAAATATATCGGTGCCTGTAGCACTGGAAAAAGTCATCCCCTGTGTATTGTTTGGCAATCCATCACCTGCAGAATCCGATCCAGTTCCGTTTTGCCAACAATCTATCAATTTGAAGTTTAAAGCTGGGTCGATGGAAAATTTAGCAACATAGCGCGATCTGGTTATATATTCAGATCCAGATGTAACATAACTTCCAACCAAAACTCGGTTTTCTTCATTTCGTGGCATATCACACCATGAAAATGAAATATCAGATAAGGATTCTTTGGCTAATAATGTTTTAATATTTATTTTATTGACCATTTTCATCGCATAAAGGCATCCATTTGAAGCAAAATTGTTTTCACTTGAAAGTGACTCTATCGTAGATGTGTCAAAATAATTAAGACCGTAATCAGTATCTGCCACGAATAAATATTTTTCATAAACGAATAATCCGCCTGCATGGGATTTAAATGGGTTGCCCTTATCGTCTAAAAGCAAAAACATGAATGTAGGGATGTTCAGAGCCACCCACCTTTACAAACGATATACGCGTAGTATTATCTGTGGATTTTTGATACCAGGAGATGAGTAAGAACTTTTGTACACCATCCGCCATTCCACAGACTCCCTGTGGGTACCAATCTTTATCTGAGAAATCTTTTGCTTCCCACATCATTGCATAATCAAGACCATCCGTTGATCCTGTTTTTTCGCTCAAGTCTGCGTTGGTGTCTGTGTTTGAGGTCTTTTGCGATTTCAGCTCACTGACATCAATGGGTGTCATCTTTTTTGCATTATCGAAATTCATTTTGTTCGGTGTCATGCTTTTTTTGTTTTAAGTTTATGTTACATTAATTTACTATATTTTGCTTGTTGGCAAACAGCAATCGTCCTCTTTATATTCCAATTTATAAATACAAAAAGGCCATAAATAATCTTGAATCAATCGATATTTCGGAAAATTATAACGAAATTTTGTATTAGCCCCTGCTAATTTAAGAAATTATTTTTAAACTAAAAAATAATGGTTAACTTTTTTAAAAGATTTCAGCTTATAACCGACATCATAAAGTGGTTGGGTCGTGCTTTAACGCACCTTTTTGTTTTTGAGTTTTGTTTAAATATATTGAGGACTAAGCTTTATTGCCACCCGTGAAACTAATCATTCCTTATTTAGTAGTACTCATAGGATCGTTCCGCAATGGTGATTTTAGAATTAATGGTGGTGGTTTTGGTACGCCAATTCCCATACAAATCGTACATGTATTTGATGGTTTCACTTGATTTAATGGCACCAAGATCGTTGTAATCGGTATCTTCGGTTAAGTTTCCATCCTTGTCGTAAGTCTTCTTGTTTTTAATTTTCCCGTTGGGATAATACGTACACTCTCCCACTTTATCTCCTTTAAAATCAATATCATATAGTGACTAATTGAACTAAATCAACCGGCAAACGTTAAATATTAACGAATACCGACAAATTTACAAAACAATCTCAACATACCAAAGCGGTGATAATATATTTTCAGGACTGCACTAAAAACACTAAATTTGCATTTTAATAAACAACAAGATTAGATGGGAAAACAAATCAGGAAAATGATTGCCAAAACGATGGCTGGATTGGAAGATATATTGGCAGACGAGCTTGAGGAAATTGGAGCGGCTAAAATTCAAAAACTAAACCGGGCGGTTAGTTTTGAAGGCGATTTGGCCATGATGTACAAAGCAAATTATTGTTGCCGGACGGCACTGTCGATTTTGGTCGATAAATTTTCGTTCAAATTTTATTCTCAGGAGGATTTTTATCGCAACATCCTAAATTACAATTGGGATCCATTATTTGAACATGATACCACTTTTTCGGTGGATGCTACCATTTCTGGAGATATTTTCACCAACTCCCACTATACCGCTTTATTATGCAAAGATGCCATTGTGGATTATTTTCGCAAAAAATATAACCAACGTCCCACAGTGGACCGGTTTGAACCGCATTTAAAGGTAAACGTTTATGTTCGCAACGATGAGTGTACAATTTTATTAGACAGTTCCGGGGAATCGCTGTTTAAACGTGGTTATCGCGTGGCTACGGGCGATGCTCCGATAAAAGAGGTGCTGGCTGCAGGCATCATTAAGCTTTCCGGATGGAACGGCGAAACCAACTTTTATGCGCCCATGTGCGGTTCGGGGACTTTTGCCATCGAAGCGGCCATGATTGCCTCTAAAATTCCGGCCGGTTATTATCGTGAGCAGTTTGGGTTTATGCTCTGGCCCGATTTCGACGAGCTATTGTGGAAACGGATCAAGGACGAAGCCGATGCTGAAATTGTGGAGATGGATTGCGAAATCCAGGCTTCGGATATCGACCCGAAGATGGTGAAATTCACCTATCGCAATGCCCAGAAGGCCAAATTACATAAGGACATCACCATCACCGAGTCTTCTTTCGAAGATTTCAATTTCCCGAAGGAAGGCGGAACCATCATCTTTAACCCGCCCTACGGCGAACGTTTGGAGTTGGAAGATGTGGAAGCCAACTATAAAAAAATCGGCGATACACTGAAACAAAAATGCGCCAATTACGAAGTGTGGATGATTGCCGGTGGCGCAAACGTTCATAAATATGTGGGACTGAAACCATCGAGAAAACTGACCTTATACAATGGTGCAATCGAGTGCAAAATGTTGAAATACGATATGTACGAAGGTACGAGAAAAAATGAGTATATGGAAAACGAAGATTAACGATTATGCAAACAAAAGATGTTCAGGTAAACCCGAAGTTGATTGCTGCTTGCGGCCTATATTGCGCAGCTTGTGGTAAATATATCGCCGGAAAATGTCCGGGATGTGCAGAAAACGTAAAAGCTGCTTGGTGCAAGATTCGCACTTGCTGCAGTGAATCAAATATTCAGTCGTGTGCCGGTTGCAAAACGATAGCTTCAACCAAGGAGTGCAAGAAGATGAATAATTTCATTTCCAAAGTTTTTGCTTTGATTTTCAAATCGGATCGAAACGCATGCATTGAACGCATTAAAGTGGTGGGTTACGACAGTTATGCACAGGAGATGAGCGAACAGAAACTCCAAAGCATCAAAAGAAAATAGTTGGCAATAATTCATGTAATTTTCTATTTTTTAGTTTTTTATGAATTTGTAACTACAAAAGAAGGCACTACAGGATTTAGATACGATAACTATCGTATGGAGAATTGAAATATCCTATAAATATTTCAAAATTGTTATATCAAAAGTGTCATGCTGAGTTAATCGAAGCACTACAAAATGAGCTTTTTTGATGCCCTTCGATGAACTCAGGGTGACAATAAATTAAATATCTTCACTCTAAATCCCGTAATGCCCAAAAGAAGAACTTTATAATACCATTTATGAGTTATAATGGGCAATCTATCCCTAATTTCTTATAGTTACTGGTAAATATTTTAGAAAGATTAAAATTTAGAATCAATGATATCATCCGAATTTCAGTCCATTTATCACAAAGCATTGCTCTTGGAGCCCATTACGGCGGAAGAAGCACTTGTTTTATACACGGAAGCTCCCCTTTCGGAGTTGATGTATGTGGCGCATGAAATCCGGAAAAAGCTACATCCCGAAAACGTCGTCACTTGGATTATCGATCGCAATGTAAACATCACGAATGTCTGTACTTCAGGATGCTTGTTTTGCAATTTCCATTGTGCTCCGCAATCGGAGAAAGCGTATGTCACCACTTTTGAAGAATATGATCAAAAGATTGAAACGCTTTTTGCCCTTGGAGGTAATCAACTGTTACTGCAAGGCGGAATGCACCCGCAATTGGGCCTTGAGGATTACGAAACGCTATTTCGAGAGCTAAAGAAACGGCATCCGAAGTTAAAGCTCCATGCCTTAGGTCCTCCGGAAGTGGCCTATTTATCCAAAAAATCCGGCTTAACATACACCGACACATTAAGACGTTTGATTTCAGCCGGTCTGGACTCGTTGCCCGGAGCTGGAGCGGAAATTCTGGTGGATGAAATCAGAGGTCGGTTGTCGAAGAACAAATGCACTTCAGGCGAATGGCTCGAGGTGATGCATGAGGGCGCATAAGTTGAATTTGACCACTTCGGCCACGATGATGTTCGGACACATCGAAAGCAAAGCCGACCGGATTGCCCATTTGATAAAAATCAGGGAGTTGCAAGCCCAAAAGCCGGAAGACACCAAAGGATTCTTATCCTTTATTCCTTGGCCGTTCCAAGGCGAAAATACTGCTTTAGTCAAGAAATACAAGAACCTCCCTCCAATTTCATCCACCGATTATATCCGGTTTATCGCCATCTCGCGGATTGTCCTTCACAACGTTCCAAATATTCAGGCATCGTGGCTGACGGTGGGGACCGAAACGGCTCAGGTATGTCTTCATGCCGGAGCCAACGATATGGGTTCCATTATGATTGAAGAGAATGTGGTTTCAGCTGCCGGAGCGAATCATAAACTCGATGCGGAGCGGATGCAGCAGCAGATAAAGGCTGCCGGATTTGTCCCCAAACGGCGAAATCAACATTTTGAGTTGGTGTAAGAAGTCTGCGCCCGAGAGGGCGCACGCGCGTTTGCAACGCGTGTTTAACCAGAATTAATCAATCGAAATATTCGTGATTATGTAATTAATTTGCGTAATTTGGGTTCAAATCTAAAAATTACGATACGAACAAAAAGTCTGCGCCCGGCCGGTTTGAGGTCATGAAAAAGGAAAATCTTAATAATTCTGAGGTTTTCTAAAATTTGAGAATAACCATTAAGTTCTAATATGCCGGCAAGTTCATGGTTACGGTTGGAATGAGTAATAACCAGCCCAAGATTACCAGTATCAGAATAAACGGAAGTGCCCACTTAAACCACTTACCAAAAGGAATCCGGGCAATTTCCAACACGCCGATCAAGACTCCGGAAGTTGGGGTAATCAGGTTGGTAAAGCCGTCGCCAATGTGGAAAGCCGTTACGGTGGCTTGTCGCGAAAGTCCCACCATGTCGGAGATATCGGACAGAATGGGCATGATCAGCGCTGCTTTAGCCGTTCCGGAGGTGATTATCATATTTAAAAACGATTGAAAACCATACATGAGTGACAAGGTCGTCACTTTTCCAAAGCCCGAAATTGAGTTTCCAACGCCATAGAGAATGGTATCGATTACTTTCCCGTCTTCGAGTATCACGATGATGCCACCAGCCAAACCAACGACCAAAGCAGCACTTAGAATATCCTTTGCTCCGGTAATAAAGAGTTTGACAATTTCGTTAGGACGTTTATCCATAGCAATTCCGGAAACAATCCCCATGACAAAAAACAGGGATGCAATTTCCAGTAATTCCCACTTATACACTACAACTCCGCCAACCAAAAACAGGATGGTGAAAAAGAGGACATTCAGCACATAATATTGGGTGCCTTTGCGTAAGGTAATATAGCCGAAAAGCAAAAACAGCATGGAAGAAATGGATAAAAATAACATGGATTTGTATGCGGTTGAGTCATAGCTATCCGCTTTATAATAAGTAACTAATGCATTAATGGTATAAAATAGAAATACACAGCTTAGCAAAACATAAGTAATCCATGCTTTTTTAGTACTTTTTTGAATGGCAACCGATTGGTTTTCACTGATGTGTTTTCTCCAATACCCATCTTCTTCGTGAACAAGAGATTTAGAAGGAGTTTTCTTCACTTTTTTGGCATAGATAAGCACATATCCAATCCCTACAATATTAATAATGACCCACATCACAAAACGATATTCAATTCCTGAAAACATGGGAAACTCCAGAAATCTGTTGTGCTATTCCCAAGGTAAAAGGATTCAGCATACAGCCTGCAAAGCCCAGTCCGGCACCAATAAAGCACATACACACACCCACGATGGAGTCGTAGCCCATGGAGATGGCGAGCGGCACAAAGATAATCACAAAGGCGATCGTCTCTTCGCTCATCCCGAACACCGCCCCAAAGAAGCTGAACATCAGCATAATGGCCGCTATGATGATATTGTCAATTCCTAATTTTCGAATGAGTCCGTACTTTTCAAGTGTAGAAGAATGCCGGATAAAAGAGAGAATTCCCGCATCTATAGCTTTACTTTCGTTCATAATCCAAAAAGCTCCACCTAAAATCAAAATAAAAACGATGATGCTTGGGGAACGCACAAACCCTTTGTAAAACGAGGAGAATATCTGCCACGTTTGAGGTTGTTGATCTACCTGCTGATATGAGCCGGGGACGATGACCGTTTTGTTGGTCTCCTTGTTGAGTTCCCGTTTAAACTGACCGGAGGGTAAAAACCAGGTCGCCATGGCCGCAAGTATGATTACTGAAAAAATAATAATGTAAGTGTGTGGAAATGCACGATTTTTAAACATAGTTTGTAAAGTTTATATTTGAATGTTCAAACATACGAATATTATTACAATCCTGCAAAAAAATGGGGTTAATAAACAGGGCTGACGCATTAAAAAATCGACATATTACACATGAATATGTTGAATAAAAAATTTTCATAAATAATTGACAATCAAGACTTAAAGTTTGTTTATTTCAATAAATATTCGTATATTTATCTAATAATCAGATAGATATAAAATATGGCGGTTTTAGATTTAAAGTCATATTTTTGGAGCATGAAAGATCCAAGAATAGACAGACGCAAGGTTCATAAAATGGAGGATTTGATTTTCATCTCCATTGCTTGCATATTATGCGGAGGCGAGTCATGGTACGATATGGAACTCTATTGCAAGTTGAAATACGATTGGCTTAAAACTATTTTAGAACTTCCTGGAGGCATCCCATCACACGACACATTTAACCGGTTTTTCTCAGCTCTTGATCCAAAAGAATTTGAATCCTGTTTTATCAAGTGGACGAACTCGATAATGGAACGAACGGATGGCGAGGTGATTAGCATTGACGGTAAGACTATGCGTGGAACCAAAGGCGTTGATAAATCTGCAGTTCACATCGTGAGTGCGTGGGCTGATACAAATGAATTGGTTTTAGGTCAGGTTAAAACCGACCAAAAGAGCAATGAAATCACAGCAATTCCTGAATTGTTGAAAGTTTTATTGATCGAAAATTGCATTATTACCATTGATGCGATGGGTTGTCAGAAAAGTATTGCCGAACAAATAATCAGTCAAAAAGGAGACTATATACTGGCTGTTAAGGGCAATCATGGGAATTTGTTGCATGATATGGAAGACAGCTTTAAAATGTTGAAATCCGAAAGCATGTCGGAAGAGCTTGATATGGGACATGGCCGGGTAGAAACACGCAAATGTTCTGTAGCTACAGATTTTCAACTGGTTGAAAACCCACAGGATTGGATTGGGTTAAAGGCAATTGCCAAAATTGAAAGTGTGCGGTATTTTAAGGCGACTAAAAAAACCGAAAGTGATACGAGATATTATATTTGTTCAATTTCAGAATCTGAAAAAAATAAACCGGGCAGTGAGAAGCCATTGGGGCGTTGAAAACAAGTTGCACTGGACTTTAGACATGACATTTAATGAAGATTATCAAAGGGCCAGAACAAAAAATGCAGCACAGAATCTCTCTATGTTAAACAAGATTTGCTTGAATATTTTAAAAAATGATTCGCTTAAGGCAAGCATAAAGGGAAAACGAAAAGCGGCGGGCTGGGAAAATTCATATTTATTGAAGTTGATAAAATTTTAATGCGTCAGCCCTGGGTTAATAAATTAGGTACTGTTGGATTTCAAGTGGAGAATTGAAATATCCAATAAATATTATTTTAAAACGGTATATTTAGATGAAAAAAAAGGCATAAAAATCAAATCAAAAGTGTCATACTGAGTTATATAAGAGCCATAATGAATGCTCTTCCCTTCGGCAAGCTCAGGGCAGGCTAACTCAGGGTGACAATGAAATAAATACGTTAGCTATCTCTAAATCCTGTAATGCCATAAATTAGTTAGTTAAGGCAATCAACTTCATATCCCCTGGCTAAACCAATTATTCGAAATATTACAAAAATTCAGTTTCTAGATTTTGGGTTACCTTTTTTCGGGTTTGTACATCGAAAACGTGTTATCGGAATAAAAAATCACAATCCGGTCGATTTCTTTATCTTCGAGAGATGCCTTTTGAATAACCTTAGGAGAATTTGATATTTCGGGCATTTCCTCAGGGGTGGAAGAAATATTCGATTCTGAGCGCGTTAAATCTGCCTGTTTTTGCGTGTAATTCTCTGACTTTGTGTTTTTTATACCATATATTGCGGCATCCTCCGAATGAACTACATTTTGAACATTTTCTCCCTCTGAGACAATCGATTCACTATTAATAATCGTCTCATTTTTAGTATGTTGAGGGGTTAAATCGCCGAATAAATCGAGCGTTTCAACACTATTTGAGGATTTTGGCTGATTAGCAGGTGCTTCAATTGAAGTAGAACTATTGGCTTTTACATTGGAATCGGTTCCAATTTTTTGATTGTACATTGTTCCGGTACCAAACATCAACCAATCGGTATTTATATTTGGAAACGCTTTGAGTATTTTGTGGACGAAATCCAAACTGGGATTATTACGCCCTGATAATATATGCGACATACTTGAGCGTTGCACATCGATAATATCGGCAAACTGGGATGCCGTTAAATTCTCCTCTTTTAAAATCTGCAATATTCGGGTTACCATAATTCACATTTATATATTATACAAATCCAACGTGATTACAAAAGTATATAAATTATATTACAAATGCAAATTTATTCAATTTTACAAAAGTAAACAGTATAATAATCCCATTTATATTGAATATATACATTAGTTTAACTAATATAATACATTAAATATCAATAATATATAATTAATTTATATTGAATCAATACATTTTTACATATCGGCTTATATATTTAAATATTCACTTTAATTATATTTTGTATATATCTGAATATTAGTGTTTATACTACAAATAGTATCGATGTATCTCATTGTTTTACTAATTTTAACTAGTTACAAATGTATCTACACTGTAACATTTGTAAATTCATTATATTTCCCTGATATTCACTGTTGTAAACATCCTGTTTGTTTACAATTGTATTGAATATTACATTTGTAATTTACTAATATAACACATAAAAAATACTCATAGTACCCTATTAAATTCAACTGAAGGAGAATTTAATATTTCAAAAATATTCGTACAAATCCCCGAACAGTAAAATCTGAACGAGCTTCCACCCTACCTGCAATCAATGGAAACGCTTGATAAATAAGGGAAAGAACACCCTAAATTGAGTTCCTGGAAAGATCTCAACAAATCACGGATCTGTTCAATTTTCCGAGGGAGAAGAACCTTTGTAAAACAAAAATAGCTTCTTCATACTCTTAAATTATTTGCACACTTGTTTCGTTCCTTTAGTTGAAAAAGTAAAAATTAAAAAACATTTATTTGTCGCCTTACTTTTTGACTTTTAAGTAACTAAGCTGAAACTAATTGAAAGCCAAATGATTGCGCTTGTCTTTTTAATCGGTTTATTTTTTCTGTTTTCAAGTCGAGACTGTTCTTTTGGAATATCATTGGGTTGAATTCTAATTTCTTTTTTATTAAGTTGTAAAAAACTACTGCGATTTTCCGCGCAGTTGCAGTGATTGCTTTTTTAACTCCTTTTTTTGCTTTTATCCTGTGATAAAACACTGAAAAGCAATTTTGACTTCTTTGTGTAGCATAAGCTGCCATTTTAAAAACTTGCCCTGCTTTATTTTTCTTTTTAGCAATCTTACTGCTCAAAATCTTGCCTCCTGATATTTTATTATTGGGAGCTAAATTTAACCAAGAAGTAAAGTGCTTCACTGTAGGCCATTTACTCATATCAAGGCCTATTTCGCTTATGATTTCTATTGCGGACGTTTCCGTTATGCCAAATATTTTTGACAAATCAGTTCCAGTTAAATTCACGAGAATATCTTTAGCTTCAAAATTCAAATTATTCTTGTTAGTCTTTGGTTTTATTTTTTTATTTGGCTCTTTTGGTTTATTGATTTCCTCAAGAAGAAGTTGTTCTATTTGTGAATCACATTCATCGATTTTTGCTTTATAGAAATTATAAATTGAATAGCTTTGTTCTAACTCAAAAACATGTTCTTCCTTCCAAATGCCATGAAGGGACTTTATTATAGAATCTTTTTTCTCCGCTTTCATTCTGCCATCACAGATGGATGCAAGTTTTATTGGATCACGTTCTCCGCTAATTATCGATTTTATGATTTCCTGCCCAGATTTGCCTGTAATATCAGCAATTACATGTTGTAATTTTATATTCATCTGCTCAAATGCTTTTTGCATCATTCTGATATGAGTCGCTGACATTTCTATCAAATTCTTTCGGTGTCTCATATATGTTCTTAATTTACGAGTGAATAAGTCCGGCTGAAAGCTTGCGGAAAGCAAACCACAACTATGAAGTTGCCGAATCCACTCCGCATCACTAGCATCTGTTTTCTTTCCTCTTACATTTTTTACATGTTTTGCATTTACTAATATAACATCAAATTTTGCCTCTTCCAACACCAAAAATAGACTAATCCAATAAACCCCTGTTGCTTCCATTGCAACAGTGTCAACATTGTGCTCCTTTAGCCATTTGGCTATCGAATATAAATCTTCGGTAAATCCTCCAAAAGAACGTATTGGTTCTTTATGTATATCGGGATTTACCGCAATAAAATGCTCTTTACTTGAAATATCAATTCCAGCAGCATTTGGATACATTGTAGGAAGAACATTTGATCCTTTTTTTTCTTTCATAGTATTTTTTTTAAAAGCGTTTTGAGTTCTTTAAAGGAAATTGTATATGCTTTTAAACGGGATTGTCTTAAAATATAAAACATCACCAACTGGAATATCATTTAAAGAACATTACCAAACTTGACGTCGAACTTTTTTTTGTATCAATCAAAAAGACGGTTTACCAAAACGCTAAATTATTAATATGTTACTTTTACGGAATAAGATGTGAAATGTTAATAACTTGATACAAAAAGTAACCAAAAGTTCAAGACTGCACCAAAAAAGCTAAAAATCAACCATTTATACTTATCGAGGCAAGTTATGAGCGTTATTCTAAGGAATAAAATCCACCCGACGGATTATTCGGCTTGAAATCTATTTACGCTATACCACCCGCCTCGCCTTTACCGTATAAATGGTTGATTTTCTTTACGATTTTTTGATGAGGTCGTTTTTAACGCTGGCACGGGTCTATAATGCAGACCTGCCAAAAGCTGAATATTCATAGAATTAATCTCACATTGTGGGCAGGAACCGCATTGAGGTCATTGAAAAGGAAAATTTTCATACATCTTAGGATTCAGGGCTGACGCATTAAAAAATCCATGCATTACACATGTGCTTGTTGAATAAAAAATATTCATAAATAATTGACAATCAAGACTTAAAGTTTGTTTGTTTCAATAAATATTCGTATATTTATCTAATAATCAGATAGATATAAAATATGGCGGTTTTAGATTTAAAGTCATATTTTTGGAGCATGAAAGATCCAAGAATAGACAGACGCAAGGTTCATAAAATGGAGGATTTGATTTTCATATCCATTGCATGCGTGTTATGTGGAGGTGAGTCATGGTATGACATGGAACTCTATTGCAAGTTGAAATACGATTGGCTTAAAACTATTTTAGAACTTCCTGGAGGCATCCCATCACACGACACATTTAACCGGTTTTTCCCAGCTCTTGATCCAAAAGAATTTGAATCCTGTTTTATCAAGTGGACGAACTCGATAATGGAACGAACGGATGGCGAGGTGATTAGCATTGACGGTAAGACTATGCGTGGAACCAAAGGCGTTGATAAATCTGCAGTTCACATCGTGAGTGCGTGGGCTGATACAAATGAATTGGTTTTAGGTCAGGTTAAAACCGACCAAAAGAGCAATGAAATCACAGCAATTCCTGAATTGTTGAAAGTTTTATTGATCGAAAATTGCATTATTACCATTGATGCGATGGGTTGTCAGAAAAGTATTGCCGAACAAATAATCAGTCAAAAAGGAGACTATATACTGGCTGTTAAGGGCAATCATGGGAATTTGTTGCATGATATGGAAGACAGCTTTAAAATGTTGAAATCCGAAAGCATGTCGGAAGAGCTTGATATGGGACATGGCCGGGTAGAAACACGCAAATGTTCTGTAGCTACAGATTTTCAACTGGTTGAAAACCCACAGGATTGGATTGGGTTAAAGGCAATTGCCAAAATTGAAAGTGTGCGGTATTTTAAGGCGACTAAAAAAACCGAAAGTGATACGAGATATTATATTTGTTCAATTTCAGAATCTGAAAAAATAAACCGGGCAGTGAGAAGCCATTGGGGCGTTGAAAACAAGTTGCACTGGACTTTAGACATGACATTTAATGAAGATTATCAAAGGGCCAGAACAAAAAATGCAGCACAGAATCTCTCTATGTTAAACAAGATTTGCTTGAATATTTTAAAAAATGATTCGCTTAAGGCAAGCATAAAGGGAAAACGAAAAGCGGCGGGCTGGGAAAATTCATATTTATTGAAGTTGATAAAATTTTAATGCGTCAGCCCTGTCTTAGGATTTCTTAAATTAGAGAATATGCTTTCTTTCCCATGAAAAAAAAACATTTTTTTTAGGTGGTCTTATTGACGCTGATCCCAAATCACTAATTAACGACCGGGCATAAAAAAACACCTCCAATTGAATGAAAGTGTTTTTTAATATATTTGAATATGAGAAAATCAGTATTGTTTCAATTTAAATTCATCTTTAAGTACTTTATAGACTTTATGAACTTTACAAACTTTCGATCCCGCAAAACGAGAAATCTTTGATTTCATAGTTTTGCGAGAGCGCACGAATTATTTTCCTCTTCCCCCTCTGTAGCCGCTTTGGGAAGCTGATCTGCGTTCTGGGCGGCTACCACCATCGTTGCTACGACTTCTACTCCCCGAACCACCATACGAAGGTTTATCATTGGAATATCTGCTGCCTCCGCTGGAGCGACGATCACCACCACTATATGAACGGCGTTCTCCACTACCGGAGTTCTCTCTGTCGCGACGGAAATTTCCACCACCGCCACTGCGGTAACCGCTTCCACCTCCGCTGCGACGGTATCCACCACCATCACCACCTCTGCTTCCGCCACCACCACGATTCTGGCGTGAATTGTCGCGATCCATTTCGTCAACACGCAACTTGCGGCCTTCAAAATTGATATTTAAAAATGCTTTTTTAACTTGCTCTACCATTTCGGATTTAATGGTGATAATCGAGAATTTATCCCGCATGTCCACATCCTTGAAAATGACATCACCCTTAGCTATATCCTTAATATAATCTTTAAGCATAGTGCGGTCGAAATCATCTACACGGCCAATGTTTATAAACATACGCGTAAAACCATCCTGTTCGGCACTAAAACTATTCCTATCCATACTTACATTTAAGTCCGGGGCATTTTGATATTGTTCGTAGAAATGGTTGAATTGAACAGACAAGAACCGTTTAATGATTTCGTCTTTTTCAATATTTTCAAGTTTATCTTCAAACGCTGCAATATAGCTGCTGATCTGTTTGTCATTAACCTCGGTCTCCAGCATTTCGTCGATAGTGTACATTAACCGTTGTTCACAAATCTGGGTTCCGCTGGGAACTTCAGCTTGGGCAAACTCACGGCCGGTACTTTTTTCGAGTGCTTTAATCTTAAACTTCTCTTTGGTATTGATAAAGGTAATCGCGATTCCGCTGTTGTTTGCACGGCCTGTTCTTCCGCTACGGTGAATATATACATCCTGATCGTCGGGAAGATTGTAATTGATAACATGGGTTAGTTCGGTAACATCCAAACCACGTGCAGCCACATCTGTAGCCACTAGAATACGAATTCCTTTCGAGCGAAAACGAGACATTGCATAGTCGCGTTGCGCCTGCGACAAATCACCGTGCAAAGTATCGGCACTGTAACCATCACGCATTAATCCGGTAGCTACGGTTTGACACTCATTACGCGTGCGGCAGAAAACCAAAGCATATAAGCCGGGATAAAAATCGATTACACGACGAAGCGCCAAATAGCGATCTTTTTCGTGAATCATCATGTAAATATGGTCAACCGTAGTAGCACCGCTGTTTTTTTTGCCTACTGAAATTTCAGTGGGATTGGTAAGAAACTTCTTAGAAATATGAGCCACTTCGGGGGGCATAGTGGCTGAGAACAAAAGGGTTTGGCGTTTTTCGGGAGCAAATTCCAAAATCGCTTCCAGATCATCACGAAATCCCATATTGAGCATTTCATCCGCTTCGTCTAAAATTAAAGTATTGATTTGCGAAATATTGGCACGTTTACGTTTAAGTAAATCGAAAATACGCCCGGGAGTAGAAACAATAATGTGAGCTCCCCGCTTTAGCTGTTTTACCTGCACTTCGATGCTCGCACCGCCATAAACAGCAACCACAGAAACATTCATATACTTTGAATATCGTTCCAGATCTTTGCATATTTGCATACACAATTCACGCGTAGGAGAAATAATCAATACTTGAGTCGCATTGTTTTCGATATCTATTTTTTGTAATGCCGGCAAACCAAAAGCGGCGGTTTTACCTGTGCCGGTTTGCGCTAGGCCTACAACATCACTTTCTTGAGAGAGAAGAATGGGGATTACTTTTTCTTGAATGGGGGTTGGAGTTTCAAAGCCTAATTCTTCAATGGCTTTAAGAATGTTGGGGGCTAACCCCAATGATTTAAAATCTATCATGAACGTTTTATAATAATTATGGCTGCAAAGGTACGAAAATTAAGTGAATTTTTCTATCTTTGAATACTAATTTATTGGATAGTGGGCAAAATACACGATATATTACAAAAATATTGGGGATTCAAGGAATTCAGGCCTATGCAGGAAGAGATCATTGCCTCCGTGTTGGAGGGGAATGATACGCTTGCATTATTGCCCACAGGAGGAGGAAAATCCATCTGCTTCCAAGTTCCGGCGATGGCTTTAAACGGCCGATGTTTGGTAATCTCGCCATTGATTGCATTAATGAAGGATCAGGTGGAAAACCTGAATAAACGGGGGATTAAGGCTGCTGCGCTTTATACCGGCATGCACCCGATGGAGATTCAGCGCACAATCAGCCAGACCGTTTTTGGTGATTTAAAATTCTTATACGTTTCACCCGAACGTCTCGAAACGGATCTAATCAAAGCCAACATCGAACAGATGAACATTACGCTAATTGCGGTGGACGAGGCACACTGCATTTCGCAATGGGGATACGATTTTAGACCGCCTTATCTTCGAATTGCCGACATCAGGAACTCACTCCCTAATGTTCCGATTATTGCATTAACCGCCACGGCCACTCCAAAAGTTGTTGACGATATTCAAGAACGACTTTTATTCAAAAAGAAAAATCTTTTCCAGAAAAGTTTCGAACGTTCAAATCTCACTTACTTTGTCATTAAGGAGGAAAACAAGCTTAACCGACTAATCCGCATCGCCCAAAACATGAAAGGCTCCGGCGTAGTATATGTTCGTAACCGGAGAAAAACGCAGGATATTGCCAACTTTTTGAATCGCAACAATATTTCTGCCGAATTCTATCATGCAGGCCTCACTCCTGCTGATAGAGACCTTAAACAGTCGGAATGGATTCGTGGCAAAAAACGGATCATGGTAGCCACTAACGCTTTTGGAATGGGCATCGACAAACCCGATGTCCGCTTTGTAGTCCATCTCGACATCCCCGACAATATTGAAGCCTACTTTCAAGAAGCCGGCCGAGGCGGTCGCGACGAAAAGGAAGCCTGGGCTATTCTTCTCTATGAAAATGCCGACATTATTGACTTGAACAGAAACTTCGAACAAACTTATCCTGATATTGAAACTATTCGCCACGTATATCATGCATTGGGGAACTATTACCAGATTCCAATCGGTGCCGGAACGAACACACAACATACATTCGATCTGTCCGATTTTTGTAAGAACTACAATCTTGCTCCCATAATTACGCTAAATGCAATTAAATTCTTAGAGCGACAAGGTATTTTATTATTGACCGATGAAATTAACAAGCCCTCACGAGTTTTTATTCCCTGCTCAAACGAGGAGTTCTATGCTTTTCAGGTAGCCCATAAAATGTACGACAAGTTGCTGAAGCTACTTTTGCGATCGTATGGAGGGCTTTTTGTCGATTTTACAAGGATTAGCGAAACCGACCTGGCAACCCGACTTGGCACGGATGAAAAAACGTTGGTAGATACTTTAAAAAAGCTGGAGCAACTCAATGTTCTTATTTATGATCCACAAACAAACAAACCCAAGATCATTTTCCGTCAGGATCGCTTTGATTCCAAAGATTTACTTTTGGATCCCGAAAACTATCAATTTTTGAAAGAAAATGCGATGCAGCGGCTTCAGGCAATACTTTCGTACATAGAAACCTCTTCAAAATGCAGAAACAGACAATTACTGGCCTATTTTGGAGAAAATCTGGTTAAACGTTGCGGAAAATGTGATGTATGTTTACAACGCAATAAGCTCCATTTAAGCGAATACGAGTTCGATGAAATTACAAACGTAATTAAACCGATTCTAAAAAAGGCACCTCGAACCATGAACGAGCTCATTAACGAAATAGACCATTTAAACGATCAAAAAATCATCACGGTAATCAACTGGTTGATTGATAATAACAAAATTGAAGTAAAAAAAGAAGATAAATTATTCTGGAGAAAATAGTTCTATGTTGAACAGCAAGAAAATAGTTGTGGTAATGCCGGCTTATAATGCCGAAAAGACATTGATTAACACCTGGAATGAAATTCCTTTTGATCTGGTGGATGAAGTAATATTGGTGGACGATTGCAGTAATGATAATACGGTAGAAGTAGCAGGAAAGTTGGGTATTCAACATATTATTCGTCATGATTTCAATAAGGGATACGGCGGAAATCAAAAGACCTGTTACCAAAAAGCGCTCGAAATCAATGCCGATATCATCGTCATGCTTCATCCCGATTATCAATATACGCCAAAGCTAATTCCATCGATGGTATATTTGCTGGCATCGGGACTTTTTGAAGTAGCGATGGGCTCAAGAATTTTGGGTAAAGGCGCACTAGACGGTGGAATGCCTTGTTATAAATATGTATCGAATCGTTTTCTTACCTTCACCCAAAACTTGTTAATCGGACAAAAACTGTCTGAATACCACACCGGATATCGAGCTTATACGGCTAATGTGTTGCGCAATATTAACTTTATGGAAAACGATGATGACTTTATCTTTGACAATCAGGTGTTGTCGCAAATCTTTATGAAAGGGTACCAGATCGCAGAGATCACCTGTCCCACGAAATATTTTCCCGAGGCCTCGTCCATTAACCTTTCCCGAAGCACCCAATATGGGTTGGGTGTGCTTAATGTCTCAATACGGCACTTTCTGCATAAACACAAGATATTGAAGTGGCGGATTTATGAGTAAACGAAGCTAGGATTTTTCAAGCTGCCCTTTCAGGGCGAATTAAAGATGAATATTAAAATACCCACTCCATCGCAAGCTGAAAGCCTAGATTAATAAAGTCGTAGTTGCAAGGAATAACAGCATAGGATTCGGGCTGAAAGCCCAGATTACATCAAGCTCAGGCAACGCCTGAGCATATAAACGCAAACATATTATTACGCCCTGAAAGGGCAGCTTAATCAGTTGTCCATTTTATCGAGCTGGAAGTTCAGATCAAATTCACCATTTCAGCTTTAGCGGGCTAAAAGCCCAGATTATTCTTCCCTATGGCAACGCCATAGATACATACAAAACATATTCGAAAATGCGCCCTGAAAGGGCAGTTTAGAATTCTTTACTAGTACTTTTTGTTTGTTGCTTTATAGTCGAGAGAGAGCTTCAAGTTGCGGCAATTGATTTTCATCCCTTTGAGGTTGACAAACACCTGTCGCTCATACTTTTCGGGAATATCAAAGCGGGAGCGGTCGTTCTCCACCTTTATATTTTGTATAAATTCTTCATCCAAGCCGGCTTCTTCAACTAAAAACTCTTTGAGGTACTGTTTGTCAAACCCCTGATCGTAGCCCATGTTGGTATAGATGGTAACCGGTTTGCTGACTTCTACTTCTGGCAGTTTTACAAAAACCTCCTCAAAATGAATATTCAATTCCGATTCCAAGGCATCGATATCGTCGAGTTCCTCTTTTTTGACCAAACAGACGGAGTTGCCTGATTTACCTGCACGTGCGGTTCTTCCGCTCCGGTGGGTATAGTACTCCAACTTTTCGGGCAAATGATAATGGATCACATAATCCAAATCTTTAACATCGAGCCCCCTGGCGGCAATATCGGTAGCCACCAACAGGTTGATTCTCCCGTTTTTGAAGCCGCGCATCACTTTATCGCGCATCTCCTGATTCAAATTGCCATGCAGTGCATCTGCCGAAACGATAAAACCAGCCAACTGCTTCGCCAATCGCTTGGCCGCAATTTTGGTACGACAGAAAACAATTCCTCGTTGCCAGTGACGTTCACGAAGATAGGCTTTCAGATATTCGAGCTTCTCCCCTTGTTTATAGATGATATATTGATGATCAATCTTCTGATTTACAAACTCTTCTGCGTTGATCCGAATCTCTATCAAGCCGGGTTTGAGATAATTGCGAATTACTTTTGTAACATCATCGGGCATGGTTGCGGTAAAAAGCATCTTCCGGATTTCGGACTTACATGATCTCAGAATCTCATTTACTTCGGTTTGAAATCCCATATTCATCATCTCGTCGGCTTCATCCAAAACCAGATATTTTACATCATCGAGGTTGATTGCGTTACGGTCGATCAGGTCGATTAACCGACCCGGTGTCGCCACTACGATGTGTGTGGTCCGTTTAAGATTTTCGATCTGGTCGAAGATGGACACCCCGCCATAAACCGATTCCACAAAAACACGGGACATAAACTTGGAATAGAGAAAAAACTCGCGAGCCACCTGCTGACCTAACTCTCTGGTTGGCACAAGCACCAATGCCTGAATTTTATCCAATTTCGAATCGATGGTTTGCAATATCGGCAACGCATAAGCTGCGGTTTTGCCCGTTCCAGTCTGGGCGATGGCCACTAAATCCTGTGGAGTATTTAAAATTTGCGGAATCACCTGAAGTTGAACATCGGTAGGCTCTGAAATATGATTCAATTCAAGCGCACGGAGAAGGTTTTCGTGAATTCCAAGGTCAGAAAAAGTCATTGTTGAAATAGTATTGGTTAAGAATCCCAATTCATTCAGGGATAATATTTTGCAAAGATACTGAAAAAGTCCATAAAGTCGAAAGTCTGTAAAGTTGAAAGTCTATAAAGTGCCGAATTATCAATCCGCCATACTTCGGCTTAGCTCAGTACAGGTCTGGCGGACTTGTTTTTCAGGATCGAAAGTCTGTAAAGTCTTAGAACAAAATTCAAAACCCCAAGGCACCGCAGCAACGAAGAAGCGAGCCATTATTTTTTTCGCTTTCCCCCAACCAATCAAAATATTTCCTATTTTAGCACTCTAATAAGCAATCAATTTCCATGAGGTCAAACGAAGCCACTTCCTACAGACTAACTAACATCGGCACCATCGACTAATATGTTGCGACCAGTGCGAGCGATTACTATCCTTTCATTTTTCCGATGAATGGCCAGCCGTGTATTTAGTGGAAGATTTATTTTGAGGAAAAATAGTTTTTAAAAACTGAATATATAAATAAATCCTCTTTTGGAATGTTTCAATAAAATTAGTTTTTTTGAGAATCCTCTTGAGTAATAAAAAAATATACAATGAAAAAATACATTCTCTTACAATTAATCTTAACCGGTTTTTATTTGGCTTCTGCTCAAGATTGCAACAAAGCTGCTTGGGCTAGAGCATACGGTGGTCTATCAACGTATAATGCCATTGTGGATGGTGGGAAAAGAACCGATGGTTCATTTACTGTTTGCGGCTCGTACGGAAACAGCACCTTAACCCTCGAAACCGTTGTATTGCCCGACAGTGGATATTATCACTATTTTTTGGCAAATCATGACTCCTCGGGCACGTTTTTTAACGGAACTGTAGCCGCTTGGTACGAAAACTCTGGAGATATTTGTGTGATTAGAAAAATAGATATTGGCGTAGATAACAGTGTTTCCATCACTGGTTATTGGAATGGAAGTTCTGTGCATGTGGGGGGTGTTTTATTGCCATCGGCAACCAGAAATCGGGTTTTTGTAGCAAAATTCGATGCCTCTTTGCAATCAAAATGGGTGAGATATAGCGATTGGATGGCAGCCGATTGTCAGGCAAATGATGTGGCTTCCGATCAAAACAAAAACGTATTTATCGTTGGTAGTTTTGAAGATAATGCGTTTAAAATGGGAGAATTCACAGTTGAGAATTATGGCGGTTGGAATATGTGGCGTGACGATTGTTTCTTCATGAAATTTGATTCGCTTGGCAACATCAAGTTTTTGAACCACATGGGAACAGAAAATGATGACGCTGGAATGTCCATTGTGGCAGATCAAAATGGGGATGTTGTAATTTTCGGAAACAGCACTTCTGCTACCACCTTATTTCATTTTGACGATCATTTTGCGGTGCCTGGAGCAACTCAATCCTCGATGTTTATGGGTAAATTCAGTGGCGTTGACGGTAGAAATATCTGGGGAAAATACATTGGTGGATATTATTCAGGAAGTACCATTTACCCCTCTGATGCTTGTCTCGCCGAAAATAACAGCATCATCCTTTCTGGCCAAATGGCAGGACAGATTAATTTCTATCCAAACAGTTACACCACAACTGACAACGATGGATTTGTAGCAAAAATTGATTCTGAAGGAAACAATCTTTGGCTTCAAAGAATCGGCGGACAAAACACCTCCGAAAATGCGACCCGTTGCTCATTTTATGATGGAAAAATTGCCGTTTCAGGAACTTTATACAGCAATCAGCCCTATGTTGGTGATTTCCCTTTGTACAGCACCCAAACCGGAGGCGGATTTAAGGCTTTTAATGCTATGTTTAACACCTTAGGACAAACACTTTGGGCTCGTGGAAATAATCCAAGCAGCTCCACCTATTACAATGGCTGTGTATTGATTGACAATAGTGGAAATCAAATTCTGTGGGGCAATTTTACGACCACCCAAACGTGGTATCCGCTTTCATTAACAAATTCATCGAGCAACAATAAACTGTTTATCGTTAAGTTTGAACCATTTACCCAAGCCACTGCGTTTACGGTAAATGCCGGTCCCGACAAAGAAACCACTTGTGGGACATCCATTCAACTCAACGGAAGTACAACCCCAACCAATATAGCTTTTGGATGGTATCCCGACTTGGGTTTTTCGTCAAACGGGAACAAAACTCCTTATGTGAATCCGGGCATGAATACCACCTATTATCTTTATGGAACTTACTTGGGTTGCACCCTCAGAGATACCGTGAATGTAAGTTATACAAATTTCGAAATCACCGTGGATGCTGGTACAGATATACAGTTTTGCAGAGGCGATAGCATCCAAATTAACACAACGTGCAATCAACCAACAGCAACATATTCATGGTTGCCAGCCATTTACATCAATACTTCCACATCGCAAAGTCCTTATGTAAAGCCACTTTATACAACTTCTTATGTTGTAACTGCAACATACAACGGCTGTAAAGATATTGACACAATTAGGGTGTATGCACGGCCATTGCCTTACATTGATCTGCCAAAACAGGACTTGTATTACAGTTATTATCGAACGCATTTGTGTGCAGGAGACTCGTTGGAGATGAATTTTGGCGACCCTTTAAATATTTACACCATTACTACGCCAGATGTGGTAGCAAATGTGAATAACAATTTGGCAACGCTCATCCCCGTGAGTGGTCCTTTACGAGTTCAAGCGGTTTCGCCCTATGGGTGTTTTTCTAAAGACAGTTTGGCGGTTGTGGTGCATAATAATTTGAATGCTCCGCCTGTTGAAGGAGATTTATTTGACAGAATGGTCTGTGTGGACGACACCGTATATTTTCAAATACTATTCACCAATTCCATAAATTATACCTTTCAATACAGTTGGTATAGCGGTTGGCAAGTAGATTCATTGGATGGATTGGGCTGGAGAGATATCAATACATGGGATCGGAACTATGAAATGAGTCCATACAGTTATGGCTATCCTACATCAACCTATTATTCTAATTTGAAAATAGTATCTGTAAAATCCAATATGAACGGGTTTAAATATCGTCCATATATTTCCGATTACTGCTCTCCGCGTGGATATGGCGATTCGGCAGTGTTGTACGTTGGTCCCAAAATCACAGTTCAACCACAAAACAAAACACTTTGTGAGGGCATCACCGATTCCATAAGTGTAAACACTACTTCCGTCTCATCAACGTATAGCTGGGAAATTCGTCAAGGAAATAATTTTGTTCCTTTGGTTGACCAACCCGGTGTTTTGGTGGCAAATGGGCGGTTTTTAAGAATCGAAAATGCGTCCACAAGCATTGATAGCACTTGGGTTCGTTGCCTTGTTCAAGGGTGTAATACCTTAAGTGTTGCCTATACCGATAGTGTGTTGATTCGAGTAATTGCTGCGCCACAAATCTTGTTTGAAAGTCCCATTGACACCATTTGTCACGGAGATAGCACGCTATTGACGGTTTCGGTTCAGAGTCCTCAATTGTACACGTATCGTTGGTACGAAAACGATGTGTTAATCCTTTCAAACACTTCGCAAATGTGGGGATACAACACCAATACATTGCATTTTACGCCCGCAAATGTGTCCTTAAACAGCAAAACGTACAAATGTAAGATTTCCAATGCTCAGTGCAGTTCAGGCTTCTTTTCGAACCCATTGAGCATTTATGTCGATACGGTGCCTGCAATCACTTGGTCGAGTCAGGAATATTCGGCTTGCAATAATCAAGGAGTGGTTTTAATTCCAGAAGCGACACCTTCGGGTGGTGTTTATTCAGGAACGTACATTGTTAACGGAAACTCATTTAACACTAGTGGCTTAAGTGCCGGAAATTACACAATTCAATACAGTTTTATGGATAGCGAATCGGGTTGTAACGTTCGAGCTACTCGATCTTTTACCATAAATGCTGCACCAAATGTGATATGGTCGGGCAGTAATTTTGCCCTGTGTGAATATAATCATACCCCATTTGCACTATCAGGTGCAACGCCTTCGGGTGGAATTTACCAAGGAGAAGGAGTTTATCCAACCAACATGTTCTATCCCGATTCGGTGAGTGTTGGCACGCATGAAATTCGTTATATTTACACTCAAACTTCCACAGGTTGCTCCGATACTGCTGTTCGGAATGTGGTTATATCTGCACAACCGAACGTGAGTTGGACGGGGAGCGATCTGGGATATTGCATCAATGAACCCGCTGTAACCTTAAGTGGTGGTTTGCCAAGCGGTGGAGTGTATCAAGGCACCGGTATTAGCGGAGGAACTTCATTTAATCCTTCGGTGGCGGGTGCTGGAGTTTTCGAGATAAAATACGTGTACACCGAATCTACTTCTGGATGTAAAGATACGGCAACTAAAAATATTTCGGTTTATTCACTTCCAAATGTGACATGGACAAATTTACCTGCCAATTGCTGTTTGAATGATCCATCAATTACTTTAAGTGGTGGTTTGCCAACAGATGGAACATATTCAGGGACTGGTGTTTTTCAAAACATCTTCAATCCTAGTCTTGCTGGAATAGGCACTCATCAGTTAACCTACACTTATAATGATCCAAACAACTGTTCATCATCAGCCAATCTGTCTATTACAGTGGATATTTGCTCGGGAATACCCGAACAAGAAGGTGAGATTTCAGTTTGGGTTAAAGCTGGACAAATCATTTTTTCACAAAATCTCTATTTTGAATCAAATTTCCAAGTGGAAGTGTATGACTCAAAAGGACAAAAGGTTTTATCCGATAAATTCAATGGAAATTGTTTCAGGTGTTCATTAACTCAAAAGAAACTTTCGTCGGGAATCTATTATGTTCACTTTGGAAATGGAACTAAAGAAAAATCGTTTAAAATAATAAATTGAATTTAAGATAGATCTATGTCGAGTGAAGCAGATTTATGATAAATAAAGATTTGAACCACAGAAGGTATTTATCTAACAGCCTGCTAGGTAGGCATAAGAACTACATAAGAAAAAAATTCCTTTTGTGAAAACCTTATATTTCTTTTGTGTCTTTTGTGATTAAATAAGCTGAAAGAAGGATTTAACCACATAAACGTCCTTGACTAATGCAACATTGCAGTGCGCTGCACCTGAAAAATCGTAGGAATTTATTGTTTCTACAAATATAACGCTGCTCTGCAGCTTTTCGGTACTTTATAAATCTTCGAAAAATCAAAAAATCAGAGATTTTTTTTCGGGACTCACAACACATATCTCTTTGTCTTTCCGCAATCTCACTTTAAGGACTTTATAAACTTTACAGCCTTTCGCCTTTATAGACTCGCCTTAAATTTCTTCTGCATCCCGATCAGGAATTTCCGTAGCATCTGATCGTTGCAAGGACGGTATTGGATTTGTTTCGGGTTCCGAAAAAACGCGCTCAGCTCGTGTTTGCTTATATTCATATCTGCGAGTGCTAGAATATCAAGAATATCTTCATCTCTAAGATTCAGGGCAATTTTTAGCTTTCGGAAAATCATATTATTGTTCAACCGTTTTTCAGGTTCCGGCTGTTCTCCCTCTTTCCGTCCCCTGTTAAGGATTATAAGCCCGTTCAGAAAAACAGCCAATTGAATATCCTGAAGTTCCATAAATTCCGGATCATCATCCCGTTTCAACCAATCGCTGACCTCTGCCCGTGAAACCTCGTAATCGGCCAATGCAAAGATATTTATCATCTCCGAATCCGAATAATCAAAGGTGAAGCGAATGCGCCGCATAATGTCGTTATTGTTCATCTCTTATTGTTTTAAGTACAAAGATATAGTTTTTTCTATCTGGTGCAAAAAGGGTAAAGGGTGCAAGGTACAAGGTGAGGGCAACCCTTTTACCTTTTACCTTTTACCGTTCACCTTTTACCATTTACCTTTTCCCCCGCGCTATCGCACGTTCCGTTCCAGCTCTTTCAAATTCTCCATTTTCTTCTTTTCCAAGAAGCTTTTCACGTCTCCTAAATGCTCCTTAACCCGCTTATTTCCAAACTCATACACCTTATTAACTAAACCATCAAGAAAATCTCGATCATGGGAAACCAGAATCAACGTTCCATCGTAAGCGATCAGGGCTTCTTTTAAAATATCTTTGGTCTTGATATCCAGATGATTGGTCGGCTCATCGAGGATCAGAAAATTCACCGGTTCCAGCAGCAGTTTAATCATCGCTAAGCGCGTGCGCTCGCCACCGGAAAGCACTTTTACCTTTTTATTCCAATCGTCGCCACCAAACATAAACGCGCCTAGAATATCCCTGATTTTGGTCCGGATATCCCCTTTCGCCACATCGTCAATAGTTTGAAACACTGTATTTTCCTCATCAAGCAGCGAGGCTTGATTTTGAGCAAAATAGCCGATCATGGTATTATGCCCCAGAGTAAGTGTTCCACTGTGTTCAATTTCATTCATGATGGCCTTGACCAGTGTGGATTTCCCTTCGCCGTTCTTGCCCACAAAAGCCACCCGTTCGCCACGTTCAAGCGCCAAAGTCACCCCCGAAAAGACCAAATTATCACCGTAGCTTTTAGCCAAATCGTCGATAATCAGCGGGAAGTTCCCGGAGCGTGGCGAGGGTGGGAACTTTAGCCGCAGAGCAGAATTATCCACTTCATCCACTTCAACCAGCGGCAACTTTTCGAGCATTTTCACCCGAGATTGCACTTGCAGAGTTTTGGAATAGGTTCCTTTAAATCGCTCGATAAACTCCACGTTTTCGGCTATAAACTTCTGCTGTTCATCGTATTGTTTCTGCTGTTGTTCGCGACGTTCGCGTCTGAGCTCCAGATAATGCGAATAATTCACCTTGTAGTCGTAAATCCGCCCCATGGTTACTTCAATGGTGCGAGTGGTGATATTATCGACAAAAGCCCGGTCGTGGGAGATGACCATCACCGCTTTTGCATTGTTGATCAAAAAATCCTCTAACCACTGAATAGACTCGATGTCCATGTGGTTGGTCGGTTCATCCAACAAGATTAGATCCGGTTTCTGCAGAAGAATTTTGGCCAACTCGATGCGCATTCGCCAGCCTCCACTGAATTCTGATGTTGGCCGTGCAAAATCTTCACGCACAAAACCCAGCCCTAACAATATCTTTTCTATTTCCGCATCAAAATTGGTCTCTTCAGTGCTGTAATACTTCTCGCTCAACGTGGATACCCGCTCGATGATTTCGTAGTACTCCTCCGATTCGTAGTCGGTGCGGGAAGCCAGCTGATTGTTCAACTCTTCCATCTCGCGTTCCATCTCAAACACCTGCGAAAAAGCCTGCGAAGCCTCTTCAAACACTGTACGTTTATCGTCAGTCATCAAGTGCTGAGGCAGATATGCAATTACGGTATCTTTTGGGGATGAAACTTTCCCTCTGGTGGGCACTTTAATGCCTGCAATAATCTTCAGCAGCGTAGATTTGCCTGCCCCGTTCTTCCCCATCAGCGCAATGCGGTCTTTGGGATTTATAGCAAAAGATATATCCTTAAACAGTATGGTATTCCCAAACGCTACAGCCAGCCCATCGATTGAAATCATAAATTGTTATTGTTTTGTCCGCAAAGGTACGGTTTTATGCGCAACGCTACAAGGGCTCGAAAACGTGAAGTAAAATTGAACTATCAAAACCATTGGAGCGCATCCTCGCTAATGCCGTATGCAAATATGAATTAGTAATAACTAAAAAAATAATCAATAATTCATATTAGCATCGAGCATTAAACCATACCATATCTCAAATTGTCCTTTGGCCTAATTTGAAATAAGTATTGGTATAAATTACACGAAAACGAGGTCGTTTTTTTTGCTGCAATCTTAAAATTAGTGATTAGATGACTCCAAGTCCTCAAATCACTATGTCAACCTGCGTTATTGGATTTTCCGATCAAGTTAATCAGAAATGTTGCTAAATAGAATACGATGGTAATAGCTCCAAACACAAGAACGGTCATCACAATAATATCAAAAAAGTTTACGAATATGTTTAAAGTTCTTTCTTTAATATCAATTAAAAAAGCAAGCACTGATAAAACAAAGGATATTCCCAATATTATCGATAATTTTTTTGTCTGTTTCATTTTGATGCTGTAGTTTATTATATTTATTGATCTTCTTCCTGATCTTGCACAAAAACGAGGTCAATTTTTTTGCTGCAATTTTAAAATTAGTGATCAGATGACTCCAAGTCATCTGATCACTACGTCTAGAGATAAAAAAAGGATTTCCGCTTCAATCCCTCACGCAAAATCAATCCAATTTATTTCTGAATTTCTTCCATATTCCCTTCTTCTTCCTGATCCTCGAAATCCTGCAATATTGAATTGGCCAGCTCTGCATCCTTTTCAAACACGTGGAGCTGAATTTTTACAGGCAACACCATGATTAACGGATTATTGTTATTCAAATTGTCGTTGGAAATAAAACATTCTATTCCGGCAGATTTCAGCTGGTCGGCCATCATCAGAGCTTCGTATTGATCGAAGAACTCACGGATTACAGTTGTGTTTTCACTCATAATTTATTAGTTTTATACAAACCTATATGAATTTTCTCAAATATCAAAATTCCTAATAAAAATTTTATATGGGTCTCTCTAACCTCAGAATATGTAACGAAATTTACAGCGAAAATATTATAGAGGGTCTCTAAAAACTCTATTTTTTGAGGCAGACAACAAATTAAAACCGAAGTTTACCTCTATAAATGCGGTGCGGTGAGCTTGCCGAACCGAGAATTTTAATTTTGAAGTATAACGCTGAACCGACTAAAAAGAGCTCAACGAAGCTAAAAATGATTTTTTTGAAGTCCCGAATAGTTGTATCTTTGCAAACAACATTATACTCATGAGAAAAAACGAAAAATTTCAAATCATCATCGACTATTTTAAAGAACATCAGCCCGATGCCGCTTCGGAGTTGCACTACGAAAACCCCTACCAACTGCTGGTTGCCGTGATTCTTTCCGCTCAATGCACCGACAAGCGGGTAAACATCATCACGCCCCCACTGTTTGAGCGGTTTCCAGATGTTTATGCATTGGCAAAAGCCGAAATCGAGGATATTTTTTCGCTGATCAAATCATGTTCGTACCCCAACAACAAATCCAAGAACCTGAGTGGCATGGCTAAGGGGGTTGTAACACAATTTAACGGCGAAATCCCCAACGATGTGGATGATTTGCAAAAGTTGCCCGGCGTAGGCCGCAAAACAGCGAATGTAATTTCATCGGTGATCTTCAACCAGCCGTCCATGGCGGTGGACACGCACGTATTCAGGGTCAGTAACCGGCTGGGATTGTCCACCAACGCCAAAACGCCCCTTCAGGTAGAGCAACAGCTGATCAAGTACATCCCCGAAGAGCTGATCCCCATCGCCCACCACTGGCTGATTCTACATGGCAGATACGTGTGTCTTGCCCGCAAGCCCAAATGCGAAAGTTGCCCCTTTACCGAATTATGTGATTTTTTCAAGAAGAAAAATTAATGTGCTAATTTCACATTTGTACTTTGAACAAAGCTGTTGATAAAATAGTTTTTCAGTTAACAAATCCTTTTAAAAAAATCAATAATTTTACATCAAATTCATTTTATATGCTAAACATTGGAGAAAAAGCCCCGCTGATCTCAGGAACAGACCAAAACAATAATGCCATTTCGCTGGAACAATTTCTGGGGAGCAAGGTGGTGCTCTACTTCTATCCCAAAGACAGCACACCAGGCTGTACTGCAGAGGCATGCAACCTCAGGGACAATTACGGACAGTTAATCAAGTTAGGGTACAAAATCATTGGAGTGAGTCCCGACAGTGTAAAATCGCACGAGAAATTTGCCACTAAATTCGAATTGCCGTTTCCGTTAATCGCCGACACCGAAAAGAAAATTGTTACCGATTACCAAGTCTGGGGAGAAAAGAAGTTTATGGGGCGCACTTACATGGGAGTGTTTCGCACTACGTTTATCATCGATGAAAAGGGGTTCATCGAGCGAATTATCAGCGAAGTAAACACAAAAAACCATACAGAACAGATTATTAATCAAATAAAATAAATCCTTTAACATGAGTAAAGAAAAAGAAATTAAAGGCGAACAAAGCGAAAAATTAAAAGCCCTGCAACTCACCCTAGACAAACTCGAAAAGACATACGGAAAAGGCTCAATTATGAAGATGGGGGATTCTCCAATCGAAGACATTGAATGTATTTCTACAGGTTCTATTGGTTTGGATGCAGCTCTCGGTATTGGAGGTTTCCCTAAAGGAAGAGTCATTGAAATTTACGGACCTGAATCCTCAGGAAAGACCACTCTGGCAATCCATGCTATTGCCGAATCACAAAAGGCAGGGGGCATTGCCGCATTTATTGATGCAGAACATGCTTTTGACCGCTATTATGCCGAAAAATTAGGCGTTGACACAGCCAACTTGCTGATTTCGCAACCCGATAATGGCGAACAGGCTTTGGAAATTGCCGAAAATCTGATTCGCTCCGGTGCCATCGACATTATTGTAATTGACTCGGTAGCCGCACTGACTCCCAAAAGCGAAATCGAAGGAGAAATGGGTGATTCAAAAATGGGCCTACAAGCTCGATTGATGTCACAAGCTTTGCGTAAACTCACTGGAACCATCAGCAAAACTGGCGCTTGCTGTATTTTCATCAACCAGCTGCGTGAAAAAATCGGGGTCATGTTTGGCAATCCGGAAACCACCACCGGTGGAAATGCGCTGAAATTCTACGCTTCCGTTCGTCTCGACATCCGCAAAATGAGCCAGATTAAAGAAGGCGATCAGGTAAACGGAAACCGTGTTAAAGTAAAGGTTGTGAAAAACAAAGTCGCTCCCCCATTCCGCACGGCTGAATTCGACATCATTTATGGAGAAGGCATCTCGAAAATCGGTGAGCTTATCGACCTTGGCGTTGATTTTAATATAATAAAAAAGAGCGGCTCGTGGTTTTCATACAACGACACTAAACTTGGACAAGGACGTGATGCTGCCAAGCAGATACTCATCGATAATCCCGAACTTTTCGAAGAGATTGAAGGGCAGATCAGAGAACAACTTAAAAGAGCATAGCTAAAAAAAGGAACTCGGAATTATATTCCGAGTTCCTTTTTTTAGCTTTATTTAAAAATCCTTCAGTGTTTCATTCACCCCTTTATGAATATCATACCAAAACTCGTAAGAAGCATCACGTTTATTTACATTAAATTTATCCACCCATTTTATTAATTCAGGGGCATTTTTGCCTTCTTCTATCTTCTTGTTTAAAAATGTATGGATAAAATCTATATTCCGTTCCGATTCCCAAGGTTGTGAGGAATTTCGAGTGTTAATCCATTGTGCTGTTTGTTTGGTAATATCCTGATAATCATATTTCATCCCATATAATTTACCCATAATTTCGGGGATCATTTCTTCGGCCCATTGACGGTGAAAACGGCAAATTCCCAAGTTATCAATAATCATTTCCTTAATCATTCGATTTGCGTTTTCGATTCCCAATTTACGCGGTTCAAAAAAATCTTTACCGTAGTTGATATAATACTTTCCCATAATCGGCATGGGTGAAAGCACACCTGGTGTCCAATACTGATTCGGAACCATCCAGCCTTTTCGTCCATAAGCAGTAAAAACAAATTTATCAATAACTCTTCGACCACGGTCATAGCTAATCTTTTTCGCCAAAAACCGAGCTCCTTGTGATAAATCAAGCATACTGTTCTTCCCGGAAATAATTCCGTCCAGTAATTTAACTGCAATTTGAGCATTCAACATGGAATCGCTTACCAAATTAAATCCATCGGGTTGAAAAACAGGTTTGGTATTCAGCCCAAGTTCAGAAGGCTTGATCAATCCGTCCGCCAAACATTCCATCAACCACGATAAAACGCCGCCGATAGAGATGGCATCGAAACCATACATATCTGCATGATGATTTACCATTTCGGCTGCACGCTGATCAAAGATTCCTGATAATGGCCCCATGGTTTGATATGGCTCATAATCTTTTTTAAATTCGTTATTCATCTTCTTACATACGGCAGCGCATTTTTCACCACATGTTTTTTGTTGTTTGGGCTTAATGGTTTCCTCATTAAACTGTTTTAAGTAATGCCCTAGAATAAATTTTTTATGAAGTTCTTTACGGTCGCTTTCGCTCCAATAAATGGTTTTATAATTAAAAGCGAGGATATTTCCGCCTATTGTGGCATAATTTACCCCAAAAGTTCCTCCTGTTTCGAAATTTTCATCAAACCGATATTTAGTGGTAGCCTCTATGGCCTTTGCTGCCAATTTCTTGTTATACTTGGTCTCGAACCAAGTATCGGCGACCTTCCGATCGGTAAAATCCTGATCCACAAAAGTTCCCCCGTAAATTACAGCAACAATTCCATGATCTTTATACATTTTTGTTCCTAATCCGCCACGTCCAGCCCAAGTATCCACCGGTGTAATTTCTCCGTCTTTAATCGGTGCCGAGCAGATAGAGCCGAAGTCAGTCATCATCGCCGATTGTCCTACAGCCAATATACGGGGATCTGTCTCATAGCGATGACCGAATTTTTCGTATGCATATTCCATCATCGAATAAACACCGCCTTTTCCCGAATTCCAGATAGCAGCCGAATCTACGGGAAGAAAATCCACTTCAATCTCCTCGCCGTGATTACGATTCAGATACATAATTGAAGGGGATTTGCAACGCCCAACAATGGATACCATATTTAATCCAAGATTATCGAAAACGACTCCTGCACCTCCCATCGAAGAAACATAAAAACCGCCCCAACAAGGAGAAAAGCCTGTAAAAAATAATCGATTTGAACCCGGAAAAATAGACCCGGCCAAAAGTCCGGTTCCGAAATTTAAACTGTTGTACTTTCCCGATAGACTTAAGCCTAAATCAATAGGTCCAAAATAATCGCCAACCGTATATTTTTTTGATCTGTAAAAGCCCGTATTTGCATCAACAATTAATGTCTTTAAAAAAATATCCATAATTTATGTTTTTCTATTATCTGAATTAACTTGCAAAGATAATAAAAAGTTCAATACAAACACTGATTGTCAATAACGTATAAATCAACTAAGCCGTTACAAATGCTAAATGGGTGCCTGTTAATTTTCAATTTCATCCAGCTCCATCCAACGCATAGTTTTATCTTCAATTTCGGTTTCCACTTCTTTGTAACGAATACTCCATTGCGTAAGTTCTTCTACCGTCCCTTTGCCGCTACTAAGCGTTGCCAGAAGTTCGGACAGCTCTTTTTCTAGCATTGGAATTTGTTTTTCGAGCAATTCAAATTCTTTTTGTTGTGCAAATGAACGTTTAATTTTGCGGACACTGATCGGCTTCTGAACTTCTTTAATCGTTTTTTCAGCACTTTTTCTTTCGCTTTTCTGAAGCTCTGAGCGGCGATATCGGTAATCGGTATAAGTACCATAGAAATCTTTAATAACACCATTCCCTTCGAAGCAGAACAAATGATCCGTCACTTTATCGAGCAAATACCGGTCGTGAGAGACCACCAGCACACAACCTTCAAAATTGAGCAGCATCTCCTCGAGCAGGTTCATCGTTTGGATGTCGAAATCGTTAGTAGGCTCATCCAAAAGCAGTACATTGGGATTGTTGCACAGGGTAAGCAGCAGATAAAGTCTTCTCTTTTCGCCCCCACTCAACGATTCAAAGTAGCTCCATTGAACGTTATACGAAAAACCGAAGTGCGAAAGAAACTGAGCTGCCGATAATTCCAAACCATTATTAAGTTTAATGACTTCGGCCTGATCTTTAACAATATCAATTACCCGTTTGCTCTCATCCAACTGCAACCCATCCTGTGAATAGTAGCCGATTTTCACGGTTTGGCCGATATCAATTTTCCCTTTCTTGGGGCTGATTATGTGGGTGATCAGTTTAAGCAGTGTGGACTTTCCACAGCCATTTGAGCCAACAATGCCAATCCTCTCTCCCCTTTTGAAGATATAAGAAAAATCGTGTAAAATCACTTTATCGTCATACGAAAAATCGATATTATGGATTTCTATTATTTTACCTCCCAAACGTTCCGCCAGTACTCCGAATCCGGACAGTTCCTGACTCGATTTAACCAGCGCTTTTTCCTTTAAACTGTAAAATGCATCAATTCTGGCTTTGGATTTTGTGGCTCTAGCCTGAGGCATTCTGCGCATCCATTCCAGTTCCGTTTTATAAAGATTTTTAGATTTTTCAATTTCTGCAGATTCTACTTGCTGGCGCTCTTCCTTTTTTTCGAGATAATATTCGTAGCAACCTTTGTATTTGTATATTTTTTTATTCTCAATTTCAACAATATTGTCGCATACTTGGTTCAAAAAGTAACGATCGTGCGTAACCATTAGTAAAGTCGTGTTATTACGCTGCAAATAATCTTCAAGCCACTCGATCATGTCAATATCCAGGTGATTGGTAGGTTCATCCATCACCAAAATATCCGCTTGATCGATGAGCACTTTTGCCAATGCTATTTTTTTCTTCTGTCCTCCCGAGAGTTGGCTTGCCAAAAGCTGGAGGTTATTTATCTGAAATCGGGAAAGAATTTCCTTAATTTTATGTTCATACTCCCAAGCATTTAAACGGTCTATTTGGTTCATGGCCTGTTCCAGATCATCATTCGATTTTTGACAGGACTGATGCTTTTCAACACACAGCTCATAATCTCTCACGGCCTTTGAATAATCATTATTATCATTGAATATCAACTCACTGATCGTGCTGTTGGGATTAAAATCGGGATGCTGATTGAGATAAGATATTCTGATTCCGTTTCGAATAGTAATCGTCCCGCTATCAGCCGTATCGAGGTTTCCGATAATGTTCAACAACGTAGATTTACCGGTGCCATTTTTAGCAATCAGTGCAATCTTTTCCCCTTTATCAATACCAAGCGTAATATCGCTAAACAATACATTATCGCCAAAAGATTTAGTAAGATGTTCGATCAGAAGTAAGTTCATTCCAAGTGTTTTTAGTTGCAAAGTTAACAAAAAAAGCTCTGCTTTTTAGCAGAGCTTTTTTCTCAATGAATTATTAAAATTAGGAAATTTTCTTAACGTTAATCGCTTTTTTCCCTCTTTTATCTTCAACGATTTCGTATGAAACTTTGTCATTATTTTCCGGTTTGTCAATTAAACCTGTAACGTGTACAAATATTTCGGCATTTGTTTCGTTATCGATAATAAATCCATAACCTTTGCTTTCATTGAAAAATTTTACTGTTCCTTCAGACATAATGTATTCGTATTAATTATTTATAACATGCAAATATACACATAATATTTTAAAAAAATATTATTTAATTAATCCGAATTTATTTTTTTCAGAAATAATCCATTCTTATAATCTCAGATTTTAAGAATAATAATGTATTTTAAAAAACATAAAACGTTAATTATTAGCGATTTGAATAAAACAAAAGTCGATTTTTATAAGAGCTAAGAAAAATTCTTGATTATAAAAATAATTTACGAGGAATTGTTTACATTATTTTCGAATAGCACAATCACTTGTATATAATACAATTACTAAACTTAGCTTCATTATTTATTTCATCTAATATAAAGCAAGATTATTATTGATTTTTGAAACGGAAACCGGCAATAATCAATCATTGGATGGCAAAGCAACGAGTTATTTGATTTCAACGGTTAATCCTCTATCGAATAGAGCCACCATCTGAGGTTCAAGTTCTTTCAACGTACCATTTTTCACAGAGCATTTTCCTTTGATATGAGCGATAAAAGCACATTGTTCGGCTTGTAACGGGTTGTGCTGACAAACTTCGATCAAGCTCTCAATTACATCATCAAAATTGTTCACATCATCGTTAAAGAGCCACAACTGATACAGCTTTAAATCAAATATTTCCGATTCCTGTTTTGGCTTTTTCTTTGTTGTCATTTGGTTCATCTTATAAAAATACTTTTATGCTTTCAACACCGAATTCAAATCTATAGCCTTACTTACCAAATCAGTAGAAAGCGCATGATGAATAACTTCTTCCATATTCTCCACAAAAATAAAGGAAATATCTTTACGATATTGTTCTTCAATTTCATCAATATCTCGTTCATTATCTTTGGATAGAATGATTGTCGTAATTTTTGCTCTTCGAGCAGCCAGCATCTTTTCTTTAACCCCGCCCACAGGAAGGACTTTACCTCGAAGTGTGATTTCACCGGTCATTGCGATAGCCGGCTTTACTTTTCGTTGGGTAAATAAAGAAACCAATGCTGTAAATATGGTAATACCAGCCGACGGACCATCTTTAGGGGTAGCTCCTTCGGGAACATGAATATGAACATTCCAGAAATCGAACACCAACGGATTGATCCCGTATTCGGAAGCATGTGATTTGAGGTTCTGAAAAGCAATAGTTGCCGACTCTTTCATTACATCTCCAAGGTTTCCGGTAATGGACAACCCTCCTTTTCCCCTGCTAAGGCTCGATTCAATGAATAGTATTTCTCCGCCGACTGCCGTCCACGCCAAACCGGTAACTACCCCCGCCACCGTATTATCAATCTTTTTATCGTGATGGAACTGAGGTATTCCCATAATTTCATCAATATCTTGAAGCGATAATTTTTTGGCAAAAGGTAAATCCGAAGCTTTTAACCGGGCGCGATTACGAATTACTTTAGCCACATTTTTTTCGAGCGTTCGCACTCCCGATTCACGGGTATATGATTCAATGATTCGCTCAATAACAGCAGGCGAGAAAGACACATCTGATTTAGCGAGACCATGCTCAATGAGCTGCTTGGGAATAAGATGACGCTTAGCGATTTGTATCTTTTCTTCGTTTGTGTATCCTGATATTTCGATAATCTCCATTCGATCAAGCAATGCCGGATGAATAGTGCTCAAATTGTTTGCCGTTGCAATAAAAAGCACTCTGGACAAATCGAAGCCTAACTCCAAAAAGTTATCATAAAAAGAATTGTTCTGTTCCGGATCAAGTACTTCAAGTAACGCTGCAGATGGATCCCCATTAATGTTCATTCCCAAAACTTTATCTATTTCATCAAGGACAAAAACAGGATTGGCCGATTTAGCCTTGCGAATGTTTTGAATAATTCGACCGGGCATGGCTCCGATATACGTTTTGCGATGTCCGCGAATTTCAGATTCATCCCGAAGCCCCCCCAGCGACATGCGAACATATTTACGATCGAGCGCCTTGGCTATGGATTTCCCCAACGATGTTTTTCCTACTCCCGGAGGTCCAACTAAACAAAGAATCGGCGATTTCATATCGTTTTTCAATTTTAGCACAGCCAAATATTCCAAAATACGCTGTTTTACTTTTTCCAGTCCATAATGGTCGTTGTTCAATATCTTTTCGGCATGTGTTAAATCCAGATTGTCCTTCGTAAATTCATTCCACGGTAATTCCACAAAAATTTCGAGGTAGTTAACCTGAATTGAGAAATCGGGGGATTGCTGATTTAATCGTTGCAATTTCTGCAACTCCTTTTCAAAAGTTTCACTCGTTTCTTTCGACCATACTTTGGTTTTAGCTTTAGCGCGAATTTCTTCAATTAATTGGTCTATGGGGTTTCCTCCCAGCTCCTCCTGAATGGTTTTTATTTGCTGATTAAGAAAATATTCGCGTTGCTGCTTATCAATATCCGTTTTAACTTTTGACTGAATTTTATTTTTAAGTTCTTGTAATTCAACCTCTTGTGTTAATATCCTAAGGACATCATTCGTTAGTTTTGAATACAGGTTAATTTCAAGCAGTTTCTGTTTACTTTCATTGTCGAGATGAGTATTTGAAGCGACCATATTGATAAGTGCTTCCGGGCTGTTGATATTTTGCAAAGCAATAGAAGCTTCTGTGGGAATATTTGGAGACAATTTTATCACCTTCAAAGCCAATTCTTTAACAGAATCAAGCAATGCATTATAATGCGAGGATTTTACCAACACCTCCATTGAATCTTCAAACTGAAATGACTTTACCGTTGCTTTAATAAAAGGATCCTTTTGTATAAATTCAACCATTTCGAATCGTTTAATCCCTTGAATTATAACGGTGGTAGTACCATCAGGCATTTGAAACAGTTTTAAAATCCGGGCCATCGTTCCTATATTATTCAAGTCGCTAAAATCGGGATCTTCCACAGAACTATCTTTCTGAGCCACAATACCAATGTATTCGGAAGTTTTATTATAAGTCTTTACCAGTTTTATTGATTTATCGCGTCCCACGGTTATCGGAGCAACAACACCGGGAAAAAGAACCATATTGCGAATAGGCAAAATAGGTAACAAACTTGGAATTGGAGTATCCATTGCAAAATCTTCTTCTGAAGTTAAAATTGGAATAAAATCAGCATCTCCACTAATAATATCCGACAATTGATAAGTATCGTTTTCTTTCATAAGTTATGTTATAGTTTTGCCATTGTGGCAGTTTTCTTTATTCTATTTTATAAGTCCTTATTTCTGTATATTAATGCAAAATATTCCAATGTGCAATATTGCATTACAAAAAGAAAGCCATGGTCAAAAACAATGCCATGGCTTAAAAGCTATAAATTACTGCAATTTTGTCATATATTTCGTTAAAATCTCAACTTACGATTAGCGTGCGTAAGATCGTATATTGAAGTTAAAATTTGCTGGTCAATCGTTGAAAATTCAAGGCAACGACGTTCATGAATCCGTTTGGCCACATCAACAGCTTTTTCAATCTTGTAAGTTGACATTCCCGAAGTTCCTCCCCATGAAAATGAGGCAATAAAATTTCGTTGAAATCCGGATCCGAAAACATTGGCTCCACAACCTATTACGGTGCCTGTATTAAACATTGTATTAATTCCGCATTTTACATGGTCGCCCATAATCGTCCCACAAAACTGTAATCCGGTGTTTATAAATGTTTGTGATGGATAGTTCCACAAGCGAACGTCATCATACGTATTTTTTAAATTAGATGTATTGGAATCGGCTCCTATGTTACACCATTCACCAATAACCGAACTTCCAAAAAATCCATCATGAGCCTTATTGCTATATCCAAAGAAAACCACGTTGTTAAGTTCACCGGCAACTTTCGAAAACGGTCCTATCGTGGTGGCTCCGTATATTTTTGCCCCCATCTTTACTTGCGCATTATTACATAAGGCAAACGGTCCGCGAATATGAGAACCTTCCATGATGATGGAATCCCTTCCCAAATAAATAGGACCTGTTTTTGCATTCAGTGTAGAAGCTTCAACTTGTACCCCTTCTTCCACAAAAATATCTTCTCCGATAATTACGTTTGAACTGCTCAACGAAGCCGATTTACGCCCTTTAGTTAACAAATCGTAATCGGCACGCAATTCTACATCATTTAATGAAAAAACATCCCATGAATTATTTAATCTGTTAAAAGGCATTGATGCCACAATTTCGACTTGAAGTGTATCTTCGATATTTTCAATTCCATTCAACTCATCTTCAGAAACATAAGAGGCAATCATGGTATCTTCGGAAATTAATGTTTCTCCTGGTTTTAAATTAATTATCGCTTCTACCAAAGAAGGATTCGGGCATATTGAACCCGCAATAAGAATATTGTCCTTGGCCTTTACCATTGGGAATTTATCAGATAAATATTCTTCTGCTAAAAAAGAAACTTTGCTTTTTAAATAATGCTCCCATTTCTCTTTTATCGTTAATATTCCAACCCTTATTTCTGCAATTGGCCGAGTAAAAGTAAGCGGCAACAAGTTTTCACGATTAGAATCGTCAAATAAAATATAGTTCATATCGGTTGTTTTAAATTTAGTTCATAAAAGTACTAACAATTTCTATATTAAACAAAGTTTTTTCAAAAATTATTGTTTTATTGTACAATAAAACAATAAAAAAAGAGACCTTAAAAGCCTCTTTTTAACACTCAAAATCGTAACTTATTTAGAATTAAGATTTTGAAGTATAATGTTTTTTGTATTTCGACATAAATCTGTCAACACGACCAGCGGTATCAACAAGTTTCATCTTGCCGGTAAAGAATGGGTGTGAAGTGTTTGATATTTCTAATTTCACCAACGGATATTCCACACCGTCTTCCATTACTATAGTGTCTTTGGTTTTAACTGTCGATCGGGTGATAAAGCTATATTCGTTGGACATATCTTTGAATACCACGAATCTGTAATCGCTTGGATGGATGTCTTTTTTCATTTCTCTTCTCTTTTTATAAAATGGAATGCAAAATTAGTCATTTCTATGGAATAAAACAAATATTTTGGCGGTTAAATTTATTTTTATCACTTTTTTTTTTTTTTTTTGAAGATTTCAAATTGTTAATCATTGAAAATTAACGAATTATAATTATACTATTTTAATGACAAAAGGAAATCAATTACATCTATTCCGTCGGCATAATCAAGTAGTGTCGGTTTTTGAGATTCTCCAAACTTAACACTGTTTGCAATAAAATCATTATCGGTAACTACACACTGAATGGAAGCTTCATTTTGTTTTATTTCTTCAATTAAATCGGCCATTGAAGAATAATATTGGTAGTGGATAACCGAAATTGGAGACGCTATTTGTTCGTTTTTTGTCATCATCATAAAGCCATTATCCAAAAATGGAGTTTTGTTAACCATCATAATCGATTTTTGATAGAGGTAATTATTCATGTACTTATGATGCTGATAGAGTATTGAATGGTAATTTTCAAAATATGGAAAAAGTTTTTCGGGCGAAAATCCAAAAGGCAAATACATTTTAGAGACGCTTCTGCACCCCATTCCGAAATAAAGAAAAAGATCGTCTGCCAGTGCTTTAAATCGAGATTCAGATTCGTTGCCCATAATGATGGCCGGACTGTTTTTATGGCCTCTTATAATGGACGGCACGTTCTTAAAATAGTATTCAAAATATCGGCACGTATTATTGCTCCCTGTGGCTATCACCGCATCAAATCCCACAACTTTTTCGTCAACCGGTTCAATGTATTTTGCAAATCGTGGCTCTATTGCAAGCAAAAGTTCAATAACCATTCGAGGTAATTGGCTATCTTTTTGCGATAATTTCACTTGTGCTTGATGTCCGGAAATCAACACTGCAATCAAATCATGAAAACCCACTAGTGGAAGGTTTCCGGCCATAATAATGGAAACGGTTTTAGGCGCTTCCCGGTTAAGCAAATCAAGGTCATATTCGCTTAACCAAGCGATAAGCGTATTCCGATGCAAGATTTGAACAATCTGTGAAAGTGCCGTTTTAACAAATAAAGGAATAAACCAACTGTTTTCCAGTGTTGCCTGCACTAAATAATGTTCAACATCAACATTATAGGAATCCTTAGCGCTGTATTTCCCATTTTCTATATTCGTCAATGAAGTTTCGATTGCAAATCCCAAATTTTCGAAAGCTTCGATGCGTGATGATAAATTCATAGTCAATTTCTTAGAATAATTCGTTTAAAGTTCATTAAACGACCTTGCAAAAGTAACCAAAAATAGAAAATTGTGATTAATTTTCTCTAGAAATCGGATATTAGTGTTATTTTTGTATTTTACTTTTAATAAGAAGGCTCACGTTAATCGGCTCGATCGGTTATAAGAGCAATAAGACCTATTGAAAATCGTTATTTTAAACAAGACCTCCAAATAAAAAATCAAGCCAAGAATGGTAAACAAAAATACAAGACTAAAATTCAAAATGCAACTTAATTGCGCGCTTCTGTTTTTGAGCATTCTGACAGGTCAATTTTCGTTAAAAGCTCAAAGCACTTACAATGAAGAACAAATTACCGATTCCATAAACCGACTGGCATATACCATTAATTTTGGTGAAAATGATATTATAAAATTAAATGCAAACGAATTTCTGATCGAAACATTGTATAATGTATTGATTACAAAAGAGAGCCGATCGTTTCTTTTCGACTCTATAAAAAACATATCCTATCTCGCGCCTGAAGACAAATCATTCAGAATGTTTACTTGGGCTATAAAAAAAGAGGACGGCACTTATGAAAGTTCTGGAGTGCTGCAAACCTATAATCCGAAAACAAACCGAGCTGTGATATTTACGCTTAAAGACAAATCAGCTCAATATTACACACCGGAAAACATCCTTGGTGATGTGGATAATTGGTTTGGAGCCATTTATTACAAGGTGCTTCCTTCTACGATTAACAAAAAGAAATACTACACGCTTTTGGGGTGGAGCGGCTGCAATAATCTTAAACAGCGAAAAGTTATAGAAGTGCTTTCATTTCGAGCTAACGGCACCCCTGTGTTTGGCAGTAAGATTTTTAAAAAGTACACCAATAAAACGGCAATGAGAGTTGTATTTGAATATTCAAAACAAGCTTCTATGACCTTGAATTATGATAAACAAACGTATTATTTAAGCACAGGAAAACGTGACCCTAAAACAAAGCGAATGATATCGAAGGCGATTACTGCCGACATGATTGTATTCGACCGGTTAGCACCATTAAATGAGAGCATGGCTGGAGTTCCCGAATTTTATGTTCCCGAAACCAACATCATCGATGCATTTATTACTACTCACGGGCGTTGGACTTATGTTCAGGACATTGAAGCCCGAAACCATGTTAAAAAATCAGAAAAAAAGCCGAAGGCAATTTATGACAAAAGAATTATTTACAAAAAGGCTAAAAAGATATAGATAGCTGTTCATGTAAATGCTTATCTGCCGGGAGATTCGATTGATTGCTACGGCATTAAACGAAGCAACTCCACCTCGAAATTGCACTTCCAGCCGACAAAGATATTATCCGTAAAATAATATCGAAAAAAAAGAAATAAAAAAAAAGATATTTTTTTTCGTAAAATCATAAAATGAATGGACTTTTATAGTAACTTTGCAGTTCGCTAAAATGGATAATTACCCTTTGGGGTTTAACCTTAATCGTTTTTAGGTTTATCACTAAAGGGATCATTCAAAAAATGCAAGAAATTATATTATAAAAACAACAGAAAGTTGACACACAATTTAATAGATTAAGAAATGGAAGGAATCGAAAAAACAGAGTTTCTGGTTAACTACGAGTTTATCACCGTAAGCGACGTAGTTAAACAAGCAGTAGCTCAAGAAGCGCTCACCATAGTGGAAAACGCCCCCACCACAGACAATAGTTCAGTTCCATTGGCATCAGGGTTTCGAGATTTAGACCAAATCATTCAATCATTCAATTCTCAGCAACTTGTCACAGTAGCTGTTCGCCCCGGTAAAGGAAAAACTGCTTTCTTGCTTTCGTTGATACATAATATTGCTATTGCTAAAGGGAAACGGGTTGCCATATTTTCTCCCGAACGTTCTGCGATCAAATTGGTTCAACGGCTAGTTGAAAGTGAAACCAGTAACTCTGCAGAACGAGTTTATTCCGGCACTATTAAAGAAGCCGACAAGCCTAAAGTAGATAAAATCATTCAACAATTTATCCAATCCAATATTTATATTGATGACTCTACTTCGCTTAGCATTCAAGAAATTTACGATCGTTGTAAATTTTTAATTGAAGTACATCACGTGGATTTAATTCTTTTCGATAACCTTGAGTTATACTCAAAAAACATACTTGATTCAAATATTAATTTCTCAGAACAAGAGAAAATTATGAATAGTATTCATCAATTGGCAAAATCAATAGTCCCCCCTATTATTGTGCTATCGCATACAACCAATATGAATAATTTGCATGATGTTAACGACAGCCCTACAATTGCAAATGTAGCTCCTTATATTAGTGAAAATTCAGATGTTGTCATCTTTGTACATCGTCCGAACACACTCAACATTAACAAGCCTGAATTTGCCGACTGGAAAGGTTTTGCAGAGTTGATCGTAGCCAAGCACCCAACCGTTCATACTCCGGCTAGCGTTAAGCTCAAATTCATTGAAAGTTCCGATCGTTTTACCGATATCTAATATTCATTCGGTATGTCAATCGTATCAATTGACGCTGTTGCGATAGAAAAGGAGTTGGTCTCCGTTGCATACAAAATGGTTATTGCAGCGACCACTGCTCCTAAAGCAAAAGGCCTCAATTGTTTGGATTATACGATTATTACAAGAGAAGAAATTTCTCTGTTGTCCGAAGAAATGAAAAAAATAGGACAAATTTCGGAGCAGCATTTTTTTATCCGTGATGCTGAAAATATTCTCAAAGCTCCTGTTGTCGTACTTATTGGAGCAAAGATACAACCTATAAACTTAAAAGAGTGCCGTTATTGCGGGTATCCTGATTGTGGACATAAACTTTCCGACTCGCCTTGTGCCCACAACATAACAGATTTGGGCATAGCCTTAGGTGCAGCTGTTTCTGTAGCTGCTAATTTTCATATCGACAACCGCATCATGTTTTCTGCGGGAAAAGCTTCATTATCGCTAAATTTATTTGCCTCTAAAATTGCAATTGCTTATGCTATTCCTTTAAGCGTGAGCAATAAAAACATCTTTTTCGACCGTACATAAAAACAAAACATGAACATTCTTACATCGCAGATTATCCATACTCCCCTTTCAATTTCCGCAATTTACCGAAAAACGAGGTAAGATGAGGTAAAAAGCAATAACTTTGAATAAAAATTAAGAAGATGAAAAATAACATAAATCCTTCAAATCCTCAAAAGCCACCAATCAGCAAAAAAGCTATTATGTTTGGTATTTTGGTTATTCTTTTTGGAGTTGCTTTGTTATTACGAAATTTCGGAGTATTAACGGATGAACAGAGAAGTATTATTTTCTCATGGAAAACAATACTTATTGCTATTGGGATCATGAATTTAGTCGGAAAAGAATTTTTTTCAGGGATGATGCTCATTGTCATCGGTCTTTTCTTTCATCTATCCCACTATTATGAACTGCCTATTAACGTTAAAAACTTATTTTGGCCGGCAGTAGTTATCACTATCGGAGTTATAATATTAACAAAGCATTTTAGAATATCTCATAATTGCCGTTTTAAAACCACAGACGAAGTTGCCGAGTATTTTGAAGACACCTCAATCTTTGGAGGAAATAATAAGTTTATCAAAAACAGCAACTTTCATGGAGCTAAAATCACGGCTATTTTCGGAGGTTCAAAAATAAACATGCAACAAGTAATCCTATCTCCCGAAGGCGCAACCATAGATATGACTATCGTTTTTGGAGGATGTGAATTGGTTGTCCCCCCCGATTGGAATGTTCACTTGGGGTCAAACAATATTTTCGGGGGCACTAATGACAAACGAATTCTTACAGACATAGATCCCTCTAAAAATATTTATATAAAAGGCACTTGTATTTTCGGTGGCTGCGAGATTAAAAGCTATTGAGAATACATTTGAATATAAACATACTTTAATTAAAGCCGGTAATCATGATGATGATATTTTCGGGAAAATACTCAATTTTTTATAATATCTTCTCGTGGATTGGGCTTTGTGTCATTCAATTTTTAATACTTTGGCTGGGCAATATTATTCCTTGGGATGAAGCGGTTATAGATTCATTGGTTTTCAATAGTTTCTTTGCATTCATCACCATTGGCCTGTGGTATATTGTAATGAACAACGACCTTTTTGGAAAAATCAGCATAGACCAGATTGTGACACACCTCTCCTCTTTTGTCATCAGCTTGATTATCTGGTTATTTGCAAGTACACATTTTCTTAGAACTATCTTTTCCGATCATGTCGATTATCTTCGTTTTTTAGAAAAAACAATAGATGTCAGAATATTTATCGGTATTGTACTGTACATCATTAATTTGCTGTTTTTCTATCTGCTCAAAACCATCAAACAGTTAAGGAACAAAGAGCAACATGAGCAACAAATAACCAAGCTGCTTAAAGATACGGAACTGGAAGCACTTAAAACACAAATAAATCCTCACTTTTTATTCAACAGTTTAAATTCCATTCATGCGCTTACACGTTCGAATCCCGAAAAAGCCAGTGAAATGATTCTTCAGCTCTCCGATTACATGCGTTATTCGCTCAATAGAAGTGGCGAACAGCTTACAACCCTAGAAGATGAAATTAAAAACTTAGAGAAATATCTCTCGATAGAAAAAATACGTTTTGGAAATAAGCTAAATTACTCTTCCTCTGTAACCGAAGATTCCTATGCTTTGAAAATTCCCCCAATGTTGCTACAACCACTCTTTGAAAACAGTATAAAACATGGCTTGTATTCTGTTAGCGAAGGATTTTACTTAACGGTAACGATTGCCGTGATCGGGCAAAATGCTTCGAATTGATATTGAAAACAATTTCGATCCAAAATTCCCGGCAAAGGACCATAACGGATTGGGAATTAACAATGTAAAGAACAGATTATTAAATATATATGGAAGATCTGATTTAATATCTATCATGCGAGACTCCGATGATGGCATTTTTAAAATAATTTTAAACATACCGCAATATGAATAAAATAAAAGTTGTAATTGTTGACGATGAACCGTTGGCACGTGAAGTAATTAAAGGATATCTCGGATACAGAGATGATATAGAAATTGTGGCCGAATGTGAGAATGGGTTCGACTGTATTAAACTGCTTGCTAACGAAGATGTGGATATACTGTTTCTTGACATTCAAATGCCAAAAATTGATGGTTTTGAAATGCTCGAAGTCATTGAACGGCACCCTGAAATTATATTTAGCACAGCCTTTGACCAATATGCAATTAAGGCTTTTGAGAAAAATGCCATCGATTATATCCTCAAACCCTTTTCAAAAGAACGTTTTTGATACTGCTCTGGATAAAGCCATCGCACGTATCCAGCAAAATGAATCGACACCTGTAAATATGCATCAAATCGAGCGGGAGCAAAAGATAATCGAACGCATCATTGTTCGCAATGGCAGCAAGATAATTCTCATCCCTGTGGATGATATCTTCTATTTTGAAGCAAACGACGATTATGTATTGATTCACACAAAAACCGGTCGGTATATTAAAGATCAAACCATGAAGTATTTTGAAAACAATTTGCCAAATCGCCAGTTTATAAGAGTACATCGTGGATTTATTGCCAATATTAACGCTATTAAATCGATAGAAGCTTACTCTAAAGATTCGTATATGGCGTTAATGGAGAACAATGAAAAAATCAAAATAAGTCCGGATGGGTATCGAAAGATTAAAGAACTCAGTTGATTATTGCTCAATTCATAGACATTAAAAAATCATAGAATTTTAGAATTAATAAGCGACAGAATTTCATTGATATTGTTTGCATTTATCCAATGATAATCGGGATCGCGCCGGAACCATGTCAACTGTCGTTTTGCATAGCGTCGTGTATTGGTTTTAATATTTTCCACGGCTTTATCTAATGTGATATCTCCATCCAAATATTGGAAAATTTCCTTATATCCTACCGTATTTAAAGCATTTAAGGAACGAAAAGGCGTTAACGATTTTGCTTCATCAACCAGCCCCTCTTTAATCATAAGATCTGTTCGCAAATGAATGCGTTGATGTAACTCGTCTTTAGGTCGATCAAGGACTATTTTCAAGACATTAAAACGGGCGATTATCGTGTGTCTGATTGCGCAATTGGGAATACTTCTCTCCCGTTAACAAACAAACCTCTATGGCCCTGATTAACCGAACAGGATTTGATTGATCGACCTGTTTCAAAATAATCCGAATCAAGTTTTTTTAGTTTTTCATGCATTGGAAGCCAAACCTTCATTCTCATACATTAAATTCAAAGACTCCCGCAGTTTCGGATCCGGATCAGGGAGTACATCTATGCCTTTGGACACCGCATCAATATATAATCCCGAACCTCCGGTGAGAAAAATTACCTGATGTGCTTCAAACAACTGACTGCAAAGTGCCAATGCATCTTGTTCGAACTTATATACGTTATAATATTCCTCAACGGAAAGGTGACCAATAAAATGATGTGGAACCATTTGCAATTGTGCAAGACTAGGCATAGCTGCAACCAATTACCAATTGCCGGTAAAAACTGACGAGAATCGGCAGAAAGAATATGTGTATTGTAATACTTTGCCAGCTCAATGGTTATGTCGGTCTTTCCACATGCCGTAGGACCCGGTAATTACACAAAGGAGTTTTTTCAAGCTAGAATTTGTCTCCCTCAAATTCATGAATAATATCGTCTAATCCTTCGATATCATCTTCCTCAATTGCTTCTTCCATTAAATCATCTTCGGGAATATCTTCATCATCGACATTGGTTAAATTATCAAATTCTTCGTCTCCGATGGCTCCGATAATCGGAAAATTATTTTTGAGCGTAACGGGCAACTTTGCCTCTTTGTAAGTGCATCTGGGATAATTGATATCGTTAACAGCCTCTATCGTCTTTAAAAGTTCTATATACATTAAAAGAGGCTTCACGTAATCGTACATAAAAATAATTGCGTTGATGAGGATCTTCGATGGCATCGCTGATCTTTTCCTTTTTCATCAAGCAAACAGGAATCTTGGGTGAATCTTCAAAGTCATCGTCATCATCGTTGATATAATTAGCTTTATCATCATCCACGCCCATATCAACAAGTGTAAGCTCTTTTACACGCCGCCATTTAGCATCACAAATAAAGAACGATGATAGAGTTTTACTATCCAATTCCGTACAATTTGTAATTGCATAGAAAAAATCTTCAAAATTTTGATTCGCTGAAATTTCGATATCTCTAACAAAATCATCTACTTCATCAACGGTTATTCTAAACTTATAAATGTACATACCGACCCACTTTGATTACCAAAATTAATTATTTTGCAAAAATATAAAAAAGTGGACGAAAAACCATGCTTATATTAAAAAAGCTATAGATTTTTTACAAAAAAGGCCAGAATCAATGAATCTCAAACGCTGATTTTTCAACAATAAAACACTGATAATAAATCATCAAAGTCTTTATAATCACAGAAATCTTTTAATTTGACTTAATAAACGGGCGAATGACTTGTTTTCTCACCCTGAACTAGTTTTATCCAATAAATTGAATTAGCCCATTGCGAAACATTTATACTCCGTTTGAATAAACTTGATGGAATCATCTCGCTAAAGACCTCCTCCCCAATTGCATTTACCACTTGAATTCTTGTAACTTGTTGTAAATTTGGCCATTCCACTGTAATAAAATTAGATGCAGGATTCGGGAAAACAATAATTAAAAGATCAGATTGAAAATTAGTAATCCCCGTATGATCGTAATGAATTATGTTTGAAAAAGAGGAATAACAGCTATTCTCGTTGATCACCCTTACTGAATAATCGCCGTCTTCTGCGGGATAAAAACAAGATGTATGAATCGAATCCAGTAGCAACCCATTATAAAACCATTGATTTTCCAATGAAGAGTTCGAGCATAACTGATCATTCGATAAAGTAATTACAGGTGTTGCAGGTAAATCAAAAACATGAATTACAACTTCAGCAAAATTGCTGAAGCATCCAGTTAATTGAGCCCTTACATAAACGGTATCGGACAGGAACATGGATGAAGTCTGAAAATTAGAACCTGATAAAAATGGCACATCCGAAATATGGTGATACCACAAAACTTCCGACTCCGATTCGGCATGTAGCAATATTGAATCACCAGCGCAAACAGATTGATTTAAAGCAATTTGTGGTGCTAATAATGCCGGAATCACCTCTATCGTCACACTGTTCATCGGAGTGATGCAGTTTGCCGTTTCGGTTCGCACGTAATACGTGGTGTTTTTCCGTTAATGGCGATGTGGTAATGCTGGCTCCGGTATAGACCAAATTATTGGCCAGATTATCGGAATACCATTTTATCGTGGCGGTGCCCGTTGCGGTTATCTGGGTGGTGATACCGCTGCATATCGGCGTTGGACTCGATAGCAGTGGAGTTAGAAGGCATCGGTTCCACCATGACATTAACCGTAGTCATGGAACTGCTACATGTACCGATTTTCGGAACGGACATAATAGCTTGTGCTTCCATTTAATGCTGCGGTGTTGAATACAGTTCCGGTTCCCAATGCCGTGCCTCCAGATATGGAGGAGTACCAAGTTAAGGTGGCACTTCCCGATGCTTCCAGTTGCGTGCTGCTTCCCTGACAAATGGTCGGATTCGACACGATTGATGGTGCCGGTGGCGTTGACTGAACGGTGATGTAGCTGCTCCGCACTACGCTGTCGGATCCCGATACACCCGTTTACAACCAGTTTAACGGCATACGTTCCAGCAGTAGCATAGGTCACGGTTGGATTTGCTGTTGTAGTTATTGCTGGAGAGCCTCCGGTAAAATACCAGGTCTGACCTGTAATGTTTGCACTTAAATTTGTGTATTGAACCGAGCCTCCAGTACATATCTGCTCGGTATTGGCTGAAAAATCGGCAATGGGTTGCAAATGGAATACCGCACCGTCAGAAGAGCTGCTGTCGCTCCACAAACCGGCTCCATTCTGAGATTTTACCATGATGTAGTAGGTTGTTCCGTCTATCAGCGTTAAACCCTGTTTTTTCCAAAACCGGTATTCAGGGCATTATCCGTCCATCCTAAAATGTTTGAAGCGCCCAATGAAGTTCCGATGGCATACTGGTAGCGCTGGATTCCACTGTTGGTGTCGATGGCGGCACTCCAGCTTCCGCGGATGATGCCCTGCGTACCAAAAACATCCAAGTCGCCACTCGAACCGTCGATTACGCTCACCGCCGCAGGTTTGCTCCAATCCACACGCATCTCTTTCGACACCAAGGTTGAATAGTTGTTTATTGTTGTCCACCACCAGCGATTTTATTTTTTGTCATCACGCTCCCGTTTTTACTTTGGATCGGGATATCGGTGTCCCCATTACCCACGGTTACCGCTACAGCCGAGGTCCGGGTACGATATACCCGCATCGATTTTATCCACATCTGGGTTCGAGCTGTTCGGAACGAGAAGTATTTCGAAGCCGTGGTCAACGGACTCGGATCGGTCCATGAACCCAGCAAAATATCATCCCGAAACACTTCAATCAACCCCGATATCCGATTATGGACAATCTTGTAATGATAATACTGGTTGAGATTAGTAACCACGCCGGTGACCACGCTGGTTTGAGTAAAAGTGTTATTTGCCACCCGATAAAATTCCAGCTGACTGCTACCCGGGCGGACATAGATAAAAATATGAATTTCCCCGGTTGCCTCAGCGTGGCGCTGTCGCAGGCAAAATGGAATCCAAAGCGTTTTGAGGTGGATAAGCCATCCACTTTTGCATAAAAATCGTAAATATAGGTATTACTAAGCGCACCGTTTAATGCGCTGTAAATATTGGAGTTATCGGTGTTGGTATCCAAAAATCTGCAATGCGTTTGCGGATACGCTCCAAGCGATATTGCCTGCAGGCACTTTCCATTTGTTGGCATCGTAAACATCAAAATTATCCACCGCATATCCCCTATTTTGATTTGCGGTCCAAGCCATGCCGTCGTTATACATCACCTGGTAAAGTTTCCGATCGATGCCACTGTTATCGGCATCAGTGAAATTGGCGGTGTAATTTGCTGTTACCCACATCGAATCCGCTTGATCGATGGTGGTGGTAGGAGCTGCATTATCCACCGAACAATTCCAGATTGCTTTCCATCCTGTTTTATTGGTTGCTCCATCGGATTTGAATCTCAACGTAAGCGCATTTCCAGAAGCTGTGATACTCCCCGGGCTTAAAGTTCCCTGATAGGCACCAATCAATGGGGAAGTCGTTGAATTGCCATTGTAAATAAACAGCGTATCATACCCGGCTTCGGTAAAAAATTCCGTAAAAGTCAAACTCAATCCAGTAGCTCCCGTAGGCTGAATCGTATAGGAATATTGCTCACCATCAAAATAGTTTCGAGTTGGACCTCCCATATCAAATATTGAATCCGAACATGAAACGGTAGCACAATCTGAAAATTTTTGACTGATTTTATCCCACAATTCGGTATATCCGTCATCGTTGCCTAAAGCCCAGATACCAATACCGGCATAATCGCGCTGCACAACCATGTCCAAACGTCGCCCCCAGCTGTATGGATTATTAACAAAGCACTGATACCAACTGGTGTCAATCTGAAATTGGTAACAGTTGGAAAAAAGCATCATTATTCCATATTACGTTGGATGCGCTGTAATATCCGTTGGTGTTATCTTTAATCTGCTTGTATGTTTTGGATGTTCCTGTCCCCGAAACGGTTGTTCCCGGCAATCCGGCAGCTGTCACCTTCCACTGCCTTCCATAATTCGGCAATCCCATCACTAACTTTGAGGTAGGAACTTTATTTGCATAATAAGTAAATGTTTTCGACAAACAAGAAGTTGAAGAGGTTTGATAAGGATATAACGGATCGGTTGGACCAGCCGTAGTAGAGCCTCCGTAATAATAATCGTACCCCATGATAATAAACAAATCCACATTTCGCGATGATATAGCATCATTGTTCATATTCGCTACATCGTAGCTACTACTCCAATCCACGGCCGGCAAACAAATGGAGACCACGCTATTAGGAATTGAATCATGCAGGCGCTGAGACAAAGTTTTCATAAAACCGGTAAAATTTGTCTTTTGCGCAGCAGGGACACCTTCAAAATCGACATTGATACCGGTTGCCCCCCGTTGCTTAACCGCAGAAATCAAATTGGTAATTAACGTCTGTTGAGCTGTTGCATTGGTTAACAACTTAGCATGATTGCTAAATAACGTGGTCGTCAAATGCACGCGTTTCCCATTATTCAAGGCCGCGGTGACTGATGCCGCAGTTGCGAAACTATGGGAACTGATTACAGCACCGGTACTATCCACAAATTCATACGAAAAATAGCAAAAATCGGAGATTAAGTTCCACTGGAAGTTCTGATATTGAGAGGTCATCCAATAGGGATTCCATCCAAAGACAATTTTCTGCAAGGTGCAAGTTTTACTATCTTTTGTCTGGGACATCACTCCGTTAAATTGAGTCACCGAATCGAACTGAGCCGATGTGGTGAGGTTTAAGCTGTTGTAATGTTCCAGCTCCTGCTGATGGATCGATGGATAAGATTCTTGGGCATAATTCGTTTGAAAAATGACTGCCAATAAAATTGCTGCGATTAATTTTTTCATCGTATGATATAAAAAAAGTCCCTGCATTGAAAAACACAGAGACTTTAAGTTTGTATATTTTTATTCTTTCACCACTTTTGTCACCGACCGTGAACTATCGCTTTCTATTACAATATAATACAAGCCTTTGCTAAAATCTGACATTTCAATATTGATTGCATGTTCGGATATACCGACTTTTTGTTGAAAAACCACTTGTCCCAATGCATCAAACAGAATAATTTTTTGCGCTTTAAGTTCTTCTGAAAGTGTGATAAATATTGAATTTTTAGTTGGATTTGGATATATGGAATATTGTTGATTTTGTAAATGATCTTCTATGTTTACCGTGGAATAAGTATAAGGTGCTGATAACGGCGAAATACAGCCGTTTGTGTTTACAACTTGTAACGTATAGCTTCCATCTTGCAAAGGAGCAAAACACTGATTTACTGCACTATCCAACACCGTCCCATTTAAAAACCATTGATAGCTATCCCCCACGCTTGAGCAAAGTTCGCCCGAAACTAGACTGATTGTAGGCTGATCCGGTAATTCGAATACCGCAACGATGATTTGTGCAAAATCGCTGTAACAGCCATTGACTTCGGAACGAACAAAGAATGTATCATTGGCTGTTATGGGAAGCGTTTGATAATTTTCACCCGTGCTTAATGCCGTTGAAGCAGTTGGAGAACTATACCATTTGATGAGCGGATCTCCTTGAGCATATAGCTGTATCGATTGTCCACTGCAGATACTCTGCTGCAAATTTACGATTGGAATTGCTGGAATCGGTTTAACCTCCACCGTCACGCTGTTCATCGGAGTGATGCAGTTTGCCGTTTCGGTTCGCACGTAATACGTGGTGGTCTCCGTTAGTAGCGATGTGGTAATGCTGGCTCCGGTATAGACCAAATTATTGGCCAGATTATCGGAATACCATTTTATCGTGGCGGTTCCCATGGCGGTTATTTGGGTGGTGGTACCGCTGCATATCGGCGTTGGTGTGGACAACTGAGGAGTTGCCGGCATCGGTTCTACCAAGACATTGATCGTAGTCATGGAACTGCTGCATGTACCGATTTCGGAACGGACATAATAGCTTGTGCTTCCATTTAATGCTGCGGTGTTGAATACGGTTCCGGTTCCCAATGCCGTGCCTCCAGATATGGAGGAGTACCAAGTTAAGGTGGCACTTCCCGATGCTTCCAGCTGCGTGGTGCTTCCCTGGCAAATGGTTGGATTCGACACGATTGATGGTGCCGGTGGCGTTGTCTGAACGCTGATGTAATTACTCCGCACTACGCTGTCGGATCCAGATACACCCGTTACAACCAGTTTAACTGCAAACGTTCCAGCAGTGGCATAGGTCACGGTAGGATTTGCGGTAATGCTTGTTGAAGGCGAACCTCCGGTGAAATACCACGTCTGGCCTGTGGTGTTGGCACTTAAATTTGTGTATTGAACCGAGCCTCCGGTACATACCTGCTGGGTATTGGCTGAAAAATCGGCAATGGGTTGCAAATGGAATACCGCACCATCCGAAGAGCTGCTGTCGCTCCACAAACCGGCTCCGTTCTGAGACTTAACCATGATATAATAAGTGGTGCCATCCACCAATGTTAACCCTGTTTTCTCGAAACTGGTAATCAATGCATTGTCGGTCCAGCCTAAAATATTTGATGCACCCAACGAAGTTCCGATGGCATACTGGTAGCGCTGAATTCCACTGTTGGTGTCGATGGCGGCACTCCAGCTCCCGCGGATGATGCCCTGCGTCCCAAAAACATCCAAGTCGCCACTCGAACCGTCGATTACGCTCACCGCCGCAGGTTTGCTCCAATCCACTCGCATCTCTTTCGACACCAAGGTTGAATAGTTGTTATTGTTGTCCACCACCAGCGATTTTATTTTTGACATCACGCTCCCGTTTCTACTTTGAATCGGGATATCGGTGTCGCCATTGCCAACGGTTACAGCTACAGCAGAGGTCCGGGTGCGATATACCCGCATCGATTTTACCCACATCTGCGTTTTTGCCGTGCGAAACGAGAAGTATTTCGAAGCGGTAGTCAGCGGACTTGGGTCGGTCCATGAACCCAGCAGAACGTCATCCCGGAAGACTTCGATCAGCCCCGATATCCGATTATGGACAATCTTGTAGTGGTAATACTGGTTAAGATTGGTGACCACGCCAGTAACCACATTGGTTTGCGTGAAAACATTGTCTGCCACCCGATAAAACTCCAACTGGCTGCTGCCTGGGCGGACATAGATAAAATATGAATTCCCCCGGTTGCTCAGCGTGGCGCTGTCGCAGGCAAAATGGAATCCAAAGCGTTTTGAGGTGGATAAGCCATCCACTTTTGCATAAAAATCGTAAATATAAGTATTGCTAAGCGCACCGTTTAATGCGCTGTAAATGTTTGAATTATCGGTGTTGGTATCCAAAATCTGCAATGCGTTTGCGGAGACACTCCATGCGATATTGCCTGCGGGGACTTTCCATTTGTTGGCATCGTAAACATCAAAATTATCCACCGCATATCCCCTATTTTGGTTTGCGGTCCAAGCTATGCCATCATTATACATCACCTGATAGAACTTCCGGTCGATGCCGCTTCCCCCGGCATTATCGGAATCGGTGAAATTGGCGGTGTAATTTGCTGTTATCCACATCGAATCCGCTTGATCGATGGTGGTGGTCGGAGCTACGGCATCGGGTGCAACCGAAGTCCAGTTAGCCACCCAACCTGCAGCGGAAGTGGCGCAATCGGAGCGAAACTCAATCAGCAACTGACTTCCGGAAGAAGTAATAGTTCCCGGACTTATCGTGTTAAATCTACCGATTTTCGGAGAATAAACGCTATTCCCGTCGTATATATAAAGGAAATCGTAATTCGTTTCGAGGGCAAATTGTGTAAAATTAAGTGTAATATGGCTTGCCCCCGGCACATCAATAAGATAAAGCTGGCGGGTATCAACCGTATAATTGCCGGATGCTCCCCCATCATCGGTAAAAGTTCCCGTCGAGGTGCTGTAGGTCGTGGTTGCCGTGGTATTGTTCGCCTGTTTGTAATAGTAATCCCAGTTCCAATATGGTCCGGGATCGGTATGAGTATTATCTGGAAAATGCTGGTGTCCTTTGATTTTAATGCAAGAGCCTTCGGCACCCAAAGAATGCACTCCATAATCGAGAACCGTTCCATCATCCAAAGTATCACGATAAAACATCCGTAGCGGAGAAATGCCATAACCACTGGTACAAATATCTCGAATCAGCGCTGCCGATGCCTGATACATGGCTACGGTAAAATAATTTTGAACCGGTTCGATGGCTTCATGCTCAAGGCCGATAGTATATGGATTTTCGTTGCGCACATGCCATGCTTTATCAGCTTCGCGAACCATTTGCGTAATTTGCCCGTCCGATGAGCGTAAAACGTAATGTGCACTTGCAACGGCATCACAATTCTGAAACCACGAAATACTTCCCGCATACGAACCGGCAGTATAATGTACAGCTACGGCAGAAATTGTTGAAGTTCGTCCTGAAGTGTAGTTACAGCTTGCCGCAGCATTCCATATTGCAGGACCATAATCGGTGGATTTAACGGATTTCGGATTATTATAGGCCGATTCTTTGAAAAGTTGATGATCTTTGGTTTCAATAATATTTCCTTCTATTTTTACATGGGAAGAAGAGAGCACTTTATAATTATCGCCAAAGACCTTTTGCAGGTCAATTTTATAATTTGGGAATCCGAATCTAATAGAATAGCCTGAATGATTCAAGAAATCAAAGATTCCATATAAAAAAGTGTTCATGGCATAATCATTCTGAATGTCTTTTTTAACAGGCAGTTCGCATAATTCGATTAAAACGGGAATGTAATCTTGCGGATTTTTGGATGAAATCTTTTTTTTACGTGATACTATCCGGAAAGCTTTAGCATAAGCCATCACGTTATCTGCGGGATTATTTACGATTCTTGAAACAGAAATTCCCGACAACTCGGAAATCTTTTGCAGATTATTTCTGAAATAATCCCGTCCATCAAGAGTTAAGCCCATTACCCCGTACGTTCGAGGCATCCCGATTCCAGCATCATCGGTATCCTTGGTAAAGTTGCGGTGAGTAAATCGAGTATAATTAAACGATACTGCTTCCAATATTCCACGAGGAATTTCCGGATTGATCCGATATGCCATATTAAAGGCATTTTTTACCATCCCGTAAGATCGGTTGATATGTGTATCCACATTTTTAGTCAATGCCTCCTCAAATGCCATTTGATCATCTGAGACATTTGTGGTTTGCGCTTTTGCCGAAATTTCAACCAATAGCAACACCGCTGCTAAATAGATGAAGTATTTTTTTTTCATAATATTTTTTTTATTTTTCCCTACATAACCCAACCACAAATATAACAATTATTAATAAATCTCACAACGTTTAGCCTATTTTTATTTTCAATTAAAGTTGCTCTTTTCCTAAAGCAAAGACAATATAGCATAACGAAAGTGGAGCAACTATGAAAGTTGCCCCACTTTATTATTGTAATTAAAAAGATTCTAAGAATTTTACTTTTAGAAGCTCTTACTATTGCACGCCAAGAAGTTCCACATCAAATACGAGAGGAGTACATGGAGGAATTGCATTTCCGGCACCTTGTTCGCCATAAGCCAATGCGGAGGGAATTAAAACAAGCGCCTTGCAACCTTTATTCATCAAGGTTAAAGCCTCGTCCCAACCTGGAATTACTTGCTGCTGACCCACTACAAATTCAAATGGTTTTTTGCCGTCCGAAGTATCGAAAATTTTACCATCAAGGAATTTTCCAGTGTAGCTTACGGTTACTTTTTGGCCTGCTGCAACTTTTGGACCTGTTCCTTTAGTCTTTTCTACAAAATACAATCCGCTTTTAGTTGGTTTTACGGTAATTTTATTTTCTTTCAAATATTTTGCGATTAAACCGGGTTCTTCTGCTTTGCGTTTTTCCACTTCTTCTTTAAACTTAGCCTGAGCTTCAGCCATTTCTTTTTCAAAGATAGCTTTCGGTTTAATATCGGTAAGCTTTATCTCGAATTTCAGCATAGTTTCGGCATTTACAAATTTTGGCATTTCCGGCATACGAGCTGTTTTCAAGAAGAATGAATCTGCTTTTAAAATAAAAGACGCACTATCGCCCTTATGCATCATTGCAAGACCTTCAAACAAGTCGCCTTTAAAGTCGGAAGCTTTTAAAAGTAACATAAATGGATTTGGATTTTTGCGTGAGTCTTCAATAATCGAATCGTTTTCAGCAATTTTATACACTAAAGTCATTGTAAGCAAGTCACCTAACTGTGCTTTTGCTTCTTTTTCGTTTTCTACGTAGAACTTATAAAAAAGTCCGTTATCAGACTCTTTATATCCACGATATTTTGAGCAGGAGCTCATCGATACAAGCATTGCCGAAGCAATAGCAAACATTGCGATTTTTTTCATTTTTTTCATTTTTCTAATTGATGTTTTTATTTGGAAATTTAACATTTAGCACTTTAATTTTCATAACAATTGGTATCCGCTGGCGAATTTTATCTCCGTCACCGGCAACTCCATACGCAAGGTGTGAAGGAATAACCAGATGAGCAGAATCACCGTTACGCATTAACTTTAAGGCCTCGTCTATTGCATGAATTTCGTTATTCTTTTCAACTTCCACGATTTTGTTTCCATCTTTTTCCGAAGAGTACAAAAGTGTTCCGTCTATTGAAAAAGTTTGATAGCTGTATGTAACGATATCTTTTGCTTTGATCTGTTTGCCATGTCCGGTTTTAGAGATGCGATAGCGTAGCCCGCTTTCGGAACGCACAATGTCCAGTTGCTGTCGTTTAACGTACAAATTAATATCCTCATCTTCGGTACGAACCGAGTTTTGGTTTGCTTCAACCAAAGGTTCTTTAACACGCTCTTCATTAAACGGCTTCTTTTTTTGGGGTGCAGGATCAGAACAAGCAACAGCCAAAAGACTCACAATAAAAATCACCAAAAGCTGTTTCATATCGAGTTAATAATTTGGTCTTTATATTGAGGTAAAAGCATCTCAAATTTGCGTATTGTATTTTCAAGACTATCCTGTGCATCGGCACCTGAAGCATTTTTATGTCCTCCGCCCGAAAAATGATTGCGGGCAAAAAGATTCACATCAAAATCACCTTTTGAACGAAACGAAATTCGTATGCGATCTTCTCGTTCTGTAAACAAAGCCGTTATTCCTACTACATCTATAGATAATCCGTAATTTACAATACCTTCGGTATCACCGACCTTGTGGTTAAATTGCTTAAGTTCTTCTTTGCTGAGTGCCATATAAGAAGCGCCATACTCAGGGAAAACTTTTAACTTGTTATTAATACAATATCCCAACAATCGAAGGCGATTTTCAGAATAAGTACTATACACCTTTTGATGAATAATATCCACAGATATTCCGGTTGAGACCAAGTGGGCAATTACATTATAAGTGTCCGGTTCGTTACAGGAATAGCTGAACGAACCGGTATCTGTCATAATTCCGACATACAAGCACGTAGCAATATCCTTGTCGACAAGATGCTTATCGCTGTTTTCCCGAATTAAATTATAGATTAACTCCGAAGTTGACGACACCAGATGATCCGATACGGAGATAAGTGTTTTCATATCGGGTTGAAGATGGTGATCGATAAGCACAACAGGTGCTGAAGCATGTTTAAGCATTCCTCCGATAAACGTTCCTGCCCGATGTGCCGTATTAAAATCCAAAATAAAGATTAAATCACTATTTTCGTAAAGTCGCTGGGCTATATGCGGTCGTTCGGTAGCGTTAACAATTGCGGTAGCATTAGGCATCCACTTTAAAAAGGAAGGAAACAAATTGGGCGCAATTACAAAACTATTGTAACCCAATTTTTTCAAATAAAGATTCAAAGCAAGAGACGCACCCACAGCGTCACCGTCGGGATTAATATGCATTTGAATTACAATATTCTTTTTCCCGGGCAAAAGATCCTTGATTCTATTGTAAAGCAATGTTTGTATAGGCATATTAATCACTTCAAGATTTAAGACAACGAACGTTCGAGAGCAAGCATTTTTAGGCAAGCCACGGCAGCCTCAACTCCTTTATTCCCATGCTGGCCACCGGCACGAGATCTGGCTTGTTCCATGGTATTGGTAGTAAGCAATCCAAAAATGACCGGTGAATTATAATCCAATGCTAAACGCATTATTCCATTGGCAACCGCATCACAGATAAAATCAAAATGACGTGTTTCGCCTTGGATAACACATCCTAAGCATATTACCGCATCCAGCTCGGAGTCGGCTTCCAACATCATCTGTGCTGCTGTAGGCAATTCAAAACTGCCGGGAGCATACTTAATGTGGATATTATTTTCAGGGAGCCCCTGTTTTACCAAAGTATCCACTGCTCCATCCCTTAATGCAAAAGTGATTTCAGGGTTCCATTCTGAAATCACAATTGCTACTTGCCAGTTACCGGCTTTTGGAATATCGTTGGGATGGTACTCTGAAAGATTAGTTTTCTTTTCAGCCATCGGTGATTATTTATTTAATTTTGCGTTTGCTCTACTAATATATTTATCGATTTCCTGCCCTTCTGCACTGCGATAATATTCCTTTTTAATCGATTCGTACTGTTTTAAAGCCTCGTCCCATTTATTCTGCATTTCATATACCAAACCCATACGCATCATGTACATTGGTGTAGTAAACGTATTTTTATGTTTCGAAGCTGCTTCTTTGTAGTATTTCAATGCATTTTCCTGATCATTTTTTTCTAAATAGGCATCTCCAGTAAGACCTAAAGCCATGGAAGAAACAATTAAATCGTCGCTGTCAAACTTTTCAAAACTCTCTATCGCATTATCAAATTGACCCTTTTGCATGTAAATAACACCTAAATAATAGTTTGCTAAATTTCCGGCATCTGTTGACGAATATTCATCCGCAATAGCTAAAAATCCCATGTTAACACCATCTCCATTAAGTGCTTTGGTTAAAGAATCGGCTTCAAAATAACGTTGTGCCATAAACATTGCTGCTTGTGCCTCACGATTTTTAGGTTCTTTTACAAAACGCATGTACGCAAAAATAAGAACGATTACCAATGCAATACCGCCGACAATACTTAATATTGTCTTGTAATGTTCTTCAAAATAAAGTTCTGTACGATTTAAAACCGTTTCTACAGCTTCAATTTTCTCTTCTGTTTTTTTTATGCTATTCTCTTGTTTCGACATAATGTATTTAGATTAGGAGTGCAAATTTACATCTTTAATTTGGAATTCCAATCATTTTTTTACAAGTATTTACACACAATTTGTTGTTAATAGCTTTCCTCTTTTTTTCAACTTGTAATTTACGGGATTTCACCTTTATTGTAAAGCAATAAAAACAATTTAATCTTATTATTTAACTAAGATATCATATATTTCTAAATTTAACTATCTTATGAAAAAAAGAAAGTCATTTTATAAATAGACAAAAAACGACTACGAAAGTAAAGTCCACCTGAAGTGTTGAGACAATATCTGATAGATTAATTTGGCCGCCGCCAAATCGGAAGACTTTTCGCTTGGATTCGGGCACAGTTCCACCACATCAAATCCTACGATATTGCATCGCTGATTAACGATTTTAATAAGATCGGCAACCTGCCACCAGCTTAGTCCGCCAGGCTCGGGCGTGCCTGTACTTGGGATAATAGACGGATCAAAGCCATCCAAATCAATCGTCAGATAAACATTTTTTGTCAATCTGGAGACAACGTCTCGAATCCAATTTGCATTTTTGCGAATTTCGTGGGCAAAAAACATATTTTCCTTCACCATATTAGGTTTTTCTTCAATGCACATGCTTCGAATACCCACCTGCACCACCTGTCCATAATCCTGCGCACGGCGCATCACACAAGCATGGTTGTATTCCGAGCCATGATACTCATCGCGCAAATCGGCATGAGCATCAATCTGTAGAATGGTCAAGTCTTCGAACTTTTCGGAGACTGCTTTAATTACGCCGCAACTTACCGAGTGCTCTCCCCCCATAGTAACCAGATATTTATCATCGTCGAGATATTTTTTTGCCTGTTGATACACCGATTCCACCATCATTTCGGGGGTATCCATTCCGGTTACTGCCGGTGCGGTGTGAATTCCAAGATTATACACTTCCGTCTCGGTGTCAATATCGTATAATTCTATGCTGTCCGAAGCGTCAATGATAGCCTGAGGACCTTTGTCCGCTCCTTTTATCCACGTGCTGGTACCATCGTAAGGAACCGGCATCAACACGATTCTCGACTGTTCATATTTTGAAAATTCTTCCGGCATATCGCCAAAGTAAGTTCTGCCCATGTTATTATCCTTTAACTATAAGTAATTCAGCGGATTAAGTTCCGCTTGCATTTTTGAGAGTGCAAAGATACTATTTTTTGATGAATTTAGAATGGGTTGAACTCCTAAAACAGTGTAGAAAACTCAAAAATGCAAAATTAATTTGCCATTCAACTTTAGCCAACACATACCCGCTTAAATTCAGTTCAAATAGCTTAGCCATTTGACAATATTGAGTTTCCTAATAAATTTTATTGTTTATTTTATTTCCGAAAATGGAATATTCTGAATTTCATACCGTTTCCAATCCTTATAGTCGAAATGCCACCACTCTATTGCGGAAGCGATGAATCCGTGGGCTTGCATTCTTGATCTCAACAAATTTCTCATGCGGCGTTGTTCATCAGTCCCACCTTGATAATTTGCATGAGAACACGCACTCATCTCGTCGTATTTTCCGGGCATCTCCACCTCTTTTCCTGTTGCAATGCTGTACAGACTCAAATCAACGGCACATCCACGATTATGCCGAGAACCGAATTTCGGATTAGCCACAAATTTCCGGGAAGCTTTCGGGGTCATGTCCCAAAATAATTTGGTTACACTCCATGGCCGGTATCCGTCAAAGATCAGCAGACCATAGCCCAATTTTCTCAATTCCTTGTTTACTTTCACCAACGCTTCGGCTGCCGGAAGCTGTAAAAAAGCCCTCGCTTCCGAATATACCGGACGACCTGTAAAATTGTTGCTTGTGGCATAACGAATATCCAGTTTTAAGGTCGAATCCAATGTAATCAGTTCCACCAACTCCGATTTTTTGGCATTGGCATTTTCTTCGGATGGCTTTGCCGCAACAAAAATCCAGAGCAACAGGCAGATTGCCGGAAATTGAAAAAACTTATTTATTACTTTAAATTGAACCATCTGAAAATAATTTTAGACCATTATCTCTTCAAAAATAAACAAATATTGATTATTATGCGAAATCAATTGAGTTTATAATGACAATACTTCGGTGATATTTTGTAATACATTAATTATCAGTGCTTTGTCATTCCGAGCCATGGCGAGGAATCTCACTGATAATCAATTGATTACAATTTTTAAAATACATGAAATGAAAAATTTACCGAAGTAATGAATGAACATCACGCTCGAAAATCTGTTAAGTTTAAAAATTAAAAATCATTAAAAAACCAAACAAATGAAACGTACTGCTAAAGCACACTGGACCGGTAGCCTGAAAGAGGGCAAAGGAACATTAACCACAGAAAGTGGAATAATCAACAATGCAAATTACAGCTTCAGAACACGATTTGAAGAAGGGGTAATCGGAACAAATCCGGAAGAGTTGCTTGCCGCCGCTCATGCAGGATGCTTCACCATGGCCGTTTCCTCAATTTTAACACAAAAGGGATTGGTTCCAACGGTGTTGGACACGGAAGCCATTGTTAGCATGGCCGGACCAAGTATTACTGGAGTTCATCTATCGATTACGGGAACTGTTTCCGGCATTAATGCCACTGAATTTGAAGCAATTACCAAGGATGCGGAAAAGAACTGCCTGATTTCAAAAGTGTTGAGTATTCCCATTACTTCGGAAGCTCATTTTGTGGCTTAAACCTGATTTTGCTTCTCAATCTTTAATATCACCTAAATAAATCATATTAATCTCTTTTCAGCCGACTCTACAGTTTGAGCAATTAGTTTGGCTATGGTCATTGGCCCTACTCCACCGGGAACCGGTGTATAGGCGAATACCCTGTCTTTTAACTTATCGATTTCAATATCGCCGATTCCGCCCTTATGATATCCGGCATCTATCACAATTGAATTATCCTTGATCCAATCGGCTTTAATAAATTCGGGTTTCCCTACGGCTCCGACAATTACATCTGCCTGTTTGATAATGTCGGGCAGGTTATTGGTTTTTGAGTGACAAATAGTTACGGTTGCATTCTCATTTAAAAGCATCATCGCAATGGGTTTGCCCAATATGGGGCTACGACCGACAACAACAGCATGTTTTCCCTCAATCGGTAATTTGTAATGCTTAATCAATTCCATTATTCCGGCCGGAGTTGCACTGCCATAAGCCGCTTCGTTCATCGACATCCGCCCAAACCCAAGGCATGTTACGCCATCAACATCTTTATCTATCGCAATTTTGTCAAAACACGCACGCTCATCAATTTGCTTGGGAACCGGATGTTGTATTAATATACCACAAATACAATCATCATTGTTTAACTTTTCTATTTCAGAAAGCAAGCCCTCGGTGGTTGTCTCTTCAGGAAGATGAACTTTTAACGATTTCATGCCTATGCGCTCGCAAGCATTTCCTTTCATTTTCACATAAATCTCCGAAGAAGGGTCATTCCCTACTAAAATTGTGGCAAGCACAGGAATTTTGCCTGATTGGTGAATAATTCGGTCAACTTTGGGTTTCAATCCAGCTTCAATTTCTTTTGATAACGCCTTTCCGTCCAGTAAAATAGGATGATTCATCATTTATTTGGTTATGTTCTTAAATAAAGACATGCTTTTACAATCGGCAAAAGCCCATTGTTTCTAATTCGTAGCAAAGTTAAAAAATATTTTTTTGATTCCACCGATTTTATGCAAAACCGGCTCGGCTGATACACCACCATATTAATATCCCAAAATCTTCAGCATCGGCTTCCATGTTTGCTCTTTGGCAAACAACTTCGGATAAAGTTCATCGTCGGCATCTTTATCTTTATCGATGATAACGATTTTTGGAGCGGGAATCAAACAATGCTGGATTCCACCGTAACCGCCCACCGATTCCTGATAAGCTCCCGTGTGAAACAGTCCGATATATTGGGGCTCTTCCCCTATTTTTGGCAAAAAAACGGCATTGGCATGAGCTTCCGAGTTGTAATAGTCGTGACTATCGCAGGTTAACCCACCCAGAAAGACCCGCTCATATTCCTTATTCCAGTTATTGATGGCAAACAGGATAAACCGCTGATTTATCGCCCAAGTATCGGGCAGTGTCGTCATGAACGAACTATCGATCATATCCCACAGCTCGCGGTCGTTTTGTTGTTTCTGAGCAATAATCGAATAGAGCACGGCACTACTTTCACCGACCGTGTAGGAGCCGAATTCGGTAAAAATATTAGGCTCCTTGATATTATTTCGATCGCAGATACTCTTAATTTGGGCAATAATCTCTTCGGCCATATACTCATAATCGTAATCGAACGAAAGTGAGTTTTTAATCGGGAAACCGCCGCCGATGTTGAGGGAATCGAGTTCGGGGCAGAGTTTCTTCAGTTCACAATACACGTTAACGCACTTGGTAAGCTCATTCCAGTAATATGCAGTATCGCTGATGCCGGTGTTGATAAAGAAATGGAGCATCTTGAGCTCGAACTTTGGATTATCTCTGATCTTTTCGAGGTAAAACGGCAATATATCATTATACCTGATTCCCAGCCGTGAAGTATAGAACTCGAACTTCGGCTCCTCCTCGGCTGCAATGCGGATTCCAATCTTGAATTTGGTATTTACCAACTCGTCCAACTGATCGAGTTCGGCTTTATTATCGAGAATCGGAATGGTATTGGAAAATCCCTTATTAATAAATTCGGCGATGTTTTCGAGATAGTTGAGTTTTTTAAACCCATTGCAAATGATATAGTTTTCCTGCGAAAACAACTCCTGTTCAAACAAATTATCAATAATATTAAAGTCAAAAGCCGACGAAGTTTCCAAATGAACATCATTTTTCAGCACCTCTTCGAGAATATAAGAGAAATGCGAGCTCTTTGTACAGTAGCAATAATTGTAATCGGCATCGTAATCGGCCTTAGCCATTGCCACATTAAACCAACGTTTAGCTCGTTGGATATTATTACTTATCTTGGGCAAATAAGTTATCTTTAATGGAGTTCCATATTGTTTAATCAAATCCATTAAATCTATTCCGTTGAAAATCAATTCATCATCTTTTACCAAAAACTCTTCTTGCGGAAACTCAAAAGTCTGATCAATTAAATCAATATAGTTCTTTTTCATAATTACAACTTGTTTGCCTTAAATACAATATGCAAAATTACATTATTTAATTTTAATTTCAATCATTTAATCATTTTCAAATGAATTATTTTCACAAATATCACTCAATCCAATTCACCTACATTGATAATTTTAAAGAATAATTTACAGAAAATCAACTCGATAAAAAAAGCATCAATCATCAATAACCAACATATATATCTATATTTCAATTATTTACATAAATTTAAAATCAAAATATCACAACTCAATCCAAATTAGTTAGATTAATGATATTTCATCAATCCGTTTCAATCAAATTAAATTTTATTACAAACCTAACGGTTTTAATACTGAAATTTAATAATATAATTCATCAAAAATTTCAATATCAAATTGATAATCAGCACCATTTTATCAAACTATATCAACCATTACCACACATGCAAACTATAAATAAACGACAAAACTCTTTGTAAAAATCTGATATTATCCAACCATTTAACTCGATTTAAACTCAATATTATTTAAAACCAACCAGCAAGACAGCGACTCTGAAGAGCAAAACCGAAGTAATTATTTCAAGATAAATACGATTAAACATAAAAACATAACCTTCAAACTAAAGCAATAAAAGACAGATAAAACATGGGATCACCCAAAATGAAAATCACCAACAGCAATGTGGATTTAAAGCACAAATGTTACAGTGTTGTGATTTGCTTTTATTTTGTATCTTTGAAATCGTACACAACAGCATGTTTGTGCTACAAAACCAATATATCCATGTTGTGATTTGCTTTTATTTTGTATCTTTGAAATCGTACACAACAGCATCGAAATCACTACCCTGAACAATTGGGAGTTGTGATTTGCTTTTATTTTGTATCTTTGAAATCGTACACAACAGCAGAAACTTAGCCTTGTCAGAATCCTTGTAAGTTGTGATTTGCTTTTATTTTGTATCTTTGAAATCGTACACAACAGCTCTTTTTCGATGATTCCAAGGGTAATTCGAGTTGTGATTTGCTTTTATTTTGTATCTTTGAAATCGTACACAACAGCTCTTTTGTGTTTCCAAACGATATCATGATGTTGTGATTTGCTTTTATTTTGTATCTTTGAAATCGTACACAACAGCAATATCCGTAGCTAAAATTTTCTTTATCTGGTTGTGATTTGCTTTTATTTTGTATCTTTGAAATCGTACACAACAGCAAACAGATACAACACCTGCAGAAGGTTGGTGTTGTGATTTGCTTTTATTTTGTATCTTTGAAATCGTACACAACAGCTACGTCATTGTATCCTGGTTTCGACCAGCCGTTGTGATTTGCTTTTATTTTGTATCTTTGAAATCGTACACAACAGCGATTTGGGCGCATTGATCGAGAAAAACGGGTTGTGATTTGCTTTTATTTTGTATCTTTGAAATCGTACACAACAGCCGACAATTCCATAGACCTGATTCATACATCGTTGTGATTTGCTTTTATTTTGTATCTTTGAAATCGTACACAACAGCTTTGGCGCGACTACAATCTCGTAGATTCGGGGTTGTGATTTGCTTTTATTTTGTATCTTTGAAATCGTACACAACAGCAATATAATCGATGGTCATGATGACTGCCAGTTGTGATTTGCTTTTATTTTGTATCTTTGAAATCGTACACAACAGCTGAACAGAATTTAAAATCGGTGATTCCGCAGTTGTGATTTGCTTTTATTTTGTATCTTTGAAATCGTACACAACAGCGAGGATTACACAACCGTTTCGTCGCAAGCAGTTGTGATTTGCTTTTATTTTGTATCTTTGAAATCGTACACAACAGCGTATTACTGTCGTTTTTTGGTCTGTGGTCTGTTGTGATTTGCTTTTATTTTGTATCTTTGAAATCGTACACAACAGCAGGGTACAAAGTTATTAACCCGATGGTGATGTTGTGATTTGCTTTTATTTTGTATCTTTGAAATCGTACACAACAGCAGCAGAATTTACATTAATAGTTGAAGGCTCGTTGTGATTTGCTTTTATTTTGTATCTTTGAAATCGTACACAACAGCATTAAAGAAATCGTTAGAGACACTGTCGTAGTTGTGATTTGCTTTTATTTTGTATCTTTGAAATCGTACACAACAGCAAGAATCCGTTTACTTCAAGCCCCCGCCAAGTTGTGATTTGCTTTTATTTTGTATCTTTGAAATCGTACACAACAGCTGTCATATTTCGTTAATGTATCGCTTTGTTGTTGTGATTTGCTTTTATTTTGTATCTTTGAAATCGTACACAACAGCAAATATAAAAAATAAAATTATCGGAGTGCCGTTGTGATTTGCTTTTATTTTGTATCTTTGAAATCGTACACAACAGCGCAGAAAAGCAACTATACTAATTCGATATCGTTGTGATTTGCTTTTATTTTGTATCTTTGAAATCGTACACAACAGCTTGCAAGAGGATTAGTTTTATTGTGCCTAAGTTGTGATTTGCTTTTATTTTGTATCTTTGAAATCGTACACAACAGCACTGAAATCACTGTTGATTCGACAGCAGGTTGTGATTTGCTTTTATTTTGTATCTTTGAAATCGTACACAACAGCACAGTGGCCGTCGTTCCACCAGTAACCAGGGTTGTGATTTGCTTTTATTTTGTATCTTTGAAATCGTACACAACAGCTCAAGCATTTTGATAGATTCTTCTTTCGAAGTTGTGATTTGCTTTTATTTTGTATCTTTGAAATCGTACACAACAGCAACGATGGAAAGCTTTCCACAATGCTAACTGTTGTGATTTGCTTTTATTTTGTATCTTTGAAATCGTACACAACAGCAGTAAAGGCATAAGGAATGGAATATATCTTGTTGTGATTTGCTTTTATTTTGTATCTTTGAAATCGTACACAACAGCATTCCTCTCCGCATAGCACGAACGATGATCGTTGTGATTTGCTTTTATTTTGTATCTTTGAAATCGTACACAACAGCCGTGAGCAGTAAAACGGTTGAAATATATCAGTTGTGATTTGCTTTTATTTTGTATCTTTGAAATCGTACACAACAGCCATTCAGTCAACTATTCACGACAACCAATTGTTGTGATTTGCTTTTATTTTGTATCTTTGAAATCGTACACAACAGCTGCCTGTTCTTGTTTTTCTGCAATTACGATGTTGTGATTTGCTTTTATTTTGTATCTTTGAAATCGTACACAACAGCCCGACCGGTGGACGGGAAAAGACGGACGTAGTTGTGATTTGCTTTTATTTTGTATCTTTGAAATCGTACACAACAGCACCTCAGATGGGAATTACAATGGTATTATGTTGTGATTTGCTTTTATTTTGTATCTTTGAAATCGTACACAACAGCGTTTCACAATGGATATCTTTTCGCTTCATCGTTGTGATTTGCTTTTATTTTGTATCTTTGAAATCGTACACAACAGCATCCATTTGCATACTGATCAGCCATAAATGGTTGTGATTTGCTTTTATTTTGTATCTTTGAAATCGTACACAACAGCCAATAACACAAACGGTCTTCCGCTTAGAATGTTGTGATTTGCTTTTATTTTGTATCTTTGAAATCGTACACAACAGCATTCGGCGTTTCTTCACACAAGAACGACAAGTTGTGATTTGCTTTTATTTTGTATCTTTGAAATCGTACACAACAGCGCTTCCAACTTCTCAATTTGTCGCTTGAGTGTTGTGATTTGCTTTTATTTTGTATCTTTGAAATCGTACACAACAGCGTGATTGCCGAAGCCGAGAAATATGGCATGGTTGTGATTTGCTTTTATTTTGTATCTTTGAAATCGTACACAACAGCTTTACTTTACTTTTTAGTCCTATTAGCTACGTTGTGATTTGCTTTTATTTTGTATCTTTGAAATCGTACACAACAGCTACTGAAGGAAGTTTATGTTATACGGTAAGGTTGTGATTTGCTTTTATTTTGTATCTTTGAAATCGTACACAACAGCGCACGATTTGGAAAAATACGACCATGGCACGTTGTGATTTGCTTTTATTTTGTATCTTTGAAATCGTACACAACAGCTTTGCAATCGAAGAAAATTCCCTGTTAGCGGTTGTGATTTGCTTTTATTTTGTATCTTTGAAATCGTACACAACAGCACCGCTTACGAACAGGCACGTATCAACACCGTTGTGATTTGCTTTTATTTTGTATCTTTGAAATCGTACACAACAGCTAGTCAAAAAGAAAATGTTGTTACAAAACTGTTGTGATTTGCTTTTATTTTGTATCTTTGAAATCGTACACAACAGCACAATTACGTATGTTTAACAAATATTACCAGTTGTGATTTGCTTTTATTTTGTATCTTTGAAATCGTACACAACAGCTTCGTTTCTTTCAATTGACTTTAGCAGCCCGTTGTGATTTGCTTTTATTTTGTATCTTTGAAATCGTACACAACAGCTGCTTGTATCAAAAGAAATGGTATTCGTTTGTTGTGATTTGCTTTTATTTTGTATCTTTGAAATCGTACACAACAGCTCACGTAGTTTACGAGTTTCTCTTTTACCTGTTGTGATTTGCTTTTATTTTGTATCTTTGAAATCGTACACAACAGCTATCAAAGAGAAGCACGAGCTAAAACATAGTTGTGATTTGCTTTTATTTTGTATCTTTGAAATCGTACACAACAGCATCTGAATGAAACGGCTGAACGCCTGTTTAGTTGTGATTTGCTTTTATTTTGTATCTTTGAAATCGTACACAACAGCGGAAATTGAGAAACATACAGCACATGCCTGTTGTGATTTGCTTTTATTTTGTATCTTTGAAATCGTACACAACAGCTAACTAGCCAGTGTGGGTATGCGTGCCTGCGTTGTGATTTGCTTTTATTTTGTATCTTTGAAATCGTACACAACAGCCGTATTCCTGGAATGTTTTATGTGTTGCAAGTTGTGATTTGCTTTTATTTTGTATCTTTGAAATCGTACACAACAGCTCGTTCATGGATATTTTAAAATTAAAAGCAGTTGTGATTTGCTTTTATTTTGTATCTTTGAAATCGTACACAACAGCAAACAACAAACGGAAGACGAGAAAACGCAGGTTGTGATTTGCTTTTATTTTGTATCTTTGAAATCGTACACAACAGCAAGCGATCATTGAGGCAGCTGTGGTTGAAGGTTGTGATTTGCTTTTATTTTGTATCTTTGAAATCGTACACAACAGCACAATGAAGTCAACGCCACATTTTTATACAGTTGTGATTTGCTTTTATTTTGTATCTTTGAAATCGTACACAACAGCTAACAAGATTGACGGGCGATGCGATATGCAGTTGTGATTTGCTTTTATTTTGTATCTTTGAAATCGTACACAACAGCATTTCAGGTTAAAACAACCGAGGGTAGTGGGTTGTGATTTGCTTTTATTTTGTATCTTTGAAATCGTACACAACAGCTTCATTTTTCATATTTGTAGAAGTTTTTGAGTTGTGATTTGCTTTTATTTTGTATCTTTGAAATCGTACACAACAGCTACAAATTTTTCACGGCGCAATTGTACAATGTTGTGATTTGCTTTTATTTTGTATCTTTGAAATCGTACACAACAGCTTTTGCTTCTGGGTTAAGTATCGCCAATTAGTTGTGATTTGCTTTTATTTTGTATCTTTGAAATCGTACACAACAGCACAATGCAAGGATTCACTTAGGCAAATAAGCATTTAGAAGTTGTGATAGGATTAAAAAAAGAGAAGAAAAATCCCTTTAACCAGAGTGGCTAAAGGGATTTTTTTGTTCCTAGGCAAGTCGGAGTGCGACTTATAGTCGCGCCCCAACTTACCGACAAATTCAAAACATCTCCAATTGTTGCGGAACATTGGGCAAAGCAGTCTCTTTTTTCCCATAAAATAATTCCATCATTCCAAACTGTTTATCGGTAATGGTTAAAATGCCGATATTCCCCTTTTCAGGAAGAATTCGCTTGGTCCGGTTTATATGAACATCGGCATTTTCCCTACTGCTGCAATGACGCACGTAAATTGAAAACTGAAACATCGCGAAACCGTCGCTTAGAATATCTTTGCGAAATTTTGCTGCCACACTTCGCTCCTTTTTAGTCTCGGTTGGCAAATCGAAAAACACTAATACCCACAAAATTTGATACTGATTTAAACGATTGATACTACTCACTTTTTCAAACTTACTTTAGATATAAGTGATCAGACGACTCAAAGTCATCAGATCACTTATATCGTGTTAGAACTAACAAAACTCCGGATATAAAATCTTTCTGCTTTTTCCTTCATAACAGCAAAATAAAGAATACGCTGTGCGCTGAGTTGCAATCATCAACGGACTTCGTTCGCCATTAATGACTACATCTAAAGTTGGAATTACCAAAAGTTTTTGCTTGATCTCTTTGGTCAACTCCGAATAATCAACCCCCGAATGAACTATTTCATAGACCACTTCATCCACATAAGGGCGATAAGGCTCCATAATATCATCGGCCAAACAAAAAGCATTATACCTATTCCGGTGAAAAATTCCCAACGTGGGAATCAACCCCGCTCCAACTATTGAGCGAGCAACCACCGCCCGTAGAATGGCATATCCATAATTCAGAAGATTGTTTGGGGTATCTCCTTCCCTGCTCCTACGGAAATCTTCAATGCTTTTTGAAAACACTCTCGACCAGTACCTCGCCGCCGCCCTTGCCTCCAAATTATCCGAATCGCCCGATTTCACATCCCTGCTCCAAACCTTGAAGTTATTGGCTTCAAATCCATGTTTTTCAAGCAACAATCCCTGGTTCAGCACTTTTGCCTGAACCGTTTGTTGCCACAACTGCTTTTTTAGCGGCTGAGAAGCATCCAACTGAAAATCGTAACGCTCCTGTTGGGTATTGTGCCCTTCGAGAGGCAACAGTAATCCTGCCGGAATATGATTATCGGCACAGGTAATTACCGCCGTATTGTTCTCTAGCAACGCACCCAACAGTGGTTGTGTCACTGTGATTTGGCTATGATCGAGCAAAACCACGCCAATATCCTCCACCGGAATCTTTGCCATGCTCTGCTGTTTAAAACTCTCCGGTAAAGTTTCATTTTTCACCAGCTCCGGCAATTTTACGACTAATTGACTATTTTCCAACGACAAATATGCCGGATTTCCAAAATACAAAGTTCGTTTTATCATAGGTATGATTTTTTAATAATGGCACACATCAGATGACTTCGAGTCATCTGATGTGTATTGCGGAAAAAATTCTTTTGCTATCTCCATGTTTACCAATCCATCATCAGTTCTCAATCCGCAATAATCACGATACGACGAAAACTCCCAGTCTTCGGGTTTTGCCACCAAGTTTGCTTTAACCGGATTTTGATGAATATAGTTGAAACAAACTTGCGGATATTCATTTTCTGGAGTTTGCATCGAAATTGAAGTCCCATAATTTGTATTTAGATATGCTGGAGTTACACCTTCGATTTTGGTAAGACATTGGGCTTTGGTAGCTTCTCTAAACAAATTTCCACTTCTGTTTTCTTGAATATTAATTGCTCTGGTATATGAACGAAGAATGATTGCAATGCTATCGTTTATTTTCCTTTTTTTGATGTGACTGACGGGGTGACTCAAAGTCACCCCGTCAGTGTTCAGGCAAACAACCCCGTTCGTACAAACCTCAACCTCCAAGCGATTCACATACACCAACAAATGAAAATGGTTCGGCATCAGACACCAAGCCAAAACATCAGCATGGGGCAATATCTGCTCCCTAATTTTCTTCAGAAAAAAGTAATAATTCTCCCTCCTAAAGAAGATCTTCTGTCGATTGTTCCCTTGATTGTAAACGTGATACAAATGCCCTTTTTCGAAATTCATAGCTCTATGGTTTTATTCTATAACGAAATATTGCCCAATCGGTCAATTTTGAGCTTAAATGGATTTAATCCAATAAATGCATTAATGCTTTTTGTCCTGTAAAATCGTTTACATTCTCTCGCACCATCTATGTTTTTAATTTCTGCATTTTTTGTTTCAAGATGATGCCTAAACCAATAATCAGATTCAGACAAACTCCACACAACATATAGATATTGACTAATCAACGATTTATTATTTTCAATTATTGCTCCCTGAATATCCTCACTCGTCATTCCCAAAACAAACATTTCGTTCTGTTGCATGCTTAGTTCGATTTGCCACTGCACATCTGGTAATTTTTCTAGAAAACTTTCAGGATAAGTACCATCCGGTTGCATTTGTATTTTGTCCCAGACTTCGGATGCATCTTTAATGATTACCGGAATTCCGTATTTCTTGCGTTCTACTGCATGCCAGAATGTACAAACGTGTTCAAATTTATTCCCATCATTGTCGGTATAAATAGCAATATGGTGATTGTTTCCTGGTTTTACAAACCCTATATCCTTGCCTGTATCGTCTTTTTTAACAGGAACAACAGCAGACAACCCGGTAAAGCAGCGAACTGATTTAATTGGGTGTTTCAAACCTTCGTCTTCATACCATTTTATGATTGATTTGTCACTCAACTGAACATCCTTAAATGCTTCTTTTGCTTTGCCTCCAAATTTATCAAGACGCTGCTGTAAAATGTCTTTTATTTTATTGTCAATGACTTTATCTACCTTGTTGAAATTGATATCTACTGAGTATTTAATGACATATTCGGTTTTATAACAAGAAGCATATTCAAGAACAACTTCTTTTTCTTTATCCAGACAAATTGGTTCTTTTTTTCAATGAAGCAAGTGCTTTTTTTATGTCACCTTTATGACCTTCAATCCTTTCTTCTACTAATTGTTTGATAAATGGTTTTAGAATTAATTGCGAATTTTCAAAAATATATTTGAGTGGTTTTTTCTCATCGATTGTTTGTATTTTTCCATATACACTCTCTTCGCTGAGCGAACCTCGTGGAATAATTATCCCTGTTTGAACGACCTTTTTGTTTCCCCGCTTTCCTTCTTTACGTTTTCCTACAACCGCTACCTTTTTCCCAGATTTAAATGAAATCAAGATATTAGCCACCGCTTCTTGAACCACTGCTACCGCGATAGGTTGCTCACTAATAATATATTTTTCCAGTAACGATCGTTTTTCGCTAAAAGTAACAGACCGAGACTCAATCTCTGCCCACATTTCTTCTCTGGTTTTCTCTGCATTCAGGGTATTAAACCGTTGAATATACCCTTGTTTAGTGCAGGCTATAGTTAAAGCATCAATAGCATGATGGCGGTGATCATCCCGCTTTGTCCAGCCGGAAATAACTTCTTTCTGGTGTTTATTCTTACCATGGTCGCTTTCCCATTCCACCATTTCGGTTAATCCCAGTTGTTTGTATTTTTCAAACTGAAGATTCATCGTGATCTCGTCCCAGCCCCATAAATGTCGGAGTTCTGCGGTAATTGTTCCGCTTGTTGCCCATACATTATAACAAATGGTTTGGAGCATTTCTATTGCTTTGGATGATATGTAGCGTGTTTCGTTAATCTGCCGATTAATAAAGTCCTCCCATATTTTTTTATCTGTTTCAGTTACTTTATTTTTGTTTTTCCTTTCAAGATAATCTTCATGAGAAACAAGTAGTTTGATTCTTTTCCCTCCCGAAATAATTCCTCTTTTATACCAATCATCAACTCGCAATAAATATCGTTCTAATTCACCATCTCCTTTTGCTCTAATAAAATCATATGCCGTCTTATCGCTCTTGTCATTTTGATTACATTTTCTATGAACTAAAACCTTATTTGTTTGAGAATCATCAAACAATAGTTTCTTTGGAATGATATGATCTACATCGCAAATATCCCCGTTAATTGCTTCAGATAGACTAAAATTATTTCCACAATAAATACATTGATTACAAATTATTGCATTTTTAAGTTTTGGAGATTCGACTTTTCCCTCTTTATTTATTACAGACCGAATTGGAAATATGTATTTGTATTTTTCTATATTTTTCTTTTTGGAGGGGAGTCCCAATTCGATTAACCTTTTAGTTATTTCTTTATTGATTATTTCATTTGCAGCATTGAGAGAAGTAATGTCATTGCGCTCTTCTTTGCTTTGCTTCAGTTCACGGGCAAGTTCTACTCTTATCTCATACGGTTTGCCATACTTCTCAATAATGGCATTTACCACATTTACCATTTGATTGAGAATCTTTTCGACAATGGGCTGGCGAAGCGAATTCTTTTCAATTGGTTTTAAAGCATCCAGTAATTTCCGTTTCAAGTTTTCATCTTTGGTCAACGAATTCGAATGTTCATAGCCGGCATAGCTCATAGCTTCACTGTATTTATCTCCCTCCATCAAGTAGGGTAATATTTTACGAATAGCTTTTGCTGATTTATTTCCAAAAGCATGTTTACTAAAAATCAATATCTGCCAACTTGTCGGCTATTGTTTGTTCAATACCAAATTTAGTTTGCAGGGCATTACTGCACTCCTGTTTGTCCTGAATAGAATAGATAGTGTGCCACAGTTGATAAAGAGGCTCATATTCTACATTGGCACCAATATATTGATTTGTCTTTTCGTTTAATATTTCCCCAGTCTTTTTGTCGATAAAATAACCTTTTTTGTCGGTTTTAACTATTTTCAGATTCAACCTCAGAAGATGGTTGTATTGGAATGAGTCCTCCAAAACACTGGCGAATAGCCTGTTTGGTAATATTACCAATCAACCCTTTTTCTAATTGTTTATTGACGTAACAATTCTTTCTATCAAGTTGAAGTATTTTTAACAAGTCTGTAACAGTAAGCTTTTCGTTGTTATCCAAATGAAGGAAGATAGCTTGTTTCTGTTCCGGGGTTATTTCAATATCCCCGCCTGATCTTGAACCGACTTTGATGTTATTGATATTCTCCCACATCTTAGATAGTTGAAAGATGGGCGAACTTTTGGGCGCGACTTTAGGCCCAACAAAATATTTTTTCCCATCTTTTCCTGTTCGCCAGAAACCTTCAAATTCACAAACAGAAACCAAACCTTTTTGCGATTTAAGAGGACGTTGATTATAGACAATCATATTTCTAATAGTATGATATAATCCACATTTTATAACCTCTTGACGAAGATATTCCTGCTTAACCCCATTAAATAAGCTATTAGCTATTTGCTTTAGGATTTCTTTTGGGCAATTGCTTAGTTCCGGGTAGTATTTTTTCTTGCTCTTTCCAAATTGCATCAAATTCTTCAACATAAGCTTCACGGGGAAATATATTTTCTTTTACCTTGAAAAACGGATCATTAGACAGTTTCTGATAGAAATATTGCCCGATAGTCAAATTAAGTTCCTTTATTTTTTCGTGTCTGCTTTTGACTGTAGCGACATATTCTGTATCCTTTTTCCTAAGTTTGCATCGCTACGGCTACTTTTATAGCCACGCTTTTGATTGAGCCACAACAATAATCGCCCAAAGCTCCTTGAGAGTAATCTGAGAATTGGCCGCTTTGTTTCGTAACGCCCATAATTCGATTTTTGGCAGATTCTTCAACGAGTCGTCAGGAAACATATTTGCTTTTAGTAAAGCATCAACCAAATATTTTCTCCGTAGTTGATATCGGTCGTATCCTTTTCGGGCTGTTCTTGCTTTCGTGCGAAGTGAATTTCGGCTTTCTCCAGTACCTTTTGCAAAATCTTTACCTTCGGTTCCTTCATAAGGAATAATTCTGCTCCCAAGTCCAATAATTGTTGTTTTTATTATTGTTTTCTTCAATAAGTGCCCAGCCAATAGATGCCGAGCCCAAATCCAATCCTAAAATTTTTTTCATATATTTCTTGTTTTATATTTTTTAATTACTATATTTGCAGAACAAAATAAAGCAAATCACAATAAGGATTATTCCGTTGTGAAAACATTTAAGTCGCCCTCGTCTTTCAATACGGGGGCATTTTTATTATATAATTTACTATGAATCATACATTTATTCAAATTTAATTACACGTTTCAAGGTGGTCTTCTTCGGTGGATCGCCTTTTTTATTTCGTTCTGAGCTTCAAACTTACAATAATTATTATAAAGCTCAAAAAAATAATTAGTTTTATGCTAATTTTTATTCATTTAATAACAAACAATATTTCTATGAATTCTTCATTCTGAAAAATAAAGCAATTATAATCGATTGATTATCAGTAAAATTCAGCACGTCGAATGGATTTGTTAAAATATTGACAATTAACTAGCTGCAAGCCAATGCGTAAAAAGTGGAATAATAAAGCATTTACAGATACCTAAATCAATTGCGTGAGAAATCCTATACAGGTTTTTGTTTATTATTCAACCACAATTTTCTCAATTGCTGTTCCTAAATCGTTTACCACGCTCACCAGATAAATCCCTTTGGCAAAGTTATCGAGTTTAATGACGGCTGTATTTACAAACGGGCCGATTCCACAGCAATCGCCCCTGCATATCCCTAATTTCGAGCTGCGATGGCTGATTATTGGAAGCAACTACATATATTTTTTCTTTTGCAGGATTTGGAAATATTGTTATACAATTGTTCAACTTTTGTTCATCCACACCAACTTGCAACGCAGCCGAGTAGCTGTACGAAGCCGTGCTTCCCTCCTGAATAGCCGAATCCAGATTTATCACCACCATGATGGCTCTATTGTATGCACTGCCCAAACCATCAAACTCAATGGTTGCATGATTTGAAGCATCTAACGGAACATTAATAAGGGTATCGATATGATTTGTAGCTGTGTTTTTTAAAATAAAATCTACCCTGAATTTTGAATCCGGTTGTCCAGTAAAATCGACAATAATAGGCTTGGGCGTTGCAGCGGTAAAAAGCACATAATCCACCCCATACGGATTCACGGTTTTCGACATCACACCGGTTGGAAAAGCGGCATGAGTATCCGAGTTATGAGCTGCCGAAAAATTGTAGTGTGCATAGGCATATTTTCCACCGGCATAGAGCGTATCATCGACATAATTTGCAATAGCCCATTGCTCAAAAGCATCATCGAAAGTCTCGGTGTAGCCCAGTTGATTCAGAGTGCTGTTTATTCCGGAAATTCCGTTTAGCTGATTGCCGATTAGCGTTGAAATGTAATTCCAATGTCCGTAATGCTCATACATAAACAGCTTTACCTGATTATAATCGGAAAAATAGATCAACGGGATATCGGGATCTGATTGTAAAAAAGGTTCCATTATCCGGAACATCATGCTGGTAAATATTTTCGGTAAGATAAATTTCGGCAAAGGTAGAAAAGCCTTCATCTACCCACGCATCTTCCCAATATTTTGTCGGATTTTCAATAGGCTCCGGCGAATGATCCTGCCTCCAGTGCAACATGTGGCCGAACTCGTGAGGAACGACATCGTCTAAATATGTAAACGCACTTGCGGCTACATAAATAATTTCCCGCTGATTGCTGTGTCGATCCCAAATGCGCATAAACCATGGTATCCGGCATCTGCTGTCCCGGATCGAAATAACCGCTCCAATTCGATTCATCAAAGATTAAAATAAATATTCTCGAATCATTATCAAAAACATCTGGCACTGGCCCATACACTGCTGTTAGTGAATCGTACCAATGATTATCGAAGCGATTTACCAACGAATCAATGTATTGTGACGGAATTTGAACCGCCGGGTTCTTCAACAAACACATAGCAATGGGCACCCGCTTTTTTGCATGTAGCATTAACTTTCCGTTGCGGAGATCCGATTAAAGGCGGCCAATCGTTATACGTCACCGACCAGAAGCCGGCAGTATCGCCTTCCACAAATTGCGAGAAACAATAGGGTTGCAAAGAGACCAATGCTATGACCGCAAATACGATTCGCAAAATCAATTTATTAAAAGGGACTCTCCTCATAACTTATGATGGTTTTATGTTTTGGCAAATATACATATTTTATTAAAAGATTAAATTAATAAATTTACGCATCTGCCATACGCTTTTTAGTCGATAATTTCCATCTTCTTCATCAAAAAGGAGGCGTTTAACTTGCTGCTTATTCCCCTCTTGAGTTTGTAATCGAAAACCAGCTGGTCGTTTTCAAGCTCTACCTCAAAGCAATAATTAGTGACGATTTCCGGATGAGTAACCTCCAGCTTCCCGATTTCCAAGTCGTGGGTTGCAATAATGGCCACGGCATTTTGACTGATCAGCTTTTCCAATAGTCCCAGCGACCCCAGTTGTTTGTCTTTGGTATTGGTTCCCCGAAGAATCTCGTCGAGGATGACCAGCGTTTTAGGATGACTCTTCACATGATCGATCAACTCCTTAATCCGCAATAGTTCTGCATAAAAGTACGACTCGTGATTCGACAGTGAATCCTGAATCTTAATGCTCGACATAATATCGCAAGGAGTGAAACTAAATACCTTGGCACAAACCGGAGCCCCATTCATGGCCAAGATCAGATTTACCGACAAGGTACGCAAAAAAGTACTTTTGCCCGCCATATTGGCTCCGGTAACAATAATCACGTTGGGCTTTCCCATGAATTTCACCGAATTATTCACTCTAGTTGATGGATGCAGCAACGGATGTCCCAGTTCAACGGCATCAAAAGCAAAGTCCTTGTCCGAAACTTCGGGATACACCACTTTTTCCTGGTTGTTAAAAGCAAAAACCGAGTAACTTAGGAGTTCATCCACCTCAGCCAATGCTTCGAACCATCTATCAATAACACCTCTGTGTAATGATTTCCACTTTTCGAGACGACAGTATATTTGCAAGTCAAATACCATCAAAGAGTTTAGCAGAATTGTAACAAAGACATTGTAACGGACATCGAAATTATTCAGCAATTTAAACAATTTCTTCAACGATTTGCCGGCTTTAATGTCATGATTCGACAATTGGGCTTTTAACTTATTCAGATACAGCGAACTAAATTCTTCATCTTCGATTAACTTCATCAATATCGCGTATTTTTCAAAAATCTTGGCCGTCCGCCCCAATCTTACATGTGCCATATCCAATCTTTTTTTGTTGAAAAAAACAACAAACATCGATATCAGCATCGGAAAAATCAATGAACTCAGGGAGAAAGCCCCAAAACCAATCAAGGCAATCCAGGCGATGTTCAGCAAGGGAAAAGCAAGAATCACCCCCTTGAAAAATTTCAGATTTTCCTCTGTTTCACTGATCCACTGTTGTACGTTGGGGATTTCGTTTCCATTTTCTGCAATAAACATCCCGTGGGTTTGGAAGTTCTGAACAAATTCATTGTTTTGGGATAGTTCTTTAATGGCGTGCTGCCTTTGAACAATCGCCGCAACATCCAGTTCCGACTTGCTGAGACTTTCGGCAAATCGTTTTTTCCCCACACTGGTGGAACACCTGTTTAAATATTGAAACATGGACCCCTGACCAAACAGGTCGAAATCGTCGGCCAGATGAGGATTCAGAAATTTGAATTTCTTACCGCCGTCGTGCTTTCGATAATCATGTTCTAAAAATTCCAACTCGTCATGGTTGATGTTTCTTCGTTTTTTTAAATATAGCTCCCTGAAAACAGACTTTGCATTAAACTGAATTGAAACCAAAAATAAAATCAGCGAAACAGCTGAAAAACTGATATATAATGGATTGTAATCGTTTTTAACAAAAAAAACGAAGAAAGTGATAATCAACAAAAAAGCAATAAGCCTAATGGAGTAAAAAAGACGATTGGTTTTAATAACCCGCTTCAGTTCATCATCAATTTTTGTGATATTCTCGCGGTAATAGAGTTTGGGCATTTGCGGCATTATGAATATTTTTCAGCAAAAATACGCAATTCACAAAAACCATACAGCAATTAAACATTTTTTTTTTGCTATAATCACGGATAATCAATCAGTTCCAATTTGTGAAATAATAAATTCACCAACGTATTGATAAAAAAGACCTGTGAAATTAGAATCCCACAGGTCTAAATAACGACAAAACAACTGTTAAATAAGTTCTGGATTTTATATAAAAATCAAAGTTTTATAATTTTTTGAGTCGAAGTCCCTTTAGAGGTCGTAAATTCCATAAAGTAAACTCCTGAATTAAAATTTTGGATATCTATACATGCATCGTTCTGCAAAACTTTATGCAATAATAATTTACCATCAACAGATTTGATATTTACATCAATGGGTTCCATCCCATCAATCCCTTCTACATTTAGTAAATTACTTGTTGGGTTTGGATAAATGGTTACATTAATGTTGGGAACCTCTTCAACCCCAACAACCCCACCAGCATTGGTTGTTTTTGCCAGCATACCCCGGCCTCCGGCATAACCGATTGCACTTGTTGGAAATTCTATTGCATTTGTTGAACACGCAATAAAGTGAGCAAAAAAATCATAATTGTCATTCCAAGTCTCACCTCCATCAGAAGTCTTTAATATTTTTCCGGATCCAGTCCCTGCAAAACCCACCTGATTCGAAACGAATTTGAGTGTCCAAATATCCTGCTGGCTGCTTTCATTATTAACAACCTGATGCCAAGTATTCCCTCCATCTGTTGTTTTCAGTATTTCGCCATGGGTACAACCAATAAACCCTAGATTTTCATCAACAAAGTAAAAATCATTAAAAATGTTACTGGTATGTGTGTCAATTTCCGACCAAGTAAGACCGCCATCGGTTGTTTTAATAAGCAAAGAATCACCAAAACCTATAGCAAATCCTGTGTTTGAATTAACAAAAGCAATTTTTGCATAACCCAAATCAGGGCTATAAGTCAAATTCAAATCAGTCCAATTAGCTCCGCCATCCGTTGTCTTATAGAGACTATGACCGGAAATAAAGCCATTATTTTCATCAAAAAAATATAATGAGGAAAAACCACGCACGTTTTGATTATAAGACAATGTATCCCAGCTGACACCGCCGTCTGTAGTCTTACAAATGAATTCCTTAACACCATCAACAGCGTAAATAAAACTACCGATAGCGTAACCAATGTTATTATTTACTAAATTAATATCGTTAGTATATGCCGTAAATGGCGTTACAGGTGAGGATAATGAGAATACCGTGGTCCAACTAGTTCCTCCATTTGTCGTTTTTTTAATCATTGCATTTCCAGTAGTTGCGTCTTTTCCAAAAATAAATCCTACATTTTGATCTAAAAATTGAATATCGCCGATATCGTTTAGACCAGTTGGATAAGTCATTAAATTCCATTGTCCGAATGTGGTGAAACTCATGCACAGCATAAGCACAAATAATGTAATTTGTTTTTTCATAATTTTTAATTTTATATATTAGTTGTTATCGTTTATATCATTGGGGGCAACATCGATTTTACTTCCTAACAGGGATTATGCTTACATTTCAATCGCACAAAATTACAAATAAAAACCAGCTAAACAAATTTTACCCATAAAAAAACTAGGGCAAACGCATTTAAAAATTAATAACCGAATTAAATAATCATTGTTACACCCAGCTTTTAGTCTTTTTGCTTTAATTCCACGTTTACAAGATTTTTCTTGAAATCTTCGCCAAAAGCGACATCTAAACACCAATGCAATTTATTTTCAATAGCTCAATGATTTCTAATAATGTATTGAATTTTTTCTGCAATATATTGTAAAAGGCAAAAATAAAAATTATAAAATATAAAAAAAATTATAAATGATGAAAAAAAATTGTAAATTTACATTAAAAAAAACTTATAAAGAGAATAGCAGTAGCCGAAAAGCTTAAGAGTAGGCATAATTTAAAACTTTTATTTATGAAAAAACTATTAGTAATTATTGGTTTCGTTGCATCAGTATTTTTATGCAATGCACAATCTCAGATGACCAAACTACCGGTTCATCAAAAGTATCGGAACTTTGAGACATCTACTACTGTTTCTCTACCCGCATTTCCCAACAATCCTTATGATTGTGGGGCACTGTATTATTATGGACAGCAACCTTTCTTTTGCGAGGCGATAGGCTATAACTGTAACCACAAACTCCAGTTCTTTATAATTGATGATAAGATATACAACAAGAATGGGATTTCTTATAACAGTGAGTATAGTACGCCAATATACTTGCATTTAAATGAGTATTACGATATAGATGTAACAGGAACCGGAAACTTTGTAAACACCACGATTTCTCCCGATGATATATGTGCGGAAAAGATATATTCTGAGGAGGATTTGAATTATTACCCTGGTTCTGAAGTTGTGATTATTCCCGTACCCGGACATGGCAATCAATATTATATTGTATATTCGGTTATGAAAACCGGTTATGCTGGATCATGGGGTGCCTCGGATGTATATTATAGAAAATTGACATATAATACATCAACAGATAATATTACCTTAACTGATCCTGTGGGCATTGTAGGATATGCGCCTAGTTCCCGATTAAATTTACATCTGGCCGCAACTCCAATGTTTGATAATGGCGAGCAGTTTTTATTTGTAAACTATGCTGATAGCATATTGGTATATAATGTAAATTCATTATACAACATATCCACAGCTCCTGTTCCTGTAGAAAGTAGTTATGTCCCTATAGATGATCCTGAAGGCGATGATGGATATCGTGAAGAAATGGAAGTAAGACTTGTGGAAGAAGATGGGGAATACTTTTATTATCTCGCAGTTCCTTTTGTTGAGTGGGCAGGAACAATTTCAAACAAGATCGGATTATACAAATATAATGCCGATGATGCATCTTACGTAGGATCTAAGTTTCTCACCGTCAATACATATCCTGTTGATTACAAGCATGTAAAAGGTATAGAATTATCTCCTGACGGCAAAAAAATGTTTTATAATTATCAGGGGCAAACAACTATGCAATACCTCGACCTTAGTTTTATGGAAACATTAGGAACAGTTCCATCGCCAGTTACATTTTCGGCTCCTTCAGGAGAATATGCTTCTGATTTTGAAAAATCACAAATAGAATTGGGATACGACAATGCTTTATACATGATAAATGGCAGAACCGGAACACTAAAAAGATTTTCAAACCCGCTTAATCCTTCAACCGGGACATGGTCAACGGTTTCCGGTTTTAGCGCGCTAGCTATTTCAGGTGTTTACGCCGGAGTATACGGCACAGGTCATTATATTTTAGCGGATCAGATTGATGGCGGATCTAATTTTGAAAACTATGATTTAAGCTTTAATTTGGATGCCGGTTTTACAAAAAGTGCGTCTTGTGTTAATAACGAGGTGAAAATTACTGTTAACGCTGATGTTGTTTATCAAAGGAATGTTTGGAAAATTCAAAGATGTAGTTCAACAGGAAGTTTAATTGACAGTGTGTTGCAGGAAATTGATACCCAGACAGATCCTTATGTACTGACATCAAACGGGACATCTCTTATTGCCGGTGCTTATTATAAAATATATCATACTGTTGAGGATGGTTTTTGTAATGTAAAAGAGGATTCTGCAGTTTATCTGGTATCTTTAAAGAGTCCCGGCACTGCATTTACTACAGAATTGTTCTGTTTAAATAATCAACCTGCCATACGTGCCACAAGCAATTCGTCTTTATATGTTCATCAATGGAAATTATACGAAAGCACTTCGGGCGGAACTGTAGGCACTTTATTGCAAACAATTAATGGAGGGAGCACAGTCGAATTTACCGGATTGCAACTCGACCATTATTATTATATCAGACATTATGTTACAAATTGCACTACGGAAGTTTCAGGAACACTGGTTAATACTTATAACAATTTAAACGCTTTGTTTCAGGTAACTACCGACCCGCTTGAAAACAGATTAGTAGCCTCCATGCCTTCTCCTTATGTAAATAAAGTTGATTATCCCTATATCTCTTTTTCATGGAATGTTGTAGAGGTAGATGCAAGCCATACTCCTATTTCAGGTACTGAAATGGCAAATCCTTCAAATTGGTGGGGGGCTCCGTTTTATACACAACTAAATTTCCCCGGATATACGTATCCGAATTTTAACAGCACGATTACATATCCTGCCGGAACATTTTTAACCGGACATCTGTATAAAATAACTAGAGGATTATGGTCTGGCTGTAATTCATGGGATGCCAAATATCAAATAATTGAAATGGGAAGTAAAGGGGCTATTGTTGTTGAACAGGGAGAGTCAGACATGGAAATGCCATCTAATCTTGAAGGCAATTATTATTACCCTCAGGTTATGAATGCTGGGGATTCAGATTTGGCCAGAAACATATATATATACCCTCTTCCTGCAAACAATTTACTTTTTATTGAACTCTCAAACATGAATACTCAGGATATAAGCTTTGAATTGTATGATGTTCTGGGAAATTTAGTTCTAAAACAAAATCTTGATGCTGATTTTAATTCAGTTTCATTAGATAATTTTGCGTCTGCAGTTTACCAATACCGCATAATGCAATCCGGTAAATTGGTTAAAAGTGACAAACTTATTATAAGTAAGTAAGAATATCCTTTGGCTTTTGGCTTGTTTTATTTAGCTTGACAACACAAGCATCCGGAATAATTTGATTTTGATGGCGGGAAACAACTTTTTTAAGTGATTCCCGCCATCACTTTTAATAGCCACTAATTCCAAATCCTAATTTATTAGGGTTTGGGTTCAACATGAAAAAATCCCTAAATCGTGTAGGTATTTTGTACAAAATCGGCAGAAAAGACTAATGGTTTCCGGTAGAAAAAAATTAATAGTTCTAACAAAATCCGTTGTTTTTCACCATAATCAATTTGTGTTGATCTAAATTGCGGCAGGTAATTCCGCGTAAAAACGATTTTTTTTTGGAAAAATAGAATGTCATTTCAGAAAACCCGAACCGGATTTCTATCTATCAACCCGAGTTCGATATAAGGGATTAGTAAAAGAGGCTAATTGGCTTGAAAATTCTTCAAATTCTACTTTTACAGATGGTTTTTTAGGAAAAAAGGAATAGGCAATTAGGCCACTAATCATATTGGTTATAAAATTTTCCAAGCTTCTATGGCGAGAATGCTCTACTTGTCAAATGTTTTTCAGCTCATCATTTACGGTTTCAATAACCGATTTTTTGCGCAACAAAATAGCATCAGCATATGACATCAAAGCCCCTTTCATATTCTTTTTCAATCTTGTAACCAATTAAATTCCATCAACAAATGAACTCACATATATTTGATTAGTTATAAACAATGTTGATTAAATTCTAAATGCGTTTGTCCTGATAAAAAAACACATTAATATTTCTATATTTTTTTACACGGCATCTTTTGACAACTAAAACCGCTCTGACTCAAATTCCGTATCTTTGCCAAAAAAAATTGATGCAAATATACAAAAACTTCGATTTAAAGGATTATAACTCATTCGGATTCAATGCTGTAGCTTCAAATTTTGCAGTAATCACCAGTGAAGAGGAACTGATAGAACTGGCTCAAAGTAATATTCTTGACGAAATGCCCCGGTTTATACTCGGGGGAGGCAGCAATGTGTTGTTTACCCAAAATTTCGATGGGCTGATCGTACATGTAAAAAACAAAGGAATCCGAATACTCGCCGAAGACAATATGCATGTGACCGTATCTGCCTGTTCAGGCGAAAGTTGGGAGGATTTTGTCGATAAAATGGTAAGTTTGAACTACGGCGGAATCGAAAACCTGAGCTTAATTCCCGGTTTTTGTGGCAGCAGTGCCGTCCAGAATATCGGTGCTTATGGCGTTGAAGTCTGTAATGTGATTGTTGCCGTTAGCTATTACGACTTGACCGATAGAACGTTTAAAACAATTAACGGTTCCGATTGTAGATATGGATATCGGGATAGTATTTTTAAGCATGAACTGAAAAACAGGGCAATTATCACCAATGTCACATTCAAACTAACGAAAAACCATAAGCTAAACACCAATTATGGAGCCTTGCAAAGCGAACTGGCAAAAAAAGGAATTTCTCAACCTACAATTCAAGATATTGCAACTATTATTAAAAATATCCGGCACTCAAAGCTCCCCGATGTGAAAGAGTTGGGAAGTGCCGGCAGTTTTTTCAAAAACCCATATCTCGAAAAATCGAAGTTTGATCGTTTAAAGTCGGAGTATCCCGACCTTATCTCTTTTCCTGTTGATCAAAGCAGCGTGAAACTGGCAGCCGGCCAGCTGATTGATCTTTGCGGCTGGAAAGGAAAGGTGGTGGAACATGTGGGAGTTCACGATAAACAGGCACTCATTTTAGTCCACTATGGCGGCGGTTCCGGAAATGAAATGGTGAATCTTTCGAATAAAATCATCGATGATGTTTACCAAAAATTCGGAGTAAGGCTGTCGCCCGAAGTGATTTTCATATAAATAATTGTTCTGGCAACACAGTACAAGTCATTTAATTAAAATACCTGCATTCAACTACGCTCCACCACAAGATTTCACGTTGATGTAGCAAAAAATTGTTTACTTTTGATATCAAAATATCGATTATGCAACCAAATTCAGCACCCAATCCGGCACTGCTGCTCCAATTGGTAGAGATGAAAATGCCTTTTGGAAAGTACAAGGATACTGTTCTATGCAATCTTCCTGTTTCGTATTTGGAATGGTTTGCCGGCAAAGGGTTTCCCGAAGGAAAACTCGGCATTTTGCTTGAGACGCTCTACGAAATCAAGATCAATGGATTGGAATATTTGCTAAAGCCACTCAAAAAATAATTGAGCCATGAAATCAAGATCTCTCAGCGACATCCGGAAAGAATTGCCCTTATTGGAAAAGGAGGAGATTGAACAACTCTGTCTAAAACTGGCCAAATTTTCCACTACCAACAAAGAACTTCTCTCCTATTTGCTCTTTTACCCGGGAGCCGAAGAACAGTTTCTTGCCGAAGTGATCGATGATATCAACTGCAGTTTCAACGACCTAAATTCAAGCAATGCATATCTGACCAAGAAAACGTTGCGCAAAATTCTGCGAATGATTAAGAAATATGCGCACTACAGTCCATCCAAAGCCATGGAAATAGATATCCGACTTCATTTTTGCAGGCGATTTAAAGAACTCGGGTTGCTGAATTTAAGGGATCTGGCGCTTCGAAACATCTTCAACCGAGAACTGCAAAAAATAAGCAAGTTGATCGGCACCCTCCACGAGGATCTGCAGTACGATTATCGGCTGGAATTGGAAAAAATCGGAAATATTCCGGCCTGACTATGATAACACAATCCGCAAATCCGATTTATAAAAGAATCTCTTGACTATGTTTTTTTCATATTTTTGTTTTTTATATCATATTCTATGGAACTCAGACCCAAAATAAACAAAGTACAAATCCGCTCCTTACAAATTGAAGATTACAGCCAGTTAGTACAATCGTTTACCCGCACCTATTCGGATGGAAGCGATGTTTTTTGGTCGCACGAACAAATCGAAAAATTAATTCGTATTTTTCCAGAAGGACAAATCGTTACCGTGGCGGACAAAAAAATTGTCGGATGCGCTCTTTCTATCATTGTGGATTACGACAAGGTGAAAAACGATCATACTTATGCGTCTGTTACCGGAAACGAAACATTCAACACCCACAATCCCAATGGGAACATTCTTTATGGAATTGAAGTTTTTATTCATCCTGATTATCGCGGACTTCGCCTTGCTCGAAGAATGTACGAGTATCGCAAGGAACTGTGCGAAACATTAAACCTGAAAGCGATCATGTTTGGCGGCAGAATTCCCAATTATCACAAGTATGCCGACGAACTACGTCCGAAAGAATACATTCAAAAGGTTCACAAAAAAGAGATTTTCGACCCGGTTTTAACATTCCAGCTTTCCAATGATTTTCACGTACGCAAAGTAATTACAAACTACCTGCCCAACGACGAGGAATCCAAGCATTATGCCTGCCTGCTGCAATGGGATAACATTTATTATCAGGCACCTTCACAGGATTTTATTCCTCAGAAGACCACCATAAGACTGGGGTTAGTTCAATGGCAAATGCGATCCTATAAAACCGTTGACGACTTATTCGAACAAATTGAGTTTTTTGTTGATGCCGTTTCCGACTACAAAAGCGATTTTATTCTTTTTCCTGAATATTTTAACGCCCCACTAATGGCTAAATTCAATAATTTAGGGGAATCGCAGGCCATCCGTCAGCTGGCTCAATATACCAACGAAATCCGTAAACGATTTATCAGCCTTGCTATTAGCTATAACATCAATATTATTACCGGCAGTATGCCTCAACTTCGTGGGGACGATTTATATAATGTAGGCTTTCTTTGCCGCCGTGACGGGACTTTCGATACTTACGAAAAAATTCACGTTACCCCCGATGAAACTAAAAGCTGGGGACTTTCGGGAGGCCGGGTCATTAAAACATTTGATACGGATTGCGCCAAAATCGGAGTTCTGATCTGTTACGATATTGAATACCCCGAACTCTCGCGAATTATGGCCGATCAGAATATGCAGGTTCTCTTTGTACCTTTTCTCACCGATACGCAGAACGGGTATTCCCGCGTGCGGATATGTGCACAAGCTCGTGCTATTGAAAACGAGTGTTACGTAGTAATTGCCGGCAGTGTGGGCAACCTTCCAAGGGTACACAACATGGATATTCAATATGCCCAATCGGCGGTATTCACACCTTGCGACTTTGCCTTTCCTACCGACGGTAAATGTGCTGAGGCGACTCCAAACACCGAAATGATTCTGGTTTCTGATGTCGATTTGAATTTATTGAATGAATTGCATACTTATGGAAGTGTTAGAAACCTGAAAGACCGAAGGAATGATCTTTATGAGCTCAGACTGAAGAAGAGTTAAGAGTTAAGAATTATGAATTATGAATTATGAATTATGAATTATAAGTTTAGAGTTATGAGTTGTTGATTGTTGATGACTAAATAAGGTTGACCGTTTTTAATCGTTACTACATCAGTCCAGATCAATTTTGACTTTACAAGAACGGTGTCAGGGCTTGAAGAAGTTGTGGTTTGCTATGAACTCCGGAATTTCGCCAAACGAGTTGTCCTTTCTTAAAAATGGCAAGCGTGGGGACTCCCTGAATTTGGTACGACTGCGCAATTTGAGGATTTTTGTCCACATCTATTTTTATAATCCGAATACGATCATGCATCTCTGCAGACAATTGTTCCAGAATGGGAGCCTGCATCTTACACGGTTGACACCATGTTGCAAAAAAATCGACCAATGTCGGCTTGTCACCGCCGATTAACTCCTGAAAACTTGCTTTCATCTATCTAATTTTTACGAATAACCCGTAATACCTATAGATTGTTCAACAGGTATTTTAGCGTCGAAATGAATTATAGCACCATATTAAAAACATCTTTGAACTAAGGTTGGAATAGATTTGCTTGATCATGCTTTTGTTTTGACTCACTTGAGCGTAACAAAAGCGGGAGTAGCTTTAAACAAAAGTGTTCGAAAAGTTAAGACGGAGCAAATGTATATCTTTTCAAAAAGGACTCTCTATCGATCGAGAAATAGAAAACAAAAGATTGCTCAAATTTAGAAATAAGCACCTCTTTTATTAATTCTCGCATTTTTTTTGTATTTTGATAATTATTTTTTTTACCTTTGCACTCACGTTCAAGCCAAGTTAATCAATAGGAATTTTGCAATAAAACGATCTATTTGATTTAGTTGGATTTAACCTTCGGTTTTGCAAATGAATTCAGTTATTCAATCAAATGAGATTTAATAGTTAAAAGCAAATACTAAATCGGGGTTCAAAAAAGCACTATATCAACTGTAGATGCAAGGAGCAAAGAATAAAGGAGAGATGCCGGAGTGGTCGATCGGGGCGGTCTCGAAAACCGTTGACCTCGCGAGGGGTCCCAGGGTTCGAATCCCTGTTTCTCCGCAATCAATGACCTCAACCCACCGCAAGGTGGGTTTTTTAATGTCCGTAAATTATAAAAATCAAACAAGTTTGTTTTTTTATTTACGGACATTAAATTTTTTGGGAAAACCCGTTTTGCCAAAAATGAGATCATTGGTTTAGCCCCCTCCTGAGGGATCAACGAAGTTAATCCTAGATGGGACTGATTATGTAAGAAGCCAGAAGCATGAAGTATGAGACCTGAGATTCTTTGCGTCCCCAATTCGTGGTCTTTGCGGAACTTACCGTCTTTCTTTTAACCAATCCTGTCACCGCAGAAGGCTTTTCGTTTGCATTTTGCACAAAATCCGCCCATCCATACAGAATCAAATTGCTCGATGGCGGCATTGACGAGTATGGGTTCGCTGGTGAGGATTCCGGCTTCGAAATTGCGGTTGTGCTCCCCTTTCATGCCGATTCCGGCACCGGTGAGATTTGCCGAACCGATGTACACCGTTTGCAAGTCGAACACCATCAACTTGAAATGAACCCGAGGACAGAGCACCCGTTCCAAGCAGCTTGCCAAAAGTGGATATTTATCAAAATCCTTCCGAAAGTTCGGTCCGGGTTCTTTGGCGTGAATCAGCCGGATTTCGACCCCGCGTTTTATCAGATCCGACAACACCGCCAAAAATGGTACTGACTTCGTTCCCTGCATCACATACAGGTCCTTGATGTCGGCCGTGCCAATCCACAACTGCCTTTTTACACTGTTGACCTTCTGGATTACCTGCGTGTAATGGTCGTCGTTGGCGATATATCTTGTTTCCATTTTCAATTGGTTGTTTCTTATTGCAAAGGTAGTGGATTTCGAAACAATGGGATAATGATTCCAGGCTTTTTTTGTTTGGAGAGTGAGGGATGAAATAAATTTTCCTCAAACCAACCATGCTATCTTTAGTATGTTGTCAGCGGAATGTATTGTCTCTATTTTTGCATACTTAAATTAGCATCATGGGGCAAAAGGCAGAAATATCCATCAAGTTTGGGGAAAAAGTTCGTGAATTGCGAGTCAAAAAGCAACTTTCTCAAGAAAAGTTAGCAGAATACGCCGATGTTCACAGAACATATATTGGCATGATTGAACGGGCTGAAAAGAACATCACTCTCGTCAATATCGAAAAAATTGCCAAGGCCCTTAATGTAAGTGTTTCATCAATGTTTGAAGATTAGAGGAAGAAATGAGAAAAGAGAACAAAAAGCTTAGGTTTATCGATTTATTCGCTGGTGCAGGTGGCCTTTCAGAAGGTTTTATACGTCAGGGATTTGAACCTATTGCTCACGTTGAGATTGATGGGGCTGCATGTAATACATTACGAACACGAACTGCATACCATTATTTGAAAGAAACAAACCAATTTGATAAATATATTGATTATCTGAAAGGCAATATCAAGAGGTCAGAACTATACGCTCTTTTACCTGACAAACTCAGCAAGTCTGTAATAAATTTAGCAATTAAGGAAGAAAATAATCAAATGATTTTTGACAAGATTGATGACATTAATGCAGGCAGAAAAATTGATTTGATTATTGGAGGGCCTCCCTGTCAAGCATACTCATTAATTGGACGTGCTGCTGATAAAAATAAAATGAAGGACGATGGACGTAACTTTCTGTATATCCAATATGGTGAGTATATAAAAAAATACCAACCGAATTATTTTGTATTTGAAAATGTAATCGGTCTTTATTCTGCGAAAGATATAGATGGCAACAGATACCTTGATAAACTAATTGATTTGTACCGTGAAATTGGATATGAAACTGAATACACGACATTGAATGCATCAAACTTTGGGGTTTTACAACAAAGAAGAAGGGTTATTTTAATAGGGAAAAAAGGCACGCAAAAAGGATTTTACCCTGATTTCAAAACTCAGCAGAATACGGTAAATGTGGATGAAGTTTTTAAGGGGCTTCCCAAGTTAAATGCAGGTGAAGGAAAAATGGGAGTAACACCATATATTTCAAATGAAGTTTCTGAATATCTGTTGGAAAAGAAAATTACTAATAAACTTGAATTCACAACTTTGCATATTGCCCGACCACAAAACGAACAGGATAAGGAGATTTACCGTGAAGCTGTAAAAAAATGGTTTGAAAAAGGTGAAAGATTAAATTACAATGATTTGGAAGGTCGCCTACAAAGCCATAAAAACCGCCATTCGTTTGTTGACCGCTTTAAGGTGGTAGCTCCAAATTTACTTGCTTCGCAAACCGTGGTTGCACATATTGCCAAAGATGGACACTATTATATTCATCCGGATATTGAACAAAACCGATCGCTAACAGTCCGAGAAGCGGCGCGTTTACAATCATTCCCAGATGATTTTTATTTTGAAGGAGAAACAGAAAAACCAAGCAGAACTGCTGCATTTAAACAAATCGGGAATGCGGTTCCAGTTGTTTTAGCAGAGGAAATTGCTAAAGAAATAAAAAATATAATATGATTATGCAAGAACAACATACATTTTCTTTTAGAGCAAATAGTCACATTCTAAGTTTGTTAGGAGATGAATTGATTGGAACTGATAACTTGGCAATTTTTGAGCTAGTGAAAAATGCTTATGATGCTGATGCAACCATTGTAAAAATTGTATTTGAAAATATCAATACACCAGACGCTAAAATTATCGTCGAAGATAATGGATGTGGTATGTCATTGAAAACTGTTGAAACGTCATGGCTTGAAATAGGCACTTCATTCAAAAGGGGTAAGAATAGAGTGCCTAGTAAAAAATTCGGAAGAATTTCATTAGGTGAAAAAGGTGTTGGAAGACTTGCTGTTCATAAATTAGCATCAAATATCATTCTTGAAACTAAAGAGGCAAATGATTTATTTGGATCTACCTTGGAAATAAACTGGAGTGATTTGATGAGTAAAGCTAAATATATTGAAGATACTGAGGTTGTTGTGAAAGATTGTGAAAGAAATCAATTTATTGATGCTCAACATGGAACTCGAATAACACTTGCAAATTTAAGACGTCGAAGATGGGAAAAAAAAGAGATAAGAAGTCTCGCTAGAACTGTTAACACTTTAATTAGTCCATTTGATACCCAGAAAGACAATTTTGTTGTTGAACTTATTCTACCAACTGAATATCAACCATGGATAAATGACATATTTAATATTGGGCAGATAATTCAATCCGCAACATATCATTTTAAATTTTCGATTGATGTTAATGGAGTTTATACTTGGAATTACAACTTTACTCCTCCGTCTATTTTCAAACTTAAAACTGATCCTACAAGTAATAATAATGACTCAATTGAAGATAAAAAGCTCATTTTATACTCGAATAAGAAGAATGGTAACTTGATTTTAAGCTCAAGTGAATTAGCTGGCATAGGTTCTATAACAGGAGAATTACATGTTTTTAATTTAGTTTCAGAAGTTCTAAATACTTTCAATCAAACAAAAAATATAAAAGATTATTTAAAAGAAAATGCTGGCGTGAGAGTTTATCGTGACGGAATTAGAGTTTACAACTATGGAGAGTCTGGAAATGACTGGATGGGTTTAGATGTTGTAAGAACAAATAATCCAGGCGCAAAATTTGGTAATAATACGATACTTGGAACAATCAATTTAAATCTAAAAGATAGCACCAGATTAAAGGAAAAAACTAATCGTGAGGGTTTTGATGAAAATGACACCTATGAAATCTTTAAGAATATATGTTTCAGTATAGTTTCTCATGCCGCAAATGTAGCTCAACAAGATAGAACGAAGCTTGATTTTGCGATTAAAAAGGATCGAAAAGTCAACAAGGTAGGCTTTTCAGAAACTGTAGAAGAGTTAAAAAAGCTAATAGTCAAAAAGAATTTGCAAACGGAATTAGGTGCGGCTGTTCTAAAAGTTGAACAAGATTATACAGAAATGAGAGATGTTATGCTTAATTCAGGAATGGCTGGTTTAAACTTAAGTATAGTTTTTCATGAATTGGAACGGGAAGTTCGCTATATTAATGAAGATATTAAAAGAGGAAGTAATATAGAACTAATTTCAGAGAAAGTAAGAAATGTAATGTTGTTATTAGATGGGTTTTCACCGATTTTAAAACAACAAAATCGTAAAGCTGAGAACATATCAAGTATTGTTAATCGAGTAAAAAATCTATCACAAAGTCGATTAATATATCACAACATTATCTTGTCAAGCCCTCTACTCTCTGATGAGGCTGAAGATTTTCAAGTTTTAGCACAAACGAATCTTTTAGTTAGTGCAATAAACAATATTATAGATAATTCTATTTATTGGACAAGAGTGAAACAGGAAAAAACTGGTGAAAATCACAAACCATTTATTTATATCTCTACCAATACAAAAGACTTTAATGGTCCAACTTTGATAATTGGAGATAATGGAGATGGATTTAAATTGCCTTCTGATGAATTAACTCGTCCTTTTGTTACTACTCGTCCCGGCGGTATGGGACTAGGATTGTATTATGCAAGCATGGTAATGGAATTGGCGGGTGGTAAAATATTATTTATTGATCCAAAGGATTATGAATTACCTGCTACGATTACTGGTGCTGTTATCGCTCTAGTGTTTAATAATGAAAAACAATAAATTATGATAAAACCTGATTGTAAAATTATTGCCGTTGATAATGACAATGTAGAGATTGATAGAATTAGAGCAGCCTTTAATGAATTAGGGATTTTATGTCATACTGTTCTGTATAATATAGGAGACGAAGTCCGAATGCAATATACAGGTATAAGGATAGCCTTTTTTGATATAAATCTAAGTGGTGGAAATCCAAAAGGAGCAAATTTATACAACGTGGTTTGTAATGCATTAAAAACAATTATACCACTTGATAATGGTCCTTATGCTTTAATATTTTGGAGTTTGCATGCCAATGAAGTTGAAGAATTAAAAACATATATCAGAGATAGAGAACAAGCATATATTGCTCGTCCACTTGTAATTGACACTATTGATAAAACAAAATCGACAAACCCAGAAGCATTAATTGAAGAAATTAAAAGAGTTCTTTCAAAAGGTTCTCTTGAAACGCTATTGGATTTTGAAGACAAAGCTCAAAAAGCAGCATCAGACACTTTAAGATCAATTTTTTCCTTGATCCCAAATAATGATTTATGGGGTGAGCATGCTGATTTTGAAGAAAATTATGGAAAGGTTTTGTCAAAAATGGCAATTGATGCTGTTGGTGATAAGCATGCACGAAAAGAACCAAAAGAAAGTATAAAAAGTGCAATTCTTCCAATATTTGAGCATAATTTAAAGAAAACTTTTTTTGATAGTTCATGGGATAATCCTTTATCTCTTTTGGGCAAACCAGAAAAAATAAATTACCCAGAAAATTTCAATATAGGTAAATTAAATACTGTTTATCATATACACAAAAGCAATGATTTCCCTAAAAACACAAGAGGAGTTGTTGCAGAATGCAAAATAAGTGATGATCAATGTAAAAAAGCTCTCAATGTTAAGTCATCACAAATATTAAATGATTTTATACCTTTCAAAAAAGATGTCAAACCAAATGTAAAAAAACCATTAAGAGAAAAAACAGAGTGCGTATTAATAGAAATAAGCGCTTCATGCGATTATGCGCAAGAAAAAACAAGAATTCCAAAATATATACTTGGCTTGATTTATCCTTTCGAAGCCGAAGAATTAATTGATTTAAAAATTCGGCCAGACTCGTTCTTTAAAACTCCTATTTTTTCAATTAATGATCAATTGTGCTACATTGGATTTAATTTCAAATATGTCTTAGGTTTAGATATGAGTGATGAGAGATTGGGCGAAATAAAATTTTGCTTGAGCGAAAGTTTGACAAATCAGATTAGCAATAGATATGCTAATTATACTTCAAGAATTGGTATAGTGAGCTATTAAAATCTACTAATAGAAGAAAATATCAAACTCAAATTACATAATGCACACATATTCTGATTTAATAAAACTAAATTAGCAAATTATGAGTATCATTCATTTATAACCAAGAAAGAACATCTATCCATAGCAAAAACATTTTAAAAGTGACCTTATTCTATGATCCAACAGTATAGGGTGTTTTGATGACATTACAAGATATTATGCTGTTAAATGTTTTGTTCCACCAATTTTTCCAAAACCCCAAGCGTCCCCTCCTTCCAAACTCTGCATGACAAAACATGTTAACCCTGCATGAATAAATCAATCCGATATTAACACTAAAAAACATATAACTTAGACTATCAATAAGTTACAACACCAAACCATTAACTAAAATATTTATAAAAAAGTTATCAACAATTCGAGAATATATCGATAAATGCTATTAATTTTGATAAAATTTAATCCGATTAAAAAGATGTCAATAATCAACAAAATCGCCTTTTTTAAGGCCACGGGAATCCGTTATGCAAAACAGCTAAAAAACGGATCAAAAGCTCACAAAATCACTGCATTATCTTTTTTTTCCATCGTTGTACTCACGTTGGTCCTGTTTTCGTGCAAAACAAGCAAGATTTCAGTGACCGACCGTAATTTTAGCGAACAAATTGATCAGCAACAGAATCTGATCTTCACCTTCAACTACGACATCGCCTCCGACTCACTGTTCAACAAATGGGACACCACGCAATACCTAAACTTTTCACCCTCCATCAGGGGACGGTTCATGTGGAAAACGCCCCGTGAGCTGGTCTTTTCGCCGGAATCTGGTTTTCAGGCCAACACCGACTACAAGGCCACCCTGTCTCCTATTTTAACTAACCTCTCCAAGGAAAAGAAAGCGGTAAAAACGGATCCCATCGAGTTTCACACGCCCTACCTGCAACTGATGAACGCCCGCCTGTTCTGGTCGCTGAGCGAAGCCATGGCAAACACCGTAGTGGTGCAAGCCAACCTCACGTTCAACTACGCAGTAAAGGCCACAGAACTCGACAAGCGTCTGCGGATTATCGCCAACGACTATCAGGTAATCCATCACACCGTTACGGCCGGAGAATCGGACAACATCATTGTGGAATTTCCAGCTCCCACCAATGTGGGCGATCAGGATTTTCCGGTAAAAATTTTCGTGGATAAAGGCATGTCGTGCAGCAATTCGTCCAAAGTCACCGATTACCTGATGGAAAAAACGGCAAACATCCCTGCACGTGGCGATTTGATGATTACAGGAATGGCCCCGGAATTCGTTGAAGGACAAGGCACAATCCATGTGTTCACCAGTCAGCCGATTATCACCAACAACCTGAAAGAGATCATCAGCATCAAGCCCAACGTTGACTTCACCATCGACGGACAGGACAACGTCATCAACCTCAAGGGCGATTTCATAGAAGACAAGACATACACCATCCATATCTCCTCGAAACTCACCGGAATCTTTGGGAAACCGATGGAACAAGATTATGAACAACCCGTGACCTTTAGTAAATCGAAACCGTTTATAGCCTTCACCGACCCCGGCAGCCTTTACATGTCATCAAAGGGAGAAAAGAACCTCGGAGTCCGCCTCGGCAACGTAAGCAAAGTGAAAGTAACCGTATTTAAAGTATTCGAAAACAACATCATGCACTACCTTCGCAATGGGAAACAATACAATTACATGTACGACGAATCGGCTATCGATGACGAGAATTCATATTCCTATAATTACGAGTGGCCAATGGACGAAAATTACGGAAAAACCATATATGAAAAGAACATCAATGTCGGGAGCCTGCCCAAAAACCTGAATACCTACCTGCTGAATTTGAATCTGCAGGAACTCGAATACAACAGTAATCTGAAAGGATTTTACATTGTAAAAGTGGAGGACGACAGTCGCAGGTATCTTCGGGATGCCATCATGGTGTCGGTTTCCGATATTGGACTAATCGTAAAAAAAGGAAAAAACGATATGTTTATCATGGCCAACTCCATTCTTGAATCGAAGCCATTAGCCGGAGTTCGCCTTGATTTTATCAGCACCAACAACCAAAAGGTGTATTCCGCCACGACCAATGCGGAAGGAGTGGTCACCCTGAAAGACATGAATAAGCAGTTCCCCGGATTTGAGATCGGAATGATTACAGCGCATAGCGGGGAAGATTTTAACTTCCTGAATTTCAATGACAACAAGGTGGAAAATTCGCGATACGAAGTGGGCGGAAAATACACCAACAACATCGACTATGATGTGTTCGTGTATGGAGACCGCAAACTCTACCGTCCCGGCGACTCAGTCCACATCAACACCATTGTGCGAACATTAGAATGGCTAAATGCGTCGAATATTCCATTAAAATACAAGATTCTGGCTCCCAACGGCAAGCAACTGATTTCGTTCCGCAAAGAGACCAACCAACAAGGTGCTGCCGAAATTTCATTCAAACTTCCGGACGCAGCCTTAACCGGAGTTTATACGCTCGAAGTTTATTCGGGGAATGACATCATGCTAAATAGCTACCGATTTACTACCGAAGAGTTTATGCCCGACCGAATTTCTGTAAAAGTAGAGCTCTCGGGAACCCAGCTAAATTCAAGTGATCGGTTGATGGTAAACGTAGATGCCATGAACCTGTTCGGCACTCCAGCCACCGGTCGTAAAGTGGAGAATGAGCTGAGCCTTTCCCGTACGGTAATTCATCCCAAAGGATTCTCCGATTATGATTTCAGCGTAAACGTAAAAAGCAGCATTGCCCTCGAAAATATTGTAAGGGACACCAAAACCGATGACAACGGAAGAGCTTCCGAAATATTTACCATGCCTAGTTTTGAAGGCATCGGGCTGTTGCAAGGGAAAATTTACAGTACAGTCTTCGACGAAACAGGACGTCCGGTAAATAGGGTTTCTATGTTTGAAGTGGCCACTCAAGATATATTTTTCGGCATCAAGTACTTTGATACCTACATCGGCACCCATCAACCATTTACGTTCAACATGGCCTCGGTAAACCGCAAGGGTATTGCCGTTAATTCCTCAACAAAAGTTCAAATTATCCGTAATGAATATCAGAATGTAATCCAACGCTCCGGCTCAAACTACCAATACAATTCAAACAAACGGGAAATCGTGGTCCTCAACAAAACGGTCAGTTTCGTGGGCGGCAGAGGCCAGATATCCTACACTCCGACCCACTCGGGAGAATACGAAATCAGAATTTACAGCACCAAAGGCGACGGATACGTTTCGCGGACTTTCTATTCGTACGGTTCCAACGATACCGATTTCTCCTCATTCAACGTGGATAAGGACGGGGAAGTACTCATCGAAAAAGACAAAGAATCTTACAAATTCGGCGAAACTGCAGACCTATTATTTAAACTTCCATTCTCGGGAAAACTCATTGTCACCGTGGAACGCAACGAGGTAATGGATTTCTTTGTCCTCGATGCCAAGGACAAATCGGCGGCATTAAAACTGCCCATCAAGGAATCGTATGTTCCCAACATGTATGTCACAGCTACAGCCATCCGTTCGCTCACCAGCAGTGAAATTCCCCTAACAGTGGCACATGGAACTCTACCCATCACGGTGGAGAAGAAAGAGAACAATATGCCGGTAACCATTACGGCTCCCAACCAATCAAATTCAAGGACAAAACAATCGGTGGACGTGGTTGCAGAAGCCGGATCGCAGGTTACCATCGCCGTTGTTGACGAAGGCATCCTGCAAATCACCAATTACAAAACCCCGGATCCTTACGACTATTTCTATCAGAAAAGAGCCCTTGAAGTGAACAGCTATGATTTATATGCCCGCATATTCCCAGAACTGAAACGCTATGCTTCGAGTTTTGGCGGCGACTTGGCCATGGACATGAGCAAGCGCATTAATCCGCTCACTAACAAACGCGTAAAACTAATCGCCCTCTGGAGCGGAATTTTAAACAATCCTTCGGGAAGAGTCCGTTACACCTTTGATATTCCTCATTTCTCGGGCAGCTTGCGCGTGATGGCAGTGGCATGGAAAGACAAGAAGTTCGGCTCTGCGGAAGCCAATATTAAAGTAGCCGATCCAATTGTGATCAGCACGGCTCTCCCCCGTTTCCTCAGCCCCGGCGATCAGGTAGAATGTCCGGTAACCCTGAGCAACACCACTTCTAGAGCCGCTAACGTAACGGTTAAGATCGCCAATAAGGGAGCCATCAATGTGAAAGGTGAAAGCACCAAAACCATTTCCATCCCAGCCAATTCGGAACGGAGAGTTGAATTCAGCTTATCGGCGGCATATACCATCGGAGAATCCCAGGTTGCGGTTTCCGCCGTTCACGAAGGCAAAACCTATCTCGAAGAGGTGGATCTGACCATTCGACCGGCAGCCGGTCTGGTAAAAGTTTTTGAAGCAGGAGCCGTTGACGGAGCCACACATACCTTCACGGTAGATGCCGACTTCATTGCCGGTTCCTCAACTTCGAAATTGCTGGTAAGCAAATCGCCGATGGTAGAGTTCTCCCGCGATTTAAGCGAACTGCTCCACTATCCTTACGGATGCCTCGAACAGACTGTTTCTACGGCATTCCCGTTGCTATACTATCGCGATATCGCTAAAGCCATTCACCAGGACACCAAGAATATGGAATGGAATCCCGATTACTTGGTTCAGGAAGCCATCTACAAAGTGCAAACACTCCAACAATACAACGGAGGAATGCTCTATTGGACCTCGGGCGGGCAGGTGAACTGGTGGGCAACCACTTATGCACTTCACTTCTTAATCGAAGCCAAGAAAGCCGGATTTGAAGTAAACCAGCAAGTAATCGACAACGGGTTGAAATATATCGCCCAGGAAATTAAGGAAAGTAAACCCGAAGAGTATTTTATTTACGATAATTACGGCAGATTGAACCGGGAGAAGATGATGCGCCAGGAGGACTGCTACTCGCTCTTTGTGCTGGCACTGGGAGGTAAACCCAGCATTTCGCTGATGAACCACTACAAGGAAAACAAAGTGTCGCTTACCGAGGAGAGCAAATATCTGCTTGCCGCCTCTTTTGCCATGGCCGGCGACAAAACAAATTATCGGTATATCTTGCCCAAAGCTTATGAATATCCGCTGTACAAAAGGGATTTCGACGGCAGTTTCAACTCGATGATCCGAAATATGGCGCTTGTGCTTTATGTATTGAACGAAACCGAACCGGCAAATCCTCAAATCGCCCAGATTGCCAGAAAGCTCTCCGTGGACGTGAAGAAATCGAGATGGCTCTCCACGCAGGATCGCTCTTTTGCACTACTGGCATTGGGAAAAATGTCGCGCCAGAACCTGAGCAACAACATCACCGGAACCATCACCTGCGGGACGGAATCGGTCGGCAAATACAACAATACGGACTTTATCTCCACCAAGAATCTGAACAACAAACCGATCACCATCACTAAAACGGGGAATGGCAAACTGTTCTACTTCTATCAAACCGAGGGCATCAGCAGAACCGGAAATATAGCAGATCAGGATAAATACCTAATGGTCCGCAAGAACTTCTTTGATCGCTTTGGCAAACCTATCACCAGCGACGAATTTGAACAGAACGCCCTGATCGTGGTCAAGATTTCCGTGGCCACTTCGGACAAGAGCTCCATCCAAAACGTGGCAATCACCGATATGCTGCCGGCTTGCTTCGAGATTGAAAACCCAAGACTCACGGCCGACCGGGAATATTTGTGGACTAAAGACCGGGCAATTCCCGATTTCCTAGATATGCGAGATGACCGGATCACGATGTTCACCACCGTTACCGGATATATCAAAAACTTCTATTATCTGGTGCGGGTAGTTTCCAAAGGCACGTACAAAATGGGGCCGGTAAGCGCCGATGCCATGTACGATGGGAATTATTATTCGTATTACGGTTCGAGGAGCGTGAGTGTTAGATAGACGGGGTTGGAGTGCGAAGTTGCAATCCCGATAAATATCGGGATCGCACAACGGTTTTAGAGCTACGCAGTATTATACTTTTCTCTAGGCTTTTTGCTTTTCAATGATACTTTTGTCATTGCCACAAAAGTATCCAAAAAGTCTAGGAGGAGCGAATGCGGAGCTTTTCATTGGATTTCAAAACAAAAGCAATGCTTTAGCAAGGTAGTGCCTGCTTGCAGCGAGACAGACGTAAACGCCCTTGCTGCATTGCTAATTATTTTGAAATCGTTTGCTTATCAATCCTCGCTCGCTCCTCCCCGTCCCGAAAAAACAGAAATCTACGATTTCATTTTTTTTCGAGGATTCACGAAAAACTACCAAATTGCTATCATCTGAATAATTGCTTCAAACTAGCAATTTGTTGTTTTTCGGAAGCTCACCCGCGGTGATTTTAGAAGTTTGAGAGGTTTTAGGGCTACGCAGTGTTTTTACTATTCAAAGTCTTAAATAGTGCGAAGTTTACAACTTCGCACTATGGTCCTTTTTCGTATGACAAAATGATGTCACCGTTTTCGTTTCCAGTTGTATCCTTTGTTGTCAAAGGGTTGCAACGACTCTATAATCAGTATTTCCAGCGCCTTTACCTCCTTGTTGTAATCGAGGTTTTTGGAATCATCAGGTTTAACCTCATCCAAAACTTCATACACAAAATTGTCCGCTCCCAATTGGTTCCAGTCCTTTTGTAGTTGCTCTACTAAATGTGATCCGGCATTCAATTGGAATTTTTGTGAACGCCATGCAGCATTCAAATCCAAGCTGCTGCCGATATATATTTTTCCACTCACGAGGTTCCGTATTTGAAATACGCCCATGGGAAATTTCATCTGCTTATACTCTTCTTTCAGTTCTTTTCGACTTTTCATCACCTAATTATCAAAAATTAGCACCAATTGATTATCCAAGTTCGATTGAAATTCAGCATACGATGATGGCTGAAGCCGGTTCATATAAAACAGCAACATTCCGGCACTAATATAATTAAGTCGCTTTTGAATAGATTCTATTTGTTGCTCCGAATACTTTCCTTGGCTTCTCACGGCATTCCAATCGCTGTCGCACAAGTAGTTCAAAAAAGAATAGATTGCAAGCCCCATTTGCTGTGGATTTCCTATCGACCCGAGTTTTTCCACAAAAAACAAGTCAAAAATACCCGGGTACTCCATAAAATAATTCACATACGCCTTGGTTATGGCTTTTATCCGTGGAATCCCGGCAGGTTTTGCCCCCACTTTATCCATCACAAATGTCTCGCATTCCTCCTGAAAGATTTTTACACATTCGAAAATCAGTACTTTTACATCTTTGAAATAATTATACAAAGTTGCAAACGAGTATCCCGCCTGATCCGCAATATTACGAACACTTACACTCCTCACTCCCTCCGATTGAATCAACGATTTTGTAGCTTCAATAAAATACCCCCGCATCCGTTGCTCCTGAATCTCTTTCTTTTCAATTTTCTCCATTTTTATCACTGTTTATTATTTTAACACTGCAAAGATAATGAACATTGTTCAATAATCAAAATAAAAACAAATTATCTTACAAATATTATCCTAAAAATCATCTGCTTTTGATTAACTTTGCAAAAAAGTAGAATTGTAAATTGTGTCAACAGAAGATACTCACATCATCGTTACTGAGACGGCAAAATTAGCTGCATCATTTATCAACCAGACTTCGAAGAACATCTTTCTGACCGGAAAAGCTGGTACGGGGAAAACTACATTTTTAAAAGAACTTCATAAATACACATTTAAGCAAACAGTTGTAGTTGCACCCACCGGAATAGCCGCTATCAACGCCGGAGGAGCCACCATCCACTCATTTTTCCAGCTTCCGTTCGGCAGTTTTGTTCCCCAACCCATCAGCTACAGTCAGGACATCAACTCGAAAGTAACCGATCCTGTGAAACTTATCAAGAACCTGCAAATTAGAAGTCGTAAGCGAGAGATTATCCGTAAGATGGAGTTGCTCGTGATTGACGAAGTAAGCATGCTGCGTGCCGACCTTCTTGATGCTATTGATACTGTGATGCGACATATCCGTGGAAAACACTACACTCCGTTTGGTGGTGTACAAGTACTGTTTATCGGCGATATGTACCAGCTTCCGCCCGTGGTAAAAGATCAGGAATGGTCATTTTTGAGACCTTTCTATAAATCGCAATTCTTCTTCGACGCTCTGGCTTTGCAAACAGAAAAACCGATTTTTATCGAGCTGGATAAAATTTTCCGTCAAGATAACCTTGAATTCATTTCATTACTCAACCATCTGCGTACCAACGATATCAGCGAACAGGATATACAACTGCTCAATACTAAATACCAGCCCGATTACGAAGCCGATATCAACGAAAATATCATCACGGTAACTACCCATAACTACAAGGCCGATGAAAAGAACAAGAAATTTCTGGATTCACTAGACGAACAAGAATTCACTTACCAGGCCAAGGTTAACGGTGATTTCGGCGAACACCTCTATCCTATCGAAAAAGAGATGACATTGAAAAAAGGAGCTCAAATTATGTTTATCAAGAATGACCCTTCGGGAGAGATGAAGTTTTTCAACGGAAAACTCGGTAGAATAGAGCGACTTACCTCGGATGAAATCTATGTAATGATTGATGGAAACACCGAAGAAACCAAGCTGGATCGGTACATTTGGGAAAATATACGCTATACCATCAACAAAGAAAAAAACGAGATAGAAGAAGAGCAAATCGGCACATTCAGCCACTTTCCGATCAAATTGGCGTGGGCCATCACGGTACATAAAAGCCAGGGACTAACATTCGACAGAGCCATTTTGGACATCTCCGATTCTTTTGCTCCCGGGCAGGTTTATGTGGCACTTTCGCGACTTCGCTCATTGGATGGTTTGATTTTAAAAACAAAAATAAGATATCAAAACTTATCTATAGATGAACGGGTTTTGGATTTCGATCTTGCCAATAATTGCAAGGAAGAACTTCCCGAAAAGCTCAATAATGCATCCATCGATTACTATCGCGACAAAGCCATCGAAACATTCACCTTCGATCCCATTGTAAGAACTTATATTGACTTGGTTAACCACCTCAATTCCGATTCGCCTTTGCTCAACAAACAGGAATATCTGGAATGGGTTCTTGCCCAACAATCTGAATTCGCTAAAAGCAGCGCCATAAGCAATTCTTTTATCCGCGAATTGGTTAAGATTCATCAATCGGAACAAAGCACACCCGAAACCATTATTTCAAGGGCAAATGCGGCTAAAGGTTATTTCCTGCCGGTATTGAAGGGTTTTTACCAAAACACGCAATCATATCTTACCAATTTTAAAGTGATTGAAGATGCCACGGATTATATTGACAAGGTTGCCGAACTGGAACTCCTGATTTACGAGCAATACAGAGCTCTACTAATTATCGACTACATTCTTAATTCAGCTTTATCTCATCAATTGATTAACAAAGAAACCATTCGCATACTGCAAAAAGATGATGAACGAGAAATCTATCTAAATCAACTCAAAAAACTGCAACACAAACTTCAATATGGGAATTTTGACTTTGATAACGAAAATAAACCCAAATCAAAAAAGGCCAAAAAGAGTAGAAAAAAAGAATTTGACATAGAAAAACCCATTAAGATTCCTTCGCGGGAGATCTCCTTTCAGTTGTTTGAAGCAGGAAAAACTATTGAAGATATCGCCAAACAGCGGGAATGCACTCCTCAAACCGTGCTCAATCATCTAGTCTGGCATGTTAAGGAAGGGCTTTTGCCCCAGACTGCACTTTTAAGTCAGGACTCCATCGATGATATTGTGAAGGCATCCACGATGCTAAGCACACAGACGCTCGGCCCCATTTATGAGCTTTTCCAAGGCAAGTACAGTTATGATGAAATACGTATTGCGCTAATCGGAGTCGAAATTCAGGCAGAAAAAAATCACGTTAATGAAGGATAAAGAAACAACTGTTACCCAACATTTATGTCGTCCCGATTGTGGTGCTTGTTGCATCGCCCCTTCCATATCATCCTCGATTCCCGGAATGGAAGGCGGAAAACCCGCCGGAAAACGTTGCATCCAGCTCACCGACGACCTGCTCTGCAAGTTAATTGATTCCCCGCTCCGTCCCCAGGTTTGCAAAGGTTTTTCTTTCGACCCGTTGATTTGTGGAAACAATCAACAAGAGGCGATAAAAATAATGGAAGAGCTGGAAAAATAGCCAATGGTTAGCAATCACTTTTCAGTTTTTTTCTTAAAACATCATGCCCGGTGGAATATTAGAAAAAAATTCAATATTTTATTTGGAATCCTTCCCCATTCCAATCGATATCTAAAGCCGACAAATAATAAATTAGGGTTCGACAGCGACCATCTTTACCGTAAAAGCAATACATAGCCAATATACTCATGTTCAATATCACACAAATCTTTTACTTTTATATGATACACAAATGAGCCGCTTTGACAAAGAATATTTCCCGAAACATATCCATCCCAAAAACGATCAATTTTGTTTGTTTTAAAAATCGGCTCTCCCCATCGGGAATATATCTCGAGCAGGTAATCTTTTTCGGATCCTCCCGAGATTACCGGTCCAAACAAATCATTGTGTTCATCGCTATTCGGGGTAAATGTATTGGGAATATAAATAAAGAAATCCTCTACAACATTCACATATTTGATAACGGTATCCACGCACAGATTACCGGAAGAAACCACAAGCATAACCGGAAAGTGTCCTAAAGTCGAGTACCTATGCCAAGGAGAGTCGTCAACAGAACTGGTGCCATCCGCGAAATTCCAAGAAGCAGTAGTGTAAGCCTGACTTTGGTTTATAAAATGAAAATTGGCTTGTTCCAAAAAAGCTGTAGTCGGTATCGTTGAAAAATCAGCAACAGGATAGGGCTCTCCCAACACATCGGCAGATAGCGTCTGAGCACAATTAACAGCATCATAAACCGTCACGGAATAATTACCGGCATGGATATTTTGCAGATAAGGTGCATTTGTAGCAGATGGAGTTGACCATTGATAATGATATGGAGGAACACCACCATCTCCGTGAATAAAAACAGCACCATCGGCATAAGAACACTTTTCATCTCTGACACTGTCGATAAATGCAGAAAATGGAGGATTTTGAAATAATTCTACTGAACCGACTGTAGAACATCCATAATTGTCTGAAACAGTAACGGAATAAGCTCCGGCAGACAAATGATTTGCAATAGAATCGGTCGTTCCATTCGACCAAATGAATGAGAACGGAGGTGTGCCGGATGCAGTATGAGCCTTAATCCAACCGCTTTCATCTCCGAAACAATCGATATCATGTTTTTCCAATGTGCTTTGAATAGCTCCGCTTCCAGTAGAAATGCTCACAGAAGCAGAATCCACACAACCAAGGTGATCGGTAACCGTCACATAATAAGTACCTTCGTTGAGCCCATTGATTGGAGAACCCGATTGACCATTCGACCATTGATAATTAAACGGCGATTGTCCGTTAATAACCGTACATGTTGCAGTTCCGTTAGGATTGCATATCGCCGGAGTGGAGGAAACTTGAAGTGTAATTCCGGTTATGGTAAAAGGTAAGGTGTCGGGTGCAGCAGCATTTCCGCACAAATCATTCACTGAACCTGCTAATATAAGTTCATAGCTCCCTTTTTGCAGCGATTGATTGGCTCGAATTCTAAAAAAACGCTCCTGTGTTCCACCCGAAGCACATGCCGAGCCTGTCACTGAAATCAGGGGAATGTTTCCATCGGGTCCGGTCAATTGAAAATCGGACAGGCTAACGGAATTGCACATTACATATTCCGAAAATTGAATTAACACGGAAGAATCTCCGCACAGTGGGTTATTTATAGGCAATACATGGGGAGGAACATTGTCGAAGATAGCTGCAGATGAGCCATTAAAGTTCAAGGAGTACCCCGAACTTGATTGCGACCAATTGCAAATTAGCATAGCATAGGTATTTCCGGCTACTACCGGAATATCGGAATTCCATGCCGGGCCATTGTCTGTTCCAGGTCCGTTTGAATTTCCATAGCCCAGCGTTGAATTAGCTCCTGTTGATCCATTACTACCACTGTAATCTCCATAAGAATTGCAGCTTACACAAAGTGAAGCGTTAGTGTAAATTTCGGAGCAATTGGCATTGGTAAGATTAAACACCGCCCAGTCATAATCGTTGGAATAGGTGTTTGGAGTAATCGAAAATCGAAAATATCCGGATGTTTGAGCGGTAAAAGTGTACCATACCGAATAATATTCTTCATCAAGACAAGAAATTGCATCGTTAATTTCCGAATGATAGTTGCCATCACCATAATGTATGGTTGACTCTGAATATTGATTTTGACAGATCGGAATAGCTCCCAAACAATCCTGCACTGTCGGCGGTTGGGCAATAGCACAATTTTGCAGGATAATAAACAAAGCCGTGCCGATTTTTTTCTTCATGCTTAATCAATATAATAAAATTTCAAAATTGAGTAATCAATAAAAAAATCAGTCTTTAACAACCTTTAATTCTGTTCTTCTATTCTTCTGGCGGCCCTCTTCCGAATCATTATCCGCAATAGGCATCGATTCACCATATCCCTTAGTTTGAACTCGTTCCGGCTTAACTCCTTTTTTTACTAAATACTGCTTTACCGATTCCGCTCTTCGCTGAGATAGCAATTCATTCGATTTATCATCCCCCACATTATCCGTATGTCCCCCAATTTCAATGACCAAATTCGGTTTTAGGTTCATTACTTCTACCAAATCGTTTAAGGCCTTGTATGAAGAGGGTCGAATCGTCGATTTATTAAAATCATACTCTAAATTTTGCAGAACAATTACTTTGGCCGGTTCAAAACTAATATTTATGTCCCAAGAATAAAGTGCAGGTTTCTGCAGGAATTGTGAACTCTTTATACTTCACGTTTTCCGTAAAATTTTTATATTCAACCAAATACGTATCCCCAATCGGTAACAGTATTGAGAACTTACCCTCACTGTTGGTAACTCCCTTATATTTTTGGCTGTTTTTTTTAGAGGTAAAAAAGACTTGATCTCCCTCCATCGGTTTTTTAGACTCATTGGTTACGGTAGTGTTCACCAAAGCCTCTGTTTTTGTGGGTTTCAGTGGCTGTCCCTGTGTTTTAACACCAATAATTAGCATCAGCATTAATATAATAAAAGCTGTTTTTTTCATACCTATTTTGTTTTTATCCGCAATCATGCATATCTGATATTGGGGATTAAAAAAGCGAATATGCCCGCTACTTTTGATTAATAATTAATTATCATTTTTGCAAATATAATAATAATTCTTGCAAATATAATAATAAAAGTCATCAAGTTTAACTTCAATCTTAAAGCAAAAAAAATATATTTCGCAAAACTCAAAAAAAAGAGCAATAATAATTTGTATTAATAATTTTAATTCTCTAATTTCGCCCCATCGATTATTAGAGAAACAAAATTGAAATAATAACAAATAAACATGAAAATTTTAGTATTAAATTGCGGAAGTTCATCAATTAAGTATCAATTGATTCAAATGGGGAATGAAACACACGTGTTGCTTGCAAAAGGTTTGATAGAGCGCATCGGTATGGAAACGGGCATTTTTACTCATCACGCCAAAGATTGTGAGAAATACCACATTCAAACCCCGATAGCAAACCACAAGGTTGGAATCAATCTGGTGTTAGAGGCATTAACCGATTCCAAACACGGAGTAATTAAAAATGTGAATGAAATTGTAGCCTGCGGACACCGTGTTGCCCATGGCGGTGAGTATTTTCCTGAAAGTGCACTTGTTAACGAAGACACTAAAAATAAAATTTTAGATCTTTGTAAATTAGCCCCATTGCACAATCCTGCTAACCTGCAAGGGATCAACGTAATGGAAGAACTTTTACCCAATATGCCTCAAGTTGCGGTTTTCGACACCTCGTTCCATCAAAGCATGCCTGCAGAAGCTTATCTATATGGCATTCCTTACAAATATTACGAAAACAATAAAGTACGCCGCTACGGATTTCACGGTACCAGCCACAAATTTGTTGCTCCTAAGGCTGCAAAACTTATCGGGAAAGACTGGAACAGCATGAAAATCATCACCTGCCACTTGGGCAACGGTGCTTCTATTGCAGCAATTAAAAACGGAAAATCTGTGGATACCAGCATGGGATTTACTCCTGTAGAAGGATTGATGATGGGCACTCGCACAGGCGATCTTGATTTGGGGGCATTGCTTTTTATTGCCGAGCTCGAAAATCTGGATTATAAAGGCATGAAACAACCTGATTAATAAACAATCGGGGGTTGCAGGTGTTTCGGGAATCAGTTCGGATATGCGAGACATCGAAGACGAATTCAATAAAGGAAATCAGCGTGCTATTGACACCCTTCGGATGTATGCTTATCGCGTTTAAAAAATACATCGGTGCTTATGCCGCCGCCATGAACGGTGTTGACTTGATTCTATTTACCGGAGGCATTGGTGAAAACGATGTTCACCTTCGTGAAATGATTTGTGAAGATCTTTCTTTCTTTGGAGTAGATTTCGACAAAACCAAAAACGACGGTTTAAGAGGTAAAGATGCCATAATTTCCAAAGAAGGTTCAAAAACCACCGTAATGGTGATTACAACCGATGAAGAATTGGTAATTGCCAACGACACTTATACTTTGGTGAAATAATTATAAAATACTGCTTTATAAAAAGTCGGAAGAAATCTTCCGACTTTTTATTTACCACCCTCACCTGAATATTAATTCCCCAAAAGCACTTAATTTAACAAAAAGATTATTAATGTTTTTTTTATACATTTGCAATAGAAATTTAAACGGCACAAAAGCATGAAGTATAGAATTTTGTCATTCCTCTGTTTAGCAATATCCTCCACCCTATATTCACAAAACATCAAATTACAATACTTGGGCATCGGTTATAACTTATCCTATGCACCTCTGAGCCGAACCAACGAGTTTATTGATTTATACAATGCTTCTAAAACCAAACTAAATGGAGAGGTTATCGACAAAGAGATGAAACATATCATCGGGCTTACCGGAATTCATTTTACGACCGGGATTAAAGTGGATAAATTTATTTTTGATATCTGCTGGACTAAACGGAGTAAAGAAGTGTTTGCCAATTATGAAATCCCTTATCACGATGAGAGGCATGTTAAATATCGAACCAGCACATTAAGCGTCGGAGCTTTAGCACCATTATTAACATATAATAAATTCTCTATTTATGGGGGTGGAAGTGTCGATTTCATAGCTGGAAAATTGCTCACTTATTTACTTGATGAGGTCACCGACAAGAAAATTTCATGAATTGAATAGTTTTGGTAATTTGGGGTTTGAACCGACAATGCAGTTCTTCTACCACCCGTTTGACGGAATTCCTCTTGATTTGGGTTGCCGAATGTACTGGCAAATGAACCTTATTAATAATGACATGTCTGGTCTTGAAACAGAAATGTACGGTCATTGGGAAAAAGACATTTCGAAACTAAAATCGGGAGGAAGTAATATTGGTGTTATTTTTCAGGCTTTAGTTGTAATTCCTAATTTTAAGATTAAATTACCGGAGAAAAAAGTTCCCGAAGAAAAACCCTCTTTTCCTCAAAAAATAACATTTGCAACTACTGTAACCGACAGTACCTCGGGTCGCCCCGTTAATGCAGCAATCACCATCACCAACAACCAAGGCATAAAAAAAGAAATCATCACGGAAAACGGCAGAACCACCACCGACCTATTTCAACAACGGCACTTATACCGTTTCAATCGAAGCTTTTGGGTATCAAGCCAAAACCGATATCGTAACACTAGATAATTATCCTTTGGAAAGCATTTCCAGAAACTACTTGCTAAACATGATAAAAGTCGGGTCAATCGTAACCCTAAACAACATCTATTTTGAAAAAGCTTCTGCTGTTCTTTTACCGGAATCGATGCCCGAACTGGAAAAGATATTGTTGTTTATGAACAATCATCCGCAAATGGCTGTTGAACTTTCCGGACATACCAGTAGCGAAGGCCGGGATGATTACAACCTACAACTATCGAGCGATAGGGCAAATGCAATTAAACAATGGCTGATAACGAAAGGCATGGATAATAAACGAATTATTGCCATTGGGTATGGTAAAACCAAACCAATAGCAGATAATGACACTGAAGACGGACGAAAAAAGAATCGACGTGTGGAATTAAAAATCATTAAAAATGAGTAACAAATTCGATATAACCAAATTAGAAAAAATTAAATCATCCGGGCCGTTTGGAGGATATCAATCCCGAATATATCTGGACATCCATTGGGGCTAAGAACGGAAGAACCATTGCAGATATCGGAGCCGGAACTGGACTCTTCGACAAAGAGTTTTCACGATTATCTCCCGAAAGCAAAATTATTGCATTAGACGTTTCTCCTACGATGATTGAATGGATGAACGCAAACGTGATTCCATCGTTCCCGAATATCAGCACCCTGCTGATGGCAGAAAGTCAAATTCCACTGACCGACGCATCGGTTGATATTGCAATAATGATCAATCTCCATCACGAACTATCGGATGAAATAGCCCTGCTCAAAGAGTGTTACCGGATTTTAGCATCCGGGGGAAAAATTGCAATCTGCGACTGGAAAAAAGAAAGAAACTCCAAAAGGGCCTCCCCTCGAAATCAGATTTGAACCGGAAGAGGTTGAAGCACAACTTATTTCCGTCGGATTTAAAAATGTCAGAATTTTCGATGAATTAAAAAATAACTGGCTGGTTACCGGACAAAAACAGTATGAATCGTTTTAATAATCCAACCGATAGAATAATTGCTTCCACTCCGGTTTACCTTTAGCAATCCGTGTCTTATATTTGGTATCCACTTAGTTTTACGATATATCTAAAGCTTCTTTCCATTTATTATTATGATTAATTATCCGCTTTTAGTCCTAAATTGATTTTGGCATAAAGTTACAAGCTATGCATTTGTGGTTGAGGGTTTGGTCGATTCAAAATCTTTGCCACTATGCCGATTTAACGTTGTTCCGTTAGCCTTTTCCAACTAATAATGCATAATCAGGTCATAAAATAGACAATGATTTTATTTGTAGAATAATCATTTTTTCAAGTTAATGCAACTCTCTAACGCATTAAAACGTCAGCATATATATCTTAAAATTATTCTTTTTTATAACAAAAAATATATGAAAAAACTTTTTACAATGCTTGCTTGTGTTTTTTTACTAGGCACTACACAAGCCCAATGGCAACCATTAGGGGGGCCAAAATCCGGCAATACTTCAAAAATATGGTCATCTAATCAAAATTTGTATGTGCTGGCAAAAGATGGAAAATCATTTTATAAAAGTACCGACAATGGATCCACGTGGATCAAAATACGAGATTTTAATAATTCTGTTATTGATAGACATCACGTATTAATAAAAGGAGATTCCATCTTAATTAGCGAAGATTTTGTGGCGATTCATCGTTCTATTGATGCTGGAGCTACATGGACATCTGCATTAAATAATTCTCAACACCTCCTATTTAATGTAAGAGATCGAGTGATTTCCCTAACCGATTCGACCGTTTTTCCTTTTGCAATGGCAAAAACAAGCGATTGGGGGCTAACATGGAATGCTTATAATTATTCTGACATATTTAATTTGGCACAACCTTTTTCGTTTCGATTGGGTGTTGGAAATAACAAATTATTCTATTTAGGAATTCAAAATCAATTATTTGTAAACGTTGATTCGTCCGATTATAGCTTAGTATCATCGGCTCCCGTCCAATCGGTGGATTTTTGGGCGAGTGGATCTGTTCAGACTCAAACAGCAACAAATTCCACCCAGGGACATCATATTTGCATGATTTCCAGAGATGAGGGGGTAACCTGGGACACTATTCCAGACCCTCACAACCAATCTCAGTTCGGTGCTGTAAATTTTTATCTAAACAACGACACCCTCTTTTATATTTACCCAGATAGTGTTTATTTTCAAACAAATAACAACAATGTTTGGTATCCTGTAGATGGGCTTCCTACCGGGAAAAAATTTGTAGATATGGGTTAAACATCAAGGGGGTTATTTTGTATCTTCAAATGAGGGCGGTGTCTATAAAAGTGCTTCTTTAAGCGGGCCATGGACTCAATCGACAAATTTTATAAATTATGATAAAGCTAGAGTCAAAGAGATTGTAAACAGCAAAGTTTATATTTCAACAAATGATGAAAGTTTATGTACATCTATTGATAATTTCACCACATTTCAACCGTTAAACTATACTATTGACGGTGTTCCACACACCAAAGACTTCGATTTTTTCAATATGGATGGAACCCTTTTTGGAGTTTTCAACGATACGGTGGTAAAATCGATAGATGGTGGGGTAAGCTGGAGTAAAATCACCACAGTTGCTGTAGGAACAATCCAACCCTTGAACCACTTTAAGCTTATTCATGATGGGAATACGCTATACCTAAGTGTTTATTACCCTTATGAAAATAGCAATAACCACTTTTTCTTATCCAGTACCGATTTTGGAACCACTTGGAATGTGATTTACGGTGATTTGCTTTCATCAAATTCATGGGCATCGGGAACATTTATGAAATCAGGAAATTACTTTTATCTAACCGATGGTTGGAATTACAGCGATGTAAGAAAATATTCAATTGTCAATGGAAATGTGCAGTTTACAAACACATTGGCATATCAGACGACTCCGATAACATGGCTTAAATCGGTAAATAACGTGCTTTTGGGTGCGCATTACCAATATACCGGCAATCCTGATTTTATGTTTCAAATGCATGTCTCTACAGATAATGGAGTAAGTTGGATTTATGGTGGAGTTGATTTACCTGCTCAATACATCAATGGTGAATTTTATGGAAATGGTGCGCAAATGATTTCATATATTCCAGGTAAAGGAGTTTACTATTCAAATAATCATGGTCTTAATTGGGCTGCGATTAACAACAATATAGACCCAACCGTGATTAAAAGTTTGAATTTATTGAATAATGAACTCTATATCTATTCTAAACTGGATAAATTTTGGAAGCGAAATACGCCAACAGAAGATATTGAGTGTGCAAGCGGCTATGTCTATTTTGATGAAAATAACGATAATTCATACAATTCAACAGACATTCCATTATCCAATAAATTAGTTAGTTCCACTTCAAAACTACAACAGTGTCTATTCGCATCTCGACGGACATTATAATTTTTGTGTTCAAGATTTTGTAAACGACACCATTAAGGCAAGTTACTACGATCCGAATGTATATTTTAGTCCCGATTATTATGTGGTGAACCAGCCCGATACTACGTTAAACTTTAAAATTCAATTTCACAACCCGTTAAATGACATAAAAATTGACCTAACTCCCATGCACGAGGCTATTTTGGGATTCTCAAACACCTATTTTATTACGGTATCAAATCTGGGTTCAACGCCCACATCGGGAACCGTTAACTTCAGTTTTGACAATCAGCTAGAGCTTCAATCAACATCCGAAGTTCCATTGGCTTCAACCTCAACATCCTTAACTTGGTCGTTTGCCAATTTATATCCTACCGAACAAAAATCCTATACAGCAACCTTTAGTCTCCCGACTTCTATTCCAATAGCTTCCACACTTCATTTTGAAACCACAGTTCAGCCGGTATTCACCGATAATGTTCCTGCTAATAATTTAGATTCAATAAGTCAATACGTATATAGTTCTTACGATCCAAACGAAAAAACAGTCAATCTATCAAAATACATTTCGCCAAATCAGATTGCTCAAAAATCGGAATTTGTATATACCGTCCGTTTTCAGAATACCGGAAACTGGGTTGCTCAAAATATATTTATTTTGGATACCATTAGCGAAAATCTCGACTTGAGTTCATTTCATTTAATTGAAGTCAGTCACAACTACAATATAACCCTTTTGGCGAACCGCGTAATAAAATTTGAATTTCCAAACATCAATTTGGCCGATAGCAGCACCAATGAAGAATTAAGTCATGGAATGATCAAATATGCAATTCGATGCAACAATACATTACAGCTAGCAGATAGCATTGTAAACACAGCTCATATTTTCTTCGATTACAATGAGCCGATAAAAACAAATTCTGTAGTAAATATTGTTGGAACGCCCAATAAAATAGCAGACAACAACCAACGAAACGATATTTCAATAGATCCAAATCCAGCATCCGGATATGCGATGATTAGACTTGGAGAAACTGGTGTTTATCAGCTCGAAGTCTCTACTATTGATGGTAAATTGATAAAATCGAACAAGATTCTTGGAAATCAATATTTACCTCAACACTTCCGATATAAAAAGCGGGATTTATATCGTAAAAATATCCTCGGGTTTGAACGTTACGTGCAAGAAACTTTTAGTTCGATAAATAATATCAATAATCATCATAAGCCGTTTAAGAATCTCTTGAACGGCTTTTTTGTAATATTTTACTATATCAAAATCTGTTTTTTCAAAGTTCATTGGCTCTAAGAATTATTGGCAATTTAAACAACAGGAGCTATATGATTGAATCCTACATGAAATGCCACTGAGAAGTTAAATCAAGGCAAATTATCGAATTTTAGCATCATCGATTCTTAAATATTCTTTGAATATTTTCCTCAAAAAAACAATAAATCATGAACGCAAACGTGACATTGTTCCCCAATGGCAACACCTTGCTAATGGCAGAAAGTCAAATCCCGCTGGCCGATGCTTCGGTTGATATTGCAATAATGATCAACCTCCATCACGAACTATCGGATGAAATAGCCCTGCTCAAAGAGTGTTACCGAATTTTAGCATCCGGGGGGAAAATTGCAATCTGCGACTGGAAAAAGAAAGAAACTCCGAAAGGGCCTCCCCTCGAAATCAGATTTGAACCGGAAGAGGTTGAAGCACAACTTATTTCCGTCGGATTTAAAAATATCAGAATTTCCGATGAACTAAAAAAGAACTGGCTGGTTACCGGACAAAAATAGCTCAACGATTCAGAAATAAAAAAGGGACAAAATAATTATCCCTTTTTTATTCAAGCTCATTTATTAATCCACATGCATTTTATAAATACCGAAACGATCATCCAAAACCACTTTTACAATATAGTTTGCAGGGCTGACATATATATCAATGCCTATTTGATTTGTATTGTTGATTTCATATCGGGCCACTTCCCTACCCAACATATCGTAAAGAATCATCTCTTTAACGAGAATATTGTCTTTGTTTACCATGTTAATCCGGTTATTGTAATAGTAAATAGACAATCCGTCAATTGCGTAATCAGAAATACCCACGGTTGTCGTAAAAGTATTATCAAGCGACCAGTCGCTGGTCATTGAATTTCGCACCGAACGAACATTCCAAATATATGTAGTACCGGATTCCAAACCGGTGACAGTATATGGTTTTAATAGTAACACCCGCAATATCAGTGTAATTCGCATCCGCTAATTTTTTATACCGGATATCCCAAGTCGTAATTCCTTTTGTTCCATCCCAGTCGAGGGTGGCACCGGTGGAATTGATTGCCGTAACAACCGGATTTGTCGGAGCATTAAGCACTTGAGTGATAGTTACACTTTCCGTATTTGTACAACCAAATACCGAGGTTACGGTTACCGTATAAGTATCCGGAGCCGTAAAATCATTGGTTGCAGTATTAAGGCTGCTTCCTCCACTCCAGAGATAAAATTCTCCACCGGTAGCCGTAACATTAATTGATGGAATTACAGCGTTTAGATCCGTTGTCCCGGTATTATTGGTAATTCCAACTGTTGGCAATGGATGCACAACAATATTCGTTTGAGCAGTTGCTGTACAGCCTCCGGCAGAGGTAACCGTAACAGTATAAACTCCGCCTGATGCAGTTGTTATCGCAGGTATTGTCGGGCTTTCCAAAACAGATGTATAACCATTTGGACCCGACCATGCATAAGAGACTCCTCCAGATGAAGTTATTAAAATTAATGATCCTACACAAACAGGACTATCACTCGTAACTAATGCTGTAGGAACACTTATATCCTGTGTAATGATTATACTGGAAGTTGCCGTACAGCCATTTGTGCCTGTTACGGTAACGGTATAAGTCCCCGGAGTCGTAAAGCTGTTATTTGCAGTAACCGGTGTTGTCCCACCGCTCCATGCATAAGAGGCAGCTCCGGCTGGCGATGCAGTGACACTGATTGTTGTCAAGGCACAAGTCAGTTGAGTTGCGCCCGTATTGTTGGTAATTCCAACCGTAGGCGGTGTGATATTCTGGGTAATGGTAAACCCAGAAGTAGCTGTACAGCCATTCGCTGCCGTTACCGTAACTATATATGTACCAGGAGCGGTAAAAGTGTTAGTGGCTGTTGTATTTGTATTTCCTCCATTCCAAAGGTACGAAATCACACCTAATGAAGCTTCTGCAGTCGCATTGATTGAAGTTCTGGCGCAGGTAATCGTCATATATCCAGTTGTATCAGCAATATGAACAAATGGTAAAGCGATGTTTTGAGTAATGGTAACACTGGTAGTTTGAGTGCTGCCATTTGTTGAAGATACAGTCACCGTATAGGTTCCAGGAGCTGTAAATGTATTGGTGGCTGTATTTGGCGATGTCCCTCCATTCCATAAATAAGTACCGGAAGTCACCGTATCTATTGCCGTAGCACTGATAGATGTATTGGAACAATTCAATTCCGTGGTTCCAGTATTCGTTGTAGTGTATATTCGTTTCCCAACTCAACATAAGTTGATGCACTAACGGTACATCCTCCCGCAAAGGTTACTGTAACGGTATAGAATCCTAATGAAGCAGGAATTGAACTAGCAATCAAAACAGTATTTTGCAAACTGCTGGAAAAACCGCTTGGACCTGACCAAGCATAAGTTGTTGCGCCATCAGGTGAAACTGTAAGGTTGATATCTTCACCCAGATGAACAGGACTATTACTTGAAGCCGTAACCGTGGGAATCGATCCGCTTTGAATGATTACAATACTTGAAGTTGAAGTGCATCCATTGGGTGCCGTTACCGTTACGGTATAAGTACCTGGTGATGAAAGACCGTTCATGTCATGATACTGGTTATTTCCACCATCCCAGACATAAGATTCAGCTCCGGATGGAGTAGCTGTAACACTAATTGATGTATTTGAAGGGCATGATAAGATTGTTGTTCCTGAGTTATTGGTTATTGCAGCAGTAGATGGTGTGATATCCTGTGTGATGATAATACTCGAAGTTGAAGTACAACCGTTTGTTCCTGTTACGGTAACAGTATAAGTATCAGGTGCTGTAAAACTATTGGATGCTGTAGCTGGTGTTACCCCACCACTCCATAGATAAGAAGTAGCGCCGACGGGTATTGCACTTGCACTGATTGATGTTGTGCTGCACGTTAATATTGCAGTTCCCGTATTGTTGGTAATTCCAGCTGTTGGCAATGGATTCACAACAACAGTGGTTTGAGCTGATAAAGTACAGCCACCAGCATAAGTAGCCGTAACAATATAGGTGCCGGATGAAGATATTGAAACTGAAGAAATATTTGGATTTTGCGTAAGAGTTGTGTAAAAATTTGGACCTGACCATGCGTAAGTCATTCCTCCAGATGAAGCAGTTAAACTTATTGCTAATGTTGCCCCAACACAAACAGGACTATTGCTCGAAACCATTATTGTAGGAGTACTTATTGTTATGCTTGAAGTTGCCGTACAGCCATTTGTTTCTGTTACCGTAACAGTATAAGTTCCCGGGGTAGTAAAACTGTTATTTGCACTAGCTGGTGTCGCACCACCACTCCAGGCAAAGGTGGCTCCGGCAGGAGATGCTTGTGACACTGATTGTTGTCAAGGCACAGGTTAGTTCTGTAGCGCCCGTATTGTTGGTAATTACAGCAGTAGGCGGTGTAATATCCTGAGTTATGGAAATGCTGGCAGTTGCGGTGCTTGCATCCGAACCGGTTACGGTCACCGTGTATGTTCCCGGCGAAGTGAAGCTGTTTACATCTGTACTTGTGCTGCTTCCTCCACTCCCAACTATAGGAGGTACCACCAATAGCAGTTACGCTGATTGCGCTGGTTGTACAAGTTAATATCGTTGTCCCCGTGTTGTTTGTAATGCTGGCAACGGGTGGTGGCAGCTCTGATTTAGAGTCTATTCCGGTGGTTTTTCCTAATACAAGAAAAGGAAGCATCATGATAATGCAAATCATGGATGGTTTGAAATTTTTCATAAGAGTTGTTTTACATGTTGATGGTTGAAAATTACAAAAAAATTATTATGTAATGATAAACAATAGGCATTTTTAACTTAACAATGTTGTCCCCAAATATTTGTTTTATGTCAAATATTCGTTGGAACGCAACTCCAATTAATTGAAATATAAAGCATTCTGATTTTTGATAAAATAGCCAATAAATGGTGACGATTTCACAAAAATAAATAGGAGCATGCGATAAACACATTTTATTTTGTAATTTTGTTGTCACTAACAAAAAACAATGATGCAAATAAAAGCCAAAATACTATATTAAAAGCATGCTTTTCGTTTTGGCTATATTGGTTCCAAGCATTTTATTTTCGCAGAGTGAAACGCAGGCAAAAAAAGACACCAACACCTATCATGATGTATTCATTTACAAGGGTGAAAGCAGAATGAATTGTGATACCAACAGCAAAAAAGAGGATACTTTATTCATGACTATCTTTAACTACGATCCACTCTTTACCGAGAATTTCATGTATGCATCCATGGGAAATATCGGACGGCCGAATCGTCCATTATTTTTAAGCACTCCAGAATTAAATTATACGTATCGAATTTTCCCAATTACTGCATACGAGTATAGCCTAAACAATCTGAACATTTACGATGTAAAATCACCATATACTAAGTTATTCTATGTAACCGGAAGTGGTAAAGAGAATTATTTATCGGGGGTGCATGCTCAAAAAATCAATAATGTTTCTTTTGGCATCGACTTTCGGGTAATTAGTGCTATAGGAGCTTATGTTCATGAAAAATCGAACAACTCTGGAGGAAGCTTCTATTTGGGCTATGATCATCCAAATAAACGCTATGGCCTATTTACCGCATTCACATTTAATCGTCTCAGTCCCGAGGAGAATGGTGGAATTTTATATGATTCCATTTTTGAACAGAATATCGAGCCTAATCGTGCCGGAGTACGGACGAAACTGAGCACATCAACAACCAACTTGACTCAAAATAAAATCAGGACCAACACCCTTTCTTTTTCACAATATTACAATCCTTTATTAAAACAAAGCGATTCCATTAGGCGGAAATTTGGCACCATTGAACAGCTTTTTTCCTTTGAACGAAAAAACCATGTGTTTATTGAAACCGAACCCGACCCGAGCAATTACGCATTTTTTATCCGGGACACGCTCAGCACGTACGATTCTACGTCATACATCAAAGCAACCAACGGACTTTATTGGTCGAACTACAGTTTGCACCTTCAACCGTCAAAACCCTCCTATCTTTTTATACGTGCCGGCATCAAACATGAATATGTTGAAGTTGCAGATTACACCAAGACTTATTTTTCGAGTCAATTTATTCCTGAAGCACAAGCTGTTTACACTTACCAAAAGGATCACCAGATTGGGATAAAAGGAAATTATATTATTGACGGCTATGCGCAAAATTCATTTCAAACATCATTTTGGGCAAGTTCCAAGCCATGGAAAAACCTAAGTCACCGGTTTAAAATTTCCGAAACGGTTACTTCTAAGATGCCCGATTTTTTTTACAGCCATTTTCATGGAAATAATTATCAATGGGACAACAATAACTTAGCAAAAAATACTTCAAACTCAAACAAACATTGAATATTCCAACAAATATGCGGAAATCGGAATATTCAACTATACGATCCATAACCAGATATTTATCGACGAAAGATATCAACCGCTACAATTTAATCAAACCCTCTTTTACACGCAGAGTTATGCAAATGTAAAACTAAAATATCGCTCGTTCTACTGGTTAATTAATGCCACTTTTTACGGAAGGAAACAACGATACGATATTAGCCTTTCCGAAGTTCACCACGCGACAAAGTTTTATATTCCGTTTTCCATTGTTTGAGAAACGCATGCAATTTGAAACCGGCGTAGATCTGATGTATCTTTCCGATTATTTTGCGCCCTATTACGTGCCTGCAATCGGCGATTATATTATTCAAAACAATAAACGATACGGTAATTTCGTCTATGTCAATTTTTTTGCAGGCTTTAAAGTAAAGCAATTTTAATGCGATGTTTAAAGTACAAAATGTTGCCAAGGGTTTGCTCGGGTATAACTATATGATGATTCCCCATTACCCGCTCCCCGACCGCTTGTTCAAATTATCCGTATCGTGGCGTTTTTACGATTAAACATTCATCCATCGTTATGAGTCAAAAATCTCCAGTAAACGGTTTTAAGTCACTGATAATTCCGGCATTTATTCCCATTGTTTTTGTGTTGGTGATGTGGCTGGTTAAAATTGCCGAAACATTACTAAATCAGAATTTCTCGGAATGGGGCATTTTTCCTCAAACTCTTTTAGGGTTAAGAGGTATTCTATTTTCCCCTTTCATTCATGGTGGGTGGTCTCACCTTATGTCCAACACATTACCTCTAATTCTGCTGGGGTTCGGATTATTCCATTTTTATCGCAACAATGCATGGGGGTTCTGGCTTTTATTTATTTCTTTTCTGGAATTCTCACTTGGATTATCGGTCGTGAGTCGTATCATATCGGTGCAAGCAGCATTGTATATGGGTTGGCCTTTTTTCTGCTCATCAGTTCGATTATTCGCCGGGAACAACGAATAATGGCTTTTTCCATGCTAATTATATTTCTTTACGGGAGTATTATCTGGGGCTTTTTTCCTCAGTTTTTCCCCAACGAAAACATCTCTTGGGAAGGACATTTGGGTGGCGCTATTTCGGGTGTGATTATGGCATTTTATCATCGCAACGATGGACCAAAGCCCAAACAATTTTTTGAAGATGAAACCGACGATGAAACCGACGATGAATACTGGAAAATGGAACCGACTGAAAATGAAGAAAAATCAGCTTCGGAAGAACTATAAAACTTTTATTTCAGCACTATCAACTTCCCATAACGTTTAAAGTCGCCGTTGTTTAAACTAAAGGAATAAATTCCCGCTTCTATCGCTTCTAAGTTAACTGTAAATCGATTTTTTCCCTGCTCGGCAGATATATTGAAAGATTGTATTGCGTTTCAAGCAAATCATAAAGCATAAAGGTAACCCCTTCGTTTTTATAATTATCAAATAAAATATTTGCAAATTGATTTGATGGATTTGGAAAAACAGCTATTTCGTTCCTATCCACATCATTATTATTAATTCCTATGCCAGTGCCATCTGTTGATTTTACAAAAATAGATTTGCAAATGGAATCGTTAGAAATCTGTATATCGCCCATAGCCTTAGTATATGCACAAAAACGATGTAAACCGATAGAATCCGAAATTAAAGGAATTGCAAATTCAAAAACTGCATTCGAGTCTGAAAACAAAAATGGATTATAATACTCCACGTGTTCCGGCAAATCATCCAATCGGTATGCAACAGGAATGGAATCAACCTGCCCCTCTCCAAAATTATGGATACGGACTTTTACCAACATACTTGAATCTTTCATCATGGTATCGGAAGGAGTGTAAATTGCCGTAGCCCCCAAATCAATGGGTGCAAGAATTTCTGAGGCCACTCCGATATTCCACGAAAACAGATAACCATTCTCGTTATTCGCATTCAGATCGCAGATTCCCAAAGCCCAGACTCCTTCGAGCGGACACCCCAAAAACATATCAAAAGAGTTATCGGGAGCAATAAAATGGGTTCCTGCTGAAATATCTGTTGAATCGATCGGCGAACTTCCGCCCGAAAGCGAACCAAGTGAACCCTGATACGAATAATCGGAGGAAGACCAACAATAATTTCATCCGATACCACGGGGATTTTGAGACGAGTCGCAGTGAAAAACAGCATTATCCGTTAAATTGGCAACGCCCAAATCTGCATTTCCTCCACTACTACCGTTTGACAATATATTAGGAGACCACTGGGACACAAAATTTTAACCTGTAAATCACTGACATTGCTATGCTCAATGTTTAAACAGATCATTCGAATATCTTCAGGGCCTTCGATTGCCGCCCCTGGTGGAAAACCTGTCATTAATAACGAAGAATAAACCCATTGGCTGTTGTTACAGGTGTCATCATGAATAAAAACGACCTCATTACTTCCAAAAAAAGTAACATTTGTCTGTGAAAATGCGACATTCACAGATACTAAAAATAGAACAAATAACGATTTGAATTTCATGGGATATTTTTTAACGGTTAATATGGTTAAGTCGTTAAAAAAATGATTTTAGTTGCACTTAAGCAATCCAATCAAGAACTATTCCTATGCGGGTGTTCTAATTTATTTGCTTTTTTTAGAACCGAATACGTTCAAAAACTGTGTTCTGGACTGAGAAGGCTGAAAGATTCCTTTTTTACCGATTTCACGTCCTCTATGCTAAAAAAAGCATCGGGAATATGATTTTCTACGACTTTGATATAATCTTGCAAGTTCTTTCTACTGATAATAGAGAATATAATTTTAAGCTCTCCCATCCGTCCCTCCGCATCAATGATGCTATATCCGATGACGTGTCGGCTCATATAATTGATCAACTCGGAATAATCTGTTTTTGGAAATACCCTGACAATTACATGTCCCAGCGAGATTTTCTCTTCGAGAACCATTCCCACATAATTTCCTATGGCAAATCCTAAGCCGTATGCAACAAAGGTGACCCAGTTATCCATGTGCTTTAATATCTGACTTACTGCAAGAAGCCAAATTAGCGATTCAAAAAATGCTAGAAACGGAGCCACATTTTTGTGTCCTTTAGAAACCAATATCAACCGCAGAGTGCCTATACTCTGATCGCTGATGCGCGCCAAACAAATCAGCAATGGTAATAGAAACATGTAAAAAATGAAGAATTCAACCAATCAGCAGATAATAGTTCCATCTTTATTCAAAAAACGCATATTCATATTCCGTGGTGACCCGTTTTACCATCTCAAATTCTTCATCGGATTCCTCTTCCGATTCTGATTTTTCTTCCGATTTTTCACGAATATATGTTGTAGTTTTGATCAATTCTTCGCCTAAATATTCATATTCCCATTTTACGAGCAGCTCTTCATCCTCATTAAATTTCTCCTGAAGCATCATCTGCCCACTATCACTATAGGTATATCGGGTTGTTGATATTCCATGAACATCTCGTCGATCAGGGTAATATTTCTTCCCTGGTCATCATATTCAAAAGTCGTTTTGATTGCAAGTTGGTCTTTTTTGTTATAATACAACGATTTAATGCGATTTCCGGCTTCATCATACTCATACTTATGCGAGTGTTTATCTCCTTCGAGACGATCAATCACCATGTCGGTAATAATCTTACCCTCGGAATTATACTCAAATACTTTTTCCGATTCAAGTTTCATTTCGTCATTATAATGTTCCTCGTGGGTTAATAATTTATCGGTATATGAAAATTTAATGAGCATATAAAGTTCATTATCCGAATCCATATTGCGTTTTTCGATAAGCAGATCGCCATCATACACATAATGAGTGTAGTCGCTATCGTCCATTTCCGCATAATAGCAAGCTTCCCCGATAACTTTACCGGCATCGTCGTAATCGAATTTATGCGTTTCCATCAACTGACTGTCTTCATCGAAAATGGAGTGTTCAATCCGCTGGTTCTTATCGTTGTATTTGTTGGTATAATGATTTTCAACCCAGCCATCGGGACGATAACCGATTTCTTTAACGATATTATTGTTCAAATCAAATTCTTTAATTGAAGCCAGATAGCGTCCTGTGGAATCGGCATAATCAAAATCGACAAGAGCCAAATCGTTTTGAATGTAAGTATGTACAGATTTTACAGCTTTTTGCGACATAATTGTAACTTTAATAGATGAAAATTGTTAACTTTGGCAAGTTAAGTAAAAGAATAAAAAAGCAACTATAAAATGAAAACAAAAATCATAATTATTTCGATGATTACTTTTGCATCCATGATTTCTATGGCACAAAAAATCACTTACCCTGTCACTAAAAAGGTAAAACAAGCCGATACTTATTTTGGGACTAAAGTAGCTGATCCCTATCGCTGGCTTGAGGACGACAAGTCTGCAGCTACTGCCGAATGGGTAAAACAACAGAATGTCGTAACCAACAATTATCTGCTTGCCATTCCCCACCGCAATGAGATTAAGGAGCGACTAACCGAATTGTGGGATTATCCTAAAATGGGTGTTCCTTTTCGCAAAGGGAATTTTCTATTTTATTACAAAAACAGCGGTACCCAAAATCAAAGCGTACTCTATGTACAAAACCTGACAACAAGTGAAGAGCGAATACTTCTTGATCCGAACACAATGTCGGGCGACGGCACATTGTCGTTAGGAAATATTTCCGTAACCAAAGACGGTCAATATTTGGCCTATAGTTATGCTTTAAGCGGCTCCGACTGGAATGAAATCAGAATTATTGAGGTTGAGGGAGTTCAACTGAACGACACGTTAAAATGGATAAAATTCTCCGATATTTCCTGGTCGGGCAACGGTTTTTATTACAGCCGCTACGATGCACCTAAAGGGGACGCATTATCGGCAAAAAATGAATTCCACAAAGTATATTATCATAGGCTAAATACTCCACAGATTAAAGATCAACTAATATTTGAAGATCCCAAAGCACCGCTACGAAATTACTCTTTGTCGGTAAGTGACGACCAAACTTATCAGTTTTTGTATGCAACAGAATCTACAAGTGGCAATGCGCTTTCATTTCGTAAAGCCGGAAATAACAATGTTCCATTTATACCCATTGCCACAGGTTTTAAATCGGACAATTCCATCATCGATGTTATTAATGGTAAATTTTTAATGCTTACCAACGACGAAGCTCCAAACATGAAACTGGTACTGGTAGATCCCAACAAGCCCCAGCGTGAAAACTGGAAAACTTTTGTTCCCGAATCCAATGCCGTGATCGAATCGGCACAACTAGCCTATGGGATGGTTTACGTGCAATATATGGAAAATGCACAATCGAAAGCCAATTTTTACGCATTGGATGGAACGTTCGTAAAAACATTGCCACTTCCGGGATTAGGTACTATCAGCGGGTTTAACGGCGATAAGGACGATGTAGCAGCATACTTTGCATTCACTTCATTTACTTATCCTTCCACGATTTTCAAAGTGGATATGGTAAACATCTCAACATCCGTCTATTTTGCCCCTAAAATTGATTTCAATCCCGAAAATTACATATCGGAGCAGGTGAAATACAAAAGTAAAGACGGAACTTCCGTAACAATGTTTATTGTTAGAAATAAAAAGGTGAAAACAACCGGCGATAATCCCACACTATTGTATGGATATGGTGGTTTTAATATCAGCCTAACACCATCATTCAGCATTAGTCGTCTTTTGTTTTTAGAACAAGGCGGAATTATAGCAATACCCAACTTAAGAGGCGGTGGAGAATACGGTCAGAAATGGCATCAGGCAGGCACAAAATTAGAAAAACAAAATACTTTTGATGATTTTATTTCTGCTGCCGAATATCTAATCCGGGAAAAATACACTTCAAGTTCAAAATTAGCTATACAAGGAGGCTCAAATGGCGGATTGCTGGTAGGTGCCTGCATGACGCAGCGCCCCGATCTGTTCAAGGTTGCTGTTCCTCAAGTCGGGGTTCTGGATATGTTGCGTTATCACCTGTTTACCATCGGATGGGCCTGGAAATCAGATTATGGTAGCAGCGAAAAGAAAAATGAATTTCAATATATCTATAAATATTCTCCGCTTCATAATTTAAAAAAAGGAATACAATATCCTGCAACGTTGATTACTACTGCCGACCACGATGACCGGGTAGTACCTGCACACTCTTTTAAATTTGCTGCAACCTTGCAAGAATGTCAGACCGGTGAAAATCCGGTGCTCATTCGCATTGAATCGAAAGCCGGTCACGGAGCAGGAAAACCAACCGCAAAACAGATAGAAGAGACCACAGATATTTGGGCTTTCATTTTCCATAATCTCAATTTAAAATATTTGACAAAAGAAGAATTAAAAGATCAAAACAAAAACTCTACTAAATTTAAGTAGCAAAGAAGTACAAAAGACGGAACACACAAAAAAGCAAACCTCTCAGAACTTTAAAAGAATGATTTCACAGATCAAGCCATATATCATTGCCGGACCATGCAGTGCCGAGTCGGAAGAGCAGATAATGACCTGCGCTAAAGCCTTATCAGACGACAAGAGAGTCTCTGTTTTTAGAGCCGGCATCTGGAAGCCAAGAACGCGCCCCGGCTCTTATGAAGGCATCGGCGACAAGGGATTAAAGTGGTTGCAGCAAGTAAAACTGGAAACAGGCTTAAGAACAGCCACAGAAGTTGCCACAATAAAGCATATCAGTGAGGCACTCAAACACGATATTGATGTGCTGTGGATCGGAGCCCGTACTTCAGGAAATCCATTTTCGATGCAGGAAATTGCAGAAGCATTAACAGGAGTTGATACTACGGTATTTATAAAAAACCCGGTAAATCCCGATTTAGAACTTTGGGTCGGCGCTGTAGAACGTATTCGTAAGGCAGGCATTAAAAACATCGGCATTATCCACAGAGGATTTTCAAGTTATGAAAAACTCAGATACAAAAATCAACCGCTATGGCAATTACCAATTGAAATGAAACGGAGATTTCCTGAAATTCCGATTGTTTGTGATCCGAGCCATATTTCGGGGAATAGTGCTTACCTCTTGGAAATTTCTCAAAAGGCAATGGATTTGGACTATGATGGGCTTATGATTGAGGTACATCCTAATCCGAATTGTGCCCTTAGCGATGTAAAGCAGCAGATTACGCCGGCTCAGTTTTCCGGTTTGCTTGACAAGTTAGTTCTTAGAACTCCAAACTCGTCCGATGTTAATTTTATTCATATCCTTGAAGAATTGCGTGCCAAAGTAAACAATTGTGATGAAAAAATTGTTGAACTTTTAAGCCTAAGGATGGAGATTGCAAGAGAAATCGGTCGTTATAAAAAAGAGAATAAAATTACCATACTCCAAAAAAACCGTTGGAAAGAAATCATTGCACAAGCTGAGCAGAAAGGAACTCTTTACGGACTGAGCAAAGAACTTATCGACGCTATTTTCAATGCAATACATATTGAATCCATCAATAATCAGAATGCTATTATGAACAAATAAATTACTGATTATGAATACAATAATTAAATCCGACAAATCAAGTCATAAAGAATCAATAATTTTTACCGAAGAATCAATTGACGGCATACTAAAGCGCATAGATCACTGTTCATCGACAATTGTAATCATCGACAAGAATGTAAGCCGGATTTATCCCGACATATTTGCTGATTTTCCCAAAATTATCATTCACGCAGTTGAATCAAACAAGACTTTAGAGACGGTTTTATACATCTACGAAAAACTCATTAAATTGGAAGCAGACCGACACACCTTCTTGTTGGGAATTGGAGGTGGAATTATCTGCGATATCACCGGGTTTGTAGCTTCCACATACATGAGAGGTATCCGCTTCGGCTATATTGCAACAACGCTAATGGCTCAAGTAGATGCCGCCATCGGAGGAAAGAATGGGGTTAACGTTCTCCGCTATAAAAATATGGCCGGAACATTTACACTTCCTGAATTTGTCTGGTGCAACTTAAACATGCTTACTACACTTCCTGCCCATGAAATAAGTACAGGTTTTGCTGAAATCATTAAATATGGGTTGATTGAAAATCCATCAATACTTGATTTTATTGAACAAAATATAGAGAGCATAAGCGTTTTTAAATATGATATTTACAAGCAATTAATTGAACAATGTATTTTAATAAAAGCAGGTATTGTCAATGCTGATTTGCAAGATAAAGGAGTGCGAAAGATTTTAAATTTCGGACATACCCTTGCGCATGCCATTGAGAAAAGCACATCATTGTATAACCACGGGGAAGCTGTAAGCATTGGGATGATTGCTTCGTTAATGATTTCAAATAAAAAAGGACATGTTAAAAGTGAAGAAATTGAGCGAATAAAAAAGCTTCTTCGTCATTTTGATTTACCCACAGAAATAGAGTATAAACTCGTTAAATCGGCAATTGATAAAATTGCTATGGATAAAAAAAAGGATCTGCATTCCATCGATTTTATCATTCTCACAGAAATCGGTCATGCCCAAATTATTCCTATTGAAATCAGTGAATTAAAAACTTTACTTCTAAGTTCAATATGATTGAAAAGCCTGAGTTTATAACATCTGATAATATTTTAAAAAACAAGAACAATATTACTTTTATCGGTTTTATGGGTACCGGAAAAACTACTATCGGCATGAATCTGGCATATAAAACCGGATTAAAATTTGTAGATGTCGATCGATCAATTGTTGAAAGGACAGGGTTGGATATTCCTTCCATTTTTAGTCAATACGGAGAGAGCTATTTTCGGGAGCTCGAAAAAGAAATTCTAAATCTTGTATTAAATGGTGAAAGACAAATTATTTCGTGCGGAGGAGGTATAATTAGTGATGAGTCGAACCGGAAAATACTCAAAGCAAAAGCTATAAACTGCTGGCTATACAATAGCCCTGAAATCTCAGTTTCGAGATTAAAATCACCGGATCGTCCATTACTCAACACAGAAAATCCGCTAACAACGGCTAAACTGCTAATGGAGAAAAGAATTCCATTATATCAAGAGGTTGCCGACATTAAACTGAACACGGAAAAACTCACAATAGATCAAATAGTAGCCATCTTTTATGAACACACGTATAAAACCTTCTTCTGTTAATGGAGTAATTCATGTTCCTGCTTCAAAAAGCTACTTGCAACGAGCAATTGTGGCTTCAATATTAGCTGACGGATGTTCCACGTTAAGTAGATGCAGTTTTTGTGACGATACAAATGCCATACTGGAGATTGCTCGTAATCTTGGTGCTAAGGTACATTTAAGGGGGGATATTCTCGAAATCAAAGGAAAGTTTTCCGCTCCTAAAGCTATTCTAAATTGTCAGGAGTCGGGCTTGGCGCTAAGAATGCTGTCACCGGTTGTTGCAACGCTACCGTCTTCGACGACAATTACCGGCGAGAATTCTCTCCTAAACCGACCTATTAGTATGATAACAGATGCTTTTGCCCAATTAAAAGTTGAATTTACCACTTCTCACGGCAAACTTCCTATAACCGTTGCCGGCAACCTTTTGGGAAATGATATTGAAATTGACGGTTCTCAAGGCTCTCAAATACTAACCGGTTTGCTGATGGCTCTTCCTTTGACGAAAAACGGAGGAAAAATAAGTGTCCATAATCTCAAAAGCAAACCGTATATCGAAATGACACTGAATGTGCTTAAAGAGTGGGACATTCGAATCATAAACCAAAACTTCTCGGAATTTTTCATACCCGGAAACCAGCAATATAAATCGGCTAATTATTCCATAGAAGGCGATTGGAGCAGTGCTGCCTTTATGATAGTTGCTGCGGCTATCGGTGGAGAAATCACTATTCACGGGTTAAATACCGAAAGTAAGCAAGGAGACATGAAAATTCTTGAAATCCTGAGTACAGTGGGTGCATCCGTGTCTTTTTTGAACGATGCGATAACAATAAAAAAAATGCATTTAAACGGATTCGATTTTAATGCCTCCGATTATCCTGATTTGTTTCCACCATTAGTAGCATTGGCAGCACATTGCAATTCAAAATCCACCATTTATGGGGTATCCAGGCTTTTAAGCAAGGAAAGTAACAGAGCTCTAACGTTAGTTGAAGAATTTTCAAAAATCGGAGTGAAAATCACAATTTTAGACGATAAAATGGTTGTTGTACCTTCAAAAATTAAATTTAATACCGTAAATTCGCACAATGATCACCGGATTGCAATGGCATTAGCAATAGCAGCATTATCGTCCGATTCAGGAATTGAGATTGAAGGATTTGAATGCATAAAAAAATCATATCCTGAGTTTTATAATGATTTGAAAATAATAACACAACAATAAAATGAATCAGTTTGGAACAGCATATCGAATATCCATTTTCGGCGAGTCTCATGGTAAAGGCATAGGAATTATTGTAGATGGCTGCCCTGCTGGAATTCCACTTACCGAGAATGATTTTATTCCCGACTTAGCACGCCGTCGCTCCGGTGCCAAAGGAACTACATCAAGAGAAGAAAAAGATGAAGTTATCTTCATGAGCGGAATCTATAATAATTTCACCACAGGAACACCTATTACCTTGTTTTTCGAAAATAAAGAGGTTCAATCTTCCGATTATTCAGATATTATTGCCACTCCCCGACCCGGCCATGCCGATTTTGTAGCAAATAACAAGTGGATGGGGTTTAATGATGCCCGAGGTGGGGGGCATTTTTCGGGTCGATTGACCCTTGGACTGGTTGCAGCCGGAACCATTGCTAAAAAAATAATTTCTCCTATAAAAATCTCTGCATCCATGCTAGAAGCAGGTGGGCATAAAAACATCGAATCTGCAATACAACAAGCCATTGACAACCAAGACTCTATCGGTGGAATAGTGGAATGCACTGCAACCCCCATGCCTGTAGGAATTGGCGAGCCGTTTTTCAATTCTGTTGAGTCAATGATTAGCCATCTTGCATTTTCAATACCGGGAATAAAAGGAATCGAATTTGGAAATGGCTTTGGTGCGACAAAAATGACCGGATCCCAACATAACGACTCCTATTTGAACATCAAAGGCACTACGAGAACAAATCATGCCGGAGGCATCAACGGAGGTATTTCCAATGGGAACGATCTGGTTTTCAGAGTTGCCGTTAAGCCTACATCAAGCACTCCAGCGAATCAGGAGACCTTGAATTTTTAAAACAAAAAAAGTAGAATCTATAAAAATAAAAGGACGACACGATTTATGCTTTGCCTTACGCATTCCCCCTATATTGGAAGCTATCACAGGAATAGCATTAGCAGACTTGATTTTGCAAAAAAATAACTTGAACGGAATAAAAATTTAATTATATTTGCAAATGAATGCGGTAGTAGTTCAGTGGTAGAACATCAGCTTCCCAAGCTGAGGGTCGTGGGTTCGAGCCCCATTTACCGCTCAAGGGTCTTGATTTATTTCGAGACTCTTTTTTTACACCTATTCCTATAATTTTTCAATGTTACTAGAATACTTTTTTGATTTTGTAATATTAACGAAGAAAAGGCACTTGTTTATCGCCCAATGAACAAATTGAATTCATTTCTATCCAGTGAATTTTCAAATAATCAATTCTAAATCATAATTATTTCATAATTACACATAATAAATATCTTTTTATCTATATATTCTCCGAGTTAGTTTTAATTAGAAGACTATACTCTTCACATCAATCAGGGGGGATGGAGTATGATTTTGTGGAATGTGTGTGGTGTTGTGGGGGTAAAAAAAAAGCCCTCACTTTCGTGAAGGCTTAAAAATAAGGGTTGGCGGCGACCTACTCTCCCACAATCTCTTGCAGTACCATCGGCGCAGGCTGGCTTAACTTCTCTGTTCGGAATGGGAAGAGGTGGACCTAACCGCTATTACCACCCTAAGACCTTTAATTTCTTAAAACATCTTTAGATGATATGGGAAGCATATCAAAATCCTTGCAAACGAAGTGTCGGGATATTAGTATTGCTCGGCTATGCCATTACTGGCTTTACACCTGCAACCTATCAACGTCATAGTCTTTAACGTCCCTCAATGGAAATCTCATCTTGAGGCAGGTTTCGTGCTTATATGCCTTCAGCACTTATCCTAACCAAACGTAGCTACCCTGCGATGCAGCTGGCGCCACAACAGGTACACTAGAGGTTTGTCCAACTCGGTCCTCTCGTACTAGAGTCAGGTCCTCTCAAATTTCCTACGCCCACCACAGATAGGGACCGAACTGTCTCGCGACGTTCTGAACCCAGCTCGCGTGCCACTTTAATCGGCGAACAGCCGAACCCTTGGGACCTTCTCCAGCCCCAGGATGTGACGAGCCGACATCGAGGTGCCAAACCACTCCGTCGATATGAGCTCTTGGGAGTGATCAGCCTGTTATCCCCGGAGTACCTTTTATCCTTTGAGCGATGGCCCTTCCATGCGGAACCACCGGATCACTATGTCCTACTTTCGTACCTGGTCGACTTGTCGGTCTCACAGTCAAGCACCCTTATGCCATTGCACTCTGCGCACGGTTACCAAGCGTGCTGAGGGTACCTTTGAAAGCCTCCGTTACTCTTTTGGAGGCGACCACCCCAGTCAAACTACCCACCATGCAATGTCTCCGCCGTCCGGCGGATTAGACATCAAGTAAACAAAGGGTGGTATTTCAACGGCGACTCCACAATACCTGGCGGCACTGCTTCGCTGTCTCCCACCTATCCTACACATCGTTTACCCAATGTCAATGCAAAGTTATAGTGAAGGTTCACGGGGTCTTTCCGTCCCGTGGCGGGTAAGCGGCATCTTCACCGCTACTACAATTTCACCGAGCTCATGGCTGAGACAGTACCCAGATCGTTACACCATTCGTGCAGGTCGGAACTTACCCGACAAGGAATTTCGCTACCTTAGGACCGTTATAGTTACGGCCGCCGTTTACTGGGGCTTCAATTCAATGCTTCTTATTGCTAATGACATCTCCTCTTAACCTTCCAGCACCGGGCAGGTGTCAGGCCTTATACTTCATCTTGCGATTTTGCAAAGCCATGTGTTTTTGTTAAACAGTCGCCTGGGCCATTTCTCTGCGCCCTACTTGCGTAGGGACCCCTTCTCCCGAAGTTACGGGGTTATTTTGCCGAGTTCCTTAGCCATGGATCACTCGAGCACCTGTGGATTCTCTCCTCGACTACCTGTGTCGGTTTGCGGTACGGGCCACAATATACTAATCTTAGCGGCTTTTCTTGGAAGTCTGATTACCACAACTATCCGATCATCCGAAGACTCTCGGTACTATCAGGTTCGACATGAAGTCCGGATTTGCCTTGACTCCATAAATCTACGCCCTTCAACGTACTATTCCGTCAGTACGCGTGTGTGTCACTCCTTCGTCCCCACTTCGAATATATCATGGGTATTGGAATATTAACCAATTGTCCATCGGCTTCTCCATCACTACAATGGATTATCCTTAGGCCCCGACTAACCCTGATCCGATTAGCGTTGATCAGGAAACCTTAGTCTTCCGGTGTGCGGGTTTCCCACCCGCATTATCGTTACTTATGCCTACATTTGCTTTTCCAAAACCTCCAGCAACCCTTACGGACCACCTTCTGCGGCGTTGGAATGCTCCCCTACCAATCATAAATCTAATTATGAGTCTATAGCTTCGGTATATGGTTTCATGCCCGTTTATTATCCACGCCAAACCGCTCGACTAGTGAGCTGTTACGCACTCTTTAAATGAATGGCTGCTTCCAAGCCAACATCCTAGCTGTCTATGCAGTTCGACCTCGTTAGTTCAACTTAACCATATTTGGGGACCTTAGCTGATAGTCTGGGTTCTTTCCCTCTCGGCCATGGACCTTAGCACCCATAGCCTCACTCCCGAGTATATATCACGGCATTCGGAGTTTGTCAGGATTTGGTAGGCGATGAAACCCCCGCATCCAATCAGTAGCTCTACCTCCGTGATAATTCCCTCGAGGCTGCCCCTAAAGGCATTTCGGGGAGTACGAGCTATCTCTCAGTTTGATTAGCCTTTCACCCCTACCCACAATTCATCCAAATCTTTTTCAACAGAAACTGGTTCGGTCCTCCATGGCGTGTTACCGCAACTTCAACCTGATCATGGGTAGATCACTAAGTTTCGCGTCTACCCCCACTGACTCTGGCGCCCTATTCAGACTCGCTTTCGCTTCGGCTCCATACCTTAGGTATTTAACCTTGCCAATGAGGTGTAACTCGTAGGCTCATTATGCAAAAGGCACGCCGTCACCCTTTGACAGGCTCCGACCGCTTGTAAGCGTACGGTTTCAGGTTCTATTTCACTCCCCTGTTCGGGGTTCTTTTCACCTTTCCTTCACAGTACTGGTCCACTATCGGTCTCTCAGGAGTATTTAGCCTTACCAGATGGTGCTGGCAGTTTCACACAGGATTTCTCCGGTCCCGCGCTACTCAGGATACTGCTCGGAAACTTCGACCATTTCGAATACGGGCCTTTCACCCTCTGCGGAATACCTTTCCAGGTATTTCTCCTATCGTCTGGTTTCTCTTATTGCAGTCCTACAACCCCAATCTTGCCGTAACAATATTGGTTTGGGCTCTTTCCCGTTCGCTCACCACTACTTGGGAAATCATTGTTATTTTCTCCTCCTCCGGCTACTTAGATGTTTCAGTTCACCGGGTTTGCCTCCATCATGGATGGATACCACGATCGCTCGTGGTGGGTTGCCCCATTCGGATATCTACGGATTTGCGGATATTTGCTCCTCCCCGTAGCTTTTCGCAGCTTATCACGTCCTTCTTCGCCTCTGAGAGCCTAGGCATTCCCCATACGCTCTTATTAACTTCTTCTTTGCTAATTTTGATATACTTTCACCATGTCAAATAACGTCGTTTCTCTTTCGAGATTGTGATTAAAACCAATTCCTTGATCTTAACCGTTTCTTTTGTAGTCCCGTCCAGATTTGAACTGGAGACCCCTACATTATCAGTGTAGTGCTCTAACCAACTGAGCTACGGGACTGAATTGCTTTAACCCCTTTCCCTGCTGCTGTTTTCCTACACTGAAGGGTTATATTTTTTATTTTATGAAGACGATAAAAATAGCGCACAACCTGAACAGTTCCCATATTGCCATGGGGCAAGATTGCTCTCTAGAAAGGAGGTATTCCAGCCACACCTTCCGGTACGGCTACCTTGTTACGACTTAGCCCTAGTTATCGGTTTTACCCTAGGCCGCTCCTTGCGGTTACGGACTTTAGGTACCCCCAACTTCCATGGCTTGACGGGCGGTGTGTACAAGGCCCGGGAACGTATTCACCGCGCCATGGCTGATGCGCGATTACTAGCGAATCCAACTTCACGGAGTCGAGTTTCAGACTCCGATCCGAACTGAGACCGACTTTCGAGATTCGCATCCTGTCACCAGGTAGCTGCCCTCTGTATCGGCCATTGTAGCACGTGTGTCGCCCTGGACATAAGGGCCGTGCTGATTTGACGTCATCCCCACCTTCCTCTCGGCTTGCGCCGGCAGTTCCTCTAGAGTCCCCACCTTTACGTGCTGGCAACTAGAAGTAGGGGTTGCGCTCGTTATAGGACTTAACCTGACACCTCACGGCACGAGCTGACGACAACCATGCAGCACCTCGTAGAAGTCTATTGCTAGCTGAAAAGTTTCCTCCTCATTACTCCCACGTTCGAGCCCAGGTAAGGTTCCTCGCGTATCATCGAATTAAACCACATGCTCCTCCGCTTGTGCGGGCCCCCGTCAATTCCTTTGAGTTTCAACCTTGCGATCGTACTCCCCAGGTGGATTACTTATCGGTTTCCCTTAGCCACTGACCTGTGCAGGCCAACAACGAGTAATCATCGTTTAGGGCGTGGACTACCAGGGTATCTAATCCTGTTTGATCCCCACGCTTTCGTGCATGAGCGTCAGTTTTGGCTTCGTAAGCTGCCTTCGCAATCGGTGTTCTGCGACATATCTAAGCATTTCACCGCTACATGTCGCATTCCGCCTACGTCATCCATACTCTAGTCCAACAGTATCAATGGCAGTTCCATAGTTGAGCTATGGGATTTCACCACTGACTTATTGGTCCGCCTGCGCACCCTTTAAACCCAATGAATCCGGATAACGCTCGCATCCTCCGTATTACCGCGGCTGCTGGCACGGAGTTAGCCGATGCTTATTCAAAAGGTACAAGCAATGGACTACACGTAGCCCAGTTTTTTCCCTCTTAAAAGAAGTTTACAACCCATAAGGCCGTCTTCCTTCACGCGGCATGGCTGGTTCAGGCTCTCGCCCATTGACCAATATTCCTTACTGCTGCCTCCCGTAGGAGTCTGGTCCGTGTCTCAGTACCAGTGTGGGGGATTTTCCTCTCAGAACCCCTACCCATCGTCGCCTTGGTAAGCCGTTACCCTACCAACTAGCTAATGGGACGCATGCCCATCCTATACCATTAAAACTTTAATTATAAACCGATGCCGGTACATAATGTTATGAGATATTAGCATACCTTTCGATGTGTTATGTCTCAGTATAGGGTAGGTTGCATACGTGTTACGCACCCGTGCGCCACTCGCCACCAGGCATTGCTGCCCGTGCTGCCGTTCGACTTGCATGTATTAAGCCTGCCGCTAGCGTTCATCCTGAGCCAGGATCAAACTCTCCATTGTAATTAAATCTTAAGTTTTGTCTGGCTAATCTTGTATCTGTTCATGGTTATCTTGTAACCTGGTTATACGCTATTTTCGTCTTCTTCAATATCACAATGAACGTCTTGTTATGTTCCCCATCTTTTCTTTTCTGAACGTTTGGGAGTGCAAAATTACAACTTTATTTTTAATAACCAAATAAAATTTTATTTTTTTTTGATTATCTTTGCTGCAACCCCTCAATGAACTCCCCCAAACCTCCCGTTTGGGAGTGCAAAGGTAAACAGAAATTTTAATAATCCAAACTCTTTGGAACAATATTCCACATGAAATTTAATGTTAATACAACCAAGACATTGATTATTATACATCAACATCAATTGCCCCATTAAAATATTAACTTTTTTTTGCCTTCTGGAATTGAATAAATAAGTATTTTTACGCTTTTAAAATCAGATATCACATAATTAAATCTGTTTATGAGTAAATACATTAAAACAATTACCCTTGTATTATTAATAGGTATAACTGCAAGTGTAAAATCTCAATCTTTATTTGGCAATGAAGACTATATAGAAAAAAAAGGAACAAAGTTTTCCGGGGGAACACTCAGCTTAATGTTTGGAACAACTACTTTTTTGGATGTTTCGCCACATTTTGGGTATTATATTACAAACCGATTAAGTGTTGCCGGTGGATTCACTTATGCTTATTATTCCGATAAATTATCGTCAAATTATACTTTTGAAGAAAGCATTTATGGAATTCGTGCTTTTTCCAGATTTGATCTGTTTAAGCAATTCTTCGTCCATGCAGAATTCGAAGGACTGAATATTAAAAATTACCAGTCAACGACCGGAATTAACCTTGATGGTGATCGCAGGTGGCTTTATTCGCCATTAGTTGGCTTTGGGTATAAGCAATCTTTCAGTGATTTATCTGGGATGTATATCATGATGCTTTGGAATTTTGACGAGACTCTTGATTATCCCTATGGAAATCCAATTCTTCGATTAGGATTTGAGTTTGGGTGGTAAATCGATTATTTCCAGAATTTTATCAAATAAATCTCCATCAGTATTAATAGTAAAGCAACCAAAACCAACCACTTCGTTGTCGATGAAGGTGAATTTGGTAACAGTTCCGATTTAGAAAAGCCTTGGTCTAAATTTCTAATCGTAATATTTCTGTATTCCGGTTTATCTACCATCTTTTTAAGGTTATCCGCAGTAAAAAAATTCATATTCGACTCGAAACGGTTGTAATTAAATGCAACTCCATCGATTACCTTATCACCATCTACAATTTGATAATTTCCCGGTTCCGAAATTTGGTTTTGCTCGTATAGTTGCACTTCTCCATTGGTAGGAATAATTTGTGGAACGATTTCAACCTTATTATTGATTCCTTTAATTTTCAACACATTATCCCCTTTTAATTCAATATCATTCGTTCGAATAACCTCTTGTTGACCGATATAATAATAGAGTTTCTGATGCTGGTAATGAGTGAAAGCCATGTTAATAAAGGTGGGAACAATTAATGGATGTCGACTGAAATCGCCAAAATAATCACTCGGAGCTATTCCCATCACATAGACCATTCCTTGCGCTAGAGGCGTTACTCCAAAAATGCAATCGGAATTTTGGAGACGAAACAGTTCCTGAAACATCCCCTTGGTATCCGTAATGGCAAAATGCCGTTTTACAATCGGTAACTCAGTTCCCATTAGTGAGCCATCAAAAACCTGTTTATATAATGGATGCTGAGTATTGATAAATTGAATTTGAGCATCGGTAGTATCGATCATTCCAATATTAAGTCCACACTCCTGCCGTAAAAAAGCACCAATCGAGGCATCCAAAACATCTTGCGAAGGCATGGTGATCGCCAGATTCCCTCCTTTTTTTACATATTTAACCAGTTCGGATATCGTCCCGGTAGCCAGTTGCGAAGGCTGTGACAAAATAATAAGTTGATATTTAGGTAATTCATCATATTTTAACGACTGCAGATTCTGTTCTGAATATTGGAAAATGGAATCGGTATGATAGATTGCTTTCAGGTATGGATTTTTAATTTTATCACTGATTTCCAATACATTGATAAAAGAACTGATTGAAAAGTCAAAATAAAATGAATTATCAAATGAAACCTCTCCCGGATCGTTGATCACGGCTTCGGAATGCATTATTCCCGCTTCATTACACGAAAAATTCAACGGAACAGCCACAGAACTATTTGCCGCAACATTAAATATCGCCGATGCTTTCGCCTTTCCATTTATTTTCAAAGAGACCGGAATATTCTCGAAATCCCGATTACTGTAATTGCGAACCTGAACAAAAGCCGTCAGATTTTGATTTTGACGGAACACAGGCTCTTCAAACCAGCAGGAATCGATGGCTAAATTGTTCGAATTGGAATGAGGCAAAGATATCAAATTAATCTGCAAGGTGGTGTCATTCGAAAACCGGGATAAATCAAACGAAGACACTTGAAAATCAGATAAATAATATATGCGCTTGTTCGACTGTTTCACTTGCGAAAACAGGTCTGCAATTCGAGGGTAAATTTCGGAAAACGGTTTGGAAACCCCTCCGACACGAATCTGATCGAGCTTAACAAAAAAATCATCGCGACTAATTGTGCGAAACTGCTCGGCCGATAAATCATTGGTCAACAAAATAAATTTATCCGACGGAGAATATGCTTTTGCGATTTGCCTAGCCGATTCGCGAGCTTCATTAATGAGTAGGTTATCATCTCCTTTTGCACTCATACTAAATGAGTTATCAACAAAGATACAAATCGTGTTCGAGCTATAAACTTCTTTGTCCTTTGAATCTAAAAAATAAGGATGAGCAAAGGCAAGCACCACAAAGAAAAAAATGAGCATCCTGATGAGAAGCAATATCCAACGTTTTACATCCGACTGCCGCTTGGTTTGCATTTGCAAGTTTTCCAAAAAATGAAAATTTGAAAAATAGACTACCTTATAACGCTGAAAATTAAAAAGATGAACCATGATTGGCAAAATCAAAGCAAACAGTCCATAAAGAAATTCGGGATGCAGAAAATTCATGAGTTAAATATTGATTCGGCCACAAAAATATAAAAAAATCGATTACGCATTCCGTTAATCCTAATCGATTGATTAAATGATTGCTAAAACAATCGATATCTCTGGATTTTGCCCCGAAACGACAACCTTTTGATTTGCAGATTTTTAAAAATAATCGTACGTTTGCAGATTAATTAATAAACGCACAATGATCTACCAATTTCACACATTATCAAACGGTATTCGTATTGCACACAAACAGATAAAATCTAACGTCTCACACCTCGGAGTTGCCATAAACAGTGGAACCCGTGATGAACTCGCAAACGAAAGCGGATTGGCGCACTTTATTGAACATACCATTTTTAAAGGGACCACCAAACGCAAATCATTTCAGATATTGGCCCGAATGGAAAATGTAGGTGGCGACTTAAATGCCTATACTACTAAAGAAGAAACTTATTTTTACGCATCTTTTTTAAAATCCGATTATATCCGCGCTGCCGAATTACTCAGCGATATCCTTATTAACTCCACTTTTCCCGAAAAAGAGCTGGTTCGCGAGAAGGATGTAGTGATTGAAGAAATTAATTCCTATAAGGATTCTCCTTCGGAACTGATTTACGATGAATTTGAAAATCAATTATTTACAAATCATCCACTGGGAAGAAATATTTTGGGCACCATAAAATCGGTTCGCTCGCTTAACCGAAAAATGATTCTGGAATTTATCAATCGAACTTACACCAGCGACCAACTCTATATTTCTTCGGTATCCAATCTTTCGTTTGATAAGGTAATCCACATTCTGGAGCTATATTTCGGAACCGCACCCGAACGTAAGCGCGAATATCAACGAATTCCCTTTACCGGTTATGAGCCCTCTCACAAAAAAGTGAATATCAACAGCCACCAATCACATAGCCTGCTTGGAATTCCGGCTTATCACCTTTACACAGAAAAACGAATTCCTTTTAGCTTGCTTAACAACATCATCGGTGGACCAGGACTCAACACCCGCCTCAATATTGCAATCCGCGAAAAAAATGGACTGGCGTATTCGGTTGAATCGCAATACTTGCCCATGACCGACACCGGATTATTCACCATTTATATCGGCAGCGACCATCAAACCATGGACAAAGCTATCGCTCTGACATACAAGGAGCTAAAGCGAATCAAAGAGAAAAAATTGGGAACCCTTCAGATGTCGAGAGCAAAAAAACAGTTCTTCGGTCAGATTTCATTGATGAACGAATCAAATCAAAATGAAATGCTCAGCATGGCCAAAAGCGGAATGTACACGAACAAAATAGATACCATGAAAGAAATTTATCAAAAAATAAATGCAATCACTGCCAGTGACCTGCTGGAAGTAGCCAACGAAACTTTTGACGAAAACCGGCTAAGCAGCCTTATTTACACAAAAAACAGATAATCAACATAAATTAATCTGAGCAATGTCACAATATTTATGAAAAAAATTAATACGGTAATAAAGTCCATAGATAACATTACTCCATTTGAAATTGAAGAATACTGTATTCATCACTCCAATGACGAAAATCCGGTGCTAGCCGAAATTTATCGACAAACTCACCTCTCTCAAGTTTCCCCTCGCATGGCTTCCGGAAATATTCAGGGACAGTTTTTGCAGTTGTTATGCAAACTTTTTAGGCCGAAAAACGTACTCGAAATCGGCACCTATACGGGATATGCAGCTATCGCAATAGCCTTGGCGATTCCTGAAGATGCCAAAATCACGACCATAGAAATCAATCCGGAATTGGAAGATTTTGTCCGGGGATATATCCAAAAAGCACAACTGGAACATAAAATTGATTTCATAATTGGCAATGCAATGGATTTTTTAGCATCAACTCCTCAAAAATGGGATTTTGTATTTTTAGATGCCAATAAAGAGCATTATATCAAATATTTAGAACTGTTATTACCCAAAATCAACTCTGGTGGTATTATTATTGCCGACAATGTACTTTGGGGCTGCAAAGTAGTTGCTCAACAAAATTCAGAAAAGATAGACACCGACACCCTCGCACTGATGCGGTTTAACGATTATGTCCAACAATGCGACGAAATCGAAAACCTGCTTCTCCCCTTACGCGATGGCTTAATGATCATACAAAAAAAATAGAGATCCAATGAGAATAGATATATTAACCCTGTTTCCGGAAATGTTTACCGGCCCGTTCAATCACTCGATTATCAAACGGGCCATAGAAAAGAAAAAAGTAGAAATTCATCTTCACGACATTCGGGATTACTCCCAAAACAAGCACCGCAAAGTGGACGATTATCCGTTCGGGGGGGAAGCAGGAATGGTGATGATGATTGAACCCATCGACCTATGTATTGAAAAACTCACGAATGAACGGCACTACGACGAGATTATTTTCATGACTCCCGATGCCGAACTCCTCGATCAGCCGATGGCCAACACCCTCTCGATGTCCGAAAACCTGATCATTTTATGTGGTCATTACAAGGGGATCGATGAACGGATTCGCACCCATCTCATCACCAAAGAGATATCCATCGGCAATTATGTGCTTTCGGGTGGCGAATTAGGTGCCGCCGTCACGGTAGATGCCATTGTTCGTCTTATCCCCGGAGTCCTGTCCGACGAGACTTCGGCGCTCTCCGATTCATTTCAGAACGATTTGCTCTCTCCGCCAGTTTATACCCGTCCTGCTACGTATAAAGGCTGGGAAGTCCCCCCTATCCTTCTTTCGGGAAATGCCAAAGAAATAGAAAAATGGAAAACCGAACAGGCGATAGAAAGAACCAAGCAAAGAAGGCCCGATATGATTGACTAAACAAATACTCCAATCATTTAATATTTTTTAGCTTCCAACCTTACTAAATATCAAGTAAATATTTTAGCTTATTTTTTATTTTTTTTAGTTTCGGGCATCAAAATCAATCTATTGTGTGTCTTTGTATCGAATTTGAAAGTAATATAGGGAAAAACTAAAAAACACAAAGCTATGAATATGCGATTAAAAGCAGTCCTATTAATATTGCTCATTTTTGAATTATTCAATATTCAGGGGCAATCTTATAACATGGGCTCAGCTCGTAGAGTAACCGGTTGTGGATTAAACATATACGACTCCGGAGGGTCCGGTGGAAATTATGGCATAAATCGTAACGATACTATCACCATATTTTCTAACAGTCCTACCAATCACTTTGTTAAAATAACGATACAATCTTACGATATCAGCAACGACGATACATTATTTATTTATAATGATTCAACTGCAAATCCGGCACAGCTGGTTCCAATCGGTTCCTTAAACGTAAACTGGCTTAACAACAGCAACTCAATCATTGCCGGAAATTGGTCATACACTGCAAATATTACAAATTTATCAGGAGCTATTACCCTTCGTTTTAAAAGTAACGGTAGCAATCAGGGCAACGGCTTCCAGATTACCACTTCTTGTAGTATTGCCTGCCAAACGGTTAATAGCCGGATTGATTCGATTTTAACAACTCCTCCAATACACACCGAAGCCGACGGATTCAGGTATATTGATTTGTGTCCGGGACAACAAATACATTTTGCCGGCTATTGTAATTATCCTATCAACAATTTATCTTATAATCAGGATGACGACTCCACAACTTTTGTGTGGCGTCTTAGCGATACCACTTATACAGGGCGCGGACTCACCGAATTCGACCATCACTTTATTGCAGGCAGAGGATACGACATCACGGTGCAAGCTTTCGACCAACGCGGCTGCGCTAGCTCTACCAGCGACTATGTTAGAGTCCGAACTTCAAGAAATCCAATCACAACAGTCCACACAATGCCTGATATCTGCACAGGAGTTCCTTTTAACATTAATGTAGGAACAGAAATCACTTCAGATATTGTTATTACACCCGTAACCAGTTTACAGCAGTCAAGCTTGTCGTTTGACAGTACCATGTTTGTTCCAGATGGTCCTAATTGCTCAGGAATGCCTAATTGCTACAACACTTTTGTAACTTTTACTTCATTCCTTCCCGGTCAAATTGTAAGCAGTGCATCAGATATTCTTTCGGTCTGCTTTACAATGGAACACTCTTTTTTAGGTGATTTACAATTTAAAGTTGTTTGTCCTAATAACCAATCGGTTATAACTCATGCTCAGCCTAATGGAGGCAGCTTGTATTTGGGTGTTCCCATTGATGATACCGGAGGTTGCAGTGCGGATCCTGCTTCTCGTGGCGTGGGTTGGAATTACTGTTGGAGCGATTACCCTGGATATACATATCACGGAACTTCTCCCAACTATTTGCATCAAGGGCAAACAACAAACTGCGACTCGTCAAACCGGGCTGCCCATAGCAATTTCTATCATCCTATGAACAGTTTTGCAGGATTGGTAGGTTGCCCGATGAATGGCACATGGTCTCTTGAAATTTGTGACTTGTATGGTATTGATGATGGATGGATTTCTCAATGGCAGCTTAATTTAGATCCGTCTCTATTACCCACTCCATGGTCGTACACTGTTGGAATTGACACTGTTACTTGGACAGAACCATTCATTGGCAGCAATACGGACACTTCCGCAACGGTTATCGCCCCTACAGGGGGGACATATAATTGGGCGTTTACAATTAAAGATGATTTCGGGTGTGAATTCGACAGCACACTGCATATTACTGTAGTACAAACTCCTGAAAACCATCTTGGCAATGACACTTCTTTTTGCACAAATCAAACGATTACTCTAACGGCCGGATTGCCTGCAACTTCATACCTATGGTCCACCGGAGAAACCACTCAGCAAATATTGGCCGATCATACTGACGCATATTGGGTAAAAACCACGAACTACAACGGGAATATTTCTTGTATCGACACTGATACCATTCATATCAACCTATTTCCTCAGCCGATTGTCTCGTATGTTGCAAATAACTATAGTTGTGCTCCTCTTATTGCTCAATTTCAGGATCAGTCAACGCCCACTATAGCTCAGTGGCAGTGGACATTTGGAGATGGAATCGAATCCAATATGCAAAACCCGTCTCACAACTATTCCTCTTCAGGGCATTATACTACTTCACTCACCGTTACCACAACAGACGGATGCGTAGCTTCAAGAACCGACACAAACTACATCACGGTTTTTGAAAACCCGGTTGCCAATTTCGAAGCTTCGACTTATAACACAACAGTTTTAGAGCCATCCGTATATTTTACCGATTTATCAACAAATGCTGCCGCGTGGTCTTGGAGTTTTGGTGATCATGCCTCTACAGTAGATACCATATCCACACCTAATGCAATACACTCTTTTACAGGAGAAGGAACATATCGGGTACTACTGACGGCATATTCCGAATACGGATGTATCGACACCATTACAAAGTTCATTCATGTTGAAGATGTGTTCTATTTTTGGATACCAAACTCATTTACTCCTGATAAAAATGGGATTAACGAAGTTTTTACACCCGTTGGATTTGCTTTTGATCCCAACAGTTACTCCATGGAAATATTCGATCGCTGGGGACAATTACTATTTACCACAACAGATATCTATAACGGGTGGAATGGAAAAGTTAATAATACTGGAGAATTTCTTAAAAGTGGCGATTATATATACATCATCAAAGTGAAAGATCTCTCCAATAAACCTCACCGATACTATGGCAATGTTTCAATGCTGAGATAAACTAACCACAATATATTATTCAAGCCCTTGTTTGACGACTATCAAATAAGGGCTTGTTTTTTTGCCAACACTATAACCTTAAATTAAACCGACAAAATCGATAGTTTAACGAAAAATCGAACAAATTATAAAATTTTGAATTATGTTTGTAATTCGTTTCTACATCTGAAATTATTCAACCATTAAATAATAGCAATGAAAAAAAACGCTTTACTTTTATTTGCCGTGCTTTTATCCTCTCTATTAGGAGCACAAACAGAAGCACGTCTGCTTCGATTTCCCGCGCAATCGGGAAATAACGTTGTATTTACGTATGCCGGTGATCTTTATCAAGTTGACATTAAAGGAGGAACAGCTCGCAGGTTAACATCCGATCCAAACGGATATGAAATGTTTGCCCACTTTTCACCCGACGGAAAACAAATTGCCTTTACCGGACAATACGATGGCAACACGGAAGTATATGTAATGCCTGCTCAAGGTGGAACCCCAAAAAGGCTCACTTACACCTCTACCTTAGGTCGTGATGACGTTTCGGACCGAATGGGGCCCAACAACATCGTTATGGGCTGGAAAGATGACAACACCGTCATTTACCGATCACGGAAACAATCGTTTAACGATTTTAAGGGGCAACTTTTTACCGTAAATATCAATGGTGGGCTATCCGAAGAATTGCCGCTTCCCGCAGGTGGTTTTTGCAGCTACTCACCCGACAAAACAAAATTGGCCTATAATCAAATTTTTCGTGAATTTCGTACATGGAAATATTATCGCGGAGGGATGGCTGATGACATCAGTGTTTACGATTTTGCAAATAAAACAACTACAAAAATTACGAAAAACAATGCTCAGGATATTTTTCCAATGTGGCACGGAGAAACTATTTATTACATTTCCGATCGCGACCGTATAATGAACCTTTTTGCTTACAACACAACTACAAAAGTGACTTCCAAAGTCACTGATTTTAATTTGTATGACATCAAATTTCCGACCTTAGGCGACAAGGGTATTGTTTTTGAAAATGGGGGATACATCTATCTTTTCGATTTTACAACCCAGAAAACTGAAAAGATCACAATAAGCATAAATGACGACTTAAGCTCTTCCCGTAAACAGTTGAAAGATGCTTCAAAAAATATCGGTTCATGGAGTCTTTCTCCCGATGGAAAGCGAATAACACTGGGTGCTCGCGGCGATATTTATACTGTTCCTGCAAAAAACGGAATTACCCGAAATCTCACTCAAACCTCAGGAGCACACGATCGAGATGTAAGTTGGTCTCCCGATGGCAAATATATTGCATTCGTGTCGGACATGAGCGGTGAAGACGAAATATATATCGTTGCCCAAGACGGAAACTCCAAACCGATACAAATCACAAAAAACAGCGACACTTACAAATACGGTCCCGAATGGTCGCCCGATAGTAAAAAGCTCCTTTGGGCGGATAAAAAGTTACGACTACAATTTGTAGATATCAACAGCAAGAAAGTAACACTTGTAGATCAAAATCCAGACGGTGAACTCACTGACTTTTCATGGTCACCCGATAGCAAATGGATTGCCTATTCTAAACAAGAGTTAAACAAACAATCTAAAATTTGGGCATTTAACACCGAGAACAGTGCTATTAATGCCATCACCGATTACTGGTACGATTGCACCTCTCCTGCGTTCAGCCCCGACGGAAAATACCTCTTTTTTGTCTCGAATCGCGATTTTAATCCTACATATAGTGCCACCGAATGGAATCACTCCTATTCGGATATGAGCAGAATATACTTTGTAACGCTAAAAAAAAGCACAAAAAACCCGCTAAAACCCGAAGCAGATGAAGTAAATATCACTACTACCGATAACAAAGAAGCAAAATCTGAAAAAGATAAAACAAAAGATAAGAGTACCGATGTAAAAAGTATTGCAATTGCTGTTGATATCGATTTCGACGGCATTGAACAGCGTGTAGTCGATTTACCTATCGAAGCTGCAAATTATTGGAATCTCACGGCAACTAAGAACGCTCTTTATTACACGAAATATAAACAAAATAAAGTATGCCTTAACCTGTTTGATTTTGAAGAAAAAAAAGAGACAAATCTGGGAAATTATGGAAGCTATCTAATCTCTTTCGATCGGAAGAAAATGGCTATAAGCAATGGGAGCTATTACATTATCGACTTGCCGAAATCAAAAATAGATCTCAAAGAAGAGCTCAATTTATCAGGAATGAAAGTAATGACAGACCTCACTTTAGAATGGAATCAGATATTCACCGAATCGTGGCGGCAAATGCGCGATTTCTTCTACGATCCGAATATGCATGGAGTAAATTGGAATAATATCAAACAAAAATACCAACCTTTAGTGTCACATGTGAACCAAAGGGCTGATTTAACCTATATCATCGGTGAAATGATCGGTGAATTAAACGTAGGACACGCCTACACCGGCGGAGGCGACAAACCGGCACCAAAACGCATAAAACTCGGGTTACTGGGCGCAAAACTTGCTCGCGATGCTTCCGGATATTACAAAATAATGTCGATCTACCAAGGCGAAAATTGGACAAACAGTACACGTTCTCCACTCACAGAAGTAGGGGTAGATGCGAAAGTCGGAGACTATATTATTGCCATCGACGGGAAAGAAACAAGTTCTGTCAACGACATCTACGAGCTGCTAATAGACAAGGCAAACAAGGAAACGGAACTGACATTAAACGGCAAGCCCTCAGCCGAAGGATGCCGAAAAGTGTTAATTACACCAATCGATGACGAAAACGGACTCGTTTATTTAAATTGGGTGCGAAACAATATTGAAAAAGTAAACAAAGCGACCAACGGAGAAGTGGGTTATATTCACATTCCAGATATGGGAGTAGAAGGACTCAATGAATTTGTAAAGTACTTTTATCCCCAGCTCTCTAAAAAAGCACTTATTATCGACGACAGAGGCAACGGCGGCGGCAACGTTTCTCCAATGATTATCGAACGTTTGAGCCGTAAACTGGCAATGATGCGTGTAGCACGAAATACAAATCCGTACCCGGGAGGAATAGCCATGCATATAGGTCCTAAAATATGCCTTATCGACCAATATTCAGCTTCCGACGGCGATTTATTCCCTTATCAATTTAAGTATTTTAAACTTGGAAAACTGGTCGGTGTTCGAACATGGGGCGGTGTGGTTGGAATAAGAGGATCATTGCCATTCATCGATGGCGGAACTCTCTCAAAACCTGAATTTTCGCATTATGCTGCCGATGGCTCTAACTGGATTATTGAAGGAAACGGAGTAGAACCCGACGTTGAAGTGGTAAACGATCCGGCTAAAGAGTACGCAGGTGAAGATCAGCAATTAAATAAAGCAATTGAACTTATAATGGATGAGCTTAAAAATTATCCGAAAGATCTTCCCAAGGCCCCCATGTATCCTGATAAGTCGAAATAAAACATTGATTAGCAAACAAGAAGAGCTCTCGAATGAGAGCTCTTCTTGTTTGCTATGCTTCGCCAAGCATAGCAAAAATAATATCAAAGAGTAAAAAGTAAAAATTTAGAATAAAAAAGGTTGCAATAAAGCAACCTCATTGGAATTAAATCTTGTTTGATAAGATGTGTGATTCCGGCGCGATTCGAACGCGCGACCCACAGCTTAGAAGGCTGTTGCTCTATCCAGCTGAGCTACGGAACCTCATAAAAAAAAGTCGGGGTAGCAGGATTCGAACCTGCGACCCCCTGCTCCCAAAGCAGGTACGCTAGCCGGACTGCGCTATACCCCGAGTATTTTTATGTGAAATTGAATAAAATGGCGGAGAAAGGGGGATTCGAACCCCCGGTACCCTTACGAATACGACAGTTTAGCAAACTGTTGGTTTCAGCCACTCACCCATCTCTCCAGATATTCAACTTATTTAGCTTTTCAATTAACGTGGGTGCAAAATTATGCTTTTTATTTCGATTCACCAAATAAATTTCACAAATATTTTTTATTCCACTGACAGCTAATTTATTACATTTTGCTTGGCACCTCTATTCCTAATAAATTCATGCCGTTTTTAATTGTTATTCGAGCGAGCTGCGATATAGCTAACCGCACATTACGTTTACTTTCATCTGTTTCTTTTAATATCGGTTTCTCCTGATAAAAACTATTGTACAGTTTCACCAGTTCAAATATATAATTTGCTACCAAAGCCGGACTATAATTTGAGGCCGCCTCATGAATTGTTGCAGCAAACTCGTGCAATTGTTTAATGATTTCCAGCTCAGCCTTTTCTAAGTCTTTCGGAAATTTCATCGATTGAAAAGCAGAAGCCTCCACGCCGGATTTTTCGAGCAACGAACAAATTCGGGCATGGGTATATTGAATAAACGGAGCTGTATTCCCCGTTAAATCAATAGATTGTTCGGGATTAAACATCATATTTTTCTTGGGATCCACCTTTAATATAAAGTACTTCAATGCACCCAATCCAATCATATTGAACAACTCCATTGCTTCTGCTTCCGAGAACTGTTCTATTTTGCCCTTTTCCGTAGTCTGCACCTTCGCTTCTTCAACCATCTCTTTCATCAGATCATCGGCATCCACAACCGTTCCTTCTCTCGACTTCATTTTCCCTGACGGAAGTTCCACCATTCCATACGAGAGATGATGAATTCCTCCAGCCCAATCAAAACCTAATTTCTTATGCAGAATCAAACTCAAGACTTCAAAATGATAGTTTTGCTCGTTTCCCACAACGTAAATCATTTTATCGGGAGCAAAATCCTCGTAACGCAAGCAAGCTGTCCCTATATCCTGAGTCATATACACAGAGGTTCCATCGCCACGAAGTAATAATTTTTCATCTAATCCTTCTTCCGTTAAATCCACCCATACAGAACCATCCTCCTTGCGATAGAAAACATTTTTTTCCATTCCCTCACTTACCAGCAACTTCCCACGAGTATAGGTATTTGATTCGTAATATACCTTATCGAAAGAAATTCCCATTGTATTATACGTCTTATCAAACCCATCATATACCCAAGAATTGAGGAGGTTCCATACTCTGCGAGTTTCCAAATCATTTTGTTCCCACTTCAGTAACATGTCCTGAGCTTCGAGAAGTAACGGGGCTTGTTTTTCGGCTATCTCCTTTTCCACTCCATTCGCAACCATTTCCAAAACTTGTTCTTTATATTTCTGATCGAATAATACATAATATTTTCCAATCAAGTGATCGCCCTTCAATCCCGATGATTCAGGAGTTTCCCCATTTCCCCACCGTAACCATGCCAGCATAGATTTACAAATATGAATTCCACGGTCGTTAATTAAATTCACCTTTATCACCTCAAAACCATCTGCTTTTAATATTTCTGCAACTGCGTGCCCCAAAAGATTATTTCTAACATGGCCTAAGTGAAGCGGTTTATTCGTATTCGGTGATGAAAATTCAATTACAACCCTTTCTTTATCAGGTATTAAAGTTAATCCGAAAGACGGTGTTGAACAATTGTCAACGGTAAAATCGAGCCAATATGCAGAAGATATTGTAAGATTCAAAAAACCTTTGATTACATTAAAATCGATAACATGGTCCACATTTTGAATAAGAAAAGTGCCTAACTCTTGAGCGACAGCATCGGGACTCTTTTTTACGATTGAAGCAAAAGTGAAACAAACGATTGTAAAATCACCTTCAAATTCGGTTTTTGTTTTTTGAATTACAATTTTTTCTGTGGGAACATTGATTCGGTAACCGGAAGAAAAATAGTTTACAATAGTTTGCTGGATGGAATTCAATATCGTGTTGCTCATATTTTGTTTTTTTTGCAAAATTACAACTTTATTGCGCCTCCGCCAAGTATAAAAAGCTACATCGTTTGAGAAATAGCTTTATTTATCTTGCAGCATGCTTCCCGTAATCCATTGGTTATTTCTTTTTTATTATTAAACATCAAAAATAATACACTTGAATATCAATACATTAAACTTTATTATGAATAAAATAACAAATAAAACTTGTTTGGTATTTTTAAAATAATAATTTTGCAGCATAAAATACTAAACAAACTTAAATAAAAACATTAAACAATGAAAAAAAGAGTAATCATTATTGGTGCAGCAGGTCGTGATTTTCACAACTTCAACACCTATTTCAGAGGAAATGCAAACTATGATGTTATTGCTTTTACAGCTGCTCAAATTCCAGACATCGATGGAAGAAAATACCCGAAAGAATTATGTGGTGACTTATACCCAGAAGGAATTCCAATCTATGCAGAAGCAGAACTACCTGAATTAATTAAAAAACACAACATTGATATATGCGTATTTGCTTACAGTGATGTACCTTATCCACGTGTAATGAACATCAGTGCAATTGTAAATTCTGCCGGTGCCGACTTTATGTTACTAGGACCAAAAGACACTCAAATAAAATCAACCAAACCTTTAATCGCAGTATGTGCTACCCGTACAGGTTGTGGTAAAAGCCAAACCTCACGCCGTATTATCGAAATATTGGTAAAACAAGGTTTAAGAGTAGTTGCTGTTCGTCACCCGATGCCTTATGGCGATTTAGTAAAACAAAAAGTTCAACGCTTTGCAACTGTTGAAGATTTGAAAAAACACGAATGCACCATTGAAGAAATGGAAGAATACGAACCACACGTAGTTTCAAAACGTAATGTTATTTATGCCGGTGTTGATTATGAAGCCATTTTACGTGCTGCAGAAGTTGATCCGGACGGATGTGACGTTGTTCTTTGGGACGGTGGAAACAATGACTTCTCATTCTACAAACCAGATTTATTGGTAGGTGTTGCCGATCCATTGCGTCCGGGTGCCGAAGTTGGATATTATCCTGGTGAAGTTGTTGCCCGCATGTCAGACGTTATTGTTATCAATAAAATCGACTCTGCATCTTTAGAAAACATCAATACAGTAAGAGCCAACATCGCTAGAATCAATCCTAATGCTACCGTAATTGACGGAGCTTCTTATTTAACTGTTGACAAACCGGAACTTATCCGTGGAAAACGAGTATTGGTTGTTGAAGATGGTCCAACCCTTACTCACGGTGAAATGAAAATCGGTGCCGGTACGGTTGCTGCTCAAAAATACGGTGCTGCTGAATTAGTAGATCCAAGACCCTATACTGTAGGTAAATTATCGGAAACTTTTAAAATTTATCCTAACATCGGCACACTACTTCCTGCAATGGGATATGGCGAACAACAGGTAAAAGACTTGGAAGCTACTATTGCCAACACTCCTTGCGATGCTGTTGTAATTGCAACTCCTATTGACTTGAAACGAATTATTAAAATTGACAAACCAACTGTAAAGGTTGAATATGAACTGCAAGAAATCGGATACCCGAATTTGGAACAAGTTCTCGATGATTTCCTTAAGAAACACAATTTAGTCAAAAAAGGCTGCAGCTGCTGCTAATCTATTATAGGCGACCACAATGGTCGCCTTTTTTTTGAACATTATTTCAGTAAATCAGTTTAACCAGCAATAAAAACAAAGTCACACAGAATGAAAAATCGAAGTTTAATTTCAATTACCGACTACAGCAAAGAGGAATACATTAAAATTCTCAACCTTGCGGAAAAATTTGAAAAAAACCCCGTTCAGAAAATTGCAGATGGCAAAATTATCGCCACACTTTTTTTTGAGCCATCTACGCGTACACGATTGAGCTTTGAAAGTGCATCCAACAAATTAGGCGCAAAGATCATCGGGTTTAGCGAAGCATCCAATTCCTCTGTTTCAAAAGGGGAAACGTTAGCAGACACCATCAAAACCGTTGCCAATTATAGTGATTTGATTGTGATGAGACATCCTATCGAAGGTTCGGCCCGATATGCCAGCGAAGTTTCTCATGTTCCGATCATTAATGCCGGCGACGGCGCAAACCAGCATCCTACCCAATGTTTACTCGATCTTTTCACAATTCGGCAAACGCAAGGAACTCTCGACAATTTGAATATAGCTTTAGTGGGTGACCTGAAATACGGACGCACCGTTCACTCATTGGTAGAAGCCATGTGTAAATTTAATGCTACCTTTCATCTGGTCTCCCCTGATGAATTAAAATTACCCAGAGCCGTAAAAGCACATATCAAAGAGCACAATCTGGAGTATTTTCAGTATAATGATATGATGGAGGTTATGGACAAAGTGGATATTCTGTATATGACCCGTATCCAACGTGAACGCTTTCAGGATCAGCTCGAATACGAACGCGTGAAAAACATCTTTGTCCTCAATAACAGTATGCTCGAAAATTCAAAACCAAATCTAAAAATTCTTCACCCACTTCCTCGCGTAAACGAAATTTCTACCGACGTTGACTCCAATCCTAAAGCATACTATTTTGAACAAGCGCTCAATGGTGTTTACGTCCGTCAAGCTCTGATTGCCACAATATTAGGTTTAGTATAAATTTAAAATACAGATAAAAAAATGAGTCAGGAAAATCGCAAAGAATTAATCGTATCCGCTATAAAAAACGGAACTGTAATCGACCATATCCCATCCGACAAAGTATTTAAAGTAGTACGAATTCTAAATCTGGAAACGGCAAAACAACAAATACTTTTTGGAATAAATCTGGACAGCAAAAAATATGGGAAAAAGGGAATCATTAAAGTTCAGGATAAGTATTTTGAAATGGACGAAATCAACAAAATAGCATTGGTGGCTCCTACGGCAACAATTATAGTAATTCGTAACTTTGAAGTCGTTGAAAAGTATCAGGTAACTATACCCCAATCAATTACAGGGATAACCAAATGCTTCAACCCAAAATGCATCACCAATTTCGAGCCGGTTACCACTAAATTTGATGTAATCACCGATGAAAACAATGATGTAAATCTGGTTTGTCATTATTGCGAAAAAATCACGAAGAAAGAACATATTCAATTTTTATAATCATCACCTAATCAAACAGCACAGTCTATAAAGAATTCTTCTCTCTATTGATTGTGCTGTTTTTTTAAACATTTTCCCTACTTTTTTCGTTATGTTCGAAAATATAAATTATGTTAGTTCTATTATCGCCTGCAAAGACAATGGATTTTTCCCCCATAAATTTGCCAATTCAGGGTACTACGCCAGAATTCATTCAGCAGACACTATATCTTATACGACAGGCAAAACAATGGTCGGTTGAAGATATTTCCAAAATCATGGGAGTTAGTAAATCATTGGCCCAAATCAACTTCGAGCGCTTCCAATCGTTCTCTTCAATCACCTCTGAAAAAAACTCGAAACCTGCTATTCTTGCATATAATGGAGATGCGTATCAAGGACTGGATGCGAAAAACATGAGCTTTAAGTCCCTACAATATAGCAATACGCATCTGCGTATTTTTTCAGGACTATATGGAATATTGCAACCTTTTGATCTTATTCAGCCCTATCGTTTCGAAATGGGGATTCAATTTAAAGCAGGACATTCTCACGATTTGTATCATTTCTGGCAAGAAATAGTAACCCAGTCCATTGAAAATCAACTAAATATACTCAACACCGACATTATCGTAAATTTAGCATCGGCAGAATACTCCAAAACCATTGATTTTAACAAAATGAATGTTCGAGTTATCTCTCCTTCATTCTATAATCTGAATAATGGCAAATATAAAACGGTAAGTTTTTGGATAAAAAAAGCTAGAGGAATGATGACCCGATTTATCATGAATCACGAAATAACAAATCCTGACGATTTAATGGGATTTGACGAAAAATATTGCTACAAGCAAACCGGAAATTCTCACATCGAAAACAAACCGCTCTTTATTTCGGAGTTTTAAATGTTTTTTTCTTCCGTTTACTTTTAATCTTCACGGAGCTTTTCTTGTTACTCCTATTATTAAACGGATCTGTGGACACACTTCCATTATGCCTTCGATCGTGGTATGAAGCGCTTGAATTATCTCTTTGAGCATCAAAGTTATGATTTGATTTTCTCGACCAGATACTGCCCCCCCGGGGTAAATCAAACCGGTATATAATTCCAACGGATAAGAATCCAAAACCCTCGAATGATCGTTTGTTAGAAACAATTGCATCGAGCCAGTCGGTACCTACATATCTAATAGAAGATTCGGCATTTACAACCCAATGATTTCCTATTTTATAATTAACGCCCAACCCAAAAGGGATAGAAAATGTTGAGTTATATTTATTCAAATTATATTTTACAGGATCATTAGGAGAAGTATCTATAATTGAGTCGTTAACAACAGAACTGCTTAATGTTGAACGATAACGAGTCAATCCCAAGCCCGCAAATCCGTAAAAATCCCAACTTGATTTGGTCGCCCAATCAAAAAGATCAATAAAATCCACATTAAAAATAAGTGAATAGTCTTGTACCGTACTATTCATAAATTGTTTTTCCGCAATGGTGTGGCTTGTTATAGAACCGAATAACAACTGGCCTCGAAGAGAATAAACCGGAGATATGTTTTTACCGGCAGAGACACCCCACATAATTTTCCGATCTTGATAAAATCCGCTTTGAAAAGGTCCTCCCGGCAAAATATGATTATCATTATCGGTTACATCTCCCCAAAGTGAAGTCATTCCAAAATGTCCCCCGATAAACCAATCTTCATAAGATCTGTTAAGCTGTCCATAACCATTTGTTTTCAGCAAAAACAAACCGAATAGTAAAAATATGATTTTTTTAATTTTATACAGCATTGGGCGATGATGACATTAATATTGATGTTACTGCATGCAAAAGTAATAAAATTATGAGCTAGTCCTTTCTTACTTCTTAATATTTATAATCATTCCATCATTTACAAACGGAATCACCGGAGTAGTATCAGCCGTTAAACAATAAGGAATACTATCATCGAGTCCAAGCTTTGCCAACCGGTGACGATGAATGCATTTATCTATATATCCGGAAAGATCATTTTTTGCAAGGCTCCACAAATCGACCGCCGCAGTAGAAGAATCGCAAACATTCTGATAGTGATTATTTTCCATTAATCTCTCACAATATGCACCGGCAACAACGGCATCTTCAAGGCTAAATTTCTGTTTCCAACCTGAGCAAACAATTACAACATTTTCAGATGCAGTAAATATATAGTTGGTCAATGTAGTTATATTGGTAAGTGCTGCAACAAAAATCGAGGTTTCTTCCTGTTCTTTTATTAAATTAATTGCTCTGGTTCCATTGGTAGTGCTGTAGGCAATGGTTGTCCCCTTTAACTTCTCATCAAGAAATTGCATAGGGGAATTTCCCATATCTGCAAAATCCAACTTAAGGCCTTCGCGTTCGGAAGCAATTAAGTAACCCATCTTTTTCAATCGTTTGAGTTCTTCAATTTCTGAAACGGGAATAATGGCTTTCACCCCACTGGCTAATGCAGCGCATATTGAAGTGGAAGCCCTCAACACATCAATCATGATGGTGATATGTTTTCCGTTCGTGTGCTTTTGGAGATATAATTCAGGAGTAAAACAAACTTCTAAGGTTGGCATAGATATAATTTAGATGATTAAACAACAAAAACTGTCCGAAAATAACTGATTAATTTGTTGCTTTCAGACAGTTAATTTTAAGCATTTTATTTGCTGGTTAGCTATTTATCCTTTATAAAAGGGAAATTTTACAACAACAGCTTTCAATGATTTTTCACGAATTTTAATGTAAATTTCCGAGCCCACTTTTGAATATTCAGGCTTCACATATCCCATTCCAATGGCTTTTTTTACAGAAGGGCCTTGCGTTCCTGAAGTAACAACACCAATATGGTTTCCATCAGCATCACAAATTTCATACTCGTGACGAGGAATTCCTTTGTCTATCATCTCAAAGCCCACAAGTTTGCGGGTTACACCGTTTTGTTTCTGAGCCAAGTGAATTTCTTTGTCAATATGATTTTTTTCCGGCGTAAATTTGGTAATCCATCCTAAACCGGCTTCAATCGGCGAAGTGGTATCGTCGATATCGTTGCCGTATAAGCAAAATCCCATTTCGAGGCGGAGCGTATCGCGTGCGCCAAGCCCAATTGGCTTTATTCCAAATTCTTTGCCCGCTTCAAAAACAGCTTTCCATATTTTTTCAGCTTCGTTGTTTGGGAAATATATTTCGCATCCGCCCGATCCTGTGTAACCAGTTGTTGAAAACAAAACATTTGGCACCCCTGCAAATGTAATTGTTTGGTGTGTATAGTATTCCATATCCACAACATTTGCAGCGGTTAATTTTTGCATTGCCTTTAATGCCAATGGACCCTGAATTGCCAACTGCGAAATTTCATCGGAAACATTCTTGATATCGGCACCAAACTTTTCATTTTGTTTTTGAATCCAAGCCCAATCTTTATCAATATTGGCTGCATTAATTACCAATAAGTAAACCTCCTCACTTATGCGATATACAAGCAAATCGTCAACGATTCCGCCTTTTCCATTTGGAAAACACGAATATTGAATTTTACCATCGAAAAGTACTGCTACGTCATTAGATGTAATATGCTGAACAAGTTCAAAAGCCTTAGGTCCTTTAACATAAACTTCTCCCATGTGCGAAACGTCGAATACGCCGACTTTAGTTCTAACTTGCTCATGTTCAACAAGTAATCCTTCATATTGAACGGGCATATAATAACCTGCAAATGGAACCATCTTTGCTCCAAGCGATTCATGAATTTTTGTAAAAGCAGTTGTTTTCATCTTTGTGTTATGATTTCTTATTATATTATTTTGAAGCAAAGGTATAAAATAAATTTGTTTATTTTTTTTTTTATATGTTAAAATAAATGGGGATTTGCTTAGCCATTATCAATTTCTATTTATTATTTAAAATTGCCTGTTTTTCTCCTTTCAAAATTGATAATGATTTCATAACTTTGCATTTTAATCTCTATTATAACATCATCAAGTAACAATGACTATTTATTTTATAAAGTAAACAATGAGAAATTATATTAAAGAAAATAATTTACCCGGTATTGTTGTTCTCATATTAGATTTATTTGTTGTCGCCGGAGCCTTGTTTTTTGCATTCTTACTTCGATTTAATTTTAAAATTCCTGCCGATCAGTTGGTTTCAATCCCCCGTATCCTGTTATGTGTTATCATTTGCCACTTAATCTCTTTTGGTGTTACTCAAACTTACAAAAGTATTATCCGGTACACGGCAACTAAGGATATTTCAAGAATATTTTTAGCTAATGGCATCACCTCACTTTCTTTTATTCTTATTAATATTATCAACTTTTATTTTATAGACCGGACTTTTTTTATCCCTTTCTCTATTATCATTCTGGAATTTATCATTTCCACTTTCGTGATCTGGTTCTACCGCATGGGAATAAAGGTTGCCTATTTGGAATTCGTAAATCCGACACGGGAAAAACAAAATGTAATTATTTATGGAGCAGGAAACGCAGGTCTTAATTCAAAACGCGCAATTGACAGAGATGCCGGTTTAAAATACAAAGTATTTGCTTTTGTTGACGACGATCCAAGCAAATCAGATAAGAAGCTGGAAGGTGTTTCGATCTATTTTTCTTCCAAACTGGAAGAAATTATGGCAAATAATACCATTGCTCACGTTATTATTGCCATTCAAAATATTCACCCCGACAAAAAGAAGGAGATCACCGAAAAATGCCTATCTCATAATGTAAAAGTACTGATAGTTCCTCCCGTAAGCAGATGGATTAACGGAGAACTCAGTTTTAAGCAAATAAAAAAGATAAAAATAGAGGAGTTGCTGCAACGCGATGAAATAAAGCTCGATCCGGCTCTAATAATCCCGGAACTTGTTGGAAAAAACGTAATGATTACCGGTGCTGCAGGCTCTATCGGAAGCGAAATTGTTCGTCAAATCGCTGCATACAATTGCAAAAAAATAATTCTAGTTGATGTCGCTGAAACTCCATTGTTTTACCTGGAACTCGAAATCAAAGAAAAATTTATCGACCGCGACTTCGAAATTCATATTGTCGATATTACCAACAAGGAGCAGATGGAGAAGATTTTTTACGCTCAGGCTCCCGACGTAATATACCATGCGGCGGCGTATAAACATGTCCCCATGATGGAAAAAAATCCATCCGCTGCAATTCGCAACAATGTTTACGGGACAAAAATTCTTGCAGATTTATCGATGAAATTCGGAGTAAAAAAATTCGTGATGATCTCTACCGACAAAGCGGTAAATCCTACAAGTGTAATGGGAGCCTCAAAGCGAATTGCCGAAATATATATTCAATCGCTGAATCAACTAAACAAAACGGTTTTTATCACTACCCGTTTCGGTAATGTTCTAGGCTCAAACGGATCTGTAATTCCGGTATTCCGCAACCAAATTGAAAAAGGAGGACCCATTACGATCACACACATCGACATCACACGTTACTTTATGACCATCCCCGAGGCTTGCCAACTGGTACTTATCGCCGGTGCAATCGGAAAAGGAGGAGAAATATTTATCTTTGACATGGGCGAATCCGTTAAGATTATTGATTTAGCCAAGAAAATGATAGAACTGTCAGGCCTAACTCTGGGGAAAGATATTCAAATCAAATTTACCGGATTGCGCCCCGGAGAAAAACTATATGAAGAATTGCTTGCCACTAAAGAAAATACGCTTCCCACTTCGCATAATAAAATCATGATTGCCCGTGTTCGCTTTTCGGAGTACAACGAAGTGAAACCTCAAATAGAAAAGCTATTATCACTAATTAATACCAATGATACAGAATTAGTGATGATGATGAAAAAAATCATTCCGGAATATTTAAGCAATAACTCCGAGTACGAATCGCTCGACATTCAACCTAACGTCGAAAAATAATGAAAAAGGATTCTAAACTGATTTTTGTAATCTCCACTTCTACTTACATCGGTACTACCATTGAAGCATACATTGCAGAATCCAATTCATTAGGAAAATTCAACCTCAATCCGCAAAAAGTAAACGCTAAAACCATTTCAGGCTATTCAGTCCCATTCACGGGACTGGAAATGGAAGTTCTTAAATTGATTTACAATTGTGAAGAGGAAGTGGTTGTAAAAAAGTTTTCGGTAAAAAAAATGAAAGTCACCGATTTCTTTAAAACAACTGATGAAAAAAAATTCAAAACACTAATTCGTCCGAATATTGAAGGATACCTGAACAAAGCGCTGTATTTGATCGCAATAAATCAAATTCCTCTTTACCTTATAAATAAATCGCACGACGAAATCAACGAAGTTCAGCTCAATGTTCAACAAGCAGATGCTGAAGTACTTTTCAATTTTAAAAAACACCCCAAAGGCATTACCTATCGTTTAATGATTAATCTTAACGGCACCCCTATCCGATTAGTTAATCAAAACATAACCTTTATCACACACAAACCTTGCTGGATTATTGTAAATCACACCTTGCTCCATTTCGACGAGGAAATTGATTCGTTTAAACTACTCCCATTCACCCAGAAAGAAGTTGTGGAAATTCCAAGCAGTTCCGTCGATATCTATATTCAAAACTTTATTCAAAAAATTTTCAGAAAATTTGATATTGAAGCCGAAGGCATTTCACTAATCGTTGAGCAACCGAAACCGAAAGCGATTATCAATCTCGACCGAGGGATCAACTCGCGTCCTGTTCTTGCACTATCATTCGACTACAACGAGAACATAATGCTGATGTCGAAAAGCCAATCGGGAATTACCGAATGCTTAGTCGAAAATGGTAAATACACCCTTAAAAAGATAAAACGAGATTTAAGTTTTGAGTATTCAATTGTAGATAAACTGCATGCGATCGGACTGAGAACATTCGAAAACGTTCACTTCTTTTATCCTGCCCCCGAAGAGCAACCGAATGTTGATACGACAAATGAACTCATTAGTACACTTTGCCTAAATTACAACAAACTCACAAATTTAGGAATCGAAATACGGCAAAACATCCATCAAATCAAATACTTTTTCGGACAAATAGAAACTAAAACCAAAGTGCTTGAGAATCAAGATTGGTTTGATGTGCACATCGAAGTGGTTTTTGGCAATTTTAAAATTCCATTTGTAAAATTACGACAGAATATCCTGTTTAAAATTAAAGAGTTTGAACTCCCCGACGGATCAATAGCCATTATTCCCGAAGAGTGGTTCACCAAATATGATGATTTAGCTCAACTTGGATCTGCATCTGAGGATTATCTTAAAATCAAAAAATATCACCTCAATGTTTTAAGTACCATCGACGAAAAGCAAAGCGAAAAATTAAACAATCAACTACTATTGCTAAATAATGACTCTTTCAATCCCAAGGTTCCTGTAAATCTAAAAACCACACTACGCCCCTACCAATATTTAGGTTTTAAGTGGTTAAAACAGTTGGAAGCATTTAACTTTAGCGGATGCCTGGCGGATGACATGGGACTTGGAAAAACTATTCAAGCCATTGCCGTCCTCCTTGAATCGCATAACAGGGGAAACGTAAATACCTTTTCCAATCCTGAGTTTGTTCAATCGAATGCTCAACAGCTCAACCTATTTAACAAAGCATCAAACGAACCTGGAAAATTTGTTCAAGCATCATTAATTGTAGTTCCGCTAACTTTAATCTTCAACTGGCAACAAGAAATAGCCCGCTTTGCCCCTTCCCTTTTAGTCTATACCCACACTGGATTATACCGGAGTCAGTCGGCATCGGTATTTCACCTTTACGACATCGTTCTTACTACCTATGGAATGGTTCGTAACGATATTGAAATGTTTAAACAATATAATTTCAACTACGTAATTCTCGACGAAAGCCAAAATATCAGGAATCCTCAGTCAAAAGCATACCGAGCCGTTCGATCACTCAACAGTTCATACCGGACAATTCTTACCGGAACCCCAATTGAAAACTCTTTGGTTGACTTGTGGGCACAATTGAATTTTTTAAACCCCGGATTATTAGGTGGTTTAAAACAGTTCCGAAAAAATTACGTATTACCGATCGAAAAACAAAATAATGATGCCGTTCGCGACAAACTAAAAAAGATTCTAGCTCCATTCCTAATGCGCCGGACCAAAGATGAAGTGGCACCGGAATTACCGTCTCTAACGGAAGTTATTCATTATACAGAGATGACCGAAGAACAACAATCATATTACGAAACCATAAAATCTTCGGTGCGTAACTCTATTCTATTTTCAATGACCAACAACGACCGAGGAAAATTAAACATTCTAATTTTAAAAGGGTTAATGCAATTGCGACTGGCTTCAATACACCCTAAACTACTCGACCATTCATATAATTTTATGTCGGGCAAACACCTCGAACTAAGGGAAATAATTGCCCAAATCTTGCAGGAAGGGCATAAAATATTAATTTTCAGTCAATTTGTAAGGCATTTAAAACTCGTGCTTGAGTTTCCTGAATTTAAAAATCAAAACGTTCTTATGTTCACAGGAATGACCCCTGATCATGAACGACAAGGAATCATAAATAAATTTCAAACCGATGAAAACTCGAACGTCTTGCTCATGACTTTAAAAGCCGGTGGTGTAGGATTAAACCTTACTGCAGCCGACTACATTTTACTTATCGATCCGTGGTGGAATCCTGCTGCAGAAAGTCAAGCCATTGCCCGCGCCCATCGAATAGGACAAGACAAGAAAGTATTTGCATACCGTTTTATAACAAAAGACTCTATTGAAGAAAAGATTTTGATATTACAACAGAAAAAACGTCTCCTTGCCAACGATTTCGTGCAGAATTCAAATCCGATATTTACCTTTAACGATCAAGATTTAATCGATTTGTTCGAATAAACAATATTGCATTGATTTGCGACCCCAGCGCACGCACATTTTCGACGCTGTGCATTTATATTTTTTATTGGATATTCATGGAACTTTTGCCTGCACTTTCTAAAACACGCATGTGCTGGTTTTGAATGCATGCAGTTTTAGGCTACAAGAACCATCTCATCTCTTTATTTTATCATCAAAATAAAGTATGCATTTGTCGTTTTCCCGGAAAATAACGATTCCATTTCAAAAAAGTACTAAGAAATCAGGTTCCGTTCTGGCAAAACAGTCTTTAATAAGTTCGAAAATTATTATAAATAAACTATTAAGTTTCGGACTCAAAATATGCAATTTATTTATTTTAACTTAAAATATATATTTACTTTAATTTACTATTACCAAATCAAAGGCTCAATAGGTCACATAACAACATTCTATTTTAATATATTGTAAACACTCATATTTATTTGAATTATAATAGTTTTTTCAATGCAAACCCAATGTATTAACTTTTTATTACAACATAATAAGACTGATTCTAAATTATATGAAATCCGGAAAAATATTTTTAAAATAAAAAACCAGAATAAGAAACTCTTATATTTGTACCCGAAAAGTGGGAATTATGTAGCTATTTATGACATTAAATCATACGTAAAATATTCATTCAATTAATATTAACTTAATAAATTATCACAATTATGGTAGAAGTAGAAAACTTGATTAAACGACTTGTGAATATTTATGGCAGAGAACGTGAAAGTTTAATGCCAGTATTACAAGGTGTAATTGAACAAGAGAGAACTTTAAGTGAAGATTCGATCAAAATTATTGCACGGGAATTAAATTTATCGGCAGCTCAGGTATATGGAACTGCTACATTCTATTCTTTTTTGGATACAGAACCCAGAGGGAAGTACGTAATCCGGATTTGCAAATCGCTTACTTGCTGGATGAAAGGAAAAAACCAGATTATCAAAGCAATTGAGGACACTTTAAAAATTAAAATGGGAGAAACTACCAAGGATAAAAAATTCACCTTATTGGAAACCAACTGTCTGGGATGGTGTCATAAAGCACCGACCATTCTCATCAACGATGAAGTTTTTTCAGAGTTGAATGAAGAAAAGATAATCGAGATACTCGAAAGTTATTCAAAAAAAGGCACTTACTAATAAATAAATAGGAGAGATTGAAATGTCAGATAAAACCTTAAAAAGAGTTGATTTTATTTTTCAGGAAGACGACTATCGTGAAATCATAGCTCGCACGTTTAAAAAAACAGATGATGAAATCATCAATGAAATGATTGATTCGGGGCTTAAAGGAAGAGGTGGTGCCGGGTTTCTTGACCGGATTGAAATGGAAATTTGCCCGTGATGCGAAAGCAGAGGAAAAATATATCGTATGTAATGCAGATGAAGGCGAACCCGGCACATTTAAGGATCGCGAAATCATCGATAAGGTTTCTTTAAAAGTACTCACCGGTATGGCTATTGCAGCCAAAGTTACAGGTGCCCACAAAGGCTACATTTACCTTCGTGGCGAATATAAATTTTTAATTCCTAAACTTCGCAGAGATTTAAAAGAATTTCATTCGATCATGCGCAGCATGAATTATGAATTTGAAGTGGACATCTTTATGGGTTCCGGAGCTTATGTATGCGGCGAAGAAACTGCACTACTGGAATCGATGGAAGGAAAACGCGGTGAACCGAGAAACAAACCGCCATTTCCTGTTTCAGCCGGATATTTGAACAGACCTACCGTTGTAAACAACGTTGAAACTTTAGCTTCTGCAGCAATTGTCTGTAAAATAGGAGCTGAGAAATACAAACAATTAGGAACAAAATCATCGCGAGGATCAAAATTGTTCTCTATTTCTGGGGACACCCCTATTCCCGGCATTTATGAATTGGAATTAGGAATGTCGCTACAAGAATTTGTAGATGCTTTCGGCGATGGCGATACTAAAGCCGTTCAAGTCGGTGGTGCATCCGGTTTCTGTGTTCCCCGTAAAAAATTCGCCAGCACAATTATTGGATATCAAGGTGATTTGGAAGGCGATTCGTTACCAACCGGGGGATCCATGATGCTATTTAACAGCTCACGTTCAATGTACAACTTGTTGCGCAATTATCTCGATTTCTTCGCAGAAGAATCATGTGGACAATGCACACCTTGTCGTGTAGGCGTTCAACAATTAGTTCACGGTATTGAAGCCGTTAAAAAAGGAGACAAACACTCCTCTTATCTGGATTATCTCTTAAAATTAACGGATTCCATGAAGCTAACTGCAAAGTGCGGTCTTGGGCAATCGGTTGCAAACTCTTTTTCCTCTATCGTGGGAAATTTTAGAGAAGAGATGATTTATTAATTTTGGATGTAAAATATAAAAAACATATAAAATGGCAGAAAAAGTAAATTTAACCATAGATGGTATCGATATTAGTGTCGATAAAGGATCTTCAGTGCTTGACGCTGCTCGCCAGGCAAATATTAAAATTCCCGTACTATGTCATCATCCCGACATTAATGTTGCTGGTAATTGTCGTGTTTGTGTGGTAGAACAAATTGGTGCCCGCACACTTCCCGTATCATGTGCAACTCCTGCTGTAGATGGCATGGAAATTCTTACCAATTCACATAAAGTAAGATCAGCTCGAAAACACATAATAGAATTATTGTTATCGGAACATAATGCGGATTGCACCAAATGTTACAAAAATGGTAAATGTGAACTGCAAACATTGGCCGCAGAATATAAAATCAGTAATGATTTCTTTATCGACTTAGTTCCGCTGAAACATTACTCCATTGACAAATATTCACCGGCAATTATTAAAGACGACAGCAAGTGCGTTCGTTGTCAACGTTGCGTACGTGTTTGCGAGGAACTTCAATCGGTAAGTGCAATTAGTTGTGCCCATAAGGGGCAGGACATGAAAGTTTCCACTTTCTTCGAACACTCTTTATTTGAAGTAGTTTGCACCAATTGCGGTCAGTGTATCAACCGTTGTCCTACCGGGGCTTTAGTAGAGAAGAACTACATCGAAGAAGTATGGGCCGCACTATCAGACACAACAAAGCACGTAGTTGTTCAAACCGCTCCTGCAGTTCGTATTGCATTGGGTGAAGATTTGGGAAATGACCCCGGTATTCGCGTTACAGGCAAAATGGTTGCCGCTCTTAAACGCCTTGGCTTTGACGCTGTATTAGACACCGATTTCACTGCCGACTTAACCATTATGGAAGAAGGTTTTGAGCTACTCGGTCGTTTAAAAAAAGCGGTTAAAGAAAAAGATCATACCGTAGCATTACCTCTTACTACTTCATGTTCTCCGGGTTGGATTAAATTTGTAGAACACATGTTTCCCGATATGCTCGACAATGTATCTACTTGTAAATCTCCGCAACAAATGTTTGGAGCATTAGTTAAAACATATTATGCACAAAAGCGGGGTATCGATCCTGCAAATATTGTTTCTGTATCCATTATGCCATGTACTGCCAAAAAATTTGAAGCAGACCGTCCGGAAATGCGCAGCAGCGGATACAAAGATGTCGATTATGTATTAACTACTCGCGAACTTGCGATCATGATTAAACAAGCCGGTATTGAATTTTCAACCTTACAGGAAGAAAATTACGATAGCATCATGGGATCTTCAACCGGTGCAGCAGTCATCTTCGGCGCTACCGGAGGTGTTATGGAGGCTGCCTTGCGTACAGCATGGGAAGTTGTTACCGGAAAAGAAATACCTTTCGAAAACCTTAACGTAACTCCTGTTCGAGGAATGGAGGGAATTAAAGAAGCATCTGTGGTCATCACGGGAACTGTTCCCGACTGGAACTTCCTAGAAGGAGTTGAATTAAAATGTGCGGTTGCTCATGGTCTGGTAAATGCAAAAGAGCTGATGCAAAATATAAAAGACGGAAAAGCAATTTATCATTTCGTCGAAATCATGGCCTGCCCGGGCGGATGTTTAGGTGGCGGTGGTCAGCCAATTCCAACCAGCCTCGAAATCCGCAACAAACGCGCGGAAGCCATCTACTCTGAAGACACCGATATGCCTATACGAAAATCGCACGAAAATCCGGAAGTAATTGAGATTTACAAAGACTTTTTAGGCAAACCGAATGGACATAAATCGCACGAACTTCTTCACACTCATTATAAACCGAGAGAACGCTACTAAGAGTAAATGTTTAAAACATATTCACGAGTTATTTTTTAAGAGATAATCTAAAAAAGTAATTACTCATTATAAAAAAAAGGATAATAAATTTTGTTATCCTTTTTTTTTTGTATTAAATTTTATGGCAATAATTATAAAACTATGAACGAAAAAACATCAAATTATTATCTGCTTGGGAAGTTCTTGTTTTGCTCGGGGGAACAGAGAATCTTTAAAATTTATCGAAAAAGTACATAAAAGAGCATAAGCTTTTCGGATAGAGTTGATTTTAGAGGGAAATTATGCTCGGGCAATTGTGGAAAGGGCCCTATCTTATTTATTGATAAAGAAATGCTGGAGGAAGTTAATGTAGAACAACTGCCTCATATATTAGACACTCTTTTTTTTTGAGAATAAGCAATGATGAATTTGATAAACATCAGTCAGGAAGAATGTAAGCTATGCTATTCATGCATACGAGTATGCCCATCAAAAGCAATAAAAGTGAGCGACGGTTTATGCCGAAGTTATTCATAACAGGTGTATTGGATGTGGCAGTTGTTTTTTCTGTTTGCTCGCAAAACGCAGTACATTATATTGACTCCAAAGAAGATGTTAAATTTCTACTGAAAGCTCCCGGAAAAAGTAGCCGCCATTGTAGCACCAAGTATCTCCGGTGAGTTTAGCGATATTACAGATTACCGTAGTTTCGTCAGCATGATTAAAAGCTTAGGGTTTGCATACGTCAACGAGGTGAGTTTTGGAGTGGATTTAATGGCTTTTCAATATGAAAAATTATTTTCAGACTTTAACGGAAAATACTACATTACAGCCAATTGTCCCCCCTGTTGTAAGCTATATAGAGAAGTATTATCCCGAACTTATAGACAATCTGGCTCCCATAATTCCGCACATGATAACGACTGCAAAAGTGCTTCACGAAAAACACGGGAACGATTTAAAGATTGTATATATCAGCCCTTGTATTGCTGCGAAAAATGAAATAAAAAAAATTCACAGATCCCGATACAAGAATCGACGCTGTACTTACTTATATAGAACTCCGAGAGCTGTTTAAAGAATTTGGAATTACGGAAACATCCGTCTCTTTTTCGGATTTCGACACCCCTCTCGGACACAAAGGCTCCCTTTTTCCTATTAGCCGGGGGATGCTCCAAGCAGTAGATATCAACGAAGATTTACTTACGGGAAGAATTATTTGTACCGAAGGTAGGGAAAATTTTCTTCAGGTGATTAAGGAATTCAAGCAAAAACATACAAATCAAACAGCATATCGACTTATTTTATTGTGACGGCTGTATTATGGGTCCCGGAACTTCCAAAAAAGGAGATAAATTTCTCCGCAGGACATTGGTTATAGATTATGTTGACAAGCGCTTAGAATCTTTTAACAGTCCCGAATGGGAAGCTGACATCAACCGGTATAGTACATTGAATTTTAAGCGCAGCTATAATCGCGATGATGACCAACGTTTACCCAACCCTTCAAAAGAAGAATACAGAGAGATCTTAAATGAGTTGGGACGCGACAAGCCCCATGAAATACTAAGTTGTGGCGCTTGCGGTCACGACAACTGCTCTAAATTTGCGATCGCTATCTGCAAAGGACTCGCCTCTCTCGAAATGTGCCCTACATACTCTTATAAAAAGATGAACGACTACATTGATGAGATGGCCAACATTAATAAAAAGCTTTCCGAAACAAAAGAGGCCCTCACAAAATCGGAACAAAAAGCCAGAGAAGAAGAAAGTTTAGCTAAAGAGTTATCTCAAACGGTAACCTCTATGCTTCAAAAAATTCCACTTGCGATTGTAATTGTCAATCAGGATTTGAAAGTGATGCAATCCAACGAGTTTTTTGTCCGGTTGATGGGAAAAAGAAGTTCAAGATATCAATAAAGTAGTTCCCGGCCTTATCAACGCAGACCTGCGCACGTTAGTTCCATTTCATAAGTTATTCGCATCATTGATATTCACTGGGGAAGACAGTTTGAACCGCGATGAAGAGTATAAGAACAAAGTTTACAACATCTCTGTTTTTACTATCAAAAAGCACGAAGTGGTAGGTGGAATCATCCGAGATATGGAAAATCCGGAAGTCAGAAAAGATGAAGTTGTAGAAAGAGCTCGTGAGGTAATTCGCGAAAATCTTGAAGCCGTTCAACAAATTGCATATTTTACTTGGAGAAAAACTCTTCAAAAACGGAAAAAATCCTCCATTCAATTATTCAGTCCTACAATTCCGACGATAACTCCAGCAGATGATAGACGATAAATTTTATATTGAGGTTGATCTTGAGCAATACAACTGCAATGGAGAAATGATTTGCGGAGATGTTTTTTCTCTCCGAACGAATAAAAAAAGAGCGACGAATTATTGCCGTGTTAAGCGATGGTATGGGAAGTGGAGTTAAAGCAAACGTATTAGCAACCTTAACCGCTTCCATGGCATTAAACTTTACTAAAGGACATCGCAGCATACAACAGACGGCAGCTGTGATTATGGATACGCTACCTGTGTGTTCAATACGCAAAGTCAGCTACTCTACATTTACCATCATCGACATTGAATTTGACGGAACTACTCAAATTGTTGAGTACGACAATCCTAATTGCATCGTTATGCGCGGAAAAAAAACCTTTTGATCCGGTTTTGGAGAGAAATTGAACTTGAAAGCCAGACGCATAAAGGAAAGACTTTACGAGCATGTACTTTTCAAGCACAAAAAGAAGATCGTATTTTCATCTGGTCCGACGGAATCACTCAATCGGGCATGGGAACAAAACAATATCCGTTTGGCTGGGGGCAGGAAAATGTAGAGCATTTTGTGCATAGTTCCATAGAACGGGATCCGTATATTTCGGCGCGGGAAATGGCAAAAAAAATCGTTTCTCTATCTTTAAGAAATGATAACGGGAAACCGCAGGATGACACCTCTTGCGCTGTGATTTATTATCGTCAACCCCGAAAGTTATTAGTCGTAACCGGGCCTCCTTATAACAAAGAAAACGATGCAAAACTCGCCATAAAGGTTCAAAATTTTGAAGGGAAAAAGGCGATTTGTGGTGGAACTACCGCCGGAATTATCGCAGAGAACCTAGGTTTTTTTATACCGTTCGGGTATGGAAATCACCGATTACGATTTACCGCCAATCTCATATATGGAAGGAATAAATTTAGTAACTGAAGGTATTTTAACACTCGGAAAAGTGTATCAAATTCTTGAAAATTACAAAAGTGATACTGTACTTTCCAACGGTCCGGCAGATGAAACTGGTTAAACTCATTCTGAAAAGCGATAAAATCCACTTTATTACGGGTACCAGTATCAACACAGCACATCAGGATCCGACTCTGCCTCAGGAACTCGAAATTCGCCGTAATGTAGTAAAACGTATTGTTAGTATTCTCGAAACCAAATTTATGAAGGATGTCTCCATTGAATTTATTTAACCCATCCTTTTTATCGGTTTTTCACATACGATTTAATTAAAAAGCACTGCGATATAGAATTTCAACAGGAAGTTGGATTCAATATAGCAACTTATTACTACTATAATGGCATTAAAGGTGAATTTAAGCATTGGGCTAAAAAAGTTAAAAAGCATTTAAAAAAAGACTCCCCATTCTATAAAGCTTTAATTGATATGCAAACTAGATTTGGACAAAAAGAAGTAGTTTAAACTGCAACTAACATTTCATATTTGCCATAATTTTAGACCATCTTTTGCCAATTCAACTTCATTATAGACAAAATTCTTCAATATCTTAATTACAACAAAAAAGAGAGTGATATAATAAAAATTTGCTTTACCTCAAATTCTAAAGGAAAGCAAATTTTCACAAATACATTTATTCAGTTTAACCAATTGATTTTCAGCACACAAAAACTCATCACCGAAATAAAAAGCATTGAAAATCATTTTTATTTGACATTATTTTAAAAATCAGAATACCAAACATTTATTTTTCATTATCCGAGGCAGGCCCTGCAATTAATAAACTGATCAATCAATTTATTACTGATTCCCATGGAAACGTAACCACCATCGTGATAAAGATTCTGCATGGTGACCATTCGGGTGTAATCGGAGAAAAGAGTGATGCAGTAATCTGCACAGGATTCCGAATCTGCATTTCCAAGTGGCGACATATCATCGGCATAATTGTAAAACGCATCAAATCCGGAAACACCGGTTCCTGCAGTAGTTCTAGTAGGTGACTGGGATACCGAATTGATTCTTACTTTTTTAACTCTGCCATAATGGTAACCGAACTGACGCACGATGGACTCCAACATGGCTTTGGCCTGAGACATGTCGCTGTAGCTAGAATAGGCCCGTTGGGCGGCGATATACGAAAGGGCGACTACCGAACCATAATCGTTGATGGCATCCAAGCGCCAAGCAACCGAAAGCACCTTATGAAGAGAAACCGCTGATACATCCAACGTTTTCATCAGATAATCATAATTTAATTCGGGGTAAGGGATTCCTTTGCGGACGTTTGGGGACATGCCGACCGAATGAAGTACAAAGTCGATTTTCCCATCCAAAACCCGCATGGATTCCGTAAACAAATCTTCCAGTTCGGAAACGACCGTGATATCTGCACCGATCACCTGTGAATTGGTGGCTTCTGCCAAGCGGTAAATATCTTTTTTTCGTAGAGCGATTGGGGCATTCGACAATACAAATTGGGCTCCCTCTGCATGTGCTTTGAGTGCCACTTGCCAAGCTATTGAATTCTCATCCAACGCCCCAAATATAATTCCTTTTTTCCCTTTTAATAGCTGATTCGACATAATGTAATTTGTTTATTATACTTTTTTAAACTAATATTGTATTAAAATGTTCATAGATAATGTAACGCAATCCAATGTTCTATTCGGTTTAGGGTGCAAAAGTACGCAATCGTTTGATCAAGGAGGAGTTTGAACACAAAATGAATGATTATTTTTTGATTAATTAACAGAGATGACAATGAAAAAAATCATAATTTTATTTTTTATCACATTGATTTTCATAAATTTATGTAAATCACAAACTTTTATACAAACAACCGATTCCATTCCGATGCGCGATGGTAAAAAACTGGCTGCGGATATTTATCTCCCTTCCACCCCGGGAACCTATCCTGTGATTTTGGTTCAAACCCCATATAACCGCCTTTACTACAGAATTAACCAACCGCTTGGACTCGGTTCGTTGACCGGATTACCTTATGCTTTGGTAGTGGTTGACTGGCGCGGATTTTACGGTTCTGCTTCCGCCATGGTAGCCAATCCTGATCGGGGGAAAGATGGCTACGACATCGTGGAATGGATTGCCACTCAAACTTGGTCGAATGGGAAAGTCGGTACATGGGGACCCTTCTGCGCTTGGAAAAAATCCAATTTCAAACCGCTAAAGAAAATCCGCCTCATCTCACCTGCTGCGTTCCACTTGTATCTGGTTGTCAGTTCAGCTACTCCGACTACTTTCCCGGTGGAGTCTATCGCAAAGAATACGTGGACCAGCTCGACAACCTCGGATTCGGACTATCCACTTTTTTGCTGAACAACCCCGTTTTACAGCACCACTTGGCAATATGTGGAAAACGCCAACTATTACCCACAATCCATACAGGCTCCAACATTTATGATTGGTGGCTGGTACGATCACAATGTAGAACTGATGATGCAACTTTTCGGTGGAATTCAGACACTGTCGCCGACCACGGTTCGCAATCAGCACAAGCTAATGATGGGGCCATGGGCACACGGCGGATTTGGCACTGCCCATGTAGGCACCTGCACACAGGGACAACTTACCTATAACGAAGCCTGTGGCTGGAGCGACTCTCTGGCATTACGTTTCTTCGATTACTACCTACGAGATTCTGCCAATGGCTGGAATTCTGAACCCGTTATCCGCTATTTTCAGATGGGCGAAAACACATGGCAAGAAACTCCAACATGGCCTCCAACGGGAACCACGCCCATAAAACTGTTTTTCAACGAAAGTAACAGTCTCACTCCCTTCCCTACCCGCTTCGGCAAACGCATCGGCAAACATCATCTACGACCCGCACAATCCGTCCCCGACCATTGGAGGCTCCACGTTACGGAACGATTTACTACAAGGCCCCTACGATCAGGCCCCTATAGTGGAATCAAGGAATGACATCCTGATTTTTCACCACACCAGCCCTTTCAGAGAATGTAGTAATGAAGGGAACCGGCCGGGTTCATCTGTTTGTCAGCTCCAACCGCCTCGATACCGATTTCGGATACCGCCTCACCGACGTTTACCCCGACGGTCGTTCGATGTTGCTGGTGGACAATATCCAGCGGATGCGCTTCCGCAATGGCTTCCTTACTTCCGATACCGCCTCCATGCAATCGGGCACCGTTTACGAAATCGATATCGATATCCACGACTTGGCAAATACTTTTTTGGCCGGACATAAAATTCGTATCGACATTACCTCTTCCAATTATCCCCGTTTCGATAATAACCTGAATAACGGCAGAGCCATGTACACTTCCGGGCGATACGCTAACGGCAACCAACACCGTCTATTTTTCAAATAACAAGGCCTCTTTCGTGGAACTGCCGCTGATCAGTTACCCGTTGGCCATCGCTGACCTTTTTGCCACCAACGGCGACTTCACCCTATTCCCGAATCCTGTAACCGAATCCTTTTCCGTTGCCGGCGGGGATTACACCAAAATCAACGTGTATAACCTCAACGGAGTAAAACTCTTCAGCAAAAAGAGGTCGGAAAGCTACGACCTCCGCCCGTTGCCCGCCGGAGGTCTATTTTGTGGAAAACTATTGGAAATGGTGGGGTTTGTAGGAGGAAGTTGGTGAAGGGGTGATTATCTGATAGCAATAAATAAAAAGCCTAATGAATATACCTAAATATCAATAATTAATACACAATTCATTATTAATCGACACATTAATTTCATGTTTATTTTTTATAATAATATCACCATTTAATTATTTTATTATCAGAATCAATAACACCTTCTATCCTATTAATCTGTTTATGGTCTGCTTTATCATCATATTTATTAGTAGTTTTGAATGTGTCTTTAAACACTTTCTCCAACTTTAATACTCCATTATAATATAATTCAGGGATCAATGCGAAATTTAAACCTTTTCCTATTATTGGAATACTTGGATACATAACTCCACTACATCTACTCCTTAATAATAAAGTATTTGATATTGCACTTGTTAACACGTATATAGACTTATTATTATATGATGAAGTAGTAAATTTGTCAAATAAAAATTCTCAATAATAGCCAATTCTTGATCACAATAATCCTCCTTGATTTTATTCAAATCGCTAAATTTGTTATTATTAAAAATAAGATCAACTTTAACATTTTCCAATAATCTCCAAAAACCGATTGTCACATCAAACGTTGTCCCTAAAGGGTTTTCTTTCCATTCTTCCATAAATTCAGAATAACTCGTTTCAATTTTATCCGAACAATAAAACATCGACTGAAATGGTCTATTAATTCTATTAAATTGAGATACTATTTTTGGGAGAGGACAGGCAATATCATCGAAACGATAGAAAAATTTAACATCCTTATTTTCACGCGATCTATAAATTATTTGACCCTTAGGAATAGTATATTCAAAAACAGGTAATGCTATTTCAGCAGAATGAAAAAACAATAAAATTTTCTCATATGCAAATTTTTCGTTTAAATCAAAGTTATCAAGAACCTTTATTTTTTTTTCAATTTCAGCCATTTTGTTGTTCTATTTTAAATTAGCTACAAACACATTTTTTTTGCCAGGGAATTTATTCGTGATCCGATCATGTCACAATACAGGTTTTTTCGGTGATTAGTGCTAATGTTTATTATCTCGTGCTTTATTTATAATAAATCCCTTCACAACAAACCACAAAATCAATCACATAAACACACCCCACCTCAAAAAAGTCAAAAATAATAGCAATTTAAAGTTTCATCTGTTGAGCCCATTTGCGATTATCTCCAACAAAGTTAGGAAATTATCACTGCATTTATTTAATTTCGTTGCATATTTGCATCAATAAATCACAATACGCCCACTTTGATTTGAAAACTTATAAAAATACATTCCCGCGTTTAAGCGGCTTTTTCTAATTTCTGTGGATTCGTTAGTGACATCAATAACATCAACCAATCGGCCAAAAATATCATAAAGATAAAAAGAGCCTCGAACGTTTGTTGTAATAATCGCTTCCAACATAAACGGATTGGGGAAAATTGTAATTTTCTCTTTTTCTTTATTCAACTCTATAAGGGATGTATTTGGACAATTGGAATTGGAAGAAGTGAGCAAACTGACTCTTGGATAAATTTCAGCAGCGCTTCTCACTCTGTTTTTTTGCCCCTCGGTAAACGATTTCTGGTTGCACAACCACTCATATAGTTGAATCTGGAATTATCCCAAACGCACTTCATTGGCGCAGGGGTTAACCTCTCCACAATCGCTGTTTTTATGTGGCGGGGTGTCACAAACCATGTCTCCATCGGTGGTGCAAGCAGTATCTACGGGACAGTCAACATTGCCACCATCGCCCCTAAACGTATGTTGAAGATTAAATCCATGTCCCAGTTCATGAGACAATGTGTTTAGGGAGCCATTCATATACGAGTACATCATCAATGTACCATCGAATTTGCCACCCCACGGGAAATAGGCATATCCTGCAACATTTCCACAGATGTCGTTGACCACCCAAATATTATAGTAATCCGAAACCGGCCATGTGCTTAATTTTTTAATAATGGTGTCGTCAACAGCGACTCCATCACAAGCCGTATCATTTAACATTTTAGTTCCTCCCGAAGAGTACAACGGAATATTTGAAGCGTCGATGCGTACAATCCCTGTGGTGGAATTACCATTGGGATCGACAGAGGCCAGACAGAAATCAATACCAAGATCAACGCCCAATCCATTAAAATTTCGCCACCTTTTATTTACTCCATTAATTGCATCCGCGATTACCGAGTCTGAAACATTGCTACCCTCACCAATCGCCTCACCTGAATGAAAAACATGAACCACGACAGGAATATGATAAACCGTATTGTCTAATTTTGCATGGTTTACATTTATCAAGTCACTGTTGTTTTGACAACTCTGGTAATGGTTGGAATATGAAGTATCGTGCCTCATCATCAGTTGATGGTTGATATCTGTTCCACATTCTCGTTGTGCATTGACAAAAAACAAGTCGAAGCAGCATAAAATGGCCAATAGTCTTTTTTTGTTCATCATTATATATCCCACTGGGTACCCAACAAAGTTAGGATATTATCTCTTTAAAAAAAAGTTTCCTGTTAAAAAGTTTCTACAAGAAAAGTCCACTTCTGCTTTCTGCCCGTAGAAGTTTATTTTGAGGTGATTACCGGATTAAAGAATTTTTCGGAGAAAGTGAGAAAAAGGTAAAAAACAAACAATCCCAACCGCATTATATGCAATTGGAATTGTTATTGGAATTCTGAAAGTTTATTTTTGCTGATCCTCTTATAAAATCAGTGCAGGCGAACCAATCAGCTTTTCCGGCCTACTGCTCCCTTCGCACAATAGCGGATACATTTACCACATTCGATGCATTTTTCCTCGTCAATCACGGGCAAGCCGCTTCGATTTTGAGTTATTGCATTTACGGGGCAAATGGGGAATCATCGGACAAGCATGGTTTTGGGGACATCTGTTTGGATTTACGGTTAGTGCCATATCATTTTTAATTTTAAAGGTTAGTAATTTGATTAAGGATAAATCCTTTTTGCTTCACTCCCACAATACGCTTCACCTCTTTCCCATTTTTGAAAACGATGATGGTTGGGATGCTTCTTACATTATATTTTGCCGCCGTTTGTTTAGCCTGATCGACATTCAGTTTGCAAACTTTAACACCATTAGAAGCTTCATCGGCCACCTCGTTGAGAATTGGTGCCATCATTTTGCAAGGCATGCACCACTCCGCCCAAAAATCGACCAAGGCAATGCCTGAAGCGATCTGTTGTTTAAAATTGGAATCGTTCAGCTTTATGATTTTCCCGTGGTCTTCCACCACCGGCATTCTCTTCATTTTACGAATAATGTAGGCAAAATAGACGATAATTGCTCCGGCAAATGCCAAAACAATAATTAGTGTTGTGCTCATAGTTTATTTTTTAGTTGATGTACATATTGTGATGCCGATAATGCGGCAATGGTGCCTTCGCCAACGGCAATGGACACCTGACGGTATTTCTTTTCGTTGGCATCTCCGGCGGCATAAATTCCTGGAATATTGGTTTGCATCTCCAAATCAACGACAACCTCTTGCCTGCTGTTCAGTTTAATCTTTTGTTGGCTCAGAAATTCCGTGTTGGGAATATATCCCACAAAAACAAATACTCCATCAATCGGCATAATGGTAATTTTATCCGTTTTTAAGTTTTTAATTTCCACCGATTCCAGTTTTTCAGTCCCATGGTATGCCTGAATAGTTGACTCCATGATAAAATCAATTTTTGGATGATTTTTGGCCTCCTCCACGTAGTAATCAAATGCCTGAAAATGATCGAACTGATGAACAATGGTGACTTTGGAAGCATATCGGGTCAGCGAAACGGCTTCCTCCAATGCAGAATTGCCCCCGCCCACCACAATAATCTCCTTGTCGGTAAAAAAGTCACCGTCGCAGGTTGCACAATAAGAAATTCCACTTCCTTTTAAACTGGTCTTCATTCGCCCGCACCGATGGTCCGAGACCTTCCGCCGGGAGCTAAAATGATTGCCGATGCGGTATATTTCTCATCATTAGTCAATGTGAGGGATTTCACATCCCCCTTCGAGCTGCATCTCCTTAATTCCGTATCCTGATTTAACTTTGCAACCAAACGACAGCGCCTGCTTTTTCATGACCGTCGATAATCCATATCCCGAGATTGACTCCACGCCGGGATAATTGGCAATTTCGTGCGTTAGCACCATCTGCACCGCCCACCATGTTCTGTTCCAAAATCAGCGTTTTAAGTCGGGCCCGCGACAGGTAGATGCCTGCCGTTAATCCGGCAGCACCTGCTCCTATCACAATTACGTCAAAATGATTTTCTGAATTTTCCATTGTCTTTTATTTTGAAAAATGGGTGTCCAGGTTTTCGCGCACCTGACTCATGCTCTGAATGCTGGAAGTCGCTTTCACTACTTTCCCATTTTTATAATACATCACGAAAGGGATTCCCATAAACGAGCGACATTCGGGTGCATCACGGATTACATGAGCTTCGGGATTATCAAACTCCATATCAAAGAATTTTCACATTCGGATACTCGGGTTCAAGTTCTTCCATCACACCGTAAACAGGAATGCACATGGGACCCATACGGCCACAGGCAAACCATTACGTTTTCGTTTTCGGAAATTAATTTTTGATGTTCATCGGCGGTGAGGATGTGTTTTAAATTTGTGTATAACATAGGATTGAGTTTTTAAAGGAATTAAGAAATAAGAAGTAAGAAGTAAGAATTAATAAGTGGAATATCGTGAAACGTGAAAAGAAAATATTGAAGTAAGAAGTATTAGTTAAATTTTAGAGAAGAAAGAAGTCTGAGCGTAGTCGAAGACGATTTGAAGAAGAGGATGAATTAAGAAATAAGAAGTAAGAATTTGAGAAGTCTTAATGTTTTCTTATTGTCCTAAGTGCCTTAGTGGTTATTCTTCATAAGGAATTAATAATTTTAATTTCGTGGGTAATTTTTGCGAACTGTTTATACATAAACGACACCCCACAGTAGCGTTCCTGAGAAAGATCGATTGCTTTTTGGAGTTTATCCATTGGCAAATCTTTCCCTTTAAATTGATAGATGATACGCATGGAGGTGTAATGCTTCGGATGTTCATCGGTTAAATCGGCTTCGATATTTACATCAAGCCCGGCCAACTCGACTCTCATTTTATCCAAAATCGACACCACATCCATTCCTGTACACCCGGCCAATGCGAGGTAAGCATCAAAGCTTTGGGATTGGGTCCGGAATTTTCACCACGCGCCCTCTTCGGGCACATCCAATATTACATGATGTCCGTTTACAAGAGAATCAAATTTCATTTTGCCTTTCCAAGCGGTTTCTACATTGATTTTCATTTGTTTATTTTTATATATTTTGTACTCATTAATTGATAATGCAAAGTTACAACGGTTTTGGAATGCCTCGTCCAAAAGATGATGCTAAGAACACAAGGTTAAAACTGATATATATCAATAAAAATATTGGTGAAAATCTATTCTTTGTGGTTAGTGTGTCATGCTTGAATAACAAAAAAAACTTAATTTTATCTGGTGAAAAAATGAACTACAATTGATCAACCACATAGGAACATAGGAATCACAGAAAGGTATTAGTGCTTGAGAGAAAAGTTGTTACATAGAAAAATATATTTTTCCACATAGCTTCCTCTCGCAAATACCAAACTATGTAAACCTATTGCAATGCCCAACGGGCATCTAAAAATCAATTTAAAAACAGATTTACAATCTAAAAACACAATATAGATATCATCTATAGATTTATTTATTTATCTGATTTTCAACATTTTTTTATATATTTTTATATATTTAGAATATATATTTTTGAGCTATATTATATATTTAGAATATATATTTATACATATATTTATATTTTTATAATATGTATTTTTATATCAATTTATATATTTCAAATAAAATTATTGTACCTTTGCAACATATAACAATTTATATGAACAAGGAGCAAATAAAGCAGATGCTCGTAGAACAACGGAATGCTGTTTTACGCAAGAAGAACTTAATTCTTCGCGAGGATTATGATACGCTTGTCGAAAAATTGGCTCTTCCACACATACAAGTGATCACAGGGATGAGAAGATGCGGAAAGTCAACCTTGATGAAACAAATCATCCAGACACACTATCCCCAAAACAACTTTTATTATATCAATTTTGAAGACGAGCGGTTATTGGGTTTCAAGGCAAACGACTTTTTTGAATTATTTGAAATCCAGATGGAACTGTTTGGGGAACATAAAACATTTTTCCTTGATGAAGTACAAAATGTAGAGAATTTCGAAAGCTTTATCCGCAGATTGGCCGATGACGACTATAAGTTCATCATCACGGGTTCGAACGCAAAACTGTTGAGCAGTGAAATTTCTTCAAAACTCACAGGAAGGCATATTGACACCAAGATTTCGCCGTTTTCATTCAAAGAGTTTCTAATTTTCAAAAAGCAACCATTCACCCAAAACGAGATCTATCAATCCACCGAAAAAGTAAAGATAAAAAAGCTCTTTGGAGAATACCTTATTAATGGTGGAATGCCGGAATACGTCACCTTCAAAGATCCCGAAATCCTGGCACGAACTTACGAAGACATTGTACTGAAAGACATCGTGGTCAGATATGGCATCGAAAACAGCATGAAACTGCGCGAGCTTTATCGCTTTATGGTCTCCAACTCCGGACAACGCTTCAGCTACAACTCCCTGGCCAAGGCATCGCCATACGCCAGTGCGGTAAGCATCATCAAATATGTGGAACATCTCGAAAACACCTATTTTATCAAGACCATCTCAAAATTCGACTACAGCCTTAAAAAGCAACAAATATCGGAGAAAAAAGCATACGTGATCGACAATGGTTTCATCAAAAACATTTCCATCAAATATTCTCCCGACAACGGCTGGTTACTGGAAAACCTTGTCTGCATGGAGCTCCTGAAAAAAGGGAAGGTTTTCTATTACAGCCAGAAACACGAGTGTGATTTTCTCCTAGAAGAAAACAATACCTTGACTCAAGCCATCCAAGTGTGCTGGTGGGTGAACGAGCAAAACATCCAGCGCGAATGCGACGGTCTGCTCTCGGCCATGTCGGAGCTTTCCATCGAAAAAGGGTTTATCCTCACATACGATCAGGAAGAGGAGATCACATACAAAACCAAAAAAATTGAGCTGATTCCCGTCTGGAAATGGGTGCTTATGTAGTAATTGCAAGAAAAAACCAACTCACTCATGATTCTTGCAACGATTTCGACGTTTTCTTATTGCACACCCTCGATTCTTTAAAGCGGGGCAATCACTGAAATTTCTTGCAAAAAATGATTAAGCAGGCAACATTGCCCCCCCAAAAAAAACATCGGTTTATTTATCTGTATTTCATTCAAAAAAGAGGGTTAAACTTCCAAGCCTCAACATTTCCAGCAAGTATCAATCCTCGAAACCACCTTAAAATCACAATTTTTATGTAAGTTTGCATTAAAGTTAAAACCGTCGAAATGAAGACAATATTGGAAACAGACAAAAATTTCGTATGCGATATCAATGCGTTGTGCTTTCAGAACTTAACTCCTGAAGAACAAAGTTTCATAAGATCGAGCAAAACCCAGGTCCATTTCCGCAAAGGGGAAACCCTGATCAAACAAGGAGCGTACTCGTCTTACATCCTTTTTATCATCGAAGGGCTGGTGAAGCAATATGTAGAAGGAAATATCACGCACAACTTCAATACCCAGATTTTGAAGGAGGGCGATTTTATCGGCCTTTCGGCGATATTCAACAATAACACGTTCAGTTACTCGGCCACCGCATTAACACCCACCATTGCCTTCCTGATCGAGAAGGAGACTGTGGCCTCGTTGATGAGACGCAACGGGGAATTCGCCTATCGGATCATCAACCGGTATTGCCAACAGGATGTTTTGCTCTACGATCTCCTCGGTAGAATGATGTTTAAACAAATGAACGGACGAGTTGCAGATGCGCTTCTATACCTTGACTCAGAGGCTTTTGTAGGCATGGACATTTTCATCCGCCTGTCGCGAAAGGATATTGCCAATTTTGCAGGCATTTCCACCGAAAGTGCCGTAAAACTGCTGAAAAGTTTCGAAAAAGACGGAATTATCAAACTGGAAGAAAAAAACGTTGTCATCACCGATCGTGCAAAGTTACTGGAAATCAGCAAAAAAGGATAGTTTTTTTTTCAAAATAAAGTACTCCTAAATCTTTACATACACGATATGCCGAATTTATTATCGTTTTTTTGTTTCCACTTTGCTTTTATTTTCCTGCACTCTAAACCTTACAATATCAAAGATGAGTTTAAATGGCAACGGTTTGTTAATAGGAAATTGAACCGCTCCTTTTGATGTTTTATATTGCAAAAGCTCTTTCCGAAAAGCAATAATGCCGGAAGGAGTCGGATAAAAACCAATATGATTTTTACAGACAGCAAAGTAAACAAGACTTCCGTTCAGAAAAAAAGCAGGCATTCCATAGCTTATTTTTTCCACGGCATCAGGTGCTGCTTTTCTTATTGTTTCGCGAAGTTGTTCTAATATTGATTGCACCTCAACAGGACTACAAGAAATATATTCGGTTATATCTTTAGGTTGCTTAGATTCCATAAGTCTCTTCTTTTAAAACACATATATAATTTCTATACTTACAAATATACTTTTAACAAATGTTATTGCCGTTTTGTTGCATAAGATAAAATTGTGCTTCGATGATTTTTTTATTTTACAAATCCAATAATTATAACAGACTTATTATCAATAATAGTTTATTTATTATCTCCTACAACAGGCAACGAAAAATTCCAGCCTACATACTAAATAATTTAAATATTAAACAATTTTTTACTTACCTTTGCGCCGTGATTAGAAGAATCTCTATAAATCTCTACTAATGCTATGATTCGATATTACATTGCACTTACATTATTTTTGGCGGCTTCTTCTTTAAACCTATTTGCACAAAAAAACGCCAAAGCCGACAGTATTTATCAACTATTAAGCAACACTAAGGACAGTGAAAAACAGCTAGAAATAGCACAAAGCATTGCCAAAGAGTTTATTGTTTCCGATTTCCGTAAAAGTATTTCAATCTTACAAATTGCAAAATCAAAAGCCGAAAAAGAGCAACTTTGGGATGCCTTAGCTGATATTAACTACAATTTGAGTAATACTTATTTCATCAACTCAAATTACGATAGTGCGATGTATTATGCGAAACAAACCATATCGAAAAGCATAAAAAATCACTATTCCGCAGGATTTGGAAAAGGTTGTTTAAATATTGGAGCCGTAAATCTTGCCAGGAGCCGCTTCGAAAATGCGCTGGTAAATTTCCATGCAGCAGAGCGAATTTTCATTTCATTAAATTCAAAAAATGAATTAATTAATGTTTACAACAACATGGGGGTGCTGTATTCCCGAATTCTTAACGGACAAATGGCTCTTACCTACTATAACAAAGCGGTAAAGCTCTTGGAATCAAAAAAAGAAATCATCAAAGCAGGAGTATTGTACTCGAACATGGGAGGTGTTTGTGAAAACGTGATTAAAGATTACAACAAAGCGCTTTATTACAATCATAAAGCTTTAGCCATTTTTAGCGAGAATAATTCCAATAGCTACAAATCGGCGACGATGAATAACATTGGAAAAGTATTAATATTACTAGGGCAATACGAGAATGCCAAACATTATCTAAATCAAGCACTCGAACTGAAAGATAGCATTGGAGATGAAAAAGGGAAATTATACGTATTTCATGATTTGGGCGTACTATATAAAAAACAGAACTGTTTGCAACCATCAATTCAATATTTCGAAAACAGTAACAAAATTGCCACGAATTACAAATTGCGTCTCGAAATATCCGAAAATTTGGATGAGCTGTCCAAAGTTTATGCAATGCTTGGAAAATATAGAATTGCATATCAATACCAAAACGAGTATCTGAACATTAAAGATTCGCTTTATAATGAGAATATTCACAAACAAATCAGCGAATTAAATCAGATTTTTGAATCGGAAAAAAAGGAACATCAAATCAAATCTTTAGAAGAAGAGGCTTCATATAGTGAAAAAATTCGCCAAAATCAATTTTACCTTATCCTTGTTCTAATTGGAGCAATAGTGTTACTCGCAATTATCGGCCGACAAATGATTGTTGCTTCGCACAAGAAAAAAATGATTTACCAACAAAAAGAGGCATTACATCTTCTGAATATTCAATTTCAGGAAAGTGAGAATCGACGGTTGGAGGATGAAAAGTCATTTCTGAACAATAAATTTGAATCGGAACAGAAAATCAGAGCATTGGAGCAACAACAATTGCAATACCAAATCGATTTAAAAAACAGAGAGTTGGCATCAATTACCGTAAGCAATCTTCAACAAAATGACTTTTTAGAAAATTTGCTTGCGAAACTTAGTAAAGCAACTGAAAATAAATCTGAAGCCGCTATTATAATTGAGGAATGTATAGGCAAAATTAATGGGACCCTCAATAACACAAATGACTGGAATAATTTCAAGATTCATTTTGACAATATTCACCCGCATTTTTTTGCAAATTTAATCGCGAACCACCCTACCCTTACACAATACGAGATTAAGTTAAGCGCTTATATCCTGCTGAATCTGTCGAGCAAAGAAATTGCAATCCTCCTAAACATTTCACCCGATGCCGTTAATAAAAGCAGGTATCGCTTACGTAAAAAAATGAATTTGGATTCACACATTGATCTATTCAGCTATCTTTCTCATTTTTTAGAAGAAGGGCTAAAAGGCTAAAAGTAATCAACGTCAAAAGCAGGGGGCAAAATGTTTCTGTTTGTCGCCTTACTTTTTGTCTTGAAACACCTGAGCGAAGCGAAAGCGTGAGTACCTTATAATCTAAAAATCACGACACGAACAAAAAGTAACCAAAAGTTCAAGACTGCACCAAAAAAGATAAAAATCAACCATTTATACTGATCGAGGCAAGTTATGGGCGTTATTCAAGGAAAGAAATTCACCCGACGGATGATTATTTACGCTATACCACCCGCCTCGCTTTTACCGTATAAATGGTTGATTTTCTTTACGCTTTTTTGATGAGGTTGTTGTTAACGCTAGCGCGGGTCTATAATGCTGAACTGCCGAGCCAAAAGTTGGGTATTCACTGAATTAATCTCACAATGTGGGCAGGAACCGCATTGAGTAAAAGAGCGTAAAGAACCGAGTCCCGCTTTAACGGGACGAGCTCTATACGACCTTTAAATAAAAATTAAAAATCCCGTATAAAAAATAAATAGTTCAGCGTTAAAAAATTGATGGTGTTTGACGACGTTAGACAAAATGAATATTAGAAGTACTTTTTTGCACTAAAAATATCATTTTGGCTAAAAGGAGGAGTTCATCGATTTTAGTGGAACAGTTTATTTTTTAGCACTTTTGCGACAGCGGCGGCATTTTTTGTCACGCTTTTAGCGTGAAGCCCGGAAGCTTATCCCGCAAGGCAGGAGCTTGAGGTCATGAAAAAGGAAAATATTCATACTTCTTAGGATTTCTAAAATTTGAGAATATGCTTTCTTTCCCATGAAAAAAATCAATATTTTTTAGGTGGTCTCCCCCTATTTTTGACGTTGACCCCAAAAAACTAATTGATTTAGCCCGATCAAACACCATGAAATCCATCATTTAACAATTACAAAACCATGATATTCAATGAATTGATTTGGCTGTCCATTGATTGTCCATACTCCAGATTAGTATAAATGCGCTGTTCGAAGTAGTTTTGCCCCAAATTAATCATGAAATCAAAAATCACAAAACTAAACAAACAATGAAAAAAATTCTATTATTTAGCGCATTGATTTTTCTGGCTAAAATTTCCTTTTGTCAGGGGAATGGAGAAAATCCAAAATTTTCCGGAGATGTTCCAATTTTTCAAAACTCGTCTTTAAATGAGCGTAATGTACGTTTAACCGTTGCCTTTAACGGATGGATATATGCCGCATTTTCATCGCCAGATGTTGACAACAACAAAAGCATACAAATCAGATATTCCAAGGACAACGGGGTTAGTTGGATTCCATTTTATTCCTACGCTGTTACTGGTGTCAACTACTCGAACTTTGACATCGTGGCCACGGGAACTGATACAAGTAGCTTGTCCTTGTTTTTAACAGCATCGTATAGTATGAACGGGGATAACACCAATGCCGTATTCATTAACAAGCATAAAGGGACCAATCCTGAAACTTTTACAAATAATTATTCACTGCAGACAACCGGGAAAATTATGGGTATTGCCATTGCCTCAGATTATCAACTGCCTTCCTCTGTTTCAACGCCATTTAGTATTGGAGTGATATATTCCATGAGAGGAACTATGGACAGCATAAATTACGTGGTTTCGACCGATGGCGGAACTTCGTTTAATTATACATACAGCATTGCTCAAACAAGCAGCTATTACCGAAAAGTTTCGTTATCGTACGGGCGAAGTACATCCGCATCGAACGGCCGCTTTTTTGCCGCTTGGGAACAAATCGGAACTTATGATGAAAACTCGACCGGACACATTTACACTTCAAGAAATCAAACCTACCTTAATGATGCTTGGATACCTCAATTAAACTTGGACAGTTTATCATCGGCATGCATTGGACTTTGCAAAAACCCAACTATTGCAACCCAGTTCAACGACATTGATAACGACAGTAATAGTGTTTCAGCGTTAGTCGCTTTTGAGCGAGATTATGAGGGATCTGGAAATGATCATGATATTCTAGGATTCTACAATATGAAAGCATCATACGAAAACTACTGGACCCGACTTGATATCAGCAATGATACAAACAACTGTATTCAGCCTCACATAAGCTACGACCCGGCAGGCAATCACTTTTTGGCCGTGTATTTTGACTCTACCGCAAAAAAATTACCTTATGTGGTTAATGGAATGAACTTTAATTTAACAAATCCAAACACTTGGTTACAAATTACAGAACAATATAATGATGACACCAATATGGTTGCTCCCTGGCCCCGAGTACAAATAAGCCCTGTTTTTAACCAAACCGCTCATGTGTGGATTGCCGAAGACCAGAATAATTTTGGAATTGCCATGTTCGATGCCGAATACCTGCACACGGGAATTAATGAGGGACCCAAAAGCATTTTTTCAAACGGGGTAATTTACCCGAATCCTGTTTCCGAAATTGCAACCATCAGTTTCAATGTGGAAACTTCTTCTAATGTAACTATGCAAATTTTTGATATTACCGGAAAAATAATTTTAGATAAAGAAATTACCGATATCAATGTCGGCAAAGGGATTGAAAAAATCGATGTAAGGGCATGGAACAACGGGGTTTATTTCTTCTCAATATCTTCGAATAAAGAGAAATTGACCTCACGATTTGTAGTTGCACATTAAACCATTATTATTAACACATAAAAATAAGACTAAATTTAAAGAAAGATGAAAAGAATATTTATAGTTATCACATTTTTAATGATTGCAAAATACTCATTCGGTCAAGAGCAGGCTAATGCAGGGAAAAGCAATTCAAAATATGCAGGTGATATCATCTTGGATCAAGAACAAACCTACAACCAAAGAAATGTCCGCTTATCCGTAGCTTTCAACGGATGGATGTATGCCGCTTATTCAATTATTGACAGTGCAACAAACTCGTCGGGAATAAAAATCGTATATTCCAAGGACAATGGACTAAGTTGGAATACCATGAACGCATATATCTTTAACAACATAACTTACCCTGCCTTCGACATCGTGGTCGCCGGCAACGACACCAATAGCCTGATGCTGTATGTTGCCGGAGTGCGAAAAAACAGCGACACCGACTATGTGCTGTATATCGACAAGTATAATGCGACAAATGCCCAATATCTTGAAAATCCATATAGATCAAACAAGAACAATTCAGTTTTGGATATCGCTTTAGCATCCGATTACCGCCAACCTTCGATTAACTCCGCTCCATACAGTGTTGCAATGCTCTATTCATATAGAAATTTGCCCTACGACAGCTTAAACTATGTATTATCAACAGATGGCGGGGCAAATTTTAATTATGAAAATAATGTAACCATCGCCAACAATTATTTAAGAAAGATATCATTGTCGTATGGAAGAAGCCCCAATTTTCTAAACGGAAGATACTATGCCGCATGGGAAGTTATTAATTCCAATAGTCCTTCGGCCAACGGCAATATCTACACCTCGCATAATCAAAATTTCATTAATGATGCTTGGCAAGCTCCACACAATATTGATTCGATTGCTCCAGCAGCAGCAGGGCTGTGCCGCTACCCTCAAATCGCCACTCAATTTAACGACATTGATAACGATAGCATTGGCATTTCCACATTAATTGTAGCGGAACGTGATTACCAAGGTGTCGGCAGCGATCATGACATTCTAGGATTTTATAATGTCGGAAATATACACGCAAACAATTGGAGCAGAGCATTAATCGACAACAGTAGCGCTACAAACACATTAACTCCGCATGTACGATTTGATCCTGCATACAACAATTTTTTGCTTGTTTACTACGATTCTACAAATCAAAAACTACCATATCTTGTAAATTCAATGAATTTAAGCCAGCCCGACACCTGGACCAAAATCACAGAACAATATAACGACGACACCACGAATCTTATCGCACCTTGGCCTAAGGTTGAAATCAATCCGGCCTTGAACCAGGTTGCCCATGTGTGGATTGCAGAAGGTCAAAACAATAAAGGAATTGCCATGCTCGATGCCGAATATCTGCACACAGGAATCAATGAGGAACCCAAAAGCATTTTTTCGAACGGGGTGATTTACCCGAATCCAGCTTCCGAAACTGCAACCATCAGTTTCAACATGAAAACATCATCGGATGCAACTATCCAAATAATCGACATCACCGGCAAAATAATTTTAGATAAAGAAGTTACCAATATCAATGCCGGCAAAGGAGTTGAAAAAATAGATGTCAGAGACTGGGACAACGGAGTTTATTTCTTCTCTATATTATCAAATAAAGAGAAATTCACATCTAGATTTGTGGTTTCGCATTAAAACACAGAACTTTAACAAGATAAAAAAGCCGTCTTCCTAATTAGGCGGTTTTTTTAATGCTTGCAACAAATCAAAAAAACAATGTTGTTCATCAATAGGTAAGTGAAATAAACGAAGCAATACCTATTATTAGCCATAGCGTAACCCCCAAAATAAAACTCTTTGCTCCTGCTTTTTTGGCTTCGGCAATGGTAATATTGGAACCGATCAGGAAAAGTGCGATAACCATTCCCTTTTTACCCAGCCAGTTCAGATGATTAAAAGTCTCCTGCCCCTGTGGAATCAGGTAAGCCACCACGATACTGATTACAAAAAGTCCGATAAACCAGGGAATTTTCACTTTACCTCCGGATTTATCTTTTTGAAACCATGCAATCGTTAAGGACAGCGGAATAATCCAAAGCGCCCGAATTAGTTTCACGGTAGTTGCCGTTGCAAGTGCCTCGGGTCCGTACGTGGCTCCTGCTCCAACCACCGAACTGGTATCGTGAATGGCAATTGCAGCCCAGTATCCGAACGTTTCCTGACTCAGATTAAACCAATGACCGATTATAGGAAAAATGAATAACGCAATGGCATTTAGCACAAAGACAACCACCAACGAAAAGGAAATCTGATGGTTCTTCGCATTAATAATAGGAGCCACAGCTGCAATTGCACTCCCCCCACAAATTGCCGTTCCCGACGACACAAGCATCGCAATTTTTGAATCGACTTTGAGAAATTTACCAATCAGCAACCCGGCACCCATCACAAAGACCACGGATATTGCCGTATCCACAAAACCTGTTTTTGACGTACTGATAACCTGGGTTAAATTCATCCCAAATCCCATCAGCACAATGGATGCCTGCAAGGCAAACGAGGAGTATTTAGAAATATTTACATGCCTCAGCCCCAAAAATGAAAACAATAAACCGGTTACCAGTGATATTGCCGGAGAAACGAATGGCATCAGACATAAAAACAATACCACGCCATATATCAGCCTAATTTTCTTTTGATTTTTAATCATACTTCCTTCTTTTTAATTTTGAGGCAAAGGTAGGCATGTAGTATAATCAAAACAAATATTAAATAATGATATTGGATAACTAAAAGTTATAATTGTTCAAAAAATTGATAAATAATTTGGCACTTAACGATTCCGTTCCTTGTCGCAGCGCAATTCTGAATTTCCGATTCATCGTCAGTTTACTGATATTCACCCGAACGATGCTTTTCAGTAGCAGTTCTTTTTCCAACGATTTTTCGGAAACCAGTGCAATTCCATCGAAATCGGGCAAAAAGTTTTTAATGGCTTCGGTACTTCCAAGATGAATAAATATATTCAGCTTATCCAAGTTGATATCGTGCTTTAACAATGCCTTCCGAATAACTTCGAGCGTACCGGAACCTTTTTCCCTGAGGACGATTGGGATTTGCTGAAAATCGGCGATGGAAATCAGTTTCCGCTTCGAATACACACTATTGGCTCCGGTAACCGCCACAATCTCGTCATCGAGAAAATCAATATATTTGATGTTCGACTGCGACGATTCGTTTTCCACCAGAGCAAGGTCTATTTCGTTGGCCAAGAGCTTTTGCTCCATTTCGAAAGAGTTGCCGTTATACATAAAAAGCTCGAATCTGGGATAGCGCTTGTGAAATGCGGCAATCACTTTAGGAATCAAATACTGCGCGATAGTAGAGCTGGCCCCGATGCGTAACGTACCTTTAAACGTATCGTTCAGTCGCCCGAGTTCAAATTCAAGTTCCCGATATTGCTGCCTGATTTCTTTCAGGTAACGATACGTGAGGTTTCCCGCTTCGGTTAAGTAAATTTTGTTTCCCTTCCGTTCGAAAAGGGTGATGTTCAGCTTGCTTTCCAGCTCCTTGATATGTTTGGTGACCGCTGGCTGACTTATAAACAAATCTTCTGCCGCTTTCGAAAAGCTCAGCTTTTCCGCTACCGACAAAAAGACCTCATCTCTGTAATCCATGCTTTTCTTGTATTTTGGTTCGAATACATCGGTTGAAAAATTAGCCGAGTTCAATGATTGATGGTGTAAAAATAGTTCATTTTTATTAATTTCAAAACTAATAAAAATGAACTATTCAAATAAGAAACCAATCCTTAATTCAATTAAAATTTGGTTGAAAAGCCCGAACGGCACGCACACTATAAATATTTGTCTTAGCGTTATCGTATGAGGCGCCAGTGGTGAAGTTGATGTAAAATGCATCTGTTGCATTATACTCCGTACTACTCCAATAGAGCGGCCAATTGGGCAAAACGGAAGCCCCACCTATTATTGACAATGCTTTGTTAACATTAAACCGATTGCGCCAAAATTCAATTTTTTTCAACAGGTTCATGATAAATAATCAAATAAATTAATCCCTCACACAACGGATATAAAACCCACTTCCCAAATCGTTCAAGTACTCATCTGCACTACTATAATAGTTTTCCATGCGTATTTCCCACGCTGTGTTGCCGTTCTCTGAAGCACTCCACCAGTCACTGCCGTAGCCAATATTGTTGAATGATATTCCACTCATATTAAATTGACCACCGGGAAGAGCCGTAAACCCTGTTTCGTTGGTTGCTCCAATATTGGGATATAACCAATGGGTTGTACCAGTTTCTTTTAGTTTGCCTCCAGCAACCGAGAAACCTCCTAAATAATCCATCAACTGTGTCCACTCGACACGACTAGGTAAATGCCAACCTGCAGGGCAAGAATTAACGGCAGCAGGCCAGTTATACAATACTCCATATGTTGAGTAATTAGCGGTAGCTTTGGCTGCAGTTACATTAGTGCCATTATAACCATAAACATAACAATAGGGAGCTGTATTCGAAACTGAACCGGGTCCGACCACACTTGGCAAATAACGCAAGTTTTCCACCATCCATACTTGTGTACCAATAGTTACTGTGTGATATACATTGCCATCACGTGGGTCGGTAAAAGTATTGCTAATACTGCTGTGGCTGGTAAATGATGTTGCGCTGCCATAGCCAGTCCCATTGCTATTTGTGGCGTAAGCCCTTACATAATAAGTTGTATTGGCTGTTAACCCGCTGATACTACTTGCAAAATTACCTGTTCCTGTACCGTCAGTTGTTTTATTATCTGATATTGTCGGTGTTTGTCCTGTACTCCAACATACCCCGCGAGCAGTTACAGTTGCACCACCATCAGAAGTGATATTTCCACCACTCTTTGCTGTAGTCGATGTTATGTCAGTAATAGTTGTAGTTGTCAATACAGGTATATTTGTATTATTGTCATCATCTTTTTTGCAACTGCTTGCAAAAATCAATAAAATTCCCATTAACAATGGGTAAATCAAACTGTTTGTTTTTTTTCTCATTATTTTTTAATTTAAGGTGGGTTCTAAAAATTCATTTCTTTGACTTTTCTTTGACACAAACTAGAACCCGTTTGAATCTGTGCTGAAAAAGTATTGCAATATTACAAATTATTTTAATAAATCACAATGTTTTTTATCAGAACAGACTAACTAACAGTAAGATATGTTAGCAAAATAATTTCAGTCTTTGAACTTGCTCATACCTTAACATGTTGTATGTTAGATTTATCAAGCCAATTATTCCTGTTGCTCTGTTGTGATTGCTATTTCCGCACAAAAATACTGATAATTAAGCCACTATTTTACAGAAACAGAACAAACGGTGATGATAGATCATGAAACGCTGCAATCTTGTCCGGCGTTTTTGACCGAATTCGTAAAAAGTTTCGCAGTCTTTTTTGAATGTTTACCAAACAAAAAGCAGAATTATCTACAAAAAACATCATGACTCCAGCTATTAAAGATCTATGTTTTTTAAAATCCGAACATTTGTGAAAAAACTTTTCAACATTTTATCATCTCTCTAAACAACAATTAAAATATTTTATTAATTTAGACAAAAAAAGTTATTATTCCTAACATGAAGGATCAAACGCTTATCAATCGGCTTCTCACTTTGCTCCAGCTTCTAGGAAGCAATAGACATTATTCCTTTCCTGAATTGGCAGAACGATGCAATGTAACCGAACGTACAATCTACCGATACATCGAGAAATTTGAAAGTGCGGGATTTGTAGTTCGGCATACTCCCGACAATCAAATCTATGTTGAAACCCAGAAAGGCACAGGCAAAGACATTGCCAACCTATTGTATTTCAGCGAAGAAGAAGCATACATGATTCAAAAGGCACTGCATGGCATCGACGACAATTATGTGCTGAAATCACAATTAATGAAAAAGATTTATGCCGTCTATGATTTCAACCGCGTTACCGGAGCACTTTTTCATCCGAAACAAGCGGAGATTATTCAGAATCTTTACGAAGCTATTAAACTCAAAAAACAGGTCATTCTAAACGGATATAAATCTGCAAACAGCGATTTGATCAGTGATCGGTTGGTGGAACCATTCGATTTTTCCGTCAACTGGATTACCGTATGGGCCTACGATTTGTCCGACGGCGTATGCAAACAGTTTAAAACCGCCCGCATCGACTCTGTTACGGTAACCGCTCACCCATATTCTTTTCAGGATAAGCACCTTAAATTGGAAACCGATGTATTCAGAATCAGCGGCATTGCCGATAAAGAAATCGAACTGAAACTCAAGCTCCGAGCGTGGTCGCTACTCACCGAAGAATACCCGATGGCGGCACAATTTCTTACTGAAATTAACACGAACACCGCCCTTTTTAAAACCAAAGTCTGTAGTTTTGAAGGAGTTGGACGCTTTGTACTTGGCTTGCCCGGCGAGATAGAAGTGCTTGGCAATCGTGATTTCCTGGATTTTTTAAAGAAAAAGACGACTTTTTTTTCATTTGACATGAATTGACAAAAACAAATTGCAACTTTGAACCCGAAAATATAATTGATTATGAGATTTAAGATAAATTTATCACTTCCAAACCCAAAACTTAAAACACTACCGCTGAATTATCAATACGAACTCTCATCGTACATCTACCGCACCATTGCCCGGGGAAATGCCGATTATGCCAATTGGCTGCACGAAAACGGTTTTAATATCGACGGGAAACAGTTCAGGCTATTTGCTTTTTCCAACCTCGATATCCCCCAAAAGACCATCGATAAAACTCATTCGCAACTGATTATTAAGGGTGATCGTGCCTCTTTTGACATTTCGTTTCTTCCCGAACGTTCCACCGAAGAGTTTGTAAAAGGAATTTTTGCCGATCAACATTTCAGCATAGGGAACCACGACTGCAAAGCGGAATTCCTGATTCAAAACATTGAACTTCTCCCCCAGCCCGATTTTTGTCGCTCCTTTACCGGAACTACAACTTCTCCCATTTGCATCACCCTTAAAAACGACAACGGCAAACTCGATTATATCGCTCCAGACAGTCCTCTTGCTCCCGAACTCATTAAAAACAACCTGCTGAACAAATACTTTGCTTTTTATGGCAAGCCTTACGATAAAGAGCTGTTTTTTGTCTGGAAAACACTAGATATGCCCCGTTCTAAACTAATTACCATTAAAACCGACACGCCGCAGCAAACTAAAGTAAGAGGCTTTCACTGCAAGTTTTCGCTTTTTACCACTCCAGAACTGATGAATGTTGCCTATAATGCCGGTATCGGAGAAAAGAACAGCATGGGGTTTGGGATGATTGAAGAGATTGAAAGGGATTGAAAGGGATTGAAGGAGATTGAAATTGAAGGAGATTGAAAAAGATTGAAGAGATTGAAAAAGATTGAGGAATGCGCTTTGTCATGCTGACTTCGGGAAGCATCTATGCCGACAAAGCTACTTAAGTGACAGATTGAGGAAAATAATAAAACAACAAATAAGATATGACTTTGCAATTTAAAATTCAGCTAAAGAACTTGAGTAATCCCACCGTATGGCGAAGGATACAGGTGCCCGGTACATTCACGTTTCATGATTTGCACTTGGTTATTCAACGCGTTTTTCCCTGGGATGATTATCACATGTATCTGTTTTCTCCCTCCGGATATGGCTCGCATCCAACTATTGCCATTTCCAGCGACGACGACTGGGAAGCCCCCGAATTCGATGCTCTTGAAACTAAATTGAACGAACTTTTTAAAACCGAAAAACAAACTTATACCTACATTTACGACTTTGGCGACGATTGGATTCATAAAATTACACTGGAAAAAATTCTACCCGAGAATATTACCATTCCCAAATGCATTAAAGGAAACGGTAAATGTCCTCCCGAAGATTGCGGCGGTCCATGGGGCTACGAGAACCTTTTGGAAATACTAGACAATCCAAAACACGAAGAACATAAGAATATAAAAGAATGGCTCGGACTGAAAAAAAACGAAAAGTGGGATGAAAACGAATTTGATTTGGAAGAAGTGAATGAATGGTTGGAAAGTGAATTTGATTAATTAAATTGAAAAACAAAAAGATTAGCATGAAGATATTTGAATCTTACACGGGAAACGCAATGCTTAATAACGCTTTAATGACAATTGAAGCTTTAGCAAATCTGAATAATGTCTCCGAAATAACCCCAGAGATATTAATTAGACTATATCAAGAGCCGATAAAAGGAAATTCTTTGATTAGTCTAAATTTGCGATTAAAGAGTTATACTATGATTTTCAGTTTGAATAATCCGTTAGTAAATCCAGCAAAAAAAATAGAATTAATGGGGCAGCGGGTTTATGATGGAATTCTTCAGTCAATTATAACAAACTGCAAAATCGAAGGTGATCATATTTGCGAGATTTCAGGGTTGCGTTTTCAGAAGACGTTTGAGGATTATTATATCCTCGAAGTTGAAAAATTAAAAGAGTTTGTTAGGTCCAAAAAATTAGACAGTAAAAAAGAAAAAATAGAATTAGCAAATTTAGATAAAACAGACTTTTCATTAAATCGTTGCTGGTTTCCATTGATAGGGGGATTAGGTTCTGATGCACAAGCATTACCACAAGCTAAATTTGCATTAAAGATTCATCCAATTTGCATTGCAATCATGCAATTTTTACCATTATCATCTCTTTTATATAAAGGTGGGATTCTTTTGATAGATTCATCAAATATTGAATTTTCGAGACGCTATATAAAACAAAATTTAGAAGTTGTAAAACAGAAAATTGAATTGGTAAAAGAAACTGAACCCATTGAAAATATTAAAGATTTTGCAAAAGGAAACTATTTAAATAAAGCTCTCGAATTAATTGATGAAAAGAATTTTGAAGATGACTACTCTGATCTCAACCTTTGGAGTTTTTCAAATTCAGGAACAGGTGCAAGTTGTGAAATTGATAGAATTCCAAATACTTTGATACGAAAATTATTAAACCTCCGATCTATTCCAACAATAAGATTTGAACTTAAACTAATAGTTGAAAATAGAGATGTATCTGGTGGATTTATTTCTTCTTTAGAAGATAATCAGGATTGGTGGGGTTTGTATCCAGCAAAGAAATATGATGGAGTAAGTGTTCCTTTTTTTGAATCGTATTATCAAATAATTGGACATAAAAAAAATATTATTTATGCCAAATATATAGCTTATTTAATTTCAAAATATAAATCAAAATCATTTGACAAATATCTGAACAAGTCAGATGCCTACAATGAAGATACTTATAAGAACGATTTATATTCGATCCTTACAAAAGCAACTGAAGACGGATTTTGGAGCTTAGAACACCAGTTGCGAATTTTAGACAATCAGGAACTTCCAATCAAAAACTCCTCATATGGATTATATAAAACAATTCATTTTTTTTATCAAAAACTTTCTTTTATAGAAGCTATACCTGAATTGGACACATTAAACACAGATGCGAGTAATTTACTCAAATGGATAATTACCTTAATAAAAAAAGACAATAACACAACGGCAATAATTAAACGCCTAATAGATAAACAAGAATATATTAATGTTGGATATAACGAACTGTTTTTACGCTCTGCGTCAGATCATTCGGTTTCAATTAAAAATATTTTTGAGGCATTTTATAATCTTAACGGCACCAATAATAGATTTGGATTAAATGAATTGCTGCATCTTTTTTTCTTACAACCAATACCGGAAATACTTGACGATAATTCTGATTTAAAAATAACATATAACAAAGTTACTAATTCGTATCTTTATTGGTTTGAAGTATTTGAAAAATTCTCATTAGATTATCAAACATATTACTTTGATAAATATGAAAATAAGGAAACAGGGAATAAACCATATAATAAATATTTGAATCAGATTACTTCAATACCCAATGAAAATACACACTTTTTACATTGGTTAGATGAAGCTATCACAAATACAAATGAATTTCTAAACGAAAATATAGAAAAAAAAGAAGATCAATGGTCTGATTCTATATTGTATAATCCTAACGGAGAATTTTCCGTTGGATTTGCTCGCTTTGCTATTCAACTCTCATTACGGAAAGTATATTTTAAAACTATTAATAACAATCAATTTTAATAAAAATGGCAAATTTAAAAAACATTTCAGGGGCATTATTAATTGATGCAAGTGCTGCTTTTCTAAACGGAGCAGGTTTAGGAGTTGGAGAAGATAAAAACAAGGTCATTCCTAAAACATTTAAAGAAAAAGTAAATAACCGTTTTGAAGAAGTTCCATATGTATCGGCTCAATCGTGGCGCAGATGGCTACGTGATACTACAAACGAAGAAAATGGATGGAATCCGAGTGAACTAAGGGCAATTGGTGATGGGTCGGAAAAGGGATCTACAAATAAGATTGCAACAGAACTGAATCCAATTGATTTTCCAGAAGACGATTTATTCGGATATATGAAAAGCGGAAAAAAAGAAGAAGAAAGTATCCAAAGAACTTCTCCCTTTAAATCATCAATTTTAAAAGGCATTCGTAATATGCGAGCATTAAATGTAGATGAAGCATTCGTACATTTAAAAGAAGGAACTCCTCTTCCATATTCAACTCGCTTCTATTCCACACATTTAGAAGGATTTTTTAATTTAGAATATTACCGCTTAGGGGTATATGATAATTTAGGAAGTCACCAAGAATTATCGAATGAATTAATCGATAAAAAGAAAGAACTTTTTGAAATAACTGATATTTGTTATGGTACAAAAAAGTTTCCTAAATATACTCGTAAAGATGCACAGCAGATAAGAAAAACAAATGCCGCCGGTTTACTCAAGGGTTTAGCTTTTTTGCGTGGAGGAGCTAAACTAGCTGCATTCGGAGCGGATGTTTCTCCTAAAGTATTAATATTGGCAGGTATGGATTCAGCTAATCCTGTGTTTAATAATCTTTTTATAGGTACTGGTGAAAAACCGATATTGAATATCGAAGCTATTAAAGAAATAGCGAAAGATTATGAAACAAAACTTGCTACACCTATTTATATTGGAATCAGAACTGGATATTTGCAAAATGAAAGTGAGATTAAAGATTTGGAAAAGAAAGGATTCATAATTAGCTCACCTATTGGAATTGTTAAAGAATTCACAGAAAAGTATTTGAAAAATGAATAGCATTTTAGAAATTAAATTTTCTGGGTGGACTGCAACACCAAGAATGCCTTTTATTCTTTCAGGTAATGCTCTGTGTCTTCCTGTGCCAACTTATTCATTGCTTCTTGGGATGATAGGTTGTTGCTTAGGAAGAATTATTGACCCAAGAGAAGTCAAGATTGGATTTCATTATTCTTACGATACGAATGCAACTGACTTAGAGACTCGTCAGCGATTAGAATTTGATGGAAAAAGAATAAAAAAACATTCAAAGGGTAGCGATGCATATTCCAGAGAATTTCACGTAAATCCTGTATTAATAGTATGGTTGGATAGATTGGATTGGAAGGAATTTTTCTTAAATCCGATTGGGACACCGTCTTTGGGTCGCTCTCAGGACATTTTAAAAATAGAAGAAGTAAGGATAATTGATGTAAAAGAAGAGATAGAAGCATCAATTTCAGGGACAATGTTGCCTTACAAGTCAACATTACAAGTTGCAGGTCAATTGGTTCAATTAGCGGAAGCTTATCAAGAAAATGATGAAGTAGGAAGTGGACGGACTCCAACAAAAACAGGAATTTTTATTGCTATACCACAAGATAGTAATAACAAAATAAAGCACTCAAACTTGTTTTCGACTGTTGAAGAAAATTCAAAAAGCTTTTATTTACATACTTTTGAATAAAATGATGAACGAATTTTTCGATCAATTTTTAGCGAAAAGCGATGGAACAACATTAGGTGAGCACACTCATCATGTGATTACGGCAGGGAATAATCTTATCGTAAACCTGCCGTTTTCACCTGCTGAGGAAAAAATATGGAAACAAAAACTATTTCAGTGTGCGGTTTTACATGATTTTGGAAAAATTCATCCTCTTTTTCAAAGGAGACTTAAAGGAGATCGTAATGTTAGCATTCGGCATGAAATTGTATCCTTATGGCTTTGCGAAAACTATTTGAGTCTTACAGATGACGTATTATTTGCAATTGCAACACATCACAAAGGAGTTATATCTCATTTAGATACAGATAAAAGACTGGAGCTTTATAATCTCCAAGATGAAGTCCATGAGTTGTATTCAATAGCTCCTGAACTATTAACAGCAAAAACCATTAATGATTGGATTCTATTGATGAATCTAAAAGAAACTGTAAAGAGCGTGAGTGCAGAGCAGTATCAAATATCAAAAAGAACGATTAAAATTTTATGGGAAATATATCAAGTTGATTCGTTACGTGATTTTGAAGATAGAAAAAAACTTTCATTGATGAGGGCATTATTAATTGCGGCTGATCATATCGGGTCTGCAAGATTAGAAAATGACATACCAAAATATAAATCTATTTCAATCAATGATTTTGCTCCCAGAGATAAGTTAGGTAATATTTTGACTTTCCGTAATTTTCAGGATCAATTACGACACATAAAAACAGATGTTATTTTACATGCCCCTACTGGTTCAGGAAAAACAGAAGCTGCGCTAAATTGGGTTTTTGCAAACCAAAAGAAAAATGTTCGTTTATTTTATCTTTTACCTTATACAGCAAGCATTAATGCCATGGTAACAAGGTTACAAAAAATATACGGAAATAACATTGTTACTGCGTTACATTCAAAAACATTAGACTTCTTTTATCAGCAATTAGCAGATGAAAGTTCAAATGATGAAATAAACTATATAGCAATAAGTCAAGAAGCAAGAACAAAGAAAATTTTTTCAAGTGAAATCTTCTATCCTGTCAAGATAGCAACTCTTCATCAGATTTTAAAAACCTCATTAAAAGGAAAAGGTTGGGAGTTTTCGTTGTTTGATTATAAAGATGCGCTATTTATCATTGATGAATTTCATACTTATGATGCTTTGTTGACAGGATTAATGCTCGCGAGTATTAAACTTTTCAAAAAGCTATTCAATGCAAAATTCCTTTTTATGTCGGCAACTATACCTGAATTCATGTTAAGTAAAATAGTGACTGAAGTATTTGATGGTGATTTCGCAAAATTAATAAGACCTAATCCCGACATTGTTTCTGATGCAGAAATCCTTAATAAAAAAAGACACCAATTAAAATGTAGGCCAAACCAATCCATACAGGATGCCATCCCACTGATAAATAAATGTCTGGAAGCTGGAAAAAGTGTTTTGATTATAGTAAATAATGTAAAAACTTGCCAAAATCTATATGACGAAATAGGATTTGATGGTTCAAAAAGATTATTACATAGTGGTTTTCATAGAAGATCAAGAACCGAGATAGAGAAAGAAATTACAAACGATGATGTTTCAAAAAGACCACAGCTATTAATTGCAACACAAGCAGTTGAAGTAAGTTTGGATATAGATTATAACGTGGCCTTTATAGAAAATGCACCTATTGATGCGCTAATACAAAGATTCGGAAGAGTAAACAGGGCAGGGAAACTTAAAAATGACAATGGAGAGAGCATATTAGCTCCAATTTATTTGTTTGAAAATATTTTGGGAAAAACTCCTTTTTATGACAATGAAGTTCTTGGTAATACATGGAGATTGCTTTTAGAGTTAAACAACCAGTCCTTATCTGAAGGTGATTTGATTAAAGTTTGTAATTTGGTGTATGATAAAGGATATACCGAAACACAAGAAAAAGATTTTGAAAAAGGATTAAACAACTCAATCATTAAGAACTTTGAAGGAAACTGGATTGCAGGCCACTGGTATGATTGGATAGAAGACTCAATAGAAAGTGATAATAAAAAAGTTGAAATCTTATGTAGCAATCTTATTGATGAATATGATTCTTATATTAATGAAAAAAGATATATTGAAGCTTCTCAACTAATAGTATCTGTTTATTTTTATCAAATTCATAATACAAATAAAGTCTATGATAAAAAAAGAAATGTAATTGTGGCATATGATTTTGTTTATGATTCAACAATTGGTTTCAAACTAAACAAAGAAGATATTTTTCTATAAATTAATATTTTTTTTAAGATAATAATATATGCCCAAATCAACCTTAAAAACACACTTACAAACGCTAAGTAAAGAGCAAATCATTGAAGTTGTACTTGAATTATACGACAACATGAAGCCTGTTAAGGAGTATTTCGAGTTTTATTTAAGCCCGAACGAAAAAGAGATGCTGGAGAGATACCGGGCGGTAATTGTTGCCGAATTTTATCCCTCCGGTAGAAATGGCTTTCCTAAAACTCGATTTTCGGTGGCCAAGAAAGCCATTTCCGACTTCCGTAACCTTAAACCCGCTCCCGAACTGCTGGCCGATTTAATGCTTACGCTGCCCGAACTGGCCTGTAAATTGGCTTATGAATGTGGCGGCATGACCGAACAATACAGCATCAGCACGCCAAACAACTTTAAAGTTGCACTTGAATATATGCGTAAAAATAATTTATTAAACAGGTTTAAACCTCGTTGCCAGGATTGTTTAAATTACGCTTCAAATTGTGGATACGGTCTGGAAGACGATATTTCCGAAATTTACCATGCCTATTACGGAAACTGATTTTTGCAACCGGATGAACAGAGCATTCTTTAATATTATCTAACCCTTCGCCTATGCCAGACCCAAAAACACCATTAAAACCCGGCAATTGGGAGATAAGGAAAATTTCATACAAATGCATTACCACTTACCCGAATCGAATATTTCAGACGATTGGCTATAATAATTAAAATCAAAAAATCATGCAAATTACAGGAACCCATTTTAATTATTACCATGTTTGCCAACGAAAGTTGTGGCTATTTGCCAACGGCATTAGCATGGAACACTCCTCGGATCTGGTTTACGAGGGAGAACTCATTCATGAAACCTCCTACCCTCAGCGCTCCGAACGATACGAGGAACTCGAAATCGATGGCATTAAACTCGACTTCTACGATGCCCGCAACAAGGTGATTCACGAAATCAAGAAATCGGATAAAGTGGAGGATGCTCACGAATGGCAATTGAAATATTACATCCACGTACTGGAACGTAACGGAATTGAAGGTGTTAGCGGAATTTTAGAATATCCAACGCTACGACAAAAAAATATTGTAACTCTTTCGGAAAGTGATAGGGTTTACATCAAAAACGTTATCCAGGATATTGAAGCAATTCTAAACAGCGACTCCTGCCCTCCCCGCCTTGAATCGAAAATTTGCAAAAATTGTAGTTATTATGAGTTTTGTTTTGTAGGGGATTGAAGAGATTGGAGGGATTGAGGGGATTGAAGTAAGATTGATACAAGATTGAAGAGAGATTGGGGAAATTTTAGGCAACGACACGTGTCCGCCCTGCATCGATGGGAAGATTTGCAAGAACTGCAGCTATTTTGAGTTTTGCTATGTAGGAGAAGAGTGATTGAGAAGTATTTTAAAGATTGAAGAGATTGAGGGGATTGAAAAAGATTGAGAGAGATTGAAGGGGGTTGGGAAGATTGAATTAGATTGAAGGGATTGAGAGAGATATAGGGAATTGAGGAATGTCTTTGTCATGCTGACTTCGGGAAGCATCTGTACCGACAAAGCCGTTAGGAGACAGATTGAGAGAGATTGAAGGGATTGAAAGAGATTGAATTAGATTGAGGGGATGGTTGAACTGATCGTATAATAAATTAGAATCATGAAGAAGACATATTATTTATTTAATCCGGGATTGATGGAACGAAAGGATAATACGCTAAAGTTTACTCCTTTGGTTGAAAACAGTTTGGGTGTTGAACACGAAGGTCAGCCCCGGTATTTACCGGTGGAAAACATCAGCGACCTGTACGTTTTCGGTTCGCTTACGGCAAAAAGTTCCCTGTATAATTTTCTAGGCCAAAACGATATTGCTGTTCATTTCTTTGATTATTACGAAAACTACACCGGCTCGTTTATGCCTCGCGATTTTCTCTTGTCGGGGAAGATGCTTCTGGCTCAAACCAAGGCCTTTCAAGATAAGAAGAAAAGGATTCTCATCGCCCGCAAGTTTATCGAAGGCGCCGCATATAATATGATTAAAAATCTTCGCTACTATAATAACCGCGGAAAAGAGCTGGATTACATGATTGCCCAAATTGAAAAGTTTTCGGAACTGATTCCGACGGCTCAGGCCGTAGATGAGCTCATGGGCATCGAAGGCAATATCCGCCAAACTTATTATCAGGCATTCGATCTGATTCTGAATGATTTTGATATGGGAAACCGCACCAAACAACCGCCTCAAAACGAGGTAAATGCACTGATTTCGTTTGGCAACATGATGTGCTACAGCCAATGCTTACGAGCCATTCATCAAACCCAGCTCAACCCTACCATCAGCTATCTGCATTCTCCTGGCGAACGCCGCTATTCCTTATCTCTCGATGTTTCGGAAATCTTTAAACCCATTCTTGTGGACAGGATTATTTTTAAAGTCCTGAATAAAAAAGAGATACAAGAAAAACACTTCGACAAAAAACTGAATAAATGCCTTTTGAATGAAGCCGGTAAAAAGATTTTCGTCCAAGCTTTTGAAGAACGACTTACCGAAACTATCCAACACCGAACGCTAAAACGAAGTGTAAGCTACAAACATCTGATCAAACTGGAATGCTACAAATTAAGCAAACATTTACTCGAAATGGAAGAATATAAACCTTTTAAAATGTGGTGGTAGGGGATTGAGAGGATTGGAGAAAAGATTGAGGGAGAGATTGGCTAGATTGAAGGGATTGTAAGGAAAGATTGAAGAAAGATTGGGGAGATTGAAGGGATTGTAAGGAGAGATTGAAGAAAGATTGAGGAGATTGAAGGGAAATTGGAGAAAAGATTGAGGGGAGATTGAGGGGATTGGGGGGATTGAGGGGACTTTTTTATGAATTAAATTTTTTGAAGCATGGAAAATAATGAATGGATTAAATACAAAATTGACATCAGAGACCGTCTTAAAGCATTTTCGTTAAAGATTCTGGAGATTTCTGAAAAAATTCCTGAAACTACTCGTGGTAGGGTGATAAATTATCAAATCACAAAATCAGGGACATCAGTGTATGCAAATTACAGAGCCGCATTGCGTGCGAGATCAAAAGCTGAATTCTATAGTAAATTATGCATATCAGTGGAAGAAGCAGACGAAACGGAAATGTGGATTGAATTGTTGATAAGTTCAAATATCCTTAATACCAATCAATTGAAAAATATTCACGAAGAAATACTCGAAATTCTGAAAGTTCTGTCCAGCATGAGAAAAAAATTAAACAATTAAAACTCAATTTTCTAACTAATACGAACCTAATCAATCACATAAATCTAAAAAAATGTATATCATCTTGGTTTACGATATTGGCGAAAAACGGGTAGGTAAAATGTTGAAATTGTGCCGACAATATTTGAATTGGATACAAAATTCAGTTTTCGAAGGAGAACTAACCGAAGTAAAGCTAAAAGAATTAACTTTGAAAGCAGAAAAGCTGATGAAAGAGGACGATAGCCTGATTCTTTTTAAAAGTAAAAACGAGAAATGGCTCGAGAAGGAGATCGTTGGAAAAGAGCGCAGTAGTGTCGATAATTTTCTTTAACGAGTTGTCGGTGATGCCGTTTGTCGGTAGAATTGAAATAAAATTACCCGCCATAGTTCTTTGACATACTGAAAATCAATATATTAATATAGTTGTCGATAAACGGGTGTTTTTATACAATTACACATCGACGACTTTTGATCAAAAAAAGTGTATCTTTGCAAAAAATAAACGGCTGGTAATCAGCATTTTTTTTGAGTCGAGCAAACGGCTTCCAATCGCACCTTAGAGGAATTGAAATCTGTTTCAATCATCTTTTCGGCATAATCGGCAGGATACTTCCAATCGCACCTTAGAGGAATTGAAATCGAGGTCCTGGCGGTTATTAGTAACCGAGCAAATCTGCTTCCAATCGCACCTTAGAGGAATTGAAATCGAAAACAGCGTATCGTCCGAAGAAATATTGGTGAGCTTCCAATCGCACCTTAGAGGAATTGAAATTGCTGTCCGAATCGTTTGTAAAAGCCGGTACTGTATTCTTCCAATCGCACCTTAGAGGAATTGAAATCACGTTTACGGTTGTCTATCAAAATAGATCCAGCCCTTCCAATCGCACCTTAGAGGAATTGAAATTTTTTTTCCAAAAAGGCTCTACGATCTGCAACTTCGGCTTCCAATCGCACCTTAGAGGAATTGAAATAGTTTTCGCACTTCGAGCAGGAATGTTTGGCTAAGCTCTTCCAATCGCACCTTAGAGGAATTGAAATCGGTAAAAATACTTCAAACCTTAGCGGAACCGATCTTCCAATCGCACCTTAGAGGAATTGAAATAAGGTTGAATGTTTGGAATTAACCAAAACATTACCAGCTTCCAATCGCACCTTAGAGGAATTGAAATAAATTGATCGGGCTGGTATTGGTTTGTTCGTTGCACTTCCAATCGCACCTTAGAGGAATTGAAATAGAGCAGGTTCTTGAACTAATAAAAAAACAACAGACTTCCAATCGCACCTTAGAGGAATTGAAATAAGGTTGATCCTATTCGTGAAGACTCCATGACGGCTTCCAATCGCACCTTAGAGGAATTGAAATTCGGATGATATCGCTCGAACGCCAACTATCTGCCAACTTCCAATCGCACCTTAGAGGAATTGAAATTTAGGTAAGCCGTTCGCTCAAATGCTATCAATAGACTTCCAATCGCACCTTAGAGGAATTGAAATATGAATTCATATAATTGGTAACTCTAGCAGCGGAACTTCCAATCGCACCTTAGAGGAATTGAAATATATCAAATCGTTTAGTTCTGGGTCGTTCTGTTTCTTCCAATCGCACCTTAGAGGAATTGAAATCAAAACAACACTTTATACAGATTTTGACAATAGGCCTTCCAATCGCACCTTAGAGGAATTGAAATCTAAGTCCGCATACACAGAATGCTTTATTCCGATTGCTTCCAATCGCACCTTAGAGGAATTGAAATACAGTTGAGGTTAAAGAAGAAATTGTGAAAGCATCGCTTCCAATCGCACCTTAGAGGAATTGAAATTATAAATAGAAATAATGAACCAAATCAGAAACACGCTTCCAATCGCACCTTAGAGGAATTGAAATTTACTGTTGATATCCGCCGTGGTATCGCCCAACATGCTTCCAATCGCACCTTAGAGGAATTGAAATTTCATACTGTTTTGTTATATCGCTACCTAAAAACGCTTCCAATCGCACCTTAGAGGAATTGAAATATTTTAACGAAGTGGATTCTGTTAATATCCCTTTCACTTCCAATCGCACCTTAGAGGAATTGAAATCGGAATAATATTTCTTTTTTTAACATAGCTAATCCTTCCAATCGCACCTTAGAGGAATTGAAATTTCGTAGATTGTTTTCATTTGTTTTGTGTTTTAACTTCCAATCGCACCTTAGAGGAATTGAAATCTCCAAAAAAACGCACTGATTTTGTTTTGTAATTATCTTCCAATCGCACCTTAGAGGAATTGAAATGTAGTTTTCATTTTTATTATTATTCGGGTTAAATCCTTCCAATCGCACCTTAGAGGAATTGAAATGATTTTAGAGGACGGATCGCTCGAAACTTATGCGGGCTTCCAATCGCACCTTAGAGGAATTGAAATAATGAAAGTCTTCAACTATAAGAATGTTACCACAAACTTCCAATCGCACCTTAGAGGAATTGAAATAACAAAGAACTGTTTAAAATATTTGACAGGTTTGAACTTCCAATCGCACCTTAGAGGAATTGAAATAATATATTAGCCGATTGCCTTATTCCAGAGATCCCTTCCAATCGCACCTTAGAGGAATTGAAATTTGCATTGCCTTCTGTTTCAGCTTTTTCGTATGCGCGCTTCCAATCGCACCTTAGAGGAATTGAAATCTCAATGGTAAAACCGTTGGCATCAGAAGCCTTTTTCTTCCAATCGCACCTTAGAGGAATTGAAATAAGGATAACCAGTTGGCAAAAAAAGCAGCACTTCTGCTCTTCCAATCGCACCTTAGAGGAATTGAAATCCGTGAAAGGATTAATTTCTGAGGGTTCAAAAGGCCTTCCAATCGCACCTTAGAGGAATTGAAATCCCAAAGCATACGATCAAATTTACCGAGTTCAACAAGACTTCCAATCGCACCTTAGAGGAATTGAAATTTGGTATGATGGGTAATAATCGGCCATGAAATCGACTTCCAATCGCACCTTAGAGGAATTGAAATTGCAGATATTGTTGAAGTCCTTATATTCTTCCCCGGCTTCCAATCGCACCTTAGAGGAATTGAAATACTAAAGACTTGATGCTATTCGAAGAAATTGAAGCTTCCAATCGCACCTTAGAGGAATTGAAATTCGTAATTGTATGAATACGAATTACCAGAAAGAGTGACTTCCAATCGCACCTTAGAGGAATTGAAATCAAACACCGTCCTGATCTTGATCAGAAATTACCAAACTTCCAATCGCACCTTAGAGGAATTGAAATCTCATAGGTTCGTGCAGTTTGATAATTTTTCTCACTTCCAATCGCACCTTAGAGGAATTGAAATTGCTTGACGCACTACTTAGCTTCGCCGAGTGCATGCTTCCAATCGCACCTTAGAGGAATTGAAATTCTGGTGGATGGCGTGCTTGTTTTCGTCCAACCCTGCTTCCAATCGCACCTTAGAGGAATTGAAATCCAGTTGTTCCGATATTATCCTCACTGCCGCTACCCTTCCAATCGCACCTTAGAGGAATTGAAATTTTCGAGAGGCGCATCATTTCGTTTTCCCATGCCGGCTTCCAATCGCACCTTAGAGGAATTGAAATAACTATCTCTCCTTTTAATCCATTTAATAAAAGATTACTTCCAATCGCACCTTAGAGGAATTGAAATGTTACAACCGCTATAAATACGACCTTTCGAACCCTCCTTCCAATCGCACCTTAGAGGAATTGAAATGAAACTGAAAAGGGATGTTGCTTCCGGAGTTCCAGCCTTCCAATCGCACCTTAGAGGAATTGAAATTTAATATACAATAACCGCAAGTGGGGGCTGTGTGCCTTCCAATCGCACCTTAGAGGAATTGAAATATTATTATTGCGATCATTAATTTGAGTCATAAGAACTTCCAATCGCACCTTAGAGGAATTGAAATTTCGTCAAGAATAAACTCCCTGCCATCGTTTTGCCTTCCAATCGCACCTTAGAGGAATTGAAATAAATATTTGTCATCGTTCATTTCAAACAGGCCGCGCCTTCCAATCGCACCTTAGAGGAATTGAAATCCAGTTGTTCCGATATTATCCTCACTGCCGCTACCGTCTTCCAATCGCACCTTAGAGGAATTGAAATTCGTATTTTCAGAACGGAATAATCACCGTCAAGCAGCTTCCAATCGCACCTTAGAGGAATTGAAATTCGGCTATACTGTAGCGTTTATCAATACGGACATCTTCCAATCGCACCTTAGAGGAATTGAAATAGTTTAGTCATCTCAGCCATCGTTGGGATAAAGCCGGCTTCCAATCGCACCTTAGAGGAATTGAAATCGGGTTTTGAGGTGTCAAGATATACGGCGTACGGACTTCCAATCGCACCTTAGAGGAATTGAAATACAGCTAAAGTAGTTACACTCGATATTTTTCAAATACTTCCAATCGCACCTTAGAGGAATTGAAATTGCGTAACGGCCGTAGCTGTTGTTTGGCTTGATGACTTCCAATCGCACCTTAGAGGAATTGAAATCTCATGCCACCGCCACGCAGGCCACGTTGTTTGTCTTCCAATCGCACCTTAGAGGAATTGAAATACGTTAGCGGTAATTATAAGAACAGCTTCGTCCACTTCCAATCGCACCTTAGAGGAATTGAAATAAAAAAACAAAAATAGAATGTGTAGGTACAAAAAACTTCCAATCGCACCTTAGAGGAATTGAAATTCTTTTTTTGGAGCTAGACCAAATTGAGTTACTTTCTTCCAATCGCACCTTAGAGGAATTGAAATGATATTCCGCAAGTTTTTAAAGTTTCTGAATTATTGGCTTCCAATCGCACCTTAGAGGAATTGAAATATATTTTTCAAGCGCCTTTGTCTTCTTATCCCATTCTTCCAATCGCACCTTAGAGGAATTGAAATCAAGAATCATTGTTGCCGGATTTGGAGCGGCTTTTGACTTCCAATCGCACCTTAGAGGAATTGAAATGATTCATGGTCATGTATCTTTTGCAAACTGAATATGACTTCCAATCGCACCTTAGAGGAATTGAAATGTTGGTAGCAAGCGGTGTAATAAATGCGCCAAGATACTTCCAATCGCACCTTAGAGGAATTGAAATGCAATAAGTACAGTTCTGTTTGCCGCTATTGCCATCCTTCCAATCGCACCTTAGAGGAATTGAAATAGACTTCAAGAATGGCAACAGTTTGTTCCAAACTGACTTCCAATCGCACCTTAGAGGAATTGAAATATCGATTTGAACGCGTCAGACCCATCCGCCATCTTATCTTCCAATCGCACCTTAGAGGAATTGAAATTAGTTTTCGTTTGCGGGAACTTAGCTTTTGGCTGGCCCTTCCAATCGCACCTTAGAGGAATTGAAATATATAATGTGCTTTGCATTGTAGCGGTGCACCAGGTCTTCCAATCGCACCTTAGAGGAATTGAAATGAAGAATACTTGTTTAACGGGCAGTTTTCAAATCAATCTTCCAATCGCACCTTAGAGGAATTGAAATTCGATTTGCCGGCTAATACCAATCCTGCAAACGAAGCTTCCAATCGCACCTTAGAGGAATTGAAATACGAGTTGCGGAAAATAAGCAGGCGATCGTTGTAATCTTCCAATCGCACCTTAGAGGAATTGAAATAGCCTTCGGCATTTCGGGCAGAGCGTTTAATTTCGGCTTCCAATCGCACCTTAGAGGAATTGAAATAAATTTCCATCCACGGCAACGGAAATATTAAGTTTCTTCCAATCGCACCTTAGAGGAATTGAAATAAGGAATTGCCCTTAAGTGCCGAAACGATGAAAGGCTTCCAATCGCACCTTAGAGGAATTGAAATTTGAGAAAGCCGGCGGTATTAGCGTGTGAAAAGGCTTCCAATCGCACCTTAGAGGAATTGAAATCCTTTACGCACAGACGAATAAAAAAGACATTCCGCCTTCCAATCGCACCTTAGAGGAATTGAAATGCGTTGTAGCTTTTTTAGTAGTAGACGACAAGAAAACTTCCAATCGCACCTTAGAGGAATTGAAATTACCCTATGAGCACAAGAAAAAGTTCGCGTAAATTATACTTCCAATCGCACCTTAGAGGAATTGAAATAAGTTTCATACACCCTTTCAACCGAAACTATGTCATCCTTCCAATCGCACCTTAGAGGAATTGAAATGGACTAAAAGACGGCTTTGATTTGTTTTTGGAAATCTTCCAATCGCACCTTAGAGGAATTGAAATTGACAAAATAACAGCCTGATCTTTCAGCTATTTTACTCTTCCAATCGCACCTTAGAGGAATTGAAATTCAACTCCGCAACGGTAACGTGACTCTCATAATCCTTCCAATCGCACCTTAGAGGAATTGAAATGACATGCTTTCCATCACCTGGTTAAGCCCGAATAAATCTTCCAATCGCACCTTAGAGGAATTGAAATTCACCTGCGAAATAGGGTTTTCGATATAATATTCCCTTCCAATCGCACCTTAGAGGAATTGAAATAAAGTTCATATACTTGAACTACTCGCCACGCACGGCCTTCCAATCGCACCTTAGAGGAATTGAAATCTATAGATAGCCGGCATTCCATCGAAGGATGCTTCCTGCTTCCAATCGCACCTTAGAGGAATTGAAATGTGGCTAATTCTTCGCATCCTTTTTTTGCTTTATTCTTCCAATCGCACCTTAGAGGAATTGAAATATGGAATATACCGGAACAATGGCCGGCGGAAAAATCTTCCAATCGCACCTTAGAGGAATTGAAATGGTGTTATACAACGAAAGCAATCGTTTCTTTTGCTCCTTCCAATCGCACCTTAGAGGAATTGAAATCATTTACCATACACCGGATGAACGTATGATTCTCCTTCCAATCGCACCTTAGAGGAATTGAAATGTAGTAATCAGGTTCTTTTTTCCGGCAGAAATTTCTCTTCCAATCGCACCTTAGAGGAATTGAAATAGCCTTCTCTGTTCTCATGCCTTTTCTTGTACTACTTCCAATCGCACCTTAGAGGAATTGAAATCCTGTTATAATTACTGTTTTATAATCACTGTAATTAACTTCCAATCGCACCTTAGAGGAATTGAAATTGGGATAATACAAGTCCCAGTTTGCTTTCTCTTCAGCTTCCAATCGCACCTTAGAGGAATTGAAATGAAGGCATGGGCATCTATCTGCCAGTTTGCGCGGCTTCCAATCGCACCTTAGAGGAATTGAAATTGTTTATCGTTTTGAAAACCTGGATCGCTGACGTCGCCTTCCAATCGCACCTTAGAGGAATTGAAATTCGTAATGCCCCTGACAAGTGTCAATATATGGCGGACTTCCAATCGCACCTTAGAGGAATTGAAATTTCTATCCGCTCGAACATGGTCATTATTGTGATTGCACTTCCAATCGCACCTTAGAGGAATTGAAATTCGACACGTGGTTTGGCAGTCCGGAAAGACGGACATCTTCCAATCGCACCTTAGAGGAATTGAAATAGAAATTTAAGAGTAGAGTACCAGGAGAGTTTTAGAAACTTCCAATCGCACCTTAGAGGAATTGAAATAAAATACCAACGGCGCAAAAGGTTTAGACGATGTGCTTCCAATCGCACCTTAGAGGAATTGAAATGCGGCTACAACTCCGGCAATGGCGTACGGATTAATTCTTCCAATCGCACCTTAGAGGAATTGAAATAGAAAACTGTTTACAGTTGTAATCATGTTTTTTGACTTCCAATCGCACCTTAGAGGAATTGAAATTCGAGGTGTCATCGTGTTGAATGTAATTCGACATTCTTCCAATCGCACCTTAGAGGAATTGAAATCTATTATTTCTACGGCTACCGGGTTAATTGTAGGAACTTCCAATCGCACCTTAGAGGAATTGAAATAATATACTTGTCAAACAAATCGTTCACTATCTTTTGTCTTCCAATCGCACCTTAGAGGAATTGAAATAATGTTTATCGAATCCGGAAAAGAAGAGCTGATGTACTTCCAATCGCACCTTAGAGGAATTGAAATCAATATAATCGGAACCATGACTTTTTACAAAAAAATCTTCCAATCGCACCTTAGAGGAATTGAAATTCCTGAATTGATCGCGGGAATGGAGTGTAATCATGATCCTTCCAATCGCACCTTAGAGGAATTGAAATTTTGCAAGATTGGTAAATAGCGTTTCCCAATCATCTTGCTTCCAATCGCACCTTAGAGGAATTGAAATCGCTCAAAAAACTTAAAATCTGGCAGACTTTCTCTTCTTCCAATCGCACCTTAGAGGAATTGAAATGGACAACATTCGAATACTACAACGGATATGTCTATTTCTTCCAATCGCACCTTAGAGGAATTGAAATTATTATCGAAGAATCATTAAAAATAAATGTAATTCTTCCAATCGCACCTTAGAGGAATTGAAATGTATAAAATATAGAAAGGATCTTTTGATCGCTCCTATCTTCCAATCGCACCTTAGAGGAATTGAAATAAAACTAAGGTCCTTTTTCTATCTTCACATCCTGCTTCCAATCGCACCTTAGAGGAATTGAAATTACCAAAACGGTATATTTAAAAGACACCACTACGCACTTCCAATCGCACCTTAGAGGAATTGAAATTTTTTTAATATGAACTTTTCCGATTCATCATGATCTTCCAATCGCACCTTAGAGGAATTGAAATCCCGATGTGGGCGGTATAAAGTGCACACCAATTTTCTTCCAATCGCACCTTAGAGGAATTGAAATTTTGGTAGCATTTGTGTTTGCAGCCCGGCGCTTTGTCTTCCAATCGCACCTTAGAGGAATTGAAATCGCTCATAATCTGCTTTGCGGTGAGCTCATCCCAACTTCCAATCGCACCTTAGAGGAATTGAAATTCCACTGGCGATAGGTCCCACGCTTTGATAGAAGCTTCCAATCGCACCTTAGAGGAATTGAAATGATTAAAATCGTTTTTTACCGAATTCACCGGGGTTTCTTCCAATCGCACCTTAGAGGAATTGAAATGAAGCATCTTTAATTGATATGAATCCTCGGTACCGGCTTCCAATCGCACCTTAGAGGAATTGAAATTATCCCTTTGCGTCTCTTCGAAAAAGCTTTTTCACTTCCAATCGCACCTTAGAGGAATTGAAATAAAGTTCAGGCGTTGGCCGGCCGTGAAATCGGTGGTTCTTCCAATCGCACCTTAGAGGAATTGAAATACATTTCAAAATAACACTTACCTGTCCGCCGTGTTGCGCTTCCAATCGCACCTTAGAGGAATTGAAATTGTGTTGGAATCCCTCGAGAAAAGAGATATACAGGCTTCCAATCGCACCTTAGAGGAATTGAAATTATCTCTGGAGCATCTGTAAAATCTCCACAACTTTCTTCCAATCGCACCTTAGAGGAATTGAAATGATATAAATGAAAGTAATACAACATTTTCTTTTAACTTCCAATCGCACCTTAGAGGAATTGAAATTTGATTGAGTCTTTTTTATTCTTATTAAAAAGAGGCTTCCAATCGCACCTTAGAGGAATTGAAATTTTTCATTTTCTACTTCAACATATCCCTTTTCTGACTTCCAATCGCACCTTAGAGGAATTGAAATGTTCATAAATTCAACCTGCCAGTTAATGAATTTTTGCTGCTTCCAATCGCACCTTAGAGGAATTGAAATAATTTAAAATCAGCTCTGTAATTTTGACACTCCTTACACTTCCAATCGCACCTTAGAGGAATTGAAATCTAAGATAATATTCTGTTATGTTAATAGGAAGGTTCTTCCAATCGCACCTTAGAGGAATTGAAATGTAGGAATGAACTTAATAGCACATCTTCTTTTTTCTTCCTTCCAATCGCACCTTAGAGGAATTGAAATTGCCACATTTCTTCTTGCCATCTCTTTGGTTGAACTTCTTCCAATCGCACCTTAGAGGAATTGAAATATTGTAAACAAGTAGTCTAACGTAATTTTGAGCCATCTTCCAATCGCACCTTAGAGGAATTGAAATTGCTTTTAATTCAAATTGTGTTTTCATTTTTTGTTTGCTTCCAATCGCACCTTAGAGGAATTGAAATTACGATATCGTAGGATAGATATCCACCAGTATCGCCTTCCAATCGCACCTTAGAGGAATTGAAATCCGAAAATGGATAGAAATAACGCCGTCATAAATTACCCTTCCAATCGCACCTTAGAGGAATTGAAATTTGAATCGACGGCAATTATGGCCCATGATCCGTTATTCTTCCAATCGCACCTTAGAGGAATTGAAATCTAATATTGATTTATCTTAGTTATCTTTTGATTTTGCTTCCAATCGCACCTTAGAGGAATTGAAATCTAAAAGAAACATAAGCATTTCCATCTGAATATGACTTCCAATCGCACCTTAGAGGAATTGAAATAAGTTCATCGGATGCGGTGATATACAACCAATTTGCTTCCAATCGCACCTTAGAGGAATTGAAATGATTTGACGTTATAATCTGTGATGAATATCACAGCCTTCCAATCGCACCTTAGAGGAATTGAAATTCGTGAAACGTCCATTTGCCGTCGATAGGCGATGGCTTCCAATCGCACCTTAGAGGAATTGAAATCAGTTTCGCCCTCTTTTAGACTTCGTATTTTGTCACTTCCAATCGCACCTTAGAGGAATTGAAATTTGCTTGTAGTCCCCTTTTTAATCTCCCCTACGAACTTCCAATCGCACCTTAGAGGAATTGAAATTCTTGTCCTGTAATTGTTTTCATAATTTTATTTTATAACTTCCAATCGCACCTTAGAGGAATTGAAATGAGGTACCGGCTGTTCCTGGTGTTCCGTTGAACGCTACTTCCAATCGCACCTTAGAGGAATTGAAATAATCAAACGATTCGATAATAACAGATTTTACATTTTCTTCCAATCGCACCTTAGAGGAATTGAAATATGGCAGCGAAATGATGAGTGGCAATGCCATGTCCTTCCAATCGCACCTTAGAGGAATTGAAATATGTTTAGCTATATGTTGTGTGCAATTTAATCCTCACTTCCAATCGCACCTTAGAGGAATTGAAATATCTAAAAAACAGGCAATACGACGAGGAGAGAAAACTTCCAATCGCACCTTAGAGGAATTGAAATCGGATAATCGAAAACATAACATATCAGACGGATTATCTTCCAATCGCACCTTAGAGGAATTGAAATGCCGAAATAGGCGTAGCAGAATATCAGAAACCAGATTCTTCCAATCGCACCTTAGAGGAATTGAAATCAGATAAGAACCTTGATGATAAAATCTTTGAACGTGACTTCCAATCGCACCTTAGAGGAATTGAAATAAACTAAAGGCAGATAAAGAAGCGGGCAATTTGAGCGACTTCCAATCGCACCTTAGAGGAATTGAAATGGTTATCGAAAAACACGTCATGATATTTGTCCAGATCCTTCCAATCGCACCTTAGAGGAATTGAAATTTAATACAACAGTTGCTGTAATTGGTACTTATGTCTTCCAATCGCACCTTAGAGGAATTGAAATTCCTATGGGAATACGCGGTGAATCATTTTTTTATCCACTTCCAATCGTACCTTAGAGGAATTGAAATACGGTGCCGGAGAATACAACGGCATTGCGCTTCACACTTCCAATCGTACCTTAGAGGAATTGAAATTAAAAAAGAGGACAAGACAGCTATCATAGAAACGGCTTCCAATCGTACCTTAGAGGAATTGAAATCTGATTTTAAAAATTGTTTAATATAATAAATGTACCTTCCAATCGTACCTTAGAGGAATTGAAATGTCGTTAGGTTTTCGGACATGAACTTATCCTTTGCCGACTTCCAATCGTACCTTAGAGGAATTGAAATGAAATGGATAAACCCTTGGATGGCCGTCCGCGAAGCTTCCAATCGTACCTTAGAGGAATTGAAATTTATTGTATAATGCCAATTTTCCCGAATCGTTCATGCTTCCAATCGTACCTTAGAGGAATTGAAATCTGCCAAAATTCGACATTTTACCATTTCCGGAAATAACTTCCAATCGTACCTTAGAGGAATTGAAATAATTACCGGATGAAAGTGCTCGGATTGGGACTGTCTTCCAATCGTACCTTAGAGGAATTGAAATATCTATTTAAACAAGATGTAACTGATTTTGGAGTTCTCTTCCAATCGTACCTTAGAGGAATTGAAATACGAGAGCAGGATCATAACCCAACTGGCTAAAGAACTCTTCCAATCGTACCTTAGAGGAATTGAAATCCGTGAAAAAACAAAAGTTCATTTTCTATCATGACTTCCAATCGTACCTTAGAGGAATTGAAATCTCATGCTTCACCAGCCTGCTGGAAGCCGGTACCGATCTTCCAATCGTACCTTAGAGGAATTGAAATCAGGAAATAATGGAGTTTTTCGACAATGAGATAGACCTTCCAATCGTACCTTAGAGGAATTGAAATAACAAGGCGGCTATTATTGCGGTAAATTTCAGCAAGCTTCCAATCGTACCTTAGAGGAATTGAAATTATCTTTCATTACTTACAATTTGGTTGACTGTGGCCTTCCAATCGTACCTTAGAGGAATTGAAATCGTGATATCTTCCAATTGTCCTGAAGATGCACCCCTTCCAATCGTACCTTAGAGGAATTGAAATCCTCACTAACACGTAATCCGACGGAGAACGTGAGCCTTCCAATCGTACCTTAGAGGAATTGAACAAAGCAAATTTAGAGGAATGAATTATTTCAACTTCTGATAAGCTTTTCCTAAATTGTCAATCAGATCAGAAGCAATTAACGATTCTTCCGACTGAGAATTTGCCACTGCAATATCTCCCGATAACCCATGCAGATACACACCTAAAATTGTTGCCTGTAATGATGAATAGCCTTGTGCCAATAGTCCTAAAATCACTCCGGTAAGCACATCTCCGCTCCCGGCAGTGGCCATTCCCGGATTTCCTGTAGAATTAAAATACAATTCACCCGTTGGTGATGCTATGGCCGTATATGATCCTTTTAGCAGAATCACCACCTGGTGTTTTACAGCAAAATTTCGTAACAACTCCATCTGTTCCCGACTATTTTGAACCTTCTTTGTCAATCGTTCAAATTCCTTAGGGTGAGGCGTTAGAATGGAACCGGGGGACAAAAATGACAGCCACATTGGATTCTCCGATAATATATTCAGGGCATCGGCATCAATTACCAATGGACGGTTATACTGCTGAAGCAAAGACTTTAATCCGTCGGCACATTCTGCATGTTTTGATAACCCGGGACCTATACCGATGGCATTGTACTTTTCAAGATGATGATTGTTGATTTTTGAAAAATGAGTTTCATTTTCATCAACATCGAGGAGTGCTTCGGGTATAGCCTCTTGTAAAATGGAATACCCACATCGGGGAATATGAGTTGTAAGCAACCCTATTCCGCTTCGCATACAACTCTTCGAAGCCAGAACAGCAGCTCCTATCATCCCATAACTACCGGCTATCAACAATGCATGTCCATAACTTCCTTTATGCGAAAACCGAGCTCTATGTTTTAAAATTTCACCGACCTGAGAATCCATAACAAAATAGTTTTTCACAGCAACATCTGAAAGAAACCGAGGATGCAAACCTATCGGCACCAATACCCAACAGCCTAAGTAGCGGGCATTTTCCCGATACAAAAACGAAAGTTTGGGCAACTCAATAGAAAAGGTTTTGTTTGCAATAAATATAGAATCATCAGGTTCGTTTAAAGAATCGGCAAATAGCCCAGATGGTATGTCAATCGCAACTTTTTCAGCTTTAATCCAATTCATAACTTCTACAACTTCTGCCCAGACTCCTGTCAGTTTACGATTCAAACCCGAACCAAAAAGCGCATCAACCACGGTTACGTGATCCGAAGTAGAATTGATTTTAATATCCGAAACATCGCTCACCGAATGGATTGCGACATTTTTGCACTTTTGCAAGGCGAGCAAATTCGATTGATTGTCGTCGGACGGATGAATGGAATCATAAATCAACCAAACTGTTACCGGAAAAGAGCGGTTATACAGAAGGCGTGCAAGTACAAGGCCATCTCCCCCATTATTTCCGGGACCACAAAACAAATGGAACTCCGAATCAGGATGTACTTCTTTAATCAACGAATCAAAAATTGCGGTAGCAGCCCGCTCCATCAGTTGCAAAGAAGAAATCGGCTCGTTTTCGATGGTGAATTTATCGGCTTCCCGAATTTGTGAAACAGACAGTATTTTCATATCATTGGCGATTGGTCTTTAACCTTTGTCTATTAGCAAGAGGCCAATGACGATGAGCAAAAGACTGTGATCTTTCATTAAGAAACCTATTTATTTCGAATTTTAAATATCAGAATAGTTAATTATTTTTGTATAACAACAAGTTCATTTAGAAGTTCATTATACTGATTATCATTAATATAAAATCTAGTAACAGCTAACCTAAAGCTTACAATTATATCTGAAAATCAATTGGTTTACCCCGCTCTTAAAGAGAGCGAATTAATTTTTTTCACTATCGGCAAGCAAGCTAACGGCTAGTAGAACAGCTTGCTATCTCAACCGGTCTGCAGCTCTTACTTTTCTTTCGTCTTTTAATATTCCTCTATTGGCCAGCAATACGAATGCCATCGGCAATACAGAGAAAATTGAAACAATTGAATAATTCAGCACAGCATTTCCGCCAATTGTTTTTGCAATTACAAATTCAGGATAAATAAAAAACATAAGTGCCAAGAAAATCAATATTAAAATAAACATGGCCACACAAAGTTTGTTTTGAAGCATTCTCTTTTTGTAAAGGAAAATGGTAACTAATGAAATTACGACAATAATCACCGACAATAGCCCCAAATAATATGTAGGTGCCAATACTCCACCGTCGATAGTACTGAACGACCATACGGAAAACTCATACTTAGCGTCGATTGTAGCTAATGGAAAAAAAAGAATTACGCTGAAGCAAATTGTAGTGAGCAATAAATAAACGGATTGAATTCGTTGAATCATAGTTTAATGGTTTTTAAATTAAAATTATTTTGAAACAAATGTGTTTTTAATTGAAATGTATCCGGGATATTGAATAGGAACGGAACCTATCATTACCGTGGGTTTAGCTTTAAGGGTAATTCTCGATGGGGTATTATTTCCAACACCGGTTAGGTTAAACGCAAAGTTTAAAACAGCATCTTTAGATTTTCCTGTAAGCACTTTAAAAAGGTCGAAATTCATATTCATCGGAATTGTTGTAATTCCCCCATTCGGAGCAATTTCGATACGTTTATTCAATATTCCATGAGTCATATCAATGTCATCGATTTGTAAAATCCAGTCCAAAGCCGTAAGTGCGGCTTTTGTTGGGTTCGGATTACGGGTATCGACATTTAAATTGAAACTCAACGGTAAATTTTTCGACATATAAGCGGAAGTTAATTTAACCACATCCAGTGCATTCACCTGGCTCAGGTTCTGCATTTGTTGAATGTTAACCCCTGCTAATTGAATATTATCCACCGATTTCAATTTAAAGTCACATTTTGCAAGCGTAGCAAGTTGTTTCAATTCCGTACACGACACTATCACAACGGCAATTGCAATCGTCATGATAAAAAATGATTTTCTTTTCATATCTACCTGTTTTTATGTATTCTTACTAAAACTTCTTTTTTACTACATTAATCCTTAATCAATTTTTTATATCGAATACGTTTAGGACCATCATCTCCCATCCTTTTTTTACGATTTTCTTCGTATTCGCTATAGGAGCCCTCGAAGAAATAAACTTGAGAGTTCCCCTCAAAGGCCAGGATATGAGTACAAATCCGATCAAGGAACCAACGATCGTGAGAAATCACCACAGCACAACCGGCAAAATTATCAAGAGCTTCTTCCAAAGCCCTTAATGTATTGATATCAATATCGTTGGTCGGTTCATCGAGAAGTAATACATTAGCTTCCGATTTTAAAGTTAACGCCAGTTGCAAGCGGTTACGTTCTCCTCCTGAAAGCACTGCAGCTTTTTTGTTCTGATCGGTGCCACCGAAATTAAATCGCGAAATATAGGCCCGTGCATTCACCAATTTACCGCCCAACTGCATCTGTTCCAGCCCATTGGAAATAATTTCATACACACTTTTCTCCGGATCAATACTGGTATGCTGTTGATCGACATATCCCAATTGCACGGTTTCTCCCACGTCGAAAGTACCGGTATCTGGAGTTTCGAGCCCCATTATCAAACGAAAAAGCGTAGTTTTTCCGGCGCCGTTCGGCCCGATAATTCCCACAATTCCATTTGGAGGCAACGAAAAAGACAAATCGTCGTAGAGTAGTTTATCGCCATACGATTTTGAGATTCCGGAAGCTTCCAACACCTTATTTCCTAATCGAGGACCGTTAGGGATAAATATTTCGAGACGTTCTTCCTTTTCCTTTGTATCCTGATTTAATAATTTATCGTAAGCATCAAGACGCGATTTAGCTTTTGCATGACGCGCTTTGGGAGCCATTCTCACCCACTCCAACTCATGTTCAAGGGTTTTTCGGCGTTTACTTTCCTGCTTCTCCTCCATTTTCATGCGGGTTGTTTTCTGATCGAGCCACGAAGAGTAGTTTCCTTGCCAAGGGATTCCTTCTCCACGATCGAGTTCCAAAATCCAACCGGCTACATTATCTAAAAAATAACGATCATGAGTCACGGCTATTACCGTTCCTTTGTATTGTTTCAAGTGCATTTCGAGCCACTCAATAGATTCTGCATCAAGGTGGTTGGTCGGTTCATCAAGTAACAGAATATCCGGCTGCTTCAGCAAAAGCCGGCATAAAGCCACCCGCCTGCGCTCACCTCCTGAAAGATGTTTTACCGGAGTATCTCCTTCGGGACAGCGAAGTGCGTCCATTGCCCGTTCGAGCTTCGTATCCAATTCCCAAGCATCATGCTGTTCTATTAATTCCGTGAGTTCCCCTTGGCGCTCAATAAGTTTGTTCATCTCATCATCGGAAAGAGTTTCCATGAAACGATTATTCACATTTTCGTACTCCTTCAAAATATCTGCAACCTCCTGAACACCTTCGGTTACTACTTCCTTGACCGTTTTATTATCATCCAAAATCGGTTCCTGAGGCAAGTAACCCACGCTGTATCCAGGAGAAAACACCACTTCACCCTGAAACGATTTGTCTTCGCCTGCTATAATTTTCAACAAAGAAGATTTTCCGGAACCGTTCAACCCTATTACTCCAATTTTAGCTCCATAGAAAAATGACAGATATATATTTTTAAGTACTTGCTTTGCCGGTGGATAGGTTTTGTTTACCTGTACCATCGAAAAAATTATTTTTTTGTCGTCACTCATTTTATTGTTTCAAAATTGTTAGTACTAAAATCTATTTAAAAGGAACAGCGTATTTAATCACATCTTGATCCGTAATTGTTTTATCGCAAAGAATCACCAATCGTTCAACCACATTGTGCAATTCGCGGATATTTCCGGTCCAGTCGATCTTTTTAAGTTCTTCAAAAGCCGAATCCGAAATATTCAACGTCGGTTTTCCTTGATTTCTGCAGATATCATCAACAAAATACCGGGTAAGCATCGGGATATCATCAATCCGCTCGTTGAGGGAAGGAACATGAACAAGTATAACACTTAACCGGTGGTATAAATCCTCTCTGAATGTCTTGTTTGCAATTTCTTCTCTGAGATTTTTGTTGGTAGCAGCAATTACACGCACATCCACCTGAATATCTTTTTCACCTCCCACACGTGTAATTTTGTTTTCCTGAAGAGCTCTCAATACCTTAGCCTGAGCCGAAAGGCTCATATCTCCAATCTCATCGAGAAATAATGTTCCGCCATCTGCCAATTCAAAATCACCTTTTTTTTGTTTAATTGCCGAAGTGAAAGATCCTTTTTCATGTCCAAACAATTCACTTTCAATTAATTCCGATGGAATTGCCGCACAATTTACTTCAACAAACGAGGCATTACAACGATTACTTCGTTCGTGAATCCTATGCGCAATCAACTCTTTTCCGGTACCATTCGCCCCGGTAATAAGCACGCGCGCATCTGTTGGAGCCACTTTATCCACCATCTCTAAAATAGAATTCAACGCATCGGAATTCCCTATAATTTCATATTTATTATTTATCTTTTTCTTAAATATCTTGTTTTCTTTAACTAAAACAGATTTATCTAAAGCATTACGTGAAGTTACAAGAATCCTGTTTAAGTCGAGTGGCTTTGCCAGGTAATCAAAAGCGCCTTTTTTAATAGCATCAATGGCTGTGTCGATAGTTCCGTGACCGGAAATCATCACGATCGGAGCATCGGAAAATTCCAAAGATTTTTCGAGGACTTCAATGCCATCCATTCCCGGCATTTTAATATCACAAAAAATCAAGTCGAATTTATTGTTTTTAATCATCTCCAGACCTGAAATTCCATCTTCAGCTTCTGAAACTTCGTATTTTTCGTATTCCAGCACATCCTTCATCGTTCTGCGGATCATGCGTTCATCATCGATTATTAATATTTTAGCCATAATTTAAGTTATTGTACAACAAAACTACGATTTTTTTTGAATTGACAATCGATAAAATAATTCAAGACTTGGCAGATCGGAAAATCTATCAAGTCTTGAAGCTGTTTATACTTATCTAAGTAATTGAATTACAATTTACAATCCTTAAACAAGCAATTTTTATTCCGGCAAAACGATTGGAAAGCATGGATTAAAAGCAACAAAACGAGGCTTTCCAATTACATGCGATAAAAAGTCCGTATATACATCGGTAAACATAAAACTGTCCGGAGTATAATAGGCACTAGGCAAAGGCCTATTTCCAATATCTCCCATATCTATTGAAGTCGTGTGGAACTCTTCCAGTTCCTGATAAGGAACAATTTCTTTTAACACCGGCATTTGCCCATAATCTTCGCGAAGCAATAAATCCACCACTTTATCAGCTAACGTGGAAGTTAAGCGACGATCGTATTCGCGACACTGTCCGGCACGCGGATAATATCCGGTAATCTGGGCACGAGCATCAATTCCCGTGCGTTTAGTTATTTCCGAAGCAATAACTCCGCTTATTCCGCCAAAACGAGGATGACCGTATTCATCAAGCTCCGAGCTTGCATACACCATATCCAGAGCTCCTTTTTCGTCACTCCACCAACGAACGCCTTCGGAAACAGCAATTATCAACGATTTTGTAGGAGAACTCAAATATTTTTCTTTTATAAATTCGAAGAAGAAATCTTTTCGTTCTTTGGTCATTTCTACTTCAGGAACAAGCGCTACTTCTGCACCGCCAAAAACAGCACTTCCTGTAAGCCAGCCCGCATCTCGTCCCATTACTTCCATAACCATGATTCGGTTATGAGATTGAGTAGTCGTTCTTAACCTTAAGGTCAACTCCATTAACCCTTTAGCTGCAGAAGGAAATCCGGGACAAATCACAGCTTCATGGTTTACTCCTTGGTAACTATGAATTGTACGCGTTCTTAAATCGTTATCAATGGTTTTTGGAAAACCGATTACCGGAATTCCCTCCTGCTCGTACAAGCGTTTAGCCGCACCATTGGTATCGTCGCCACCAATTGTAACCAGCGTGTCAATTTTATAGCGGTTTATGTTATGAAGAATTTGCGGCACACGATTTTCCGGATTTTTTTCTGAAGGAAATGGATTCGTACGGCTCGATTGCAATGCTGTTCCCCCATAAATTCCATCATAAGGCTGGTGTGTCAAATCTACGATCTCACCATCGCCCAGTAATCCTTTCCATCCTTTTTTCACGCCATACACACGATATCCTAACATTGAGGCCCGGTTACGAATACATTCAATGCTTGAATTTATTGCAGGAGTGTCGCCGCCTCCTGACAAAATTGCCAATGTTTTTCCCTTAAAAAATTTTTCGGTTTTTTTCATAATCTACTTATTTAAACATATCTATCACCTTATCTGCGATGATTGTACTTAATTTGATATTTGACTCTTTAGTCCACCCTGCGATATGAGGAGTAAGAATAACACGGGGCGAATCTGCCAAATAGTGCATGCTGTCCGTCCATGAAGATATTGATGTATTTTTCAATGAAATATCTTCGTATTCAAGAACATCCAAAGCAGCTCCCAAGACTTTACCCGAAAACAATGCATCCGATAAGTCATCTGTTTTTACAACTTTACCGCGAGAAGTATTCAGCAAATATATTGATTTTTTGAATTTTTGAATATAATCTTCACAAAAGAGGTAGTGTGTTTCCTGTGTGTAAGGAACATGAAAACTTAATATATCGGCCTGTTCAAAAACATCGGCCATTGAAACTTCCTCTACATACCGAGACGAAAATCCGGTTTTGTACTTATCATAAGCAATCACATGAGACTCAAATCCGGATAATCGCTGAGCAAAAGCGCTCCCCATATTTCCGTATCCGATAATGGCAATTGTTTTGCCTTTAATTTCGAACCCTCTATTTTCTTCGCGAAGCCATACCCCATTTTTTACTTCATTACTCGCTTTAACAATATTATTGCTCAATGCAAGCAACAAACCCAAAGTATGCTCGCCAACAGCATCTCGATTACCTTCGGGTGAGCTGATACAATGGATATTTTTAGCCTTGGCATATTCTACATCAATGCTTTCCATTCCGGCTCCTACCCTGCCAATAAAATGCAATGCCGAAGCCGCATCAATAAATTCTTTGTCAATGACAAACCGGCTACGTATGATGATTCCGAAGTAAGAAGCAATCTTTTTCTCAATTTCCTGCTTGGACGAAACAAAATCAAAATCGACCTCATAGCCGGCTTCTTTGAGACGCTGAACAAGCATCGGATGCGTAGAATCTATAAACAAGATTTTTTTCATTCAATAATTATTGTAACCCATCACAGAAAGGTCTGATTAATTTAAAGGACTCCTTTATCAATTAGATTAAGAATCAACTCAATAGTTGCATCATCTCCATCTTTTTCGTAGCGCTCTTTCAGATTCAGCCCAAAAAACGAGGACATCGATTGCCAAAAAATGGCTCGAAATGTCCCTCTCGACAATTTTATGATTTCATAGGATGTTTTTCCCGTCTCCCGATCTATTAGTTTAATAAGCAGTTTGCCCTGCGAACGTGTCATTGTCCTAATATCAGCTTCAAATTGTGCTTTGATGTCTTCTTCAGCACGTTTATTTATCCGATCACGTTCTCTTTCGGAAGAAGCATTTTGAGCAAGCTGGTCATAATATTTCATTTTTGCTGCAGCCAGTTTTGCATACGGATATACCTTTTTAACGTTATTAATCAGTCTTTTTACTCGTTGCTCGTCTTTAGCCGATTTAAAGGGGCGAAACGAGAACACGGTAACTTCCTGAAGCCGATAAAGCGGTAATGTGTCTCCATCAACAATTCGGGCAGGCACAACAATTTCTCCGGTAACCTGAGCATCAACAGCTACTGCAGAAAAAAGAAAACAGATTGCAAATAAAGCTCCCCTAAAAATACTAGTCGCACAACATTCGGTAAAGAGCAAAGATCTGTTCAATTTTATTTTTCTTAGCAACAAACATTGTTTTTTCATCATTGAATCGTTTTGTTGTCATTAGTCTAACATATTCCCTGCCATTTCCGAAACAAACGATCTTTCGAATTGCTGATAAGCATATTCTTTTGAAATTTCAAGCTTTGCAACTTTTTTAGACGGCATTTCAAACATCGCATCCGTCATAATATTTTCGATAATAGTTCGCAAGCCACGAGCTCCGAGGTGAAGTTCCACGGCTTTATCCACAATATAATCGAGTGCTTCATCTGAAAATGACAACTCTATTTTATCAATATGAAACAGTCGAACATACTGCTTTACCAAAGCATTTTTCGGTTCAAGTAATATACGCCGCAAAGCTTCTTTGTCTAAGGGTTTTAAATGAGTAAGCACAGGAAAGCGCCCGCACAATTCGGGAATGAGCCCGTAACTTTTCAAGTCCTGTGGTGAGATGTATTTAAGCAAATTAGCCTTGTCTATAACTTTTGATTTTTTGTTATAACCAATAACATTGGTATTCAGTCGAGCCGCAATTTTGCGTTCAATTCCATCGAAAGCACCTCCTGCAAGGAAAAGTATATTTTTAGTATCGACTTCTATAAATTTTTGTTCGGGATGCTTTCTCCCCCCCTGAGGCGGAACATTTACTTTAGCTCCTTCGAGTAACTTGAGCAATGCCTGTTGTACTCCCTCGCCCGAAACATCCCGCGTAATAGACGGATTGTCACTTTTACGGGCTACCTTATCTATTTCATCGATAAAAACAATTCCCATTTGAGCTCTTTCCACATTATAATCTGCAGCTTGAAGAAGCCGGGTTAGAATGCTTTCCACATCTTCTCCCACATAACCGGCTTCGGTAAAAACCGTTGCATCGGCAATACAAAAAGGGACATCAAGCATTTTGGCTATAGTGCGGGCCATAAGGGTTTTACCTGTTCCCGTTTCACCGACAATCACGATATTGGATTTTTCGATTTCCACCTCTTGTTCCTCTTTTCGATCGGACGGAGTGTTGTGCAGCAAGCGTTTGTAATGATTATATACGGCAACAGACAAAACCTTTTTGGCCTCATCCTGATCAATTACATATTGATCCAGAAACGATTTAATTTCAGCCGGTTTTTTCAATTTAAGTGTTGCTTGTCCGGCAGTCGATTTTCCGGGGTTTAACAACGAGTTGTTTTCATCAATTATCAATCCTGCCTGCTTGATGCAATCTTCGCAGATGAAAGCATGATCGCCATTAAACATGATTTTATCGGGAGAAGGTTTAGCCCCGCAGAATGAACAGTTATTTGAGTTTTGTTTTGCCATTTATGTTCTTGTTTTCAACAATAAACCGGAGTGAGTTCGCAAACTCAATCCGGAATTGAAAAAGTTCTTTTAAAACTATTTTATTTTGCAGCACGAATCAACACTTCGTCGATCATGCCATAATCTTTTGCCTCTTGAGCCGTCATCCAGTAATCCCTATCACTATCTGCCCAAATTTTTTCATACGTCTGTTTTGTATGTTGAGCAATGATATCGTAAAGTTCCTTTTTCAATTTTTGAATTTCACGAGCCGTGATTTCAATATCAGCAGCCTGACCTTCGGCCCCCCCCATCGGTTGGTGAATCATAACTCTGGAATGAGGCAATGCGGTACGTTTCCCATCAGCACCTGCGCACAAGAGTACAGCCCCCATCGAAGCAGCCATTCCTGTACAAATAGTAGCAATGTCGGGAGTAATATACTGCATGGTATCATAAATTCCCAACCCTGCATGCACAGAACCTCCGGGTGAGTTCAAATAAATCTGAATATCTTTTTTAGCATCTACCGACTCCAAAAAGAGCAGTTGTGCCTGAATAATATTAGCCACATCATCATAAATAGGCACCCCTAAAAAGATAATACGATCCATCATTAACCGAGAGAAGACATCCATAGTTGCCACATTCATTTGACGCTCCTCTATAATTGTCGGCGAAATATAATCATTGGTAATAGATGTATATCTATCTAATTTCAAACTACTTATACCCTTATGTTTGAGAGCATATCTTCTAAATTCGTCTTCTTTCATTTGTGATATTTTTAAAAAACAGGTTCTTTATTTCGAATTATTTTTTATTAATCAGTTCAATAAATTTATCGGCCATAATGCTTTTCTTGGAAACAGGAACCACTTTTTTAATTGCCTCTTCAATTCGTTTATCAAATAACTGATCATAGATATTTTTGACATCTTTTTCAGTTTTCATCGACGATTCCGCCAATGTACTCAATCGTTCTTCCAAGTCGGTATCCGTGCTGTTTTTAAAGTAGTTTGTCCGGAAGAAATCCATAATAAAATCTTTAATATCCTGACGGGAAATCTGAATATTATTCTCTTCCACCAATTTATTTTCTATAAGCTGCCATTTAATTGAATCCAACGCTTTATCATATTCTGCATCCAAAGTTTCAGCATTTGCATTCTTATTTGACTCAAGCAACCATTTTTTCATAAAATCGTGAGGAACATCAATATCAACTTTTTTTATCAACTCGGAAATGGCATCGTTCATAAACTTCTGGCGAGTAGTTTCTGCATATTGAGCACTCATTTGAAGTTTAATCTTGCTCATAAATTCCTCTTCCGTTTTCACTTCTTCGTCTTTGAAAACTTTTGCAAACAACTCTTCATTTATTTCCGAAGGAGTAATGCGAGAAATCCGAGTAATTTCGAAAGTTATATTCGTATCGGTTGTTTCTACTTCTTCAACTTTAATTTTGAGCGTTTTAGCTATTTCATTCGGCTTATCGCCAAAGGCTTTTTTCAAATCGAAAGTAATAACATCAGTTACTTTCTTGCCAATGAAATCTTTTTTGATTTTTTTGCTTTCAATTGCCTGCAAAAAAATTGTGGATTCAAAAGGTTCGGTCTCGGGTTCGGATGCACGGGTTATGTTTCCATATATCAAATCGTCATCACCTACAATTTCCGGCTCCGACAACGTACCGTATTGGCGGGTAAGGTATTCCAATTCTTTTTTTACATCTTCTTCCGCCGGTTCTACTTCGTATTCAGTAATGGAATCAAACTTTACACCAGCCAGATCTATTGCCGGTTGCAGGCCGATTTCAAAATAAAAACTAAAATCTGTATTTTCTTTTTCAAAGTCAACAATTGATTTTTCATGATTTAAAATCGGTTCTCCCAAGTATGAGATTTTATTATCGGTAAGATATTTATGTAATTCATCAACCACAATTTTATTTACTTCATCCGCTTTAATGGCCGGTCCGTGCATTTTCTTTACCATCCCAACAGGGACCATTCCCGGACGAAAACCGGGTACATTTGCTTTTTGGCGGAAGTCTTTAATTGCTTTTTCAACACGTGGAGTGTAATCGGCAGTGCTAATTTCGATAACCAAACCCATTTGGTTTGAGCCTGTTTGTTCTGTTTTAATATTCATTATTAAACCGTATTTTATTGTATAAAAATGTTTTGAAGTGATTCAAATTACTTAAAAATGAGTGCAAATATACAATTTTTTTCGCAGCAACAACAAATCACAAAGCCAATTTACTAAAAAATCGTACATTTGTTTCCAAAAAAAGATGAGGGATTTAACCACGGGAAATGAGGGGCGAAAGATATTGTTTTTTGCAATTCCAATGCTGCTTGGTAACTTTTTTCAAATTTTCAATACATTGGTTGATTCAATTATTGTAG
>CAUVYH020000014.1:0-79845 GCA_963556065.3 Bacteroidales bacterium
TCGTTTGGGAGCACCAACATCCGTACACTTCAAGAAACAACACCCTATTTGATTTTTGGTAAAAAAGGAATCGACCTCGGGAACCCGGGAGATACCGTAGTTGAAAAAGTGGCCGCAACTATATCTGATATTATTGACATCTCAAAAGTATATAGTACCAATTGGGACGAAGGAAACATTACTTCCGAAATTATAGGACCTGCCCTTAATTGGAGATCTGCGCATATGCAGTTGACCCAATATGTGTCTACTGATACGATTTCTCTCGAATTGATTGGTCTCACAAATCTAGGAACAGAAACGCTCATTGGCACCTATACCACAGGATGCGAAACGCCCCTTGGCCCTCCTACCCCCGTAAAATTAGACATTTATAATCTCGGAAGCATAATTGATGCCCACCAGTACCCTTATTTAAAATTACGATTTAATGCTAAAGACAAAATCAACAACACCCCGGCACAATTAAAAAGCTGGCATGTATTATACGAACCGGCTCCTGAAACAGCTATTGATCCGGCTTCGTTCTATAGCTTTTACAATTCTCCAATTCAAGAAGGAGATTCTGTTCGATTTGGAATTGCCACCCATAACATCAGCAATAAAGACATGGATAGTTTGCTGGTTACTTACCGGGTTATTCGAAATAACAGCCCCGCATGGACTAAAACCAAACGGCTCCGCCCCCATCCGGCGGGCAGCATACTTATAGACTCCATTGCCGTTTCTACCGTCGGAATGCAAGGAATTAACACTCTGCAAGTGGAATTCAACCCCAACTTTGACCAACCCGAACAAACGCATGTGAACAACATCGCCGAAATAGGCTTTAATGTAAATAGCGATAACATAAACCCCATTATGGACGTAACTTTCGATGGTGTGAGAATTATGAACGGCGATATTGTTTCCGCCAAACCAAATATCCAAATTACCCTCAAAGACGAAAACTCGTTCTTACTAATGAACAACATCTCCGACACTTCACAATTCAGAATTCGGTTAAAATCGCCCAAAGACGCAGACTTTGCCATAGTTCCTTTTTACAATAACGGGATTCAGCTCATGCAATTTATTCCGGCCACCAGTAACAACAAATGCCATGTTATCTACAAAGGAGATTTTTCCATAGACGGTACTTATCAACTTGAAGTGGAAGCTATGGATAGATCAAATAATTTGTCGGGAACCAACCGATATTCGATCACCTTTGAAGTGCTAAACAAATCGACGATAACCGACGTAATGAACTGGCCCAATCCTTTTTCAACAGCAACACATTTTGTATTCACACTTACCGGTTCTGAAATTCCAACATATTTCAAAATTCAAATCATGACCATAACCGGAAAGCTGGTGCGAGAGATAGATCTTTCCGAATTGGGAACGCTACACGTTGGCAGAAACATTACCGACTACGCATGGGACGGTAAAGATCAATTCGGCGATCAACTTGCCAACGGAATTTATCTGTATCGCGTAGTTACAAATATACGAGGCGAGAGCATCGAAAAACGCGAAAGCGGAGCTTCGAAATATTTCACTAAGGAATTTGGAAAAATGTGTTTAATCCGCTAATATTCAAAACACTATAACTTATAAAAAAATTCAATATGAACTTAACTAATCGAACATTTACAAAAACAGAAATCGCATCGAAATTAAACGACATTTACAGTAAGTCTTTTGCATCAATGAGTTTTCGCGATGCTTATAAATTAGCCTTAAACGTAATTGACTTAACTACACTGGAAGGCTCCGATACGCATCAGCGGGTAATAGACCTGTGCGAAAAAGCTAAAAGTTTCCCCTCCTTAGGTGACGATATTCCCACTACAGCCGCAGTATGTGTATATCCCGTTTTTGTAGCCACTGCAAAAAAGGCACTTGTCGGGACAAATATCAAGGTGGCTTCCGTTGCCGGAGCTTTCCCTGCCGGGCAATCACCCATTGAAGTAAAAGTTGCGGAAGTAAAATACGCAGTGGCTCAAGGAGCCGACGATATCGACATGGTGATTTCGCGCGGCACTTTTCTCGAAGGGGACTACCAAACAGTATTTGATGAGATTGTGGCCATTAAGCACGCTTGTGACCATGCTCACCTTAAAGTCATCTTAGAAACAGGCGAACTGCATACTTTTGAAAACATATACAAAGCCAGTGAAATAGCCATACAAGCCGGGGCCGATTTTATTAAAACATCTACCGGAAAAATTGCAGTAAATGCTACACCCGAATCAATGTTGGTAATGCTCGAAGCCATAAAAGCGCATTACGATGCTACCGGAAAAATGGTGGGGATTAAACCCGCAGGAGGTATTGCAACGGCCGAAGAATCGTTAAACTACCTTAAACTGGTAGAAAATATTTTAGGTGAAAAGTGGATGAACAATCAATGGCTGAGATTCGGAGCCAGTCGCTTAGCCGATAAAATTGTGGAAAAGCTAAGATAATATTATAAATGGTATTTTTTTATGAGGGTGTGATTTAGGTTACACTCTCATTTTTTTTATTCATTTTAGATCCAAACAGGTAAATGTAAATATATGAAAACAGAGAATTTACTCGTCTTCTTCATCAAAATAATACTTCATCTGTTCGATATCGCGATAATCTTTTTTTGTTGGGCGCCCACTGCCTGGATCACGAAACTCAAACTTGGCGCGAAGCATTTTTTGTTTATCAAATTCCGACTGAGGTGTTAAATCCGTGGAAAACTCGGGGACTAAGGGAGCCGCAACACGCTTATCGAGTAATGCGATCACTTTAAATATACGTTCAATACCATTCATTTTAATCGTGATAACCTCTCCCGTTTTTATTTCGCGGGAAGGCTTGCACGAAACACCGTCAATTTTCACTTTTCCGCCATTACAAGCATCTGAAGCCATCGACCGGGATTTAAAAACCCGAATCGACCACAAGTATTTATCTATTCGCACCTTGTCGGGCGATTGAGGAACAAAAGCCATGATTACTTCTTTCGAAAATATATTTTAATAGGAACTCCTGTAAAATCGTAAGTGCTGCGGATTTTATTTTCCACAAACCGATAATATGATTCTTTTACGTATTGAGGCAAATTACAAAAGAATACAAAAGCAGGATAGGCAATGGGCAACTGCGTGATATATTTTACTTTAATCGACTTCCCTTTCGACATAGGCGGAGGAGTGTCCTTAATCACAGGTAAAAAGATTTCGTTGAGTTGAGATGTAGTAATTCTTCTTATTCTGTTTTGGTAAACTTGTATCGCCGTTTCGATAACTTTATAAACACGCTGTTTGGTTACCACCGATGTAAAAACAATAGGCACATCGGAAAACGGTGCTATTTTACTACGAATAAACCGTTCATAATCAAGGTACGTTTTATTTTCTTTCTCTATCAAGTCCCACTTGTTCACAACAATAACCACCCCTTTGGCATTCCGTTGAATTAAGCTGAATATATTTAAGTCCTGACCTTCAAACCCCACCGAAGCATCAATCATAAGCACACAAACATCAGCATCTTCAATAGTTCTTACAGACCTCAGCACAGAGTAGAATTCAACATTTTCGTCAACATTCTTCTTCTTTCTCAGTCCGGCAGTATCCACCAAAAAGAAATCAAAACCAAAATTATTGTAACGAGTATAAATAGAATCCCGAGTAGTTCCGGCAATATCGGTAACAATATTTCGTTCTTCGCCAAGAAGCATATTCACAATGGAGGATTTTCCGACATTAGGCCTGCCCACAATTGCAATTTTCGGAAGCACAACCTCTTCGGGCAATGTTTTGGACGAAAAGAACTTTACGGCTTCATCTAATAGTTCACCGGTTCCGCTACCACTATTACTCGAAATTGGAATCGGTTCGCCTAATCCCAGTTGATAAAATTCCCCATAATCAAAAAAATTGCTTGGGCTATCTATTTTGTTAACCGCTAAAACGATAGGTTTCCCCGATTTACGTAAAAGCATCGCAACATCTTGATCCATGGGGGTTATTCCTTCTCTCCCATCGGTTAAAAACACGATCACATCCGATTCATCTATCGCTAGAGAAACCTGTTTGCCTATTTCTTCTTCAAAAACATCGTCGGAACCAAGCACATATCCACCTGTGTCAATTACTGAAAATTCAGTTCCACACCATTCGCTTTTCCCATAATTCCTATCGCGGGTAACTCCGGACGTGGGGTCAACAATAGCCTCACGAGTTGCCGTAAGTCGATTAAAAAGCGTCGATTTACCTACATTTGGTCTCCCGACCAATGATAAAATATTTCCCATTTGATATAAATTCTACTGCTCAAAAAACAATATTTGAGACTAATCCGTTATATAAAGCGTGCAAAGGTACAAAAAAATCGGAATTTTTGCTATAGATATCTCAGTTAAAATCTTATATTTTAACTGATTATACAATGTAACCGAATCGAGAAAGAGATAAATCATTATTTCTCCAGTCTTTAACCACTTTAATTCTGATTTCCAAAAAGACTTTTTTCCCGATAAACATTTCGATATCTTCGCGGGCTTGGATGCCCACCCTCTTAATCGCATCGCCTTTATGCCCGATAAGTATCGCCTTTTGCGATTCTCTTTCTGTAAAAATCAATGCGGTTATCCGTACAATTTTTTCTTCTTCAACAAAGGACTCAACCGCAACTTCAACAGAATAAGGAATTTCTTTTTTATAATTAAGCAATATTTTCTCTCGAATAATTTCGGAAACAAAAAAACGCATCGGCTTGTCGGTAAGCTCATCTTTAGGAAAGTAAGGCGGTGATGCGGGCAATAGTTCTACAATTTTATCCCGAACCTGCTCCACATTTATTCCATCCAAGGCCGAAGTCTGGAAATAAGAAGCTTCAGGAAACAGCTGAGTCCAGTATTCTCTAGTCTCGGCAATCTGATCTTCCGTTTTTGAATCTATTTTATTCACGATCAATACAATTGGTATTTCGGATAAGATTATTTTATTTACAATTTCCTGATTGTGGTTTTTCTCCCCCACTTCCACCACATAAACAAATATATCCGCATCCTTTAGTGCACTATTCACAAAATTCATCAGTACCTCCTGCATTTTATACGCCGGCTGAAGAATCCCGGGGGTATCGGAGTAAACGATCTGGAAGTTGTCTCCATTTACAATCCCCATAATCCTATGTCTGGTAGTCTGGGCCTTCGAGGTGATAATTGAAAGTTTTTCACCCACTAAAAAATTCATAAGTGTTGATTTACCCACGTTGGGGTTCCCGATGATGTTCACAAATCCGGCTTTATGTAATGCCTCCATAATAACAATAATTCAGTTTTTAATTTTTGCAATAATATCAATAAAAATTGAGACTGCAATATTTATTTTAGCTTTAACAAATAAATATTAGGTAGTTTAAAATATTTGTATTACCTTTGCAATCCAATTAAGGCACAAAGATACAAAAAAATATAGTGCGGGGTGGAGCAGAGGTAGCTCGTCGGGCTCATAACCCGAAGGTCATAGGTTCGAATCCTGTCCCCGCTACAACAAAAAGCAACTTTTACGAGTTGCTTTTTTATTTTTTCATCTTTTCTTTTTCATTATCCGTCAAATTCACCACCTCGTTCAGCTTGATCATTCTTTATATAGTTATTCGATTTTTTTGTTATTATTTTGTTATTATTTGACAAAATGGATTTCTCCGATGTAAATTAGCTATCTGTTTAAGACAGAACAAGATACTTATAATCAAATTACTATATTCTAAACTCGCAGCAAAATTTATATTGACATATCGTTATAATATTTAGTGAAAATTTTAAAATTAATGCTATGGACCATTATTTTCAAAAATTCATCTTGCTCGGCTTCTTAGGATTTGCCTGTTTTTTTAGCGTTAAAGCTCAATCTGAGTACTTGGTGCGCATAAATCCTGCAAGCGGAAATTATTCAAGAATAAATAGATTGCCCGGGGTAAACTGGATAACCATACAACCTAATTACACTGCTTTTGACGAAATTAATCAGCGTTTTATTTTTAAAGGTGCAGATAGCCTTTATAATTCTTTTTTATATTCGATAGATGCAAACACCGGAACAATTTTATCAAATCCCTCATTCCCTGTTTTAGACGATCCTGCTGATAATATTATCGAACTTCAATATGATGACTCCGCAAATGTTTTATATGGATTGCATTGGGATAATTCTGAAAACCGGGAATATTTTGTTTCTATAAACCCAAGCACAGGGACTCATACATTAATAGACAGCCTGCCTGGAGTAAATTACATTCAAATTGGGCCCACCTGTACTACATTCGATAAAAATAATCATCGGTATTTTTTTAAAGGAATAGATTTTGAAGGCTTTTCTCACATTTATACAATTAATGCAACTACCGGCCAAATTCTTTCAAGCCCAACTTTTCCTAACTCCTTACTAGAGGATGCATCTAATTTCCAGTATGACAACTCCTTGGACAAGCTATTCGGAATGCATAAAGAATATAGCGACAGCTTGCAATACCTCGTTTCTATAGATCCGGCTACCGGAGTATATGCACTATTGCATAGCTTACCAGCAACCGAGGGTATTATTGATGCACCGCATTATGTATCCTACAATGAAGTTGATCATCATTTTTATTTTTTGGGAATAACCCCCAGCCCAGATTCACAGAGCCGTTTATTTACTATTGATGTTACCACCGGAGCTTGCCTCTCAAACCCAATATTTCCAGTTCTATCTCAACCATTTGAAAATGTAGTTGAACTACACTTCGACAATTCGTCTTCCACATTATATGCACTACATTGGGGTGCTGATAAAATCACAAGCAATATAAACGACAAAGTGAATAGCCCATACTTTAACTTGTCCCCTAACCCTTTTACCGATTATTCCATATTATTGCTAAACAAGGAATATCATAACGTAGTAATCTTTATCTATAACTCGGAAGGGCAACAAATACGAAAAGAAGAGTTCAGCAACACCTCTTCCATAACTTTAAAAAAAGAAAATTTGTCAAGCGGAGCATATTATATTTCGGTTATTTGCGACCACAATCAAATAGGCATTCAAAAAATTATCATTCAATGAATTTCAACCTAAATAAGGATCTCTCAGGCCAACCATAATCAATAGCCGATATAAAAAAATATTTGCTTGACTATTCTGAAATGTTTCCTAAATTTGTTCCGATTAAATATAATATAATCGGTAAATTCGGGATATATCACAAGACAACGTTGAGTATAATATATTGTTAACCAAATAAATACCTCCACAGATAGCGGTTTATGTATTATTAGCTCACCTAATTGTATATACTTAATACCTAAAACCTCCTCATATGAAAGTTGAAGATTTAAAAACAAGATTATCTAGTCAAAATATGGATTTTGAAATTATACAACACGATAAGCCTATTAAGTGTAAAAAAGATGCTCTGGGATACTTTAAAATTGAAGAAACAGCCCCAACATTGATTCTTCAAACTGAAATAGGATTTTATGCGCTGATCATATCCGGCGAGCGAAGCAAAATCGATTTTAATCTGATCAAGAGCTTACTTGGATGTAATAAAATCGGGCTGGCTGACAAAAAAGACATCATTGAAAAATTTAAAACCGAACCCGGCAAAATTCCTTTAATTGGTCATAACCTGCCTTGCATAATTGATAACAGGATTTTTAAATACAAATTTGTTTATGGTGGTACCGGAAATTGGTACTATACCCTTAAAATAAGGCCGAAAGATTTAGTAATAGCAAATAATGTAATTTTGAAATTCGATTAGAACTTAATTTTAGACGAATATGAAAACCATAAAATCACTGGACAAAACAAGCTTTGAATCGCTATTTATCGCATTTAATGAAGCCTTTAGCAATTACGAAATTCAGATTAACAAAGAGGAACTTCGGATAATGTTAAAACGCCGAGGATTTATGCCAAAACTGTCATTTGGAGCATTTGAGGATGAGAAATTAATTGCATTTACACTTAATGGAATCGGTTTGTTTAACGGAATAAAAACAGCCTATGACACAGGAACAGGAACAATAAAAGAATACAGGGGGCAGGGAATTGCATCCGATATTTTCACCCACTCTTTACCCTTTCTTAAGGATGCAGGCATATCGCAATACTTGCTCGAAGTTTTGCAACACAATACAAATGCAGTTTCGGTTTATAAAAAACTGGGCTTTAATATAAGCAGGGAATTTAACTATTATACACAAAACAGCAAACAAGTAGAACCATACTCCAAAAATTTACCGGCAGGATGCTATTTTAAGAAAATAGATCTCGACTTCAAAGAACAATTAATGCAATTTTGGGATTTTACACCTTCGTGGCAAAATAATTTTGAAGCAATTATGAGAAAAATTACTGATTTTAAAACCATTGGATTATATAAAGACAATACGCCTATCGGTTATTGCATCTTTGAGCCGACTTCGGGCGACGTAACTCAAATTGCGGTGGATAAACGGCACAGAAGACAAGGTATTGCCTCTGCTTTACTTAACGAAATGCTGAAACATAACGAATGCAGTTCAATAAAAGTTGTAAATACGGAAATCTCCTGCAATGCAATGACCGCTTTTTTGGAATCAAATGGAATTCCTTTAAAAGGGAAACAGTTCGAAATGATTAAAAAATTATAACGATGGCTGTAGATGCAAGTGCAATCGTAAAAAACCTCCTGGCTTTCTACAATTTTAAAGACAAAACGATTATTTCTGTTGGAGCCGGAGGCGGGCAATTTATTGAATATGCAAGAAATGCTAAAAAAGTGTATGCCGTTGATAATAACAAAACAGCTCTGAACACATTAAGCAACAATTTAACTAAAGTAAATCTTGATCACAAATTCGCCCTTATTCATTCGGAATTTGAAAACATTAAATTATCGGCAGATGTTGTACTGTTCGAATTTTGTCTTCATGAAATGAAAGATCCGAAAGCAAGCATAAATCAAGCTTTAGCCTTAGCTAATGATGTTATGATTAGCGATCACTGGCCCGATTCGGAATGGGCATACCTTGTTGACGAAAAAGAAAAAACAACAAATAGCTGGAGCGCTTTAAACACCTTTGAATTTAAGAAAATTCAAAGGTATAACACCGTTCAAAAGTTTGTGGATTACGAAGAGCTTTTTCAGAAAGTAAAAGGGCAGGGTGAAACAACAATAAAGCGAATAGAAAAATATATTGATCGAAAAAACTATGAAATTCCAATGTCGTATGGGTTCGCTTTAATATAGGGGGAAAAGAAGTCCGATACATTTCCCCAAGAAACTGCACTAGCGGCATTCGGCCCCAAAAATAGCACCGGAAATAAGCATCTTTATTATTAAGAACTTTTCGATACATTTTTGTATTCTCGAAGAAAAGTCAATCAAAAAACCGTATTTTTGCAAAAAAAATTATATGAACATCGATGAACTGAAACAGGAAGAACCGAATCAAATACCTCAAGCGCCGCAAAAGCGATCAAAAACGCTTACCGTTTTATGTATATTATCTTTTATAGGGAGTGGGTTCAGTGCCTTAGGGGCACTCATCTATGCTTTACTCTTTGATAAATTTTTGGACTTTTATTCCTCAAATGATTCCGATCTTTATCGTATGATGTATGATTCTTTAGCGATTCTATCTCCCGGATATTTTTTAACGGAATTGATATTTACTATAGCTTCGCTAATTGGAGTAATTTTTATGTGGAAACTTCGCAAAATCGGGTTTCACACATATACCATTGCTAATATTTTAATTTTAAGTTTACCCCTTTTCTTTGGAGTCGGGGGATTTAATTTTGCAAGTTTAATCTTCATCACCGGACCGTTTATCGCCCTGTATGCTTTCCAGCTAAAATCTATGCAATAAGCACTTAACCATTAACCACTTCGTGCTGATTGTGATACAACGAATACACTATTCCGTCCGTTAATCCGATTCGAGGAATAAATATTTTTTCAACGTTTATTACTTTCTGAATAGACAAAAAAATCTCTGTTGCAGGTACAATTACATCAGCCCTGTCGGGACGTAAGTTAAGAGAACTAATACGCTCTTCTACAGATATTTTCTTTAACTGCTTGTAAGCTTTCATAATTCTGTCGAAGGTAACAAAGCCATCATTTTCATCGCCATACAATTTTTTAATCTTGTTTATATTTCCCCCTGAACCTACGAGATGAAGCTTACGATAAAGGGATTTGTATTGGCCCAACCATTGTTCCATTTTACTCCATTCCTCTTTGCTCACGCCATTATTCAGCAAGCGAATAGTTCCAATATTAAACGACTGATAATCAACTAATTGGTTGTTGTGCAGTAAAGAAATTTCAGTACTTCCCCCTCCTACATCAACAAACATCATATATGGAATTTTTTCATTAAAAAAAGCTTCATTATTTGCCGTAATTAATTTTGCCTCTTCCATTCCGTCAATTACTTCCAAATCGATACCTACTTCTCTTTTTATTCGGGCAATTATCTCCCGACTGTTTAAAGCATCACGCATTGCAGAGGTCGCACAAGCTTTGTATGAAACCGGCTTATATACATCAATCAAGAGTTTGAAAGCTTTTAATGTATTGATTAAGTCTTCTTCTTTCTCTTTCGATATAAACCCATCCTTAAACACATCAAAACCCAAACGAAGCGGGATCCGAATAAGAGAGGCTTTTTCTGCTTTGGGAACTCCTTTAATTTCTGTAACATTCGAAAAGAGAAGGCGCCCTGCATTAGATCCTATATCAATTGCTGCGAATATCATGGATTAAGGGTTTTTGATTTAAAATATTCATATATGGCTTTTTGGGCATAAACAGGTTCTTGATTGTCTGCTGACTTATAAGCATTCACATACCGATCGCTAAAAATTCTCGACTTTTGATTATCTTTAAGATTGAGCAAAAGAATATTAAAAATATCCTCTTTAATTTGCGGATCATATATTGGGCATGCCACTTCAAATCGGTTGTCGAAATTACGAATCATCCAATCGGATGACGATATGTATATATCTTTTTTTCCGCCATTGGCAAAACAATAAACTCTGGAATGTTCAAGATAACGATCTACAATCGAACAGGCCTCAATGTTTTCACTCATTCCTTCTATACCCGGAATTAAAACGCAGATTCCTCGAACGATCAACTTTAATTTTACTCCATGATTACTAGCTTCATATAATTTTGCAATCACAGTGGAATCTACCAGATTATTCAGTTTAATAATAGCCCAGGCTTCCATTCCGTTATCTGCATTATCGATTTCGCGGTCCAACATTTTCACCACAAATCTCCGCATCGAAAACGGAGCAACTTTAAGTGTTTTAAACTTAGTCGGTTTATAATACGACTCAAACAAATTAAACATCAATTCCACTTCTGAAGTAATAGAAGGATTTGATGTAAACAAACTAATATCAGAGAACGTGGAGGAGGTAAATTCATTAAAATTACCGGTGCCTATGCTTGCATAAAATTTAATTTTTCGATTCTCGAAACGTTTTATCAATATCAGCTTGGCATGTACTTTAAATCCGGGAATACCATGAAGAATTATCACGCCCGCTTCTTGTAACTTCCGAGTCCAAAAGATGTTTTGTTCTTCACTAAACCGAGCTTGCAATTCAAGATATACCGTAACTTTCTTCCCATTTCGCGAAGCATTTATTAGGGCATTTATTACATTCGAAAAGTGACCTGCCCGGTAAATCGTCATTTTTATTGACTTAACATTCGGGTCGATGGATGCCTCGCGAAGTAAATCGATTGTATGCTGAAACGTGTGATAAGGGAAATGTAACATTACATCTTTTTTTGCAACCACATCAAAAACGCTTTTCTGCCCTTGTAATTGCGGATGAATAAGAGAAGGCCTCGGTTGATAGCTTAAATTGGATTTTCCAAAATCGGGAAACGACATAAAATCTTTAAAATTATGATACCTTCCCCCCGGCATTAAAGAGTCTTTACTTTTCACTTTCAACAATGAGGTGATTTTTTTCAGCAACAAATCGGGCATCGACCGGTCAAAGACCAAACGGACAGGAGAACCCTTAACCCTCAGTTTAAGGCTCTCTTCAATACGTTCCACGTAACTCTTTAACGCATCGTTATCAAGATCAAGCTCCGCATCGCGGGTGATTTTAAAAGTATAGGCCTCATAATCGTCATAACTAAAATTCTGAAACAATTCTTCGAGAGAATATCGAATTGCATCTTCAAGCAAAATCACATAATGATTATCATTTTCCGATGGCAAAATAATAAAGCGAGACAATTGCTCGGACGGTACTTCCAATATTGCATACCCCACATTGTTTGGTGCATTTTGCTTCGTCATTTTTATTGCCAAGTAAATTGAAGCATCACTCAACGAATCGGGGTCATTAAAATCTTTTAGAATAATTGGAAAAAGCAGCGGGCGAATATTCGATTTAAAATAAGCCTTTATAAACAATCCTTGTTCCTTTGAAAGCTGATTTTCATCCACCACATGAACCTGTTCCTTCTTTAAATCGGCAATCAATTGGTTAAAAACACCGACAAAACGCTTTTGAAAATTCCCTTCCGTTTTTGTAATTTCATCTAGTATCTGAACAAGATCATATTCCACATAATCCGTTTTATTCTGCTTTAAATCCATCAACCTACGAATAGTAGCAACTCTAATTCTAAAAAACTCATCGAGATTATTCGAATAAATTCCTAAAAAGCGCATTCGTTCAATAAGTGGATTACGAATATCATCTGCTTCCTGTAAAACCCGGTGATTAAATTGCAACCAACTTAGCTCCCGGTTCAGCACAACAAAATTAGAGGTTGAGATTTGTTTATTTTTCGACATTTACTTTCTGCTTTCTAATAGTCAAGACAAAATTAGTGATTTTTTTCAGGTAAACGAATAAAGATTTATAAACAATCCCATTAAAGGAAACTCTTAAAAAGAATCTTTGATGGCACTGAGAAAATCAGGTTCCAGTCATCCGCATCAAATGAGATAGCAACGGATGCCCCAGGTTCCAAATGAAATATTTCATCTTTACAAAAGTAATTAACCAGTTGAGAAATCGCAGGATTATGTCCGACAATCATAGCTATGCTTATACCGTCTAAAGCAATAATTTCATTAAGATAAGCCTCAAATCCGTGTGAATACAATTTTGGGAAATATTGAACATCGTCTGTATTTATATTTAATTTCCGGCAAATAATTCGGCATGTTTCTTTTGCCCTTACAGCCGGACTGCATAATACGGATTCAGGCACAAACCAATGTGCTAAAAGCATTAATGCCGTATGTTCGGCCTGTAATTCACCACGTTCCGTTAAGTTTCTTTTGTAATCACTTTCTGCAACATAGTTTGCTTCACCGTGTCGAACAAAAATCAAAGTTTTCATTATGCAAATTTTATCCAAATATAGTACTATTATTTTTATATAAACCGAATAGATTGGGAAATTACCTCAGCACAAACTCGCAGAAGCTAAATTAAGTTGTTGAAGGTATTTTAAAAGCAAAATATGCGGGCTAATTTCTCAAAACATTATTTCTCGTTTTCAACAACTTAATACTTTTATCATACAGCTTCTAACCTCTCCTTCCTCGTTACCGCTAATTTAACCGTCTGCTTTAAGCTCTTGGCAATATATTCCAGACCCCAATCGTTTTTTTCTTTAAACCCCAACTTATTATGGATGCTCTTGTGGTTCGCCGGCACTTCCTTGTTTGTTCGGTATGTATGGAAACTTTCACTTCGCCGAAAAAGAACTATGCCCGAAATACAAAAAAACGGCAACCAATTTCAATTGCCGTTTTTTTTTGTATATTAGAATTCTTATTACATCTTAATCAATGTTTTAAACTCCTCTTTATCTTTCTGGATTTTATCGGTATTTCCATAAACACAGAACGACCTCTGACCAATCATATCCGAAATCATTTTGGAATAAGCGCGAATGTCTGCAGGAGTAGTTTTTAGAATTCCGTTTCTATCCGATTGCAAATCGTTTTCGGTGCGTTTGCTGAAATAGTAGCTAAACGCAGCAGCTCCTCGTTGCTGAATAGTTAACGGAGCATCCAAATCGGAGATCGTGCCGATGATATATCGGGTCATAGAAGTTTTATCCGCTTCAAATTTCGATAGATAATCGGCTGTTTTTTTATAAACATCAAGGGTATTGGTCAAGTTTGGATCGCGATAAGAGCTAAACGTAACAAAGCCCGAAGGAGAAAAACTTGAGAATCCGCCATACGCTCCCCCAATTACCCGAACCTGATTTTTCAACCAATCGGTAGATAAAATTTGCGAAAGCACTCTCATTTTTCCGTCCCAATTGTATCCGATTTTTTTCAAATCGTAACCGGCTATTACATATTGTACTTTGGATGCGGTTTGGATTCCTTCATTTTTGTTTTCCAATTTGAATGTCCACGTTTGATATTCAGGCTTTCCTGCAGGAAGTTTTTGCATAAAGGTGTTCAGTGAGTTCGTATAAAGAGTATAATCTTCATTGCTGCATGTAACAGCTGGAATCATGTTTTCTTTGACAAACAACAAATCTGCAACTTTTTTTAAGTTTGTCATTATGGTAGGTGCATTTTTGTCAAAATCTTTTGCCAAATTCGTAATAAACCAATAGTATTCAAGTCCTTCGGTCAGCTCATTAAAACATCCCTGATTGGAATAGTAGGAAGCAATTCTGCCTGATGCTACGCGGTATCCATTACTTTTAATGGATGCTTCAACTTGTGCCTGCTGGCGCAAAATCACCTCTTTTAAACGTTCGGAATCCGTCAATTTGGATTTTAGCAATACTTCAAGCGTAAGGTCAAGCATTTTCTGACATTTATCTTTGGTTACTTTTGAATTCACCACAAAATAAGGCAAAAGCTTGTGATCATCGTTGTTTTCCAAATAGGTGGATAAATAAGTGTTAAAGCCACCGGTATTGCTGTTCAATTCACGATTCAAATCGCCAAAGGAGTAATTCTGAGTACTCATCATTCCCAACACGTTGGAAAGTAATGAAGCATAAGGAATTAAATCCTGTGGAAGTGTATGCATATCAAACATCAAGTTTGAATAAACAATATTGTTGGCATATTCACTGCGGTGCAACACTTTTGTTCCATTCAATTGTTTCTCTTCACAACCAAAGAAACTTGCTTTCGGGTTAATGTCCGAAATTGACAGCATCGGAATGGTTGCGACAGCTTCTGGAGCGTCTTCCGAGTTTTGGAAAGCAATCAAGTCGTTGGTCTCCTTAACCAATGCGTCTATTTGTACCGGGGTAAGTTTTGCCTTGTATTCCTGCAACTCTTTCTCTATTTTATCGTTACGCTCTTTATCCAAACCCGGTTTGGGTTCCAAAACAACCAAAGAAGCATGCTTATTGTCAATTAAATACTTTTGTACCAATAACTCATAATAGTTTGTAGTCATCCCTTTTTTTACCTCCGCTAATGTCTTTTCGTATTCCAGTCCTTTGAACGGATTATTGCCAAACATCCAGCCGGCTTTAATCAACGACATAAAAGTGATTCCTTTTTGTGCATCACTGCCTTCACGAAGATCAAATTCCAAACGGTTCAGAACCGCTTGAATTTCACGTTTGTCTATTCCTTTTTTCACAGCCTCTTTTAGCGTATTCATCACGATAGTTTTAAGCTGTGTCTTATCTTCCGGATTCGCATTTTGAACTGAAATTGTAAGAATATTTTGTTTAAAATCTTGAACATAAGCAGAAACATCCTGCCCAATTCCTGCCTTCTGCAATGCCAGCCGAACGGGAGCCGATTCCTGATTCACCAACACTTCACAAATCACATTCAGAGCCATTCCCAATGCATAATCGGAACTTTCTCCTGCAACAAAATTTAACGTCAGGAAGGTTTGATCCTTGGTTGGAGCTCCTTCCATTACCGGATAGAAAGCGGAGACCTCTTTCATTGCTAGAAACGGTTTTTGGTTTCCAAGTTCGATTTTGTTGCCGGTGCGGGTATATTTGGATAAGTATTTGGAATCAATAAATTCAAGTTCCTTGTTCAAATCGGCATTCCCATATAAGAAAATCAGGGAATTTTCGGGATGATAATATTTCTTGTGAAATCCGACAAACTGCTGCTGTGTAAGACTTACAATGGAAGCAGGAAGTCCGCCCGACTCTTTTCCTATCGAATTGTCCGGATAAAGACTTTTCAAATTTTGATATAACAATTCGCGTTGCGGATTTGAAAACGCCCCTTTCATTTCGTTATAAACGACCCCTTTGTAGGTGAGCGGAGCATCTTTCGCGGTTAATTCGTAATGCCAGCCTTCTTGTTTTAGAATCCGTGGCTCACTGTATATCAAAGGATTAAATACCGCATCGAGATACACATACATCAGGTTGAAATAATCCTTGTCGTTCATACTGGCAAACGGATATTCCGTCACCTCGCGAGAAGTTTGTGCATTTAAAAAAGTATTTAATGAGCCTTTCGAAAGCAAATCAAAAGGGCTCTTAACCGGGAAGTTTTTGGAACCATTCAATACGGAATGTTCCATAATATGAGCCACCCCGTTATCTGAATTCGGCAATGTTCTAAAACTGATTCCAAATGTTTTGTTTTCATCACTATTGGCAATTTTAAACAATCGGGCACCGCTTTTCACATGTTCAAAAAGATAGCAATCGGCATTTATCTCTTTAACAAAACGTTTTTCAATTAATTTAAACCCATGATTTAAGGGTTGGCCGAAAGTGGAGGAAGAAAAGCCTATAACTCCAACAATTATTGCTAGCATTGATGCTTTTTTTAAAATTTTCCCATTTTTCATATAATTCATTTTCATTCGTTTTTGATTTTTATTCACACCAAAATTATATTTACTTCAATTTAAAAGTGCAATAATACAGGATAAAGGCAAAAACATATAATTAATTCGATAAATCATTGATTTAACACCCTCAAATGAAGCAAATAATCTGATGAATGAATAGAAGCTAGAATTTGCAAAGTTGAAAGACTAAATTAGGCTAAAGAAAACGACAAACCTAAAAATTACAATAGCTAGCAAACTTCCATGACACACGAAAATTGCCTGCAATAAAAGATCTATCCCCCGAAAGTTTTCAAAAAAAACCTTGTCCAATGAATTATTATCAGCAAAAAACATGTTTAATGCAAAACAAAAATTCAGTATTTGGGAAGAGCAAAAATATTATTTATGTTAATAGATTCCGAAAACTGAAATCGCTATCTTATTTATCATTAATTTCACATTCATTAAGTTCATAAAGTACTAACGCTATTTTCATTTCAATTGAAAGTTATAATTACATGAAAAAGAATTTATTTAACCTTGTTCTAGTCCCTATTTTAATATTCTCATTGTATAGCTGCGAAACGTCTTCGGCCGACAAAAAATCGACGAAACAATCATCAAAATCATTAGCTGTTGAAGGATTTGTGGTACAACCTACCGTACTGGATTTAACAATTTCCGTTTCCGGCACGTTAAAATCTTTTGAAGAAACGGTGTTGATGCCGGAGGTTTCCGGCCGAGTGGTTGAAATACACCTACAGGAAGGAAAGCCGGTGAGAAAAGGAAGTTTGCTGGTTAAAATATTTGATGGCGACTTGCAAGCTCAATTAAAAAAACTTCAAGCACAACTACAGCTTACCGAGCAAACCCGAAAGCGCCAGAACGATTTGCTTAAAATCAATGGAATCAGCCAAGTCGATTACGATCAAACGGTTTTACAAATAAATTCCATCAACGCCGACATTGATATAACCAAAGCACAGATAAGAAAAACCGAAATACTGGCTCCTTATGATGGGATTATCGGTTTACGAAACATCAGCCCGGGAGCACAAGTCTCACCCGCTACCGCTGTTGCGACAATTAGAGCTGTTCGACAACTAAAAATCGATTTCAGTATTCCTGAAAAATACAGTAAAGAAATAAGTAAGGGGAAAAAACTAAAATTCACGGTACAAGGAGACGACACCAAGTATGATGCATCCGTTATGGCCACCGAAGAGGGAATTGATGCCGTTTCGCGCAATCTAAAAGTAAGAGCATTGGTTCTCAGCAAAAGTAGTTCACTGGTTCCCGGTAAATTTGCAAATGTTGAACTCAATCTTGGCGAAAACAAAAACGCATTAATGATTCCTACACAATCGATAATTCCCCAAGAACGAGATAAAAAAGTGATTGTTTCAAAAAATGGTAAAGCAAAGTTTGCTGTAGTCAAAACGGGAGTGAGAAAAGAATCTGCCGTTGAAGTACTTTCGGGCATTGAAGCGGGAGATACCGTCTTAACAACAGGTATATTATTTATTAAGGCCGGTGATAAAATTAAATTTTCAAAAGTTTTAAAATAAAAAAACATGACATTATCCGATTTTGCTTTAAAACGTCCTGTGGCCTCTATTGTAATGAGCTTGGTAATTATCTTGTTTGGCTACGTCGGGTTCAGTTTTTTAGGAGTTCGCTTGTATCCGGCTATTGATCCGCCAAATATAAATATTCAAACGAATTATACCGGAGCAAATGCTGAAATCATTGAATCACAAATTACCGAGCCTATCGAAAAAGCAATCAATGGAATAGAAGGTGTCCGCTCTATTTCATCTTCATCTGCAACCGGAAGCAGCACTATTCTGGTAGAGTTTAATGTGGGAGCAGATCTGGAAAAAGCGGCGAACGACGTGCGTGATAAAACGTCTCAAGCCGTAAAGAACTTACCTCAGGACATAGATGCACCTCCAATTGTTTCAAAGGCTGATGCAAATAGTGACGCAATTATCACGTTGGCCGTACAAAGCACCAAAATGAATTCTCTGGAGCTGAGTGATTATGCAGAAAACATCCTAATGGAAAAGTTTCAAACAATTCCGGGAGTAAGTTCTGTCGGATTATATGGACAAAAAAGACCAGCCATGAGAATTTGGCTTAACCCCGATAGAATGGCGGCATACAACGTTACCGCTTCGGATATAAACACGGCCTTACAAAAAGAAAATGTAGAACTTCCTGGGGGCAAAATACGAGGAAAATCAACAGAACTTATCATTAAGACTTATGGTAAATTAGTTACAGAAGAAGACTTTAGCAACCTGATTATTAAGCAGACCAACGATCAGATTGTGCGATTAAGCGATATTGGAGATGCCATACTTGGCCCCGAAAAGGAAGAAGAAGATGTTACGTTGAACGGAGTTGAAGGAATATCTCTAGCTTTAATTCCGCTTCCCGGATCGAATCATATTCAAATCGCCGACGAATTTTTTAAGCGACTGGAAGAAGTTAAAAAGAATATCCCTTCCGGAACCACGCTGGATGTAGGATACGACAAATCGAAATTTGTAAAACAATCGGTGAATGATGTTGCCGAAACCTTGGTTATTGCAATACTTTTAGTGGTGCTCATTATTTTTGTCTTTTTCAGAAACTGGATCATCGCACTACGTCCTTTAATTGATATTCCGGTATCCTTAATCGGGGCATTTTTTATCATGTATATTTTTGGATTTTCCATCAATATTCTCACCTTGCTTGCTATTGTACTGGCAACAGGGTTGGTTGTTGATGATGGTATTGTGGTAACAGAAAATATCTTTAAAAAGATAGAGCAGGGTATGGATAAGTGGCAAGCGGCTTTTGAAGGCACTCGGGAAATTTTTTCGGTAGTAATTACCACCTCTTTCACGTTGGCTATTGTCTTTATTCCCGTGATTTTTTTACAGGGATTTACCGGTCGGTTATTCCGCGAATTTGGAATTGTGCTCGCCGGCGCTGTTCTTATTTCAGCTTTTGTTTCTTTAACCTTAACCCCTGTCCTAAATGTTAAGCTTGCAACTTCAGGAACCCATCATTCTAAATTTTACAACATGACAGAGCCGTTCTTTGTAAACTTAGATAAGCGCTATCGCAAATTATTGAGCTTTTTTATGAAAACAAAATGGACTGCTATTTTCATCCTTGGATGCTGTGTCGGTTTAATTGTATTCATAGGCAGCAATATGAAATCGGAATTGGCTCCATTAGAAGACCATAGCATACTAAGAACCTCCGTTACTTTGCCCGAAGGCACCGACTTTGACTACACAAAAAAATTATTAGACCGACTAGGACAACAGATTCAAGATAGTGTACCCGAAAGCAGGCTGGTCTTTACCCGAATTTCATCCGGAGGGGGTGGAAGAAATACGAATACAGGAAATGCAAATATCTTTTTATCGGAACCGAACGAGCGAAAAGCAACTCAGCAAGACATTTACGATCGATTAGCAAGAATCTACAAGCGTTATTCCGAAGCCAGAATCATCCCGATTCAAGAACAGACCATTTCAACCTCATTATCATCAGGCTCCCAATTACCCGTTCAGTTTGTGATCCAAAATTTAGATTTTAATAAAATAAAAGAAGCTCTTCCTCGATTTCTTGAAGAGGCTCGAAAAGATTCGGTTTTTGGAAATGTGGATGTCAACCTGAAATTCAACAAACCCGAAATAAATATTTTTGTTGACCGACTTAAAGCGACAAATTTAGGGGTAAACGAAATTGATGTTTCAAACACACTCGATTTTGCACTTAGCGGTCGTAGGTACGATTACTTTATCAGAAACGGCAAGCAATATTATGTAATTGGACAAGTTGAGCGCCCCGAAAGAAATGAGCCGGCAAACATTGCATCGTTATACGTTCGAAACAATGCCGGTAATCTTATACAATTGGATAATCTTATCCGAACGGAAGAAAACAGCAGTCCTCCGACATTATACCATTTTAACAGATATAAATCGGCCACGGTTTCTGCTTCTCTTGCCGAAGGCAGATCATTGGGCGAAGGCATCGAGGCCATGAAACGAATTGCAAAGGATGTATTAGACGATTCCTTCCACACCGATTTAGCCGGTCCATCCAGAGACTTTGCCGAAAGCAGCTCAAATATTGCTTTTGCGCTAATACTCGCATTAGTGTTAATTTATCTTGTTTTAGCCGCCCAATTCGAAAGTTTCAGAGATCCGCTCACAATCATGCTAACCGTTCCATTAGCTATTGCAGGGGCGCTGTTATCGCTCTGGATGTTTGGCATGACCCTAAATATATTTTCAGAAATCGGAATGATTATGCTGATTGGTTTGGTTACAAAAAACGGAATCTTAATTGTTGAATTTGCAAATCAGAAGCGAAAAAAGGGATTAAACAAACCGGAGGCCGTATTTGAAGCTGCTGCAGCCCGTTTACGGCCAATTTTAATGACTTCGTTAGCTACCATTTTCGGAGCCCTACCTATCGCACTAGCCCTGGGAGCCGGAGCTCAAAGCCGTGTCTCTTTGGGAGTTGTAGTCGTTGGAGGCCTACTCTTTTCTTTGGTTCTCACACTATTTGTCATTCCGGTAATGTATGTTATAATCTCTTCCAAAAAGTTGGAAACCACAATCGATAATGCTTCAGAAGATAAAATCAATTAATTTACTTGACCAATGAAAAGAACATTCTTACTTTTATCAATGATGATATTTAGTTTTTACATTTACGGTCAAAATGTACTCACTATCGATGATGCCATAAGCATTGCATTAAAAAATAATTATGACCTCCGAATCGCAAGGAACGACGTTGATATTACAAAAATCAATAACACGATTGAAAATGCCGGAATGCTGCCCAATGCTTCAATAAATGGCTCCAATGAATACGCCATTAACAATGTAAACCAAAAGTTATCCTCCGGAAATAATGTTAATGAAACGAATACGCATTCAAATACATTCTCTGCCGGTGCTTTTATTAACTGGACTTTATTTGATGGTGGAAAGATGTTTATTGCCAAGAAAAAACTTAACGCAATGCAATCGTTAGAAGAGCTGCAATACAAGGATAAAGTGGCCCAGACAGTATTTAATGTGATTGCTGCATATTACGACATAATCAGGCAAGCCCAGCAATTAAACTCGTTAATGGAAGTGGTGAATTATAATACCGAACGGGTGAAAATTCTTCAAGCAAGCTACGAATCAGGACTTATTCCAAAAAATAGCTTATTGCAATCAAAAATTGATTTGAATGTATATTCCGCCAATGTCATCAATCAAAAAAGTAACATCATCGCAACTAAGAGAACATTAAATCTTTTATTGTGCAGAGATGCAGAAACGGCTTTTAGCGTTACGGATTCGATCCCCAATAATTTTGTGTTGAATAAAGATGAACTTATTAAAAGCCTATTTTCAAACAACACAACTATTCTGTCGCTTCAAAAAGAAATTGATATTTCAAAACTCGGCATAAAAGAGTTTAACGCACTGTATTTGCCAAAGTTAAGCTTCAACGGCGGATATAATTTCTACGAGAGCAACAATAGTGTAGGCAGTATTTTAAGCAATCGACTAGTCGGGCCTCAGTTTACCGGAACCCTATCCATTCCTCTTTATCAATCGGGAAATGCAAGACGGCAAGTAAATATTGCCAAACTTCAGCTAAAATCATCGGAATACAGCCTTGAATCAAGCAAAATACAAATCAGTATTCAACTACAAAATGCTATAACGATTTACGAAAACCAACTTCAGCTGTTAACGATTGAACAAGAAAATGCTTCGCTGACAAAAGAGAACCTTGAGATTGCAATGGAACGCCTTCGCTTAGGGCAAACAACCGCATTGGAGGTACGGCAGGCACAAGAAAGTTTTGTAGATTCTCAAACCCGCCTAATCAATTTGAAGTACAATTTGAAGATAGCCGAAGCAAAATTGAAACAACTGATTGCGGGATTTTAACTCTTAAGTTGAAACATTTCAATATTTCGAAACTGTCATGATTTCATAAACATGGAGAATTAGGCTATTTTTAATTTTTGATGAGTTTTTTTGACACAAAAACATTATTATATACCTGATATTTTCTATATCACAAAATAAAATCAAAAAAATCTTGCAACCGCCTAAACTAATTTCTTTTGGAAATTACAATATTTTATTATAACTTTGCGTTTCAAAGTACTTTTATATTTGTTCGTACTGTCCGAAAGTTTCGCTTATCTTGTTAAATGAAGGCTACTTTACAAACCCAAATCTCGGGCATTCTGAATCAAATATGGTATAAAAAACATAACAATGAAGCAGCAAACGGAATATTTGGAAGACTTAAAAGAGATTCGTTCGATTATGGAACGATCGGCTAAATTCATATCGTTAAATGGAATCAGCGGGATTTTTATCGGAATCATCGCTCTGATTGGTGCAGCTGGAGCGTATATTTATTCCAATGGTAATTTTGCGGAAACCGAAACAAGGTCATATCTAACAGCTGTTTCCACTCATAAAATCTCCGATTTGATTCAGTTTTATATGATTGATGCCATTTGCACGCTCGCATCGGCCGTAATCATAAGCATTCTGCTCACGATTAGAAAGGCTCGTAAAAACAATCTTCCTATCTGGGATAAAACTTGTAAACTATTGCTTATCAACATGATGATTCCACTTGCCGTGGGTGGAATTTTCTGCCTTATGCTAATTTATCATGGATTTTTTGTATTGGTAGCTCCAGCCACCCTCCTGTTTTATGGACTGGCGCTCTACAACGCATCCAAATATACCTTAACGGGGATAAAATACTTAGGAATTTCGGAAATAATTCTCGGCCTTGCTTCTACTCTTTTCTTAGGTTATGGGTTTTACTTTTGGGTAATCGGATTCGGATTTCTGCACATAATTTACGGAATTATCTACTATTTTACTTGCGAAAGTAATCACTAATCGAAGTAAACAATGAAAAGCTTACTCGATCATATCAACAAAATATTTGAAAGTCGAATTCGCCTCGGGTTGATGTCGATGCTCATGGTGCACGACTCCATTGACTTCAACTCCATAAAAGAAGCTCTTCAACTTTCCGACGGCAATCTGGCATCACACATCAGTGCACTCGAAAAAGCGGAATACATCACCATATCCAAAGAATTCATCGGAAAAAAGACCAAAACCTCATATAAAGCCACGGAAAGTGGGAAAAAAGCATTCCGAGATCATATCGATGCCCTCGAAAATTTAATTAAATCACAACCTAAATCCTAATTTTTTTTATTCTTTTACTTTGCATTACAAAGCACTTTTAAAAACAAAAAATAATGAAAAAAGAAGAAAACATCACAACCAACGCCTCCACTATTTCAAACATGTTTGAAACAAAGAGAATCAAAATCTCATCACTTGGACTGCTGATTGCTTCGCTAATCGGCTATCACCTACTTTTCTGGAATGAATCGTTCGGGGTCAACACCTTGATATTCACCGTTGCAATTCTTGTGTGGAGCGCCTTCCAACATCGCGAGAGTATTCGCCGTAAATCCGCACTGGTGTCAGGAGCAATCACAATTTTGCTCTCCATGATGATTGTTGTTAACGGATCTTACCTTGCAAAATTCACTTATATCTGTTCCCTAATCATTTACCTTGGATTTTTATTCCAACCCAATGCAAAATCTATAATCTCGGCACTCCCTTCAGGGCTTTTCAATTTCCCGGTTTCCTTTATCAACACCGTAAACAAAGCAGTAAAACAGACGAGAATCCCCATAAAATTCAGTGGAAAGTTCCGATTCATAAAATTCATCTTACTCCCTTTAGCGGTGCTGATCTTGTTTATCATCATTTATAGTTGTGCGAATCCCATTTTTAATGATCTCACCTATAGATTCTTGGGTAAAATAGGCAACGCAATTTCAGTTTTCTTCGTTCAGTTAAGCTTCGCGTGGATTTGTTTTATGATCTTCGGAGTAATCGTAATTCTTGGGGTAAGTATAAACGAGAACATCAATTTGTTTGCTGATCATGAAAACAAATGTTCCGAAAACATTATCCGTAGGCGGTTAAAGAGATTCGGAAAAACAAAACCGTTGGGATTAAAAGACGAAAATAAAACAGCCGTCGTATTGATGGTGCTGGTCAATATTTTGTTATTCGTGGTCAACAGCATAGATATAAAATGGATCTGGTTTGATTTTACATTAACCGGCACTCAAACTTATGCTCAATTGGTACACGAAGGAACTTATCTCTTAATATTGAGCATTTTAATTTCTATGGGAATCATCTTTTATTATTTTAGAAAGAACCAGAATTTTTACTCTAAAAACCGATTTCTAAAGCTAAGCACGCACCTCTGGATATTTCAGAATATACTGTTGGCAATCTCTGTAGTCATTCGAAATATTCGCTACATCAACCAGTATGGATTAACATATAAACGAATTGGCGTACTGGTCTTTTTAATAATGACTTGCATCGGGCTGATTACATTATTTTTGAAAGTAAAAAACAGAAAGACAAGCTATTTTGTAGTCAAAACAAATGCTTGGGCGTTATACTTGATATTTTCTATTTTGTCGTTTTTCAATTGGGATGTTATTGTTGTAAGCTATAATCTCAACATGCCGGAAACCGCCACTATAGACAAAAGTTATCTGTTAACCTTTTCCGACAAAACCCTTCCCCTGCTTTACGTCAACAAATCCCGATTTATCGAATGTGGTGACAAAGAGAAATACGTGGATTCGGATTACCGTGAAATGACCTATCACGACAAAATCAACGAGCGCATTCGCGATTACAGGTATTATGAAAATCTGTCGGAAGAGACATGGTTGTCGTGGAACTATGCCGATTATAAAACCCGAAAGTTTTTTGAATAGACTTACCGTAAATTATATTGTTCTTCTATAAAATAGACCTGATCGCTTAAAAAGTTATAAAATTCTTTTTTGTGGTGTTTTATTTGATTTTTTTTACTACGAAAAAGAGCCCAACTTTGTATTGCAGCCTTAATAAACACCTCAGATCTGGTTAAATCGGAAGACAATTTTAAACGGATGCCTGTAGTTGTATAGGGAATAACCCAAAAAATCAGCCAAAACGGAGCTCCTGAAACTACCAAATATGTGTATGTTGCAACTCCGATTGCGGTAACAACCACCGACATTTGCTGATGCTGATTATCAATAACGATAGTGTTCACCATGTCCATAATCAATGCGCTTCTAGTCGTATCATCGCTCATTGACATATAAAAAGCATGCTCATATTTATTGAATTTGGAGATAAAATCTATAGCTTGTCCGTCGAAAACAGCTTTAAGGCTATCGGGATAATTTTCGGAATATCTCAGACAAAGGTTCAGCGTATCAATTTTTGCCTCGCTACGTATCCGGTATTGCGGGGTGCAGGAGCACAAAAGGAGGACAAAAGAAAGAAGGACAAGAAGTTTAATTTTCATAATGGAATAATCGATTAATTCTTAGGATAAGAGCCCGTGTGCAAAGATAAAAAAAGAGGTGAAAATATCACCTCTTTTTTTGCTACTTTTCAAGTGAAAATAATAAAAACGAATAAATTTTTATGTTTTTATATATGCAAATTTGTATATTACTTTCTTTATACATTGGATATTGACTTAGAAGATATTCAATAGAAATTTTATCTTTTTGATTTGATGTAATTATCTAAATCCTCTTTAGAGCTTGAGAAATTGAGCACATCATTCACCATATAATATTTTTTCTTTTCGAAGGTAAAATCGTAGGCAAATTTCAAATAGTCGAGTTTGTTGTCTTCGAAGCTGAAAAGCTTGGCAATTTCTTTAATTTGAGCCACCGAAAGGCAATTTGCTTCGGTTATTTGTTTTGCAATACGAATCTTGTCATCGGCAAAGCTGGCTTTTTTCACTTGTTCTTTCGCTTCGTCAAACTCGCCGGCAGGCATTGCTGCATAGCATCCCGAGGAAGGTTGATTTTGCTCAGGCATCGGCTTGGGTTGAGGCTTGTGATGAGGCTTCGGCTTCATCTGACCTTCGTTATTGGCCGGTTTCCCGTTTATCGTACTGGAGGAAGAGGAAGTCGTTGTGGTAGTGGTTGTTGTGGAAGAAGTTACATTTCCTTGGCCATTAGGCACATTCATGTTCATATTAAAATTCACGCCCGTTTCAGGGTCTTTAATGGTCATATTCGCACCATTTTGCCCCATACTTACATTTGTTTGAGTTTGTCCGGCCGTTGTTGTTTGAGTAACTCCCCCCTGTCCCATGTTTGTATTTTGCTGAAAATCGGTATTGGTTACATTCGTTGTCGTAGTTTGTGTTTCCGGTTCGGTTGTGGTTGTAGAAGAAGTTGATGTTGTGGTTGTTTGGCTATCAATAGGATCCCAGCTTATTATTGACAATGTATAACCGCTTTTTTTCTTCTTCAACTCATAGGTTAGGTTACACATTTTTCCATCCACGTCCACCATTTGAATTTGTTTATCCACCGATGACATTTTTTCATCGTCAATAATTACCTTGATTTTAAAGTACTTATCAACAATATCCTTGACCGTGACACTGGTTTGGGCTTCAACATTCTGTTTAACCCCATTTTTAATTACCCATATTTTTTCTCCCTCTTTTGCATAAATCGTAAGACTACCTTTAATCTGAGCAAAAGAGCTCATCGCAAAAATCAGGAAAAGGGCGCAAATAAATATTTTTTTCATAATAACATTTTTTTGATTTATTTTATTTTGATTTTTTAAGCGGAGTTTTTTTCACTGTTTTTTTAACCGGAGTTGTAGTCTTTTTAACTCCAACTTTTTGAGCACTATTAATTTCTACAGGTTTAACTGTAGGTTCAGCCGGTTTAGTTGTAGAAGTCGCTGTTGTTGTAGTCTGATTTTTTGCAGCATTGTCCAGTTCTGGAATCTTTTGAGCGCGGGGAGCAAATGATATTTGACGACCGTAAATCAACCGCACATCCATCTGTTTATCTTTAAAAAACGGCACCTGATCGGCATAGTCAAGAACAACATCGGCCAATTCGTCCGGTTTTTTGCGAAATGTACAATTTAGTTTAGAATAATTATCGAAAGCTACCACTTCGAGTTGTCCACCAAAATTGGCATCCGCTTTAAGTTTCGTCCTCAAATCGCGGAAATCGCGGAATGAGCCGGAAGCATAAAATCTGAGTTCAAAAGGAGTTCCATTATTTACCCAGTCGCCAATATAAGAATTAAATACGCCCAATAGTTTTTCTACATTGTCATTAATTGCTTGGGTAATACCGGCTGTTACTGAGCCTTTTACATCGCGTGAGCTGTTCCAGGAACTTTCCATAATAACAGTTCCAAGACCTTCCGCCGTACAATTGTCATAAGCTTTGGCTTCAATAATTATTTTTGAGGAATTACGAGTATCAAACGCTTCGCTTTTTGAAGTGATGGTAATTTTGCTGATGCGGATAATGAATTGGGCATCCGCTTTAAAGCCTAAATTTTGAACATACGTTTCCTCTTTGAAATCACCCGATTCTTGTCCGATTCCCTGAGCTTCTTTTTTTAAGGCATCAAAACGGGTTTTCTCAATATATCTATACTTCCGGTTGGATAAGGCTTCGTTGATTCGCTCCGTAGCATAGTCGTAATTTCCGACCTCTTCTTTAGCAATAGACCTAGGATCGTACATAACCAAAAAGCGCACGCCTCCAATTGATTTTGCCAGCAGATTAATGTCCGCTTTAAGCGGGTTTAAACTTACCACAGCACTCACCGCAACTTCGTAACGATCGGGGAATGGGGTTTCTTTGACTATTTTATAGCTGGCTATATACCCATCGGTTTTTGTAGAAATTGCATCCGAAAGCACCATAAAATTTTCAACTTTTGTCTCGGAACTTACTGCCACACCAACGGCTTGTCCAACTGCAGTGCGAAGTGCATCCTGAATGGCATCTTCTCGTTTTAATCCCTGACCCGTCGCCTCAACCGTCGTTGTTTCCTGCGCCCAAACAACCATTGATGGCAAGATTATAAAAAACAATAATAAAATCTTTTTCATTTTTTCAAATCATTTAAATAAACACTTTTTATAGCACCAAAGCAAGAGCAAACTTACCGATAGTAGAAGCTATGCTCCCAATTTTTGTCCAATTAATTTTATTTTTCACTTTGGAGGTGTCCACGGTTATCTTACCATCAGCCGATCCGATTACATCAAGCACCTCAACACCCTTTTTAGCTCCAAACGCTTCAAGCAGAGATTTTCCCGCTGAAACAATTTTTGGGAATTTTCCGGTTTTCGGATCGTAAATCTTACTGTAGTCAAGCACTACATTTCCCTTTTCGTCCATAACAACCGGAAACATGGAAGGATCGTAAGTTTTGCCATTTAGATTAAACGCCAGTTTGCTTAAATCCGTTATTTCGGTCGTGCTTGCAGTATCGGCGGTCGTTCCAGTACCATCTGCCGTGGTTGTTTCGGGTAGCGAAGTAATCTGCTTAACGGTATTCATGGTTGTCTTTTTCGCATCCGTTGTTTTGGCAACCTGATCGTAAATAGCCGGTGCTAACCCATTTTTCTCATATAATGGAATCCGCATCGTAACTTCGATATATCCTTCTTTTTCCACAGCTTCACCTATTTGAACGGCATTTTTTATAACACCATCTACGCGGGAGTAAACATAATCGGAAGTGGTAATCATATCCTGTACTTTGGTTTCGGAAGTAACTTGTACCCCCTTGGTGATTTCCAACAAGTTCCGTTGTGCAACAACGATTGCCCCACGTTTTGCCATTAATTTTGCCTGAGCAGCGTTTTTGAATCGTTCATTATCTATTACCGATTCTCCTTTTGCTTCAATGTACTGATTTGTCCAATCAACCTTGCCTTTCGGGAGTTCCTGAACAACGGGTTCCACCGGCACAGATATCGCATCATTTCCTGTCCCTATAGTAATCGTATCTTTAAGCACCAGCTTTTCTTTAAGTATCGGTTTTTCGAGAGCCTTGCCCGCTTTAATCGGTTTTGTTTTGGAATCAGTCGGTTTACTTACAACCTTAGTCGGTTTTAATGCTGTTTTTTTACCGGAATTATCAATCTTCTTATTAATCTTTTGAGCATTCAGGTTTGACAATGGTAATAGCAAAGCGATAGTTAATAAGAAGAGTACAGTTTGACTGCGCAATACTATAAAATTGGTAATTTTTTTTGTTTTCATAAGCATCAATTTTTATATTTTATAACTAAACAATATTAACATTTAAAGGATAAAATTACATTTAAAAATTCGAGTAACCAAATAATTAACTAAAATAAAGTCTTCCTTAAAAAGCGATGTTGCTTTTGGCAAAGACTATGCCAAAAAATATCATTAGTTATATTAATTATGCTCTCACCGAAAAGCCACCTTGTTCAATTTCAACGAATTTCACCTTGAAAAACTATAAAATGTGAACTTCCGCCACAATCAAATTCGGCAAACCAAATCTTCACAAATTTCGCTCGTCAGAATAAATTTATGCAATTTCAATAAAAAAAGCACAGACCATTTTATGGGTTATTTATCTCTATTAATATGATAAAGTTTATCAATAAGGGTTGGAAGCATTCGAATAGCAGCCAGTTCTCTCCATTTTTTAGGAGCTTCCACTGCCGGAATCCCAAAATAAACTTTCCCGGCCGGGTCGGTATTTTTGTCGATTGCAGAGGTGGCTAAAATTGTAGTTCCTTTGGCAATAACAATGTCTTTATCGATAGAAACATTCGCCCAAATCATACAATCATCTTCAAGAGTCGTAACACCTGCAATCATTGTGTTAGCCCCAATGAGGCAATTCTTTCCGATTCGTGTATCGTGGCCGACGTGAGCATGGTTATCGAATTTGGTTCCGGCTCCGATAATCGTATCCGAAGACACCCCTTTATCAATGGTGCAAAGCGCTCCGATTTCAACATCATTACCAATCACAACCCGACCGCACGAGATCATTTTGTCCCAATACTGAGGGCGTCTTTTAAAATAGTATGCATCGGCTCCGATTACTGCATTTGCATGAATTGTAACATTATCGCCAATAATAGCATGATCGTATATTGATGCATTGGAATGAATAATACAATTATCGCCGATTACCACATTGTTTCCGATAAAAGCGCCCGGCTGAATAATGGTATTTTTTCCTATTTTGGCAGAAGGGCTGATTGCCGCCACAGCAGGCTCAAATTTACGAAAATGAGTCACTATTTTAATATAATCTCTAAAGGGGTCATCCGAAATAATTAGCACTTTTCCCTGAGGGCAATCTACTTCTTTGTTGATAATAATGGTAGTCGCCGCAGAATTCAGTGCTTTTTGATAATATTTCGGATGATCGACAAAGGTAAGATCTCCGTCTTGAACATTGTGAATTTCATTGATTCCCGAAACAATATGATCTTCATTTCCAAAAACCGTAACGCTATTTCCGATAATTTCAACAATTTGTTTTATGTTGAAAAGAACTTTAAATTTCATGCTTTCATAATTTTAACAGACAACGCCCCCGAAAAAAGAGGTTGCTCAAATTGTAAAATTCCAACAACCTATGAATCCTCTATTTTACTCGTTCCGAGTACCTGTTGGTTCGGGTATCTACTCTAATTTTCTCACCCGATTCGATAAACAGCGGAATCATAACTTCAGCTCCCGTTTCAACGGTTGCACGCTTTAATGCGTTTGTAGCAGTGTCTCCTTTAACCCCAGGCTCGGTATAAGTAACTTCCAAATCCACGAATGGAGGTAAATCACAAGCCAATGGGCTTTCGGTATCCACATGATAAAGTATTTCCACCATTTGGCCTTCTTTAAGTAAACCAGGATTGCTGATCATCGATTCTTGTACGGTAATCTGTTCATACGTTTCTTGATGCATAAAATTATACACATCGTTTCCTTCTTTATAAAGAAATTGATAAGGGCGACGTTCAACACGGGTAATCTCAATCTTCGCACCGGATGGAAAAGTATTATCGAGCACTTTTCCTGTTTTTAAACTTTTAAGTTTCGTGCGAATAAACGCTGCTCCTTTACCCGGTTTAACATGTTGAAATTCGACTACAATATAAATATCATTGTTAAATTCAATACAAAGTCCATTTCTTATTTCTGTTGTTGTAGCCATAAAAATTATTTTAATTATGATAAATTATTGATTAGCTGACAAATTTACAAAAAAAGCCCTATTGTTCAAAAAATATTTTTACAAAAAAAAGGAAGTATTAAACTTCCTCTGATATCTTAAACAAAAGAGAGATTATTTCGTTTCATAACCCTTCATAATTCCGCCCTCCGATTTTGCGATGAAAGCCAGTATTGTATCTCGTTCTACAGATTTCGGAATCATCTCTTTGACTTGCTCTACTCCTTTTGCAATATTTTTATTCTGTTGAAAAATAATTCGATAAATATCCTGAATCGTATTGATAGACTCTTGGGAAAATCCTCTTCGGCTTAATCCCACAGAGTTAACCCCCACATAAGACAGCGGTTCACGAGCCGCTTTAACATAGGGAGGAACATCTTTGCGAACAAGAGAAGCCCCGGCAATAAAAGAATGAGCTCCTATATTAATAAATTGTTGTACCGCAACCATTCCCTCTAAAATTGCCCAATCTTCAATCGTAATATGACCGGCCAAATTTACAGAATTGGCAATAATTACATGATCTCCTACGATACAATCGTGTGCAATATGAACATAAGCCATCAGCAGGCAATTTTTACCCACTTCGCTTTTCATGCTGGCTATGGTCCCTCTATTAACGGTGACACATTCTCTGATAATGGTGTTGTCTCCAATGATTGTGACGGAATTTTCGCCTTTATATTTTAAATCCTGTGGAATTGCAGAGATTACAGCACCCGGAAAAATTTTAACATTATTTCCAATCCGTGCACCATTCATAATAACTACATTCGATGCAATCTGGCAACCTTCGCCAATAACAACATCTTCTTCTATAGTTACAAATGCATTTATACGAGTATCTTTACCAATTTTTGCGTTAGGGTGGATGCTTGTTAGTTGATGAATCATAAAATCAAGATTTTTTTGCAATTTGAGCAAGCATTTCTGCTTCCATAACTACCTTGTTATTAACATAAGCTAGTCCTCTCATGTGGCAAAGTCCCCGACGTATCGGAGAAACAAGTTTCAAGTGAAAAATCAACGTATCTCCGGGAACAACTTTTTGACGAAATTTAACTTCACTGATTTTTAAGAATAAAGTGGAATAGTTCTCCGGATCAGATACTGAACTTAATGCTAATATACCCCCTACCTGAGCCATGGCTTCAATTTGCAAAACGCCCGGCATTACCGGTTCTTCAGGAAAATGTCCCACAAAGAAACCTTCATTCATGGTCACATTTTTAAGTCCGATTACACTATCGCTGTCCATAGAAAGAATCTTATCTACTAATAAGAATGGCGGACGATGCGGTAGTAATTTTTTAATCTGATTAATATCGTATAGCGGTGGTTTGGACAAATCATACGAAGGCAGGGTGCTTTCCGTGAGAAATTCTTTTTTTATTAATTTCGCAAATTCTATGTTGGATTGATGCCCTGGCCGAATTGCGATGATATGACCTTTAATAGGCATGCCAACTGTTGATAAATCTCCTATAAGGTCGAGCAATTTGTGGCGAGCCGGCTCATTATTATAATATAAATCGACATTATTAAGAATTCCCTGTTCTTTTACCTCAATATCGTGACGATTAAAGAATGTTGCCAATTTTTCCAGCTCGGGTTTGCTTACCATCCTGTCAACAAACACAATAGCATTGTTCACATCGCCGCCTTTTACTAAATTATTTTGAATAAGGATATCCAAATCATGTAAAAACACAAACGTACGACACTTTGCAAATTCACCGGCAAATTCATCAATATGGTATAAAGATGCATGTTGATTGGTTAGCACATCCGAATCGTAATCAACCATCACGGAAATACGAAAGTCATCGGCTGGAATCGCAATAATTTCGACCTTTTTCTCCGCGTTAACAAAGGTGATGTTTTTGGTAATCTCAAAATATTTACGTGGCGCATCCTGCTCTTCAAATCCTACTTTTTCGAGTGCTTCCACATAACATCTGGCACTTCCGTCAAGAATCGGAGTTTCTTCACAATCAATGTTTATTAACACATTATCAATTTGCAAACCCGCTAATGCCGCTACACAATGTTCAATCGTGCGAACTTCAGCGTCATTTTGCCGAATTGAAGTGCCTCTCGAAGTATCAAAGACATTGTTAACATCTACGGATATCAATGGTGCTCCGTCAAGATCAATACGACAAAATTTAATTCCGTGGTTAACTGGAGCCGGGTATATGGTGAGGGTTACATTTTTTCCGGTATGCAAACCCGCACCGGAAATTGTAACTGAATTTCTTATTGTTCTTTGTTTTTCTCTCATAACGCCGGCAAAGATAAAGAATAATTATTTACACTGTGAAAAAATGTTAATAAATTCAGTCGCTTTCATCCGCACAAATTCACTTAAAATATTGTATTACTTTAATTTAAAGAAAATATAAAAGAATTGATATTAACCGATTAAAAAAGAAAAAAAACATGTTGATTTTAGTAAACGAACTAAATTTCTTTGTTTTTAGAGTCAAATTTCTTTTCCAAAGCAGTAAGACGACCATATATTTCGGGTAATTTTCGGAACAAAATGAACACTCTTTTATATGCAGATGCATCAAATGCAGGTGAACCCATCAAAATTGCACCTTTTTCCTCTACATTATTAGGAATTCCCGATTGAGCGGCAATTTTTATGTCATCGGCCAGCGTAATATGTCCGCTAACTCCCACTTGTCCGCCGACCATGAGATTTTTACCCAGTTTTGCGGAGCCCGCAATGCCTGCTTGTGCTGCAATTACCGTATTATTTCCAATTTCGACATTATGCGCAACCTGAATTAAATTATCGAGTTTAACTCCTTTGCGAATGATTGTGGAACCTATCGTCGCCCTATCGATACAGCAATTGGCACCGATCTCAACATGATCTTCAATAACCACGTTGCCTATTTGAGCTACTTTTAAGAATTCTTCATCCTGTTGAGGTGCAAAGCCAAAGCCGTCGGCTCCTACTACAGTTCCGGAATGAATCGTACACTTGTTTCCAACAATACAATCTGCATAGATTTTAACTCCGGCATTCAAGACCGTATCGTTTCCTATCTTTACATTATCGCCAATGACTACATGCGGATATAGTTTTACACGATCCCCTATTGTTGCGTTATCGCCAATGCTTACAAACTCTGCAATATAACAATTTTCTCCCAAGCGAGCACTTTCGGAAATATAAGCAAGTTTTGAAATTCCGACTTTTTGTTGCTTCATACTATTGTAAACATCCAATAACTGAGCGAATGCCATATAGGGATTGGAAACCCGAATAAGCGTTGTTTTTACAGGCTTATCCGCTACAAAATCCTTACTTACCATGCACGCAGTAGCCGTAGTTTCGTAAATAAAGTGTGTATATTTAGGGTTTGCCAGAAAGGTAAGTGTGTTTTCACCGCCTTCTTCTATTTTTGATAAACTCGAAACCGATGCCAATTCGTCTCCTTCAATGGTTCCGTTTGTAATATCGGCAATTTGTTTAACTGTAAACTTCATCTTATGATTATTAATGAATCTTATCCTTTTAATCAGTTTTAGAGTGCAATTTTAATCATTTCCCTCCATATAATCTTCTTTTTTTTACCTATCAACAACTATAAAACTGATTATCAGATTATTATTATTTCACCCTTATTATAATTTCGGATAACAAATAAAGTACTTGGTTACGATCTTCGTCAACATATCAATATTGAGTTGATCGGAAGCATCCGTCAAATCGAGCAATGTCCCGTCCTGAAGCAGTACGTTTATTTTACCTCCACTATGCGAATATGCGCTGTTTGAAATTTGGCCCGCAAAAACAAAGTAACTCGATTCTTCTTCCGTAATGTCGTATAAACGCATCGCCCTTTTTCCGATTTCGGCAACCCGCCGATTATCCGTGGGTGTATTAGAAAATTCGACTTTAAATAATTCCCGGTTTATCAACTTTTCAGCAAGCATTGAAAGAATTTTATCGGAATGATTTTGCCAGATTTTAATAGAGGTCATAATCTCATCATCATCTAAATTGGCAAACAACTTAAGAATATTCGGATCTTTTTTAAAATCACAGGCAGTGTAATTATGTTCAAAAAATTGTTTGAGCGATGGCGTTAAGAATATAGGGGTTCCTCTTTTCGTTAAAAATTCAGCTCTTTTCAGCACTTTTATCAGCAGTTGTTCGGCCCCCACCACGGTTTTATGAAGGTACACCTGCCAATACATGAGCCGACGCGACAATACAAATTTTTCTACCGAATAAATCCCTTTGATATCCACAACCAGCTCATCATTAACCACATTCAACATTTTAATAATCCGCTCGGTGCCGATGATTCCTTCCGATACTCCGGTAAAAAAGCTGTCTCTCGACAGATAATCGAGCCGATCTACATCGAGCTGGCTTGACACCAGCTGGTGCAAAAATTTCTTAGGATACTGATCTTTAAAAATCCGATACGCGACCAGAAGTTTGCCTTCAAATTCGTCGTTCAGTGCTTCGAAGAAGAGTTCCGTAAGGTCTTCATGATTCATTTCGTGAACAATACAATTTTCGAGTGCATGCGAAAAAGGTCCGTGTCCAATATCGTGCAACAAGATGGCAATAACGGTCGATTGTTCCTCTTCTGCCGTGATATCTACTCCTTTCTGACGCAGCACATCGATAGCCTGACACATCAGAAACATTGCCCCCAAAGCGTGCTGAAAACGGGTATGTATGGCTCCCGGATAAACCAAGCCGGTAAGTCCCAATTGCTTGATTCTTCGTAATCGCTGAAAATAAGGATGCTCAATCAAATCGAAAATTAAATCGTTGGGGATGGTAATAAAACCATATACGGGATCGTTTATTATTTTACGCTTGTTTTTTACCGGCATATCGGATGTTCTTTATTTTGAATTAATTGTGTTCGGAAAACCGAATCATGTATTAAAAAGCGAATTTACTAAATTTTGCACTGAAATTTTTAATATTTTTGTATTGGATTAAAAATTTCACGGAATTATCAACATTCGAACGGATTGATTTCAGATAAAGCCGATTGCTCATACTCCTAAACATAACAAGCAGGTAACTAAAACACGTTCTTAAAAAAACAAAAAACAATGGATCCAATAAAAATTCTCTGGGTAGATGACGAGATCGATTTACTCACTCCGCATATTATATTTTTAAAACATAAAGGACTCGACGTAATTACCAGTAATAACGGATATGAGGCCTTGGCGCTGATCAGAACGGAGCAACCTCAAATCGTGTTTTTAGATGAAAACATGCCCGGGCTATCCGGTTTGGAGACCTTGCAGGAAATCAATGCCTACGACTCCTATATTCCGGTGGTAATGATTACCAAGAGCGAAGAAGAACATATTATGGATGACGCTTTGGGATCGAATATCGCCGATTATCTAATAAAGCCCGTAAACCCCAATCAAATTTACCTGAGTGTAAAAAAGATTATTGAGAACAAGGATCTTATTCACAAAAAAAACACCGAACGTTATCAACGCGAATTTCGCAACCTCAGCATGGAGATCATGGATGCCCGTTCGCACGAAGACTGGAGAAAGATATACCTCAAACTGATACAATGGGAGCTTGCACTGGAAAAAAACACCGATTCCGGGATCAACGAGATTTTAATTCAGCAAAAAGCCGAAGCCAACAAACAATTCGGGAAGTTTATTTCTAAAAACTACACCAACTGGCTCAATTCGTCGAGCATCGACAATCCGTTAATGTCCCAAACCCTTCTTAAGGAACGATTGTTTCCACTATTAAGCAAGCATAAGACAACCTTCCTGATTGTAATCGATAATCTTCGCTACGACCAATGGAAAGCGATTGAACCTTATTTCAGAGATCTTTACGACGTTTCTTCCGACGAATTGTATTACGCTATTTTACCCACAGCCACCCAATTTGCCCGCAACGCCTTGTTTTCGGGGCTAATGCCTTCCGAAATCGCAAAAAAATACCCCGAATTATGGATAGACGAAGGCGAAGAAGGCCATAAAAACCAATACGAAAGCGAGCTTCTCGGACACTATTTAAAACGCTACGGATTGAACATCAAGCATCATTATGCTAAAGTTTTAAATGCCGATTTCGGACGCCGACTTACCGACACCATCCATCAACAAATGAATAACACGCTGAATGTGATCGTTTATAATTTTGTGGATATGCTCTCCCACGCCCGCACCGAGAGCGATTTAATAAGAGAGCTGGCCGCCGACGAATCGGCTTACCGGTCGGTTACCATGTCGTGGTTCGAACATTCTCCGCTTTACGATTTAATCAAGTACCTGGCAGAGAAGAAAATACCCATTTGCCTAACTACCGACCACGGTTCCATTTTGGTTAAAAATCCGATTAAAATTATCGGCGACCGCGACACGACGACAAATCTACGCTACAAAGAAGGGAAAAGTCTGGAAGTAAGTTCAAAGGAAGTGTTTGAAGTTCACAACCCCGAATCGATTCATTTGCCGAAGAACAGTTTATCCTCTTCGTATGTGTTTGCTCAAAACGACAACTTTTTTGCTTATCCGAATAACTACAATCACTACGTAAACTACTACAGAAACACGTTTCAACATGGCGGAATATCGATGGAAGAGATGCTTGTACCGTTTATCCAATTAATGCCGAAGTAAATGAGTTATGAGTTATGAGTTATGAGTTGCGCATCCCGAATTTTAAAAAATCTATGATTTTTGTAAAAATTCGTGGATCCTCGAAAAATCACAAAAATCATAGATTTTTTATTTTTCGGGATCCATAAAGTCGAAAGGTTATAAAGTTCATAAAGCCTCGGAAAATGATGAAATCAAAGATTTCTGGTTAGTTGCAAAGCATGTACAAGTAAACGAGTTATCAGTGAACAAGTCCCGGAGGGACACAAGAAAAAATTATAATAAAAATAGTTGCGTTTCATGAATCAATACCTTTGTAAGAATCTTGATGAGTTAAAAACAATTGCACAAGCGCTGATTGAAAGCCACCCAAACGATCGATTATTTGCATTCCGTGGACAAATGGGTGCCGGAAAGACCACCTTTATTAAAGCTGTTTGTTCCTTTTTGGGTTGTTCGGAACCTGTAACCAGCCCTACCTTTGCCATTGTAAACGAATATCAGGGCACCGTAGGAACCGTTTACCACTTCGATTTTTATCGTCTGAAGAATAGTGCCGAAGCATTAAATATCGGTTACGAAGAGTATGTTTATAGTGGAGATTACTGTTTGATGGAGTGGCCCGAAGTGGTTGAAGACATTTTACCGAAAAATACGGTGGAAGTTAAAATTAGCGTTGATGAATCAACAAATTTTCGTACATTTACATTCTAAAATGTAGCAGTATGAATTCGACACAAAACAATTATATCAATTTGAGTGAAAGCGGGTTACTACCTCAGGAAGAGTTGCTGGATATTAAAAAAAGCAACCTGCAAATGGTTATCGGAGTGCTTAAAGAAACTTGTGATAGCGAGCACCGGGTTGCATTGGTGCCGGAGGCCGTTAATCTACTGGTTCGAAACGGGTACCGCATCTTAATAGAATCGAATGCCGGCATGCAAGCTCATTTTTCCAATCAGGAATATGTGGAAGCCGGTGCCGATATCGTGGAGAATTCAGGTTCCATTTTTGCAAACTCCGATATCCTTTTACGAATTTCTCCGCTGTCTTATTCCGAAGTCGATTTGCTCAAACAGAACCAAACTATTATTTCGGCACTTCATCCCACTACACAAACGCAGGAATATTTTAAGAAACTTGCCGAAAAGAAAGCAATTGCAATTGCATTCGAACTCGTTCAAGATCAGTCGAATTCATATCCTATTGTTCGCGCCGTGAGCGAAATTGCCGGCAATACGTCCATTTTAATTGCCGCACAGTATCTCTCTGATATAAAATACGGCAAAGGCAACATGTTGGGCGGATTTTCGGGAATTACCCCCACCGAAGTGGTGATTTTAGGTGCCGGAACCGTTGGGGAATATGCCGCAAGAGCAGCCATGGGCCTTGGTGCCATGGTTAAGATTTTCGACAATAACATCTATAAGCTCCGCCGATTACAAGAGAATCTGAATGCCCGGGTTTTTACTTCGATTATACAACCGAAAATTTTATTAAAATCGCTACGGACCGCACATGTTTTAATCGGAGCCATTCATAGCAACCACGGCTTGTCGCCGGTTGTGGTTTCCGAAGAAATGGTTCAGGAGATGAAATCCTGCTCTGTGATTATCGATGTAAGCATCGACCAGGGCGGATGTATTGCCACATCGCACCCCACCACCCATTCCGATCCCGTGTTTCAGTATGCCGGAATCACCCACTACTGTGTTCCCAATATCGCCTCGCGGGTGCCTCATACCGCCTCGTATGCGCTCAGCAACTACCTGGCTCCCATTGTGCTTAATATTTGTGAAGCCGGGGGTACGGAATGGTTTATTAAATCCGATCCGTATTTCAGAAAAGGAATATACGTTTTCAAAGGGTTTTTCACCAACCGGGTAATCTGCGAAATGTATCAGTTACCGCATCAGGACATCGATTTGATAACTTATTCGTGGTAGTAACACTCCAGCAATATCTTGTAATAAATTCATTACCTGCGCTTTGTCATTTCGAGCCATAGCAAGAAACAACACTGGCAATCAATTAGTTACAATTGATTTAGCTTGCGAAGTAAAAAATTCACCGAAGTATTGTTGCAATAAACCTGAATATTTATTAACCCACTCAATCAAGTTTAACGTTTTTGTGAATTAAAAAACAAGAATATTTATCGTATTATTCTGTAAATCAAAATCATCCTATCTAAAATACAAAAGCTTTTAATCGGTTTTCTATTTTTTTGCTTGGCTATTGACACTTTTTTCTTGACACGCCTGAGGGCCACAGAAGATGAAGCTTTTTTTGAAGATTTAGAGCTACGCAGTGTATAAAAATATTTTGCACAAATTCAGGTTTTTACTAAAACGCCCAACCAGAAATTGCACTTTTAAACCCCACACTCCACCGAAACACCAAGGTTCTATCCCGAACCGATTTCCATTTTTATTTTTTCCAAAAAACACAACGCCCCCCAGCAATGATAAAACAGTTGTTTTCACCCTTCAAAATAAGAGCAGTTACAACTGTGGTTTAAAAAAATCTAAAGCTAGAAGAGTTGTTTTTACCCGTCAAAATACCGGCAGTTACAACTTGCTGTTGCGAAATCATCAACGACGTGGAGTTGTTTTTACCCTCCAAAACAATGGAAAGAGTTTAGTTGCCATCCCGCAGGCGGGCTACTTCGCTAAAATAGTCCACCGGACTATTTCTTTACGCTCGTCCCTCCTCCAAACTGAGAGCAGTTACAACGTGCTCATCGATTTATATGGAAATGGTTTCGTTGTTTTTACCCTCCAAACTGAGAGCAGTTACAACCTTTTATGATGATGCCATTAATATCTGACAGTTGTTTTTACCCTTCAAAATAAGAGCAGTTACAACTCAAAACACTTGAAGAAGTTACCGCCTTCTGTTGTTTTTACCCTTCAAAATAAGAGCAGTTACAACTTTAAAGAATTCGAGTTGCAAGGAACTCAGGTTGTTTTTACCCTTCAAAATAAGAGCAGTTACAACACGGCAACAATAGAGTCACTTGGAATACCAGTTGTTTTTACCCTTCAAAACAAGGGCAGTCACAACGAAATCAAAATTGTGGATATGGTTGGCAGAGTTGTTTTTACCCTTCAAAACAAGGGCAGTCACAACAATTTCCTACTAAAGAATGGAGTGGACCACGTTGTTTTTACCCTTCAAAACAATGGAAAGAGTTTAGTTGCCATCCCGCAGGCGGGCTACTTCGCTAAAATAGTCCACCGGACTATTTCTTTACGCTCGTCCCTCCTTCAAAATAAGAGCAGTTACAACTAATGTAACTAATATGATGTGTGATGTTTTGTTGTTTTTACCCTTCAAAGAATCGAAAGAGTTTCGGTGCCATCCCGCAGGCGGGCTACTTCGCTAAAATAGTCCACCGGACTATTTCTTTACGCTCGTCCCTCCTTCAAACTGAGAGCAGTTACAACCTGATGCTACAAAACCCAACACGTTAAGTGTTGCTTTTACCCTTCAAACTGAGAGCAGTTACAACGGCGATGATGAAAAGAATTAACTGTAAATAGTTGCTTTTACCCTTCAAACTGAGAGCAGTTACAACATTAACCAGTGGTAGTTCTCCAAGAAAAGGTTGCTTTTACCCTTCAAACTGAGAGCAGTTACAACCAATAGGAAAATAGGAAGTTATTGTTTAACGTTGTTTTTACCCTCCAAAAAAATTAAAAGAGTTTCGGTGCCATCCCACAGGCGGGCTACTTCGCTAAAATAGTCCACCGGACTATTTTTTTACGCTCGTCCCTCCTTCAAAATAAGAGCAGTTACAACACGGGGTGAGTATATCCGAAAGAGGCAGAAGTTGTTTTTACCTCCAAAAATGAATGCAATTACAACAGTGGTCGTATCATTTACATGGATGACCTAGTTGTTTTTACCCTCCAAAACAATGGAAAGAGTTTAGTTGCCATCCCGCAGGCGGGCTACTTCGCTAAAATAGTCCACCGGACTATTTCTTTACGCTCGTCCCTCCTCCAAACTGAGAGCAGTTACAACGTGCTCATCGATTTATATGGAAATGGTTTCGTTGTTTTTACCCTCCAAACTGAGAGCAGTCACAACCATGACAGCGTAATTGTTTCTCAAAGAGGAGTTGTTTTTACCCTCCAAACTGAGAGCAGTCACAACCATCGACCATCTGGGATATGGTTTTAGCATGTTGTTTTTACCCTCCAAACTGAGAGCAGTCACAACAAATTAAGCGCATTAAATACCTCGAGGCAGTTGTTTTTACCCTCCAAACTGAGAGCAGTCACAACGTCCGGATATGTTAGATTTGCCACAAAAACGTTGTTTTTACCCTCCAAACTGAGAGCAGTCACAACTGGAATGGAAAAATGTTTTAAAGTAATATCGTTGTTTTTACCCTCCAAACTGAGAGCAGTCACAACAATCAAGTATTAGCTTATGCTGCATCATTGTTGTTTTTACCCTCCAAACTGAGAGCAGTCACAACCGAGAATCAAATCGTTATTCGGGGTTCGTGTTGTTTTTACCCTCCAAACTGAGAGCAGTCACAACTTTCAAGTTATCAATAAAAATATCAATATTGTTGTTTTTACCCTCCAAACTGAGAGCAGTCACAACATATCAGGCTCGAATAAGCATAGACCAAAAGTTGTTTTTACCCTCCAAACTGAGAGCAGTCACAACGGCAGCCACCCCAGTGTATGACGTTGCGTAGTTGTTTTTACCCTCCAAACTGAGAGCAGTCACAACCAGGATTAAGGATAAAAAAACAGGCTTACAGTTGTTTTTACCCTCCAAACTGAGAGCAGTCACAACAATTGCTCATTTTTAGAAGACAATGAGTGGGTTGTTTTTACCCTCCAAACTGAGAGCAGTCACAACGCAATGAGCGATTTTAAAGAGTTCCTACAAGTTGTTTTTACCCTCCAAACTGAGAGCAGTCACAACCTTGAAAAGAATTTTCACATAGACCACATGTTGTTTTTACCCTCCAAACTGAGAGCAGTCACAACGAACGATTGGGATAACAACGACATCTATACGTTGTTTTTACCCTCCAAACTGAGAGCAGTCACAACTATGTACTTCAAAAAATCAAAGCACGTCCGTTGTTTTTACCCTCCAAACTGAGAGCAGTCACAACTGGATAAGGAATAATTCAATTATTAGAATGTTGTTTTTACCCTCCAAACTGAGAGCAGTCACAACAGGCAACATCATCAACAAATCCCTCGGGCTGTTGTTTTTACCCTCCAAACTGAGAGCAGTCACAACTACAGCCCCAATTAACTATACCACGTGTTAGTTGTTTTTACCCTCCAAACTGAGAGCAGTCACAACATACTGTTGCCAACCGCCTCATTATCTGAGGGTAAACCCGTGTATTTCCGAAGAAAAAACGGGAAATATCTTAGTATTACCACTTTGCAAAGATAATTTTTTTAATCGGTTTTCAGGATGTCAAAGAACTTAGGTTCACATGGTATTTTACAGCTAATTATTTATTATCTCCATAAAATATTTTTCCTCCGCATCTTTTGTTTTCTTCTTACTATCTTTCTCTTTTGAATCGAAATAATCATTGTGTATCGAGTGTAAAAACACATTACAAACCATTTTGGAGGATTTACTTAATTTAAAATAAGAAGTAGGTTGCTCTTTTATGGCTTCGTTTGATATAAATTTTTGTTCAATTTCTTTTATTACATCTTCGTAACTCCGAGCAGGTATTCCAAAATGAAATGCTTTGTTTCTGGTTTCATAATCGAAAAATATTTTTAATTTTTCAATTTCGTGATACGTAATTCTGTTTTCTTTCAATATTGTCATTTTATCTTTAAAAACGAAGTAACCTTCCATGTGCAAAGTAAGATTGGTAAACTTAACCGAATTTGAAACAATATGCCCTTCAATTTTCGTCAGACCATCTAATGATAATACTTTATCATAAATATTCTTTGTAAAATCATAATACACAGCCCTTATATCCTTGTGATTCTTTACTTTTTCGAGATAAACCACTATATCTGAAAGGAAACTACCATCAAACCTTCCTTCTTTCCATACTTTATGCCTTATCAGTCCGGTATAATTATCTATCTTCTTAAAAGGAACTTCCAATTTATATAAATGGCGATTGTTTTTGTCCTTGATATCAAAAACAACATTTTGGGTCATGATTTCGACGATATTTGTTCTTGCGGTTTGGCAAACAGTCTTGTCTTTGTTTAAATATTTCATCGCCATTTCGTATAACAAACAATCTTCTAATTTTACTTCTTTTAGTTTATCGTACAACTTACCATGTGCCTTGTATTCAGATTTCTCCAATGTTTTTTTATAGTAATATACATCAATTAAATATTGCTCATTAATAGATGATTTATGTTGGAATTTGGGGGCAAGATAATTTTCATTCTTCAAAAAAGCAATAAAATGAGAAATATTTATGTAAAACATTTGATCGTTAAAGAAATGCTCATAGTTTTCTAATAAGTATTTTCCTTCAATATTCCTTATGGGATCTTTCTTTTTCAACCATTCTTCATACTTTCTTTTTGTTTTGTCGTATAATTGGTCTAATGATCCACAACTTTCAAAAAGAATTTTGAATTCATTATTATCAAAAAAACCTTTATTATCCAACATATCATTAAGATAATCTTTGTAATTGGCTACCTCATCAAATGCAAACATAAACCGTGAAAAGTCATTAAATTCCTCTTTTGTAATATGGTAGCGTTTGTGGTGTTGACCCGAAAAGGCGATTTGTTCTTGATAACTTTGCTTGAAATACATCCAATGCCAAGCTTTACGAATAAATTGAAGCTTAAATTGTTTTCCTTTATTTCTTTTAATAAAATCGTCGTAATTGCCCTCCTTTTTGGCTTTTGTCAATAGATTTCCATATCTTTCTTCACTTTCGTTTGCTTTTTTCAACAAAAGAGCTAAAGTATTGATCTCAGTTTCTTCATTTGCATTTGCAGGCAAATAGTTATGTAAAAGGCGTTTAGGCAACAATTTTTTGAAAGCGATTTTTTCATCTCGGGTAATGCTATTTTGTTGTGATAACACCAGCTTGCTTTGGTTAAACTCTTTTTGATGTTCAAAATAATATTTTTGCAACATTTCTTTCCCTATATTTTCAATTTTATCAGAAAACAAGGCATGTTCCAATAAAAAGGCCATCAAACCACGTTGAATGGAAACTATTTTATTATTTCCATTCGCAAGGTTTAGCTTCACTTGAATCGCATTGTTCTCAATTACAAATGGAGTGTCCCAACCAGGAAATTTATTCAAATGATTCCGAAAAGTTGTAAAATGCACTAATTTTCCCTGATGATATTTCAGCTTATCGTATTCCTTTTTTGTCAGTGTTTCTTTTAATTTATCCAATTCGTTGTTTTGTTCATCTGTAGTATAAAAACAGTATGTTTTAAATTGAGCATCCGCTCCAAAGTAATTATTTTCCGCTAAATATCTTGTTGCAAAATCCATGAATCGATCTTGATTTCTACCATAAGAAACAAAAAGCAAGTTCTTTTCGATACGAGTTTTCAACTTCTCAGTAATTGGATTTGGATTGTTTTCTGATTCCAGTTCACGAATATTTCGTATCGTTTTATCTATTTCTTTTTCGTTTCTTTTTCTGCTTGACTCCAGCTTCAATAATTTTTCATGCGCACCTTTTAGTTCCGGACATACATTTATTTCGTAGTTAAAAACATCAATTTCTTTATTTGTGAATGACATTTTTATGTATTCCTTTTTGATACTTTCCCCAAAATATTTTCTACCCCATATCTGATACTTAGCAAATACTAAAAAACGTTCATTGCCTGAAAAAGTCGGATAAGAACGTTTAATTTCCATATCGATAATTTCCTTCTTCAACTTATCCGTCATAACCGGGAGTTTGGATTCCAACTCTATCTCCTTATTCCATGCGGTAGGATAACGGTTCAGGTATTGAACAATATCTCTGAAAATCACCAAGTTCTTTTCTTCACTATTAATATCCTGACTAGTTAGCTTTTTTGAGAAAAATGAAAAGATATTTTTTTTACTTCTATGCTTCTTGTCATCATTCAATTTAAACCCTTTTATCTTAGAAATCAACTGATTCGCTTCACTTTTATATAAAAACATTGAAAGCAAAAACAAACAAGCATAAAAAGACAAATATCTACCGGTCGTAATTTTGAAAATTGAATGCGAATCGAATAGTTTCCAATCAAAATCTTCATTTACATCAACAAAAAGTAAGGCTTCAATTGCCTCATCTTTTGAAAGCGTCTTATAATAATCCCTTACAGCGATGTATCCATTCAATTTTTCCTGGGCTTCTGGGCTTAGGTTCTTATTTGGATTGTTTAACGTATAAAACTTCTCATGTAAAAAAGCCACAAACTCCTTATCAGGATTCGGCTTCTCTTTAAAATCTATATATGAAATCTCTTTCTCTTTTAACATCACTTGTAATACTGCCAATTCAAAGCTTTCTTTTATGAAACGGATTACATTAGGGTTAATATGATCAAGTTTAATCTTTTCTAACTCATGTACATAATGGCTGTTAATATTTCTAATATCATAAACTAAAGTTTTTATATCTTGATGAATACCAAAGTTTTTTTCTTGTAGGGAAAGAAATTTTGTGGGCATCATTTTTTGTGCATTTTCATCTAACACCTTATCAAATATCAATTCCGTTTCAATATTTTTAAATGTATGCCCAATAGCAAAATAATGCAATCGCTGTTGAGCGTCAACAGTCTTGTCTGTTTTAACGTCAATGTTTATTATGCTTTTTTCAGCTATAGAAGCTACAATTCCTTTAAAATCGGATATCGATTTGAATGATTTTTCTTGATTATACAGTAATAAATTTGTTTTCATAGCAATATGTTTTTATAATGAATAAATTAAAGCAATGACTAAATAAGCACCAAAAAATATTAAGAAGGCAAAAAACCAAAATAACGCCTTACGGAACAGCTTGTATTTGCGGGAAGCGGCTTTCGCCATATTGAATATGTTATCAACTTTTTGTACTTCAAATAAAGTTGGCTTATAATCTTCCAATTCGGATAAAAGAACAACAATCATAAGCTCTTTACCCATCTTTACAATATTTTCGCAATGAAAGATATTTAAACTCGAACCATCTGATTCAATTAATTTGTCTGTCTTTTTTTTAACCGGATAAAATGAGATACACGAAATTGCAAAACCAATGAGTAACGGAATTAAAATTAAATAAAGCAAGCATTGAAGACAATTATTATCAGGTTCAATGCTCAAAACTGCCGCTAATGTGGCGACACTCAATGCCAACAATGATCCGTTTTTTGCTTCCGAAAACGTTAGAGAATGCTGAACGTACTGATACAAGTCGGCTGTACGTTGACTTAAAATTTGATTCTGTTCCATATTTATTTTTTTAGTTTATTTTTATATCGTTTTTTCAAGTACAAGCATCGCACAAACTTATAATCGGGGGCACAAATTCTAATGGAATAAAATGGATTGCAAAAGTTCTTTCCGACAATTATAGGCAATGCAAATTTAACTTTATTTTTTTAAATTTCAAAAAACATTTTTAACAAATAAATAAATTATCTGAAAATAAAACAGCATCCGAAAAAACCTTCTTACCTTTGTGAAAAATAAATATTGAAAATGAAGAAAATTACATTTTTTATAGTTTTCGCAATTCTTGCGATTGCTCCCTTTTTCGGTTATGCACAGTCGAAAAGCGATTATTCAAAATTTAACGGTGCTTGGCAAGGAATTGTGGTTGCCGAAGGCGATTCGCAAATGGTGGTCATTGACATCACGGGAGATTCCACGCTAAGAATTAAAGCCGGCTTGCCCTGGATAGCAATGATTGATAAAGTAGCAAGCAAACCGATTTATCAAAACGACACGCTTTCTTTCAAGGTAAGCGAGCTTCAGTTTACTTTTAAGGGACGTGTGGATTTTGACAAAAAATCGATTAGCGGGCTATGCAAAATCGGGAAGTCGTACCCGCTCACATTGCTCTACACGGACAAGCCCACGCGTGTAAACCGCCCGCAAACACCCAAAGAACCCTATCCATACACTTCGGAAGAGGTGCAATTTACAAATAAGAAGCAAAACGTCTCGCTTGGCGGCACACTCACGCTGCCCAAAGGCGAAGGCCTGTTTCCGGCAGTAGTGCTCATTACAGGCTCCGGTGCCCAAAATAGGAATGAAGAACTGCTGGGACATAAACCTTTTTTGGTAATTGCCGATTACCTCACCCGAAACGGGATTGCCGTGCTTCGCTACGACGATCGTGGCGTGGGAAAATCAACGGGAAAATTCAGCGAAGCCACCACTTTAGATTTTGCCACGGATGCCGAAGCCGCTTTTGAATTCCTGATTAAAGACAAACGCATCAACGCCGGCAAAATAGGATTGATGGGACATAGCGAAGGCGGTGTAATTGCACCCATCGTAGCCTCGCGCAACAAAAAGGTAAAGTTTATTGTTCTACTGGCCGGCACCGGTGTGGATGGCAAAGCGTTGATGCTGGAGCAATACCGGCTTATATTGAAAGCTTCGTCCATTCCCGATTCCATCATTGGCCCGTTAGTGGATTTAAACCGACAAGCATTTGACATTGCAATGACCATTCCCGATAATGCCAAAGCCGGAGTTAAAATTCGTGAAATTACCGATAGCACAATCCAAAAGCTAGGTGAAGAAACCTCGAAAAAATACAACCTCTCCAAAAGAACGGCAGAACAACTTATTATGCAGGTGCTTACCCCTTGGATGAAGGAGTTTATCCGCTTAAACCCGGCGGACTATCTTTGCAAAGTCAACTGCCCGATTCTGGCACTGAATGGAGAATCGGACCTGCAAGTTCCGGCGGCTCAAAATATTCCGGCCATTCAAAAAGCGGTTGCAAAGAACAAAAAAGGAAAATTGTCCGTGATGACTTTTCCGAAACTCAATCACCTTTTCCAGACCGCAAACACCGGTTCCCCGTCGGAGTATGCCCGCATTGAAGAGACCTTTAATGAAGGGGTGTTGAAAGAGATATTGAAGTTTATTACAGAGTTGTAACAACCGGAATCAGATTCGTTAAGACATTGTTTAAGGTTAAATACAGCCACCTAATTTACTTTTTAATACAATTTATGCGAGTTAAAAAGTAAAACACAATCTATGAATGTCATCCTGAGTTTATCGAAGGATAATAATAACAGGCTAATATATAGATGCACTTCGATAAACTCAGTGTGACAACCATATTTATAAAGTTTACAATGTTCTATAACATAATCTTGTATAATTACAGATTATTGGATTTTACCTATAAACGGTATTAGTTGCACTGATATACAGTCACTAAAAAAAATAAACAGACAGGATTAACATGATTCTCTATTGCATTATCCTGTAAATCCTGTTCATCCTGTCTAAAAAAAAGAAAAACAACTGTGCATCTTTTCGCAAGTCCGATCAAAAAAATGGCGCTGTAGGATTTAGAGTAGAGAATTGAAATATCCTATAAATATTATTTCAAGATAATTATATCAAAAGTGTCATGCTGAGTCAAAAGCTTGTCTGAGCTTGCCGAAGTAAAGCATCACAAAATAAGCTTTTATAATGCCCTTCGATGAACTCAGGGTGACAACCATAATTACAAAGTCCACAATGTTCTATAACATAACCTTGCATAATTACAGATTATTGGACGGTATTAGTTGCACTGATATACAATCACTAAAAGAAAGAAACAGACAGGATTAACATGATTCTCTATTGCATTATCCTGTAAATCCTGTTCATCCTGTCTAAAAAAAAGAAAAACAACTGTGTATCTTTTCGCAAGTCCGGTCAAAAAAATGGCGCTGTAGGATTTAGAGTAGAGAATTGAAATATCCTATAAATATTATTTCAAGATAATTATATCAAAAGTGTCATGCTGAGTCAAAAGCTTGTCTGAGCTTGCCGAAGTAAAGCATCACAAAATGAGCTTTTATAATGCCCTTCGATGAACTCAGGGTGACAACCATAATTACAAAGCCCACAATGTTCTATAACATAACCTTGTATAATTACAGATTATTGGATTTTACCTATAAACGGTATTAGTTGCACTGATATACAGTCACTAAAAAAAATAAACAGACAGGATCAACATGATTCTCTATTGCATTATCCTGTAAATCCTGTTCATCCTGTCTAAAATTGACTGCGTAGCTTTTTACGAATCCGGTTAAAAGAAATTATACCGACAATGTTTTTAGACGGTGTATTTCGGCTTCGCTCAATCACCGTCAAGGCAAAGTTCATGCACAAAAAAACTCCGAATCGATTCACATCGCCCGGAGTTTGAGAAATCATGCGTTTTATTTCTCTTTAATCAGTAAGCAAGTTCTTAATAACTTCGGAAATTGTTTTATTATCGGCTTTCCCTTGTAGTTGTTTTGAGGCCATTCCCATAACTTTACCCATTTCTTTTACCGACGTGGCACCACATTGAGCAATAATTTCCTTGATAATTGCAGTAAGTTCTTCAATCGGCATTTCCTGAGGCAAATAGGCTTTAATAATTGCGGCTTGAAATTGTTCGGGTTCGGCTAAATCCATGCGATTTTGCTGAACATAAATATCAGCGGCATCCAGACGTTGTTTTACCAGTTTTTTCAGAATGGCAATTTCTTCTTCGTCTGTAAGGTCAGTTCCCGCACCTTTAGCTGCAATAGCTAGTGTAAATGCGGTTTTTGCAGCGCGCAACGCTTCGAGTTTTTCTTTTTCTTTGGCAAGCATTGCCGCTTTTATATCATTATTGATGAGTGCTGTAAGTTTCATATATAGTTTTTTATTTAGTCCACATTGTCGAACAAATATGGATTTTTACGTTCTATTATCGTTTGATTATCTTCATTTTGAGCAATCCTAAGTGTAGAAGACTGAGCTTCTGAAGAAGCCATCGTATCGTTTATTTGGACTCCTTTTCTCAAATAAGCCGGTTGATTTTCGATTGCGGAAAGGCCATCTTCCGTTTTGATAAGGGTGTTGTATTTCCGTAAGATTTCGATACGGGAATTGTTAACGGATTGAGTGGATTCCGATATATCATTTGCCGGTTCTTCTGCAAGTTCCGATAATTTGTCGGCAATACGCTGTTCGGAAGAAGTCTCTTTTACGTCAAGTTTCATGGTCGGCGTAAGCGAGTTTTCTATGGATTCTTTCGGGCTTTCGTCTTCATACAATTTGTGAACAATTGGAGCCGAAGCGGGTTCTTGTGCCAAAGCACCGTTAGAAACCACCGTATTAGGCATATCAACAATTTCGTTTGCAGGCTTTGATGCCACTTCAAAATTTGTAAGCGAACTTGATGAGAAAGCTTTAGCCGTTTCTTTTTCTTTAGCTTGTGCCGTCTGAAGCGGATGAACAATAGAAGCCTTGGTTTCGGCAACATCAATCATCAGGTTATCCGACGATTTAAAACCGGTAGCAATGAGTGTAACACTAATGTCGTTTTCGAGTGTTTCATCGGTGCCATAGCCCCAAATAACATTGGCTTCGTTGCCTGCCTCGTCAATCACAAATTCGGTGATTTCGGTTACTTCATCCATCGAAAGTTCCTCGTTTCCGTAAGCCAAATAGAGTAAAATATTTTTTGCGCCTTTAATATTGCTATCGTTAAGCAATGGCGAAGTAAGCGCTTCTTCTACTGCATGGCGGGCACGATCTTCGCCTTGGGCTCTTCCGCTACCCATAATTGCAACTCCGCTTTCTCGCATTACGGTTTTAACATCTTCCAAATCGACATTAATACCGCCGACACAAGTAATAATTTCGGCAATACTTTTAGCCGCAGTAGTAAGAATATTGTCTGCTTTGTCGAAAGCTTCTGTAACTTTTAAATTACCGTATAATTCTCTGAGCTTGTCGTTGCAAATAATGAGTAATGCGTCAACATGGTCTTTCAGGTCTTTTATTCCGTCCTCAGCATAACCTCTACGCTTACGGCCTTCGAATCCGAAAGGAAGCGTTACAATGCCTACGGTAAGAATTCCCATTTCACGGGCAAGTTCAGCCAGCACAGGAGCTGCACCCGTTCCGGTGCCCCCACCCATTCCGGCGGTAATAAAGACCATTTCGGTGTTATTTTCGAGGGCACTCTTTAACTTTTCAATATCTTCCATCGCGGCTTCTTTGCCGACGGAAGGCACCGAACCGGCACCAAGTCCTTTTTTTCCTATTTGAATTTTATTAGGTACCGGATTTGTTTCCAGCGATTGAGCATCAGTATTACACACAATAAAATCAACGCCCCGTATGCCTTGTTCATACATGTGTTTAACAGCATTGCAGCCACCACCGCCAACTCCAAACACTTTTATAATAGAAGACTGTTCTTTAGGAAGCTCAAATTTTAAGATATCGTTAGTCATGTTTTGTGTTATTTTGTGTATTCGTAACGCATTTTCGTAAATAATTTCTAAAAGTATATATTTATCCAAAATTTAATTGTTAACACCCTGATTTTTTATCAACAAAACAATGTTAGATATGAACAATCGGAGAAATATTTTTCGAACCATAAAACTCTATTTTTCAAAAAAGCATACGACTTTGTTTATTTATTTTTTTAATAATTATCATTTTATCTCTTCCGAAGAGAATAACCCCTTGAACATATCGGTAAAACGCGTATTTGACAAATCTTTAGGCGGTTTTTTCGATTTAACTTTTTCTGTTTTTGCTTTAGCCTCATCATGTGGTTCTTCTTCCGGTTCCTCCGGTTTAAACGCCAATCGGTTAAAACCTTCTATCACTAGACCAATGCCTGTTGCATAGCTTGGATTAAGAAGTTCCTTGTTGACTTCCGTTGATATTTTTTCGCTGGGTATGCCTATACGACACTCCATTCCCGTAGTATATTCAACTAATTCTTTTAGGTGCTTAAGCTGAGATCCGCCACCGGTGATTACAATTCCTGCAATGAGTTTTTTCTTGTACCCGCTTTGTTCGATTTCGAAGTTGATTTGTTCCACAATTTCTTCCATGCGTGCCTGGATAATGTTTGCCAAATTGCGGAGCGAAATTTCCTTGGCCGGACGGCCTTTGAGCCCGGGTATCGAAACAATTTCGTCGTCTCTGTTTTGCTGAGCCAAACATGAACCGTATTTAACCTTCAACGCTTCGGCCTGAACCTTAATAATCGTACATCCTTCTTTTACATCTTCGGTTATGGTATTTCCCCCTAACGGAATTACAGCCGTATGGCGGATGATATTATCCTGAAAGATAGCGATATCCGAAGTTCCGCCCCCAATATCGACCAGTGCAACCCCCGCTTCTTTTTCCTCATCGCTGAGTACGGCTTCCGAAGATGCCAGCGGCTCAAGAATAAGGTCTTCCATAATCAACCCGGATTTTTGCACGCACCGTACAATGTTCTTAATTGCACTTTCGTTTCCCGTAATAATGTGGAAATTAGCTCCCAACTCAACTCCGGCCATACCAATAGGCTCGCGAATTCCGGTCTCGCGATCGATAATATATTCCTGAGGAATTACATTAATAATCTGCTCTCCCGGTTTCATAACCAATTTATACATGTTATTTTTAAGCATTTCAATGTCTTTCAGCGAAATTTCATCCTCGGTATTATTCCGGAGGATATTTCCCCGATGCTGAATACTTTTAATATGCTGTCCCGCAATACCTACAACTACAGAACCTATTTCGACCCCACTCTCGCGTTCGGCTATTTCAATTGCCGCCTTAATCGAATTGATTGTTTTATCGATATTTGCGACCTGTCCACGCATAACACCTGTAGATTCGGCTTTCCCCGAACCCAGAATTTCTATATTTCCATTCTTGTCTTTACGACCGACAATTACTGCAATTTTTGTTGTTCCAATGTCTAATCCAACAATAATTTCCGAATTTTCCATATTTTCTTCCTTTCTATTTTCTGGTACAAACCACTTGATTTTTATATTTTAAATTGATTACCGCATATTTATTCCATCCTACCTGATTAAATGATTCGGAATATAATGCTTTTAGTTTAACAAACTTGTTTTCTATATGATCAATATCTCCAAGCACAATAAGTTGCCCACCTACACGAGGCACCAATTCGAACTCGGCCTTTTCGTTTACATAAATTTGATCGGTTAATGCCGCCATAAAGGGATCTTTTTTTATTTTACCTGCCAAATACCACACCTTAAATAACACGGATCTTTTGATTAGCGTATCTTCGACCGTAGAATTTTCGTTATTAAAATTACGAACGCTCAAATAATAGTCAAAAATTTCGCCCGAAGCTAATGGGGTACGTTCAATTCCATGTTCCGAAATAGGCATCATAAGCCCCTCTTCGGTGAGGTAAAATTGCTGTCCGTTTTTAGTTTGCACTCTTACAAGCGGTTTTTTTTGTTTAATTTCTATTGATAATTTTCCTGACAAATCTATACTGGCCTGAGCTTCGGAGATAAATGCATTGGTTTGCAGCATGTTCTCAATCGATTGTAAATTGATCTCGTTTAACCGTTGCCCCACCGGATTACCAAACATGGAAATCAGGTGTGTCTTTACCTCTTGGGGTGTAATAAAGACAGCTGCACTATCGTAATCGATTACCACATCCAATTGGGCACATTTCCGAAAACCATGGCCAATAACAACACCGATAACCAGCACTAATATGCCCGCAAAAATAACAATCCGCCTAATCCACGTTTTCCTCATATTTTCTACAGGTTATAGTTTTTAATAAAAAAATCTTTTATCGTCCCCACCAAACGATCTATGTCTCCGGCACCCATCGTTACGATGAGCTGAGGATTACAGTCAAGAAGACGGTGTGTGAGTTCGTCTTTTGCAACCAACTCTTTTTCGGAAAGGTTGATTTTGTCGAGAAGCCATTGTGAAGACACTCCTTTTATCGGTTCTTCTCGGGCAGGATAGATATCGAGTAGCAGTAACCGATCGGCGAGAGCAAGCGTTTGTGCAAAATCATCGGCAAAATCGCGCGTACGGGTGAACAGATGTGGCTGAAAAACAGCCGTAATCGGACGATTTGGATACATTTTCCGAAGCGAAGTGAGACAAGCCCTAATTTCTTCGGGATGATGTGCATAATCGTCAATATAAATTAGTTTTTTACTTACAATAATGGGTTCGAATCTTCGATGAACACCTTTAAATGTGCTCAATCCTTTTTTCAAGTATTCTTCGGAAACTCCCTGATTAAGAGCCAAAGCGGAAGCAGCAACCGCATTTTCAACATTGTGTAATCCACCCACACCCAGTTCGATATTTGTAATTACGGATGTAGGAGTGATTAAATCGAAGCGATAGATTCCATCGGTTAAAACAATATTTGCAGCATGATAATCCGCCGTTGACGAATCGATGTCGTAGGAAAAACAACGAGGATGTCCAAAATCGGATTTTACCGATTCCTTAACCAGCAAAAAGCCGGAAACCTGATTCGAAAAATCGACAAACGAATGTTTAAGATGATCTTTATCGCCATAGATATCCAAATGATCGGCATCTACAGAGGTGATTACAGCCGACTGAGGATGAAGCTTTAAAAACGATCGATCGAACTCATCCGCTTCTACTACAAAAAGGTCGGAATTTTCGGCAAGTAAAATGTTGGAATTATAGTTGGCCGAAATTCCTCCGATAAAAGCATTTAGAGGAATCATGGCCGTTTTTAGCAAATGTGCGGTAAGCGATGTTGTGGATGTTTTACCATGCGTGCCGGCAACGGCAATGGTGAAACCGGAGTCGGTAATCAATCCGAGCACTTCCGAACGTTTTAGCATCGGAATATTTCGGGCAGAAATAGTTTCAAACTCTGTTAAGTCACTTGAAACCGCAGGTGTAAACACGCACATATCAACATGAGCCGGAATTTTTGAAGGGTCATCGGAATAATGAATTTGCATACCCTCCGATTCAAGTTCTTGAGTAAGTGCCGATGGTGTGCGGTCGTATCCGGCAACATGTACCTTGTTCCGGTTAAAGTACCGGGCAAGTGCACTCATCCCAATCCCGCCAATTCCGAGAAAATAAACCGATTTTAAGTGACTTATATTCATTACCTGAAGCGAATTAATTTTACAATTTCATCTACAATAAGTTCATCCGCATTCGGCACAGCAAACCGAGATATATTGTCCGAAAGCACTTTTAACCTGTCTTTATCCTGTACAAGATCTATTGCTACACGACCAAGAATAGCAGGCGCTTCCTTATCCGAAATCATAACGGCTGCGTTAGCATCAACAAGAACTTTAGCATTTTTAGTCTGATGATCTTCCGAAACATTTGGCGATGGAATGAGAATACTCGGTTTATGAAGAGTGCACAATTCCGAAATCGACAATGCCCCGGCTCTCGATATAACCAAATCGGCAATACTATATAAATAGTCCATACGTTTAACAAAAGGCATCACTTTAATACCACGATTGCTCAATTCGCGTACATGTGTAAAAATTTGATTATAAAAACGATCGCCTGTTTGCCAAATTACCTGCACATCAGCATCTTTAAAGAAAGTTAAAGATCCCTGCATACTTTGATTAATCGTAAGCGAACCTAAGCTTCCACCGACAACTGCAATTATTTTCTTATCGGGAGTAAGATTAAAATAGGCATAAGCTTCCGCAATATTAGGCTGAATTTTTACAATATCGGCACGAATCGGATTTCCGGTAAGAATAATTTTTCGTTCATCAAAGAACCTATTCATATTCGGATAGGCAACACATATTTTTTTTGCTTTTCCGGCAAGTACTTTGTTGGTTATTCCCGGATATGAATTCTGTTCCTGAATCAACGTAGGCACTCCAAGCGAAGCTGCCATTTTAAGCGTAGGGCCACTTGCATACCCACCCACGCCGACGACAACATCGGGATTAAAGTCTTTCACAATCTTTTTTGCAGCACGAAGACTGCTCAGCACTTTGAATGGAAACAGCAAATTTTTGTATATATTTTTCAAGGTCAGTTTGCGCTGAAACCCGGTAACATTAATTCCAATGATACGATAGCCGGCTTCGGGAACCCGTTTCATCTCCATCCTTTTATTTGCTCCTACAAAAAGGACATCCGCATCCGGAAAGCGGCGCTTAAACGCGTTTGCAATAGCTAATGCCGGGAAAACATGACCACCGGTTCCGCCCCCGCTAATAATAATTTTAATTTTCTTCATGATTTGCCGTGTTGTTGTTTTTATTATCTACAAGCATCGAAGGCTCTTCTTTATCTACTTCTTTGCTCACACTTAAAATAATTCCGAAAGAGATGCAAGTAAACCAGATAGATGTTCCCCCCATACTCACCATAGGCAATGGCTGACCCGTTACCGGCAATAAATTAACAGCCACCGCCATATTCACAAGAGCCTGAAAAACAAGCATAAGCGTGAGCCCAAGGGCCAGAAACGCCCCAAAGGTCCCCGGACTATTGGTCGCGATCCGCATTGCCCGATAGAGTAATATTAAATATGCAAAAAGAATCATTAAGCCGCCAAACAAACCATATTCTTCAACAATAATAGCATAAATAAAATCGCTGTAAGGATGAGGTAGAAAATTCCGTTGGTTACTGTTTCCCGGACCTTTTCCCAAAGGAAATCCCGAGGCCACTGCAATTTTAGCCTGATTTGCCTGATAGTTAGCATCCGCATCGGGATTTTTAAAATTTTCAATCCTCTTTTTCCAAGTTCCCAAACGTCCCTGATCCGACGAATTCATCAAGATGACAATAAAAATCGAAAAAACAATCAATGCGATACCCGAAAGTTGTAAAATATGTTTGATGCTGACTCTGGCAATAAACATCATTATTAAGCAAGTAAGAGTAAGCAGCATTGCCGTTGATAGATTTGCCGGCAAAATAAGCCCCACCACAAGTCCGATTGCAATGACTACAGGAATGAATCCTTTGCGTAAATCTTTAATCTGATCTTGCTTAACCGCCAAAATTCGAGCTAAAAAGATAACTAAGGCCAGCTTCGCAAAATCGGAAGTCTGAAAAGTAATATTCAGCAACGGAATTACAATCCAACGACTGGCCTCATTCAATTCGGAACCGGAAAACAAAGTATAAATTAAAAGCGGGAGCGATAAGAATACAAGTAAAACCGAGATGCGTGCATAGAATGTATATTTAATCAGATGTGTAAAAAACATCAGTCCCAATCCTGCAACTAAAATTACAAAGTGTCGCACCAGATAATATTCCGTATTTCCCCCCTGTTTTTTATAAGCAAGCGCTCCCGTTGCACTATAAACCAAGAGTACAGATGCAATGGACAGAAATAGTACAACCATCCATATCACTTTATCGCCTTTAATTTTACTCAATATCTTATTCATAATCTTATGTTTCTAGTACTGCTTATAATTCGGCAACAGCCCGTTTAAAAGCTTCACCGCGTGCCTCATAATTGTCGTACATATCAAAACTGGCACATGCCGGCGAAAACAATACCACATCTCCTTTTTGAGCCTTGTAATAGGCCATTTGCACTACTTCTTCCATGGAATCGGAAACCGATATATCGGCAATAATATCCGAAAACATTTCAGCCACCGCACTATTATCATTGCACAAACAAACAATCGTTTTTACCTTGCTTCTGATAATATCCTGCAATTGTGCCACAGCAGTACTCTTTTCAAGATTGCCAATAATCCAGACTACCGGACGATTCATCGACTCAAGACCAAACCAGGCAGCATTTACATTGGTAGCCTTGGAATCGTTGATAAAATCGACACCTCTGACTGTTGTTACATACTCTAACCTATGTTCTTCGTTGTCAAAATCGAATAAACTCTCTCTTATTCGCTCTTTGCGAAGACCAACTAATTTAGAATGAATGGTAGAAGCCAGCGACTGTTGGTTTCTTGTTCCCTGTAATGCGATACGTTCGATGCTCATAGCTGTTTTTTGATTTATGTTTTAGTATTAGTAGTTATCTGATCTTCAAAGTAATTATGGTAAGAACAGCCAGCGCCATACTTACAATAACAAACCGCTGTACAATTTTAGCTTCATGATATCCTTTTTTCTGATAATGATGGTGCAATGGTGCCATTAAAAGCACTCTTCGGCCTTCGCCATATTTCCGTTTAGTATATTTAAAATAGGTGACTTGCATAATCACGGAAATACTTTGCACCAGAAATACGCCGCAAAAGATCGGAATGAGCAATTCTTTTCTGATTATAATGGCAAAAACGGCAATTATTCCTCCCAATGTGAGGCTGCCCGTGTCGCCCATAAAAATCTGAGCCGGGTATGTGTTGTACCACAGAAAGCCCATGCATGCTCCCAAAAAAGCCCCGATAAATATGGTCAGCTCTCCAGTGTTCGGAATATACATGATATTCAAATAGTTGGCAAACACAGTGTTTCCAGACACATACGCCAAAATTCCCAGCGTGACTCCAATCACCGCCGAAGTTCCCGTTGCCAAACCATCTAAGCCATCGGTCAAATTAGCACCATTGGATACCGCTGTAATAATAAATATGATGATCGGAATAAAAATCAGCCATGCCCATTTTTCGTAACCATCGCCCAACCAAGATAATGCATCGGCATAGTCCAATTCGTTGTTTTTTACGAACGGTATTGTTGTTTTGGTTGATTTTACCGACTCCGAAGAGTAAATAGCCGGCGACGTTTTATAACTTTCCACCTGAAACATATTGTCCGTCTGTACATAATGCTGATTCACCGCTTTTTCTTTAATCACCACCTGCGGATGAAAAAACAGGATTAAACCGACAATAAGCCCTAAAATAACTTGCCCGAGAATTTTAAACTTGCCTGACAATCCCTTCTTATCCTTTTTAAACACCTTGATATAGTCATCGACAAAACCGATAATTCCCAACCAAATGGTAGTAATAAGCATGATTATAACGTAGATGTTTTCCAACTTTGCAAAAAGAAGAACCGGAATCACAATAGCTGCAATAATGATAATTCCACCCATTGTAGGGGTGCCTTGTTTTTGAATCTGGCCTTCAAGTCCTAAATTCCTTACAATTTCGCCCACCTGCTTAAGTTGCAAATACTGAATCACACGCTTACCGATAACGAGCGATATAATTAACGAAACAATAATTGCTGCAGCCGTACGAAACGAGATATACTGGAACAACCGGGCTCCGGGAAAACTATACGCTTTTTCTAACCAGTCAAAAAGATAATACAACATAATCTATACATTTAAAAATTCTACTAATACTTCCTTATCATCAAAATGATGTTTAACACCTTTAATCTCCTGATATTTTTCATGACCTTTACCTGCAACCAAGATCACATCTCCTTTTTGAGCCAAGGTACATGCGGTTTTGATGGCCTCACGCCGATTCTCAATAGTTAAAACTTTTTTGTTCTGCAGTACGTTGAGCCCAGCTTGCATTTGAGCTAAAATCTCGTTGGGATCTTCACTCCTCGGATTATCGGAAGTAAGAATAACACGATGGCTATAGTCGGCTGCAATTACAGCCATTTTCGGCCGTTTTAACGCATCCCGATCTCCACCGCATCCCACTACGGTAATTATCTGCTGGCCTTCGATACAAAGCTCCTGAATGGTTTTCAGTACATTTTCGAGTGCATCCGGAGTATGCGCATAGTCAACAATTGCAGCCACTCCCGATGTATTAGAAACATGTTCGAACCGGCCTTCGGCAGAATTAAGATTACTCAATACCGGCAATACATCGTCGCTGCTTAAATTCAACAACATTGCCGTAGCATAAACCGCCATCAGATTATGGGCATTGAATTCACCCACCAATTTAAACCACACCGCATCTTTATCAATTTGCATGGATAATCCTTCCAATGTGTTTTCGATGATTTTACCTTTAAAATCGGCCATTGCACGAATACTATAGGTGTAAATACGAGCCGGTGAATTTTGCACCATCACCAATCCGTTTCTATCATCAATATTTGTCAAAGCAAACGCACTTTCAGGAAGAGTATCGAAGAATTGTTTTTTAGCCTTTAAGTAAGCATCAAATGTTTTATGATAATCGAGGTGATCATGCGTTAGGTTGCTAAAAATCGCCCCCGTAAAGAAAACCCCAGAAATTCGGTGCTGAACGATCGAATGAGAACTCACTTCCATAAATACAAACTCACATCCCGCATCTACCATTTGTGAAAGCAATAAATTAAGTTGAACCGAATCCGGAGTGGTATGAGTTGCCGGAATTGATTCATTCCCAATTTTATTTTGAACGGTTGAAAGCATTCCGCATTTGTATCCCAAATTAACAAACAACTGATGCAAAAGAGTTACCGTAGTCGTTTTTCCATTGGTACCCGTAATACCAACCAGCTTCAATTTTTCGGAAGGATGGTTGTAAAAGGCCGCAGATAGAAAGCCAAGTGATAAAGCGGAATCGTCAACCACAACATAAACCGTTTCGGTTTGAATGTCTTTTGGAAGCTGTTCGCAAACAATAGCTACAGCTCCGGCTTTTATTGCCGCACCAATAAACTGGTGTCCATCGTTGGTTACACCGCGTTGAGCAACATACATCGAGCCCGGTGTTACTTTTCGGGAGTCGAAAACAATAGACAAAACCTCAACTTCCGGGCTGCCAAGAATGTTCGACACATTACACTGTTGTATGATATCAATTACTCTTTTCACTTTTTTTATTTTTCTTACTGTTCTTTGCATTCTTTTTAGTTACCTGCTTATCTTTCGGTTTTGCTTTTGTGTTTTTTGACGTTTTCTCTTTATTTTTTTTCTTTTTATCCTCTGCAATTTCTTTTTTGCTTTTGGGATCCGTCTTTTTTTTCTCCTTAGACACTGTGTCCGATTTTGCTATCGGTGTATTTGCCAGCATTTTATCAACCGAATCTTTAATGGATCGAGCAATTTTAATGGAATCCATCGTCCTATCGTAATCCGCAACCTTAATCAAATCGGGCATTCCCAGACCAAGGACAACCCGCATCCCCTTTTTAACAACTGTACCGGGTTTTACCGATTGCGAAACCACCATTCCTTTTCCATTAGCCGAAGCAATACACCCCGTCTTTTCAATCAGATAGATTGCATCCCGAACCCCCATGCCCACAACGTTGGGTATTTTCTTACTTTCAACGATCGACGGTTTAATGCGAATTGTGTTGCCGGAGGTCTCGTCTGCAGTCACCCATTCGGCATACACATCATTGGAAAGCGTATTGAATTTGATCGTCTGATATATCGTTTTGAGATCGCTCTGTTTTCCAAATTTCACCAAAGGCATGTTATAGTTTCTGACGGAATCGGGAACATCCTGTTTAATATCTATTTCGCTTGCATACACTTTATCTGCAATTTCTTTAAATACCGGCGCAGCAATTTCCCCACCATAAAAACCTTTTTGCTTTGGCTTATTAATAACCACGATACAAGAATACCTCGGCTTATTTGCAGGAAAATATCCAACAAAAGAAGCTTTATAATCTATCGCTTTTGTTTTGTTTTTATCATTTCCATATCCGCCTTTCCCTGCAATTTGTGCCGTTCCTGTTTTACCTGCAATACTGTACATGGTATTAAAAAGCTTCTTTGCTGTTCCCTGTTTCACAACACCTTCGAGACAACTTTTCGCTTTGTCTATTGTCTTTTGCGAACATATTTTATCAATAAGAACAATGGGCTCGTTCTTTTTCACCACGTTTCCGGTACTCTTCACCTCAGTCACAAACTGAGGTTTCACCATTCTGCCGTTATTAGCGATTGTGTTGTACATCGATAGAATTTGAAGAGGCGTAACCTGAATTTCGTAGCCAATCGACATATATGGCAAAGTGGTGGTGTTCCATGGATTTTTATTGTTCGGGTCTCTACGCGATTTTGGATCTTTAAGAAATGGGATTCCTTCTCCGGGAATTTCGAGATTCAAATATTGACCGATTCCCATTTTCTTGAGCAAATCCACATAAACCTGTTCCCTGCCGGCAAAAGCTCTAACTACCAAATTTGAAATTCCCACATTAGAAGAGGCTTCAAAAGCCTTTTTAAAAGTTACATTTCCATAGCCATCTTCATGTGAATCAATCATTATACGATCCCCGTATTTAGCTTTTCCGGTAGGCACCACAGCGTTGGTGTCAAATTTTCCATCTTCAAGTACTGCAAGTAGCGAAGCCAGTTTAAAAGTGGAACCGGGTTCTGCACTTTCCCAAATGGCATAGTTCATATCTTCACCGTAAGAGCCGTCCGAATGTCTCGACAAATTTGCAATAGCTTTAACAAACCCTGTTTCCACTTCCATTAGCACGACCGTTCCATGATCCGCCTTTGTGGAATCAAGTTGTTTCATCAGTGCATGGGTTGCCACCGCTTGAAAATCGATATTTAACGAAGTATAGACATCTTTTCCGTTTTGCGGCTCCACCTGATCCTCGTCGGAAATCGGCATCCAAAACCCACCACGAATCCGTTGCTCAATCCTTTTTCCGTTGACCCCCTGTAAGTACTGGCTATAAGCCCCCTCCAATCCAACAAAATATCCTGATTCCTGCCCGTTTTTGAGCTTCATCTTACGCTCATAACCAATCGTCCTTGATGCGAGTAATTTGTAAGGCATTCTGCGAACATCCTTTTTCTCGACAATAAGACCTCCTCTATTTTTACCTAAACGAAAAATCGGAAATTCTCTCATTTTTTTAAGAATAGTATATGAGACCTGATTTTGATCGTTTCTTAGATCCGATCTTCGAATAAGTGTGTATCTGTTTTTATTTTTATAATTCGAGACCAGATAATTGTGATAATCTTTTGCCGACTTATCTTTAAAGAGCAGCGACAGCTGGCTGGCAAGACCATCCACGTTATGGTTAAATGTATCTTTATTCACAGCTACAGCATCCCAATATATATCAAACACCGGCACCGATGTGGCTAACAAACTGCCATCATCCGAATATATATTTCCTCTGGATGCTTCTAAAACTCGTTCACGGATAAGGTTATCCTCTGCCATCTGACGATACTTATCCCCATCTATATATATTAATGTAATCAATCGGACAAAAATAATCACTCCTACCACCAACACTAAGATGTAGATTAAATATGCCCTGAATAATATATCTTTTCTTATCTCACCCATGGTCTATTTTTTGTCGGTTTTTCCGGTATTAATAAATATTTTATGTGGCGGATTCGTTGATTCCTTAATTCCAAGTAGCTCCAGTTTTTGTAGAACCATCGATTGCTTTAAGCTATCCATCATATCAGCCTTACTCGAAATATATTCATATCGTAGTTCAATGAGTTCCTTTTTTGTCCGTTCTATTTTTATTAAATTTTTCTCTGCCAAATTATTATTGAAGATATAAAGCACCAACATCGCTACAAGAAGCATAATAAAAGGCAATTGTTTCAATACGGATTTCTGAATAAGTATATCTCCTCCAAAAATATCGCGATACCCCTTTGCCATTAATTTAAACTTAGGGTCCATCGCACTTTTTTTAGGGGTTTCCGTCTCCCTTTTTTCTTCTTCCGGCTTAGATTCAGGGGCTACTTCCGGCTCCTCTTCGACCGCTTTTTTATATCTATTTGCCATACTTATATTTTTTCGGCAATTCGTAACTTGGCACTCCTGGCTCTTGAATTCTCATTAATTTCATCATCGGAAGGAATGATCGGCTTGCGGGTAATTACCCTAAACGGAGTAAGCAAATTGCCATAAAAGTCTTTGTTTGCAGTTCCATCAAGATTTCCACTTTTCATAATATTTTTTACCAATCGGTCTTCCAGCGAATGATATGATATTACCACTAATCGTCCCTCCGGTTTCAAACAATTGATTGCCTGTACCAGAAAATCACCAAGCGCATCCATCTCATGATTAATTTCTATGCGCAATGCCTGAAAGATTCGGGCGTAAAAACTATTTTCCTTACCCCGAGGGGCTAACGAAGAAAGTGCTTCCTTTAATTGAAAAACAGTTGCTATCGGTTGATGATTACGTTCATATACAATTCTACTGGCAATCTTACGTGCATTGGGCAATTCTCCGTATTTAAAAAATATCCGAGCTAATTCCTGTTCTTCCACAGACGCTATGTAATCGGCAGCAGTAATTCCTTTTCGAGTGTCCATCCGTAGATCCAAAGGGCCTTCGAAGCGAGTGGAAAATCCGCGTTCCGGAACATCAAACTGATGTGAAGACACACCCAAATCGGCTAAAATACCATCACATGGGAAACCCTGATAGAATTTCAGAAAATTTTCCATTCGGCTAAAATTGCTGTTCACAAACGAAAAACGCTCATCATCAATCAAATTTTGCTTTGCATCTTCATCTTGATCGAAAACAATGAGCCGTCCGCTCTGCAAATGTTTCAGAATTTCACGGGAGTGTCCACCTCCGCCAAAGGTAACATCCACATAAATCCCATTGGGATGAATGTTCAGTCCGGCGATGCATTCCGCCAATAAAACCGGATTATGATATGTGCTCAGTGGTAGTGCCTCCTATATTTTTGTTTACCATTACTTCTTCTGCCAGATTTGCAAAATCATCAGGTTCATCGGTTAGAAGGTTTTCATACGTGTTTTTATTCCATACTTCAATGCGGTTAGAATATGCAAAGAGCACTATATCCTGCTCAACATCGGCATAATCGAGTAACGAACGGGGAATCAGAAAGCGACCGTTCGAATCCAATTCCAGTTGTGTAGCACCACGCATAAAGTAACGGAAAAAATCACGGTTTTTTTTGCTGTACAAGTTCAACTTGTTCAGTTCTTCACTAATGACATTCCACTCATCTTGCGGATACATCACCAAACATTTTTCAAACCCCCGATTCATGACAAAAGCTCCCGATTTCTCGGCAGGAAGCTGCTTTTTCAACCCCACCGGCATCATTACCCTGCCTTTGGAATCGATTCTGCATTCATATTCTCCCATTAAGCTTATCATGTTCCCACTTTTTTGTTTATCTGATAAAATATGATACAAAAATATCCACTTTTTACCACTTTTTACCACTTGTTGATAACTTTTATACCATTGTTGCTCCAAAAAAGTTACAATTTCAATGGGAAAAAATAATTATTCACTGGTTATCAGCGTTTTACTATCAACAATCGGTTGATAACTTTTTAATCAAAAAAAACAAAAGTAATGCGAGGAAGAAAGAACAAGTGCGGGCATAAAAAAAGCCATCCCGAAGGATGGCTTTATAATATTAAAGTTCTACTATTTTTTAATCAATTTAGTAGAAAATATTGTTTTTGCGGATTCTATTTTCATGATATAGATTCCTGATGTAAGAGCCGAAACATTTACAAAAACATTTCCTCCGGTTGAGAATTGAGCAGGTGCCTGATAAACCATTCTTCCGGTTAAATCAAAATATGAAACGGTGGTACTTGCATTTGACAATTCAGGAACGGTTATTAACACATTATCAGTTGCCGGATTAGGATAAAGTCTTACGTTATTTTCCTTGGTATAATTCGTAACTCCCTGATAAACACCTTCCACGGTTGCAGTCCATCCTTCTCCTTGAACAGCATCATCGGAAGTGAATACAAGCAATAATTTTCCACCCTGACCTTGAGGAAGGGAAATCGGAGCAGGAGTTGAAGTACCGGAGTAAGAAGCCAATAAGTTTGCCGGATCAACGATATCTCCTTTGTAAATTTTCAAGAAATCATGATCTGCCTCCGTATTAAAATAGGTGAAAGTAAGATTTATCCCCATTGTATCTAAGTCAATGATTACCCTACAATCGGAATTGTTTTTATAAGGAGATAAGCCACTTCCATCGGTAACGGTAAAATTGGGTTCGTGAAAAACGCGAGTCTCGTAGCAGAATTTATGATCCAGCGGAGCAATATTTACAACAGCTGCTTGAGATGCATTAAAACGCCCCTGAGCCGTAGTTCCATCCATCGCCAAAAGAGTATCTAAGAAATAGTAAGCATTGGCAGCACCACTCCAACCCCAATTCATGTGAAAATAGTTATTATCGTTATATCCATCGCAAACCCATGCATGACCACCAACACCAAGCGAATCGTCTGTGCCGGAATATAAAACAGGCTGATGAGCATCAATATTGTCTTTAATTACACGTTGCCAATTTAACAAGGTATAATTCAAACGATCTACCTGACGAATGTCCGGTCGATAACTGAAGTTGTTCTGCAATGCGCTAGCTGCGTATGCAGATTGGGTTCCCGATGCATCCGGCCCGTAATTCATATTAACGGATACTCCTGCATGATAGATTAACTTGGAGATCTCAGCTCTTGAAGAGTTGTTTGAAATATCTGTCATTGTATTCCAAAGATACTCAACTCCATTAAAATTTTGGCTGATCGTTCCATAATAAAGATGGGAATATGAATTACTTCCATTTCCAAATTGAGGATATTTATGATAATACATAATTTGGCTCATTGCTGTAGCAACACAACCGGTTACACAACGTCCGCCGGGACCTGTTGAGATGATTGGGCACGAATCGTTGTAACCCACTCCCTGATCCCATCTGCTCGTAGTAAGCGGATTGACACCTTTAGCTAAAGAAACATTATTATTCGTGATATTATTACTTTGCAGCTCAATCCATTGTTGATGTTTACCCGATTTTGGATTTGCTATTTGCAAGTTGGCAACATACTCTTCAATGGGTTTTAGCCACATTTTTGCTGCTGCAGGAGCATTTGCAATATTAAAACTTCCAACCGGAGAGTAAGCAATAATTGCAGGAGCTCTGTCATCGGTAGTTGTGATTACAAATCCTTCCTCAAAATTAAAAACAAACAATGCCGGTTTGCCTGAAAAATACAGCGTTTGTTCATCGACCACAGAGGAAGAATTTAAACTCTGTTTAAAGAACGAAGTTTTATGTTTGCAATACGAAATTGCAACTTTTTTAGCAATTGCTCTGTCCACAGGTGCAGAATTCACCTGCATGAATAGGCCAAAGCATACAACTAAAAGCAAAAAGTGTTTGATCTTCTTCATATTTCTAAGTTTAGATTATTTGATTACTATACTAATTATCTTGTTATCAACCATTTATAAAATACCCTTTTATGTTCTACCATTTTTTATATGTTATTACATGGCATCACAGTAATTTTCAAATTGCAAATATAAACGATTTTCAATATAATTCAATACAATATTCAAATATTTTTGAGTTATTTTATTTTTCAAAAGAGATTCTGCTTCCCCACCTTTATATTAGGCTGTTAAGGGAAAGTTCCAATTTAAGATTATTGCTAAGGCTTATTGATGCACGCCTAATTAAATAAATAAATTCACATTCGACTGCTCCGCCCGTTCTAAATAAGCCGCTACGCCACCGTAAACCACAAAGTCGTATAATTCTTCCTTTTTTACACCCATTACATCCATCGACATGGTACAAGCAATAAATTCCACGCCGTTTTCGTGTGCTTGCTGAACAAGGGACTCTAGTGACTCTATTTTTTTGTTTTTCATCACTTTTCGAATCATCTTTGCCCCCACACCCCACATATTCATCTTGGAAAGTTTTAACTTTTTACTATTCTTTGGCATCATCATACTAAAAAGTTTTCCCATAAAATCTTTGGAAACCGAAGGCGCATTTTCCTTCTTGATAATATTTAGCCCCCAGAAAGTAAAAAAGATGGAAACTTTGCTTCCGGTTGCAGCAGCTCCATTTGCTATAACAAAGGAAGCAATAGCCTTATCCAAATCATCGCTGAATACAACCAACGATTTGTTCTTTACTTGTGAAGGGATGGAATTGACGACCTCATTAGACGGTGATTTTTTCTCAATTACAGCCGTGACCACTCCTGCCGACTCTTTAACTTCTACAATGTGATTACCCGTGATATTTGCCCATGCTTTAACATCTGCCGTAAATGCAGGATCAGTAGCCTTTATTTCCATTAATTGTCCTGGCTGAGCCAAATCCGAATTCTTTTTCAATTTTATTATCGGCCCGGGACATTGCAATCCACATGCATCAATCATCAAGGTTTTAAATGAAGTTGTCACAGTGCTTTTCTGCTGATTGCTTGTTTGATAAATCTGGTTATCGAGTCCGATTACATCATTTGCAAAAATATCATCATTACTCTGTTTCTGAATAGCAAACTCGTATGTTTTATACCCTCCAATCAAATTATAAACTTCCTGATAACCGTGCTGCATTAATATTCTTGCAGCCACATAACCACGAAGCCCTACACCACAATAAACCACCAATTGCTTTTCTTTTGAAAATTCGCTTAAACGGTCCCGAATCTCATCTATCGGAATATTTATTGCCCCAGGTATGGCTCCCAATTCAAATTCATCTTTGGTACGTACATCAATCAACATTGTTTTATGAAAATCAATAGATTCGATCTCGCGCCATGAGTAGGGCTTCATTGTGCCGTTCAAGATATTTTCGGCTACAAATCCCACAATATTTACAGGATCCTTAGCTGAAGAATAAGGCGGCGCATAAGCGTGCTCTATTTCCATCAAATCGTAAACAGTTCCACCAAATTTGACAATTCCTGCCAGTATGTCGATTCGCTTATCCACACCATCATATCCGACAATTTGAGCACCATAAAGTTTTCCGTCTTCCGGCGAAAATACAATTTTGATGCTCATCGGAATAGCCCCCGGATAATATCCTGCATGAGACCCCGAGTGAATAATAGCAGATAAGTAAGGGATTTTTTCGTTCTTCAATGTTCTACCGGACACCCCGGTGGAGGCCACTGTTAAATCGAACACTTTTGCAATAGCGGTGTTTATAGAACCTTTATATATTGACTTATTCCCAAAGGCAATATTATTTGCACAAATTCGCCCCTGCTTATTCGCAGGACCGGCTAAATAAGTAATCTGTTTTTTATGAATAATCGGATTTTCAAACTCTATTGCATCTCCTACTGCATAAATGTCGGGATTGGATGTTTGCAAATACTTGTTTACCACAATTCCTCCCGTTGAACCCACTTCGAGGCCAGATTCGCGAGCCAGCTTACTGTCTGCTCTGACACCAATAGACAAAATAACAAGGTCTGCATTTAATTTTCTTCCGCTTTTCAACGTTACCGTAATTTGATTGTTTTCCGAATTAAACGAAGAAACACCATCATGTAAAAAGAAAGCGACATTTTTGGTTTTTAAATGTTGATGAACAATTGAGGCCATAGAATAGTCCAACGGGGTCATCACCTGCTCCGCCATCTCTACAATTGAAACAAAAATCCCTCTTTTGTGCAAATTTTCAGCCATCTCTAACCCTATAAAACCTGCTCCCACCACAATTGCACTTCGGGGATTCCGTTCATCGATAAATGTTTTGATCTTATCGGTATCCGACACGTTGCGCATAGTAAAAATCCCCTCATTGACAATTCCCGGCAAATTGGGTCTCACAGGCTCCGCTCCGGGTGACAGCACTAACTTATCATAGTTCTCTACATAGATATTTTCTGTGCGTAGGTCTTTCACCTTCACTTCTTTGGAATCCGGCGCAATTGAAACCACTTCGTTCAGTACCCGAACATCTACATTAAATCTTTTATTAAAGGCTTCGGGCGTTTGTACAAACAGATTATCCCGTTCGGCAATAGCACCGCCAATATAGTACGGTAAACCGCAGTTTGCATAAGAAATGTATTCACCCCGTTCAAACATGATAATCTCGGAATTCTCATCTTCTCTTCTTAGTCGGGCAGCAGTAGTTGCTCCTCCTGCTACGCCTCCAACAATAATTATTTTCATTATATTTTATTTTTAAATAGCAAAGTCTAAATCGACCTCCATGCCGTTAATCTCTTTTTGCTTTTTAATTCCCAATATGGTTGACTCAAACATCATTTTTCGCTTATCCAAATCTCCAAAACTCCGAGTAACATAGCCTTTGTGTTCCAAAGACAAAAGTACACGCGAAGTTCTAGTTGTTGAAATTCCGGTTTCCGCCGATATCTCACCCGAACACATAATCTTGTCGGTTAAACAGCACAAAATCATCGCTTCATTTATAGTCACACCCATTTCAGTATTGAGTTTTTGTTCAAACTGATTTATTTTTTTAAAAACCTCTTTTATCTTACATAAACACTCCATAATAACATTTGTTTGCTATCAGCAATTATTTTGCCGTGCAAATATAATTAAAATTATAATATAACTCGAAAATCATTCATTGATTCTACATTTTTTTTTAACGTTATCACAAATTTTGATATAAAATAGCTCTTGTAGGTAAATTTCGATTCTCGGGATAGACGACTCAAAGCATATTCGATCCGTGGAAATAACAATAATGAATTTGGGCCATGAACCGAGCATTCTAAGAATGTATGCAAGACATTATAGCACTGCTACACTTATATATCCTGAACTGATCGATAAACTTTAAAAAAGCCGGCAATTCAATCAGGGATTTGAAACTGTTGAACATCTTGCATCTGCCATTTTGGATATGAAATATCACATGTTAACTAACCTTAAAAACCTTGATGTTAATGAATTTGAAAACAAAACATTAACCGATCTTCATCTTATTTCATCAATAGCTCCGCAATATAGAAGTACCTATTTTTTAGATATCTTTTCCGGTGAAGAAAGTGCTGCCGGATATTACCGCTACATTTGGTCGGATATGCTCTGTAAAGATGCTTTTGAAGCATTCGCCGAAAAAGGGGATATTATTGATGCAACAATAGCTAAATCATTTCGCAAAAACATTCTTGAGAAAGGGAACAGCGAGGACCTGCAACTGATGTACAAAAACTTCCGTGGTCGTGAAGCCACTACATCACCACTAATTAAAGAACGGGGATTAGAATAATATTTTAACGTTTTAAATATTCGTCTTTAAAACCCTTTCTAACATTTTTTTACAACCCTTTCTTGTTTTCGTTTTATGTTCCGAGATTCTTATTCCATCTTCGATTCGCTAGGTATCCGTCTTCTTTTTGACGTTTCACTTAAAAAATTCGTTACATTTGTAACATGAAAAAAAGAGTTCAATTTTTTCTGGCTAATTTTGTTTTAATCAGTGTGATCTTTACGCTGATTGCGCAACCTTTGCACGAGTTGAGCCACCATTTTCACGACCATGATTTGCAAGAGCATCAGGAAAAACAATCTTCACAAAGCACTTCTTCGATCACCGAAAAATGTTCCATTTGTGAATTCCATTTTGTAAAATCCAGCGACCATCAGCCATTTTGTTTTAAGGCCGAACTCTGCTTCTGCAAGAGAGTCGAGTCATTCCCAATATTCAAAAACCATTGCGAAAATCGCTTTTCCGATATTCAATTAAGAGCGCCCCCAGTTTTATAAATCCACTTTTTCTTTATTAATACCGAAATGAAATCAAAATAGATTGAGGGGCTTACTCCCCATTCAATTAATTTAAAAGGTTCTGTTTTAAATTAATGTAGGTGCGTAATTTGCTTTTTCATACAACTTATGCGAATTAAAATGTAAAATATTTAAGAGTGTCATCCTGAGTTAAAAGCCTGACCTGAGCTAGTCGAAGTGAAGGATTAAGGAGGCTAACAATGCGCACTTCGATAAACTCAGTGTGACAACTAAAATTCAAATACCCACAATATTCTAAAACATAACCATTTAAAATTGATTGATCTGATTTAATATTCATTCCAGTATTCGAATAATATACGCCGCAGGTTATTTCCGGATAGAATTGTTCTATTCGCGAATGTTGTTTAACCATTCTGCTGCAAGTATTCACAATCATAAATTCATTAAAATGAGACTTAAATATATATCAATCCTATTGTTATTCATAATCTCCACATCAGAAATTCAGGCCGGAAACCGGTCGGCAAAAACTTCATTAAAAGGAATTATCACCGATAAAAACACCCATCAGCCCATTTATAATGCCTCCGTTTATTTCCCCGATTTGCAACGCGGAACCACCACGAATTCGGACGGAGTGTATTCAATTTCGGATCTTCCAAAGACGACGGTAACCATTCAAATATCATGTATCGGTTATAGATCGATTACCCAACGGATTAATTTATCGCAAGTGAACGAATTGAACTCCAGTTTGGAAACCACCATTATCGAACTGAATGAAATGGTGATTACCGGGCAATCGACAAGTTCGGAAAGCCAGCGCACTCCATCCCCGATTCACGTGGTATCCACGGAAACACTCGAACAAACGACTTCGACCAATATCATCAATGCCATTTCGAAACAACCCGGAATCTCCGAAATTACCACCGGCGGAGGAATTTCAAAGCCGGTCATCCGTGGATTGGGATATAACCGGGTAATTGTGTTAAACGACGGCATCCGGCAAGAAGGCCAGCAATGGGGCGATGAACACGGAATTGAAATTGATGAATATTCGGTTTCCAAAGTGGAACTACTCAAAGGTCCGGCTAGTTTAACTTACGGTTCGGATGCGATGGCTGGAGTCATCAATTTGATCTCCGACCCCAACACACCCGACAGCACCATCAGAGGGCGAGTTTCTATGAACTACCAAAGCAATAACGGGTTATGGGGTGGCTCTGTTATACTGAACGGAAATACCCGGAAAATTGTGTGGGGAGCTCAGTATAGCACCAAGTCCGCACACGATTACCGCAACAAATACGATGGTGCCGTTTACAATTCTCGTTTCAGCGAAGATGCCTTTAACACCCATATCGGGATTAACCGAAGCTGGGGCTTCTCGAAACTGAAATTCAGCTCATATCATTTCACCCCGGGAATCGTGGAGGGCGAACGCGACAGCGCAACCGGGAAATTTATAAAACCCATTGCCGTAAACGACTCAACGGCGAGTGATGAAATTGTTTCAAATAGCGATGGAAACAGCTATTCCTTCCAGACTCCACATCAGGAAATCCGGCACTACAAAGCTGTATTGAACAATTTGTTCATCCTCGGCAACAGCGCCCTGAAAACAACGCTTGGATGGCAACAAAACCAGCGGAAAGAGTTTGCCGAGATTTTAGACAAAGACAATTACCAGCTCTATTTTCTGCTCAACACGGTTACGTATGATGTAAAACTCGATCTTCCCGAAAATAAATGGGTGAATCTCACCATCGGAACAAACGGGATGTGGCAAAAATCGGAAAACCGGGGAGAAGAGTTTCTCGTTCCGGAGTACTCACTCTTCGATTTCGGGTTTTATGTGATTGGCAAGAAGTCGTATCGCAAACTGGATCTCTCGGGCGGTGTTCGTTACGATATCCGCAACATTGACGGGGAACCCCTCTTTTTGAACGACAATGAAGAGGTGGTTGCCGAAACGGATGCAAATGCCACGACCAAATTTCGGCAATTTTCATCGAAATACACCGGTTTTTCTGGGAGTTTGGGAGCCACCTATCCCCTTTTTGAGAACACTCATGCAAAACTGAACATTTCCCGCGGATTCAGGGCTCCAAACATTGCCGAATTGGGCGCGAACGGTGTGCATGAAGGCACTATCCGGTACGAACTTGGGAATGTGCGATTGAAAGCGGAAAGCAGTACCCAACTCGACTTGGGGTTATTACTCGAATACTCGCATTTCTCGTTCGAAATCAACGGATTCTACAACCAGATTCAAAACTATATTTATCTGGAAAAAGTGGCAAATCGTGCCGGCAGTGATTCCATCATCGACGGAAATTCGCTTTTCACCTACACTTCGGGGAATGCCCAATTATTTGGCGGTGAAATCACCACCGATTTTCATCCGCACAAGCTGGAATGGATTCATTTTGAAAATACGTTTTCGCTGGTCGTTGCCAAGCAAGCCAACCGTCCCGACTCCGCCACCTATCTCCCGTTTACGCCCGCAACCAAATGGATGTGTACGTTACGGGTAACCAAATCTTCATGGGGCAAACATTTCTCCAAACTGTTTGCAAATGTAGAACTTGAATATTATTTCAAAAAAGAGAACGTCTATTTGGCCAACAATACCGAAACACCAACACCCGATTATGGGTTGGTGAACCTAAACGCGGGAACGGATTTCAGGTTGGGTAAAAAATGGTCGGTAACCCTTGTGGCAAGTATGAACAATCTTTTGGATGTGGCGTATCAAAGTCATTTGAGCCGTTTGAAGTATGCTCCGGAAAACTATGTTACCGGACGGACGGGCGTTTATAACATGGGGCGCAATGTGTCGGTAAAACTGATTGTGCCTTTTGATGTAAGATAAAAGCGAATAACGTCCGTTTTTGGTTTATTACCCCGCACTTGCTTCGCCCCAGTGGTTTCCGATGATTGGGGAGTAAGTGCGGGGTGATACCTAAACTTCATAGAAGATTTTGTATCACTAGATTTCATAGCTATTGGATTCTCGCTGAATGATTTGCGTTACTTGAAAGGCCTTGTTTTAAAATAAAGATTATTGCCTGTTTCTAATTTACAGTTCAATCAATTTCAGCTCATCATAAATAAACCGTTCCTGTTCCTTATCTAATCCGCGAAACTCAATTTTGATTTCGTTCGACTGAACAAACTTTAAAACGTAATAACATTGTTCTGTATTACCAAAACAGCATTCCACCTTTCTGGTCTTGTCTTTTTCATTATGATAGTATAGCCGTATCGAATACAAACCTCTAGAAGAATGGCAATAACTTACTTTTGACAGATCTGAATATTTTAGTTTGATTTTACGGTTTTTGCACCTTAAAATCCAAAAGACATCAATTTCGTTTACGGTAAATGTGCTGATCGCAATGGCCCGAAGGATGACATATTCGACAAACAAGAACAATGACATAAAAAAACGAAGTAAATCAACTCAATATCATTAAACATGTAAATTAACAGCCCTATGAAAAACGAGAACAATAATATTACATTTAAATTTCCCCTGTCAAAAATTGATTTAATTAAAATATCACCACCAAGTTTAACATGCATATCCGGCTCATCAGCGGTTAACAATGCAATAAGTTGATCTACGGCTTCTCTGTCAGGTACCGAATTCCAAACTTCGGATTTCGGATAAAAAGAGCAACAATATTTCTCATTGTTGTAAATCTTAAAATGCAATTTTCGATAGAGATCATGAATTTTTTGAACTTTAAAATTGGATTCCAAAATGTTGATCTCCGAAATCTTTCCTGTAAGCGAATTTCGGCATGTCAATTTTATATTGCTTTCCTCAAAATCGAATGCAACGACCTTCAGCTTTCTTTTTTGGTAGTTCCAATAGATGAAAGTTCCTATCAAGCCCGCAACCAACACAAAGGGATAGAAGTGATGTTTATTATAAAAGAAATCGAAAAAGCTGAAAAGACCATCACTTTTCGCCATGGATGGATTCTTGGTCCCAATAAAAATCGGGATAAGAAATGTGGCAATCGAGATGATAAAAAATACGCCGAAAAGCTCGAAAAAAATTTCAAACAAATATCTTCTTTCCTGCTTTTTTACAGGTCTATAAACTGTCATATCAATTATAATTTACGCATTAGAAAGCTTAATTTCACCACCCCTACTACATCCTCAAAGGTATTTATTTTTGTCGAATTTGCAAAACCTGTCAATCTGAGATTTGGCTAATGCGCTCTGTATATTGTTCTTCAACAGCATAAGTTTGCATGAAGAATTACAAGCAAAAAGAATGATCAAAAAAGCGCCTAAAAGCAGCTGTTGTAATGTTTGATTTTTTTTCATTTTTTCTTCATCGAATAAACCAATTTTAATTCTCCGTTAAACTTATAATAATAGATTTCAAAGGGATTTTTCCTTACCAAAAGCCTTAACCACTGACTATATCCATTTAATTCATACCTCACCAAATCGAACTTATGAAACTCCTCTTTATTAATCATAAAGATTCGATCGTACTCAATTTTAGCATCCTTAAAATCCTTATGATCAATCATTTCCTCTTTGCAATCCATCACACAATTCAAACTATCCATAATCGAAATGGCATACTGCTGAAATTCATATTCGGCATGCGTTCTTTTATCTGAATCTTCAAATTCCTGACAATAAAAGTTATTGTCAACATCCCTGATGCAATGCTCGTCGATAATTTTAAGTTTTGTTTTCAGCACTCCGTCCAAAAGCAACCAATCGGAATTGGGAGTAAGGTAAATTGAACTATCGACAATAAAATACGAACCCATTTCTCTTGTATTTCCATAATACCCCTTTGATTCAAAAATAAACAGCCCATCTTTTCTAAAAATATAAGTCCATTCCGTTTCCGCCCACATTCCAAAAAAAGACTTGTCTATCGTTTGCAATTTCCCATCCTTCTCATTTGACGAACATGAAATCATCAAAACGGAAATCCAAAACCATATCGCCATACACATAGACAACTTGCGCCAGCCATTTTTAAGCAAATCATATCCAATATCAATCATTTTCCTCGTAATAATATGAGTAATCAATCCCTTTCATAAACATTTCGCGGTCGTTTATTTTGGTCGTAAGCGCATTTTCCAGTAATGATTTCAGGACCGTACTATTGGATGGACTCTGCATCATTGCATTCATGTAATCAGGTTTGCTTATCCTGCTCCAATCAACACATTTTTCCAGTCGTTTTTTCAGAATCAAATCCAACCATATTCTAGTGCTTCTTCCATTTCCTTCCATAAAAGGGTGAGCTACGTTCATTTCCACATATTTGTTTACGATTTCGTCAAATGTCGTTTCCGGCATCAATTCGATCTGCTTTAACGTGTTGCCTAAAAAGCGTGACATGGCAAATTGGAAGCCTCCTTTTGAAATGTTTTTTTGCCTGATTTGTCCCGCAAAATCATACAAACCACCAAACAAATAGGCGTGTATTTGCTGCAAACCTTTGATCGTCCCAACCTCTATGTTGTTGATAAAAGAACTTTCAAACAGTGCATAAGCTTTTGTTTTGCTTTTTCCATCAATGCTTTCATCGCTATAGGTAAACCATTCGATAAACCGGTTTGCCTTTTTGCCCGGAAATTCTTTCCCCAAGGCAATAATGCCCGGATAATCCAACATATCGGTTAAATATCTTTTTCCGTCTTGTGCAATAAGCTTCAGTTGGGTAGTGGCACTAACCAACTCGCTATTTTCTTTCTTCAATTTGGCTTTTAGGTACTTCCAATAGTTGCGGGCTTTGGTGTAATCGTCCTGGTCGGTGAGCAATGCTACAATATCGAGCACACTAAACCACCACTTGGAGTTTTGCTCATCCCAAACGGCCCGGACTTCCCGGTCGTCGAAAAAACGGATGGATACTTTTGCTCTATTCATGATTTACACATATACGATTCTGACTTTTTCTATTTTTTTGTACGAAGTTACAAAAATTTGAACTTATGTTTGCGGGCTGTTGCTTTACCACACTATCATTTTCAATCGATTACAGCTCCAAACCCCTCGTTGGTCAATGCAAATTCACCAATTTATTTTCGGATATTTGCACAAAGGTTTTCACCTAACGCAAAAGACTTTTTGCACTCTTCCACAAATACGGTCTCCCTTCTCTTCAACCTTTTTTTGCCGTCAAAGTATGTCATGGCGTACTTTCCATAATCATCAAACTGGTATGTTGATGTTGAAACCAAAGATTCGCAACTGCCAAAAACACGTTTCATCAGCTTTCGGTGATATTTGAATAGCTTTTTGTACCCTATCAGTGGCAAGGCAAACGATGGAGCGTTCATGGTATAGACGAATGCGGTATTGATTTTTTTACCGAAAGACGATGGTTTGCCTTCGTAAGAGGTATATGGAAAAAGCAAGCGTTCCATAAACGATTTCATCTCTCCGGAAACGGAGCTAAAATAGACGGGGGAACCCAACACAAGAGCATCACATTCGCAAATCCTTTGCAAAACATCTTCCAAATCGTCCTTCACTGCACATTTGGTCAATTTATTTCCTTTCAACTTGCACGCAAAGCAACTGGTACATCCTTTATATGAAATGTCGTAAAGATCTATCAATTCCGTTTCAGCACCTCTTTCTTTCGCACCTTCCAAACACTTTTCAAGAAGGATATGGGTGTTCCATCTTTTTCTGGGACTTCCATTGATTGCAATTATCTTCATTTTATCATCCTGTTTTAATGTGTGATCTGAATTTGAACAAACCTCATTTTCCATTTTCAGATATTTTTCCCCCTTCATCCCGGGCGCTAGGTACCGCTTGAAG
>CAUVYH020000015.1:0-112242 GCA_963556065.3 Bacteroidales bacterium
TTTCAAAAATAATGTACTTTTGAAAAAAATTACATTATGAATAAATCGCGAAGCACTTTTGTAGTTGCAGTTTTTCTGATACTGTTTTTAAGTTGTAAAAAATATGGTGATAAAACACCCGTGATGTCTTTCTGTTATTGGAAAACTTCCTTTGAAGTCGATTCTACCGATGCTGCAAACTTAAGACAATTTGGAGTTGAGCATTTATATCTCCGCCTGTTCGATGTCGATTGGGATGCCATAATCCAGAGTCCGGTTCCTATTGCAGAATGTGAAAAATCGTACAATTATCAATATTTAACGGATATCACGCCGACTATCTTTATTACGAATGCTGTTTTTGAAAACATTAAAGATGCCGATTTGGACGATTTTGCCACTAAACTGTCGGATAAAGTAATGGCATTACGAAAAGATATTTTTGAAAGCTGTCTGAATACAAATATCTCAGATTCAAAGGAATATCAAAATCTGATAAATAACGGAGATGCCGGATGGGAAGCTGCAAAAAAATATCAGGATAGTGTGATGAGTATTCTTGAACCCGAATATCTCGAAAAGAATAAAGAATTGTTGATCGACTGCGACTGGACACCATCCACAAAAACCAAGTATTTCAAGTTCTTGGAGTTGCTTAAATCCAAAACAAAAGGACTCGATGTCTCTTCCACGCTTAGACTTTGGCAATATCGCGATTACAAGTTGGCAGGAATTCCTCCCGTTGAACGATGCTTATTGATGTGCTACAATCTAAATGATCCACGAAAATATAAAACGGAGAATTCCATTGCGACATTAGCGGATTTTAAAAAGTATATTAATCATTCCGATTATCCACTACAGCTTGACATTGCATTACCGGTTCACACATGGGCGGTCTATTTTAGAAAAGGGCAATTTAAAGGGATAATAAACAGTATTTCGGTGAGTGAAATTACAAAAAACAAGGAACTTTTCGAGCCCAAGCCTGAGAATCGTTATGTCTTTTTAAAGGATACGGTCATTGGAGAAACCTATTACAGATTTGGCGATGAGCTAAGGATCGAGCAAGTGGATTTAAACACGATTAAAGGGTTTGCCCTGCAAATAAAGCAACATATTAAAATAAACAACCGCACCCGAATTAGCTTTTTCTCTTGGGATGCACAATTTTATAACCGATTTAAAAAAGATGAATACAATCAAATCATTAATATTTTCGCTGAGTAGCCTGCTTTTGATTTCCTCTCAATCGCTTCATGCGTGTACCGATTTCCCGTCAGCAGAATATATCCGTATGGGATCATTTTTCCAAATTCCTTATGGAATGAATTCGTATGTTCCATTTATCTATACTTACGATCTTTATTATTCTACAAATTCGGATCCGTTGCAAGCCGACCGGGAAATGATTTTGAAAGAATGGCAGAAAGAGGCAGGGGATTCTGTAAAGATCAAGGATATAGAAGTGATTCTTTATCAGACTACTCCAAATATGTTTTTGCTTTCGCATTATTGCCGTAAATTGAATTTCGTGTTCGAGGGAAACACATTCGTTGAATTTCTTACCAAACCTGAAAATAAGGCCTATCTTGATTATGTAGAAATTCTAAAACAGATGGAGTATGCCGAGTTTTATCTCAACGATCCTTGGCGCGAGCGCAATCGATGGGGATCGGACGACAATGTTGGAATGCAAAACAATCTGTTTTCGTTTTTTTGTAACCAATACATTGATAATTGTGAAAATCGGTTGAAGGAAAATAAAAACGAATTTTTGAACGCACGGATAAATTTCCAATTGGCAAAATTGTACTTGAAAACCGGAAGATATAACGATTGCGAAAAGGTAATCGAGCAGTATATGAGTACTAATAGCAAAGGTTTTCTTCATAATGCCATGTACCACTATTTCGGAGTTTGCAAGCTGGCGGATGGCGATACGGCACAGGCGAACCTCTATTTTGCCCGCTCCTTCAGATTGGGGAACGAGCGCAAGTTTCGCAATATGCAGTTGTACCGCACTTCTCAAGAATGGATCGAAAAATCGATACCGCTCACCGAGGATAAATCCGAAAAGGCGTTGCTTGTCGCGCTGTCAGCCATGCGCAATCCGGGACATGCACTCAGCCAGTTGAAAAAAATTGAGCAATTTGATCTGAGCATTCCTGAATTTCTGTTTCTGATTTATCGTGAAGTCAATAAGTTCGACGACTGGATTGCTTCGCCTGTTTATGCGAATCAATCACCATCGGTTTCGGTGGGATATTGGGATGGAAATGATAAGTATATTTATGAAAATAATCTGAAAAGTGACAAATTGTACCTGACAGAATTCATTACTTGGCTTTCGCAGGCAAAGACACCGTTTAAAAATGATTCGAGGCAATATCTGGACTTGGCTTATGTCCATTTGTGCTTGCTCAATGGCGATTTGAACGGTGCTTCCGCATGTTTCAATAATTTGGATATCAAAAAGGAGGATAAATATTACAGGCAGTACCTTGCCGAAAAGATTTACCTCAAAATCATGAGTCCCGATTTTAGCAGTAATGCCGGTCTCAACTCGATTTGCCAGCTGATGAAGGAACTCGAAGATGGGGCGCGACACAATCTGCTTCAGGCAAAAATGCTTTCCACGTTGAATCAGATTCTGGCTTATCGGATGAATCAAACCAACCGAAAATCTTATGTCGGTTTAATCCGTCTGAAAAGTAATGTTTATGCCAGCATGAATGAATATAGCTACTTTTCGATTGGCAAATCAGAGAATTACAATCTTATAAGCTGGTACGACGAAAATAATTCGGCTGAGGATGTTGATACGTTGATTGCGCTTACGCAAAACAAAAACAAGCAGTTTTTTCAAACCTTTTTCACCGATAGTATTTTAGGGACAACCGATTTATACCGCGATTTGAAAGGGACGATTGCATTTCGCAACGGGAACTTAAAGCTGGCCAATAAGGTATTTCATCAGATGGATTCGACTTACTGGGATCGGGAGTATTTTAAAAACTGTTTTAGAGAAAATCCATTTGTGCCAAAATACTGGCCGCAGAAAAAAAAGTCTGACTATCGGTTCAGCAAAGCGGAATTTACCGATCAGATGCTGTCGCTGGTGCAACAAACCAACTCGACAAACCCAGAGCAAGCCGTTGAAGCATGGTTGAAACTGGGCCACGGGTATTATAATTCCACCTATTGGGGCAATGCCTGGATGATGAGCGTCTATTCTTGGTCAACTTATATTCCGCAATATTCGGATAAAACTCCTATGCCCGATTATCTCAAAGCATATTATAATTGCGATTACGCACGCAATTGTTACTTGAATGCGTTGAAGTTGGCTAAGAATATCGAATTCAAAGCCATCGTCTCGTTTATGTTGCATGCTTGCGATATGAATAAGGCGATAGCCGACTACGAGATGTTGGACTACGATAAACGCCCGGAAAAATTGGAATATAAAACCCAATGGCTCAATAACTTTAGACAGTATAAAGGTACGGTCGTGTTTCAGGAATACCTTTCCAATTGTTCCTATTTGAACGAGTATATGAAAAAAGGGTATCTGGAATTTTAAGATTGATTTTTTGTTTTAGACTTGTTTATACTGTAATCATGTCGAAAAAAATCAAAAAGGAAAATATTTTGAATCTTGTTGTAAAATTCCGATATTTGAACTTGTTTTAAGTTTAATCGAATGAAAAATAAAAAGTACTTTATATTTACTGCATTAGCTACAATCTGTTTCGTGTCTTGTTCTTCCAAGGTGAAGAAAACCGATTTGCCCATCGAAAAGGGAAAAATTATTGAAAACTTCGTCTGCAAGCAGGATCCGTCAACCAGTTATGCCTTGTATCTGCCCTCGAATTATGATTCGGCGGTAAAATATCCCTTGATTGTTGCCTTCGATTCGCATGGCGATGGACTTAAACCGGTCACCCTTTTTAAGGAACAAGCCGAAAAGTACGGGTATATCGTGGTGGGCTCCAATAATTCCAAAAACGGGCAGTCGTGGGACAATACCAACATCATTTACAACCTGATGATTACCGATATCAAGGTGCGATTCTCGATTAACGAGTCCCGGATTTATACCGCCGGTTTTTCGGGCGGGTCGAGAGTGGCCAGTTCCATTGCAATCCTGAATGGAGGTATTGCTGGAGTGGTCGGTTTTTCAGCCGGGTTCCCAAATCTGAATCAACCGATTTCCACTAAATTCGATTATCTGGGCATCGTGGGGAGCTCCGATTTTAATTACAACGAGATGAGTCAGTTGGATAAGGAACTTCAGGCAAACGGCTTTAATCATTACCTGCTCGTCTTTAACGGCAAGCACGAATGGCCTCAACCGGAAGTGATTCCCGACATGTTTTACTGGCTGGAGTTTTCTGCTTATCGGAATAAATTAGCAACTCCAAACAACAAGGTGATTGCTGATTTTGAGAAGAAATGCCAGACCGAAATCGACCTTTGCAAGACGAAAAACGATGTCTTTGGCGAATATCAGCTGGAGTTGAAATTAATCGGTTTTTTAAACGGGGTTTCCGATGTTGAAAAGTACAAAAACAGACTTGCAGAACTGGAAAAATTGCCGGCGATTCAAACCGAACTCAAGCTGGTAGCAGCCGAAGCCAGCAAGGAACAATCGCTTCAGCAATCCTACCAGAAAGCCATGACGGAAAAAAATCCGGCGTGGTGGAAAGCGGAAGTTGCCCGGATCAATTCAGTTATCAGCAAGAACAAAGATCATCGCGAAGCTTTTTTTTACAAAAGGGTTTTAAGTTACTTGAGCATTAGCGGTTACTCGTATTCAAACAGTGCGTTGAGGTCGGGGCAACTCGAACAGGCACAGCGTTTTATCACAATTTACATGTTGGTGGATCCTGAGAATACCGATCCGCTCTATTTTCAGGCGCAGCTTTTCGCGATGAAAAACGACCCTGCAAACGCCTTGAAATCGCTGGATAAAGCCATTGATTTAGGTTTCAACGATACCGGAAAACTCCAAAGCGATACCATTTTCTCAAAACTCCGTTCGTTGCCGGAATATCAAAAACTGATCGATAAAATAGGAGCCAAGGTCAAAGAAGGGAAGTGATAATGCACGACTGTGCGAAGTTTTAAACTTCGCACAGTCGTGTACTTCCAAACAAAATTATTTCCACAACGGCGAAGGATAAATCTTCTCGTTGTGAAGTTGGGCAAGCTTCTCCACCACGGTTTTCCGGTCTTCCTGATAGGTGACTCCGAACCATTGGGCGGTGGTGTCAAGGATTTTCGCGGAAACTTTTTGCTCATGAATCAGTTCGTTGACCACCGTGGGAATGTAAAACTCCGCTTTAATATTGTCGCTTTGGGTTTGGATGAAATGGGTGAACATCCGGTTAAGGTGTTCGAAAATGGAAGGGGTAAATCCCCAGAAGTTCATCGAAACCGGTGTGTTTTCTGCCAGAACGATTACATTGTTAGCGTTGTCGAAAGCCTCGATCTGGTTGTTTTTGCGCTCGAGTTGGGTGTGTTCAACCACGTCGGTGAGCTCGTTATCGGTATTTGCACTGCAAACTCCACGCGATACATAGCCGTTTTCGGACAACGTGTTGCCCAATCGATAGCCGACCATCGAATAATGAGTGGTGTCATCGGAAGGCAGTTGGGTTAAAAATTGAGCCATCGAAACAAAGGCATCGGCACCATAAAAGTCATCCCCATTAATCACGGCAAAGGGAGCGGCCACTTTTTCGGCGGTCATCAGTATGGCATGACCGGTTCCCCAGGGTTTTTGCCGTTCCGGGTTGATGGTGACCCCTTCCGGGACATATTCCAATTCCTGCAACACGTAATCGACGGCAATTTTACCCGAATATTTGTCGGCAATAGCTTCTTTAAAATCGGTTTCAATGCTTTTGCGAATCACAAAGACCACTTTGTCAAAACCTGCATTCATGGCGTCATATACAGAATAATCGATGATGGTTTCCCCGTTCGGACCCAATTTGTCAATCTGTTTCAATCCGCCGTAGCGACTTCCCATTCCTGCTGCTAATATTACTAAAGTTGGTTTCATATCTTTTATTGAATTTCTTTGTGTATAAACAATTCGTGCAAAATTACATAATAATTTCTAATTTCAATAATTCGGTAATATTTCGTAATACGCTAATTATCAGTGCTTTGTCATTCCGAGCTAAAGCGAGTAATCTAACTGATAATCAATTGGTTACAATTTAAATATTCATGAAATGGAATATTTACCAAAGTATTGTAATTTATATTTCAGGAAAAATTACTACCTTAGCCCCCAAAAAATATATGAAACCACAAACGTCCCCTGCAAAGGGGTATCTGTTCTCCTTAATCGTATTAGGAATTTTATACTTTATTTTTGGTTTTGCCACCTGGATTAACGGGGTGTTGATTCCCTTTTTAAAGACTGCTTGCCAGTTGAGCGACTTTACGGCTTATTTTGTGACTTTTGCCTTTTATATTTCCTATTTTGTGATGGCTATTCCTTCGTCATTCATCTTGAAAAAGATTGGATTCCGAAATGGGATGAGTTTGGGGTTGTTGGTGATGGCAATCGGTTCGATCCTGTTTATTCCTGCGGCATACAGCCGTTCATATATGGTTTTCCTTAGCGGTTTGTTCGTTATGGGAACCGGTTTGGCATTGTTGCAAACCGCGGTAAATCCCTATGTAACCATTATCGGTCCCATCGAAAGTGCCGCAAAACGCATTAGCATCATGGGGATCTGCAACAAGGTAGCCGGCGTGCTGGCTCCAATTATACTGGCTTCGTTGGTATTGCACGATGCCGAAACCATTACCACTCAGTTACAGACCATTACCGATGCTGCCCAAAAGGCAGACTTGCTGAATTTACTGGCACAACGGCTGGTGCTCCCGTATTCCCTGATGGCAGTGCTGTTATTTGCATTGGCACTGCTGGTGCGTTTGGCCCATTTACCCGAAATTGCCACAGATGAAACGGCGGAAGAGTATGGCGAACAACATGCTCATAAATCGTTGTGGAGCTACCCTCAATTGTGGTTTGGAGTGATTGCCCTGTTCTTTTATGTGGGCGTGGAAGTGATTGCCGGAGATACGATTATCCGTTACGGGCAGTCGCTGGGCATTGCCATGGAATCTGCAAAATACTTTACCTCGTTGACGTTAATTGCCATGGTGGTGGGCTATTTTGTCGGAATAGCCCTGATACCAAGGATTATCAGCCAACGTACGGCACTTATTTGTTGCGCTTTGCTGGGAATGTTCTTTACCCTGATGGCTGTCTTTTCTCCGTCAGGAGCTCAGTTTTCCTTTAATTTCATCGATTTGACCACTTTTACAGGAATCGTGATTACCATTCCAAATACGGTAATGTACATTGCCTTGTTAGGCATAGCTAACTCGCTGATGTGGCCTGCAATATGGCCGTTGGCTTTGGATGGTGTGGGGAAATATATCAAATTAGGCTCGGCATTGCTCATTATGGCGATTGCCGGTGGAGCCGTAATGCCGCTGGTTTATGGACGATTGGCCGCTGCTCCCGGAATCGGAACTCAAAATGCCTATCTTGTGGCGATTCCTTGTTATTTAATTATTTTGGCTTTTGCAATCTTGGCACCACGGCTGAAAAAGTTTTCTCAGAGATAAGAGTAACCTATTTATTTTATTCGTTGAACTGGTTTACAGGAAATTGATGTGGACAATATCAGAATTGTGCATAAAACGGATCATCCAGTTTTGTTTACAACCACTTTTCGATACTTTTCCAAATGGGCTTATTTCATCGAATTTAGGTTCCTGAATTATCTTTTATCCGAAAGTGATTTGAGTAAGAAAAATTATTACTTTTGCACCATAAAATATTTAAGCAAATGGATATCAGGATAAACACCATAGAAGAGGCCATAGAAGAGTTGAAAGCAGGGAAGCTGATCATTGTTGTCGATGATGAGGATCGTGAAAATGAAGGTGATTTTATAACAGCATCTCAAAATGTTACTCCCGAAATTATTAATTTCATGTCGAAAAATGGGCGTGGACTTATTTGCGCTCCGATTTCAGAGGAAATTGCCGACCGTTTGAAACTAAATCTCATGGTTGAAAATAATACCGTATTACATGAAACTCCGTTTACTGTTTCCGTTGATTTATTAGGACACGGGTGTACTACAGGCATCTCGGCTTTTGATAGAGCTAAGACTATTCAGGCCATTCTAAATCCGGAAACAAAGCCCGAAGACTTAGGCCGTCCGGGACATATTTTTCCGTTACGTGCCAAGAATGGGGGCGTTCTACGCAGAACCGGTCATACCGAAGCTACTGTGGATTTAGCTCGACTAGCCGGAATGCAGCCTGCAGGTGTATTGGTGGAAATCATGAATGATGATGGAACTATGGCTCGTTTACCTCAATTGATGGTGATTGCGGAAAAATTCAACTTGAAAATTGTTACCATCAAAGACTTGATTGCTTATCGCAAACGCACCGAAAAATTGGTGGTTCGTGAGCAGAGCGTATCATTACCTACCGAATGGGGTAACTTTGAACTTATTGCCTATCGCCAGTTGGATAACGATATGGTACATCTTGCCCTTAAAAAAGGAGATTGGAATGCTAACGAACCTGTTCTTACCCGTGTACATTCATCGTGTGTTACCGGTGACATTTTTGGTTCCTGCAAGTGCGACTGCGGCGCTCAGCTCCACAAGGCCATGCAAATGGTGGAAAAAGAAGGAAAAGGACTTGTTTTATATATGAATCAGGAGGGGAGAGGCATCGGTTTGATTAATAAACTGAAAGCTTATCATCTTCAGGAATTGGGACGAGATACGGTGGAAGCAAATGTGGAACTCGGTTTTAAACCCGACGAGCGCGATTATGGCATTGGTGCTCAAATTCTTTTTGATTTGAATGCCACGAATATCAGGTTAATGACAAATAACAACACTAAGCGTGTCGGACTTGCCGGCTATGGTATTGAAATTCATGAATTGGTTCCGTTAATAATTGATCCCAATCCTCATAATTTTAAATATTTGAAAACCAAAGAGGTAAAGATGGGACATGACCTACACTTAAATCTATAGTGCGACACTGAATGATAAACAATCTTGGATGTTGACAATTTTGTTTTTCGGAAAAAACGCAAAGCGTACTTGTTGAATATGATTCATGAGTACGCTTTGTCTGCTTTAAAACTTTCGGCTTTACAGGTTTTCGGCAGGCTTCAATTCCAAACAAACCACATTTTCGATATGGTGTGTGTGCGGAAACATATCTACTGGCTGTATTTTTGTAATTAAATATTTTTCTTCCAGTAGCGCCAAATCACGTGCTTGTGATGCGGGATTACAGCTTACATAAACAACTCGGCCGGCTTCTATCTCCAGAAGTTGCCGAATTACATCGGGATGCATTCCTGCACGTGGAGGGTCGGTGATAATTACGTCGGGATGTCCGTTGTCTTTAACAAATTTGGTGTTTAGCACTTTTGCCATATCTCCGGCATAGAATACGGTGTTGTTAATATGATTGAGCTCTGAATTTAGTTTTGCATCTTCAATGGCCGGCGCTACATATTCGATGCCCACTACTTTTAACGCTTTGTGAGCGACAAAATTAGCAATAGTTCCGGTTCCGGTATATAAATCATAAACCACTTCAGCTCCGGTTAATTGCGCAAAATCACGGGCGATGCTGTAAAGTTTATATGCTTGTTTACTGTTGGTTTGATAGAAAGAAATCGGACCGATCCGAAACGTTAAATCTTCCATCTGCTCTTCGAGGTAAGGCACTCCTTTAAATAAGGTTACGGGCAAGTCGGAAATGGTATCGTTTTTCTTTTCGTTGATCACATAGTTTAAGGAGGTGATTTCCGGAAAACGTTCGGATAAATACTTTAGCATTGGAACAATAGCATCATCAGGATGCCCGAAAACGACGATAAGCATTACCTGTCCGTCAGAAGTAGTTCGGATAACAAGATTGCGCATTAATCCCGTCCATTGGCGAGTATTGTAAAACGACAACTCGTGTTCTGTGCAATATTCGCGAATTGTATTTCGAATTGAATTGGACGGTTCTGCCTGCAAGTGGCATTCTGTGATATCGATTACTTTGTCGAAAACGTTAGGTACATGAAATCCTAGGCCTTCCGATTGCCGAACCGATTCATCCGCCAGCTCCGAGGGGAGCAGCCAACGACGATCGGCAAAAGCATATTCCAATTTATTGCGATAAAAATAGATGGGATCGGCACCTGCAACCGGCGGAATTTCGGGAATATTTAACTTGCCGATACGAATAAAATTATCGGCAATCTGTTTGCGCTTAAATTCAAGTTGGGCAGCATATTTCATACATTGCCATTTGCATCCGCCGCAAACTCCAAAGTGTTTGCATACCGGTTCTATGCGTAGAGGAGACGGATGTTTTAAACGAAGAATGGAGCCTTCCATAAAGCGACGCTTTTTCTTCATAATTTTCACATCGGCAATATCTCCGGGAACGGCATGCGGAACAAAAACAACCACGTCGTTGTATCTTGCAATAGCTTTGCCCTCCGCTCCGGCATCTAATATCTCCAAATCTTCGATAATAATCTCTTCTCTGTTACGCATACGCACTTTTTTCATTGTTTATAATGCAAAAGTACGTAAATTCCCTATATATATTTAATTATAAAAATTGCATTTATCCAAAAAATGTGTATGTTTGTATGCGTAAAACAGAAAGCATATTTTTTTACTTGCAACAATATAAGATCAGGCTTATGAAAATAATTTGGAAATTAGGATTCTTAACGCTTTTAATAGCTCTGTTATCGGTTACCTCTTGTAAAAACGATTTTGATGTAAATGGCCCTTTAACTGAGAAATTAGCTGTTTATGGTTTGGTTAACTATAATGACAGTGCTCACTATTTAAAAATATATAAAACATTTATTACCGAAGATAATGTACTTGTTGCTGCTCAGAATATGGATAATTATATGATGTACGATTCTATTGAGGTTCTTCTTATTTGTTATGATGAAACTCATGGTACTTCAAGCTACCATTACTTTGATACAACCAGCATTGTGCCGAAAGATTCGGGAACTTTCTCAAATCCATCCGATCCATACAAACAGGTTTTGTATGTAAATTACGATGTACTGAAACCTCTTGATTCTTGTGCCCTTCAAATAAAAAACAAATATACCGGCAAGTTGATGGCGGAAAGCGGATGCCGGTTTGTGTATCCCAGTACATACGGAAATGCTTTGGATTCGGCAGATCCATTTAGGGTTAATACAAATTATGTAACGGTTGCTAATAATAGTGGAGTCCTGCTTTCGTCTTCTACGCTGCAATTGAAGGCTCCAGCAACCAATGCTTATCGCTACGAAGCTTATTATTATTTTTATTACTGGGAAAAGGAGAATGCTTCCGATGTCGATTCCACTTTAATGGGGCCTGTTAAGATTAACATAGGAACAGCTTCTACCTCAGGTTCGTCATCTCAAGTTAATATTCAATGGAATCCGACCTCGTTTTTTACAACATTATTAAGTAGGCTAAGCTCGTTAAGTTCCACGAGCGAAGTAATTCGTCGAACAGGCCCGATTTATTTGTATATTTGGGCTGCAGGAGAAGATTATTCCTCATATATCTCGAATAATTCACAAGTGTCGCTTAGTATTATCGAAGAGCGGCCTACTATTACAAACATCACAAATGGAATAGGCTTGTTTTCGAGTCGATACTGCTTTGTGAAAAGAGATATGAAGCTAAGTCAGATGTCGGTGCAGGCACTTATTACAAATTCGACTTATTCTGCATTGCATTTTAAAAATTAATTTTTTTTGAGAAGATGAGCAAAGCTAAGACTGTGAAAAAGTCCGGTTCTGCCCCCTTAAAACCGGTTGTAAAGGCAAATAGCGGTAATCGATTATACTTGTGGGGATTTCTTGTTTTTTTGTTTGCGTTTGTTTTATATGCCAATACTTTACAACATAAGTTTGTACTCGACGACTTTGGTGCTTTAGCCGATAACTGGGTGATTAAAAAAGGGATATCGGGAATCCCGATTATACTAACGACTTCTTACCGCTATGGAATTAACATGCTTACCGATAATTTGTATCGTCCGTTATCGCAGGTGATGTTTGCCATAGAGTGGCAAATGGCACCCAAAAATCCCATGATTCATCACTTTTTTAATGTGCTTTTTTATGCGTTGTCTTGTGTGCTGTTATTTGTGGTTTTACGTAAGTATTTTTCAAAAGTAAATCCACTTATTCCATTTGTTATTGCTGTTCTCTATGCGGTTCATCCTCTGCATACCGAAGTGGTGGCTAATATTAAAAGTCGCGACGAGATTATGTCGTTTTTCTTTTTAATGCTTACGTTGCTTGCCCTGCATAAATGGTTTGCAAAAAACAGCATAATTGGTCTGATTTTAGCCATCGTATGCTATTTTCTGGCATTTATGTCCAAAGAGGGCGTAATTACCATGTTGGCTATATTCCCATTGATTGGTTGGTATTTCACTTCGGCAAGCAAAAAAAACATCATAATTTCTTCTGTGTTGATGGTTATTCCTGCAATATTGTATATTGCTATTCGCAGCAGTGTGCTTTCGAAATATGGCTCTCATGGGGCAACCGCTATTGTAGATAACTTTCTCAATGCCGCTCCCGATAAGGCAAGTTATTTGGCAACCGCTATTATGCTTTTAGGAAAATATATATGGATGTTACTTATCCCAACTCCGCTGGTAAGCGATTATTCTTTCAATCAAATTCCTATTGTGGGATGGTCCGATTGGCGTGTTCTGTTGTCGTTGATCGTGCTTTTTGCAATGGTTGCTTATTCGGTTATTCATGTAAAAAAACGATCACCGCTTATTTTTGGAATTTTATTCTTTTTGGTTTCCATAAGTATTTATAGTAATGTTTTAATGCCCATCGGTTCCTCTTTTGCTGAGCGTTTTATGTTTTTGCCGTCTCTGGGTTTTTGTATTGCGATAGTTTTCTTATGTGCGAAGCTGTTTAAAGTGCCGGAAAACAATAACTCGGAAAACTTGGCACTATCTGTAAAAAAAGCTCCGGTTTTTGTGGGTGTTTTTGCGGTTTTAGTACTTTTGTATAGTGGAAAAACGGTTGTAAGGGCAGCGGAATGGAAAGATCAATATACCCTTTTTGGCAAGGACATCAAACGGTCGCCGAATAGTGCTCATTTGCGCTATTATTGGGGGTTGGCAATCCGCGATAAGGCATTGGAACAAAAGGATGAAAATGCTCAGAAGCAAATGATGTTAACGGCTATTGAGCAATTTAATAAAGCCGTTGAAATTTATCCTTCTTATCCCGACTGCTTTGAACAATTGGGGTTGGCATATTACCGAGTAAAAGATTTGTCGAAGTCTATGGATAGCTACCAAAAGGCATTGGCGTTAAATAATACCAAAGCTGTTACTTGGAGTAACTTAGGAATCATTTACTTTGAGCAGGGAAATTATCCCAAAGCCTATGAGCTTTATTCCAAAGCGTTGAGCCTCGATTCCAATTACGCCGATGGTTATTTTAACATGGGCAGTACCTTGGGGATGATGGGCAAATACGATGAGGCGATAGAATCATTCAAAAAATGTATTCAGTTTGATCCTGAAAATGCAAAAGCCCACGAATTTTTAGGAATGACATATAAGAATTTACATCGTGATGCCGAAGCAAAACCTTGGTTTGAAAAGGCGGCTGTTCTGGAACAAAAAAAAGCGACGGAAAAAGCGGTTAAATAAGCAATATTCATGTATTACCTATCATGATTTAATTAAAAAATCGTATGTTTGTAAAAAAATCATAGCGAATGAAACGGATTGCACTTTGTATTACAGGTATTCTTCTTCTTTTTGCTACAGAGGGGGTGAAATCTCAAGAGGATCGTCCGTTCAGAATAGAATTTCAAGCACCCGAAGAGGTTTATCCATACGATGTCCTTAATTTGGGAGAGAAAGGGGTGATTGTTTATTTTGAGAACGATATGATCTCTAAAACCCTAATAAATTGGAGGTTTGTATATTACGATGCCTTTTTTAAAAAGCAGTGGTCTGTGGATGTTCCTCTTCCTCGCTATATGGAACCGAAGGCTGCTTATACCGATAGTCTCAGGGTTGCCGTTTTATTCAAATACGAAGGAAAAAGAAAGTTGGCGGCATTTCATAAATTTGTTACTATTCAGCTTAAGAATTCTGAGAAAACATCGGTTGACCTGCTTTTTGCTAAAGACGTTGCTCCGAATTTGCTTTATGCCTTGGACGACAGAGCTTTCTTTAGTTATTATCAGGATGATAAAGAGCAATTTTTTATGCTAAAGTATGCTGATGGCAAAACGCAAGAAATTATTTTTCCTGAGTTGCAAAAATCATATATCCAATTTATTAAGCCTATACCAAATTCTACTCAGATGCTTGTAGGCGTTCGGAACGATGTCGGTAAAAAAAGCAACCAGATGTTTTTTTACAGGTTGAGTGTGGACGGTGTTATCATTTCAAAAGTGATGATGCCAAATTCCGAAAACATATTTTTAAATAAAGCAACAGCTGTGCAATTGAACGAAGACTCGGTGATGATTATGGGTTCATATATTCTAAAGAATAGTATTTCGAGCGGAATTTTAACTCCTGCGGCAGAGCAAAGCACCGGTGTTTTTACGGTCGTTCTGTCTGAAGATATGGCGTTGGATTCTATTCGTTACTTTAATTTTGCTCATAATAAGCTTATTTTTAAGTATTTGTCTAAAAGAGAACAGGAAAAAATGCGAAAAAAGCTGGAAGAAGAAAATGCCGACAATCCTGTTTCGTTAAATCTTCAAGTACTTTTACATGAGCCTTTAAAAGCAGACTCCTCTATTGTTTTTTTAGCGGAAGCATATTATCCTGAGTATCGTACGGAAGAGAATGTAAATTACGATTTTTATGGCCGTCCTTTTCCTAACAGCCGTACTTATTTTGAGGGATACCGTTACACAAATGCCATTATCGGCGGCTTTAATTTAAAAGGAGAGCTTATTTGGGATAACAATTTTTCGCTGAACGAGTTGATTTCGTTCGACTTGGAACCACGTGTTGCGCTTTGTGCCGATAGTAATGTGGTTTTACTTGCCTTCAGTAACGATGGAAATATAAATACCGCGGCGATTTCAGGATATACTGTAGTACAAAATCCCGAGCGCTCGCGAGTTGAGCCTATGAATGCTTCCGATTTTGTGGTTAAAACGGAAAAACCTCAGATTCAATATTGGTATAAAAACTACTTTCTTTCTTATGGATACCAAAAAATTCGCAGCTCGGGCAAGGGATCGAAAAACCGTGACAATGCTTTTTTCTTAAACAAAATGGTTTACAAAAACGTAGATTAAGGAATTGAATAAAATTCTTTATTTGCGATTTATTTGTACAATTGTATTTTTGTCCATTTTTTCTTTTCATTCGACGGGAGTCCAAACACAAGAAATCCTGTTAATCCTGAAATTCTGTCTAGTTCTTTCTTTTGGCTGGGATTGTAAAAAGCTATGCAGTTTTTCCAGACAGGATGAACATGATTTACAGGATAATACAATATAGTATCTTGTTAATCAAGATTTGTATTTTTGTCCGTTTTTTTCTTTTCATTCTACGGGAGTCAAAATAAAAAAAAATCCTGTTAATCCTGAAATCCTGTCTAATCCTTTTTCTTTTGACTGGGCTTGCAAAAAGCTATGCAGTTCTTTCGGACAGGATAAACTTGATTTACAGGATAATACAATACGGCATCTTGTTAATCAAGATTTGTATTTTTGTCCGTTTTTTTCTTTTCATTCGACGGGAGTCAAAACAAAAGAAATCCTGTTAATCCTGAAATCCTGTCTAATTCTTTTTCTTTTGACTGGACTTTTAAAAAGCTATGCAGTTTTTCCAGACAGGATGAACATGATTTACAGGATAATACAAAATACATTGTCTTGTTTGTTAAGATTTGTATTTTTGTCCATTTTTTTCTTTTTATTCTACGGGAGTCAAGACGCAAGAAATCCTGTTAATCCTGAAATCCTGTCTAGTTCTTCCTTTTGACTGGGTATTTAAAAAGCTAGCAGTCTTTTTTCAGACAGGATAAACGTGACTTACAGGATAATACAATTAATCAAGATTTGTATTTCTGTTCATTTGATGGGAGTTAAAACAAAAGAAATCCTGTTAATCCTGAAATCCTGTCTAGTTCTTTCTTTTTACTGGGCTTGTAAAAATCTACGCTGTCTTTTTTTTCTGACTGGATTTGAAGATAAGATGATTGCTACGCAGGCTTTTTTTTAGACAAGATTTACTGGATTTACAGGATAATACAAATACAGAATCCTGTCAATCCTGAAATCCTGTCTAATTCTTTTTCTTTTGACTGGACTTTTAAAAAGCTATGCAGTCTTTTCATAAGATGATACATATTGTTTGATGTTGCCGAGTTGATGCTAAAATACCAATTCTATTTATAAAACAGAAACAGTATAATTTGGGCGTGAATTTGCAATAAACTACGGTCTCAAAAAATGATTCATCTCTCTTGATAACAAAATATATGTTAAAAAGTTATGAAATTAAAGTGATATTTATTATATTTGCAATTACATTGTAAATATTATTATTATGTTAACATATAAAATTATAATCAAAAATACCGGTTTTGCATTGATTTTAGTTCTTGGATATGCGATTTTCGGGCAGTCACAGTCATTATACAATGGCGCTTTATTATCGGTAAAGGGATCTTCCTCGTTGTATATTTCAGGAAATTTCACCAATGCATCGGGGGCAACTTATCAAAACGACGGGGTCGTTGAAATAAAGGGAGATATCAGCAACAGTCAGGCATCGATGTCTCCGGGCAGCGGGGCAACGACATTAAGCGGAAGTGCGGTTCAAAACATTAACGGAGCGCAATTGTTCGAAGTAAACAATGTTGTATTCAACAACACTTCGTCCGGTGCGGGGAACATTGTTTTGGCTCAGAACTTGGCAATAGCTGGAGCCGCAACGTTTACCGACGGGATAATTGAAACCGGCACCAATAAGGTAATCTTCAGGGATGGAACCTCTTATTCGGGAGCGGTAGATGCATCACATGTTAATGGATGGGTTGAAAAAATCGGAACTTCAGGCTTTACATTCCCTGTTGGAGATGGTGTAAAATTAAGAACGGCATCATTAACAGCACCGGCAACATCGACAGATGCCTTTTCTGCAAAATACATCTATTCCGATCCGAATGGTGTTCATAGTGTTTTGGCAAAAGATGCATCTTTGAACCATGTTTCGAGATGTGAGTACTGGACTATCAACAGGACAAGCGGAAGTTCGACTCCAATAGTTACATTGAGCTTTGAAAACATTTATTCTTGCGGCGTTTCGTTACTTTCCGATTTAAGAGTTACATCATGGGATGGAAGCAAGTGGGCAAACGATGGAAATCAGTCAACAACAGGAAACACAGTTGCGGGGACGATTACCGCATCTATAACTCCTGCCTTATGGAGTGAATTTACATTAGCGTCCACCACGGTGGAAAATACACTTCCCATTGAGCTAATCGACTTTAAAGCATTATATAACAAATCGTCAAATGGAGTGGACCTACTGTGGACTACTGCTAGTGAAATAAATAGTGACTACTTTGAGGTTGAACGTTCCTTAAATGGAACCGACTGGTATAAAGTCGCTAAAGTTAGGGCATCCGGATTCAGTACTGCGGTGTTAAATTATGCTTCTTCTGATCCTAGTCCGAATAAAGGCATGAACTATTACCGGTTAAAAGAGGTCGATTTTAATGGTGCTGAATATTATTCTCAAGTTGAGGTCGTGGAAGTAGGGCAAACAATTTTCGCTGTAAAAGCGCAACCCAATCCATTCAGCAACCGGTTGTTGCTAAGTTTTTATTCCGAAAGAGATCAGCAAGTAACCTCGGTCGTTCGGAGTATTTTCGGTCAAATTGTACTGAATACTATTATGGATGCAAAAGTAGGGAACAATGAGTTTAACATAGAAATAAGCTCGGTTTCTCTCGGAACATACGTATTAGAAATACATTCGGAAGATAAATTAATATCGGAAAAAATAAAAATCACCAAAATAAAGTAGTACTATATGAGAAAAACATCAATCATCCTTTTTATCGGCATTATGCTGTTATTGGGACAAAACGGGATTGCTACCGCTCAAAACGGAGTAGGCGTGAACACCACTAACCCGAAATCATCATTTGAAGTGAATGGTTCTTTTGGACAAAATATTACCACAATAACCACTTCTGCAACATTGGATGCAACGCAGGGAATAGTGCTTTGCAATAACGGATCTACGGCTATAACCGTTACATTGCCTACCGTGAGCGATTGTACGGGACGTATTTACAACATAAAAAGAGAAGCAACAAGTACCGCGAATGTAACCATAGCGGGAACTATCGACGGGGCTACCAATTTAACATTAGGAAATCCGGGAGAGTCTGTGTCTCTATTCAGTAATGGCACGGAATGGAAAAAGATGCTGAATTATAATTCTTCAAGTAATATATCTTCTGCATGGACAACTACCGGAAATGCATCAACATCCCCAAGTACAAACTTTATTGGGACTACCGATGCTCAGGATTTGGTTACAAAGACAAATGGTGTGGCGCGAATTACCACTACGAGTGCTGGTGTTACAAACGTGGGAGATATTGCCGGTGGAAATAAAACCACATTTGATATAGACGGAACAATGAATTTTGCTGGGAATGCAACTGTTTTTGATGATTTAACTGTTCCTGGAACTACTGTTAGAAATTCAGGAACTTCAGTCCCTTCATTCTCAGTATATAAAAATGGAGTTTATCTTAATTTTTTTGACCCGGATGCAATTAATCAAGTTTATTTTACGGTTCAGTTGCCTCATGGTTGGAAAGAAGGCTCCGATATTAATGCGCATGTGCATTGGGTTCCTGCTTCCGATGCCAGTTCTACAAATGTTACATGGGCACTTGAATATACATGGTGCAATCTTGGAGATGCATTTTCTAACACCACAACGATCAGTTCTTCGACCATAAGTGCCGGAGGATCGGCTACCGCAGATAAACAAGTGATAACATCATTAGGTACCATATCGGGAAGTGGAAAAACGCTAAGCAGTATGCTGATATGCAGATTTTACAGGGATGCCGCTAATTCTAGCGACACTTATACCGGTAATGCCGGTTTATTACAAATAGATTTTCATATAGAAAAAGACGCGGTTGGTAGTCGAAGCTTTTTTAGTAAATAAGCCCTCGTATTGGAATATTTGTGTAAAACTTTTTTTTTATGGATATCAAAAAACTCGCAACTCGGGCAAGGGATCGAAAAACCGTGATAATGCTTTTTTCTTAAATAAAATGGTTTATAAAAACGTAGATTAAGGATTTTAATAAAATTCTTTAGTTGTGTTTATTTGTACAATTTCACTTATATATAACTACAATCCTGTTAATCCTGAAATCCTGTCTGGTTCTTCCTTTTTACTAGGCTTGTAAAAATCTACGCTGTCTTTTTTTCTGACTGGATTTGAAGATAAGATGATTGCTACGCAGGCTTTTTTTTAGACAAGATTTACTGGATTTACAGGATAATACAAATACAGAATCCTGTTAATCCTAAAATCCTGTCTAATTCTTTTTCTTTTGACTGGACTTTTAAAAAGCTATGCAGTTTTTCCAGACAGGATAAACGTGATTTACAGGATGATACAATACGGCTTTTGTTAGTCAAGATTTGTATTTTTGTCCGTTTTTTCTTTTCATTTGACGGGAGTCCAAACAAAAGAAATCCTGTTAATCCTGAAATCCTTTCTAATTCTTTCTTTTTACTGGTTTTTTAAGAAAGCTATGCAATTTTTTTCAGACAGGATGAACATGATTTACAGGATAATACAATACAGCTTTTGTTAATCAAGATTTGTCTTTCTGTCCGTTTTTTCTTTTCATTCGATGGGAGTCTAAACAAAAGAAATCCTGTCAATCCTGAAATCCTGTCTAGTTCTTCCTTTTGACTGGGTATTTAAAAAACTATGCAGTTCTTTCAGACAGGATAAACTTGAATTACAAGATAATACAATGCATTGTCTTGTTAGTTGAGATTTGTATTTCTATGCGTTTTTTCTTTTCATTCGACGGGAGTCCAAACACAAGAAATCCTGTTAATCCTGAAATCCTGTCTGGTTCTTCCTTTTTACTAGGCTTGTAAAAATCTACGCTGTCTTTTTTTCTGACTGGATTTGAAGATAAGATGATTGCTACGCAGGCTTTTTTTTAGACAAGATTTACTGGATTTACAGGATAATACAAATACAGAATCCTGTCAATCCTGAAATCCTGTCTAATTCTTTCTTTTGACTGGGCTTGCAAAAAGCTATGCAGTTTTTTCAGGCAGGATAAACCTGATTTACAGGATAATACAATATAGTATCTTGTTAATCAAGATTTGTATTTTTGTCCGTTTTTTCTTTTCATTCTACGGGAGTCAAAACACAAGAAATCCTGTCAATCCTGAAATCCTGTCTAGTTCTTCCTTTTGACTGGGTATTTAAAAAGCTATGCAGTTCTTTCAGACAGGATAAACCTGATTTACAGGATAATCTGAATTGATTCAAGTACGATTTATTTAATTGCCAAATGTAATGCGTGAGTCGCTTCCGGTTAAACAAGTTAAATACTTAACGCCTTTTCGGGTTAGATGTGTTTGTTCGATTGTCTCTACCTCTGTTTAGATAAAAATTAAAACAAATCTCGTATATTTGTGTCTCAAAAACAAAGATGCTTTTATGAAAAAGCTTGCATGGTTGCTTTTCATTTGCGGGATTGTCGTTATGGGGAATGCTCAAGCCGTGATTTCCGATATTCAGCCGGTTATAAAAACGGGGGCCGATCGCATTGAATTGTATAGCACTTCTTTGAAAGATAAACATATCGCAATTGTTGGGAATCAAACATCTGTAATCGGGAAAACAAATCTTGTAGATACGTTAATACGGCTTGGGTTAACCGTTGATAGAATATTTTGCCCCGAGCATGGTTTTCGGGGTGAAGCTGAAGCCGGTGCAGTCATACAGCCCTCGGTAGATGAAGTTACGAAAATTTCGGTGGTTTCACTTTATGGCGATACAAAGAAGCCCACGGCAGAGCAACTTAAAGGAATTCAGGTACTGGTTTTTGATTTGCAAGATGTGGGAGTGCGCTTTTACACCTACATTTCTACGCTTCACTATGTAATGGAAGCCTGTGCCGAAAATCATATTCCACTTATTCTCCTCGACCGCCCGAATCCCAATGGCTATTTTGTTGATGGCCCGGTATTAACCCCCGATTGTAAATCGTTTGTGGGCATGCATCCGGTACCTATTGTATATGGGATGACGATTGGCGAATACGCTCAAATGATTAACGGAGAAAAGTGGCTGAATAAAGGAGTACATTGTGAATTAACAGTCATTCCCCTTTATAATTACACTCACAAGTCGCGTTATAAATTGCCGGTGCCTCCTTCTCCGAATTTGCCGACAATGAGCGCAATTTATCTCTATCCTTCGTTGTGCTTGTTCGAAGGCACGCCGTTAAGTATTGGAAGGGGAACCGATTTGCCATTCGAAATACTGGGTTATCCGAATCCGAAATTTGGAACATACACTTTTACGCCGCATGCAATTAAAGGGAAATCGGAAAATCCACCTTGTAAAGACCGGCTCTGTTATGGCTATAACTTGAGTAAATATTCCGATTTGGTGTTGAAAGTCCAAAATTCAATTCAGCTGTTTTGGATTATTGAAGCATATAAATCCTATCCGGACAAACAGAAGTTTTTTACCCCGTTTTTTGACAAGCTAGTCGGAGATAAATTGTTGAAGAAGATGATTGTTGCAGGAAAACAGGAGGAGGAAATTGAAAAATCGTGGGAACGTTCCATCATCGCCTTTAAGCAGATTCGAAAGAAATATTTATTATATCCCGATTTTGAATAATATTACTATTAAGTTCTATGAGTAAACAAAAAGTACCTCAAAACAAACCGACAAATTCAGTCACTTCCACCCAATCATCAAAAGGATTTGTGCTTTCCGTTAAGTTTCAATATTACTTAGTGGCGCTGGTGTCATTTCTTATTTATGCCAATACTCTTACTTTGGAGTATGCGCTAGATGATCGGTTGATGATTGTTGATAATAAATTCACAAAGGAAGGGATTCGCGGCATTAAAAAGATAATGACCAATGATGCGTTTACAGGTTTTTTCGGGACGCAGAAAAGTTTGGTTGCCGGAGGCCGGTATCGTCCGCTCACTCAAGTAATGTTTGCCGTTGAATATCAGTTTTTCGGACTGAATCCGTTTATTGGACATCTGATAAATATTTTATTGTTTATGGCCATATCGGTGTTGCTATTTCATATTCTTCGCAAGCTTTTGGCTCCATATCAGCGTGCCGGATGGTTGGGGTCGTTGGCTTTATTAACCGCACTCCTGTTTGTAGTTCATCCGATACATACCGAGGTGGTTGCAAATATTAAGGGACGCGATGAATTGATGAGCCTGTTCGGATCGTTGCTGGCACTTTGGTTTGCATTACGCTATATCAATAAACAGAAAATACGGGATATTGGATACATGTTTCTATCCTTTCTGATCGCTGTATTCTCGAAAGAGAACTCCCTCACTTTTTTGGCAATTATCCCGCTGGTGTTTTACTTTTTCTATAAGCCGACAATTCGTCAGTATTTGTTTGTAATAGGAGGCTTGTTGGCCGCTTCCGCAATCTTTTTAATTATTCGGATCCATGTTGTGGGTGGAATGCTAAATACTGCCATTGTTCCGGAAATTCTGAATGATCCGTTTCTGAATGTGCCTAAATCAACGGCCATTGCTACGGTAATTTACACGTGGGGAAAATATTTGCTGCTCATGATCTTTCCGCATCCGCTTACCCACGATTACTATCCTTTTCAAATTCCGTACTTTCAGTTTTCAAATTTGTTGATCATATTTCTAGTGTTGTTTTTTATCGGAACCATTATTGTTGCAATTATGGGACTGCGTGAGAAAAAGCTTTGGAGCTTTGCTGTTTTGTTCACCCTGATCACATTTTCCATTCAGTCGAATCTGGTTTTTAATATCGGAACTTTCATGAATGAGCGTTTTGTTTTTGCGCCATCCATCGGCTTGGTTATGTTGATGGCGTTGGTCGTTTGGAACTTGTCAAAAAAACGAAATTTGGCTCGGGGGATTGGATTTGTGTTTTTAGCGATGATTTTGGGTTATAGTGTAAAAACAATTAGTCGGAATATGGTTTGGAAAAATGATAAAACTTTGTTTCTGACCGATGTTAAGGTATCGAAAAACAGCATTAAATGTAATGTTTCGGCCGGAGGAATGTCGATGGAGATGGCCAAAGCGGAACCCGATTCTTCAAAAAAACGGCAGCTTGTTTCTCAGGGATTCACATACCTCGAAAAGGCTCAAAAGCTTCACCCGGGGAGTTATTATGCTTGGTTTTTGATGGGTAGCGGTTATGTGGAACTGAGAGACTGGAAACATGCCTTGATATACTTTGAACAAGCATATCGCATTAATCCGGAAAATAAAGATGCTTTAAATAATTTAATATTTTTGGCTCAAACAAGCTCGAAAGAGCAACAGTATGAAACTTCGGTGGATGCTTATCGAATATTGTCTAAGATTGATCCGAATAACGATGAATACAAATTAATGGCTGCTGATGGACTTTCTCGTGTTGGTTTTGCCGATTCGGCATTAAAAATAATCGATCAGGTGTTGGTTAAAGATTCGAAAAACGCAACAGCCTGGAGTAAAAAGGGCGAAATTTTCGGCAGGGTGAAAAACGATTTGATAAATGCTGAAATATTTTTAAAAAAATCGGTAGAATTAAATCCTAACGACCTTTCTGCAAATGAAAATTTGGGAATTGTATATGGCATTAAACGGCAATTTGAATTATCTGTTTTATATTTTAATAAAGCGCTTTCCATTGATTCAAAGCAGCCCAGAATTTATCAGAACTTGGCCGGTACTTATAATGCTATGGGCGATAAAGCAAAAGCTCAAGAATGTCTCAACAAGGCTGTGCAATGTGTTCAAAAATAAGATATTTTGCCGCAAATGAATAAAAGAGTCCTTTTTTTATCGTTTTCTGATAAAAAAAATGATAAATGTTTTGCGGAATGAAAAAAAATAAATACCTTTGCACTCCTAAATATAAGAAAAGTAATAAAAATAAACTATAAAGTAAAGAGAGATGGCTAACCATAAATCGTCAATCAAGAGAATTAGGGCAAACGATAAAAAAAGACTTGCAAATCGTTATAATGCACGCACAACTCGTAATGCACTGAAAAAAATCCGTTTAACGACTGATAAAAATGATGCAATGACACAACTTCCTGTTGTAATTTCGCTTATTGATAAATTAGCAAAACGTGGTGTTATTCACAAAAACAAAGCTGCAAACTTGAAATCGGGATTGATGAAAAAAGTTGCAAAACTCTAGTTTATCAAAGATATTCAATAAAAAGAGCCTTCTCTGTTTCAGGGAAGGCTCTTTTTATATGGTAATTTGGAGAACAATATTTTGAATGAATCCTCTTGGAGAAAGTAATTGGATCCCTAAATATGTACAAAATCAACCGAAATCCGGAACTTGAAATTCGGCACTCGTAAATTTGTTTACTTGTTACTCGGTTACACTACTAATTCAACTTGTTACATATTCAATTTGTAATTCCTTTTGACTTTGTAAACTTTACAGACGTTCAACTGGTTTTATTTCGGAGCCAATCGGATTAGGAAAATGGATAAAATACCAAAAAGAATATTGGGTAACCACATTGCCAGCACTGGGTTCAAGTTGCCATACGTGGCGAAAACAGAAGTTACTTGCATAAACATAATAAACGAGAAGCTAAACAATAATCCCAGTGCAAGGTGAATTCCCAAGCCGCCTCTGGCTTTTCTTCCGGCCACAGTGAGCCCGATAATAGCCAGAATAATAGTAGCAAAGGGAAAGGCGATCCTGCGATGTTTTTCAACTTCAAAAAACTTTACCTTGTCGGAACCTTTAGATCGTTCGTTTTTTATATATTCTCTGATCTGAAAGTAGTTCATGGTTTCCATGTCATCGCGGATATACACAAAGTCTTTGGGGCTCATGTTCATGTTTGTGTCAAGCTTATTCCCCTGTGTAATATACTCTTTCTTTCCCCAAGTGTAATGTTTCATATAGCCGTTTAGCGTCCAGCTGTTTTTAATGCTGTCCCATTGCACATTTTGCGCTTTTAGCTTATAATATACTCCGTCGAAGTTCATTTTTTCGAGCGTAAAGTTATACCCCGTGTGTTTGTTGTTGTTCCAGGTTTCTACATATACGTAAGTGTCTGAGGCTATTTTTACATGAATATCGCCCTCCTTGTTTTTCACTCGTTTACTGATATATTTATCTTTGAAATCGAGCATGTTTTCGTTCGTATATGGAATTAAAAAATTAGATAGCACAAAGGACATTAATGCGATAATTGTTGCTCCGGCTATGTAAGGAACTAAAATCCTTCGATACGAAATTCCACTTCCCAAAATTGAGCTTAGCTCATTGAATCCTGCCATTTTTGAGGTAAAATAGATCACGGCAATAAAACTGAACAGCGGACTGAACAAGTTGACGAAAAATGGAATGAAATTAAAGTAGTATTGAAATATAATAGCAGAAACAGGTGCCCTTTTGTCAATAAAGTCCTGAATATTTTCGGAAATATCAAAAACGACAACAATTACGATGAGCAACGCTATGGCATAAAAAAAAGTGCCTATAAATTTACGTAAAATATACAAATCAATGATTTTTACGTTTTCTTTCAGCCATTTTTTTAAATATTTCATGCTCAAATTATTTTTAAGTAGTGTCTTTGATCTATAATTAAGTTGGGTTATAATCGTTGTGATATCACCGGCAGTATGCCTGCTTTCCACGCAGTAAAATCTCCCGTGATAATGTGCTTCCGAGCTTCTTTCACAAGCCATAAATAAAAGTGGAGATTGTGAAGGCTTGCGATCATGGGGCCTAATATTTCGTTAGCGGTAAAAAGATGTCGAAGAAAAGCTTTGCTGTATTGCAAATCGGCATAAAGGTCACTGTCGTTGTCGATAGGGGAGAAATCGGCCTTCCATTTCTCGTTACGCATATTCATGATGCCATGCCGGGTAAATATCATTCCATTTCGCCCGTTTCGGGTTGGCATCACGCAATCGAACATATCCACACCCATTGCAATGCCTTCGAGAATATTTGCAGGAGTTCCCACTCCCATGAGATATCTGGGTTTGTTTTTAGGTAAAATTCCGCAGACAATTTCGGTCATTTCATACATCAGTTCTGTAGGTTCCCCAACGGAAACCCCGCCAATGGCATTGCCTTCGCAGTTTTTTGAAGCAATATATTCGGCCGATTCTTTTCGCAAATCGGTGAATACACTACCTTGCACAATCGGAAACAGCGATTGGTTATGTCCGTATTTGGGTTCGGTTCGGTTGAAATGATCAACACATCGGTCGAGCCACTGATGAGTAATGTGCATCGATTTTCGTGCATAATCCCTCTCGCATGGATAAGGGGGACATTCATCAAAAGCCATCATGATGTCAGAACCTATTGTTCGTTCAATATCCATTACTTTTTCGGGGCTGAAGAGATGGCGGGAGCCGTCGATATGAGATTGAAAAGTGACCCCTTCCGGAGTTATTTTTCTGCGATGAGCTAAAGAGAATACTTGAAAACCACCACTGTCGGTAAGAATCGGACGATCCCATCCGTTGAATTTATGCAAGCCTCCGGCAGCTTCCAATACTTCTAGTCCGGGGCGAAGATAAAGATGATACGTGTTCCCTAATATAATCTGTGCTTTTACAGCTTCTTTTAAGTCTTGAACATGTAATGCTTTAACACTGCCAATAGTCCCTACGGGCATAAATATGGGCGTTTCTATCAGTCCGTGGTCCGTAGCGATTATTCCTGCTCTGGCATTACTTTTAGAGTCGGATGTAGTAATTGTAAATTCCATTATCTTTATTATAAACCGCAAAATTACATTTTTTTTATGAAACTCGATGGTTTGAGAGAAAATGAAGTGCCTGAAATGTTGAATTACAAGTATATTAGCAATAATAAAAGCAACATGAAGTATTAACTGGAAATTGTTGATAATTATTTCGTACTTCAAAAAACCATGCGCCAAATATTGATAATTTTGTTTGTTCTATTGGATTATAGTCTCTTTTCGTGTTGCATATTGTAAGAATAGAACACCATTTAATTAAACAGTGCGTATGAATTTTGACTTTTATAACTATTTTTTCTCCTCATTTTCTCATTTGCTTATTTTAGCGCTTATAGGTGTCGTTTTAATACAATTGATCTATTATTGGACGATTTTTTGCAGATTGGCTTTTAAAAAGATAAAACCGCTACAGGAAGTTTCTCATCCCGTTTCTGTAATTGTTTGTGCCCGTAACGAATATCAAAATTTAAAAGATTTTTTGCCCCGAATTCTAGAACAGGATTATCCTCAATTTGAGGTTTTGCTTATCAATGACGATTCCGATGATGAAACGGATTTTTTAATTAGAGACTTGGCTATGGCTTATCCTCATTTCAGAGCCATTAACATTAATAGGGCGGTATCATTTATTAAAGGAAAGAAGTTTGCGCTTTCGGTGGGGATAAAAGAGGCAAAATACAATCATATTTTATTTACCGATGCCGATTGCAAGCCCATGTCCTCGCAATGGATTCAATCGATGCAGCAGGGTTTTTTTAAGGACAAGCAAATTGTGCTGGGGTATGGGCGATACGAAAAACGAAAAGGATTACTTAATCATCTGGTGCGTTTTGATACGGTGAATACGGCCATGCAATACCTTTCTTACGCATTAGCAGGACATCCGTATATGGGGGTGGGAAGAAACCTATCATATACCAAATCCTTATTTGAAAAGCAAAAAGGGTTTACTTCTCACTATACCATTCCTTATGGTGATGACGATCTATTTGTAAATAAAGCAGCAAAAGGAAAAAATTCAAGTACTGTTTATCGAATTGAGGCACAAACGGAGTCCATTGCTCCTGAAACATGGGGCGCTTGGTTTCGCCAAAAAAAACGTCATCTGGATACCGGTAAATATTATCGGTTTGCAACAAAATTTGTGTTAACTACTTATGCCGCCTCTTCCTTATTTTATTATTTGCTGTTAGCTGCTGTAATTATTTTGGCATTAAATCCTTTTCAGTTAATTGATATAATTGTCATCTCATCGCTTTTTTTTCTGCGTACCGCAACGCAATTCATAGTCTTTTCGGGAGTCTGCAAAAAGTTGAAGGAGAAGGGGCTGGCTTGGGCTGTATTCTTTTACGATATAATATTTACGGTCTTAAATCCGATTTGGTCATTTTCAAATATAATCATTAAGCAAAATAAATGGAAGTAAAAACAAAACTAACCGAAAAAGCTCAACGCGATTATTTGTTGGTGATAGATGCTCGCGAAAATGGAGATCAGAAAGCTTATGCTGAGTTGATGAATAGTTATCGGGATGCGCTCTATTTTATGTTGCTCAAAATGACTAATGATCCTTATGATGCGGAAGATTTGACGATTGAAGCATTTGGCAAAGCGTTTAAAAATTTGTCGTTTTATGCACCCGATTATGCATTTAGTACATGGCTCTTTAAAATAGCCACCAATAACTGCATTGATTTTTTGCGTGCTAAAAAGAAAAACACGATTTCTCTTGATGTGGCTTTTGGAAACGGTTTTATTGCCGAAGGTTCTTCTCGCGAAGTCGTAAGCGAAACACACAACCCCGAAGCATCATGTATCGAGAAGCAAAAAGCATTTATGATGCGAAAAATGGTGGAGAAATTAAAACCGAATTATCGTAGGTTGGTTGAACTCAGATATTTTAATGAGTTGTCGTATGAAGAAATTGCAGAAGAACTCGATCTTCCTTTGGGAACTGTTAAGGCTCAACTGTTCAGGGCTCGTGATTATATGCTTAAACTGATGAAAAATAATCAGGATAAAATATAATTTTATCCTGCAATCCGTTTTTAATACTAATTTTGTAGAATCTTTCTATGTGATGGCTTATTATAAAGCGACAATGTGTTAAAAAGTGTATAAAAAAATAAAATTGTCGATTTAATATGTTATTTTTGTTTTGATTATTTGTAATAAAATTATTAAAAGTAGCGGATATGATTGTTGTTCAGATTATATATAATTTATCAATTCTAATTGCCTTTACTGTATTTTCGGATTTTATTCATAGTTTTTTAAAAACGAAGAAATATACAGCAATTGTAGTTCAGGGGATATTATTTGGTATTGCTACCGTAATTGCAATGATGAATCCGTTTGTTTTGACGGAAGGACTGATTTTTGACGGAAGATCTGTTGTGTTAAGCCTTTGTACGCTTTTTTTCGGTCCCATTGCAGGTTGTATTTCTTTAATTTTCTCCTTGATTTATCGAGCTTATATCGGAGGGCCGGGACTTATTACCGGAGAATTGGTAGCTACTTCATCTGTGTTAATAGGGATTGCCTTTCGATATTATTTATTGCGTAGAAAAAAAGTATTACCCTCTATCGTAGAACTTTATGCTTTGGGCTTTGTCGTTCATCTTGTTATGCTTTTTTGGTTTACATTGCTGCCTAATGACCTTTTCTCTAAAATCTTTGAAACAATTGCATTCACGGTTATTGTTTTTTACCCCATAGCTACAGTGCTTATAGGAATGATCCTTAAGAACCAATTTATTCATGCCGATTTACTGAATGAACTTGAAGTTGAGCACGAGAATCTTTTAATAACGTTAAGTTCAATTGGAGAAGGGGTGATTACAGTAGATACCATTGGCCGTGTAATGAATATTAATTTATTTGCGGAGAGAATGTGTGAAATTTCAGAAGCAGATGCTATGCATAAGCCGTTGGAAGACGTTTTACACCTTTATCAAGAGCAAGATACTTTGCAAATAGATCTTGTGAAAAAAACGTTTTTGGAAATTTCAAAAGGTGGAGGAGCTAAATTACTATTTGAAAATATATACCTATGCAATCCATCTCAGAAAAAATATCATGTGGTGTGTAATGTTTCCCCTATTTTTAATAGGGTAAAGGAATTTGTAGGCATGGTAATTACTTTTTCGGATTTGTCCGAACAAGATAAACTCCAAAATTCACTTATTCATAGTGAAGCCATGTTTAAAGCGGTTTTTGATTCTTCGGGTAGTGCAATCGCCATCATGAATTTGCAGGGTACTTTTATCACGGTAAACCGGGCTTTTACGGATTTATTAGGATATTTTCCGAAAGATGTATGCCAACAGAAAACTTTTCTTGATATTACCCATCCCGAAGATGTGGAAAAGAGCCAAATGAACTTTAATCGAATGATTGCGGACACGAATGAGCTAGCGGTATTTGAAAAACGTTTTTTAACGGCAGACGACAAAATTGTGTGGAGTATAGTAACTTCTTCGGTGATTTTGGATAAAACAGGAATTCCTCGCTATATTGTTAGTCAAATTGTAGATATTTCGAAACGTAAGATGGCGGAGGAAGAGTTGAACAATCAAAACATTCAATTGGTTAAGCTAGCACAGGAATTATCAATAGCAAAAGAAAAGGCTGAAAAAAGCGACCAGCTCAAAACTTCATTTTTGGGAAATATGAGTCATGAAATTCGAACTCCGTTAAATGGAATATTGGGTGTTGCCGATTTGCTTGTCGAAGAAAATCTAAGTGTCGATGACAGAAAACAATTCGTGAAAATTATGCAGGTGAGTTGCAATCGGTTGCTCAATACGGTTAATGATATTATCGATGCATCTAAAATAGAATCAAATCAAATTCAATTATCCGAAATGGAGTTCACCATAGATCGACTTTTATCTGACTTAAAGTCCGATTTTCAACCTCAATTTGATGAAAAGAATATTACTTTTACAATTGAAACGGATTCGTCTGTCGATGCTCATTTGCCGTTGGTAAACGATTATGAAAAGTTAAAGCAGATACTTTCAAAATTATTATCAAATGCCCATAAATTTACCTCCAAGGGATCGGTTTCTTTAAGTTGCGAGTGGGATGCTCCCTATTATTATTTTAAGGTAAAAGACACAGGCGTGGGAATTTCAGAAGAATATATTCAATCGTTATTTAGAAATTTTTCGCAGGAAGATGTCTCTATTAATCGCAGTTACGAAGGAAGCGGATTGGGGTTAGCTATTGCCAGAGGCTTTGCCAGAGCATTGAATGGGGATTTGACGGTTAAAACCGAAAAAAATGAAGGCTCTGTCTTTTGCTTGAAAATCCCTCTCAATTCGGATAGCCATAAAACGGCTGATCCAATCATAGCGGAAAACCAACCTGTTGTTTTGACTTTTTTGGTGGCTGAAGATGATGATGTGAGTTATATTTTGGCTGAAAAGATCCTTTCACGTGAGTTTGGTGCAAATGTTATTCGTGCTAGGAACGGAGTGGAAGCACTTGAGCTGTTTTTACAACACAAAGACATAAATCTTGTGCTTATGGATATTAAAATGCCTGAAATGGATGGACTCGACTGCGTTAGACAGCTACGAAGAATAAATGAAGATATTCCGATTATTGCGGTCACGGCATTTGCTTTTGCCAAAGATCAGCAATTGGCTATGGAAGTGGGGTGCAACGATTACATATCCAAACCATACAGTGTTGCGCTATTAATTCAAAAAATAAAATCCTTTGTGGGATGATATTTTGCCTCGATTTTTTAAACTTTTTTCAATGAAAGTGAGGCTCAAAATTAAAAAAATAGTGTAATTTTGACCTCAAAAAAAACATGAGTCAATTCAATGCTTTTCAATTAGAAATACTGGAGGGAATTCCAGAAGAACTTCCTGCACCTTGTGTGTTTGATCCGAAAATAAATCATGCCCCGATACGTAAGGATATTTTGTCGAAAGAAGAAAAGAAATTAGCATTACATAATGCTTTACGCTATTTTCAACCTAAACACCATGCGGTGTTGGCCCCCGAATTTGCCGATGAACTTAGACGATACGGACGTATTTACATGTACCGTTTTATGCCTAAAGAGAAAATATACGCTCGCCCGATTAGTGAGTATCCTGCTAAATGCCAGCAAGCGGCTGCCATAATGCTGATGATTCAAAACAATTTGGATCATGCTGTTGCTCAGCACCCTCATGAATTGATTACTTATGGAGGAAATGGAGCTGTGTTTCAAAATTGGGCACAATATCGTTTGACAATGAAATATTTATCCGAAATGAGCGATGAACAAACCTTGGTGATGTATTCGGGTCATCCGATGGGATTGTTTCCATCACACAAAGATGCTCCTCGGGTGGTGGTTACCAACGGAATGGTGATACCGAATTATTCTAAGCCCGACGATTGGGAACGATTTAATGCACTCGGTGTGTCGCAATACGGACAGATGACCGCAGGATCTTATATGTATATCGGGCCGCAAGGAATTGTCCACGGCACTACGATCACCGTAATGAATGCAGGCAGACTGAACGGTTATCCTTCGATGGAGGGAAGAGTATTTGTTACTTCCGGGCTTGGGGGCATGTCGGGAGCACAACCTAAAGCAGGCGTAATTGCGGGTTGCATTGCTGTTGTTGCCGAAATAAACCCCAAAGCTACCGATATTCGTCACTCTCAAGGATGGGTGGATGAAGTGTTTTCCGATTTAAAGCTGCTTGCAGAGCGTATTGCAAAAGCTAGGCAGGAGAAAGAAGCTGTATCCATTGCATATCAAGGAAACATAGTAGATTTGTGGGAGTATTTTGCTCAGCATAATATTCAAGTCGAGTTGGGATCCGATCAAACGTCACTGCATAATCCATGGTCCGGAGGATATTATCCGGTCGGATACACTTTTGAAGAATCGAATGAGATGATGGCAAAAGATCCTGAAAAATTCAAATCGGCAGTGCAAGAGTCCTTGAGACGCCATGTAGCGGCTGTTAATAAAATGACGGAGCATGGAATGTATTTTTGGGACTACGGAAATGCATTTTTGCTCGAAGCGTCACGTGCCGGTGCCGGTGTTTTAAACGATCAGGGAAAGTTTAAATATCCGTCGTATGTTCAGGATATCATGGGGCCGATGTGCTTTGATTACGGTTTTGGCCCTTTTCGTTGGGTGTGCTCTTCGGGATTGGAAAAGGATTTAGATACTTCGGATTTAATTGCTTGCGAAGTACTCGAAGAAATAGCCAAGACTTCACCTGCCGAAATAAGTCAACAAATGCACGACAACATTCGCTGGATTAAAGGAGCAAAAAAGAATAAATTGGTCGTAGGATCGCAAGCTCGCATTTTATATGCCGATGCCGAAGGACGAATAAAGATTGCAGCTGCTTTTAATCGGGCAATTAAAACAGGACGAATTTCGGCACCTATTGTTTTAGGCCGCGATCATCATGATGTGTCGGGAACCGATTCTCCTTACCGCGAAACTTCAAATATTTACGATGGATCTTCGTTTACCGCCGATATGGCCATTCAAAATGTAATTGGCGACTCTTTTAGAGGAGCCACTTGGGTTTCCATTCACAATGGAGGAGGTGTCGGTTGGGGCGAAGTTATTAATGGTGGTTTTGGAATGCTGCTTGATGGTTCCGATGAAGCACATCGCCGGTTAACTCAAATGTTGTTTTGGGACGTAAATAATGGAATTTCCCGAAGAAGCTGGGCCCGGAACCAGGAAGCAATATTTGCGATAAAGCGGGCAATGAAAGTTGAGCCGAATCTGAAAGTTACATTACCTAATTTTGCCGATGATTGGTTAATAGATACTCTTTTTAAAGGGGAATAGGCATTGATTGCAATGTCGTGGAAAAAATAGATAATAGAAGGGGAAAGTTTTTTTCCCTTTTTTCTTTTTATAGCTGTTTGTAACCTTTATTTCATTTATTTCGTTTAAATAGTTGTGTGATTGTATGAAAAAATGTTATTTTTGACAAATTATGCATAAGGTTGTATATTAGATTTTTATTTGTGTATCAGTTATAATAAAAAACGATAATGATGAAAAAGTATTTATTTATTCTTTTGGCTTTGTTCTCCATCACATTGACAAGTGGGTTTGCACAAAAATCAGGAACAACGGCATATCGAAAAGAATTTAAAAAAGCATTGCAGCACATGAAAGATGAGGAATATCGGTTTGCGCAAACTATTTTTGATAAGTTGTATAAAAGCAACCCAGGCAATGCAAACCTTGAATATCATCTAGGCATTTGTTTAATGGATATGCGTTACGATAAGGAAGAGCCGATTGAGTGGCTAAAGAAATCACTTTCAAGTACGGGAATGTTCGAAAAATCAGATCCAGATGAAAATAGGGCACCCCTTAAGGCTTATTATATGATAGGAGAATGCTATCAATACGGTGCAAATTATGAAGAGGCAAAAAAATGGTATCAGGAATTCATCGAAAAAGCAGATGCTCAAAAATTAGCACAGTTGGTGATTGACGCAAAAGAGAAAATAGAATGGTGCGATAATATTAAAACACTTTTGCCTCCCGATCTTTCGACTATTGATAACCCCACGCCAAAAAGGGATGAAGAATATTTCGCCAAAATAGCAGATGCGTTTGAAATCGTAGATTTGGATCACTTTAAGGCTCTTTCGATATTGAATCCGTTGTTAGCTAAAGATCCGTATAATTATAATCTTAACTATCATGTTGGCGTTTCTTGCTTAAATATTAAGGAATTCCGCCATCTAGCGACAACGTATCTTGAACGCGCCTGCGAAAATGTAGATATCAGACATTATAAAAAATTGCCTCGGGCTATTGCTGCACCTGTATTGGCGCACTATTTTCTCGGGTTAGCTTATTGCTTAAGTAATAATCCCGAAAAAGGAATCTCTAACTACCGTACATTTTTGAGAGATATTGCGGCAAGGGATCCTTATATGAACCCAATTGTGGAGCAGAAAATAGAGGAGTGTACGCCGAAGAATATTCCGCTCGACTCTGTTAGTTTAGCTAATGGTGCCAATACGGAGGATACCGCTGTAACTAATGCAAAGAGCAAGGCCGGTTATTATTATGCAGTACAAATAGGTGCCGGAAATATTAAAAAAACATATTTCGACCAGGTCGCTAAACTCGACGATAACAATAACCTTATTCAGACCAAGGGCAAGCCCGATCGGATGAGGCGCTGGATTATCGGTAAGTTTAAAACACAGGAAGAGGCTCAGCCATTATTGCAAAAGGTAATAGCAATCGGTTATAAAGATGCTTTTATCAATGAGTTTCAAGAAATGGAAATACAGCAATGACTGAATTAATTGTTTCCCAATAGTTTTGATAAGTTATTGAAGTCCGGATTGTACCGGACTTTTTTTTATTTTATGAGCTTGCAAATTATAATAAAATGTGTAAATTTGTTATAGAAAATGGAATAAAAACTAATTTTTTAGGGGAATGAATGGGAAAACGACTTCACTATACAGGATATTATTAACCGCTATGGTGTTGATATCATTACATAATTCGCTAAAAGCTCAAACGGATTCGCTGGCAGGCAGTTCGTATTCCGACGATCCTCGTTGGTATTTTTCTTTTGGAATATCCGCGTACAGCGATTACATATCGGGGAGGCCCACACAGGTTCCGGTTTATGACTCTATTCATGAATATAAATCGGGCTATTTTGCTCCACATCAATATCGTAACTTTAATTTGTTTACATTTACTTATGCTATCCGTTATAATATTTATCGCATTAATGACGATCATTCCATTTCATTGAATATGCCGGTTGCTTTGGGTTTAAATTCAGTACTTTGCGATGATGGGTCTCGTGGTTATTTAAGCTTGTCTGTTCCGCTGATGTTTGAGTTTAACTCGGGGGCAGCCTCTAATTTTTCCACACTTAAATGGAAAGGATGGATGGTTGGTGCAGGTGCAGAATTTAATATTTTTCCGCTTATTTCTAAAGAGCAATATTCTTACAGGGATGCTTCATTTAATACGAAGACGATAAAAGCCGACCATAAATGGATACAACCGGCCGTTGAGATTGCTTACCGGTGGATTAATACCGACCAGAATACCCGAGAGGTTAATTTGAAATTAGGATATGGTTTTTCGGAACAGGTAACCGAGGTTGATAAGGTTTCAACGTATCAACCGCTTACAGCAAAATTAACCTATATCTTTTTTATCAACTATTAACGGACGTTGATTTTTAAATGAGTATTTTTTACCGCATTGGATTTAATTTCAATATCAAGTTGATCTGCATTAAAGTTGGCTCCATGAATGGTAAAGGTGATAAAATCAGTACCTTGCTTTTCGATTTCATTTCGGTTAAATTGAACTTCAACAGCATTTGATGACACCAAGATACTATCGATTTTTAAAGTTCCGGAACCTCTGTTTTGATATTGAATCGTAATTCGCTTAGTTTCGGTGTTGCTCAATTTTCCGATACTGATTTCATTTGAGGGTAGCGATAATTTGGGTAAGGTATCAAATATGGATTTTGTCTTTTCCGATTCGTACATCACAATTTGGATCCTACGTTCGAGAGCTGCCGCTCTACTATACACCGAATTGCGAATGTCATTAGGGTTATCGCTCACCATGCTATTCGCTTCAGTTTTGCCTATGGGCGCATCAAACAGCTCAAGTTTGGCACCGTTTTTTGAATGCCCGTTTAAGTATGGACTGAATATGTGATCGCGATATTCGTAAATGTAATTTTTTAAACTGGAAATTCTGCGCATGGCCAATTTCATATTATATTCGGCAGTATGTAGAGGGCTGGTGTATCCTTTAATGGTAATTTTTACCTGATTCCCCTGTTCCAAGTCCTCTAGCAGCCATTTAGAAAAGAGCTCCAAATCGGAAAATCCTTTTTTTACATAGTCGTTAAAAAAGTCATCAATATCCTTTCTTGCTTTTTCTGCGTCGCTTCCTGATAATCCTTTTGCATATTCGCCACGATACAGTTCTTTTAACTCAAAATAGTTGGCTAATGTTGTTTTGTAATTTTTATCAGTGGTTGTTTTTGTAGTTGCGGGGTCGGGCTCATCATTGTGGAAATAGAGCGTGAGTGGTAATATTTCTTTAATGCGTTGTTCGATATTAGTTGTGTCTATAAAAAGTGTATCTTGTGAAAGCGTTGATAAAGGCTTACTTTTGTTCCATTCATAATAATAAATATCATTGCAGCAAGTTTCGCCTTTCAGATAAAACGATCCCGTGCGATTAGATGTAAGATAACCGTCATTATCTACCTCATTTACGGTAAAATAGATATCATTGGCGGTTGAGTTTATCGGCACTCCCATGTTTTTGGGTTGAGACCATTGATTTAATCCTCCTTTGGACGAAAAAACATCGAACCCTCCGATTCCTTCATGCGTATCGGAACTAAAGTACAATGCGGAATCTGGAGTGTGGTAAAAAGGAGTTATTTCATCTCCAACCGTATTGATGTTACTTCCCAGATTCACAGGGTCGGCATATTTTCCCTGTTTAACAACAGAATACCAAATATCCATTCCCCCAAATCCATTGCTTCGATCGGATGCAAAATAAAGTACGTCAAAATCATCTCCACTAACATAGCAAGGTTGTGTGGTCGTACTGCCCGGCAAATTAATTCGTCGGGTTAAACGTTCCGGCTTTTTCCATTTATGTTTTACACATTCACTTACCCAGATTTCACAGCTGAGCTTAGGTGCCGTATTCACACATCGGCTAAAAAACAGTTTTGATTTATCTGCAGAAAAAGAGATATTTCCGTTATTGGTTTTGAGGTCATTGACAGAGCCTTTAAGCTCTTTGGCATTGGAAAATCCTGCAATAGACATTTTGGATCGAAAAATTTTGGAGACAAAAACTCCGGGAAGAACAGATCCTTCTTCTTCTGCAACAACTCTCCGCAATGATGAAAAATAGAGTGCTGTGTCTGAAAGTTGAATCGCTCCAAATTCCGAATAAGGAGTGTTAATGTTCGCACCAAGATGTTCTACCGTAACGGGTATCGTATCGTGGATAATCCATTTAGCTCGTTCACATGATTTAATCTCTTTTTTAGCTCGCTCAATATGCTTGATATTTCCTTTGTTGAGTAAATATTTATTAAGATAGCTGATGGAAATATCGTAATTGCCGATTTGTTTTTCCATTAAGGCATACCAATATGTAGCTTCCGGAAAAGTTTCGGTGCTGTCGAGTTTGCTCACATACAGATACCAATGGGCTGCTTCGGGGTAAGAGTTATATAACCGTAGTGATTCGGCATATTGGTATGAAATATCGAGTGGCGCATTGGAGGCTTCGTTTAAAATTCTAGCATAGGCATTCGCAGCCGAAAAATAGTCTCCTTCGTTGAAATATTGATTTGCTTCCTGTATAACTTCCTGTTCGGTGTTTTGTGAATACCCCAAGCTACAAGAAATAGTTAGAGCTGCAAGTATGATTCTTATTTTGTTCATGGTTGCTGTTGTTAGAATATCGGACATGGCACCTCTCTTATTTTTCGAAGTTTTTCCTTTTTGAATATGTAGTTGAACGAAATTTCCCATCCGCCCTGGTAACGGCTCGCATTGTGCAACTTAGAAGTGTTGATGTCGTAACTTATCCCCAGATGATATCCCTGATATTCTGCTCCCACCGTGAGGTATGCCGCATCTCCAGCGCGATAAAAAATTCCGCCGTTAAATGTAGTGTAAGTATCCGGTTTCTTGTCAAATATATAACGGGTTTGTCCTCCGATAATAAACTCACGGTAGGTGCCTTGTATGGATGCCATTAGCATAGGGTAAATATCCAGGTCGTCATTTGCTTTTTGTTGGGTGGTAAAAGTGAGCATGGTTTTTATATCCATACGGGTAAACTTATCTTCAAAAATTGATTGATAGGGGCGATTTAAATGAGATACGCTTAACCCGACCTGATATGATTTTCTGTAACGTGGCTGATATACCCAAGCTCCTCCGACGGAAAAATCTCCGTAAAAGAAGTTGCTTTTCGGAAATTGCTCGCTATTGGCATAATTAGGATCATAACGGCCGTTTACAAATTGCTCGTCAAAATAGAGTTCCGAATAGGTAATATTACGTTGAACTCCGCCAAATTGGGCACCTGCACAAATAAAATTGTTATTTCGCCGATTGATTGCTTTAATATATGAAAGAGAGATGTTAAGTTGGGTGGTGCCAAAATGCGAGTCGCCGGCAACATCACGGTAGGCACTGATACCCATGCCAAATAGATCTTGCTCGTAAGGGCGCTTTGCGATTGGAAAATCGTAGGCTGCCAAAGTCGTCGTGTATGGCTTTGTTACGGCATTCCATTGTATTCGTTGGTTGATTGTGGCTCGTCCGTTTCCGTCAAAATAACCTGCCAGAGCCGGATTAATATTGTGTATGGTCGTCCAAAATTGTGAAAAATGGATGTCTTGAGACTGTCCATTAATCGCAATGGCTAAAAAGCTTAACACAAACAATATATGATAACGCCCTGTTTTCAATGTTACTTAATTAATGTAATATTACCCTTTTTTATGTATTTCTCCTTTGTTATGCAAGTGGCATCGAGATAATAAACATACACTGCGGGATCACACTTTCTCCCCCTGAATGTACCGTCCCAGCCTTTGTTAATATCTGTCGTTTCAAATACTTTTTCGCCCCATCGGTCGTAAATGGCAAAATAAAGATCCGAGATAATTTCGCTTCGAACATAAACCTTGTCATTTTTTTGATCGATGTTCGGGGTAAATGCATTTGGAACATAAATTAACGGCTCGCTGCAAAGCACTTCCTTAACATAAATGTTTACCGTATCGGTTTTTTCACATCCAAAAGAATCATAAACGTGTACAATATATTCTGCAGAACCGTTTGGGGTGGCGGTTGGATTATGGATGTGTGCGTTGGATAATGAAGTCGGAGGAGTCCAGTGGTAAGTGAATCCGTTAATCACAGTAGCATCTAATTGTACGGTCTGAGATTGGTAAATCGTATCGGGAGATGCCCAAGCGTAAACAGGAATGGGAAAGTAGGAGGTGTCGGAAATTGAAAAGTTAAATGTGAGGGAGCAGTTGTTGTGGTCCGTAACGGTAACGGAATGGTTGCCTAAACATAATAGTGTGGCGTGGAGCAATTGCTGTCCGTTATCCCAATTTACCGAATACGGAGAAATTCCACCCGATATGGTGATATCGGCGGTGCCATTGCAAATTCCGGCACAGGGAACTTTCGTTGTTATAATGGTAGCAGTGAGCAATTCGGGCTGGAGCACTTCAAAAGTGGTGTCGAAAGTGCATCCATGAGCGTCCGTGATGCTGACAGCATAATTTCCTAAACATAAATTACTGTTTATAGAGTCGGTACTTGTCCCGTTTGACCAGACATACGAATAGGGAGGAGTGCCCCCGATCGCTGTTATCGCGATAGATCCGGTACATGTGCCATTGCAATTGGGAGTGGTAATCGTACTATGTGATATTGTTAATAGATTTGGTTGTACGATTTCGGCAAAAACATTGCGGATACATCCGTGACTTTCAGTAACGGTGGCATTGTATATTCCGTTGCAGAGATTAAATAAGGTGTCGTTTATAGAACCCGTGTTCCAAAGATATTGGTATGGCGGGACTCCTGCATTCGCAGTTATTGCTGCTTGGCCGTTGCATTCCAGATAACATCTGGGCATAATTAAATTGGCTACTGCATTAAACGAGGAAGTATCCGTAATTGTGATAGACCCTGTTTTGGTGCACTGGTTCTGATCGGTTACCGTAATTGTATAGGTGCCGGCATACAATGATGAAATAGAGTCGAGCGTTGATCCTGTTACCCAGTGATATTGATATGGTAGCGTTCCTCCTGACACCACGACTCTCGCCATGCCGTTATTTAAACCGTCACATACAACACGAGCGGTATCCGAAAAAGAGATGTGTATTGAATCGGGTTGTGTAATCGTTTGGTTTATAACTAATTTGCATCCGTGCTGATCGGTAATCGTGCTGGTATAATTGCCAACACAAAGTTCTGAAGCAATAGGGGTAACTACAGTGGAATTATGGCTCCATGCATAGCTGTATGGAGCAACTCCTGAATTTGGGTTGAGTTCTATGCTCCCATTGCACAGCCCGTAGCACTGTACTTGTGAAACAGATATAGGAGACGCTATTCTGATTACATTTACAAGAACCGTGGCGGTGTCTTTACATCCGAAACTGTTGGTGCCCGTGGCAATGTAGATAATCGTGTCGGGTGGCGATACAATTGCATTGGCATTGTTTGCGCCGGATATGATAGAGCTGGCAGGAGTCCATTGATAGGTTACAGGAAGGGATGGAAAGTTATTTGTTGCACTGATTGTGATGGTATCGCCATAGCAAATAGTAAATGGCGATATTGCCGAAATATTTGCTTCTGAAATATTAACGGTAACAGAATCAATGCTTTCGCAATAATTATTTTTTGCTTTTATATAAAATGTAGTAGTGTGAGAAACGATCGGGCTATAATTTGGAAGTGCGGTGTTGGTGTTTAATACCGGATTAAAAGATAAATTATCGGACCAGATATATTGCGTTGCTCCGCCTGAAGCGATGGCTGAGAGATGTGCCGTATCATTACGGCATAATGTAACGCTGTTGCCGGCATCCACTTGCAGATTATACACATTTACTTTTTGAAGTAGCGTATCGGTGCAAACGCTGTTACTAATAAGAAGAAGGTAGGTAGTTGTTGTGGGGGGGGTAGCAATCGGATTTGAAATTGCAGCATTACTCAGATTAGTAGGAGGTTGCCAGTTGTAAGTGATGTTACCGGATCCTGCAGGAGGAATTCCGATTTGAACAAAATCACCGGTACAAAGGTTTTTCTCCGAAAGAGTATCGCGACTGTTCGAGAGCACAATAATTGTTTTTGTCATGGTGTCGGCAAGATTGCAGCTGGTTGAGTTACTTACAATGAGTCGGACATCATACTGCCCCGATTGAGTGTAGGTATGCGTTGGATTTTGAGCATTTGAATTGGCACTGCCATCGCCAAAGTTCCAGTTCCATAAGGTGGTGCCCACAGTTGCGGTAGATGAGTTGTTGGTAAAAGATACGGTAGCAGGAGCACATACCAAGGGGGGCATATCGAAATCGGCAATTAGTGCCGGGATGTCAAAATCGAACTTTATAACACCCATATTGCAGTTGTAACTGTTATTGGTTTGTGACCAAACTCCGGGAATTGTTGGAAAATCGTCATTACTGCCGCAACCGGCACAAACGGCTTGATAAATTTTTCCTTTTTTATCAAAACGGCTCGTTCCTCCATCTACATGTTCATGAGAGGTGGGTCCACCGAAAAAAGTGGCGTATTCAAGAGTTGAAGCATCATCTTTTACCACGATAAAATAATAATCATGGTTATCCGTAGTCGTTTGAAATGCCCCCGGTGTTATAGGAAGCCCACTGGTGCCTCCAAATCCGTTGAGTGCAGGTCCGCCCCATCCCGACATGTAAATATTGTTGCAATAGTCCACCAAAAGAGCTGTGGGAGAGATGTCGGGTCCCCCATTGCCGGTGCCGAAGGCTGTTGACCAAACGATAGATTGCAGATTGGGTGTAAGTTTTGATAGAAATTGACCGCCACCGGGATGGTTCCATAGTGCATTCTGGATAAATGTGTTGCCCGTAGCTGCGGTTTGTCCAAACAAGAATACATTCGATGATTTGTCGGTCTTTGTTAAATACACTTGATCATAAGCATTTGAACCGTAATAACTGGAGGCTATAATAGCGGTGCCGTTTTCATTAATTTTAGAGATGAACCCATCGGAAACGCCGCCTTGATAAGTAGGGTGGACAACCCCGAGAGTTGTTGGAAAGTTTGTTGAGTTCGTTCCTCCGGCGACATAAATATTATTTTCCCGATCGATTTGAATACTATAACAAGCATCGCTGTTTGTTCCTCCTAAATAGGAAGACCAAATTAAATTGGTAAGGTTCTGGTTCATTTTGATGATACACCCATCTTGGTCTCCACCGCCAAAAACAGGCTGGAACGCACTTGCGCTAACTGGTAAATTTGTCGATTTAGTACTACTTACTACATAAACATTACTGTTGTTGTCAACCATGATTTCGCCTCTAACATCGTCTGCATAATTCTTTTTTAACACCGAAACACCGTTTAATCCGTCGTTGTCGGTTCCCCCATAGAATGTAGAGCCTAATAATGTTTGCCCGTCTGCCGCAAATTTTGTGATGACAATATCCGATCCGTTAGGATATTGAAGAACATACGTAAGCGTATAATTAGTGCCGCCGTTAAAAGTGTTGTCGTAGCATCCGGCAGTGGTCGGATAATTTGCAGATCCCGTAGTTCCTAGTACATAGAGCTCATTATTGTTATTTACTACCAGGCTATTCGGAACTTCAGTACCGCTACCTCCCAGGTAGGTGGAAAATATCAAAGCATTACCTGTAGTATTGAATTTTGTGATGGAAATATCGCAGCTGCCGCTTCCGTATGAGATTTGATACGCTCCAATTGTTGTAGGATAGCCTGTTCCGAAAACACTACCTCCGGAATACAAATTACCGTTTTGGTCGTAGGTGGCCGTATATCCCCAGTTATCGGCAGTAGAACCCGAATAGGTGGAAAATACCAATGTGGGATCAATCACTAACTGTAGATTGGGGTCGTAATCGCCTAATTTATAGTTTACGATGTTGTTTTTGATTTCAAAATCACAATCCACCGACACTTTTTTGCCATCTCTAATTTGATAAGCATACGGCTTGATTTCAACAATGTCGGTAATGCTTGTTTTTACGATTATATTTCCTTTAGATAAAGACAGTCCTTCCGCTCCTTTATAATCGATTTTAATCAGATTGGTATTGGTGTGAGGAGCCAAAATAAAGTCGTATTTAAAATGATGGTTGTCTGAATAAACCTTTAAATCGATGCCTGGATATAGGCTTTTATAAGTTATCGCTTCATACGCTTTAACTCCGGAAGCCCATTTTTTTGGTATATTTCCGATGTAATAGTTCTCATAATCGGGAAATTCATTTTCTGTAGAAAAAGAAACGTTTTTGTTTGCACCGAGGAATTGCATCTGAATTGCGTGTGCCTTTATCGTGTTATCTATAGGAGGTGTAGTGGGAGGCATGTAACTGCTTATATACTTAAAATAAACCAATCGTTCAATTGCGGTTTGGTCTTTAATCACAAAGGTAATTCTGTCGGATTCTAAGAAAAAGGCTCCGCTCCGAATTTGAGATTTATATTTTATCATGGACTCCCATTGTCCTTTATTCTCTGAGAATCTCCATTTAGAAGCTCCTTCAAGGGTGTCGCGATGATGTGCAAAAAGCACAATTGGTATAAAAAATATAAGAAAGAAAACGCTTATTTTGATTTTCATATCACTCAATTATTTTTCCGACTCTCACTATTTTGCTATAAAGATACGATTTTTTGTAAAGTGATGAAAGATTTTGAGAATTTTTTTTAAGTTTTGTATAATTGTTTTTTTGAGAAAAATAGCGAACAAATATTTTTATGTTTATTTTCGTTTATTATAATTAAAAAAATTGTAGTTTTGGATAATTTTGAAATAAATTGAAATAATTATGAAGTATAATTCTATTCCTGCCGGTTTTTTTGTTCGGAATCGTCAAAAGTTGGTTTCCAGAATGAAAAGCAATGCAATGGCTGTTTTTGTGTCCAATGATGAGATGCCGCGAAATGGAGATCAAAACTTTCCTTTTCGGCAAAATTCCGATTTTTTTTATCTCACGGGTATTGATCAAGAGGAAAGTATTCTCTGCATATTTCCGAACCACCCTAACGAAAAGATGCGTGAAATTTTATTTGTGAAGAAAACCAACGAGCACATTGCAGTTTGGTATGGGCACAAATATACCAAAAAAGAAGCTACTGTTACTTCGGGGATTAAAAATGTAATGTGGCTTGAGGAGTTTGATGCACTTTTCCCCGAATTGATGTTTCAGGCAAAAAGCGTATATCTGAACCTACAGGAAAACAGTCGTTATTTTACGGAAATAGCTCGCAACGAACGTCGGTTTGCAGATAAGGTACAGCGTGATTATCCGCTCCAAAAATACCGCAGAGTAGCTGCAATTCTTACGGAATTAAGACTGGTGAAGGAACCGGAAGAACTTGATGCGCTCAAGAAAGCGTGCGATATTACGTGCAAGGCGTTTCTGAAATCGGTAAAGGCGATAAAACCGGGTGCAATGGAATATGAAGTAGAGGCGGAACTTGTTGCGGAAATGATTCGTAACGGAGCTACCGGCCACTCCTTTGCACCTATCATTGCCGGAGGCAAAAGTGCTTGTGTATTGCACTATATCGAGAATAACAAGAAACTGCAGGATGGAGATTTGGTGCTAATGGATTTTGGAGCCGAGTATGCCAACTATGCAGGGGATTGTTCGCGTACAGTTCCCGTAAACGGAAAGTTCTCCCCGCGTCAGTTCGAAGTGTATGAAGCATGCTTATCGGTATATAAAAATGCCATTAAGCTCTTGGTTCCCGGAAATACCATCAATTTGGCCCAGAATGAAGTGGTAAAAATGATGGAAGAACAGTTTGTAAAATTAGGTCTGTTTACTCAGGAAGAATTGGATCATCAAGATCCGGAAACTCCGTTATACAAAAAGTATTATATGCACAGCGTCTCTCATTTTATCGGCTTGGATGTTCATGATGTAGGAGGACGCGATGTTAAATTCGAAGAGGGGATGGTGCTTAGTTGCGAACCGGGAATCTATATTCCAGAAGAAGGAATAGGAATCCGCATCGAGACGGATGTAGTAGTTGCAGACGAGCCGGTCGATTTAATGAACAACCTTCCGGTAGAAGTTGCAGACATTGAAAATCTTTTTAAAAATAATAACAAAGTCAACGGCTAAGGCCAATAAATAATTCTATGGGCGAATAGCTGACCGCTAGATATTCATAGTTAAAAAATACAATATATGTTTAAAAAAGAAGTTTATGTCAATCGCAGAAAAGCGTTGATGAGCAGTGTAAAGGGAGGAATTCTTGTGCTTTGCGGGAATACTGAAAGTTCAATGAATTATCCGTCAAATACCTATCGTTTCCGTCAGGATAGTAATTTTTCCTATTTTACCGGTCTTGATTTGCCCAATCTTGCTTTAATCATGGATTTGGACAATGGGATCATCACTTTATATGGTGATGATTTTGAAATCGACGATATCATCTGGATGGGACCTCAACCTTCTATTGTTGACTTGGCAGGTCGTTGTGGAATTATGGCTACCGGAACAAGCAAAGGGTTTGAGGCTGCTGTAGAGCAGGCAAGATCGGTGGGTAAAAAGATTCATTATCTTCCTCCATATCGTGCAGAAACCAAAATTCAGTTGCATTTGTTGCTCGATATTCCGTTTGATGAGCTAAAATCAAAGGCTTCCGTCGATTTTATTAAGGCTGTTGTTGCGCTTCGCGAAATTAAGGAAGCGGTTGAAATCGAACAGATGGAAAAAGCTTGCCACACCGGTTATAAGATGGAAACTACAGCCATGAAAATGTGCAAACCGGGTGTTTACGAACGCGAGATTGCCGGGGCCATCGAAGGAATTGCCATTGGCGATGGGGGTGGAGTTTCGTTCCCTGTGATTTTATCACAACATGGTGAAACGCTACATAATCACGACCATAGTCAAGTTCTTGAAGCCGGAAAAATGCTGTTGGTCGATTGTGGTGCCGAAAATGAGCAAAACTACTGTTCCGACTATACTCGCACATTTCCGGTAAGTGGAAAGTTTTTACCGATTCAAAAGCAAGTTTATGAAATCGTGCTCAAAGCTAATGTTGATTGTATTGCAGCCGTAAAGCCCGGAATCAAGTATATGGATGTCCATGAGTTGTCCTGTAAAATCATTGCCGAAGGCCTTAAAACACTTGGAATTATGAAAGGCGATACTGATGCTGCCGTTAAAGCTGGCGCACATGCACTATTCTTGCCTCACGGATTGGGACACATGCTCGGGATGGATGTTCACGACATGGAAGGCTTGGGTGAAGATAATGTGGGCTATGATAGCACTATAAGCCGCAGTAACCAGTTTGGGACCGCTTATGTTCGTTTGGGAAAGGAACTTAAACCTGGTTTTGTATTGACGGTGGAGCCGGGAATCTATTTTATTCCTACCTTGATTGATCTCTGGAAAAATGAAGGAAAATTCACCGAATTTATCAATTATGATAAATTGGAAGAGTTTAAAACATTCGGGGGAATTCGAATTGAGGACGATGTATTGGTAACCGAAAACGGTGGCCGAGTATTGGGGACACCAGTTCCGAAAACAGTAGCAGAGATTGAAGCAATAATGAACCGTTAATAAAATGTAGGTTCAAGGTACAAGAGCGGGGCGATTTCAAAGAAATCGCCCCGCTCTTGTGTTTTCTGTTTATTTCGAAGATTTGATAAAACGCTTCGTGGCAGCAATGTTTTCATCGACTACCAGTTGAATAAAATAAATACCTTTGGGTAAATCTTCAATATTTAGGCTGATGATATTATTGCCTTGAATCCCTTCTGTGTTATAATCCGTTTTTACCTGTTGCCCCATTGAATTAATTAGTCGGATATCAACATTTTGATTCTTGGTTAATGAAAAGTCAATAGAGATTTTGTCGGAGGCAGGGTTAGGAAATAGATTAGATGAAAGTTGCTGTATAGGGGATTCTTCTATACCAACGGCATCTGTTAAATAAAAGCCGCCGGTGGATGTTCCTCCAGTGTAGGTAATAGAAGTTACACCTGCGATTTGAATGTGAATTCCTTCTTTATACCACATATATTCGTCATTGGTATAGTTTATGATGTATGGCGATCCGCCCACTGTAGCTGAATCACGATAAACTTCAACAAAATGGATACGCATTGCATTTGAGTATGTAGCGGTTGGAGTGATAAGCGTACCATACCCGTCTGCAGTTACGGTTGTAGTGCCTTTACGATAGAATGTATAACCTCCGTTGGTAAATTGTGTTCCCCAGCTGTCGGTAAAAGTGCTGTTATACTGACAAGGATAATGAAGTAGGTCTTCCGGATCTGAATATGACATTACTACACTGTTGCTGTTACTGTAAGATCCATAATTTTGCCAAGATGAAGATGATGTGTTATAATAAGCAACACCTGTAGTATTGGTCCAAGCCATATTCGAGGACGGAAAACTTACTCCGTTAGCTGTTGTCGATGGGGAAACAAAATTATACGTGATAGACGAAGTGGGCGACATTGAACTTAAATCCCACGTTTGGTTTGCACCGGAAGTACCGGGACTGACGTATGCCGATGAGGCATAAGTGTGAGTTTCTCCCATAATGGGATTTATTCCTGTTGCCGTTAATGTAGGTTGTGCAATTGCACTACACATTGATACGAATGCAATAAAACTGAGTACTAATTTCTTCATTTTTGTAATTTTTTTAATTTGAACTGTTTGTGCTTTTAATAAGTAGGGAACAGTCGCGACTGCTCCCTACTTAATTATTAAAAATTGGGTTGATTATTTCTTTAAGATTTGTTTTTCTTTCATCTTAATGATTTTACCGAACTTTGCCAGCTCGTTCAAATCCACTTTCTTCATATTTCCGGTAATGGTGATTACGATAGGTTTCCCTTTTATAAACTTTTCGTACATCGTCACGATGTCCTTGAATTGAAGGTTATCGTAAATCGACATGCGATATTTTCTCGGATCGGAATTATAGCCTTGAAATTTCCACGAGCTCACCGTTTCACTTAGATATCTGAAATTCGGATTTTGAGTGTGAATTGCCTGAATAAGTCCCTTTTTAATGCTCTCCATGCGATCGGGCTTTTGCGGCATATTCTTAATCAAATCGGTCATTGCCTGAACACCCTCAATGGTCTTGTCGCTTTGGGTTCCCATGCCTGCAAAAAGATATCCCTTGTTGCTTTTTAAGAACCTGTTTGCATAATATGCGTATGCCGAGTACGACAACGAGCGGAATTCACGTATTTCCTGAAATACCAATGAACTCATGCCGCTACCGAAATATTCATTAAATCCGTTTAACTTGGCTTTTTCTTCTTCCGTCGGAATTTCTCCGTTGCACCAGAACATAATTTTGCTTTGCAATGCTTTAGGATCGTTATAAATGTATATAAGCGGTTGATCGATTTCGGCAACAGGATATTCCGTGTAAATTGCAGGTTTGGGAGTGATAGCAAATGGGAGTGTGTTGCCAATTGTTGTTTTTACTTCATCAATGGACAGTTTTCCTACATAATGTATTTCGCATTCATATTGCATAACTTCTTTAAAAAGAGCAATCAGTTGTTCCCCTTTCAGCTTTTTTGTCTCTTTAATTGAAAGGTGGTTAAGGTATGGCGATTTTTCTTTAAAAGTGCTGTACGAGTAAAGAACATTTCCCATTGATTCGGCATCGGCTTTAGTGGTTTTGTATTCCATTTTTGCTTCATCTACCAGCTTGTCGAGCTGCTTGTTATCCGCTTTAGCTAATGTCATAAATTCTGCAATAAGCTTGAGTGTAGGTTCCAGTTTGCTATCGAAACCATCTATGCTGATTTGGATGTAATTTGCACTCGACCAAACTTTGAATGTAGCTCCGATATTTTGTAATGCTTTGCGAAATTCCTGAATGCTCTTATCGCGAGTGCCGATATAATTCAGATAGCTGCTCATTTGTTGGTATGCAGGATTGCTATATGAACCGATTTTGTACTTGATTGTAAGCGAAAAAATTGTATTTATCGGGTTGGGAGTATAGTAGAAATCGATACCCGGCTTGATTGAAGAAATCGTTAAATCTTTATTGAAATCTATATAGCGGGGCTCTATTTTAGTATCGGGAATGTTGTTAAGCTGTTGGGCAAACTCCGATTTTTTCTCCGTATTCTTTGGAATTACAGGAGCCCAGTTCGGTTTTGTAATTTTATCCTTTTTGGGAAATCCCATTTTAGAGAAGAACGCCAGATAGTTTTCTGTAAAATACTGATTGGCTACGCGGATGATATCTTCTTTTGTAATTTTATCCACTTCGGCAGATTCGTTGAGATAGTCTTCCCATTCCCGGCCTTCCGAAAACGCACTGATCAGCATCATCGAGCGTCCTTGCGACGATTCAAAACGTTGATCTACACCCTTGCGGTAATTTAACTTAATGGCATCCAAAAGAGTGTCGCTGAAATTCCCTTTTTTAAGATTTCCAATTTGCTCTACAACTAATTTTTCGGCTTTTTCCAAAGACTGTCCGATTATTTTAGGGACGATAATGATCAACATTGAACCGAGATCGTTACCCTTCATTGCTTCTGCGTTTGCGGCCAACAATTTGTTATCGCTAACCAATTTGTCAAAAAGACCTGTTTGTCCTTCGTTGTTTAGTATTTCGGCACAAATATCCAGAATCAGTTCGTCCTTATGTTTGTTCGGAACAGTTCTGTATGCGAGAATACCGACTTTCACCGGAGTCAGCTTTTTTACCACAAGTTCCCGCCCGTTGAATGGCTTTTCTTCATAAACGGGATATTGGGGAACAATTCCGCTTTTCCAATTGCCGAAATATTTCTTGATAAGCGGTGTAATGGCTTCCGAATAAATATCGCCTGAAAGAATTAAAGCCATATTGTTTGCAACATAGTTGGTTTTGTAAAATTCCATCATTTTTGAAATTCGTGGATTTTTTAAACTCTCAGTTGTTCCAATAGTAGTTTGTTGCCCATAAGGGTGGTTTTTGTACAGACTTTTTGAAAACTGTTCAAAAAGGTTCGAAAATGCATTATCGGAATACATGTTTTTCTCTTCGTAAACCGTCTCGAGCTCCGATTGGAAAAGGCGAAAAACGGGATTGCGAAAACGCTCGGCATAAATAGTCATCCACTTTTCGAGTTGATTGGACGGAAACGAATTGAAAAAAACCGTTTGCTCCAGACTTGTGTAAGCATTAAGGCCGGTTCCCCCGATATTTTGCAAAATAATATCGGTCTCATTAGGCACGGCAAATTCCGAGGCCGCAATCGAGATTTTGTTGATGTGCATGAGAATTGCATTGCGTGCAACTTCATTTTTTGTAACGGATAATGAGTCGTAAAGGACGGACATGCTATCGAGATACACTTTTTCGGCCGGCCAATTCAGCGTTCCGATTTTATCGGTGCCTTTAAACATCATGTGCTCAAAATAATGAGCCGTTCCTGTAAATTCTTTGGGATCGTTTTTGCTTCCCGCTTTAACGACCACAGCTCCAAAAACTTCCGGCTTACTATGATCTTCGTTGAGATAAACGGTCAGCCCGTTTTCTAACGTAAATTTCTTTACCTTAAGTTGCGGTGCCATTTGAGCAAAAGTAACGCTACAGGTAATCAGTAAAATAAAACTTAAATACGTGTTTTTCATACGATAATGATTTTGTTTGATTTTAAGGTTATATCTAAGTTGTCCTTACAGGACTCGTTTCATAAGCAGAACTTTTAGATTTATAAAATGGTTTTCATAATGTAAGAGCCAATGTTATTGCCACACGAACATGCTCGCTTTTTAACTATTTATTAAAACTTTGCGAAAGTTACAAAAAATATCGGAAGTCGTCGTTAAATAGTGCTATTTTTTTAAGAATTTTCGCACTATTTTTCCTCTTTCTGTTTTAAAACTAACGAAATACAAGCCGCTTACTAAACTGGAAACATCAATTTTATAAGTCGTTTCCACTATTTCTTGTTTTAGGATAACGGTTCCCCAGCCGTTCATAATCTCGACATCCGTGTTTAACGGGCAGTCAATAGTCAGCATATCGGATGTCGGGTTTGGGTGAATAAAAATATCATTTACTTCCTCCGCTTTCTCAACGGGCAAAATTTCCGACAAAGGTCGTTTCCATGCTCCTCCGGCATTTAATCCGGCATATAAAAAACCGTTGTAAGTGTAAAGCGAAAGAACCGGTGATCCGATCAACCCTTGGCTTACAGAGTGCCAATTTGCTCCACAATCGGTAGTTACAAAAACCTCATTTTGATTGGTTCCCGCAAATATCGCATTTCCATAGACCGATAAGCAACGAATTCTCGAACTGGGAGTCAGCCCGTTAGAGGCCGAATTCCATGTTGTGCCAAGATCGTTTGAAGTGTAAACTCCATCTGCTTTAGTTCCAATTACAATAGTTCCGTTAGTGTATTTAATTGCAGTGATATTCAGCGTGGGAAGTCCGTTATTGACGGCCGTCCAATGAGCCCCGAAATCGTCGGTAATAAATACGCCGCAATCTGCGGTTGCTGCAAAAATATATGTATTGTCCGAGGCAAGTGCAGTCACATTATAGCAAGTAAGTCCGGTGTTAACGGCACTCCAGCTTGTTCCGTTGTTTGTGGATACAAAAATGCCGTTTTCGCCACTGCCGGCAAAAACTTTGGAATTGCAGAATGTGAATGATTGTATCCATTTACTTGTAAGCCCGGTATTGCATTCGCTGAATGTTGAGCCGTTATTTGTCGATTTAAAGGCACCCAGCATGTCTGTTCCGGCAAATACTAAAGATCCGTTTGAGGCAACGGAGCGAATTTCTACTGTGCCGATTGTGGAAGAGCCGGTCCATGAGGAGCCGCTATTTGTTGAAGTAAAAAGTCCTGAGCCATGGGTGCCGGCAATTAAAGCGGTTCCGCCGGATGTTAACGAGCCTACCCCTGCCTTAAAAGTATTTTCCGAATTACAAAGGGACCAGTTGGTGCCTCCGTTTGTACTTTTATAAACATGTCCGCTTGAAACTCCTGCAAATATGACGGAATCGGAGCTTCCCATCGCCCATATATCTTTTTCGGTTAATCCTGCGTTTGCAGTGGTCCAAGTCTGCCCCGAATCCGTTGATTTATATACTCCGTTGCCAAAAGAGCCGGCATATAAATTACCGTTTAAACAGGTAAAACCTTTTACCATCGGAATGCCGGATCCCAAACTCGACCAACTGTTGCCATCATCATCCGAAACAAACACCCCCGAATACAACGTGCTTGCGTACATTTTTTGATTAAAGTAGCACATTGATGCAATGCTTGATTCTGTGAGACCGTTATTTATTGAAGTCCAACTGTTTCCCAGGTCTGTCGATCGGAATAAGCCGTTAAGATAACTTCCTGCATAAATATTTGTTCCGTCGGTTGCAAGCCAATAGATATATTTTCCGGATATCCCGTTGTTAACGGCAGTCCAAGTACTCCCGCTGTCGAGCGAACGATAGATTCCTCGTAAATACGTTCCGGCGAAAAGTACATTGTTGCAGGCCACCAGCGTCTTCACATATTTGCCGTCCAAGTCGCTACTGGCAGATTCCCAATTAAGACCTCGGTTTACGGATCGAAACACGTTTTCGTCGGTGGAAACAAAGAGGTAATCGCCTATTTGCGCAAGGGATTTGGTGTCGCAACTTTTTAATCCCGAATTGCGAAACGACCACGAGGTTCCGTTGTCATTACTGGCTAGCACACCTCCTCCCGTAGCTGCATAAATAGTGGTGCCATCGAAAATGAAGTTCCTGACATATCCTCCGGAGGGACCGTTAACAGACATCCATTGAGCCCTTGAAAATGGAATTGATATTGCAAAAAGAAGAATAAGTGCAATTTTATTTTTCATAAATATTCATTTTTTAAATAGATTGTCCCCTTTAATTCATTTTAATTCGGAGTTTCGACGAAAGTTACAAAAAAAATAATAATGTGCGAACTGAATATTTTAAATTCAGAAAAAATAAAAAAACTATGGGTACTTGTTATTGTCGGTTTGTTTTTTTAACTTTGAAAAATATAGAATAGCCATCGGTAATGGCCTTGTTTTATCGATCCAAAAAAATAGAATGATACATTTACCTGCACTTATAACGGATTTGGCTCTTATCTTGAGCGTTGCGGCTTTGGTTACACTGATCTTTAAGAAACTAAAGCAACCGGTTGTACTTGGCTACATCGTAGCCGGACTTATTGTAGGCCCTAATTTTAAATTATTTCCCACTATTTTTGAAATAGAAAGTATTAAAACATGGGCGGACATCGGGGTCATATTTCTTTTGTTCGGGTTGGGGCTTGAATTTAGTTTTAAGAAATTGATGAAGGTGGGCGGTGTGGCTATTATAACCGCATTAACCGAAGTTACGCTGACTTTGCTATTAGGTTATGGGATCGGAAAATGGTTGGGTTGGAATTTCATGGATAGTCTTTTTTTAGGAGGAATTCTTGCCATTGCATCCACCACAATTATCATCCGGGCTTTTGATGAATTGGGGGTAAAAAATCAAAAATTTGCCGGAATTGTAACGGGAGTGCTGGTGATTGAAGACTTGGTTGCCGTTTTGTTAATGGTAATGCTTTCTACGGTATCGGTCAGTCAATCGTTTGCAGGAACCGAGATGCTCATGGCGGTTCTAAAGTTGACCTTCTTCCTTATATTGTGGTTTGTTGCCGGAATCTTTTTTATTCCGTCTGTTTTTAACTTGCTAAAACGCTTGTTGAACGACGAAACCATGTTGATTTTATCTTTAGCTTTTTGTTTTTTAATGGTTGTGCTGGCAACTTATGTCGGATTTTCTCCGGCATTGGGCGCTTTTATCATGGGATCTATTTTGGCGGAAACCACAAAAGCAGAGAAAATAGAGCATCTTACCGGTTCTGTGAAAACTCTTTTCGGTGCCATCTTTTTTGTATCGGTCGGCTTGCTTATCGATCCGGATATGCTGGTGAAATATGCTATGCCTATAGCTGCGGCTACGCTTGTGTTAATAATCGGAAAGCCGATTTTTGTGGCATTGGGAGCATTAGTGTCGGGACAGCCGCTGAAAATTGCGGTACAATCGGGAATGAGCCTGTCACAAATCGGAGAGTTTTCTTTCATCATTGCAGCTTTAGGACTTAACCTGAAAGTTACCAGCGATTTTTTATATCCGGTTGCTGTTGCGGTGTCTGTGCTTACTACGTTTACCACACCTTATATGATTCGCCTTTCAGAGCCGGTTTATAAACTACTCGAATCCATATTGCCCGAAAAATGGAAAATCGCGTTGACAAAATATAGCATAGAAACGCTTAATGTTAGCGAGACAAGAGACTGGCCAAACGTGCTGAAGTCCTTTTTAGTAAATGTAACTATTTTTTCGGTCGTTATTTTTACATTAATTGTGTTGAGCACACAATACCTTTCCCCCTTATTGTCAGGATTCGAAGGGGCGAAAATAGTCACGGCAATAGTTACACTCGTCGTTTTATCTCCATTTTTATGGGCACTTGCTTTTCGGAGGACACAACGCCAAGCGTATGCCAACTTGTGGCAAAAACCCGATCACCGGGGACCCTTGTTGCTGTTGCAACTCTTGAGGATGGGCATGGCAGTGATGTTTATCGGTTTGCTGTTCTTACGTTTGTTTTCGTTCTGGATTGCCGTTTGGGGTGTCATCGCCACCTGCATCATCCTTTTGTTGGTGTCGAAAAAGATTAAAGCATTTTATGGAAAGATTGAAGTGCGTTTTTTGGCTAACTTTAACGATCGGGAAACCAAATCAAACGAAATACTTGCACCGTGGGATACACATATCACTAAATTTGTTTTGAACGCACAATCGCCTTATGTCGGAAAAACCCTGTTCGAAACCAAAATGAGGGAAAAGTTCGGGGTAAATATTGTGATGATCGAACGGGGCGATTATTTAATCAGTGTTCCGAAGCGCGATAATCATTTGTATCCTAATGATAAAATATCCGTAATCGGAACCGACGAGCAACTCCAAAATTTTAAGGCGTACGTAGAATCGTCGGTGGAAGAAACATCGGCGGAAAAAGATGCCAAACAGAATATTTCGCTTTATCATTTTACACTCGAAAAAAATGATCTATTTGTAGGGTTAACTATACGAGAGTCGAAAATTCGAGAACGAACCAGAGGATTGGTGGTTGGAATAGAAAGAAACGGAAAGCGTATAGTAAACCCCGAATCCGAAGAAGTGTTTCGAGCAAACGACACCGTATGGATTGTTGGAAACGATAAATTGATTCAGGAAATAATAAAAAAACAGGAACCGGGCATTAATAGAAACAGGATGAAAAAACCGTTGTAACCGTTTCTCTTTAATATCGCTTCCCAAAAAACCGGCTGCAGTTCCTTATCCGCTTTGAGGATTTGCAGGATAGTACAACTAAAATCCTGTTCATCCTGAAATCCTACTTGCGTTTTTTTATTTTAAGCGGATTTTGTAAAAGCCATGCAGCTTTTTTACCTTGTTAATGTTGTCTTTTGGTGGGAATAAAAAAATCCGATAAATTCAAGCAAATAATATTATTGTAAATTGATATCAAAATTTGGTGGTTTTGAATTAATTATTTTTTACATTTGCAGAGAAAACACTACGACATTACGTAAAATAGTATTCAAGAGTGAAAAACAGAGCACCAAAAACAGATAAAATTATGAAAAAATACACATTTCTATCAATCCCGTTTATTTTTGCATGTTTTTTAATTGTCCTGTCGAGCAGTTGCAGCAAGGACGAAAGTAAAACAAAAAACTCATCAATCGCGATAACTACCGACTCTGTAAATCGGATTTCGGCCACAACAGCCTTTTGTGGAGGTGAATTTACCACAGAAGGGGAACCCGAAATTGAAACAAAAGGAGTGTGCTGGGGATTGGATACCCTTCCCACAACATTGAACGGTACTACGGTTAACGGCTCCGATGTGGTGAACTATAAAAGTTTAATAACCGGATTAATTCCGGATACCGTATATCATGTTAGGGCTTATGTGATAAAATCAAATCGGGAAACCATTTATGGAGCCGATTTAAAATTTCGCACAATGATAAGCGATTCTGCAATTTGTACCCCGGGTAAGAATAGTATAAATTTTAGTTCGCAAACGATTCAGTTTACGGTAGCTGCCGGCACCGGAGGACTAATTTATGGACATTACGGATTGGTTGGAAATGGTCTCAACTGCGATCTTCGGATAGAATTTCCCGCAGCTCCGATTACCGGAAGATATGTTACGGATAAAACCTTATCGGGCACGATAGATAATGGAAAATGTATTGTAAACGGACCTTTTGGAGGAATATACGCCCAATTTTGTGTTGCCGCTCCCGGCGATACCGTTTATGTAATTAAAACAGGCGAGGGAAAATATTCCATGACCTTTTGCAGTCTCCGATTTGCTTCCACTTCAAGTTCCACCTCTTTTACGGCCAATGGTAATTTAACCACGGAATAAACTATATTATTATAGGCTTAATTACAGCCCGAAGTAATTTTATTGATGAATATCCAAAAGAAACTGTTATAAACCAGCGGAGTTTTATTGTCAAAATATTTTGGATTCCTGAATTTTTTCTGTTAGGATTCTTATTTGCTGTTTGGCAAACTTATGAACTAGCAGATCAAGATATTCTCACGCATATTTCACCTGCAATGAACCTTATTACCTGAGTTCGATATAAGGGATTAGAAAAAGAGAGCTAATTGGCTTGAAAATTCTTCAAATTCTACTTTTACAGATGGTTTTTTAGGAAAAAAGGAATACGCAATTAGGCCACTAATCATATTGGTTATAAAATTTCCAAGCTTCCATGGCGAGAATGCTCTACTTGGCAAATGTTTTTCAGCTCATCATTTACGGTTTCAATAACCGATTTTTTGCGCAATAAAATAGCATCAGTATATGACATCAAAGCCCCTTTCATGTTCTTTTTCAGTCTTGTAACCAATTGAATTCCATTAACAAATAGCATTTCAAACAAAGTTTGACCGATATAACCCTTGTCTGCGAAAAGTTTTCCAAATATTTTTTGGGTGAAATTTTTATTTTTAAGAGGGGCTCTATCGTCCACATCCCCTTGAGTAATTACAAAATTCAACAATTCTCCCTTGTCGTTAATGATCAAATGCAGTTTAAACCCATAGAACCACCCCATCGTTGATTTGCCTACTGTTGCAATTCCCTGGAATACTTTATTCCTTTTAATTCTTTTATTTTTGCAGACTGCAATTTTAGTTGAATCAATAAGTGAAATTCCTGTATATTCAGCCATGCATCAAGTTTTTAGAAACATAGCCATCGGAAGCATTGCTTTCTTTTGTAATTCTGCAAACCAGTTGTAGGAAACTTGAGTTGGAAATTCTTTGTTCATATTGTTTGCCCACATAAAACAGGTAGAAATGCTTTAAATTACGGTAACCACCCGTGTGAAATAAAACCAGAATGGTGATCACTTCGCTGGGAGACAACTTCGATTTTTTATTCCGTGTTTTTTTGTTTGCGTCTGCGCTCAATGAATGTTTTTTTATGGTTTGATCAAAACTTTTACAAAATTCATCAATTATATAAAATATTTCCATTAAATTTGCCTGTTGTGTATTCATGTTTTACTTTGTTATGTTATTGATTGTCAGTCACAAATATAACAAAAAAGAACTAAATACACAACTTTTTTATTGATTTTTTTGCCTTTTTCTTATATCGAACTCAGGTTGTTAGATTAGATTATGATGAAGAAAGATTACGAATAAATATAGGGAATACGTCTCCCAAAAAACTTCTGAAAGCGTCTCAGATTGTGGGTTTAAAAGAGGTATGCAGACTCATTTGAATTATTGAAAAAGTTCAAAAAATAAGAACATTTTTCTAGAATCCTTGTTAATAAGCATTCCAGCCACCGTCAACCACCAGTACTTCTCCGTTTACAAAACTGGAATCGTCACTAGCCAAAAACAAAGCAGCCTTCGCTAGCTCTGCCGGATCTCCGGTTCTCGGGTTCAACGGCATCCCGGCCATAATCCGGTCGTTTACCAGTGGCGTTACTTTCGAAAAATCAATGGTTTCTGCAATGTTGGTGGCTATAGCACCCGGAGCGATGGCATTGCATCGAATTCCGGTTTTAGAATACATATATCCGGTGTTTTTGGTCAAGCCGATTACTGCATGCTTGCTAGCGGTATAAGCAGCACCGGCTCTTGCTCCATTGATACCTCCTATTGAGGAAATATTTACAATAACACCACCATCCTTGGGAAGAAAAATCTTAAGTGCACTGCGCATGGCCTTGAATGTTCCATCGACATTAATCTTCATTACCTTTTTCCACATCTCGTTATCCACTTCCGCAACCGGTGCAAAATTATCCATGATTCCGGCATTATTAACCAGAATGTCCAATGTTCCAAAAGCATCCGTGGCCACCTTAACCATGTTTTCAACATCATCCTCATTGGCAACATTTGCAATCACAGTAGTTACCGTTCCGCCTTTTTCCTCGATTTCACGTTTAAGCACATCCAGCCTTTCCTGATTGATATCCGCTGCCACCACTTTACTACCCTCGGAAGCGAACAGCAACGCAATTGCCTTTCCAATTCCGGAACCTGCTCCGGTGATGATTGAAACTTTATTTTCTAACTTTTTCATACATATATAGTTTTATATTATTAAGACTGCACGAAAATTACGCCTTCAAAACAGGCTTATTTCATAAAAATACTCTTTTTAATTACCAAACGTACCCTAAGCCTACTTGTTCAAAAACGCTAATCAATAATAATTATCAGAAAATAAAGATTATTTATAAACTACAATGGTTTTATGTTTTCTTTTTACGAGCGTTTTTTCCTGATTTTCTCCCAAAGAAAAAGGTGATTAATGGAATAAAAATCTGCACAAATAACCATTCAGGATCTTTTTCAAGGAAATCCCATAGTTTTGAAAAATATCCCCTCGCATCAACCTGCACTTTTATATTAAATATCTTAGGTGGGGTCTGTAAGGGCCTCCATCTGCCATTTTGCTCATCATAGGCCGATACAATAATTGAAAGTTGAACAGTTCCAACTTTCGTCGGCCTTATGATCCAATCCCAATTCATATCATTTGTTCCGTCAAAAATCTGATCTTCACTTTCAGGCTTATAAATTGTTTTAAAATCGTTATCGTAATATTTCAGTTCAACTTTCATTTTTCTTGCAATTACGATTGTATTTCCTTTGATATCCTTTTTTATTAATTCAGGCTGCTTGCCTGTTGTCTTTATCACTCTTTCTTCGAGCTGATCTATTGCCTTAATCATGGCTGCTTTTGTAATGGTTACCGACACATTATTATCCGTATTTTCCATCATCCTGCCCGGGCAGTAATACACTAAAGTCCCTTCTTCTTTTTGCCCTCTACTGTCGGCATTAGGCGATATTGCTTTAGTCGCATTTTCCGGAGCAAGATCCACCGAATCCGATTCAATACCTTTCCTGCTTTTTCTTGCTTTTGACTTGTAGATAGACTCATGATGCGACCCGGCTTTAACAATTGAATCCCGAGTGTCTTCTTCAGCTTTTTTTGCCTCTAACTTATAAGTATCTGATCCCGGCTTCGGCATGGAATCTTCAGCATATTCTTCTTTAGCAAATAATTTCTCTGAGACACCCTCTTCTGTTTTTTTTTCTGCATTTCCACAAGAATAAAAAATAGCAATGACAAATATTGCTATAAAAAAAATCGGTTGTTTTTTCATAATATTATTTTTTTAATTAAACCCACTATAAATACAACAAACTGTGAATACAAATATATGTAATTGTTTATTAATTTACAAATAATATTTAATATGGTTAATTTATTTACAATACCGATGGTTTAAAGAGGAGCTCCTGATGAGATAATTCTATACAATTTGCTCCGCTTGCACAAAGATTTTGTCATGAAATTTTATAACGTGCGAAGTTATAAACATCGCACAACAGACAAATTCTCCGCCAAAATCTATGATTTCAGCTTGGGTTTCAGGATAAACAACGCCATAACCGCCAACACTAAGGTAATCAGCCCACCATACAAAAACTCCCTTTGTGGAAAATTGGTGCCAAGAAATCCGGCAACCACATAAGCAATAGCCCACCACAAATGAGAGAAAGAGTAATGCGAGCCATATACTTTCCCTTGATTTTCGGGAGCAATATTTTCGGCGATCAGGGTTTCGGAAGGCATTACAGCCAAACTTTGTCCCATGCCTGCCAAAACCCACAGTACCATTAGCGCACCATAAGGCACATAGTTGGCAAAACAGGTGGACAGCCCCAGCACAAATGCACCACTGATCAAGGAGAAGCTTCGCGTTTTGGATTTGTCCAAAGTCCCCAGCAAAAAGGCCGAAACTGCCGCTCCAATGGCAAAAGCGGTCATCACCCAACCATAATACTTGTCATCCAGCAACAATCCGTTTTTGATATGGCCGATGGTGTTTACCAGCACCATTCCTCCGGCAATAGAAGCGATAAATTCGAACGCCAGCGCAAAACGGAGGATTTTATTTCCAAAAAGCAAGCGGATTCCTTTTATTATGTTTCGCCAAGTGTCAGCCGTTTTCTGCGATTTGATAGTTACCCCTTTTTGAATTTCCTGACGGGGAATAGAAATGATTAAAAAAGCTGCAATAATAAATGTAGCCCCATCGAGAAAGAATATCTGCCTGGCGCCCAACCATACGGCTATCATGCCGGCAACGGCCGGTCCCAACATTCCCAACATCTGGTTTGTGGCCACAGATAATCCAATTGCTTCCCGATAGTATTTTCCTCCGATAATCTGTGGAATTACCGCCCGATACGTCGGAGTGAAAAAGGCATTAAAGACATTCAGGAAAAACACCAGCAGATAGATTTGCCACTCCGCATTGATAAACGGGAGACAGCAGATGATTGCCATCCGAATGAAGTGGGTGATGTATAAAACTTTCTTTCGATCTACTCTATCGGCCATAACCCCTGCATAAGGAGAAAAAAGAATATAGGCTGCCACCCTAAGTGTAAGCGCCGTAGCTAGAATTTTCGCCGAATGCTCGGGACTGATTTCGTACGATAGCAACGCTAACCCGACCCACGAGAGCGCATCTCCCAACTGACTGGTGGTTTGGGCAAGGTAAAGCTTGGCAAACGTTCTATTCTGCAGTGCCTTGAAGGGTTCGTGTATGAGTTTTATGATAATTCGTGCTGCCAAAATGAGTTCACTCTTGTTGTTTTATTGTTGTATGCGTTGATTTCTGCCTATCGAAAAATAAAAAATTGCCCCAATTACGGATAAGAAAATTACCACAACCGTCCAGATAAGCTTATCATTATTTTTGAATTCACTTTTTAATATATCAATTAATGCGATGATCGGTAAAATAAAGGCTATGGCAAAAACTATCAATAAAAAAAAGAGTCCGAAATGAGGTGCTACTAATTGCATGATATAATAAGTTATTGTGTTCAAAAAAACAAATTGGTTTCCGATCGAACTAATGCAAAGGTAATAAGATTTTGTTTATTTTGCAGGGGAAAGGAAGAAAATCAAGTGCGAAGTTCCCCTTCGGCAGGCTCAGGAACCACGGACTTCGCAAGCTAGACCCGGATCAATTTCCATTTCCGGCTTTTTAGCCGGTGATAACTGAAGAAGCCGATAAAAAACCAATAAATGAATTCGGCTCCCCAAATAAAGACAATCGGCAATCCAAAGTAAATGGCCACTAAATAGGTGTAAGCAAGATATATCATGGTTGAAAACAACTCAATTACAAACGCGGATTGGGTATCTCCGGTACCCGACAAGGTATTGTTGAGGATTACCCCCGGAATAAAAGTAAGCATCGTGATATATACCAGCCAGATAATTTTTGAAGCTTCGCTGATTAAATGGGCATCGTCCGTGTATATTTGAGCCAGCAATTGTGGAGCAAAGAAAACAAACGGAGCAAAAAGCAGCACCAAAGCCAAAGCAATCGTCGTCAATTTTCGAAACAAGACCGGAATTGAGGAGGATTTACGTTGTCCGATCAAATTGCTGGTGAACGTATTTGCGGTAGTGGATAGTCCCCAAACCGGCATCATGAACAACAACAATAAACTTCTTAAAATATTAGAGACCGCTAATGCCTCGGAACCTAGTTTTTCAATGATAATAAAAAACATAAACCAACTTCCCAGCGACATTAAATACTGAAACATAACCGGATACCCTAACGAGATGTTTTTTAGCACCAGATTCCATTTCCAATGCGTAAAATAATATAATGGATACTGTTTTGTATCCACTTGCACCTTCGTATAAAACACGATAAATAAAAAGGCCATAAACTCGGCGATAGCTGAAGCAAGTCCTGCACCCCCAATGCCCATTTCGGGCATGTGCAAGTTGCCGAAAACCAGCCCGTAATCCAAAACAATATTCACCCCCGTCATGATCATGGTGGCATACGAAAGCACTTTCGTGCGGGAAATTCCGATGAAAAAGGAGGAATAGACGGAGTACAATGCCACAAATACGATACCCCACGATCGATACGAAGTGAATATAATAGTTTGGGCATAAACGGAATCGGAAGCGATGATCGATCTTAAAATAGCCGGACTCAGTATTTCCAGAAAAAACATTAACCCAACCCCAAAGAGTGTCATCAGATAGCCGTTTTGCACAAATATTTCTCCAATGGAATGGTATTCTTTTGCCCCAAAACGGCGGGCAATCACAATTTGCGCACCGGAAGCCAAGCCAATGCACAGCAATGAAAAAATCAAATAATAGGTGGCTCCGATCGCTGTAGCACCTAATGCAACAGGTCCCAAGCGTCCCACAAATGCCGTATCCACAACGTTTAACAGACTATTCGACAGACTGCCCAAGATCATCGGGTAAGCGACTTTCCAAATATTCGTGTATGTTATTTTAATGTCCATTTCAGAGTGCAAAGGTAACCAAAATTCACAAGTGCGAAGCTCGCCCTTCGACAGGGAAGACAAACATCGCACAGCTTTAGAAGTTTTAGAGGTCTTGGAGCTACGCAGGGTTATGCTTTTCTCTAAGTTTTTTGCTTTTCAATGATACTTTTGTCATTGCCACAAAAGTATCCAAAAAGGCTAGAAGGAGCGAATGCGGTTCTTGTCATTGGATTTCAAAACAAAAGCAATGCTTGAGCAAGGTAGTGCCTCGCTTTCAGCGAGACAGACGTAAACGCCCTTGCTGCATTGCTAATTGTTTTGAAATCGTTTGCTTATCAGGGCTCGCTCGCTCCTCCACGGCTCACCCGCAGTTATTTTAGAGAAATTAGAGGTTTTAGAGCTACGCGGTGTTTTTGCCATTCAAAGTCTTTATTATTGTTGATCAGCTTTAAAGGATAAAAAAATCAATGCAGTTTTGAAATCACACAAAGGGCATACTATTCCCCGCAGTTAAAAGCGATGGTTTTCTTCAGTTTTGATTCCACCACTTGGTAACCTTAGGATTAAATCACGGCATCAGGAATTACTATGTATCAGCGAACAAGCTCCCTTGCATCTCAATTTTTGGATGAAAGGTACCGATAATCATAAATGGATTACGTGAAACATAGTGATGTAGTTGTGATGTAACGAGAAACAGATGCAAATCTTTCGTCTTTGCAAAGTCATCAAAGTACTTTTTTCGCACATCGGCAACAGCTTTTGCTTCATCTCCCTCGTAATGAGATAGACAATTCCAATAAAGTTGGCCTATTTCCCAATCTTCAATCATTAATGTACTTATGGTTCCTTGATTATCCTCAAACGTATATGAAAACTTATATGGCAATTTTCTTACAACCTCAAAAAGATTTTCAGGTTGCTGAAATAAATTAAACTGCAGCCGTTCCGCCTCAAGTTTCTGAATTTTAGCTTTATCCCATTCCCGAGTAGATTCCTCAATGGTAAAATCAATAATTTTTGAAGGTTTAAACACCGCTAAAGAAGTCGTTATTTCTTTGTTTTGAGCTTCTGCAACCAGTTCCTTTAAATTATAATAAACTTTCCCCAATACAATTTTTTTACGTTCAGCCCAGTTCCCGTCTGTGTCTATATGACCTAAAATTGTAATATCTCCATCGTAAGAATTTGGACGATAACTTTCGGGACGAAAGTCACTTTTGTTTTTCACAAGATCAAGTTCTATCCAGTCGTATTTTTTGTATTGTTGATCAAAAGATTTCTTACGAAACTGAATCGGATAAATTCTTATCCACGTCCCATCTTCGCGAAAACCTGCAGTGCAGACCAATTCATCGTATTTACCCGAAATGGCCGGATACGTTTTTACCGTAATTAAAACTTTTGTAAGTGCCATATTAAATATGTTTCAATTCATATTCGAAACCGGGAAGCGATTGAATCGCTTCGGCCAGATGTTTTCGGTGACACTTGTTGATATCCGCTTCAAAACAAGTTAAAGCAATTCGTTTGTTCTGCTTAAGTAACTCTAAAATAACGGTTTGGGTTTTCATGGTTTGGGCTATGGTATTATTACGGTAAACGTTAAACAATTGATCGTAATCCGATTGTGTCTTTAGTTCCTGCCTTTGATCCGATTGAATGCCTACTTCCGGAAAGTGCAGGTATTGTATTCCAAGGCTTTCGCAATAGCGTTTCAGTTGACTTTTGCTGAAACCATATTTCATACTCAACGGATTATTACGAACATCCACCAATATTTTCACATCGTTCCGAAGCAACCGGTTTAAGTACTCCTCCAACGACACTCCCTCATAACCGATCGTGAACAATATGGTTTCAGTCCCTATTGGCTTGCTATTTTCAACTTTTTCGAACTGCTCTGCCGTCAAAATCTTTTCAGCCGTTACACTTTTGATTGCCCAATATGGAAAATTAATATATGTGTGTTTCATCAAAGCAGAGGAATTCATATTTCCGTAAAGCAGTTTAATTGCTTGCAATTGCTTGCGATCGTTCTCTTTAAGCAATTTTATATAGTCGGTTTTATCATTGCTTTTATACTGATTTTCAGAATCCTCAATCAACCCTTTGCTTGCCATGGCAATTAAATCGGCATTGGCAGTATAGGAAAAACAACCGAATTTATACGGAATAAAATCATATACCTTTTCGGTTTGCTTTTGGGCAAACAGAAATAACAACTTCTGCAAACTGATTTTTTCCAGCTGACCTTCAAACAGTTGCAATAATGCCAATATGATTTTTCTTCGGTAAAACATAGTGCAAAGGTAACGAATTATTTGAATCGATTTTGAGTGTTAACAATAGGTGTTCGGAATTACCGAGATCTCGCAAATTAATATTCATCATTGCATGGTTTAAACCATAAAATTAGTAATAAAATAGCAATAATTAAAACATATTCTTTCGGTACTCTTCACTGATGAAAAATAGTATAATTTTTTGGCACCTGATTTGCACTTTCAGTAATCCGAAAATCAATTATCATAAAACGGATTCCGCTTTGCGGGGATAAAATCTACCTCTAAAGCTGTATCCAAAAAAATATAAGCGTATGAAAAAATCAATACTCATTTTAGCGTTATACTTATTGAGTATGACCGCTATCGCCCAAAATTTCGGCAGAAGATATCAGGATTTTGATGGGTATTATAACAATCTCGACATTGCCTATAATCATGCAGAAGAAGTTCTGGTTCTTGATTTGAGCAACCAAAACCTCACCCAATTATCCTATAAAATAGCTAATCTGAAAAATCTGGAAGTGTTGATTCTGGATGGGAATCAACTGTCGGATATTTCCTATGCCATCGCTAATTTGCCCAATCTGAGGGTATTGAGCATCCGAAATAACAACCTGAATAACATTTCGTACTCCATTGCCAATCTCACGAATCTGAGGGAATTAATCTTGGATGGAAATCAAATCACGGATATCTCTTACTCCATAGCCAACTTATCCAATCTAGAAAGGTTAAGCCTCCGAAACAACAAATTAACTTCCATCTCATATTCCATCGCGAATCTTTCCAATTTGTCCATGCTGGATGTTAGGGGAAATCAAATATCCTCCACTCCGTATTTTGTAGGACAAATGCCGTCGCTGCGACTGCTATATATAAACTGACACTATCATTTATTCAAATTTTTCGTAGCTTTAGACTTTACGGACTTTATAGACTTTAAACTCCTTCTATTTCAATAAGGTAACCGCCCCGATATATTCATGTAAAGTACCGACATCTTCCCTTATTCTAATTACATATTGATAAACGCCCATCAAGGCATCTCCGGGAGTTCCGCTATTATTTAGCGTACCATTCCATGCGCAGTGTGTTATATCATTTGAGCGGAATAGTTGTTTTCCCCAGCGATCGAAAATATACATTTCAAAATCGTCGGGAGACCAGTTGGTGCCCACCGGACTAAACCAGTTATTGAGATTATCCAAAGATGACGGCGTAAAACAATTTGGAATGTAGCAAGTGTAATAATCCCGAATCTGAATTATCTTTACAATGGTATCGATACATCCATTGGTGTCCGAAACAATATGTGTAACCGGATAATACCCCAGATGATAATAATCGTGCGTAACCTCGCTCCCGTAAACGACATAAGTAGTATCGCCGAAATCCCACGACCAATCGATTACGGTACCCGAAGAGTTATCGGTAAAAGCAGCGGTTACATATTGTTCGAGTAATACCAACCGGTTAGGCTGCACATTAAAGCCGGCCGTTGGCCCCGGAGTTTCGCCTACTGTAAGATTTGCCGAAACAATACAATTTCCGTCGCTCACCGTTACCTGATAGCTAGCCTGGACCAACCCCGTATCGAGCGGCAATTCGGCACCATTACTCCATCGGTAGGTATAGGTTCCAAGTCCTCCTGTAGCTTCTACGAATGCCGAACCATCGGCACGTCCGCAAATTTCGTTTTGCGTAATAGCTGTTAAGTACGGACCATTGTTGCTACTTACAATAATATCGTCAGACCCCGAGCAATTATTTGCATCGGTAACCGTAACATAATAGGTGTTTTCCGTAGTAACGGACAATGTTTGTGTGCTCTGACCGGTGGACCATAAATAAGAATTATAACCACTTCCCGCATCAATAAGTGCCGAGGCCTCGGGGCATATCAGCGGATTTCCAAAAATCACCGGGACGGGATTAAGATTTTCAATCACATAAATGGAATCCGTTCCCCTACAAACAGCATCCATGGTAACCGTTACAGAATACATTCCGGGAATGGAAACCGAAGTTGTTTGAGCTGTAGTGCCGTCAGACCAGAAATAAGCGGCATAGTTGCCTCCCGCATTCAAGATTGCGGAGCTTCCTTCACAAAATGAGGAATCGCCCAAAATCTCCGGAGTAAGAAACGGGACATTGGATATTATGACGGAAGCCGAAGAGCTGCAATTGTTCGTATCGGTTACAATTACCGAGTATGTTCCGGCAGCTATATGGGTAACCGTAGGCATGTTCTGGCTCGGCGTTGTACTCCATAAATATTGGTATAACGAAGTATCACCTTGCGTTATCACCGATGCAGTACCATCGGATAAGTCGCAATGTTCCACCGTAGTAGTCGTGCTTATTGCAGGTAACGAAGCTACGGTAACCACCGATGTAAGAGTGTTGCTGTTGCTTGCACAAAAAGCATTATTTCCCTGAGAAGTAACGGTACACATATAAACTGTAGTAGTTGTGGGAGAAACCGTTACCGAAGCGTTTGCGGTTTGTCCCGCAAGTGTTGCATCGTAAGGGCTGGACGACCATGCATAAGTGTTGCCGCCCGCAACCGACACGGTAGCCGAATTTCCCCTACAAATCAGTTGGTTCTGCGAAATTACCGGTGCTGTAGTCACTCCCGAGTTAGCGGCAATCACATAATCGCAATTATCGCCATTGGTTCCGTCAATCATAAAATAATAAACTTGCCCGGGCACCAATCCTGTAGCTGTAATCTGTCCATTAGTGGGAGTTTGAGGGTTCCAACAATTAGAGACTGCGGTAAAATTATAGCAATCGTTAGTGCTGTATATTTGCATTTGAACTCCCTTGTTAAGAGCACAATTGCTTACCCAAACACCAAAAACCGCAGAGGTAGCGCTTGCTATGAACTTAATCCATGAGTTATTCTGGATCGTCGCACAAAAAATAGCCCCCAAAGGAGTGTTTGTTTCGCTCGTATGATTGGAAGAGCTCACCCAGTTGGTATAGGAAGAGCTGGTGTTTCCGCAGTAGCCGTTTAAGTTGCAAATCGGAGTGGCATTTCCACAGATATCATTTGCAGCAGGATTACTTCCACACGAAGGTTGTGCAAACAATGTTGCCGCATGAAATATCAAAACAAACAATAAATACTTAAATACTTTCATTTTTCAATTTGTTAGTATTGATAAATTCTTCAGTACTTTGCCCCAAATGCCTAAATGGACATTGAAAATCAACAAATTCAAAGAGCCTTATTTCCCGGGTAATGCCAACTTGTATTTAATTTTTATTGTATTCACTGTTTCAAAAGGATAGGTTTTTGTGTTATCCACAGTTCCACCCCTACCTTCGGACATACCCCCTCCACCGGGCTGCGGCATTCCATTTCCGGGAGGCATGCCGCCACCTCCTTGGCGCATGTTTCCACCGGGCCTATTTCCACCCTCTCCTCCACCGGGAAGCCTATTCTCATCGCCGGCAGCCGGCATGTCTTTCATCGCCATTTTTGGAGCCTCCATCGCATTGATATTTATCAAAACTACAAATTGCCCGGACGCATCGGCAGCAGATAATTTGTCCTTGAAAAATGTTTTAAAGGGAACGATTCCTTCAAACGTCATGTTTTTATATGCATCCACTTTTATCGCAAAACGTATTCCGAAAGGGTTCTCCATCGAAATGCGCCCGTTTATTCCTTCTTTGAAACCATCCAGCTGCATTTCGTCCAAACCGAACATCGGATTCATTCCTGGAGCGGGATTTTTCGGCTTATTGGAATCATTCGGTTCCGGTTTCATGTCCGGTTTGCCGTTTGGCGGAGGTCCTTGGTTCTTGTCGTGAGGCAACGGAAACTGTATGGAGACAAACTCTTTCCCTTTTCCTGTCGTATCAATCAGAATTTGCACACCGGCCTGAAGTATTTTTATCTGCGCTTCTTCTTCTGTGGCACGGATGCAAAAATAGAGATTTTCGAGATCGTTGCTGAGCGTGTACTGAATTTTAGTATCGGAATCGTAATGGTTTAGTGGAATCGTATATTCTGCGGGAATTCCATCCGTAACAATAGTTTTATCCTGCCATTGGCTTATTTTTTCGGTAACCGAACAGGAGGTTGCAAGAATCAGCAGAAGTGCATTGAACAATGGTAAGTGTAAGCGATTTTTTTTCATTTTTTTTGAGCCGTTAAAACTTTTATTGTTTATAAAGCACTTTTACTTTAAAAAACATCTGTGTTTCCAACTAAAAAAGCACAACCGTCTCAAGTAAAAAGCATCTACAAAGTTAACCCGAAAAAAGCGATTTAATTATATTGAAAATCAACACTTTGTATTTAACTAGACAAACGTTCCAAACACATGGATGATTTGCCCGAAAGCATCGACAAAAAACAGAATACATCAACGGAAGTAATTCGAGATTTATTTAATTTTCTAAAGATTAGAAGTGTTGTCGGGTGGCCTACTTTGTTTTTATGCTTTATTGATTTATGCTTGAGGCCGTTGCAAAACGCCAAAAAGATGAAGGAGAAGCGAATGCAATGCTTTTTCTTCATTTTGGCAATAGTAATTTGTGGCCTTTCGAAGCTCGCCCACTCTTAAGGCTTACCCACAGCTTGTGCGTTTTTTAGAAGTTTTAGAACTACGATAATTCATTTTTTAATGTTGATTTTTCAAATAACTTACACGTTGTCAACAACTTAAAAGCATAAAACACAAAAAAAGCACACTATGGCACACTACGGGTAGAAGTAGTTGGTTATTTCGAGTCATGGCGAAGAATATCAAGATGTTATAGACGGGCTCTTTATTTCGTTCCTCAAATTGTCTGCCAGTTGGCAAACATTAACAATATTGGGATAATTACTCTTCATGCTCCACTCAACTTTTATTAACTTCGTGGTTTTAAGTCTTTTTTATTTCTTAATTTCGTTTTACTATAAAACACGTTGAGAAATATGAATGGCATTGAAGAGACAAAGTTCCCGCAGACGATACAAGAATTGGAAACGTTTATCGACTGCTATCAGAATAAGCTGGTGCATCATGCGTTTTTCAAGCTCGGAGAAAAAGAGGAGGCAGAAGATGTAGTGCAGGAAGTAATCATTAAGATGTATCGGGATCGGGAAAAGCACAAGGAAATCGAAAGTCCTGCGAGCTTTGTTTTCAGAGCGGTCTCCAATGCCTGTATCGACAAGCTTAGAGCTCGAAAAAACAATGAATCGAATGCTAAGAAATATTTCAAAATTCACGTGGATAGGCACTCGGACGACTGTAGCGCAAGCCTGATTGAAAAAGAAGAATTTAAAAGGGTAAATGCAATACTGTCGCAAATTCCTTCAGAACAGGCCGAAGTCATTCATCAGCGGGTAATTGATGAGTTGAGCTTTGTAGAAATAGCTAAAAACTTGGAGGTGTCCCCAACAACTGTAAAATCGCGATTCAAATATGGTATCAACAAATTAAAATCAATCTGTCAAAACGTTAAGGAGGTGCATTATGAACTGTAACATATTTAAGGATAATCTGTTAAGTCTATTCGACGAGGATTTTCCGGATGAAAAAAAGAAGGAACTGCTGGAACACATCGAAAATTGCGACGATTGCAAACATGAATATGAAGAACTGAACGGGCTGATCGCAAAAATACACCCCGGTGTTCATGTAGATGCAAGCAAAGAGTTAAAAGCCAGAATTATGGACCAATTTAAAATGGAAATACCTATGAAAACAAAAGAGGTACCGAACCCCATTAAATTTAGATTGCCGAAATGGACTAAATATGCCGCAGTTGCTGCAATTATAGTTACGGCATTGATTATTTCGCCATTTGTAAAATGGAGCTCCGTAAATTCGTCAGGAGAAGTAAGTGCTGCAAACAACATCTTTGACCGGTCGATTGCCGCCATGATGAGCCTGAAATCGGTGTATTACAATTTGGATATCAGAACCCTCGAGCAAGATAACTTTGAGCTGATTCTCCCGGAGGGTGAATTCGTTAAGAATGAAATTTGGAAGAGTTTTGCAACGCCGGAGAAATGGAAGATTGCCAAGTCGGGAAGAGAAGTCTTGATGGATGGTGAAAGCCTATATTTATATGTTAAGGATAACATGGCAATTAAATCGGGCAAAGGAACCGGCTTTGTCGAATGGCTAAAGATATTTCTCGATCCGACATTAATCATGGAAACGGAAAAAAGTTTTGCTCAAAACGATAAAGCTCAATATACCATCGAAGAAAAGGACAATAAGACCGTTTTGACGATTAAAGCCCAAGCTTTAGGCAATTTTAAAAACGATTACATGTTAAATAAAACGATTACCGGATCGAATAACACCAGAATCTATACCTTCAATAAAACCACCAACTTATTGGAATCCATGCAGATATATATTCACAAAAACAATCAGGATATTTTGGTTGTAGATTCCAAAGAAATTAAATATAACCTGGAGATTCCGGATGAAATATTTACGATTAAATTGCCGGAAAGCATGAGATGGACCGATGCCAAATTAGCTGAGTACTCAAATTCGAAAGAATTAAAAAATATCACCGGCGAACAAGTTGCGAAAATGTTCTTTGAAGGTTGTGAAAATCAGGATTGGGAAAAAGTGAAGAAGTTTTATCATCCCATTAGCGATGCCGTAAAAGAAGTTTATGGTGGGGTGAAAATCATAAGAATAGGAAAAGCGTTTAAATCAGGGTCGTATCCCGGTGTCTTTTGTCCCGTACGAAGTAAAACTGAAATCGGGAGAAATTAAAAAATTCAATATGGCAGTCCGGAACGATAACAAAGAGAAGGTCTGGCAAGTGGATGGCGGAATATAAACCATTGTTTTGTTTATATGTTTTGTGCAAAATGGCTGATTCTTCAGCCATTTTTTTGCTTTTTGTTCGATTAATGACAACGGTTCTCAGTACGTTGGTAGTTCTTCTTAATCTTTTTAATTGTCAATGGTTTGCATTCAGATCCTTAGAGTGGTTCTGCTAGATAATCAATGAGTTATAATTATATATCCCGAGGAATTAATTTTATTTTACATTCATCAATACTTCGGTAATATTTTGTAATACATTAATTATCAGTGCTTTGTCATTCCGAACCATGGTGAGGAATCTCACTGATAATCAATTGATTGCAATTTTTCAAATACATGAAATGAAAAATTTACCAAAGTAATGATTCATATAAAATCAACCCATAAATGTAGAATTTTGTGATGCGGTAAGGATCAAACAGTGTTGGCGAACAATGCTTTTGTCATTCTGAACGCAGTGAAGAATCTATTCGTATGTTTTACAATCAAATAGATTTCTCACGTTTGTTCGAAATGACAAAAATACTTTTAATTAAAAGTGGAGAATCATTTAATAATTTGATAACTTTGCATAAGCGATTCGTGTTTTTCAAAAATCAATGAAATATGAAACAAATTCTTATCCTTTTAACCTTGATTATGCCTGTTTTCTTATCTGCACAGCAGACAAATAGAGCTAAAACAGCCGATACCTCCAATATGGCATCGTTTACGGCCAAATTTGAAATGGCTAAAATGGCAACAAAAGATGGTTTTATGATGGAGGGCTACGTTGTAAATATCGGTTACGATCGGGCTAAAGAACTGGAAGGTAAAACCATAAAAGTTACGGGGCGGTACACCATCGTTAAGGGATTGAAAAATGAGCCGAAAGAGCAAGACAAGGACGGAAATGAAATTTATATACAAGGCAGGCTCAACGACACCAAACGCATCAATTCACCCACCATTGAAGTCTTGGACTAAACCAAAAGAGTCTTTGTGTCACTTTGTGCTCACTTCGGCATCGCTCAGTGTGAATCTTCGTGTTACTTTGTGTAGCAGCTTAATCTTTAGAATTATAATGGAGCATAGATCCCAGTTGTTATTTTAAACTGATTCAGCATAGGAACATGAGATAAATTTTCCTTCAATCAAAATCATTCGCTCAACCAAAAGAGTCTTTGTGTAACTTTGTGCTCACTTCGGCATCGCTCAGTGTGAATCTTTGTGTCACTTTGCGTAACAGCTAAAATACTAAAAACAACAGCAATGAAACCGTCCCGCAGACTTCAACAATTCATTCTCGATACGCAGACCCTGCCCATGAAAGATGCGCCGGTTTATTTAAAAGTGCTGGCGTTTGCCTATAAGCTGTTGGGGCGAAAACTCGTTGCCAAATTATTGGTCGCTTCAAACCGTTGCGATGGCTGTAAAATTTGCGTTGAACAATGTCCAAACCACGCCATGAAACTGTGGTTTAAAAACCCGCGCCGAAACAAACGCTGCAAAGGCTGCCTGCTATGCGTGTATTACTGTCCCAAGCGGGCTTTTGAGATGCCGATCGGTCGGTTGCTCGGAGCCTTTTTGTTGATTTTCCTGCCTTTCGACAAATGGATGCTCCCGTGGTTTCCCGATGGATTCGTCACGGTCATGCCGTATGCCGTCAAGGAGGTATTCCTGTTTTTGCTGTGGTGCATCGGCTACGCCGCATCGGTATATGTGCTGGGGAAAATCGGGTTTTTGCTCAACACGTTCCCGTTGGTGAAAAAAATCGGGGCAATACCGGCCATCAAACGAATGCGCAATAAAATCCATCCGGCCTTGGTGTTCCCGATTTATGACCCCGCCTATTCGCCCTTTTCTGAGCATAATTCGCCGTCGCAACATTAATCCTTCTTCGGTATAATCTTTAATCGGTAAAACAATCGATAGCAAAAGGGGGCAGTGAATAGGTATGAACTAAGCAAAACACTGTGTAGCTCTAAAACTTCTAAAAATACTCAACTGCGGGAAAGCCTTGGAGGAGCGGGCGAGTTCCGAAAAACAACAAATTGCTAGTTTGAGGCAATTATTAAGATGAAAACAATTTGGCGGTTTTTCGTGAATCCTCGAAAAAAAATGATCCGCCAATTGACGGACTGTTTTTTCGGGACCTTGACAAGCAAACGATTTCAGAAACAAATAGCAATGCAGCAAGGGCGTTTACGTTTGTCTCGCTGAAAGCGAGGCACTACCTTGCCAAGCATTGCTTTTGTTTTTAAAATCAAGAAGAAGCTTCGCATTAGCTCCTCCTAGCCTTTTTGGATACTTTTGTGGCAATGACAAAAGTATCATTGAGGGGTAAACATTTTGAAGGCCAAAACACTACGTAGCCCTGAAACTTCTAAATCCTCTAAAATAGCGCGAAAATTGTATTGTGCCAAGTAACAATCCCGATAACTATCGGGATTTTGGGCACCGGATTTTATCCCGCAAGGCTGGAGATCAATCAAAGAATATCATTGAAAAGCAAAAGATTTAGACGGAAAAAACGGGGCGAGGCAAAACCATTTTTACGCCCAAATCACTTTCAGAACCAAAAGTGAATAATTATAAAAATATATTTTACTTTTTAACACAAATCAATTATTTTATTTAATAGGTTTGCAACATCAACTGCCTTTCGTTCTTTTACACCATACATTATCCCAAAATTTCGCCTTGATTTCACTTCAATAACTCTGCTACCACACCCTTGCTGCCCATTCGGGATTATGATTAAATCACCTAACAAAAGATTTTCAATGGATATGGAAATAGTAAAAACGAGGTGAAGTTGGGGGATAACTAGTTGGTGGCAATTTTAGAGAAACAAACTAACACTATTTTAATAATCTGCTTTGGTAAACAACAAATAATATAAAATTATGGAAAGAACAGAAACCCTGTTAAATGCAAATACTATTTCTTTCGCAGATATCATTTCTGGAGACAATGTTTATCAAGTCCCTTTATTTCAAAGAGATTATTCTTGGAAAGAAGACAACTGGGATGACCTTTGGTTAGATATCAATAATTCAATTGCTGCGAATACAAGACACTATATGGGGTCAATAGTTCTAATTAAAAAAGATAAAAAGAATTTAGAAATAATAGATGGACAGCAGAGATTAACAACTTTGACTATACTTGCATTGAGTTGTATTAGATTTATAACTGAATTAATACCAATTCCTATTATAATATAGTCTAATAAAATTTTGAATTTATCGGACTATATTATAAAAAGAATTATCTTTGCACATGTCAAAGCCAATAATTTTTACAATAAAGGAAAGTGCCCAAGAGATTAGGAAGCTTATCAAAAGCAATAATCCTTTTATAGCCCAAAGGTTGAAAGTGTTGCTGGAATGCAAGAAGCATGAACAAATAGGTATATCTAAAAGAGATCTCTCGAAGAATACAGGCTATAACCACAATAGCGTTCAGAAATGGAGAAGGATGTATATAGATGGTGGGATTGAAGCACTTGTGAGTCATAATAAAATCGGCTTTAAGCCATCTTCATTTACAGAGCCTGAATATGAACTGTTAAAAGAAATGCTCCACAACACGGAGAATGGTCTGGTTGGCTACAAAGAATTACAAAGATGGATAGAACTGAAGATGGATAAGACAATTAAATATAAAACATTGTACTCATTCGTTCGGCTACACTTCGGCACTAAAATTAAAGTGGCAAGAAAAAGCCACGTAAAAAAGGATGCCGGGGCAGTTGAGGCTTTTAAAAAAACTTCGGTAAAATCTGTGAAGAAGCAATAAGGGCTAAAAGTGCAGATTATTGTTCGGCAAACCTATACTTTCAGGATGAAAGTCGTTTTGGCCTTTTTACAAGAAATGGAAAATCACTAACTGCAAAAGGAATAAAGCCAGTCTGTACTGTACATCAAGTATTTAAATCAACATACCTTTTCGGAGCATTTTCACCGTTGACGGGCGATAATTTCTTATTGCAACTCTCTCACTGTTGTAATGGCACATTTCAAATCTTTCTTGATGAATTCTCAAGACAGAGACCGGATGAGCTAAAGGTAATAGTACTTGATAATGGAGCTTTTCATAAAGCCAAGGCATTGATGGTTCCAAACAATATAATTTTAGTATTCTTACCACCGTATAGCCCGGAATTAAATCCAGCAGAAAAAATGTGGCAGAAGATTAAAAGAGATTTTACAAATAAACTTCACAGAACTTTAGACGAACTAAGTGATTTTATTTCGGAATCTGTTAATTCTCTATCAAACGAAATTGTAAAATCAACATGTGGTTATGAATATGTTTTTCAATCCCATTTTTGGACTATATTATAACAAGATATGGTATAATAGATCAAAACATTGATAAATCTAACAACGAAGAAAGGAAAGATATATTAATGCGAAAATTTATTGGTTTTAAATCTGCCAAATCCCTACTTTTCTCTCCAAAACTAAAGCTGAATAGGCTTAATAACCCAATTTATTCAAGTTATTTAATTCAATTTCATAAAGTACCCAATATTTCGCGTGAAACATCATCAAACAAAGCTCTTGTTGAAGTTTATGACTATTTTTATAAAAAGCTAAAAGATGAAATTGCAAAAGAAGGCTCAACAAATGAAATTATTGATTTTATTGAATTTGTTGGTGATAATTTGCAATTTATACAGATTACAGTTGTTGACGAACTAAATGCTTATTTGGTTTTTGAAACTTTAAATGATAGAGGAATCCCTTTGACAGTTACAGATTTGTTTAAAAATTATCTGTTTTCAAGAGTTGAAGAAGGAGACCATGATCATCTGAAAAATAAATGGGATAATATTTTAAAATTTATAAAATATAAAGATTTTTCAAATTTCCTCAGGTACTATTGGATTTCAAGAAATAGACTCATAACAGAAAAAGAACTTTTTAAAGCAATCAAGAAAAATGTAATTAATCAAGACGATGTTTTGAATATTATTTCAAATTTAGAAATACATGCAGAAGTATTCAATGCGCTTTCTGATCCCAATGATGATTTATGGAAAGGACAACAAGAGATAATTCAGCACTTAACCGAACTGCAACTATTTGGTATAAAACAACCATTTCCGTTATTACTAGCAGCATATGAAAAGCTTGATATTTCTACATTTGCTAAAATTACTAAAATATGTTCTGTTATTTCATTTAGATATTCTGTAATTTGTGGTCTTAAAACCAATGTTTTGGAGCAGGTTTACAGTCGGGCTGCAAACAATATTGTTAAAGGGTTAAGTAAAAATGCTTCAGACATTTTTAAGGATGTAACTCAACTTTATGTTAACGATGAGATTTTTACAAATCAATTTACCTTAAAAACGATTAAAACAACGTCCAAAAATAAATTGGTTCGATATGTAATTTATTCAATTGAGAATCACGAGTCTGGTAATGGAGTGATTGATTTTGAAAGTGATAATGGTACCATAGAACATATTCTTCCAGAAAATCCAAGTGAAGAATGGAACACGAGTTTTGTAAAAGACACCCAATTGGAATTTATTTATAGGTTAGGTAACTATACTCTTTTAGAAAGCAAGTTAAATAGAGACTGTGAAAACAAAACTATTACAGAAAAAATAGTATATTATAAAAACTCAAAATACCACTTGTCCAATCAATTTGAACACACGGAATGGAATCCAAGTAAATTAAAAGCAAGACAATCAAAATTAGCGAAAACAGCTAAACAAATTTGGAGATTAGATTATTAAAAAAAACTACGGCTAATAAATAGGGCTTCAAGTGGTGTTGTGAAATTCCAGTGAAAATAAATATTGTTGGTGTACGATGAAAGCGAAGTGGGGTATAGTTCGCTACTGCGCAGAGCTGCCTCCGTTATTTTTAATATTAAAACTTAATAACCTGAGTTCGATATAAGGGATTAGTAAAAGAGAGCTAATTGGCTTGATTTTTCTTCAAATTCTACTTTTATAGATGGTTTTTTTGGAAAAAAGGAATAGGCAATTAGACCACTAATCATATTGGTTATAAAATTTTCCAAGCTTCTATGGCGAGAATGCTCCACTTGGCAAATGTTTTTCAGTTCATCATTTACTGTTTCAATAACCGATCTTTTTCGCAATAATATTGCATCTGCATATGACATCAAAGCCCCTTTCATATTCTTTTTCAGTCTTGTAACCAATTGGATCCCATTAACAAATAGCATTTCAAATAGGGTTTGACCAATATAACCCTTGTCAGCGAAAAGTTTTCCAAATATTTTTTGGGTGAAATTTTTATTTTTAAGAGGGGCTCTATCGTCCACATCCCCTTGAGTAATTACAAAATTCAACAATTCTCCCTTGTCGTTAATGATCAAATGTAGTTTAAACCCATAAAACCAACCCATCGTTGATTTGCCTACTGTTGCAATTCCCTGAAATACTTTATTCCTTTTAATCCTTTTGTTTTTGCAGACTGCAATTTTAGTTGAATCAATAAATGAAATTCCAGTACATTCAGCCATGCAGCAATAGTCATCGGAAGCATTGCTTTCTTTTGTAATTCTACAAACCGGTTGTAGGAAACTTGAGTTGGAAATTCTTTGGTCATATGTTTACTCACATAAAACAAGTAAAAATGCTTTAAATTACGGTAACCACCTGTATGAAATAAAACCAGAATAGTGATGACTTCGCTGGGGGACAACTTTGATTTTTTATTCCGTGTTTTTTTGTTTGCATCTGCGCTCAATGAATGTTTTTTTATAGTTTGATCAAAACTTTTACAAAATTCATCAATTATATAAAATATTTCCATTAAATTTGCCTGTTGTGTATTCATGTTTGACTTTGTTATATTATTGATTGTCAGTCACAAAGATAACAAAAAAGAACTAAATACACAACTTTTTTATTGATTTTTTTGCCTTTTTCTTATATCGAACTCAGGTTAATAAATATAACTAAACTATAAAATTATGAATTGGCAAAACATCTTTACTGAAGAACAACAATATGATGAAAAATTTAGAATCATTGAAGATAATCGTTCTAAATACCAAAAAGATTTTGATAAATTAGTATTCTATTCTGGATTCAGAAGATTGCAAAATAAAACACAGGTTTTCCCTCTCCCTAAGGTCGCTTTTGTACACAATAGGTTAACCCATTCTTTTGAAGTTGCAAGCGTTGGTCGTTCTCTTGGAAAACTCGTGGGGGAAAGAATAGTAAAAGATATTCAATTGGATGACTCAAGTAAATTATTTTATCAATACGAATTACCAAATGTTATCGCAGCTGGTTGTTTAGCTCACGATATTGGAAATCCACCTTTTGGGCATTCTGGGGAAAAAGCAATTGCAAAATATTTCATTGATAATCAAAACAGCATAATAGAAGTAGATGAAAAAAATAACAATAAAACTCTGAGAACTTATTTTGATGAAGCATTTTGGATGGATTTGATTACTTTCGAAGGTAATGCTAATGGATTCAGAATATTAACAAATAATTTTAATCGAAAAAATGAAGGAGGATTAAATCTTACATATACAACGTTAGCATCTACATTAAAATATCCATGCAGTTCAAAGCAGATAAATGAAGACAAAATTAGCACTAAAAAGTACAATTATTTTCAGTCAGAAATATCCACTTTTCAAGAAGTATGTGAGAAAACAAATATGAAAGTCGATGCAGTTGGGCCAAAATCCTATTTTCGGCATCCATTCACATATTTAGTAGCAGCAGCAGATGACATTTGCAATACAATTATTGACCTAGAAGATGCACACCGAATTGGGATTTTATCCTATGAAGAAGTTAGTGGGCTTCTATTAAAGTTAATCGATTGCGTCGTAAAGGAAAATGTGCATTTGGATGAAAATTCAAGAATTCAAGAACCGAAAGATTATAATGAGTATCTATCAAATTTAAGGACAGCTGCAATCGATATATTAACTGTAAAATGTGCGGCTTTTTTTGATGAGTATAAAGAAGAAATAATTCAAGGTAAATGGGATGACAAAAACTGCACATTATTTGAAATGGTCGCATCTAGGTGTGGAGAAGTAAGAGAAATTCAAAGGGTTAGTGTTTCTAAAATTTATAATCATAATAAGGTTATAAAAATTGAACTCACAGGATATAAAGTCCTTTACGATTTGTTGAATTTGTTTATTCCTGCAATATTGAAAAAGGAGAAAAATCGGACTCATAAAGACAACAAAATTATTTCACTAATTCCAGAACAATTTCAACCACCTTTAGATAAAGAACCTCAACATTATTTAAAAGTCATGTCTGTTCTCGACTTTATTTCTGGAATGACAGATTTATATGCGATCCAGTTATATAGAGATTTACATGGCATTGAGATAACAGAACATAAATAAAAATACTAAATACAACTGCGGGGTGACGGGTTTCTAAAATTCAACAAAAATCAATTGTCTTTAACCATTAGTTTTTCCATAAAGCCTGGTTTAGCGCGCTATTTCATTAACGTCCGAAACCCTTGTAGCTCATTTGTTTTAAATATCCGGCTCAAAAGAGATGCAAATTGAGCTATAAGTATTATATTTGTGAGCTAAAACGAGACCGTTGCAAAACACCAAACTCTGCGTTAAATGAAATATTTAAGCTACTCATTTACAAGGGTAAACTCCGTGTTTAAATATTTCAAAAGCCCTCCAAAGGCGGGTAAACCTTGATTTTGGACTTTTGCAACAGCCTCAAAACAGAGATACGATGAAGAGACTTGCACTAATCTTAATATTCGCCGGAATGATTCACATTGGCGGATTTTCGCAAAATGAGTATAAAAGAATTAAGATATCGAAAGATATCGAGTTGATAAAACTGTCCGAAAACGCATACATCCATGTTTCTTGGGCGGAGTACCCCCAATTTGGGAGGCTTCCTGCCAACGGGTTGGTGTTTATTAACGGAAGCGATGCTTTTCTGCTGGATACTCCGGTAACGGATTCACTAACAAAGGATTTGGTTTCGTGGTTAACCGATTCGATGAACCTGAAAATTGTAGGATTTGTACCAAACCATTGGCACAACGACTGCATGGGCGGATTGGGATATTTACAAAGTCAAAAAATCGAGTCTTATGCGAATCAAATGACCGTGGATATAGCTAAAGCTAGAAACTTGCCGGTACCTGCTCATGGGTTCAAGGATTCAATACAATTGCAGCTTGGTGATAAGTCGATTCACTGCTATTATTTTGGAGCCGCACATTCGTTGGATAACATCGTGGTTTGGATTCCGTCGGAACGGATTCTATTTGCCGGCTGTATGGTTAAAAGTGCAAACTCAACGGATTTGGGGAATACGGTAGATGGCGATTTATCGGCTTATCCGAAAACAATCGACAAGCTGATCGATCGGTTCCCCATGGCTAAAATAGTAATTCCCGGCCACGGACCATTCGGAGGTTTGGAATTGATTAAACACACCCGGAAATTATCAATTCGGTGATTTGACGAATAAAAACCTACAAATTCTAATGGTTCGAAGCTTCCCTTAACAAGATTTGCAGACAGCCAAATAAAAGCGAAAAATGAATAAATCAAAAACGGAAAAGATCCACTTTCATAGTGCTGTTCTCGCTAAAGAGATGCGGATTTCGGTGTATTTACCCGAAGGTTTTGATCGGCTTGATCCCTTGCCGGTTCTCTATTTTCTGCATGGAAGAAGCGGCGACGAGAATATTATGTTTGAAGCAGGAATAAACACTTGCGCAGATGAAATGATCTCGGCGGGAAAAATCAAACCTCTGATAATTGCATGTCCGAAGATCGAAAACAGCCGGGGGCTGAATTCATCCTTGGAATGCAAAGAAGTGCCGGATTCGTTCAACAAGAATCGAATCATAAATACAGGAATGTACGAAGATTACTTTTTGAACGAAGTTGTACCCTTAATGGATAAAACCTTCAATACGGTAAAAAATCGAACAGGACGATTTATTGGAGGAGCATCGGCTGGGGGATATGCCGCCCTTCACATGGCTTTCCGCCATCAGGAACTGTTTTCAAAAGCAGGAGGACACATGCCAGCCTTGGAACTGAGCCTTGAAGCCGAAGACAAACCGTATTTTGAGGACACGGGCACATGGGAAAAATATGATCCGATACATATTGCAAAAAACAGCGCCATCTCTTCCGGTATTGGGGTCTATCTCGATGCCGGTGATAAGGATGAAGGCCGATTTTATGAAGGTTGTTCGATTTTGCATAAAATATTGAAAGAAAAAGGGATAAGTGTTCAAAATCATATTTTTTCGGGAAATCACAGTGTTGAGTACATCCGGTCGAATATTGAAAAATATCTGGAATTTTATGGATGTTAATGAGCTTGATGTCTTGTTCTTTTTCTGAAATCAAAAGAAAAGCTTCGCATTCGCTCCTCCTTGATTTTTGGGATACTTTTGTTCGTGAAGTTTTTTTTTTTTTTTCATTCCAAGGTACTCACGCTTTCGCGGAGTTTATCCCGCTACAGCGGGGCTCAGGTGCATCAAGACAAAAGTACCATTGAAAAGCAATATGTTTTGAACAATGCAAAAGACTGCGTAGCTCTAAAACTTTTCAATCCACTAAATTACTGCGGGTGTCCGTGTCAGCAAAAAAATGAATGTTCCCAACGGGTGTAATATACAAAATCATTTCTGAAGAAACGTGAAGGGAAACAGGCTGGCTCTTTGTCTGGATTTGGCTTGGAGCGACCCGACAATATGCCAGTCTGTATGAGTTGGAAATGTTTTTTATAGACTAGATTATTACTTTAAGTCCAAAGAAAATAGTACGTGGTAAAGCTGGTCCATACACATATCCTGCATCGCGATACTCACCCTTGTCAAAATCATCTTGGTAGTTGTTGAATATGTTTTGTATTCCACCGTTAAGTTGCAGTTTTGCACTGCCGTTTAATTTAAAATCGTAGGATAATTTTAAGTTAACATCAAAAAAGTCAGGTGTTTCCTTTTCCATATCTTCGGTAACATAGCCTGCGAAATGCTGAACCAGCATGCTGCCTGTATAAGTTCCCGACAATGAAATGAACAGGGGTTTGATTATTTGATAATTCGCCGTTAAAAATCCGTACTTGTCGGGTGAACGGAACATTTTTTTATGAGGTGTGAGGTTTGTGTTTTCGCTCCATTGTTGAACTTCTTTGTACTCACTTTTTTGAAAAGTCATACCGAACTGAAGTTGAACTTTTCTGGTTGGAATAATCTTTCCTTCGAAATTGATTCCTTTTACCACTGCACCCGAACCGTTTCGTCTTTCGAGGATGATATTTCCATCGCTGTCCGTCCCATTTTCTTCAAGGACAAAAACATCGTCGAGATTGGTGTAAAATCCTTCTATGAGGAAATCTGTTTGAACGGTTCCAAAAATATAGTCAAAATCCAAAGAACTGCTGTAGCTTTGCGACCTTTCTGTTTTTAAATCGGGGTCGATACGGATTATAGTAACTTCGCCACCAACAGCTGTAATGTGCAAATCTTCATCGAAAGCTTGCGGAGCACGGAATCCGCTGGAATAGCTTGCCCGCATATTCAACCAGTTCAACGGAGCATAACGAAGGTTGCAACGAGGGCTAATGATAGGGTCATTAATAAGATTGTGTTTATCGAAGCGGGCTCCGACGAGAATACTTAATTTCTTGTTTTTCCACTCGTTTTGAACAAATGCACTTTTTGTATTTACATCCTGATCTATAACTCGATTATACCCCAATGCTTTATCAAGCATACTGTTGTATGAATATTCCGTTCCGGCGGTAAAGGTGGCTGGCATAAACAGCAGGGTGTCCATATTGTATGTGTACTGCATTCCGGCAACATAGGTTATGTCGCTGGTGGTTCCGTACGCATCGGGGTCTTTTTGAGCTCCGTAATAACTTTTACGGTCGATGTTTTGGGCGGAAGTGTAGATGTTAAACTTGTGTTTATTATTCTGGGAAAACAAATCGTATTTTAAACCTCCAGTGTTAATATTATGCTCTGTTTGTTCGCAAATATCGGCTTCGTGCGGGGGTAAATCAAGGTTATTGCCGCCCCGTCTGAACTCTCCCAAATTATGGTATTCAACCGTTAATTTGCTGTAATTTCCCGTTTTGTAGTAGCCTCTAAATCCGATGTTTTTCACATCAATTTTACCGATTTCCGTAAATCCGTCACCATCATAATCCAAAGCGCTTCGTTGCCGCGAAGAACCGAAAATCATTACACCTGTTTTATTATCATCGGAAACCACGGAAGCATTTACCGAAGTATTAATGTCGGGCTTTTCGCCGTTCATTATGTTTGTGGTGTTTGAAATTGTTACCGAATTCAGGGTTGGCTCTTTGGTTATTATATTTATTGTTCCTGCTATTGCATTCGACCCGAATAAAGCGGAACCTCCACCACGCATTACTTCTACACGTTCAATCATGTTCGCAGGAATTTGTTCAATTCCATATACACCTGCCAAGGCGCTGAAAATAGGTCGGCTATCGATTAGTATTTGAGAATATGGTCCATCCAGACCATTTATCCGAACCTGTTGAAATCCACAGTTCTGGCAATTGGTTTCGACTCTTAACCCGGGTTGATAATTCAAACCTTGAGCAAGACATACCGAATTTGTGTTTTCAAATAGTTTAGGGGTAATTAAATTTACAATCGTAGGAGCTTCTTTTCGGTTTACTTCGTTTCTGTTTGCTGATACCACTATACCTTCTAGTTGAACGGCATCTTCTTTTATCTCGAAATTGATTTCTGTTGTTTTATCCGCAACAATGGTGATTTCTTTTTCTTCAGATTTAAATCCCACACCTGAAACAACTATTGTAAATTTTCCAATTGGAAGATTTCTTAAAAAATAATGCCCAGTAGCATCTGTTGCTGTTCCGATTGTTGTTCCTTTTATTGATACATTTATATACGGAACATGTTCTTTACTGCCTTGATTGATAACATGTCCGTTTATGTTTGCATCTGTCTTTTTTTGGGTGAATCCTGCTATTGAACAAGATAGCAGAATTATTAAAACCCATGATTTTTTTATCATTGAATTTTTCCTTTTTAATATTACACAATATAACCACTTGAGCAATTAGTTCTCTAACTGCATCAAAAATGAACTGGTGATTTTTAAATAATTACCAAAATATTAATTGTGAATATTTAAAGGAGGTGCTCTTAATCCATTAGAGCAGATAAAGAAAAGATTAGGAAAATTCCCATCATCCTTTTTGAGAATGTATTTTCTTAAAACTGTTTTGTAAATTTCCATTGAAAACGCAAGGAATGAAACAGTAGTTAAAAAATGAGATAAGAAATGAATAATAACAAATCCATTTGATGAGTGTTGATGATTCGCAGGTTTGTCTTTAGAAAAAGGATTATATGGATGAGAGTGAACAACAGCAACTCCATTTAAAATATGGGTGTGTGTAAATGAAGAAATACTTATGTAATACCCTAAAAAGAGTATCAGCAGGAAGTATCTCATCATTTTTTTACGCCAGAGTTTCAATTCGGAAATTTTTGCAAAGATAGTATTATTTTTAATTATTCCAAATAATATTTATATGAAGGCCGATTTTATTAAGGTTGTTCGATTTTGCATAAAATATTGAAAGAAAAAGGGGTAAATGCTCAAAATCATATTTTTTCGGGAAATCACAGTGTTGAGTACATCCGGTCGAATATTGAAAAATATCTGGAATTTTATGGATGTTAATGAGCTTGATGTCTTGTTCTTTTTCTGAAATCAAAAGAAAAGCTTCGCATTCGCTCCTCCTTGATTTCTGGGGTACTTTTTATTCCAATACTTCGGTAATGTTTTGTAACACACTAATTATCAGTACTTTGTCTCGCGATAGCTATCGTGACCGAGCCATAGCGAGGAATCTCACTGATAATCAATTGGTTACAATTTTTTCAAGTTCGTGAAATGAAAAATTTACCGAAGTAATGTATTCGTAAAGTTTATTATTATTTAAAGGTACTCATGCTTTCATCCCGTCTTCGACGTAATTCAGGTGATCAAGCAAAAAGTGTCATTGAAAAACAAAAAAATAATTATATAAATCAAAATTTCGCATTTTTTTTCTTTAAAAAGTTGTTGATTTCTAAGGTGCACGAAATGTAAAAAAATCGTATTAATTTCGTATATTTGCAAATTAAGATTACACAAACGACGAAAATGAACGACGAAACAAGCAAAGAAAAAAGCAAAAATATAGAGGCTCAGGACGAAGTACAAGAGTTTAATAGCACCGAACTTCCCAACGATAATCTTGACATAGAGGAATTTATAATTACCACACCGGTTAGTGAAGAGCGTACACGCATTGCTGCAAATCAGTTTCTAACGCGGGGAATGGGCAAAAGTCCGTTAGAAAACCCAAACGAAAAGCCGCTGAAGCATCAGTGCTGCAAACTCGATAGCACCGACTGGTTATCCGATATACCACTTGATCCCAATTCAATCGCGTTTAAGATTGTTGAGGTTCGCTTTAAAAACAACCGGAAAGATTTCTTTTCACTTCCCGAAGAGGGGTTTTTTGAAGCGGGCGACATCGTTGCTGTAGAAGCTTCTCCGGGCCATGATATTGGCATTATCACCATGATGGGAGACATTGTTAAGTTGCAGATGAAAAAGCGAAACATCGAACCGGAATCCGATGAAATAAAAAAACTATACCGCAGAGCTCGTCTTGCAGATATTGAAAAATGGGTGGCTGCCATCGAAAAAGAAGAAAAAACGTTATCACAGACTCGTGAGTTGGCTTCCGATTTACAGTTGGTGATGAAATTTAATGATATCGAATATCAGGGCGATGGAACCAAAGCCGTGTTTTATTATTCGGCCGAAGATCGCGTCGATTTTAGAGAGTTAATCAAATTATTAGCCGAACGGTTCAGAATCCGTATCGAGATGCGACAAATCGGAGTGCGTCAGGAAGCGGCTCGCGTTGGTGGTATCGGTATTTGTGGGCGAGAGCTCTGTTGTTCATCATGGCTTTCTTCGTTTAACTCGGTGACCACCAATACTGCCCGTGCTCAACAGTTGACACTGAATCCGCAAAAACTTGCCGGACAATGTGGTAAACTAAAATGTTGCCTCAATTATGAATACGAAACCTATCTCGAAGAATATAAAACATTTCCGGATACCAACATTGCTCTTAAAACAAAAAGAGGTGAGGTCGCTTATCAAAAAACGGATATTTTTAAGCGGATTATGTGGTATTCATATCAGCATAACCCGATGCACCTTTTTGCTTTAACGGCAGAAAATGTTTCTAAAATTATAGCGGAAAATAAAAGTGGAAAAGTTCCTGAATCAATTGAAGAGTACGCACTCACAAATGTGAAAACCACAGAGTACGATATGAGCGTGCAACACGAGGATTTGAGCCGTTTCGACAAGAAAAAACTGGAAGATTAGTGATTTAATTTAAGTGATTTAATTATGAATAAATCAACTTTGCTCGTTATACTGTTTATGGCTACGCTATTCGTGGCCTGCGATTCCAAAAGAGCATACGAACATAACGAACCCATCGAAAACGATACATGGAATATCAAAAAGGCATACAAACATCAGTTCGAAATAAAAGACTCGATGCAGTGGTATAATATGTACCTGAATGTAAGGAATACCAACGATTATAAGTACAGCAACCTTTTTTTGTATGTTACCACTACTTTTCCTCACGGACAAAAGGCTAAAGATACCGTGGAATGTGTATTGGCAAATACACAGGGGAAATGGTTCGGCAAAGGCAATGGTAAATATAAAGATTGCCGAATAATTTTTAAGCCCAAGTTCCGGTTTTCGCAGGTGGGAACCTACAATTTGCAAATAGAGCATGGTATGCGAGAACAGGATGTCGTTGGAATTTCGGAAATAGGAATTCGTCTTGAAAAGTTTAATTAATTAAATTCAACATCATGGCAACCGCTCGAAAAAATAATCGACCTAATTGGATAAAGTGGCTTTGGCGTAGTTATTTTGGAATTATCGGGGTACTGTTTATTCTGTTTTTTTTAATATCAATGGGATGGCTTGGGTTTATGCCCTCATTTGAGGAACTTGAAAATCCAAAAACGAATTTGGCTACAGAAATATATACGGACGACGGCACTTTAATGGGAAAATATTTTGTTGAAAACAGAACCAATGTCCCTTATCAGGAACTTTCGCCCAATGTGGTAAATGCGCTGTTGGCTACCGAAGATGCCCGCTTTTATAAACATTCGGGTATAGATTCCCGCGCAATATTAAGAGTTACACTTGGCGTACTTACATTTAGCCACAAGGGAGGAGGAAGTACCCTTACCCAGCAATTGGCGAAGAATCTGTTTCCCCGCGATCCGAATGCAAACGTGTTTAAGCTTATTTTTACCAAATTTAAAGAGTGGGTGGTAGCAACCAAGCTTGAACGAAACTATACCAAAGAAGAGATTATTGCAATGTATTTTAATACGGTGGATTTTGGAAGCTTAGCTCATGGAATAAAGTCTGCTTCAAAAACATTTTTCGATAAAGAACCTAAAGATCTCTCCATTGAAGAGTCGGCAATGTTGGTGGGTTTACTAAAAGCGCCGTCGGCATATAGCCCGATTCGAAATCCCGAAAACGCACTTCGCCGCCGCAACGTGGTCTTGCATCAGATGTATCACTACGACTATATCACAAAAGAACAATATGAAACATTAAAAAAGAAACCTATTGACGTATCCAAATATACGATTCAGGATCATACTGCCGGACTAGGAACGTACTTTAGAGAGTATCTTCGCGGCGAACTTATCAAATGGTGCGATAGCCATGCGAAGTCAGATGGAACGAAATACAATTTATACACGGACGGATTAAAAGTATATACCACCATTAACTACAAAATGCAAAAATATGCCGAAGAGGCTGTAAAAGAATATATTGGGGGATCTTTGCAAAAACAGTTTAATCAGGAATGGAAGGGGATAAAAAGCGCGCCGTTTTATAATTTGTCCGAGAAAGAAGCAAATGAACTGATGATGCGTGCCGTGAAACAGACTCCGCGTTATAGTGCGCTAAAAGCTTCAGGAATGAGCGACATGCAGATTAAAACGGAGTTTATGAAACCTGTGAAAATGCGCGTATTTTCGTGGCGTGGCGAAAAAGATACGGTAATGAGCCCTTACGATTCTATAAAATATTATAAGTCGTTTTTGCAGTGCGGACTCATGGCTGTAGATCCTAAAAACGGACAGATTAAAGCGTATGTGGGAGGAATTAATTACAAACACTTTCAATTCGACCATGTCTCTCTTTCTCAACGTCAGGTCGGCTCTACTTTTAAACCCTTTGTTTATACGTTAGCCATGCAGGAGGGTGAGTTTTCCCCTTGTTCGATGGTTCCGAACGTTCCGGTTTCCTTCGAAATGGGAGATGGGACCACTTGGACCCCCAGCAACTCGGGAAATGCACGCGATGGAGAAATGGTAACACTGCGTTGGGCACTGGCCAATTCTGTGAATTATATTTCGGCCTACCTTATGAAACGTTATTCTCCCCAATCGGTAATTACACTCTGCCGTAAAATGGGAATCACTGCCGAAATTCCGGCGGTACCATCCATTTGTTTGGGAACTCCCGAACTTACTCTTTTAGAAATGGTAGGTGCATTTGCTACTTATGCAAATCAAGGAATATACAACCAGCCCACATATTTAGTGAAAATTTGCGACAACAAAGGAAACGTACTGGAAACATTTACGCCTAAAAAATCGCAAGAAGCCATCGATCAGCAAACCGCTTACTTAATGATTAAACTTATGCAGGGGGTTGTTGAAGGAGGTACGGCATCGCGTTTACGCTATAAATATGATCTTAAAATGCCGATTGCAGGGAAAACGGGGACTACTCAAAATAACTCCGATGGTTGGTTTATGGGAATTACACCCCAGGTTGTCGGAGGCGTTTGGGTGGGTTGCGAAGACCGGTCGGCTCACTTCCGGAGTACCGGACAGGGGCAGGGAGCAAATACTTCATTGCCGGTGTGGGCACTCTTTGTTAAAAAATGCTACGCCGATAAGTCGTTAAAGCTTGACGAAAAAATAGGCTTTAAAGCTCCCGACAAACCGATTACTGTGGAAACGGATTGCTCCGGTGCCGTTGATAATTCGAATGATGATATTTTTAATAAATAATAAAGTCGCTGATAAATGTTTTTAAGCATCGTAATCCCTGCTTTTAACGAGGAGCATAATATCGAAAATACTTTAAAAATGGTGTTCGATGTTACAATGCCCGATTTTGTCGAAACAATGGAGGTCATTATTGTTGATGATTGTTCCAGCGATGCTACATGGTCGATATTAATGAAGCTGCAGGAAACCTTCCCACAGGTAAAAACTCTTCATCTTGAACGTAACTCAGGGAAAGGTGCAGCCGTTAAAGCCGGTTTGAAAATTGCATCAGGAGATGTATTTATGGTTCAGGATGCCGATTCGGAACTTTCACCGGCGGATATTCCGTCTCTTTTGCAGGCAATGCATCGGTTAAATGTGCAGTTTGTTAACGGTTCCCGTTATCTTCCCGGAATTGTACGCCCGATATCTTCGTACAAACGTTATTTGGCAAACCGGCTATTTACGTTTTTTACTTCGTTGCTTATTAATGTTAAATTCACCGACATGGCGTGTGGGTATAAAGTGATTCATCGCGAATTGTATCGGAAATTAAATATTCGAGAAAACAGATTCGGCTTCGAAGCGGAGCTCATTATTAAAGCGATGAGAGTAAAACGCAATAACGTGGCTGAGGTTCCGGTGAATTATTTCCCTAGAAATAATGGAGAAGGCAAAAAACTTAAAAATTCCGATGGCTTTAAGATCCTGTGGACCGTGATGAAATATGGATTATTTCGTGTTAACTAATGCCCACCTATGAAATTGAAAATTTTATTTATTGCGGTTCATCGACCTTTTCGATCACCCAGCCAACGTTTTCGTTTCGATCAATTTATTGATTTTTTCGAAAAAAACAACTGCCAGATTACTTACTCTTCTTTAATTAGTGAATCTGAAGACCAATGGTTTTATTCGCGGGGATACATGTTCCGAAAAACGTGGCTGATTTTAAAATCGCTGGTTAAACGGCTGAATGATATCAGAACAGCATCTCGCTATGATCTTGTTTTTGTACAGCGTGAAGCGATTATGATCGGTTCTTCATTTTTTGAGCGGATGCTGGCAAAGCGCACGACATTGGTTTACGATTTCGACGATTCGATATGGTTACTTGATATGTCTGAAGCCAATAAACGATTTGGATGGTTAAAACGTCCCCAAAAAACCTCCGAAATCATTGCTGCAGCGAAGGTGGTTTTTGCCGGTAACGATTTTTTGGCGAATTATGCACGATCGTTTAATTTAAAGGTATTTGTAGTTCCCACCGTGCTGAAGATAAATCATGAATTTGCCTATTCCGCAAAAGCTTCTAATCCGAAAATTGTGATTGGTTGGATTGGAAGCACCACTACAATTAAGCACATAGAATGGGGCGCAGATTTTTTAGCCGAATTGTTTCGCCGCTATTCCAACACTGTTGAGTTGGTAATTATGTCCGATAAACAACCTGCATTGCCCGAAATAGGTTATACCTATCGAAAATGGTCTCCTCAGGCAGAGCTGGAGCTACTTACCGTTATGGATATCGGCATTATGCCGTTGCCTGATGATGAGTGGACTCGTGGAAAGTGTGGGTTTAAGGGGCTTCAGTGCATGTCGTATGGAATTCCTGTAGTGATGTCTGCAGTGGGTGTCAACAACCAAATTATCGAACATGGAGTTAACGGGTTTTTAGCCAATAACACTAGGGAGTGGGTCGAATACTTGTCGTTGCTTATTGATAATGGTCAACTTCGCACTGAATTTGGAGATAAAGGCAGAAAAACAGTGATGAATTCTTATGCTGCTGAAACTTGGCAATCTCGGATATTGGAGTTGCTTTTGTCGGCTAAGAAATAATCATATCGGTAGGCGGTTAAGATAAGCATAACGGAATCTCCACCGTCTTAATTATTGTCGGCATTGAATTCAAAATAGCTTTCCATCATTACGGTTTCATTTATTGGTTTACGTTCCGTCGAATGACGATTCTCAGCTAAAAATCCATTTTTAGGATATCCTAAAATAAGTAAAGCTGTGGGTTGAATGTATTCCGGAATATTAAATTCTCTTCTGATAATTCCGGGGTCGAACAACCCGATCATAACACTACCTATTCCTATTTCCCTTGCTGCCAGCATCATGTGATCCGTTACAATTCCAATATCCAGATCTCCGGAACACTTGTGGTCGAATTCTCTAATGAGTGAATCCCTCTCGTCTCTGCAAATAATCAAGATACATTGAGCCCCAAATGTCTTATAGGCTTTTTGAACCTTTTTTATATTACTTGGATTTTGAACGACAATAATACGCTGGGGCTGTTTGTTGCAGGCTGTTGGGGCAACACGTCCCGCATTTAGAATACGATCGAGTTTCTCTTTTTCAATAGGTTTATCGGTGAACGAACGTATTGAACAACGAAGTTTTGCTAACTCTAAAAAATCCATAATGAATAACTGTTTGATAATTGTGCTGATTTACTTTGTGTGTTACACCCTTTTATTGTTGTGGAATTTGATTTGGAATTGACCGTGAAATACCGGAAACTTCTGTATGCATTTATAACGTTGAAGATATATAAGCATAATCAGTTTTAGAAATAGTTATGTCTCTTTATTTCTTCAATTGTTTGGTCTGTTTCAATATCATAATCACATCAAATGGGGTATAGATAAAATAGAGAACGGTAAAGTTTATAATAAACAGTTTTGCAAGTTCCCGATGGGTAAATGCATAAGCTGCCATTATTATGAGGTAAAGCAATAGCTTAACGGTCGTCGTCAGCAAAAAAGCTTGTGTGAATTTTTGGTTTGAAACGGTAGCTGACTTTAGCAGGAAAATATGTGCTGCAAGCGAAAATCCGGCTATCAGTAAAATGATGTACGGAAAAACAGGTGTAATAATGGGAGAATTGAGGTTCGACAAAAGGGTGTAAATAGCAATGACTACGATGCTTAAAATTAACAAACGAATCAGATATTTATTTCGAAGTTGAACAAAGGTCATATTATTTTTTTTTAAGTAGGTCTTTTATTGCAAAATAGATGGCGATAAACACGGATAATATTGAAAAAGTGATAGTGAAAACAGGAAACTTCCATGCGATCCAAACATCAAGATAATGTCCTCCAAAAGTGCCGACAAGGATGATAAAAACCATTTGAAAAGCTAACGATGAATATTTTCCGTAGCTGTTTAGTGCTTCTTTCTCTTTTTTATAATCTTTTTGAAGCATCTGTTGGATGTCTATTCTTGAATAGGCTGCGCAGGTCCGGATGAGTAGTCGGAGCTATTCATCTTGCAATTGCCGCTAAACTGTGCTCCGGGTTCTATAGAAAGTTTGCTTACCTGAATATTGCCGGTAAGAGACGAAGTTGCTTTTAAAGATAGCATTTCGGTAACCACTACATTTGCTTTTATTGTGCCGGAAAAATCGCCGTTTACGCATCTTATTTCACCTTCAATGGTGCCGGTAGTACCAATAATTAATTTTGCTTTTGAGCTTATAGAGCCGATAAGTGTGCCGTCAATTCTGAAATCTCCATCCGAAACGATGTCCCCTTTTAGTGTAGTTCCGTTACCGATAATATTAATTGCCGGAGCTTCAAATTCGTTTGTTTTTGCCATAAGATTAAATTTTATGCAAGATACTATTTTCGATTCCTTAATCCAAATTAATATATTTTTATTAACAAATTAGGGTTTTTTATTTAGATAATTGGTGTCGAAAAACTTCGGATACTCATCACGGATTGACTTGTTTTTGTAGAAAATCGGATAATTCTTGTCGGAAATTACATACTGTGTAACATTGCTCAGATTCACTCCTGCAAATACGGTTTGGTTCGCTTTTACAAAATTGTAATAGTCTAATGCTCTAGTTTTGTTTTCAAACTTTCCGACGGTAATGAGCTGGTTCTTATCGTCGATGTATATTGCCGAAGTTTGTAAGTCGAAGGTAGAGAAAAACGTTTTATTAAGGTCGGAAAACTTAATTTTCAAATCGTTGAAATTGACATTTCGAATGTCGGCAATGAGTATGTAAAAATGGAAATCTTTTTCGTTATAGTTCAGCACCGGTGCTTCTACAGGAATCGTGGCATTATTGCCTCCACCCAAAGATACGGTCGGCTTGTTTAATCCGTTTAATAACAATTTGGCCATATCGGTAACTTTGCCTTCCGGGTATTTGGTAATTAGTAGGTTAAGACGATTTTTTAACGTGTCGTTATTGTAAATTTTCCCCGAAGAAACGGCTGCAATGTATTCGAATCGCGACAGTAATACTTTATTTTTTGGAAAACGTTGTAGTGCCGATTCCGCCTTGGTAATTACCGTGGCATATTGTTTTGCCTCAAAATCCTTGTAGGTTTCGGCATAGAAGACTTCTCCTTCGTTTTGGCGCTCCTGAATCTTTTTGTAATAGTTCGGATCCTTCAGAATTTCAGCATAGTCGGTATTGGGATATTTGCCAATAATAAGTTGCTTGTAAAATTGAGCTTTTTCTTGGTTGTTGATGGATGTGTAATTGTTATATACTTGATAAAGAGCGGAAACCATTTTCTTATACTCGGGAAACCGTTGGTATAATTGCTCAAGAGCTTCGTTGGACTTCGGAAGATCATTGAGCCCTTCCTGATAAATAAAACCGATGTTGTATAAAGCATTGGCAATTTTATCATTCGATTTTTTAATCTGATCGGGTGTAGTGGGAATATCTTTGGTGTATGTGGCTCTATTTCTCGGGTCTGTAGAAGTGTTGGCTTTGGCGGTGGCTTCGTTTTCGTCTTCGTTAGCTTCCGAACTTGAGTCGGAAGGAGTTGTGTTGTCCACAATAAGTTCTTTATTGCTGAGTCTCCAGTTGTCTTCAAGTTTCCGATCACCCCATTTTTTCTTGAACTCCGTAGCCCCAAATTGTAAGGTCGATGAATTGTAAAAATACCATCCACCTTGACTTGTATTATTGGCGATAGCATTATTTTGGGCTAATGTTTGAAGGGTGAGCGCTCGTTCCGCTTCATCTTTTAGCCGCTGAGTTTCTTTTTCGTTGTAGTTGGCAATTATTTTGTCGATAACTTTATTTCGATCGGATTCCGACATTTTTCCTAATCGTTGCAAGCTGTCCTGAGTGTCCACGATAATCAGGTTTTGAACCAAATTACCCAGTACTTGGGTCTTTGATTTAATATTTTCGTAGTTCGGATAGTTTTTTGGCAATACGGTCATTGCGGTATCGTAATATTGTTGTGCATTGACATATTTTAATTTAGCAAAGTATAAATCGGCAAGTTTTAGTGCGGAAGCTGATTTCTGATAATCGTTGTTAATACTTGTACTTACCGACAGAATTAAATAGTCAATGGCCTCTTCTTCTTTTTCGTCTTTAAGTGAAATTTCGGCTAACGTGTAGTAAATCTGATCGAAGTACTCTTTGTTTTTTTCTTCTTTGAGCATTTTTTTCAGCTCTTTGAGTACTAGTGTTTTTTTAGCGGAATTGGATCCGCCTTCAAAACATTTCGCCATGTTGATACGGGCATTAAATCCCATTTCGTAAGTCGGGTTTAGCTTTAGTACTTTTGCATATTGATTGAATGCCGAACTTAGAGGACCGTTAATTTGATAAAGTTGCCCTAATATAAACGTTAGCCTGCGGCGATCTTCGCGTTTCGGTTTGAGCATGAGTGCCGTTTGAATGGGATCTATAGCCGCTTCGTATTGCTTGGTGCTGATTAAGTAATCGGCATAAGCCATGTTATAGTGAAGTTGAGTCTTACGATTGGTATTCTTTCTTATTTTTACCCGCAGGTTTTCAAAAATATTATCGATTCTGCTGGTTTCGTTTAGTTTCTGACTGCTACGAGCAAGCCAAATATTGGCTTCGTCTAATAAATCGCTTTTTTTGTAAGTATTGATAAGGTATGTAAATGTACGCTTGGCCTGATCGTATTCCTGCTTTAAAAATAGGGCTTTGCCGATCATCATATAGCTGTCGTCAATCCAACTGCAGTATTCCACTCCGCGTATAAAAATCGAGTGTTTTTTTACTACTTTGGCTCCTTTTTCTACGGCTCTGTCCATTTGTGGCGAAGATGCAATAGCATTTTCTTTAGTTGCTTCGGGAAAAACAGGCAACACGTTTAAATAATTTTCTTTTACCGTTTTTTTAATTGCAACTTCGCCCTCTTTTAAGCTTTCATACCCATTAAAATAGGCATTGTAATGGGCAGTGATATTATGATAGGTGCGGTTTGTCCATCTTTTGCTCTTTCTGGAGCAAGAATTCATCAATAGGAGGATTGATATGATTAATATCGTAATTATTGTTGTGAATCGAAACTGTTTCAAAGGTGTCCAATTTTTATTAATAAGCTACAAAGATAAACTTTTTCTTTTAATTTTTTTCTCTAAAGACCGACTTATAACGGCATTTTTTTAGTTTTATTTTTATGCATTACAAGCTATTTGTGATTTTATTGCAATCTGATTTTAAGTTCATCAATATCTTTTTTTGTTCCCATGATGAATATTTTCTCAATTTCGCCGATGGCTAACGCACGAATCGGGGCAATTACAAATTGATTATTGTTAAGTTTTACTCCCAATACATTGATGTTTTGTTCTTTAGAAAGCAAGTTTTCTACATTGGTTTGGTGATGCTTCGCATTGATCTGATGGCAATCTATTTCGGTGAGAATACCCGGATTACTGTGGTCTATTCGCAGGTGATTCATAAATTCGGTTAAGTCGGCTTGTGCCACATATCCCGCCATATAAATGCCTCCGACTTTTTCGGGCATAATCACGTGGCTTACGCCAACGGCTCTCAATTTCCGTTCTGCCGATTCCGAAGAAGCACGAGAAATAATCATAATATCGGGATTTAAACTCTTGGCGGATATGGAAATGTAAAGATTATCGGCATCATTCGGTAACGCATTGATGATGGCCTTTGCTTCCTTAATTCCTGCTTCTGTCAGAATTTCATCGGTTGTAGCATCGCCGATAATCCACTTTTTATGCTCGGTATTGGTCTCTTGCACGATTACATTGGAATCGATGATTACCACAGGTTCATGATACAGATCCAATTCCTGAATTGCTTGTTTGCCGTTGCGTCCATAGCCTACGACGATTGTATGTCTCTTCATCTTTTTTATCTCTTTTTTTATCCTTAAATCCCGATAATAAGCAGCAAATTTCCCATCGATAACTAACGAGGTAATTACGCTGATACTGTATGCAAAAAAGCCGAAACTCGAAAACAGTAGAAAAATGGTGAATATTTTGCCGGCATCATCCAGTGGTTTTACTTCTCCAAATCCCACGGTAGTTATAGTGATGATGGTCATGTAAAACGCATCCAATAAGGAGTAATTTTCTGTGAGACTGTAGCCGATGGTGCCGACACAAATAATCCCCACAATAAAAATGATCACCTTAAAAAGATGACTTTGCGTAATTTTGTTTTCGGGTTTCGACATGGCTACTGCTGGTGAATGGTTTCGGTAGCGTTTTGCAAATCGGTTTTTAAGTCCTCTTCAAATCGGAAAGTCTGTATTTGCCATTGAGTTTCGGGACGATAATAATAGAATTCGATTTTAATAGGCTGGCGATCGTATTTAACAATATAGGTAATTAATACCAGCGATGGGCTTAATACTTTTTTTGAAGCCAACTCAAACCCTTTAAAATTGCCTAAATAATAAAGCTTTTTAATCTTTCCTTTAATATCTGCAAGTTGGGGCATGGTAGCTGTGTTAAACCACTTGTTGGTTGAAAATAAAAAATCCACGGCATTATCGGTATCCGTTGCAAAAAGCATAAAAAAGTGTTCCGATATTTTTTCCGGAGTGTTCAATGTGTCGGTTTGTGCTTTTAATTCAGGAACTAAAATGCTGATTATGAATAGTATAATTGCTTTTCTCATCGTCTTTATATTGTTTTAATCGCAATGAACTAACTTTTATTATAATTAGGGTAAAATTACGAATATTTTAATAAAACACAAACTATTCTATGCATGGAGTAAATAATCCTTCATAAAATTTATGAGAAATATGCCGTAATTTGGTCGATGAAATTTCCGAAGAGTGCCGGTTTTAGGGCAATGGGCAACACCATTCCGTAAATGGCTCCCCAAAAGTGAGCGTTATGACCGATGTTGTCGATGTTTTTTTTGCCCATGTATGCGGAATAAATCAGATACAACGCTCCAAAAATAAACGAAGGAATGCCGATAGGAATAAATAGTAGTGAAATTTTTCCCATCGGATAAATTAAAATGCTGGCAAAAATTACCGCCGATACGGCTCCGGAAGCTCCAACGGCATTGTACGAAGGAGAATCCCCATACTTGCGAAGGTCGAAGAGTGTGGAGAAAGCCAACCCGCCGATATAGAGCAGGGCATAGTAAAGAACGGCATGCCCTTCAAAAACAATGTTGAAAAGATAAAGTACGGCATCTCCGAAGGAATAAAGCACAAACATGTTGATGGCTAGATGAACAAAGTCGGCATGAACCAATCCGTACGAAAAGATACGGTACCATTGGTTAGGGTAGTGCTTAACAGCATGAGCGTTGAACTTGAGCCGGTCGAAAAAGTTATGGTCGCGGAACGCCATGAAGGAAACCCCGCAGGTAATGAGTACGATGACTAGATTGATATTCATTCTATTTTTTTTAGATTTATTTAGGGAGTTGTGTGTAATCAATTTCGGAACCCAAAATACTGTGGGGAATTAGAAAGACCGCTAACATTACTGTTGCTGCAACAATAGGCCAAAAGCGGTTTGAAGGGTCTTTACGGAGTTTAAACCAAGCTATAATCCAGAAAATCAACGCCACCAGTGTCTTGTTGTCGGTTAAATCGTGACCGAAAGGCCACCCTGTCCATAAAGCTCCAAAAGCATATTCTTGCATAATCGGACCGCAAACCATTCCTCCCGCAATCCAGAAAAACAGGGTGATTTTAGTGAATAAAAAGATGTTTTTCTGTTTAAATATTGCTTCCAAAGCAGTGCGGATAGTCATTAACATCGCTCCGAAAATGAAGATGATGTGGAGAATCAGCACAACGGCCGGAACATCTCCCTTAAATCGGATGACGACCGGGTCTTCGCTGAGCTTGAAACTTGAGTCGCCTGAATTTAACGTAATCCGATACATGATTTTTCCTGCCGGCGGTTGGTGGGGAAGTGTAGCAACGAGTTTATTCCCCTCACGGGTGAGTGGAGCTTTTGTATATTCATCGTTGCTCTTATAGCGCTTGTAGATTACTTCACCGCTAATTGATTCGGGAACTTCAATTTCAATTCGGGCATCTTTTTCTCCGCCCCAGGTTCTGAGAAGCTTGTATCTAATTTCCTGATCATTGATCGAGATCTTTTGTTTTATCGGATATGTAGGCCCTGTCATTCGCTGGTATGAAGCAAAAGCTAAGGTCAGGATAATTGATAAAATCCAAAATCCGGTATTTTTTAGCAGCGAGTTCTTCATTAGATTATATTTCGGTAGCTCTTTGTAAAAATTGATTCAAGGGGGCAATCGTTTGAAGAAGATCCAAAATGTTTTGATCAAAATCAGGGGAAGTCAAATCCTTTTTGGAAAGCTCGTGGCCATAGAAAAAGCATTTGTTCTTTAAAATGTCAATGCCTTCAAAATCGGCATCAAATCCTTTGGGAGCTTTTACATTTTTAAATGTATCGTCTAATGAAGGAAATTTGTCTTTGAAATTTTTGTCATTGGTTATTTTTTTAAACTCTTCCCAATTGTAGTAAATTTCCTGACGAATAGCGAATAATTCGGGGGTAGGAGGCATCCAGACCCCACCGCCGAAAAATGACTTCTCGGGTTCGATGTGAAGATAATAACCCGGTGCAGAGCTGTTTTTTCCGCCAGGGGCAAAGAAAACCCCGATATGTGTTTTGTAGGGCGATTTGTCTTTCGAAAACCGAACATCCCGGTAAATACGAAAGATGCATTTTTTAAGGTCAACCCCTAAAAGCCGCAGGTCGAATTTTTGAATAGCCGATAATATTAAACCGGCGTTAGTTTCAACGTCCTTTAACGATTCCTGATACCACGATTTATGCTCGTTAAACCACTCTCTATCATTGTGGACTGACAATGCTTCTAAAAATTCTATTGTTGAATTTTGTAACATGATTTTATTTTTTAGCAAATTTAAGTTTTTTATTTAAACGCACAATACGATTAATTGTTGGTTGTCTTTATTCGGAAGTATAAAAAAGGATAAATCAGCATATTTTTTTGTCCATTGATAAACAGTTGCCTATAAAGCCGAATATGTTAATCCGAAGATTTTAACGGATAAACCATAACCTTTTTTTTAGGGTTGCGTATAAAAGGTATTCGTGCAAAAGAATGTAATTGATTATTTGTATCAATCCATTCATTATCAATGTATAACAATTTAAGATATGAGTAATCGCGAAGTTGAGTGCAAAAAAAAGATCAAAGAATGATAGATACCGACATCAAAAGCATCATCCACAAATATCTCGACAAATATTATTTGCTGCAGCGTAAGGGTGGAGCCACTAACGATGGTGATTTGTATCACGAAGTTTCGCTGCTGGAAAAACAAATGCTACGGCGCTTTGGATTGCCTAGAAGCAACAAATTTGCAAATTTAATCTGGCATATAGTCGATGAAAATCAGACCGATAATGTTGACAATGCATTATATGAACGGTTATCTATGGAGGCGGAACAATATTTGTCATCCCATCCCAAAACATTCAGTCAGTTATTGGCTCAGGCACGTCTTTCCAAGGCGGATCCCTTTGAGGTGTTGCCCGAAATTTTAATCGGACCGAACAGTTACACATTGTTTGTATATAACGAGATTCTAATCAAGAATGTGGATACTGAAGATAACGTAATGAACGAATTCTCGTGCATTAGAAAACATGAATGCCTGACTGAAATATACCGGCTTACCCAGCTCCCAAATTGGGAAGAGAGCGCTTCGTTTAAACAACTGGAAAGCTATGGGCTCAAATATTTACCTAGATACTTAACGTGGTTTGCCAAAAATCATCCTCAAATTTCTACTGTTTACGACGATTCTCTGAACGAAAAGTCGGGTCATCTGAAAAACAAAGTCGAAGAGGTCTGCTTTTTGTTGAATTTAGCTTATAAACAATATTTAAAGTTGCTAAATCAAGGGTTTGATGATGATAGAGCAAAGAAAATGACCGGATTGTCCGATAATCGTACCTTCTTTTTTGCCTACACGCTTTATCATAATCCCTATGATGACTTATAGTCTGAAAAAACTTTCCCGTAATTTTTATCTCCAATCCGATGTAGTCGAGGTTGCACGTCAATTGCTTGGCAAATTGCTCGTTACCCGTTTTGAGGGCATCTTGACTTCCGGAATTATCACCGAAACCGAAGCGTATGCGGGCATTACCGACCGGGCTTCACATGCGTATGGCGGACGCAGAACAGTACGCACCGAAGTAATGTATCATCGGGGAGGGACGGCCTACGTCTATTTCTGCTATGGTATGCATTCGCTTTTCAACGTGGTGACCGATGTTGATGGAATTCCTCATGCCGTTTTGATTCGGGCAGTACAACCGGTGGAAGGGCTGGAGAAGATGATGCGGCGGGCAAACAAAACAAAAATAGATAAGTCATTTGCCAACGGTCCGGGAAAAGTGGCCAAGATATTAGGAATTGGCACTAAACATACGGGTTTGGATTTATGCAATAGCGAAATTGAAATTTTCGACATTGGCAAAATACCGTCTGTAATTAATGCAGGCCCCCGAATAGGAGTGGATTATGCCGGCGAAGATGCGCTGTTGCCGTACCGGTTTGTTGCAGAGAATTTTGAATGAGATGGGGCTTGTATAAGTTTTGGAGCTACGCGGTATTTTGCTTTGAATTTTTACGCTTAATAAAATTGTGGGAATAGATGTTCATAAAGTAAATGAACAAGATGCAAAATTTATTGATTTTATTTGGGAAGAGGTTGACAGAGAATGGTCTTCGGATAAATTAGCACAGTTCAGACAACTAAATTTGTTTCAAAACACAGATGAAAAGAAATTTGAAGTTGTAAAAAAATTGCGATATAAATTTTCGTTTAAATTTGAAGATGATGAGGGAAGCAAAGCACTATAATAATAGAAGATTGGGAAACCGGTGAGTTGGTTCGGAATTGCCTGAGAAAATATGACGGGAATGGGCAAAAGGCTTGCTCAGATTTAATTATCGGCACATTCCATCCTAAGCATATAACACAACTATCCTTGTTTTAATTACCTGCATCAATAAAAAATCCCCCGGCATAAACCGGAGGATTATATAAAATGAAAATTGTTTTATTTATTTGTGTACCACAACTTTCCTAACACTGATTTTTCCGTCAGAAATAACTCTTAGATAGTAAACAGCAGATTCTTCATTTTCAAGATTTATTACTGATGTTCCGGATTGGTGTTGTTTTGAGTAAATAATTCTTCCCAAAGCATCAGAAATTTCTATTGTGGCATCGGAATTCAGATCAAGCTTAAACTGTCCGTTGTTCGGGTTCGGGTAAATATTGAACTGAATATCTGAAACAGGTTCTATTTTTTCCACAATAATGTTTTCACAAGCGGAAGTGTCGCTGCATGTTCCCAAAGTGACAATTACTGCATAGTCGCCGTTTACAGTAGCGGTAAAACTTTGGTTTGTCTCATTTTCAACCGGCAGGTTAGTGCTGCAATCAATCCACTGATATGTTGCTCCATTTGTGTTTGAAGTGATTGTGCTTTCGTTAATACTTACACTCAAATCTAAAATTGTTATTGTCAGATTCAGCGTAACCAAACTGTCGCAACCATTGGCTGCTCCACCGGCAATATTGAAAGTAGCAGTATTGTTGCTAGCCGTGTAAGTAATGCCGTTAATCCAGGTATAGGAATCGCAGGCAGTAATCACGTCTGTTCCGGTTGTTGAGTGATTAATTGTTAAGTTGAGCGTAACCAAACTGTCGCAACCATTGGCTGCACCATCTGCAATATTGAAAGTAGCAGTATTATTGCTTGCCGTGTAAGTAATTCCGTCAATCCAGGTGTAAGAATCGCAAGCAGTAATCACGTCCGTTCCGGTTGTTGAGTGATTGATTGTTAAGTTCAGCGTAACCAAACTGTCGCAACCGTTAGCTGCACCACCGGCAATATTGAAAGTAGCAGTATTGTTACTAGCCGTGTAAGTAATGCCGTCAATCCAGGTGTAAGAATCGCAAGCAGTAATTACGTCCGTTCCGGTTGTTGCATGATTGATTGTCAGATTTAAGGTAACCAGACTATCGCAACCGTTTGCAGCTCCGCCGGCAATATTGAAAGTAGCAGTGTTGTTACTTGCAGTGTAAGTAATTCCGTCAATCCAGGTGTATGAATTGCAGGCAGTAATAACGTCAGTTCCGGTTGTTGAGTGATTAATTGTTAAGTCCAAAGTAACCAGACTGTCGCAACCGTTAGCAGCTCCGCCTGCAATATTGAAAGTAGCAGTATTGTTACTTGCGGTGTAAGTAATGCCGTCAATCCAGGTGTAAGAATCGCAAGCGGTAATAACGTCCGTTCCGGTTGTTGCGTGATTAATTGTTAAGTTTAAGGTAACCAGACTATCGCAACCGTTAGCCGTACCACCGGCGATATTGAAAGTAGCAGTATTGTTACTTGCTGTGTAAGTAATTCCGTCAATCCAGATGTAAGAATCGCAAGCTGTAATTACGTCCGTTCCGGTTGTTGAGTGATTAATTGTTAAGTCCAAAGTAACCAGACTATCGCAACCGTTAGCCGCACCTCCGGCAATATTGAAAGTTGCAGTATTGTTGCTTGTCGTGTAAGTAACTCCGTTAATCCATGTGTATGAATTGCAGGCAGTAATTACGTCAGTTCCGGTTGTTGAGTGATTGATTGTTAAGTTCAAAGTAACCAGACTATCGCAACCATTGTCCGCTCCACCGGCAATATTGAAAGTAGCAGTATTGTTACTTGCAGTGTAAGTAATACCATCAATCCAGGTGTACGATTCGCAAGCTGTAATCACGCCAGTTCCGGTTGTTGAGTGATTGACTGTTAGATTCAGCGTAACCAGACTATCGCAACCGTTAGCAGCACCACCTGCAATATTAAAAGTAGCTGTATTATTACTTGCGGTGTAAGTAATGCCGTCAATCCAGATGTAAGAATCGCAAGCTGTGATAACGTCTGTTCCGGTTGTTGCATGATTGATTGTCAGATTTAAGGTAACCAGACTATCGCAACCGTTAGCTGCTCCACCGACAATATTGAAAGTAGCGGTATTGTTGCTTGCAGTGTAAGTAATGCCGTCAATCCAGGTGTAAGAACCGCAGGCAGTAATAACGTCAGTTCCTGTTGTTGAGTGATTAATTGTTAAGTTCAGCGTAACCAAACTATCGCAACCGTTAGCTGCACCACCGGCAATATTAAAAGTAGCAGTATTGTTGCTAGCCGTGTAAGTAATTCCGTCAATCCAGATGTAAGAATCACAAGCTGTAATTACGTCAGTTCCTGTAGCAGAATGATTTATTGTTAAGTTCAAAGTAACCAAACTATCGCAACCGTTAGCAGCTCCGCCGGCAATATTGAAAGTAGCAGTGTTGTTACTTGCGGTGTAAGTAATTCCATCAATCCAGGTGTAGGAATCACAAGCTGTAATTACGTCTGTTCCGGTTGTTGAGTGATTTATTGTTAAGTTCAGCGTAACCAAACTATCGCAACCGTTAGCCGCACCTCCGGCAATATTGAAAGTTGCAGTATTGTTGCTTGTCGTGTAAGTAACTCCGTTAATCCATGTGTATGAATTGCAGGCAGTAATTACGTCAGTTCCGGTTGTTGAATGATTGATTGTTAAGTTCAGCGTAACCAGACTATCGCAACCATTAGCCGCACCACCGGCAATATTGAAAGTTGCAGTGTTATTGCTAGCCGTGTAAGTAGCCCCGTCAATCCAGGTGTATGAATTGCATGCAGTAATCACATCTGTACCTGTTACAGGATGATTGATTGTTAAATTCAGCGTAACCAAACTATCGCAACCGTTAGCCGCACCACCGGCAATATTGAAAGTAGCGGTATTATTGCTTGCCGTGTAAGTAACTCCGTTAATCCATGTGTATGAATTGCATGCAGTAATAACGTCGGTTCCGGTAGCAGAATGATTAATCGTTAAGTTTAGCGTAACCAGACTGTCGCAACCGTTAGCCGCACCACCTGCAATATTGAAAGTAGCGGTATTATTGCTTGCGGTGTAAGTAACTCCGTTAATCCAGGTGTATGAATTGCATGCAGTAATAACGTCGCTTCCGGTAGCAGAATGATTAATAGTTAAGTTCAGCGTAACCAGACTATCGCAACCATTGGCTGCTCCACCGGCAATATTGAAAGTAGCGGTATTGTTACTCGCGGTGTAAGTAATGCCGTCAATCCAGGTGTAGGGAATTGCAGGCAGTAACTACGTCTGTTCCGGTTGTTGCATGATTAATAGTAAGATTCAAAGTTACAACCGAATCGCAATTATGTACATTTGTTAGTGTGTGGGTTGCTGTATTATTACTTGCAGTGTAGGTAATGCCGTCAATCCAGGTGTACGATTCGCAAGCGGTAATCACGTCGGTTCCGGTTGTTGCATGATTTATTGTGAGATTTAAAGTAACAATAGAGTCACAACCGTTTGAAGCTCCTCCGGGATATGTAAAAGTTGCAGTATTATTATCGGTAGTGTAGGTTAACCCGTCAATCCAGGTATATGTTTCGCATGCCGAAATAACATCGGTTGAATGAGCCGGATTCTTGACTGTGAAATTTAATGTAATAATGCTGTCACAGAGAGCTACATTGGTAAGTGTGTCTTTGTAAATTCCTGATGTTGTAAGGTTTTGTCCGTTAAAAATATAAGGTGTTCCAAAACAAACTTCATCGTGAATCGTAGTATATGACTTGCATAAGTCCAATTCATAAGCGCCGATGTCAACACTGGTTCCCGAGATTCTGAGATTTCCGTCCAAATCTGTGGTTATACCTGCCGGAATATAAGTATTATCGCCCCGATTAATTGCTATTGATGAGGCCGAAACATGAAAATCACGGGCAGCAGTATCCGAAAATAAAGGATCAATGTTGAAGTTTGTGGCCCCGTTAGGATATAATTGAATCACACTGTTTTTAACTTCCGAGGTAGTAGTCAGATCATAATAATTTAGTAAATCATTAAAATAAATAATTGAATTACGGAACTTTGCCGATGAACTGTTTGTGTAAATCCCGCTCCCTTTGTTATCAGGGGTTGTATAGGAACTGTAAGAAGTGTTTTTGGCAACAGTGAGGTTTGAAAAAAACAGATGTGCTTTCATTATAAATACCCCCCGCCATACGCTTTGTTACGTCCTGTTACACTATTGTTGTGAATCAGACAATTAGATACCGGATCGGCTGATTTGGAGTAAAGGCCTCCTCCGTAAGTATATGATGTATAACCTCCGCTTATGTAACCGGTTCCGGCAGAAGCATCATTATTTGAAATTGTAGTGTGAAAAATATTACCGGTTCCTTCGTGATAAATCCCGCCTCCCTGATTAATTCCGCCCGAAACGGAGAGAGAGGTATATGTGTCGTTATTATCAACAATACTTTTCAGAATATCCATGTTTTGTGAGTAAATTCCGCCACCCTTAGTTTCGCTATAGGCATAACTACTGTACGATTCTGCAATATTATTATTTATGTTACAATCAGTAATTAAACTTTTTTGCCCTGATGTGGTAAATTCATTATAAATACCTCCGCCATAAGTATATCCTTTAAAGTAGGATGCCCATGAATAGTATGAAGTTATTGAGCTGATTGCAGAATTTCCGTTAATATCGGAGCTGTTAAGGTAAAGTTTTGAGGTAGAGTATATTCCTCCGCCAAAAAGCTCTTGCAGTCATATTTGGAAATGTCATATAGTTTTCTGCATTGTAGGTCAAATCGGAATTCAAAGTATTTGAATTAATACTGCAATTAATAAATTCAGCAAAGTTTGATGCAGAAACACCACCTCCGTAAGCATTACTTGTTCCACTTGCATAAGCGGAAGTAGCAGTAGCAGAAATGTTAACATTATTGTTATTTATCTGACAATTATTTAATCTTACTTTTAACCCAAGTAATAACCCACCACCGGAGACATTGCCATCATAAAAACCTATAGATTGTATAACATTATTGGAAAATTGACATTCATGAACCGAAGCGGTGTCTGCAGATGATGAAATCAGACTCAATCCACCACCACTTGCTGATCTGGCGTAAATGCTGTTCAGATTAAATTCGGAATTGGCAATGTCCGTGGATTTTGCCACTGTTGCATACATCCCGCAGCCGTACGTGTTATATGCTGTACCTGTGTATGAACTGTTAATTCTGTTGCTGTTTAAATAACAATCAGAGATTCTCAAAGTATCGGAACTGAAATAGCTTCCGCCACCTTGAACTTCTCCTCTTGAAATGGTTATCGTATTATTTGAAATGTTATTTGAATTTAAGTTTGAAACGGATGTTGCATTTCCATAACATGCTATTCCGCCTCCTTTCAGATATTTTGCCGTTCCGGCTGTTGAAATTACAGAATTGTTTATTATGCTGGTATTTGTAATGTTAAAATTCAAATTGTTTGCAACATATAAACCTCCGCCTTCACTGCTGGACCTGTTCGATTGTATCTTGTTGTTTTCTATAAAACAGTTTGAAATCTGATTCGCCGGGCTGCTTGCATAAATTCCGCCGCCCAAATATGATGCACCTGTAGAAACTAACGGATCGTCAATAATCCTGTTGCGGATAACTGTGGAATATTCCAGAATAAACGAGGTTGTTGTCTGCACATAGAGTCCTCCGCCTTTGCCGTTTGCACCTGCAGTTGCGGTGTTGTTTGCAATAATTACATTTTTAAGGAAAACATCATTTGTACTTTGAATATAGATTCCGGAACCAATTCCTTTACCCGGATCTACGCTTGCATTACCGCCTGTGATTTTTACACCGTCAATAATTACCGGGAGTGTATTCCCGACGATGTACATAATATGATAAGCATTATCGGTACTGTCGTTTGCAACCCCGATATCTCCGTTAAGAATTGTTTCATTTATTCTGTTTGTGCCGGCAGCATCGGGAATAAGTCCAACACGTTGGTTAATATCGGTTTCCGTTCCGGCAAAATTTCCGTATAATTTAACGCCGTCTCCAAGAGCAAATGATGAACTTCTGTCGTTGGTTGATGAGGTGTAATATGTCCCCTTTGCAACCCAGATCTCGTCGCCGCTCATTGCAAATAGCATTGCATATTCCAGATCTGTGTAGGCATTAGCCCATGATGTGCCGTTGTTTGCTCCGGTAGCGGCATGATTGACGTAAATTATCGAGGCATTAACATTTATCGCCACAATAATAAATAGTAAAAAGGTAAAAATAGTTTTCATTAAAAATAAATTTAGAATTAAAAAAATCTCAAATTTTGAATTTATGCGAAGTCGCCACAAGCAAAAATCAAACCAGAATCGGGTGAATTTTGAAAAAAATAAATTTAAAATTTAACTATAAGCTTAACAGAAATAATATGGATGAAGCAAAATTTATGGGGGATTATACAAATTAAAGAATAAAAATAGTAATTATTTAGCTTTATAATTGTTTTTGTAGTCGGTAATCCGTTCCGCCGCGGCGGATGTAATCGGTGATCTGTAGTCTGTGATCTGTAGTCGGTAATCTGTAATCGGTGATCTGTAATCTGTAGTCGGTAATCGGTAATCGGGGTTGCAAACGCGTTGGGTGTATTACAATCTGCCGGGAATGGGGTTTGTTAGCTGCTTCGCAGGTTCACCACCGGAGCGGGATCTTTGGTAAAAACTCAGGGATTACCCGCCGTTTTTTGCCTTTGGCGAGCTTGCCCTCCGGGCTGCGGTTCCATGGCCTGCCCACGTCGCTTTCCTGAACATTTGTAGCTATGATTTTTTTATTTAACGCAGCCCCCGGAATTTTTTGCCTGATTCTTATTAATAAATTAATTATTTTGATATACGAATAATATGTTTTACATTTGATTTTTAAAACAAATTATTTTTAACCAAAAAAACCGTCATCACCCAATGATAAACAATAACAAACGGCTATGTGGCTCAAAATCAGTGCTTTCACAAACTTTGCGAGTTGTGCATAAGGCTGAAATAAACACAATCGGTTGGGTTTAGGGGGTAAATGCAACTCCGGAACAACACAGTAAGAACAAAAAAGTAATTTGACAAAAAAATAAATCAATATGAAAACCGCAGAAGAATACAAACAAGAAGGCATTGAACTTGAAAATAACGGTCAATATGAAAAATCTATCATTTGCTTTGATAAGAGTATTGAACTTAATCCAAATGATATAGAAGCTTGGAGTTGCAAAGGGTCGGCTTATACACAATTAGGCAAATATGGAAATGCCATAGATTGTTTTGACAAAGTCATTAACATAAATCCAAATTTTAGTTTTGCTTACATTGGCAAAGGAAGTGCGTTAGCAGAATTAGGGCGTTTTGACGAAGCCGCAGAATGTATGAACAAAGGTAATGAATGTTTCACAACCGATGATTTTGTCCAAATGAGTATGAATTATTCTGAAAATGGGCAAGAGGATGAAGCCCTTGATTGTATAACCAAAGCAATAGAACTTGAGCCTGATAATTACGAACTTTGGTTTGTCAAAGGTAATTTTTTGCACAATATGGAATACTACGAAGATGCAATAGAATGTTTTGATAAAGCAAGAACTCTTGGAATGAATCCAGTGTCTGTATTAAATCATAAAGCGCATTGTCTCTTAAATATAGAAGAATTTGAAGAAGCATTCAAATGTTATGACGAAGCCATAGATATAGATCCTGAAAACGCTGAAACTTGGGATAATAAAGGAAAATTTTTAGCAATACTAAAATATTACGAAGAAGCCGATGAATGTTTTAATCAAGCAATTAGATTAGATCCTCAAAATTGTGATTACCAAGAGCATAAAGAACTAATTGCAGAGGATTTAGGAAAGGTAGTCGTACCCGAAAATCTTGAACCTTCTTTGAAAAACGAAGAACAAAGCTTTAAAAAAGGGGTGGAATTTATTGAAAAGCAAGCATATAATAGTGCTAATGTCTGTTTCAAAAAAGCGACAGAGTTCAATCCCGAAAATGATGAAGCGTGGTTTGGATTAGGAATGTCTTTTATGTTCCTGCGTGATTTTGAATATGCTGTAAATGCTTTTGAAAAAGCCATTAGCATAGACAACAGGAATGCTGATTACTGGCGTTTAAAAGGTGAGGCACTTAACGAGTTAAGAAAAACAGATGAAGCAATAAATTGTTTGAGTGAATGTATCAGTTTAAATCCGAAATATGAAATTGGTTGGTTAGTTTATGGCGATATTTTAAGTAGAGAAGACCATCATGCAGGTGCGATTAATTGTTATAAAGAAGTCATTAAATTAAATCCCAAAAATGTAAAGGCATGGCGTAAAATGGGAGATGTTTTGCACCATGAACTAAATTTGCATAAAGAAGCAATCTATTATTATGACAAAGCAATAGAATTAGATCCTTATGATGACGATACTTTATTAATGAAAGCCAATGCTTTATCAGATACAGAACAATATGAAGACGCAATAGTGGCTTATGATAAAGTTATGGAAATAATCCTGATAATGAATTTGCTATGGAAAACAAAGGCACAGCATTTAAGAAAATGGGAAAAAATGAAGATGCTTTTGAATGCTATAAAAAAGCAAAAGAACAGGGTAATCTTATTGGGGATATGAATTTTCAGGGAGATATGGCGTTTTTAGATTCAGATTATGAAGAAGCTACAAAATATTATAATGAAGAAACTGATTTATAATTATTGAAGTATGAGTAATGTGCATTCGTGGAGCATGAAAGGCTGGACTTTGGTCAAACTTGGAAGATATGCCGAAGCCGCACAATGTTACTATAAATCAAGATATAATGTATTGGACACATTTCTTGGTTTGGTAAATAGTAATATTGAAAAAG
>CAUVYH020000016.1:0-107597 GCA_963556065.3 Bacteroidales bacterium
CATCACTATCGGAAAAGACAATAATCGGCGGCTACGCCGATCTGGCAGCAATTACCCTTTTTGCCCGGGAAAATAAAATTGAACTGGCCGTTATCGGTCCCGAAGATCCGCTGAATAACGGCGTCGTGGATGCGCTGGCGCAAGTCGGCATTCCTGCTGTCGGCCCCAATAAAAGTCTGGCGCGCCTGGAGACCTCCAAATCGTTCACCCGCAATCTGGTCAACAAATATCATATTCCCGGCAATCCGCAATATAAAGTCTTCACATCCATGGACGGAGTCGAAGCGTTTTTGGGTTCACTCGACGGCATTGTACTGAAACCGGATGGACTCACCGGTGGCAAAGGCGTGCTTGTTCAGGGCGATCATTTCACAACCAAAGAAGAAGCGATGAACTTGTGCACACAGATTCTGCAGGAAAGTTCCTCCGTTATCGTCGAGGAAAAATTTGACGGCGAAGAATTCTCCCTGCAGTGCCTGTGCGACGGCAAGACCGTTGTCGGCACGCCGCTGGTGCAGGATCACAAACGGCGCTTTGACGGCGATAAAGGCCCCAACACCGGCGGCATGGGCTCCTATTCCCTCCCCGATCACTCCATGCCCTTTCTGAAGCCTTCCGACATTGAAGAAGGACTGGAGATTACCCGTCAGGTCGCAGCGGCGCTTTTAAAAGAAACCGGCAGTCCCTATAAAGGCGTCATGTACGGCGGATTCATCGCCACGAAAAACGGCGCAAAGCTGCTGGAATACAACGCGCGTTTCGGCGATCCCGAAGCCATGAACATCCTGCCGCTTTTGCAAACGGATTTTGTAACTATCTGCCGACACATCATCGACGGCACACTCGACAAGTTGAAAATTGAATTTGAATCCAGGGCAACCGTCTGCAAATACGTCGTTCCCAAAGGCTACGGCCTGCCCACCGATCATCCCGACGCGGCCTCATCAAAAGCAAAGATTGAAGTGGGCGACGTGGGAAAAGCGCGGCTCTACTATTCTTCCGTGGATAAAAGAGAAGACGGGCTGTACCTGAGCTCTTCGCGCGCCATCGGCATCGTCGGCATCGCCGACACGCTGGATGCCGCCCGCCAGATCGCCGAAGAAGGTGTCCAGGCCGTGAAAGGGCCGGTCGCCTATCGCGAAGACATCGGCACCGATGCACTTATTCAGAAGCGGATAGATCATATGAGGAAGATACGGGAATCTATTTAAGAAGGTGAAACAAGCAAAGTGGTTCCACCATGTTTTCTTTACAACTACCTTGCTAATGCAGTTCGCCCTAAGGGGTTGCGTGAAGAACGAGGTTTAATTGGTTTTGATTTCAATGGATACTTTTCCGGGTTTTCCAGATTATCGATTTCCAAATCGACATCCAAGTCCGGCCAGTATAGGTGATAACCGTGTAACAACTCGACATTCTGAATGGCCTTCAGCGTATGGTCCTTAAAATAAGGATAATCCTGATAGCTTAGAAAATATTCATGGCCATTAACAAAGAGCCATAATCCAAAAGGTGTGATATTTTCAACGTTGACCAAAATGTTTTTGCCACGCTTTAATGATTTCATTTTCGTGCTCCTCAATAATTTTCTGAATTTCGGCCAACATTCTTTAGTTAAGTCCATAGTATGTAGCCAAAGACACTATTGGCTTCAACCAGAATTTTGCTTCACCTTTTTCACAAGTAACATGAATATGGATTCTGCTTTCCTCATTGGAAAGAAAATAAAACCTATATCCTTTTTCTCTGAAAATTGTCGGACTCATATTAACAATATGAACTAATCTACCACATTAAGCAATAAATTCGGCTCAAATGAATTGTCATCGCTGATCTTCCGCTTCGCCAGGATTTATCAAGCAAAACGCTTTCAAAGTCCGATTAAATGGATTGTCTTTGGGCAGCAGACTTTCAAAACAGTTCTTTTCAAATGTTAGTGAATTACGGTTCCATTAATTCACGGACTTTGAATGCAGCAAGCAATTAATTAAAAGCTACTGAAGGCACCTTTCATGAGCCTTAGAATTTATCAAAAACGCTTCCAGCAAGAGACAAAGAGATGCCCAGCGAGGCAACAATCCTTCCTCTTTATTAAGGATATTATCCCTGATGATCTGAATTATTTGCTAAATATAGGCATAAGCAAACAGTCACAATGATCTCCTTTCCATGCATTTTTTGATTGACGTACATGTGTGCGCTTCCTATAGTTTCGACCGGTTAAACCACGGTTTACCAGAAACCCGGGCTTTTTCCCGGAATATAGTAGGTTGAGGGGGAAGGTGCATGAATGCCGCAGTACTTTTGATAATAGCAGCTGTCATATTTTATTTAGGTTTTCGTATTTACGGAAAATACATTGCCGGAATCTTCGAGGAAAACGATAAGAATCAGACACCGGCGTGTTCAATGAAGGATGATCGTGACTACGTACCGACCAAGCCCATTGTTTTATTCGGACATCATTTCGCCAGCATTGCCGGCGGCGGACCGATCATTGGTCCTACCGTAGCGCTGCTTTTTGGATTTATGCCCGTATGGCTATGGTGTGTTGTAGGAAGTATTTTTATTGGCGCGGTGCACGACATGACAGCGCTTTTCGCCAGCGTCCGGGAAAAAGGCAAGTCCATTTCGGAGATAGCCAAAGCAACTCTGGGCAATACAGGCTTCTTTTTATTTATCAGTTTCACCACCGTTATGCTTCTGCTGGTTACGTCGGCATTTCTGGGATTAACGGCAACTGCTTTAACTTCTCTGCTGCCTCTGGATGTTCTGAAGCTGGATTCTTCTCAGACTATCGTTAAAACCGTTATGGTAAAAGGAGTTGCCAAGGCCCAGATCGGGGGTATCGCCTCGGCTTCCGTTATTTTTATAACCTGCTTTGCCCCTCTTATCGGCTACCTGGTTTATAAAAAAGAGATCAATGTTTATCTTGCATCTCTACTGGCTATCCTGGTCTGCATCGGTTCCGTTATTTTCGGAATGAATTTCCCGATTGCCATAAACACAACCGTCTGGATGATGATACTTTCTTTCTATACCCTGCTCGCGGCGGGAATTCCTGTCTGGATAATCCTGCAGCCGCGTGATTTCACCAATTCATTTCTCCTTTACGCCGGAATTGCCGCACTCTTTATCGCCGGTATCGCCGCCGGTTTTAAAGGGGTTACCTTTTCTGCCCCGGCGTTTAATGTTGCAGCGGGAACGAACAAATTAGGCGCGCTCTGGCCGTTCTTATTCATTACGGTTGCCTGCGGAGCTATTTCCGGCTTTCATTGCCTGGTCGCCGGTGGCACATCTTCGAAGCAGATATCCAAAGAGACGGATATAAAGAAAATCGCGTATGGCGGAATGATGTTGGAAGGATTGCTGGCTGTCGGCGTTTTGGTAGCGGTCGGATGCGGCATTGCTTTTACAGATTACAGCAACATTGTCTTCCCGACAATCGCCGGAACCAAATCAAACCCCATTCTGGCCTTTGCCGCCGGAGCAGGCGGACTGATGCACATGGGATTAGGAATACCGCCGGTTTACGGCACCATTTTTGGAATTTTATTAGTAGAAGGTTTTGTCGTTACAACGCTGGACACGGCTGTCCGACTGAACAGATATCTCTTTGAGGAGTTATGGCAGGTAATTTTCAAGAAAGTTCCGGCGATAATGAAATCCTATCTTTTTAACGCCCTGCTCTGTGTGGTTCTGATGTTTATTCTTGCTTACTACAATGCATTTCTGGTGATCTGGCCTGTCTTTGGCTCTGCCAATCAATTGCTGGCCGCCCTCGCGTTGATCGCCGTCTCCGTCTGGCTGGTCAAAAGAAACAAGAATGCCTGGTTTACGATATTACCGGCTCTGTTTATGATGGCGACTACTTTGTACTCTCTTGTGGCTTTGCTTTTTAACACTTACATCCCCAAGAACAACGTTATGTTGTCGGTGGTCGATGGTTTGCTGATTATCTTTTCCATCGGAGTAATAATTTTGTCTTACAGGAAATGGAAGGAGTTGAGAACTGGTATTGTACAGACGGAAAGAATCGTTTAAACCTGTTTTCAATTTAATCGAACCATGTTGTTCGGGCGAGTCTTTTGGACTCGCCCGTTTTTTATTTTACATTTTTACCGGCATTGTATCCGCTATTCTGCCTTGCCGGATTTCAACAGCGCCGTGCTGAAATAGCGTTCGGCGCGGTCGGGAAGCACCGTGGCAATATTGCCCGGATATTTTTTTTCCAGCTGTTGTGCGGCCCAGACATTAGCCCCGGAGGAAATGCCGACCAGCAGCCCCATGCTTCTCCCCAGTTCCCGTGTTGTTTCGATGGCATCTTCGTCGGTAACTTCGATAACTTCGTCGACCAGCTTGACATCCAGCACGGCGGGAATAAATCCATCACCGATACCCTGTATTTGATGCAAACCCGGTTCGTGACCAAGCAGCGCGGAAACATTTTTGGGTTCTACGGCTACGATGCGGACATCGGGCCGATGCTACTCCTACCGGAGGAAAATACATTTTAAACAACAAAGATGTCAGTTCACTCAACGATAACAGTTTAGCCGAAATCAGAAATAAAGAGATCGGTTTTGTTTTTCAAACCTTTAATTTGCTTCCCCGTCTATCGTCTTTGGAAAATGTAATGTTACCTTTAGTGTATGCGGGCATCGGAAAACAGGAACGAAAAGAAAAAGCAGAAGATGTAATGATAAAAGTAGGACTAAAAAATAGGATGAACCATAAGCCCAATGAGTTATCGGGAGGACAGCGTCAGCGTGTAGCTGTAGCTCGTGCTCTAGTAAACGACCCGTCTATCATCCTTGCCGATGAGCCTACCGGCAATCTCGACTCCAAAGTTTCAGTTGAAATTATGGGGCTTTTCGAAAAAATACATAAGCTTGGAAACACGATTATTCTTGTTACACACGAAGAAGATATCGCACGCTACGCCCACCGTATTATAAAACTGAAAGACGGTAAAATAGAAAGTGATTCTCCAAACCCAAACATTATAAGCATTAACAATAACAACGAATCGTTATGAATTCACAAAAATGGAAAATATACACTAAAACCGGAGACCATGGAGAGACTTCGCTTATCGGGGGCACTCGAGTTCCTAAATATCACCAACGCATTGAAGCATACGGCACTCTTGACGAGCTGAATTCTTACATCGGATTAATCCGTGACTTGATCGATCAGCCTCAGCTTTCGGAAGAGCTGTTGGCGATTGAATCGTGCCTTTTTGTTGCCGAATCGCAACTGGCCACCGACCCGAACCAACTTGTGACCAAACCGCTTCCAAAAATTTTAGAGCAAGATGTAAAAAAATTGGAAGATGCCATAGACCGGATGAATGAGCAATTAAAGCCGCTTCAAAACTTCATTCTTCCCGGTGGACATCCAGTATCATCGCATTGCCACATTGCACGCTGCATTTGTCGCAGAGCCGAACGGATTATAATACAACTTTCCATTACCACAGCTATTGACCCTTTCGTTACACAATACATCAACCGTCTTTCGGATTATTTTTTTGTGTTGGCTCGCTTCATTTTACATCAATATGAAATTCAGGAAATTGAATGGAAATCCATATAACCTGAAAATTTTAAATACCGACACGACTAAACTGTCAAAAGAACACGAAAGCAATCAATTAAAACAACAATATACTGATTAAAAACAACTTACAATACTTCAGCAAGTCGCTTTATTCCGAATATTTATCGTCGTTTAAGGCTTAAATTTCAAAACAAGAAAAAAATGTTATAAAATTATTATTAAACCAAAAAAAGACTTGACAAAGTATAATAATATCATTATCTTTGCGCCACTTTTTGAAAAATTAAATATAAGAGAAATTATGTATTGGACATTAGAATTAGCATCAAAACTCGAAGATGCACCTTGGCCAGCCACGAAAGATGAGTTGATCGATTATGCTACCCGCACGGGATTACCATTTGAAGTAACTGAAAATCTTCGTGAAATAGAAGATGAAGGAGAACTATACGAGTGCATGGAAGATATTTGGACAGATTATCCGACAAAAGAAGATTTCTTCTTTAACGAAGATGAATATTAAACGAATTAAAAAAAAGAGGCTTTGGCCTCTTTTTTTTTCTATCTCACAGAATAAAAAAGAAAAAGTCAACCAATTTCACTAAATTTGCATCACATATCAAAAAAAGAAAAAAAACGAACTAAAAAAATATAAAGAATGGCTTCACTATTACAGAAATTTTTTGGCACCAAATCGGACAAAGATATTAAAGGGATAAAACCTATATTAAACAATTGCATCGAGGCACACCAACGAATAATGCACTGTACCAACGACGAGTTACGAGCAAAAACAGCTGAATTCAAAGCCAAGATTGCCGACTACATTCACGAAGAAGAGGAAGAGATCGCATTAATTCGCAAACGGCTTGATGAAGAATATGAGATGCCTATTGATGAGAAAGAGGAACTATACCGTACATTGGAACATATTGAAAAAAACTCATACAACAAATCGCAGGAAATTTTAAACGAAATTTTGCCCGAAGCTTTTGCTGTTGTCAGAGAGACTGCCAAACGCTTTAAGGATAATGAATTTTTGGAAGTTACAGCAACCGATTTCGACCGAAATATTGCTGCTCGCAAAGCAAACGTCGAAATTATCGGAGATAAGGCTCATTGGAAAAACAGATGGATGGCTGGTGGTAATGAGGTTGTGTGGGATATGTGTCATTATGATGTTCAATTTATTGGAGGAATAATTCTACATCAAGGGAAAATAGCAGAAATGGCTACCGGTGAAGGAAAAACATTAGTAGCAACACTTCCTGTGTACTTAAATGCACTGCCCGGCAAAGGCGTTCATTTGGTCACGGTTAATGATTATCTTGCACGTCGTGACTCGGAATGGATGGGACCGATCTTTGAATTTCACGGGCTTTCTGTAGATTGCATAGACAAACACGAACCGAACAGCGACGAACGAAGAGATGCTTATCTGGCAGATATAACTTATGGAACCAACAATGAATTTGGTTTTGATTATTTGCGGGATAACATGGCACGAAATGTCTTCGAAATCGTTCAACGTCCCCATAACTATGCCATCGTCGATGAAGTTGACTCTGTGTTAATTGATGATGCCCGTACTCCGCTTATTATTTCCGGTCCTACTCCAAAAGGAGATCAACAGGAATTTGATAATTACAAACCGATTGTTGAAAAACTTTATACCGCTCAGCGAGCTTTAGTGACTAAAATACTTGCCGAAGCTAAGTCATTGCTCGACAAGCCGGAAAATTCCGACGAGTATAAGGAAGGAGCAAAATTATTGTTTACCGCACACCGTGGTCTTCCAAAAAACAAAGCATTAATTAAGTTCTTAAGCGAATCGGGAATGAAGCAACTGCTGTTAAAAACCGAAGGGTTTTACATGGCTGAGCAAAACAAAAACATGCATATCATCGACGACGAATTGTACTTTGTGATTGATGAGAAATTAAATTCCGTAGATATCATGGATAAGGGTATCGACCTGGTATCTAACACGATGGAGCAAAAGAAGATGTTTATCATCCCGGATGTTGGATTAGCAATTGCCGATTTGGAAAAACAAAATTTAAGCGCTCAGGAAAAAATCGAAGCAAAAAACGAAATATATCGTGAATTTTCGATTGCTTCGGAGCGTCTGCATACAATTCAGCAACTCATGAAGGCATACACACTCTTCGAAATTGATGTGGAGTATGTAATCATCGATAATAAAATTAAAATTGTAGATGAGCAAACCGGTCGCATCATGGAAGGTCGTCGATATTCCGACGGACTGCATCAAGCGATTGAAGCCAAGGAAAATGTAAAAGTGGAAGCTGCAACACAAACCTATGCCACCATTACATTGCAGAACTATTTCAGAATGTATAAAAAACTGGCGGGGATGACCGGAACTGCAGAAACAGAAGCGGGTGAACTTTGGGATATATACAAACTTGATGTGGTAGTAATTCCTACAAATAAGCCCATATCGAGAATTGATAAAGAGGATTTCGTGTTTAAAACGAAACGTGAAAAATACAATGCGGCCATCGAAGAGATTATTGAACTAAATAAAAAGGGAGTTCCCGTGTTGGTCGGAACAACTTCTGTCGAAATATCCGAGTTAATCAGTCGAATGCTTACGTTAAGAAAGATTCCTCATAATGTGCTAAATGCCAAACTGCACCAAAAAGAAGCAGACATTGTGGCTAAAGCCGGACAAATCGGGGCGGTTACCATTTCTACAAACATGGCCGGCCGTGGTACCGACATTAAGCTGGGAGCAGGTGTTAAAGAACTTGGAGGGTTAGCCATCATCGGCACCGAGCGTCACGATTCACGTCGTGTTGACCGTCAGTTGCGTGGTCGTGCAGGACGTCAAGGAGATCCGGGATCTTCACAATTCTACGTTTCTTTGGAAGACGATCTGATGCGTTTATTCGGTTCCAATAGAATTGCCGGCGTTATGGATCGTCTGGGATTAAAGGATGGCGAAGTGATTCAACATTCGATGATTACAAAATCCATCGAACGAGCCCAACGTAAAGTGGAGGAAAATAATTTCGGCATTCGTAAACGACTGCTCGAATATGATGACGTAATGAACAAACAACGTGAATCGATATATCAAAAAAGAAAGAATGCGCTCTACGGAGATAAATTAGCCATCGACATCTCGAACAACTTCTATGATATGTGCGAAAATATAATTTCCGAATATCAAGGACGGCAAGATTATCAAGAATTCGAAACCGAAATTATTTCTACATTTGCACTCGAAAATCCATTTACAGAAACACAATTCCATTCTGAAAAAGCAGAAAATTTAACCGATAAATTATATGAAATAGCGTTTGAAAACTATAAAACCAGAACAAAAATTCTTGCCGAACGCGCTTTCCCTATCGTAAAAGATGTGTATTTGAACGAAGGCCACCGATATGAGAACATCGCACTCCCGATTAACGACGGACACAAAACCATGCAAATTATTGCTCCTTTAAAAAAGTGTTACGAAACGGAAGGTAAAGAAATTATTTTATCAATCGAAAAAGGGATTACACTTGCTGTTATTGACGACGCATGGAAAGAACACTTAAGAGAAATGGACGAATTAAAACAATCCGTTCAGAATGCCTCATACGAACAAAAAGATCCTTTATTGATTTACAAATTCGAATCGTTTGAATTATTCAAACTGATGTTGCAGCACATTAACAAAGACATCATTTCGTTCCTGAATAAAGGAAAACTTCCAATGGAGGAAACGACAAATATCAGTGAAGCTCGATTGCCAAAATCGGACGCATCCAAACTTCAGACAGGCCGTGAAGATGTTGTGAATCAACGAACTTCCGAGGTTCAACGAACCGCTCCCGTACACGTCGAAAAGAAAGTCGGACGTAACGACCCTTGTCCTTGCGGAAGTGGAAAAAAATACAAAAACTGTCATGGAAAAGAATAGACAGTAAAACCGAGCCAATGAGTCATGCGTCCAAACACATGACCCATTGGCTTTAATAATAGATTCTTATTGAATAAATGAATAAATTACTTGTCAGCACGGCTTATCTGCCTCCGATTGATTATATTAAAGCAATGATCGATGCAGATAAAACGGAGATCGAATTTCACGAGAATTTCCAAAAACGCTCATATCGGAATCGTGCTGTAATATTATCCGCAAACGGCCCCTTATCCTTATCTATTCCCGTAAAAAGACCCAACGGCAACCATACCCTCATTTCCGAAGTTTTAATCGATTACAACGAGCCGTGGCAACATGATCACTGGCAGGCCATCCAGTCGGCCTATAACAAATCGCCCTATTTTGAATACTACAGCTACCTGTTTGAACCGTTTTATCAAAAAAGATGGGATACCCTGCTGGATTACAACACCTCTCTTTTAAAGGAAATTATAAAGGTTTTATCCATCCCCACGCCGATTTCATTTACCGAAGAATATATAGCAAACCCACCTGAAACTTCAGACTGTCGGGGTTTATTCCAGAAACATAAATCGGGAACGTCTCTTTACACAATAGCATCTTATAATCAGGTATTTGACTATAAGTTTCCTTTTGTTGAAAAAATCAGTATTTTGGATACTATTTTTAATCTGGGACCGGATACGGGTTCGTATTTGCAAAAAATAAAGTCTCCATTTGATGATTTGTAAATTTATCAGTACATTTGATGAAGAAATAAACCTAACCCAAAGGTTGGGTTATACAATAATAATTAGATAGATTGCCGTACCTTTGGTAAGGCAATAAAAGAGTTGTGGGTAATTGTAAATGAATAAAACTTTAACAATGAATAAAATTCACACAATAGGAATAATAAATTTTCGACCAAATATTGAACCTCTTGAAATTAAATTTAAATATCCAGGTGAAAAGAAAGAGTTTGTTTTTAGATTGCATTATAATTCTTCAATTTATGACCAATTTTTGACAGAAATAAAAGGAAAGATTTTATTGGAAACATCAAGTTTAGTTGAATTGGAAGAATACGCAGAAAAAATTCCAAAGACAGAAGTGTTAAACAAAAATATATTTCTTAACCACGTTGAGAAGATAAACTATGCTATTGATTTAATACGTTACTCATACAATGACGGTAAAATCACAAATATGTTAAGGATAAGAAATATTGGGGAACAAGATTTCTTATTTCACAAACTTTTAATCAACAACAGACATGTAAATTCAAGGACTGTTGCAAGTTATGGAGACAAAACGGTTTCACATGTGGAAATTGAAAAACTTTCAGAATCTGTTCCTTTTGAGTGGAGAACCTTTTCAAGAGCAAAAGATCTTCTTCATTTAGGCTTTTTTAATGAAAGTTTAATAGTAGGGTTCAACCTTTTAGATTATTGCGTTCAAAAAACAATAAAATCATTAATGACAAATATTACTTCTGATTCTGAAAAAGAGCAACTATTAAGACAAATAAAAGATCAACGACTAAAAACTTATTTAGGACCTTTATTTAAGACACTGACTGGCAATGTTTTTTATGACAAAAATATTACAGAGAAAAAACTGGAAAAACTTAATGAAAAAAGGAATAAAATCGTACATAGTGGACAAAATTGTGAATATGGTGAAGTTTGTGAATCCTTAAAAACAATTTTTTATGCAATTAAAGGTCTAAATGAAAAGGGAAATCAGAATTTTGACATTCCATTAGAAATTATTTTTTATAATCTATAAAATAAAACCCCAGCCCATAACAAAGCCTTGCTTTCAGCGGGGGTGAAATGGGAATTGAAACGACAAACAAATTAATAATCGCCAGCGGTAAGCGACAAGAAAGTGGGGTTTAATCCCCGCCGAAAAGCAAGCCTCGGGCGTTACCACTCATTATAAAAAAACGAAATCGATCCGCCAGCTGGCGGACTGTTTTTTCGGGATTGATGAGTTTTCGCAATGCGTGGCTATGCAAAGCGGATGTTGTCAGGTTTTTTTACTTTTCACTTTATGACTTTCACCTTTTAACTGATTTCGGGTTTCCCTATAAACGTATCAACCAATAAACCTATCAACAACTTTAGCTATATTTTCGGGTATTCGATCCGTTTATGGTAGATATTAATGAGTTGCGATTTGAATGTCTCTTTGATAACGAGTAGATCTTTAAACGTAATATTTGCCTGATCGAACTGATGATTTTCGATGAGTTTATCCACCATGTCTTCGACAAAAGTTGAAATATTTTCTTTGGTGTGCTCTTTCATACTCCGGGTAGCTGCTTCCAAAATATCGGCAAGCATCAGCACGGCTTCTTCTTTGGTCCGCGGAGTAGGTCCAGGATAGGTAAACAATGAATCATCAATCGCTTTAGCCACGTTATTTAGCATATACTTATTGTAGAAATAAGCCGTTTTTCGAGTTCCGTGATGCGTGCGAATAAACCCCATAATTTCGTCGGGAAGCTTATATTTGCGAGCAATAGCAATGCCTTCTGCAACATGATTAATAACAATTGCAGCACTTTCTTGAGGAAGTAAATCATCGTGCGGATTTACTCCATGCTGGTTCTCTATAAAAAATGAGGGATTGGAAAGCTTTCCGATATCGTGATAAAGTGCTCCGGTTCTCACCAGTAACATATTTCCATTAATTTTGTGGGTTACTTCTTCGGCAATGTTTGAAACCAACACCGAGTGGAGAAAAGTTCCGGGAGCCTTTGCCGCGAGCTCACGAAGTAAAGGCAAGTTGGTATTAGACAATTCCAATAACGTAAAATCCGTGACCAAGCGAAATATTCGTTCAAGGATAAAAAGGTAAGGATAAGTCATTAATGTAAGTACCGCGCTTATAACATAAAGCCATAATTGTTGCGAACTTAAGGAATCCAAACCATTGTCGAACATTAACGATTTAACCACAAAGAGTAATAAGTAGCCTCCAAAAAACAAGAAGTGCGGTAGTTACAAACTGAGCTCTCCGGTAGAGTGACTTCAGACTAAGAATAGCCAATAAGCCCACCAATATCTGAATCAAGGAAAATTCAAAACCGCCAACAACAAAAGATCCCACGAGTAAAACCCCCATTATGTATGATAATATGGAAACTCGCGAACTGAAAAAAACTTTATTTGCTATTGCAAAGATGCAAAACGGGAAAGCAGGTAAATATTCGGGAACATACGAATAAACAATAAATGCCGGAATTACCATCGATAAAAACACCGTGCTTAAAAGTGCTATTCGTTTGAGCCGATAAAAGACTTTTTTATCAAACAGGTAAACATAAAAATAAAGAATAAATAAAATCAGAAATACCAGCATTGACTTTCCTATTTCAAAGCCAAATCCACCTACCGCTTTATAGTCCCCCTCTTGATATTGCGTTTCGAGTGATGAAATTATCTGATATTTTTCTGCGGTAATTAACTCCCCTTTCGAAATAATCCGCTCCCCTTTCTGAACCAACCCATACGAAGGCGAAAGATTATCAAAAGCCATATCCAACTCCTTTTGAGTGGTAATTCCGTCATAAAGCACATTATGCGTTAAAAAACTTTCAACAAAAGACTTGACGGAAGAAATATTCCTGAACCCTAATTGAGTGAGTTTAGACTGAATATATCTATCCGCAGTAACTATAGTAAAAAAATCGCTACGGGAACGTATTTCGACACTATTGTTTTTGACTAATTGGACTGTTTGTGTTTGGTGGAAAATATTTTCATTGCGTTGGCTTTGAATTATTCCTCTTAAATAAACAGTATCAATAATCGCAAGTAACTTTTCCGATTCCCCATTATTTAATTTAATCGGAACACCTGTCGTCTTGCAATCATTCAATGCAATAACAAATTCATTCTTTTTTTTATATGTAACTACCGAATCGTAATTATAATATGGGACGATACTCTGCTTTGCACGCTCTTTTTCCTGCTTAAAATCAGCTTCTGTTTTATTTATCGAAAAATCAAACGGAGCAATTAAATCCTGATACATCCACGGCTTATTTTTTCGATACTCAAATTTAAAACTTGCCTCATTCGGATAGAACATTACTATTATTAGCCCTGTGAGAACGAAAATCGTCCCCCTGAAAAAAAGAATATTCTTTTGAATAAAAAGGCGTAAATCTCCCAAAACAGTAATTTTATATTTACTCATCATTGATTTTTTTTATTAGATTCCACTCAAAAATTCAGCACAGCCTAATATTGATTGCAAATTAATAAAAAATCAAATAGCATTAAAGAAAAAGAATATTATAAGATGAAATGCAAAATAAATGCTTATTTGTTAAATTTTAACATATATTATGTCGAAAAAAGTATAAAAACAAAAAAAAAGTGATATCTTTGCATCGTAAATAAAAAAGTTAAAACAAACAACAAAAGAAAAGCCCATGGTAAAAATTAAATGGACCGCTCTCATTCTTTTAACGGTCTCTTTTGTGCAGGCCTTTTCGGCTCCTATTTCAAAAGAGTATCAGCGGCAATTCAAGCAAGCAATGATATACGTGCAAAACGAAGAATACAAAGACGCTCTTCCTGTGTTGACTGCTCTTCACAAAGAAAACAACAACGCGAATTTGGACTTTCACATCGGATTATGTAATTATTATTTGCAATTTGACAAACGGGAAGCATTAGCTTCGTTTGATAAAGCCGTAAAAAACATCGCAAAAAAATACACGAACACCGCAACGGATATTCAGGCTCCAAATGAAGCCGTTTATTTTCAGGCATTATGTTATCATTACTTAGCGGAAACAGATAAAGCTATTGCTAAGTATGAAGAATATCTTAAGAATGCGAAAGAATATAGTTCCGACAAGCTTATTATTGCGGATGCCAAACGAAAACTAAAGATAGCTAAAGAAACCCCTTCGCTGTTTGCAATGAGTGAGCATAATGAAATCGTTGCAGGCAGAGCTACTACCAAAAAACTTGAAAAAAGGCTATACCGCGAAGCTAAAAAAGGTCATGGATATAATTCAGGATGATAAAATTGAAGCTTTGCTTTTATTAAAAGGCATGCTTAAAGAGTATCCGAACGAACCAAACATCAACTATATGATGGGAATATGTTTGCTCAATATAAAACCATACAACGAGTTAGCTACAGACTATTTTACAATAGCAGATAAAAACTCAAGCAGTTTTAAAGAATCGGGGATAGGCCTTGATTGTCCTGCTTTTGTAAAATACTACTCCGGCGTAGCTAATCAGGTCAATGGCAATCACAAACAGGCATTGGCTGACTTTGAAGCATTTAATGCCGTCTATCCTGAAGATTATGCTTCATCCAAACCCGAATTCATCAAACACATGGAATATTCCCGCAATATGCTCAAAAACGGCACTCCTCAAGATTCGGCCGCTTTAGCAAGCTACAATAACCAGATGAATATTATAGACACGGCAGGCGTAAGTGTACTCTTCCCTATACTCGGCACCCCCATTGCTAACGAAAACAATAATCACAACAAAACCAACACAACTTTTGACAGCGAATACTATTACTCTGTACAGGTAGGAGCCGGAAATATGAAAGAAAATCATTTCAACAAAGTCAATGAATTAAGGACTTCAAAATATCCAAATGGAATAAAACGATTTTTAACTGGAAAATTTCCAACAAAAGAAGAAGCGACAGCACGAATGAAAGAACTTGTTGATTTTGGATATTCCGATGCTTATGTAACCCGAATGAGAGGAAAGAAGTAAGTATTTTTAATTTACAAAAAAGCTCGATACACATTATTTGTATCGAGCTTTTTTTTATCACAATCAAAAAGATCGGTTAATTTCGTATTTTTACATCCACAAACGGGATTCAGAATTATATGGCAACAAAAAAAACGAATCTTTTTATCAGCTCAATTATAACATTGAGTCTATTTTTTGTTTCTATCATACTCCAAGTTCTATTGGGTCTTATTCCGGTAACGACATTTCTGTTTCCCGTAAACCTGAATTTAATTCTTGAGCTGACAACCCTCATCATATTGTTTCATTTTGTTTTTAAAAAATCTAAAGTTATCCAGTGGATTTCATCTCCCCCTGCAGCACTTTCTTCCATTCTTTTATTTTCCTTGCTAATCATTCCCATGGCTATTATTCCCCAACAAAGCAATATGCAAACTTTTTTAGGGTTGAATCAGATCACGCATACTTGGATGTTTACAGCATCTTCGCTATACCTGATTACAACACTTGGATTCACCATTATGCGAAGAAGCTTTCCACTTCGAGCGCACAATATTCTTTTCTTCATCAACCACTTCGGTTTGTGGATAATATTAACTACCGGGTTATTGGGTGCTGCAGATCGGCAGGAAGTAATGATGCAAGTTTATGAAGGACAAGTCGTCTGGTATGGTGAAAACGAAAAAGGAGAAATCGTTGAACTACCTATAGCTATTAAACTGCATGATTTTGTAATGCGGAGTTTTCCTCCCAAAATCGCCCTGGTTGATCCTCAAGGAAAACCATACACCATCAAAGATAATGAATGTCTTGAAGTAACCGGAACTTCCACCTTCAATATAGCCCAATATCGGATTAACATTCTGCAATATTATCCCGAATTCTTGGGAGACAGCATTAAACAACAGGAAACAAGTGTGGTAGCGCCTGCTGCAAGGGTCACAATTACAACGCCTCAAAAAGGGCTCATATCGGGATGGATATCTTCGGGTAATTATATGCAAAGGCCAACCGTCATTGAACTTGGAAAAGATACACTTCTAGCATTGCTTACTCCCGAACCGGAATATTTCGGATCTAAGGTTACGCTCTATTCCAAGTCGGACAATGATGCTCAGAAAAAAATCGTCTCCGTAAACAACCCCGCACATCTTGAAGGATGGAATATTTACCAGTACAGCTATGACGTAAAGCTGGGAAACGACTCAAAGTACAGCATTTTTATGCTCGTTAAAGACCCGTGGCTACCTTTGGTGTACTTCGGAATGATTCTGCTTATGATCGGCTCCATACTGCTCCTATTCACAAAAATGAAAATTCAACGAAAGGAAGACACTTTATGATTGCGCTTTGGTTGACTGTCGTGCTGATTGTTTTCGCCGCCACTTGGGGCATTGGTGGAATATTGGTTACTTTTTCCAAGAAAAAGGCGAAACTCGCCCCTATTTCCAACTACCTTCCGATTCTTGGAAATTTGACAATCGTTGCTTTCACCATTCTGCTTTGGATTCGGCTGGATCGTCCACCCATGCGCACTATAGCTGAAACTCGACTATGGTACTCCGTATTCATCTCTTGGATCACCTGGCTGATTTTCTTCCACACTAAAGAAATATTAGTATATTGGCTTGGGTTTATCATGACATTTGTTTTTCTTTTAACGGACACCATTCATCCCGAATATCAAAGCAAAGCATTAATGCCCGCACTGCAAAGTCCCTGGTTTATTCCGCATGTGGTCGTGTACATGATTGCTTACGCCGTGCTAGGCATAGCATGGTTATCATCTATTATCGGAATATTTTCGAAACAATCGACCGAAAACATTATTTCCGTTACCATAAAACTAGCATATATTGGCTTTGGACTGCTCACACTGGGAATGCTAATGGGAGCTTTGTGGGCAAAGATAGCATGGGGAAATTACTGGTCGTGGGATCCGAAAGAAACTTGGGCATTGCTCACATGGCTATTCTATTTGCTGGCCATTCACCTCCATTATGCCTATCCGAAAAAGAAAAAGTTGCTCCTCTGGCTGTTTACGCTTTCCTTTATCGTATTGCTCATCACTTGGTTTGGAATACGATACATCGCCCCAGCCTCGCCGAGCGTCCACATTTACGCACAGTAACAAAATGGGCATCTTATACATTCAATAAACCCATCAACTATCCAGTCTATCACCTCTTCTCCACCTCCAAAATTTCCAGATTTTTAAAATCTGCACCTTCTACATCCAATCGAACAGCTGTAATTATTTGGTGAAAGCCATATTTTCCGGCAGCTCCTGGGTTAATATGCAAAAGTTGATTTTGATGATCATATATCACTTTTAAGATATGTGAATGCCCTGAAACAAATAAATCAGGGCGATTTCCTTTAATCAACTCCAATGCTTTTTTATCGTATCTCTTCGGATAGCCGCCAATATGGATCATCAGTACTTTTATTTTCTCAACTTCGAAAAGTTGGTAGAGCGGAAACTCCTGCCGTGCTTTAACATCATCAATATTGCCATAGACCGCTCGAATTTTGGCAATCTTTGACAACTTTTCCAACACATCATATCCGCCGATATCACCGGCATGCCAGATTTCTGTACAAGTGGATAAAAACTCCAGTACTTTGGGATGCAAATACCCGTGAGTATCCGAAAGAATTCCGATTTTCATTTCGTCTATTGGTTAAATCTACGATGCCGCAGCACTTCGTAAAGGACAACCCCCGTTGCCACCGAAACATTTAAAGAATCTATTGTTCCCATCAACGGGATTTTCACATGGTCGGTGAAATAGCTGAAATATTCGGGGGAGATTCCTTCGCCTTCGTTCCCCACCACAATACAAACCGGACGACAGTAGTCGGCCTGATAATGCATATTACTGGCCTTTTCGGTAGCTCCGATAATCGCTACGCCCGCCTCTTTTAAAAAGGAAAAAACCTCTTTCAGGTTGGTATGGCGACATATTGGCACATTGTGAATGGCTCCCGCTGAAGTTTTCACCGCATCTTCATTAATCTGTGCCGAATTATGGGCAGGAATAACCACGGCATGAACCCCTGCACACTCTGCGGTACGAATGATTGCTCCCAGATTGCGTACGTCGGTAATTCGATCAAGGACTAAAATAAAAGGATCCTCTCCTGATTCATATATTGTAGGAATAACATCAAAGATACTGGCATAATCAACAGCAGAAATAAAAGCAACCGCCCCCTGATGATTTCCATTCACCATGCGGTGAAGCTTTTCTACAGGCACTACTTGCATAGGAACATTCCGTTGGCGGATTAACGTGGTGAGCTCACGCATCAATTCCCCTGCCATGCCACGTTGAATCAGTACTTTATCAATGGTTTTATCGGCTTGTATGGCTTCTATGATCGGACGAATGCCATAGATAATATCTTTTCTTTTCAATGAATCAGATTTTATATTTTTGCAAAGATACAAAATGGCGGATAGCTTCCACCCTTTTTACACAATAATTTTGCGCAAAGAACCCTTTATGGAAGGGTGTTGCCCTATTTGCAAACAGACCGCTAACACCTTTATTCAACTATGGAACTAACATTCGGTGCGCCCTTCTTGTTGTTCCTGCTGGACAAATCAAAATGAATTCCAAAAGTAACCGTTAATGGCATATAGCTTAATGGTGTACTGTTGTACTTATACGAATACATCATTTGAGCTTGGAATTTGACCCACTTATACCCACCTCGAATGGTGATTGCAGGCTCAATAAAAACAAATGATTCTTTATCTATATTCAAAAGTTTCTGATCTACCAGCATTAATGGTGTATAATTCAGGGTATCAATATTTGAATAATTGAGGATTAGTAATCTGCTTGAAAAAGCAATATCAAAATATTCGTTCGTAAATCCGATACTTGGCTGAATAAAAAATCGATTAGTTTTAGCTGAAAAAGATTCTTTTCTCAAAAAAGCACCTGTAGTATAGTCCGTATATTTATCGAACGTGGAATTTTTTCCGCCGCCATAACCCCCATACGCCTCGAATACGGAATTTTCCGAAAGTTTTCCTATATAACCGACTCCACCTTCAATAAGGCTGGACTTACTATTATTTAACGAATTCTCCCCATAAGTGTAATCATAAGTATTGGTATTTCTGGTATGGTATTGACCATTCAACATCACCCCAATATTGTCCGTTACGGCATAAGCTGCCTGATAATCGAAAGGTCCAAGAGTTGCACGAACTTCATTTTTTTCCGTCAACAACGGTACATTCTGCATATTTGGAGTGTACATAATATTACAACTTTGAGCAATTAGGGATATTCCCAAAATTTGAATAAACAGATTTTTCTTTTTTATCATAATAGTTTTTGAAATTGGTTATTTTATTATTCGACGATTGTAGCGGAAGTGATCACCTTCTTCCGATTCATAATATTCCAACGTTTAGCAATATCCACATGCATGCCAATGCTAAAAACAACCGGCATATAATTTAGTCGATCTACATTGTATTTATACGACAGCATTGCCTGAGCCTGAAACTTCACGTATTTAAAGCCATATCGCAAGGTGAGTGCCGGCTCTAGAAATGCATATACCGATTTATCCATATCCAATAACTTGTCATCATACAGTTCAACAAGCGAATATCCAAACGAATTTGCATTCAGATATTTTTGAAACAATATGCGCGTCGAAAAAGAGACATCAAAGTTTTCTATTGAATAGCCGATTGCCGGTTGAACGAAAAACCGCATAAGATCGGCATTGTACGAACTCTTTAGTGTTGGAATTTCATTGATTGAATCTTTTGCATAATTTCTCAAGGAGCTGCTTCCATATCCAAGTCCTCCGAAAATTTCCACTATCGCATTGTCGTTGAGTTTATTAAAATAACCGGCTCCCGCTTCCACATGCCATTGTTTCCGCTCCTGGCGAGACCATGAATCATAATAATCATAACTACTATAATCATTACTTGCACCATTGTTATAGTACCCGTTCAGCATCACTCCAACATGATCGGTTACAGCGTAGGCGCCTTGAATATCGTTAATCCCAATATTAGCCACCACTTCCTTTTTCTCTTGCAATAAGGGAGTGTTTTGCATACTGGGGCTATACATTACATTACAACTTTGAAACATAATCGCAAACAACAATCCTACTGCAAATATTGACAACCGCTTATTAATCAGTATTTTCATATATAAATAATTATTTAGGACTTAATTTTAATATAAATCAATTCGAAATTATTCAACTAAAGTACAACTTTTAAATTAAAAAAGCAGGTCTTCTTGAATAGATCTGCTTTTTTAATAAATCAAGCATTAAACTTATTTTTTCAATCCACTTCTTATCAACAGCGCATCAATCGTAGGTTCCTGCCCTCTGAACTTTTTATAAAGAATCATCGGATCCTGAGTTCCTCCCTTCGAAAGGATGTTTGTTCTGAATGAAGTGGCTGTTGCTTTGTTAAAAATGCCATTTTTTTGGAATACCGAAAAAGCATCTGCATCCAATACTTCAGCCCATTTATATCCATAATAACCGGCAGCATAACCGCCATCGAATATATGGCTAAAAGCAACACTCATATTAGCACCTTCAACTTCCGGCATTAATGCAGTTTTAGCAATTGCATTTTTTTCGAAATCATTAACCGAAATAGTAATCGGCGAAGTTACCGAATGCCATGCCATATCGGTTATTGCAAACGATAGTTGACGTACTGATTGATAACCTGCCTGAAAGTTATTATAATCTTTGATTTTCTTAATTAATTCGGCAGGGATCGGTTGATTGGTTTGGTAATGAAAAGCAAAAAGGTCAAGAAATTGCTTTTCAACCGTAAAGTTTTCCATAATTTGCGATGGTAGCTCCACAAAATCGCGATAAACGCTGGTTCCTGCCAAACTGCTATAAGTAACATCGGAAAGCATTCCATGCAAGGAGTGTCCAAATTCATGTAAAAATGTATTTACTTCATCAAAAGTAAGCAATGCAGGCTTATCAGCTGTAGGCTTGGTAAAATTGGTTACAATTTGAACTAGTGGACGATGATCTACTCCATTAAGTTTGTATTGTTCTCTAAAAACGGTCATCCATGCGCCACTACTTTTGGTTTCGCGTGGGAAAAAGTCTAAATAAAGAATTGCTAAAAATTTTCCATTTTGATCCGTAACCTCATATACCGTAACATCGGGATTGTAAATAGGAATTTTGGTGTTAACCTTAAAATTAAGTCCATACAATTTGTTTGCAAGTGTAAAAACACCTTTTTTTACTTTCTCCAGTTCAAAATATGGTTTAAGAAGTTCGTCATTAATCTGAAATTTGTCGTTCATCAACTTTTGTGTATAAAAGGACCAATCCCAACGTTGCAAATCGCCATCCAAACCTTTCTGTTTAGCATACTCCTGAAGCTCTTTCACCTCTTGGCGAGCTGCAGGCAATGAGGCATCCAGCAGTTTCTGCAAGAAGTTGTTTACATTGTCGGCCGATTTGGCCATACGTTCTTCCAAAACGTAATCGGCATAAGTTTTATATCCCAATAAATTGGCCATTTGAAGGCGTAATTCTGCAAACTGAAGGATATTTTTCGAATTATCGTTATCATTTCCTTTAAAGCAACGAGTAGCATAAGCAATGAACATTTTCTTGCGAAGGTCGCGATTTTCCGAATACTTCATAAATGCGCCATAACTTGGGGCAGACAGGTCGAAGACCCAACCGGTTTTTCCTTTGCTCTTTGCAGTCATTTCTGCCATTGCCAAAACACTTTCAGGTAAACCTTTGAGATCGTCTTTATTGATAATATCAAGAGTAAATGCATTTGTCTCTTTCAGTAAATTGTCTTTGAATCTTAAAGACAAATCGGAAAGTTTATTGGATAAATCACGATAAGCAGCCTTCTGTCCATCGTTCAGATTTGCACCACTGCGAACAAATCCACGATACGTTTTATCTAACAACATCTGTTGTTCGGGAGTTAGCTTTAAAGTAGCTTTTTGTTTATAAACAGCATTTACACGTTGAAAAAGAATAGGATCTAAGTTTACATCATTTCCATATTCAGTAAGAATCGGCATGATTTCGTAAGCAATTTTTTGAAGTTCTTCCGACGCATCACACTCAAGCATATTAGAAAACACGTTGCTGATTCTCGACAACAACATTCCACTGTGTTCCAACGCTTCAATCGTGTTAGCAAAAAGTGGCAGGGCCTTTCGTTTGCTTTATTAAACGAATATCTTCTTTTGCCTGTTTAATTGCATATTGAAATGCCGGAAGATAATGTTCGGTTTTAATCTGATCGAACGGTGGCGTTTCAAAAGGAGTATTCCATGGCTTAACGAGAGGGTTTTCCTCAATATTTTGTGCATTCATACTTACACTTGTGATTAATGTTAACAAGGTTAATGATAATAATTTTCTTTTCATACGTAATATATAAAGGTTATTCTATTTTTAAAGTGATGCAATGCCGCATGATTTATTCTTACCTGCTTTCGAATTTTAATTCATGCTCGTTTATGGAAATATAATTTACTGGTTATTTGATTGCAAAGATAAAAATAAGTTTTAATTTATACTGAAATTTCAGCCCTTTGCATTAAAAATATCAAAACAAAAAAAACGCATATAAATATGCGTTTTTTTTTGTTTATTCAAACTCTTTATTTGAGCGTCCTTTTTACTTCAATTTCGTCATAACCTTCAATGATGTCATTTACCTTAATGTCGTTATAGTTTTTCGATACCCAAACCACAATCCTGTCCGGCAAATACTTCTTTTACTTCATCTTTAAATCGTTTAAGCGATGACAACTTACCGGAGTGGACAACAATTCCGTTACGAATTACACGAATTTTGGTATGGCGGTTAATTTTCCCGTCGAGAACAATAGAGCCTGCAATAGCACCAACTTTAGTAATATTGAAAACTTCACGAACTTCGATATTACATACGATTTTTTCCTGAATCTCCGGAGATAGCATTCCTTCGATTGCATCTTTAATTTCGTTTATTGCATTATAAATAACAGAATAAGTACGGATATCTATTTCTTCCGTTTCGGCTAATTTACGTGCCTGAGCCGACGGACGAACCTGGAATGCAATAATGATTGCATTGGATGCCGATGCCAACAATACATCCGATTCGGTAACCGAGCCTACTGATTTGTGAATTACATTTACTTGAACCTGTAAAGATGACAGCTTTAATAAGGAATCGGACAATGCCTCAACAGATCCATCAACATCGCCTTTCACGATAATGTTAAGCTCTTTGAAATCACCAATCGCAATACGGCGGCCGATTTCTTCGAGGGTGATATGCTTCTGGGTTCTAATTCCCTGTTCACGAAGAAGTTGTGCCCGTTTATTGGCCACATTCTTGGCTTCATGTTCGTCTTTATAAACTTTAAAGGTGTCTCCGGCCTGAGGAGCAGCATTTAAGCCGAGTAACAACAACGGAGCAGACGGTCCTGCTTCACTGATTGCAACATTACGTTCGTTAAACATTGCCTTCACTTTTCCAAAAGCGGAACCTGCCACAACTGTATCACCAATTCTCAAAGTACCGTTTTGCACCAAAATTTTAGCCACATATCCTTTGCCTTTATCTAAGGCAGACTCGATTACGGTTCCGCTTGCATGGCGACCTGGATTCGCTTTAAGTTCGAGCATTTCGGATTCTACAAGGACTTTGTCCAAAAGCAAATCTATATTTATCCCTTTTTTAGCCGAGATTTCCTGACATTGGTATTTGCCTCCCCACTCTTCTACTAAGATATTCATATTTGCCAAACCTTCACGAATTTTATCCGGATTAGCATTGGGTTTATCTACTTTATTGATGGCGAAAATCATTGGGACACCCGCAGCCTGAGCATGGTTAATTGCTTCAATGGTTTGAGGCATGATCGTATCGTCTGCAGCAATTACAATAATTACGATATCTGTAATTTTGGCACCACGAGCACGCATTGCAGTAAATGCTTCATGCCCCGGAGTATCGAGGAACGTAATTTTTTTACCATTTTGCAATCTAACTTCATAAGCCCCGATATGCTGAGTAATACCGCCGGCTTCACCCGCAATTACATTTGTTTTTCGAATATAGTCGAGAAGCGAAGTTTTACCATGATCAACGTGCCCCATGACTGCAATAACCGGTGAGCGTTCGGTTAAATCGGCAGGATCATCTATTTCCAGTTCCGAATCTTCTTCGGTGTCGGCGCCAATAAACTGAACCGAGAAGCCGAACTCATCCGCTAAAAGGGTTATAGTTTCAGCATCTAAACGCTGATTAATGGAAACAAAAAGACCGATACTCATACAAATCGATATAATCTGAGTAACAGGAACATCCATTAACGTTGCCAATTCATTGGCCGTTAAAAATTCCGCAACTTTGATGATTTTCTTTTCGTTGAGTTCCTGATTGGATAAATCGGTGGATTTCTGGCTTATCATTTGTCGCTTATCGCGGCGATGCTTGGATGTCTTAGACTTTCCTGTAGGAGCTAATCGTGCTAAGGTTTCTTTAATTTGGCGTTGAATTTCCTCATCGGTGAGCTCTACTTTTTTTACATCTTTTGCAGGTACGCTTTTTGAAAAGCGGCTGTTGCCAGCATTGCTTTTAGCATGTTGACCGGGCCTGTTTTGTCCGGAAGTATGCTGCGATGAACCCGCACCAACACCGCCGCCAGGTCTTTGCTGCCCTCCCCCCGAACGATTCTGAGAAGATTGATTGTTCCGATTGTTCGAGTTAGTGTTACCACCAGCGCTTCTATTCTGCTGATTTCCGGCACCGCTTGTTCCCTGACCCTGCGAACGGTTTCCATTATTCTGTCCTGCACCATTTCCATTGTTCGAAGAACTTTGTGCAGGTTGTCCCTGTCCCGGTTGAGGAATTCTTTTTCTGCGTTTTTTATTTCGGTCTTCGCTTCTTACAGAGTGCCCATCCGATTTAGCAACCGGCTTTTTAATAGTGTCCAGATCCATTTTTCCCATAATTTTGGGACCTTCAAGTTTCTGAACGTGAGTTTTATATACATCATCGGCCGAGGTTGCCGTTTTCTGAACGGCATTATCTTCATCCGAAGGAGCTGATTGCTCCGGCGTAGCCTCCTGATAGCGATTTTCCTGAATTTTTTCGGTAACAGCATTCCGCTTTTCAATTTCTTTACGCAATTGATCTTCGGTTTTCTTAGCCGGTTTCGTTTTCGTGTTTAAAGAATCTAAGTCGATAAAACCGACAGATTTAATATTCGACTTAGGAACTTGTTTCTTAGCCTCCTCCAACTTCACTGAATCGGTAGAAGCTGATTCCTCCACGTAATTTGCTTCAGCAGATGGCGTTGCAGAAGTTTCTATAGGTTTTGGAGATGGTTTGGAAGCCTGATTGTCGGAAGTTTTTTTAGCAGAAGTTTTCGGTGCATTCAAATCTATTTTCCCTAAAATTTTGGGACCTTCAATAACCGAGCGACCTAAATCGATCGTATTATCTTTGATGAAGACTTCGCGTTCTTCAACATCTTCCTGTTCCACAACAGCCGGCTTGGAAACAACTATCGGTTCCTGATTTTTTAGGACTTCAATATGTTTTTTTTGCGCATTTTCTTTAACCTTACGCTCGCTTGAATACTCTTTCACAAGAATTTCATACATATCTTCGTCTAATTTAGTATTCGGGTTGTTCTCGATACTATAATTTTTCTTATTCAAAAGATCAACTATCTTCTCTGTAGATACGTTAAACTCTTGAGCCACCTTACCAAGCCTTTTTTTATTGGGGTCTGCCATCTATCTATTTCTTTAATTCTTCTTTTTTTATGTTAACTTCTTTAAGCCGTGGGCAAAGATACACATTTTATTCGAATTCATGCTTAATAATCCGTGTAATCTCGTCTATGGTTTCCTCTTCCAAGTCCGTTCTGTTAATCAGTTCCTGCGTAGATAAATCTAACACGCTTTTAGCCGTATCACACCCAATGCCTTTAAGCACATCAATGATCCACTGATCGATTTCATCGCTAAACTCTTGTAAGTCAATGTCTTCATTTTCATCTTCACCATCCCTGTAAACATCAATTTCGTATCCTGTAAGCTTACTTGCCAACTTAATGTTGTAACCGCCTTTACCGATGGCCAACGAAACCTGATCGGGTTTCATGTAAACGTCTGCTTTCTTTTTATTTTCATCGATTTCGATGCTGCTGATTTTAGCCGGGCTCAATGCACGGGTAATATACAGCTTCGTATTGCCGGTAAAATTAATTACATCGATGTTTTCGTTGCGTAATTCTCTAACAATACCGTGAATACGGCTTCCTTTCATTCCGACACATGCACCCACAGGGTCGATTCTGTCGTCGTATGATTCTACCGCTACTTTAGCTCTTTCACCGGGAACTCTCACGATGTTTTTAATTGTAATAATTCCATCATAAACTTCAGGAATTTCTTGTTCCATAAGACGTTCCAAGAACATCGGCGAAGTTCGGGAAATCGTAATGGCCGGAGCCCCGTTTTTCATATCTACCGATAGCACAACCGCTCTGATAGAGTCACCTTTTTTGTAAAAATCGGCAGGTATTTGCTCGGTTTTGGGTAAAATCATTTCAATACCTTCTTCATCAAGCACCAACGTCTCTTTTTTCCAAGCCTGATAGACTTCTCCAACAACGACTTCTCCAACTCGATCCTTGTACTTTTCGTATTCCTGCAACTTTTCGTATTCCATTACTTTCGACATCAGAATTTGTCGTAAAGACAAGATCTCTCTTCTGCCAAAATCCTTGAGATATATCTTTTCAATATATTCTTCTCCCACTTCAAAATCGGGCTCAATCTTGATGGCATCCGACAACTTTATCTCTAAATTTTCATCTTCGAAAGCGTCATCATCTACAATGTTTAAATAACGCAAAATTTCCAAATCGCCTTTATCGATATTTACAATAATGTCAAACTTTGCATCGAGTCCGTATTTTTTCTGTAACATGTGATGAAAAGCATCCTCAAGGATTTTCATCAACGTTTCGCGATCTACATTTTTGAATTCTTTAAACTCCGCAAAAGATTCAATTAAATTTAAACTATCTTCCATGATAAGAAAGTTTTATTTGTTTATATTTATATTTATTTTACTTAAAGCTAATCTTTATTTTAGCCTCTTTAATTTCATTATACGGAATAACCATTTGAATAGGTTCTTCTTTCTTTTTCTTTGCCGCCACTTTTAGCGTAACTTCACTTGGAGCGGCCGCAATAATCTCGCCGGTAATTTCAGTATCATCCGACTTAACAACCTCAAGCATTCTTCCAATATTCTTTATGTATTGGCGTGAGAATTTTAGCGGTTGGGTAGCTCCGTACGAAGAGACATTTAGTTCGAAATCCTCCGTTTCTCGGTCGAGTTTCGATTCCACGTACTTGCTAACCGTAATGCAGTCTTCTATATGAACATGCTCATCGCTATCTAAAAAGACATAGATCCTATTGTCGGATTTCACCAGAACATCAGCAACATAAACTGCTGCATTAAGCTCTTTAATTGCCGCTTCGACTAACTTTTCTATTTGTTCTTTATTTATCATATTTCATTATAATATCAAAACTTTATCACAAATAAACAAAAAACTCCCACAGAGAGTGAGAGTTCAGAGTTGACCTACCAGGATTCGAACCTAGACAGGCAGTACCAAAAACTGCAGTGCTACCATTACACCATAGGTCATTTGAGATTGCAAAGGTAGTATATTTTTTTTATTCGCCAAATAATTTTCCAAAAAAAATGATTTTTTTTACTTTTTTTCGAAAAATCGGCAACCTGGTAAAAATAACGAATTGAAAATTAGTGAATAAGATGATTCCCCATGAAAAAAAACAAAAAAAAATTTGGTGATAATAAAAATAATTGTACTTTTGCATCCACAATTGCGAAAGTAGCTCAGTTGGTAGAGCACGACCTTGCCAAGGTCGGGGTCGCGGGTTCGAGTCCCGTCTTTCGCTCGAAGCCTCTCGATAGAGAGGTTTTAAGTTAAGAGTTCTTAGAAATTGCCCGGGTGGTGGAATTGGTAGACACGAAGGACTTAAAATCCTTTGCCCCTAAAGGGCGTGCGGGTTCAAGTCCCGCCTCGGGTACCAAAAATCCCAAATAATCATGCGATTATTTGGGATTTTTTTGTTTCTGGATTACCCCTATTCCATTACCCGGCGTTTGGGTTTACAAAAACGACTTCTAATGGTTAAGTTCTAGAAGAAACAACATTCCTTTGAAATTCAATCTGACAGTAATACGGCTCCCAAAGTCTCTAATATCAACAGCCCTAGAGTTATTGATATTAGAGGAACCGATTTTGGTGTAGAATTAAATTTCCCTAAAAGAAATACTACTGTATCACAATTTTTTCATTATTATTTTTTTCTCCGTCATTGATTTTCACAAGATAAACACCTTTAGGATGACCGGAAAGATCGATATCATTTATGGCTTGTTGACTAAATTCAGAGATATAAATCTTCTCACCAATCATATTATAAACTTCTATTTGGCTTTTTACATTCATCTTTGGATTATTTGCTTTTATCGAGAACTTCCCATTGCTTGGATTAGGGGATAGTTTAAAATTAGAATTCAAACTATTATCAGCTATTTCTGAAACATAGACACTACTTTCTATCAATGTTGTGTGTATAGGATTTCTTCCTGTTTCAGCACCATTAAAATCAAATTTCTTAGTAATAGTCGAAGTGCCCGTATTGTACTGGAATATCACGCCCCCTCCATAGGTCCCTCCATCGGTTGTCAATCCATACAGCATTCCGTTTGAAGCTTGCATCAATGTTCCTTGCGGATATCCTCCGTTTGCGGTTCCATCAAAATCAAACTTTTTGGTGTATACAGAAGTAGTGGGATTAAATTGGAATAATACCCCTTTATTGTTTGCGCCTCCAGAGGATGTTAATCCATAAAGCATTCCATCTGAAGCCTGCATTAATGATCCATTTGGGGTCGCACCGGTTGCTGTGCTAAAATCATATTTTTTTGCAAATGTTAAAGTTATAGGATCAAACTGAAACAAAGTACCGTAAGAATTCGCACCACCCATCTTTGTCATTCCGTATAACTTTCCATCAGAAGCTTGTACTAGTCCACCAAATGGGGTTGACCCACTTGTATTGAAATCAAAATCATACAAATCAGTTATAATAACAGATGTGCTTGTAGGATCATATTTAAAAATAATCCCATAACCGCCCAAACCTCCTGAAGAAGTCATTCCGTATAGCATGCCGTTTGTTGCTTGTATTAAATCACCCACCGGTTGACCTCCATCAACTGAACTGTTAAAACAAGCCCCTCCTTCAAAGGATGTTTCAGCGATATTATATTTAAAGGCAATCCCATCTCCATCACATCCATCTGAAGTCATTCCATATAATTTTCCGTCCGTTGCCTTAATTAATGAGCCATAAGGAGTGCCCCCATTTCCACCGCCATCAAAAGCATAAAGATCGCTATACGTTGAAGTATTTGGGTTAAACATAAAAAGTACTCCTTTACCGTATGTACCTCCCACTGAAACTAATCCGAAAAGATTACCATCTGAATTTCTTAATAATGAGCCCATAGGTTGGCCTCCAACCGGTGTTCCCCCAAAAAATTCATATTTTTTAGTGTAAGTGGATGTGGTTAAATCATAATAAAAAATCACTCCATAATTGAATGTCCCACCTGATGAAGTCATTCCGTAAAGCACTTGGTGCGTTTGTGCCTGTAATGAGTTGATAAAGACAAATCCGCAAAAAATCAGTAATAGTTTTTTCATTTTGTTGATATAATTTTCTCCTACTCATTTGGCTTTTCGGTATCGCCCCGTTTTTTAGAGTGGGTTCTGGTTTCCACTTACTCATTTATCTCGAGTAGTTAGCCTATTGGATTTCGAAAACTAACTTTTTTAATCTTGCCTCATAAATGGTTTTGTAATCAAAAGCTAAGCTGTGCTTAATTTTTCTACAAATTTAAAGTTTTAAATATTATCATTTTCACTTTGACAAAATAAATTTTATGTCAAAAACATCCATAAAGAAGATTGTTACTCCCTTTGTATTTGCACTTTCCGATGGTGCCTTTGTTTACCGTTTTTATAAACCGGTTTTCAGCATCTTTTTATCCCGTTGTTTTATTCTGCTTACAGCATCCAACGAGGCTTGCTTCACTTGTTTGTTTGTGTCGGCTGCAAGGATATTAATTTCATCTAAAAAAGCGGCTTCGGAATTTGCCGTTAGTCCTAAAGTTCGAGCTGTTTCCCAACGAATTGCGGGTTGTGGATGTTTTAAACAGGGTAAAATTAAGCAGGCGGCTTCTTTACTCTCAACTGCACTAAAGGCTCTTATCGTTTTCCAAAGCAAAAACTCGTCCTGACTGTTCTGTTCAAAAATCTTTATTAGTGTATCTAAGATAAGTAAATCTTTTGTTTTATGTAAGAGCCCACCCAGAGCATCCAGAATTTGAGAGCACAAATATTTGTCGCCCGTTGATGAAAGTTCAATTATTTTATGGATTGCAGGTCTGCCAATACCAATTATTGTTCTCACCGCAATATCCCTTGCCAACGGGTAGCTCTTTTTTTCGAAATATTTTTCGGGCAACACCGTTTCCTGATTGTTTCCGACTATTCCTATCAGCGAAGAAAGAGGTTCTACGCTCTCTTTTCCTATACTTTTTAATGCTTCACAAATTGCAATTTTCGGGTAAAGTGCTTTTTCCCGTGTTAATGCATTGCATAAATCTCCAACAGAGTTACCGACTTTTCTTTGCCCTAAATATTGTTGCACCGATTGTTCGTTCGGTTGGTAAATTTGAACGAAGTAATTCCCTCAGCTGTATTTCGGAATATGAGGAATAACAGTTCAATTCTCTATCCTGAATTTTACCACGTTTTTGTTTGGCAATATATAGCGTTTCTTTATTCAAAATTCCTATTTATTCGGCAAGCAAATGCCTGTGCATTTGTAAACAACATGACTTAATCGGCTCATCAATATTTCAAAAATTTGGTTATGGCTTCCGAGCAGGACTCAACAAAGTTGATTTGTCCTAATTTATTACTTTCAAAGATAAAATCCCGAATGCTTTTACCCTGATATTTACCAAAATCTCCGACAACAGCCAGGCGAACTCGATAATTTGAATATTTCTGAAGTATTTCACCGGCAATTCCGGTTTTTAAATCGAAAAAATCGGGGGTGATGTTTTTTTCGTGAATTATAATTTTATCAAAACCCTGAAAGTATAAATCGCCCAGCAAATCGAGCCCATCCTGAATATTTCGGATTACGGTGTTTTCGGAAATCACTTCGGCAATTTTCATATCTTTTATTTGATGTATTTCTATTCTCATTTTTTTATTTTTAAGTATCTTTTTCAAATCGGCTGTTTTTACTCCCCCAAAAAAGGTTCTTTAGCTCCATGCCTAAAAAGTATGTTTTTGGTTTGCAAATCGCCCCGTTTTTCAGGTTCGTTCAAAACTTCGCTTAATCCCATTTATCGCTAATTATAACATCCCGTTTATTAATATTTCTCAGAGGATCAATCTCTATCTACAAAAAACAAACGACTCCTGCTTGCTGTGGAAGAGTTAATTATTCCTTGTTTATTGGTTTTTATTTTTCAAAGTTAGTTTTTTTTGACTTTTCATGTGGTACTATTTCAGCATTTTTTTCATTTTATCGATTTTACCAGCTTCAATATACTGATTATAAATAAAATATTGATTCCTATTTAATTCCGTTTTTTTCACCCCTCTCCAAACCCATATCTCGATTTTGCATCTCCTATCCCCTAATTTTTCCGCAAATCATTTTAATAAAATCTCAGTTATCTTAACCGTTTTTATTCTATTTTTCCAAAAAATAACTTTTAAGTTCAAATATTTTATATCTTCGTTGGTCTAAAACAAGGGGAATATGATCCGAAGCACTAAATGCCATCGAACTTTCGCTTTAACAATAATTGTGTTGTTGTTTCTAATCGGTTGGGGCTGTAAAAAAGAAAAAACCACTTGGGATGCCGACTTTACCGTACCCATTGCCCAAACCACGCTTTCTATTAATCAGTTAATTGCAGACAGCTTGCTGACCACCGATGTAAATAATCACCTCAACATTGTCTATCAAAACCAGTTGCTCGACTACGACATCGACTCTGTGCTGGATATTCCGGATACGGTTACTTCTTATTCCATATCTTCGACAGGAAACGGGACTTTAAATCCGGGACAAGTTATTGCAATGAGCAACGATGTTAAATCTTTTGCATTTGACCCCGCACGCATTACTCAAGTTGATATTGAAAAAGGGGAGCTGGTTTTTACCTGTATTAATCCTTTAAATACGCCTTTAAAAGTCACTTATAATATTCCAAGTGCCAAACGTTATGGAGCTTCTTTTGCGCTCTCCGAAACGATACCCGCAGCTTTAGGAAGTACACCCTACAGGTATTCCAGCAAAATAGACCTCAGCGATTATTCTATTGATATGCGAGGCCCTAACCTTGACAATTGCAACCGTTTTCAAACCTCGCTTACGATTGTTACAGACCCTAACGGGGGAAATGCAACTGTAAATGCAGGGCAACAGTTTGTTTTTTACACTAATTTCGAAGGACTCAAGCTCAGACACGTGAAAGGATATTTAGGAAATGACAGCCAAATTTCCGGGCCGGATACCAGTTACGTGGACTTTTTCAAAAAAATCACATCCGGCACCTTTTCTCTAAACAGCATTGAAGTATCGCTACAAATTACAAACGGCATCGGTGCGGACATCACCATGATTCCGCAATTGCTTATTGGAAATAACAGCCGCACACACCATTCTGTGACACTTAGCGGCGATATTATCGGTAAATCATACAACATTACCCGTTCTACAGAAACGCACCAAGCTTTAAATCCTGTAATTCCTACGGTTACTACCATTAATTTTTCGGGAACCAATATTCTTTCGCTCATCGAAAACCTCCCCGATCAATTTATTTTTAAGTCTTCGTTGCTCATCAATCCCTTGGGAAACATCTCATGCGGCAACGATTACATCTATTCCCGAAACGGACTAACCGCTAATCTACATCTCAAAATTCCGCTCACGTTTAAAGCAAATACCCTGACTCTTGCCGACACAATCGATTACAATTTTAACCAAAGTATCTCACAAATAAATAACGGTTCGCTTTCACTTCTGATATCGAACAGCTTTCCTGTAACTGCAAAAATCAAACTATACATTTTAAACGAAAATCATCAAATCACGGATGAACTAACCGTTAATAACCAGCAAATAAGTGCCGGGTACGAGAACTCAAATCATGCGCCGGTGCCTGTCAACAGCTTGATTAGCATCACTATGCCATCGCCAACATTGCAGCGATTTCTAAATTCGAAGCAGTTGTTGCTGGTTGCAGAACTAAACACTGCAGGATCTAATTTTGTCAATATCAGTTCCGGCTCTAAAATTCAGGTAAAAATGGTAGGAAATTTCAACACGAACATTGAACTCTAATGAAAAAAGCACTCTTTATCCTCTTTTTATCACCACTATTTGGAATTGCCCAACATTTTAACGACATTGCTACGATACTTGCAGATTCATCTTCAAAAAGCCACATTGTAATGATAAGCGCCGGCGGATATATCTCATCCAACTCACTAAAAACGGATCTTTATAATAAGTTTTTATGGGGTGGAAATATTTCGGGATCCCTAAAAGAAAAATCCACGAACAGACTTAACATTTCAAATATCGGAGGCGCAAACGCCGAAGGAAGTATTTCGTTTGTTAACGATCTTTCGGACCGTTTCGGCAAAGGATATTCAATGTTTTTTACCTATAACCAACACTTTTTTAATGATATAAAAGCGAACAAAGCCATTCCTGACATGATTTTAAATGGCAACAACCAATATCTTGGCAAGATCGTTTCGCTCAACAACACCTCACTCAACCTTCTTAATTACGCCACTGTATCTATGGGCATTTTAAAAACCATAGACCGAAAATCGGGAATTCATAACATTGGACTTTCACTAGGCTATGCCATGGGTTTTTCAAATACCACGTTGGAAATGAATTCGGGACAAATCCAATTTACCGATGAAGGCTCGGCAATCGACCTAAATGCAATATATCAGCTTTCTATTTCCGACACTTCGGGAAGCCGGATTATTAACGGCTCAGGTTGGGTAAGTTCATTCTTTTACCAATATGTGAAGCCAAACATATTTACCATTAGTTGTTCTATCGAAGATTTTGGTCAAATAAAATGGTTGAACACTTCTCTTTCCGAACAAAAAAATGTTCGGCTCCATTTCGAGGGATTTCAAATCAGCGACATCATCCATGTTGATAACGATGCCATCACTCACACCAAGGACAGTTTGATCAACTCAATTTACTATCCGTCCAAAGCGCAGTCGTATTACACCCAAACGCCTTGTAGAATTGGAATCGATGGGAGCATCCACCTTTCGAAACATCTCGTTTTATCGGCCTCGGTCTGGAATTATGTAAATACGGATCAACAGATCGGAGTGCTGCTGAAGCCGATAATCACCAACTTGATTCCCACGTTGGACATTGCCCCGTACGTAATGCGCAATGGGTACAGCCCCTTCGATATCGGGCTGGAAGTAACAGTGAAAACAATTAAAAACACCCGGATTAAAGCGAACATCTTCTCGTTTCCTGTTAACAGCCACACTATTGGGGGCGAAGTGCTGGTTGGATATAAATTTTAACACAAATTCAGCATCGGTAATGATATGAGTCTGAAGCAGCAACTTCTGCGACATCACAAATATTCCACATCACAAACCATTTACCTTCCATGATATTTCATCGTCAACTTTTTTTCAGTATTTTTTTCATCTGGCTTTTTCGCACCAAAGCAATAGTTTCAACGTGTGAGATAACATATCCAGGCTTTTTGTAAAACAGATTGTTTTGCGATTTAAACGTTTGAGCCATGTTCGCAATGTTAAATTATTCCGCTCTATTTTGTTGGTGCAATGTGGATGTACTTTATGTATAAAATCAGGTAAAAGACTCTTGTATATGTTAAGCCCATCGGTATATACTTTCTTCGGATGTAAATTGAGCACTGTAGTTGTTACTTTTCGAAGAGCATTTTTTGTTCGTTTTCCAACTGCAAAATCTATTACGCGCTTTGTCTTTCTGTTTATGGCATAAGCAACCCATAATTCGTTTTTCTTCTCTTTGCAATAGGTTCGGATCTCATCTATTTCATACGATTGGTTTTGTTCGTTAAAAACCGGAACTTCTATCGAGGCCGAAAGACGCTCGATGATTCGTTGCACGCTTGAAGCCGAAATCCCCAGCAATCTGCTTATTGAACGAATACCGGAACCTTCATTTGTCAAATTTTTCACCCATTCATATTTTTCACGACATATTCGATTTTTACTATAGCTTTCCTGTTGAGTTTTTCTACAAACTTTGCATTGATATCGTTGGGCTGCGCTTCCGGATTTTCCCTTCTTGATACACTCATTATGGCAGTATATACATTCCATTACATGTTGATTTTGATGTTTTACAAACCTACATGAATATTCTTAAACACAAAAATTTCAACTAGAAATTCTTACATAGTTGCTTCTAATCTTAAACTTTATTCTACAAAGGGAATTTAAGCACACTATGGAACACCACGTAAACAAAAATCCATTTTAAAGCCGTCTAACAAACGATTTATTCTTCTTGCATAGATTAACTCCTTAGTTTTTTCATCTTTTTAATTTTACAATATTCACATTTTCAATATATGATATGTTTAAAATACTAAAAAGCACACTATGGTACACTACCGTTTCGGTTTCTATCATGGCAAAGCGGTCGCGGTCGTCAATGATGTGGACAGTGCTTCGTTCAGTATCTATTTCGTCGTTTATATACTTGCGGTATATTTCGTAATCGCCAATGTAGTAGCGTTCCTCTCTATTGTTGTTTTTTACTACCACCTTACGGCTTCTATTACCTCCCATATCGTAGTTGTAATATGAGGTGAAGGTGCCGTTGCCAGCACTTTGCAAACGGTCGGCAAAATCCCAGACCATGCTGGTGAGGTGTGGCATGGTAAGCATGTTGCCATGCACATCGTAGGTGTAATCGTTGAACGTTTGGTTGGGGTCGTGCTTTAGCAAACGGTTGGTAGTGGTGTCATACACATAATCCTTCCAGTTGTCGCTTTGCATGTTGCCCAGCTCGTCAAACTCGTAGGTGTGGTTGTATATTTGCATGGCATTGTCTGCCGGATTGGGCACGCCTATGTTGTTTGCAAAATCTTCATTGGTAGGCATTGTCAAACTGGTCAGCTCTCGTCCTGTAGCATTGATTAGTCGGTATAGCGGATCGTAAGTGTAGGTGCAATTTGGTGCGATTACCTGATTGCTGTAGTAATGAGTTTGCTGGGCGTTGTCGTTTTGTTGTACAATGTTACCTACCGCATCAAAGGTGTAGTTTAAATCCTGCATAATATCCACTCCATTGTTACGGGTGGTTAGCAGTCGTTTTAAGCGGAAGGTTTTGGCATCGTAATAGCTTTTGGTTTTGGTGTTGTTGCCGTAGTAAACATCGCTTCGCTGCCCCTTTTCGTTGTAATCAATGTTGCTGATATAGGTTGTGGCATCGTGCAACACCTGTTCCAATAGTCCTCCCTTGTTGTAAACATAGCTTGCAACGGTTGTATCGGGTTGTGTTATGGTTATCGGACGGTTCAAGGCATCGTAGGTTGTTTGGGTTGTAAATTCTTCGCTTTGCAGGATAACATTTCCGCTCCAATCGAGCACATTCTGGTAATCTTCTGCAAATCGTTTCACCAAAGTTAGCAAATTATTTTTAAAATCAAACAAATTAAAGTAATTTTTTCCATCTTGCGAGCAAACCGAAACAACCTGCCCGATATTGTTTTTTGTAGCATCGTTTCCATACACCTGCTTTTGCACCATTTTTTCGGTGTTGTTTTCGGTTACAAACATTTCCAGCGGACGCTGCAATATGTCGTAGGTGTTGCGGAAGCTATGCCCGCGCTCGTTCCATGCACGAATGGGCTTGCCTGCCACATCGCCCACCATCCAACGCTTGCCCGAATCGATATTTTGGGTGTAGAGCGGTTGCTTGTAGGCGTAAAAATGGCGGGTCATTTCCCGTCCCTTGGCATCGGTTACCAAGGTGGGTCGGCCGCCAATGTCGAGCGTGTTGTGCACCCGGTACTTACCAATGGTACCGTTGTCGTCCTCGACGATAAACACGCGCCCCATGCTGTCGAGGTATTGGGTTTGCGGGGTGTTGTTGTGCGGTATTGTAATCTGTGCCGCCCGCTTGTCTTCGGTGCTTGCCGTGCTGCCCGGGCTGCGGAGGGTGTACCATTGGCTGGCCAGCACGTTGTCGTTTTGGTCGTAGCTCTTTTGCTCCCACGGGGTGAACTCCACTTTGGTAAAGGTGCCGTCGGGGAAGTCGGTTTTAATGTTCCGGGTCAACGGGTCGTAATGCAATATGGGCGTTACGCCGTACTCGGTAAGTTCTGTTTCGGGTTCGTAGTCGGGTGTGGTGCTGAACCACGGCTCATACTGTTTCACGGCTTTGCCTTTGTTGTTCAGAATGGTGCGTCCGGTAGCTACCCAACGGTCGGTGGTCTCTATCTGCTCAGGAATCCCGCTTGCCGGCAATATCCATGCAAGTCCGTCTTCGGCCTGTACTTTGGTTTGCACCTCTTGTCCCAGTCCGCTGGTGTAGGTGTAGCTTTCCATCCACCGGGTGTCGGGGTCGGCATGCGTTTCCCGGGTTTTTACATGCGAGTAAACCGGTTTTGCATTGTTTTTCCAGTTGTGCAAATCGTACTCGTAGATGATGGTTGGTGATGTCAGGGTGTCGCCTTCGCCGTTTTTGCCCATTACCGCCATTGCTTTTACCATGCCCAGCGTGTCGAAATCGACGCATTGGCTGTTGCCGTTCGGGTCGGTCATTTTCCAAGCCTGCAATAATCGGTAGTTGTTTTCAACGGCTGTGGTCCGGTTGTCGGCATCGGTTACCGATTCTATCAGCAGTTTATGGCTGTCGTAGGTTAGTTGTGTGATTCCGCCAAAAGGGTCGGTTACGCTTACCGGTTGATAGAAGGCTGTGGCATCGAAGGTTTGTATTTCCGATATGGTCCACCAGTTGGTGCCCTCTTGCAGGTATTTGCCTTCGTTTTGAAGCAGGACGGGGGTTATCTTGGTTCCTTGGCTGATATTTTATATTTTTCTCACTTGTCCAATGTAGTTTTTCATCACTAAATTAAAAGTAATGAAAGCTAATCATTAAATTGGCTTTCATTACTTTCAATGTTAAAACTTTAAAGAAGCACACTATGTGGTACACATCCAATCAATATGTTTTCTTAAAAGTGACATGTTGATTGCCACCAACATCCTGTCCATTGCCAAACGCAATATACACACTAGCTAAACTATCTTTATTTTCCACAAAGTCAAAAAAGATAGAGTATTTTCCATTTGTGTTTCTATAATTACAATTATTAGCTCCAAACGATTTAAGATTAATACTTTTCCTCAACTTGCTTGGTCTTGTGAAGATTGATATTTTTTGCCCATTAATTATTAATTCTTGAGAAAAAAGATTGCCAGTTGTAGTGATAGGTATTCTTACAAACTGCATTGAAATTACTGATATTCTGTTTAAAGGGTATGTATTTACATAAAACCCTAATGAATCAAAAATATAACTGGTTATTTCTCCCTTATCATACCGCTCTGGTGGCCCAATTATACTAATTAAATCCTTTATTTCAGAATGCAATCCAAGTTTTTTGCCATTTACATAAAAATTAGTATCATTTAAATTAAACAAAAATGAAATTTTCTTCGTTTTAGCTTGACCTATAGAGTCCACATACTGCTCAGTTTTAGATGTTGTTTCAGGAATATCGACAGAAATTCGAAAAGGTCTGCCTTTATTATCTTGATTCGAACAATTTGTAAACATTAGCGTGAACATTATAAAATTCAAGCATCTAATTAATGTGATTTTTTTCATAATATATTATTTTTATTACTTAATTGAATACATGCCATTAAGCATTATATCTGGAGGTGGTGTTTTTTTAACTGATTTCTGTCCATCATTTGATTGTTTTATTGGCACTGAGTTATCATTTGATGATGTTGTTACATCTATAACATTAATTGTTACTTGAGTAATAGAAATAGCATCAGATAACGTCTCATAGACATTGCCAACACCTTTAATATTTTTCAAACTAATCACCCCTTCAATGCATTCAGCTGTTGCTTGAAATTCCATGCTAAATGGTTTATTATCGCCTGATATTGCATTTATTGTAAATATTACTGTACCTGAAAATGTTGTAGGAGTTTTATCAGAATTTTTATAATCTTTTGTAACATCAAAATACAACTTCACACCTCCACCTACTAAACCAATTACACCACCAGCAATTACTAGTGGAGCTCCAGCATATATAATTGCCACAGCACTAACAAAAATAGTTCCTGCATCTGATACTATTTTCTTAGTATAATCCACATTTTCCTTTGCTTGTTTGCCTTGCTGAGCAAAATTATCAAGGCCTTGTTTTATGTCTCTCTTTTTTTCATCAGTATATGTTGTCCCATCAAAATTGCAGAATATTTTAATCATCTCGATCCAAAACTCATTCCATTTTTCCATAGCACTCTTAGCTTCTTCCAAACCATCCAAATCTATATATGTTATCGGTTTGTTCCCTGCATACTGATATGTTGTATAGTGCGGATATTTAAACTGCAACGGATCCACACTCACAAATCGACATAACCATGCTGCATAATACCGAGCACCATAGTAATACAAACCTGTTTCTTCATCACGCTCTTTTCCAACATACTTGTATCGTTTCAACGAAACTTCCGTTTCATTTCTACCGCTACGGTAACTGGTAGTCCCAAAAGGATGGTATTCTTCATAACTTACAATTGCTGCCGAAGCATCTAATTCCAAACATGTACTACCCAAATGGTTATCATACTGATATCTTATCAATGTCGTTGGAATTAATATACCTTCTCCATCTGCAATAGTCTTGGTTTCAGCCAAGGTTATCTTTTTGTTATGATTAAACACTAATTTAGTTTGCTTTTCCTCGTCTTCTCCCTCTTCCAATGGTTTTATATCTAGTATATTAAGCGACTGCCTCTCTGTGTCAATCTCTCCGCTTATATACTTTCTATATACTTCATAACCATTCAGATAAATTCTTTCTTCCGTTATGCCTCCTTGCTTTTCTGTTACTTTTCTCACCCGTTCTCCTTGAAGATCATAGCAGTACCATGTATTTACCGTTCCACAAAGAGTTTTCTTTATCCTGTCGGCATAATCCCATTCCATTTGTGGCAAATGCGGCATGGTGACTATGTTCCCGTGCTTATCGTAAGTATAGGCAGATGTATCTTGCCCTACTTGCGTGGATGTAAGGTAATTATTAATGGTATTGTAGTTATACGTCCGTGTCCAGCCATTGCCTCCGGTACTTTGAACAGACTGAATATTCCCTAAAGCATCATAGCTGTAATGGTGCGTATAATTCTGCATATCGCTACCTGAGGGTACAGGAAGATTGTTAACAAAGTCATTCTGATCGGGTGCATTAAGGGAGGACAGTTCCCTCCCGGTTGCTTTTAAAAGCCTATTTAATGCATCGTACCAATACTGACTTTGTGGTGTTATCATCGTGTTGCTAAAGTAAATGGTCTGTTGGGCATAATCACAAGTTTCTACAATGTTGCCTACGGCATCGTAAAAGTAATAAATATTTTGCAAAATGTCAACTCCCGTGTTACGTGTGGTCAATATTCTTTTCAGCCGAAATGTCTTGTTATCGTATTCCTGGCTGGTTTTGCTGCTATTTGCATAATAGGTTTCCGTTTTCTGCCCTTTTTCGTTGTAGTTAATATTTGTAACAAAGTCCGTCCCAGTTGCTTTCGCCCCGCAATCGCGACTGGATGCTTTCGGGCAATCCCGCTTTGTTGTAGGTGTATTTTACCACACTACCATCGGGTTGGGTGGTTTCCACGGGACGGTTCATGGCATCGTAGGCAAAATTCTGGTTAAAGGTGTCCGACTCCAACGCGGGGGTACTTTCCCAGTCAACGGCTGTTTGGTAGTTGTTCAGCAGTGTTTTGTGTTGTTGTTGCATGTTCCCTTTAAAATCATACGAAATGATTTCCGTTTTTCCCGATTGGTCGTAAATTTTCACCGGGTTTCCAATGGTGTTTGTGCCATAATCGGTACCGTATTCCAGCCGGGTTACGGTTATCGGCTGTTGCTGCTTTACAAGCATGGTTTTGAGTGGGCGCAACAAGCTGTCGTAGGTGTGCCGCATTTCGCTGTTTCTATTGTCCCAGCTTCTTAACGGCACGCCTGCCGCATTGTTTAGTGTCCAGCGCTTGCCCGAGTCGATGTTTGCCGTGTATATCCCCTCGTTGAGCATGTTGTAGCAGTTTTGTCGTTGCACCGATTCTCCCGAGGGCATCTTTCATCTGTTGCATGTTTCCATTCATGTCAAGCGTAAGGGTGGTGATGCATATTTGATTGTTCCCATTGTCGTCGCATGTTCTGAATGCTCTTCCAAAGGTGTCATAATCAACAGTTTGCGGCGTTGCGACATGTTGTGCCGACAACCATGCGGATCGTTTCCGGCGGTCTTCATCCACTGTTGGACTGGTAATAACGACTACCGGTTCCGGTCCCGCAGGATCGGGATTCCCGTTATTCATGTACCCACTGGCTGTCCAAACAGGTGTCATTCTGATCCCAGTTCTCCTGTTGCCAAGGGTTAAATACTACTTTTGAATAGGTTCCATCGGCAAAGTCGGTTCTTATTACCCGCAAAACAGGGTCGTAGCTTAGTTTCGTTTTTTCCATGTAATCGGCTGCATTTGTTGCCAGATGATAGTTTTCCCATTCGTTGGAATGGGTAAAGTAGGGTTCAAACTGCCATGCCGCTTTGCCCTTGTTGTTGAGTATCACCCGGTTGCTTGCTGCCCAACGGACATTGGCGGAATAGGTTTCGCTGAGGTTCGTTGTTGTCAAGTTCTAATGCCAGCCCTTCTTCTGCCTGCATTTTGGTCATCAATTCATTTCCCAAGCCTCCAGTGTAGGTAATGCTTTCTATCCATCCGCTATTCTGTCCCGGTGTGTTCAGGTTCACATCTGCCCATTGCGTAGGGTTTTCGGCTTTATGCTTTTCGCGCATAAACACCCTGGCATGGTTGGGCAAGTGGTGTGCCGTCCAGTTGTGGAGTTCATAAAGGTATGCCACCGTGGGATTGCCCGGAACATCGCCCTGGAAAGCGTTGTTTCCCAAATCTTTACCCATTAAACACATTTCGGTTACCAAACCTATTGCATTAAAGGTTACCGAGGTATAATTGTTATTCGGGTCTTTCATTTTCCGTGCCTGCAACAAGCGGTAATCGTTTTCCACTGATGTTGTCTTGTTGTCGGCATCTGTTACGGTTTTTATCAACAATGAGTAATCGTCATAGGCAATGATTGTGGCATTGCCCATTGGATCTGTCTTGGTATTCAGCAAATAAAAATGATCCTTGTCAAACCCCGTTTGCTCTTTAATCTGCCATAACTTATTATCGTTATCCTTGTCAACAAAGTTCCCTTCTGTTTTTAAGCAATGTTAAAATACCGGTTGTGGAATAGTTTGACAACTGATCGTTGTCGTAAGGATTTGTGCCATTATAGTTTCTTATTTTTGTTATCAATCTTCCGTGTAAGCATGCTGAGCTTTTGATACGGCAACGCATGTGGGGGCTATGTTGCCCAGCAGTAAGGCATCGGTTAGCGTTGGGTTCCAGTAATAGACCCGGTCGTGCTGTATTTTCCGCTTTTCGGCGTAGTGCCGGGTGTGGCGGTATAGGCTATTTCGGTACTACTTGCTATGGCGGTCAGCAAATTCTCTTTTTCAAATTTCTGATTGTAGTTCAATATGCCTGTTACCTCGTACGCTTTGGTTTCGCATCCGGCTCCAATTAAATGAAATCCCCCGGTTTCGGTTTTGTTGATAAAGCTGTTTTCGGTGTAAACTATGTGTAATTGTAATTGTTCTACTTGGGCTTCTGCACAGGCTCGTCGCGGATAGGCTACTTGTGCCGATTTCAGCACATTGCCGTACCGGTCGGTTTCCAGCACCAGGCTTTGCATGATGCGCGGGTCGGCGGTGTCGCGCTCGTACTGGTATGCCAGCGTTTCGCGCTCGGTAATTTGGAATACGCCGTGCCTGTTGTTTTTATGCCCTGCAACATGCGTATATCGAAGTTTTTCTCTTCCACGGTATAGGGAATGGGTTCCTGTGCCGTGCCGTCCTGTGCATAGACCTCTTTCCGCAGGGGCACTGCCTCTTAATGCCCGGCAGGCTTCGCGGGCTTCCACTGCGGTAAGTCCCTCGGGCAGAATGGTGTCGGGCAGCAGCCACGCCTGGCTGTCGCCGCCGAAATATTCTTCGGCAAACTGCCTGCTGATTTCCGTCCGGTTTTTTGAAAAATCCCGTATGAAACCAGGTCTTCACATATACCGGCGGTACAAAAGTTTCCGTCAGTTGATTGGAACCAACCGGCGATTGAGCGCTTTCGTTCGGTGATTGAGCGTAGCCGATCGGTGATTGAGCGTAGCCGATCGGTGATTGAGCGTAGCCGAAATCACCGTATTTTTCCGTATCCCACTGTTCCACCATTCCAAAGCCTCTAAACTCGCGTTCGTCGTGGTCGTAGTAGCCGTGATGGTATGCGTAGCGGTTTGTAAACACGCTTCCGGTGACTTCGTCGTGGATTTCGACGTGTTCCAGCACATGCACGGGAAAAGGCAGGCGGGTAATCCATGGATGTCCCGACAGTTTGTCGCGAAGGTAGTATTTGGTAGATGTGGTGTATTGCAGTTTGGTGATGCCGCCCATGCCGTTGTCGGATTCGATCATCAGGTAGGGTTTTATCCCGCTGGTGAGTTCCAGATAGCGCATCTTTCTACTTTGCGACGGGCGTTTGCTACTCCAGATCAGACACGAGGTGCCGTTGCCGAACAAATCGACGACTTCGGCATTTGCCATGGAGTCCACTTGCGGAAAGTTGTTGATTTCCTCGGCTTCGCTCCAGCTGTTTCCGGCCTGGTTTTTCCAGTATCTGGTGGTGGTGCTTCCAAAATAGACGATGTCGGTGGTGCCGGTACCGTCCACATCGGCCAATCTGATTTGCGAGGGGTTAAACCGGTCGGGTTGCTCGTAGTGCGGCGGGTTTGCCATCATCACTATTTCGCCAAAGCGTCCGTAGCCGAGGTTGGGCCAGTAGCAAAGGGTGCCGTTGGTGATGCGGACGATGTCCGGGAGGCCGTCGCCGCTCATGTCGGCCAGGTATATTTGTTTGAGCTCGTCGGAGAAGATGGCTTTGGGGCCCTTTTCTTCGGTGGTATTGCAACGAAGTCGACGGTAGTTGCCGTAACCTTTTTTACCTTCACTTAGATATATTTCAAAGTAGTCGCCTTTGCCAATGATGATATCGCCCAGTCCATCACCACTTAAATCCACGATTTTTATATTGGGGTCGCTCAGGTTCAAGTTGGGCATCTCTGCAAAGTTGGCAAATGGTTGCCACTGCTCGTTTTCGTCGCGGGTATAAAAACCGTTCATTCCGGGGGCGTTGATCACCAGTTCGGGCAATCCGTCGGAATCGACGTCGGCGAGGTGGAACGATGATTTTTTGGTGTTTACGGCTGCCGGTTTCAGCAGTTCGCACCGCATACCGCCCAATACCAGTTCGGGTTCGGTGGGTGTGCCTGCAACGGGTTCTTCGTAGTAGCGTTGGTCGCCCTTGTTGGGGATGAAGTACCACGCGTTCTGGTCTTGTTTTAATATCCCGTTGATGCCTTCGCTGTAGAGGTCGGCCCATTGACTGCTTCGTCCATCGACTCCATCGGGGATGTTGTGGAGCATTTCGGGGGATACTTCGTATATTTTACTGCCCAATTTCGCTTCGGAATAGGTAAAGCTCAACGTGGGCAACTCTTCGCTGTTGCCGTTCAGGTATCCTTTATGGGTGGCTGTTTTCAGCAGTGCCAGATGTTTGTCCATGTGCTCGTCTTCGAGGTAGTCGAAGTCGGTGGATTTTACCAATACCGGGGTGCTGCCGAGTTCGGTGAACTGGTGGAACATCAGCACCCGCTTGCAAAGTCGGTAGGTGCGGATCTCGAAACCGGCCTTGTAGGTGGAGAACGGGTCTTTTCGGCAGGTCCATTCCTGAGACGATGCCACCTGCGGGTTGGATGCCGGATGGTCGCCGTAGTCGAATACCAGCCGGAAGTGCCAGTCGCTTGCGTAAGCGGGTACTGCCGGATACACGGGGGTGTAAATTGCCGCGTTGCCGTAGCGGACTTGCTTCAGGTACAGGTTGGTCAGGCATTCGCTGGTTTTCCGGCGCTGGTGCTCATAGACTTCGCCTGCTATTCCGCTGCCGGTTTCCGCCGTGTAGTCTTCGCGCTTGTATTCAAACTCGATCAGATTGCCTTTGGCATTCCAGCTTTTTTCTATCAGCCACGTGAATACCTGTTCGGGATGCCTCGGATTGGCGATTACCGCCTGCGGGTTCAGCCCGTATATACTGGTGATGTTCTCCTTGGAGATGCTCCGCCAGTGGCTCACCTTGTTTGTGGTGTCGTACCACCGCTCGATTACCGCAAACAGTCCTTCGGTTCTTGGCCGGTATGGGAACACCCGGTAGGCTCCCTCCGTTCGGGTGTCGTGCTTCCATTTTCCATCCGCTTCGTCAAGTTTCAGGACGGGAACCAGATCTTCGGCTCCCGACAGGATGAACGTGTCCGACTCGTTGTTTTCCAAATCCAGGTATTGGGGTAGACCTTTATCTGTTTTTCGTGATACTGAGGGGATGCCTACATTCCAGCCGAGGCCAAACGGGCCGTTGCCCGATCCGCTGTCGTAGCCCAGAGCCAGTTGCGGGGTGAACTCGCCCCGTCCGGCACTGATGGTCAGCGGGACGGTGTATGAGCCGGTGCCCGTTACCGGATTGGCCTGAAACTTCTCGCCCATCCCGTGTATGGCGCCACCGCCTTTGGGCAGGTTTACAAACGACTGCTTTCCTGCCGGTGTGGTTTCGTTCTTCTCGCCCGATGCCTCTTTCCCCGATTGGGCCGGTTGCTTGCTCCCGGCATCTTCTGCCGGCTGCTTGCCCTTGGGGTCTCCTGCATCCGGTTTTGTATGTTTTTTTTCGTCCTTGTATTTCATTGTCGGTTTATTTTAAATTTCATTAAAATAGTGCGTTTATGAAAATTTGTCTTCCGCCAAATGGCGGATTTGGGGTAAAATAAATTTTCATCACATCACTCACATTTTTTCAATTAACGGTCTAAATTTCAGCAATTTTTTGTCCTTAATTTTTTTTGCTCAATTTCTTTATCTATCGTTAATTTTCAATCACTATTGTTCGATAAATTTTCAATATTTTTTCACCCCTTGTCCCTCCCGCGATTGCGAGATAAATTCCGAGAAAAATATTGAAAACTAAATCTTAATCAATTTGATTTTCAATGCCACCCTTTAGGCGATGCAGTGAGCTTTGCCGAACTGGTCGGGGTAAAAGCATTGAATATCAGGATAAAAACTCAAATTAAATCAAGTTTCGGCGGCCAACAAAGCAACCGCCGAAACTCAATGATAAATTTAGTCGTTAGTAGGAGGAGTCTGCCCCAAAACCACAGCAAACAAGACATTTTCGAGTTTTGTGATATCGCAAGCAAGTTTCAATTTCCAAGTTCCCAATGTGTCATGATTAGAATGATCCTCTAACTTGAATACGTTTCCACCATAAGTTAATGGCCTCCAAGTAGCAGGTGTATTATTGAATGGATCAATAATTTGAATTCCAATACTCGATTCGTCTTCTTCGGATAAAGGCAAAGCTAAAATCTCCCAAAGCTTATCTACTTTATTTAAATTTGCAAAGTACGGCAGCTGTTCCGCTTTCAATTCAAATGTCATCTCTTTATTTGTATTTGACAACATCTGGTTCCATTCTGCCGGAAAATCGTGCTTCAAACTTAACAGTACGGCCGCATTTGTCGGAAGCATTGCCTTCAAAGCAGCCGTTGCAGCCTCGGCAAGTACAGCTCCCCCGTCGCGGGCGGTGTAGTTGATATGAATAATTACATCGGACAAGCTACTGAAATTAAACATATTGGTCTCTTTCGGCAACGAAATTTTCCAGTCGCTGACCACTCCCGCACCTTCGAAAGGCAAGTAGCGTTCGTCGTTGAAGTTCATTTCGAACACTCCGGCATCGTTTTGTCCGTGGCTGGTGGCAATCGATTGAATGGCACCGAATTGTTTGGTAAAACGATTGTCTTCTCCTTGGGTAGGAGCTGCATACGTTTCACCTTTCAAATTGCTTATTCTCACGGTATTATTAAGCAACGTGAGCGTACAATTAACTCCGGTATAAGGTCCACTAATATTCGGAATACTGATGGAAACCGATTTGATGCGGCGCATATAATGTCCGGGATAATCCATATCAAACAACCATTCGGGCAACGTAATAAAGGTACTTCCGCTGCTTATGATGTCAATCAGGTTTTGAGGGAACATCTGTGCCAGCGAAATATGCTTGGTAAGTTCCATGTTGCGTTTGTTGTTGTCGATATAAGCGGCATCCAGACGATGCAAATCGTACATCAGCTTATCGCCGGCAAGCAACCCCTTTTTGGCATTATCCCAATATCCAAAGTTGATAAAATAATTCGAGTCGGTAATTCCAAGCTCATAACGATAGCAGGCTTCGGCTTTTTTGGCCATATCGTAAGCCAACTGGTACGACTTAAAGTAGAACGAAGTGACCTGTTTCAGCATCCAGTTGTAGAGTTCTTCGTTGGTAAACTTGCTGCTGTAGTACTCGTCGGTCGTCTTCAGTTGTTCAATCTGCAAATCCTGATTTTCCAACTCTTTCTCCGCAATTTGCTTCCTGATTTCAGCAGCCGCTGATTGCTTGTTTAACTGAGCAATTTCTTGAGTGGCCTGAGTGGCTTGGAAGTCCCAGTCCTGCTGACGACGCTTATAACTACCCATAGTTGCTAACATGGAGGCATGTTTATCAACGCTTTGCGCAAATGCACTTATGGATTGAGTTACACCTGTCATTAGTGCTGAAATTTTTGTTCCATCTGTAATCGTGGAACTAAAAAAAGGAGCAAATCCTGAAGTCCCAGTTTCAATTTTCGGTATCAAATTTAGAACTGATGCTGCTAAATAATTTGGGACAATAATATCATTTATTACAGCCGAAGCGATATTTAACGCATAAGCCCCTGTTTCTAATCCATTCATAAATTCTCGACTGGAATAGTAGTTATACTTTTGCTGTGCCAACTTAATGGCTTCGTTCTGTGCATTCATGTTTTCTTCGGCTTCGGTAATCTGCATTTTACGCACCTGCTTGGCTGCCTGCTGCATATTTATCTCCTGCGAAGAACGTAACAAAGCCAAACTTTCGGCATCCCTTTTTTCGATGGTCGAAAGAATCTTTTCACCTAATTGTTTTACCTCGCTACAGAACTCCATGGCTTTTTGTGCCACGGTGCGGAACCGGTAATTGGGCATCGAAGCGGAACTGTCGGCTAGAACCGAGGCAATGTCCAGTCCCATAGCGGCAGCCCGAACGAGTAATGCCGGATCAATCGGCGGTTCAAACAATGCCAGTTGTCGTTCCACGCCTTCGATATTCATGCAATGACGAATCTTGTACAAGCGGTCTTCCACGGTATCCCAATAGGTAAGCAATTGATCGTTGAACGGGATGCAGAAATGGGTGGCATCGATACGTGGCAACTGGGTTTTGCTCGTGCGAAGAGAAACTGCAATTTTGCGGCCCTGCACACTGCATTTATTCACATCCGCTTTGGATACGGCTTTCATTGTCGTGTTACGTACCGCCGAACTTAACGTCTGCATCGTAGAACCGGAGTGATCGCTTTCGAAATTATATCTTACCGTACTTTCAAAAACAGATACCGGATCTTGTCCAATGATGGTATGTGAACTTTCCTCTAAAATCTTAGTGAACGTTTTTCCGAATTCGGGGTTTACCTTTGCCGGCATTTTTTGAGGACGATCGCCCAAGATTTCAGAGGCCAGAATATACAACAACGTGGCTTCGTTAATCGATTCGATGGTATCGCGACGGAATAGCTGGTCGGCCCATGCAATCAAATTATCGATATATTTCATCACCACCGTGCGCTGGTAGGCCACCGGACGATAACGTGCAATCAAGTGCGGCATAAACGGATTTTCCAACCATGCTTTTACCTGATCGGCAAATTCATTATTATTGCTGCTTACTGAATTTAAAATATTATAAATGTTTTGCAAACGAACGGAATCGCTATTCATCTCGTAAAACGGTTTGGTCACCCAAAACCTTTGCGTTCCGGAGGAAGTGCCGGTATCCATCGGGTTAAATATGGTATGAAACCAATTCATGGCATCTTCAAACTTCTGGTTTTCGCTCAGCTTGCACGCGATAAACAACGGCGCATGGAAGAATAATTCCCAGTTATAAACGGAGTAAGCTCCTCCAAAGGCAAAGTCCACAATTTCCTTTCGATAATATTCGGATGTGTTTGCTCCGTTTTGTGGGGTATACTCAATGTTGAAATCATAATTATTTCCCGGAGAAATAGTTTCCGGACTAACCTGAATATTTCTGTTCAGTACTCCTTCTACACCAACACGGTTTAGCTCACGAATAAAGAGTTTTGCATACGGATGATAGAACGGCGTAACATTATAATTTACAGATGTGTTATTATTGTAGATTACAGGTTGGATGCTGAACACTCTCCCCGAATCGTTAAAGAAAAATTGATTGGATAAAAAATTTTCATTAATGCAATTTTGAACATTCTGTGAGTTGTTCTGAAAAGACAACATGACTGTGGGTGTTTTAAAATTTGTGTGCAATATATCTATTGTGCTCAAGTTTCTGATAGCTTTAATTGTTGCACCCTGTGCTCCATTCGGATTATTGTATAATAAATTATCCTCGAACTTAATATTATCTGAATGGTAATAGTCAATATGGTTTTCAAATTTCTCAGGGATTGTAAACGGATCCATTTTGGCCGTAATTTCTTCCCACATGTGAGTATATATATCCCTTCTCAAGGTGTCAATATACTTCGAATTTGTGCTTACAACATCCCCATCAAAATTAAATTGCCCCTGTATATAATAATTATTATTTTCTTTCGGCAAATTAGATACATATAATGACATTATCAAATTATTATTCGAAATACCAGATGTTAGCATATATCCAGAAGAGGACAAATCAGCATTCAGATTATTAATAACTTTTTTTCGACTAACTTTTGGAGATGTCCATTTCCCTTTCTTTAAAATACTCCAACATAGTTGAAATTCTTCATATTTACAGGGATCCACTTCGTTACTTATCTTTTTATAGATTTCTGCTTTTTGGCTATAATCAGAATTATATGTAAAGCTGGGTTTTAAACTTTTATCTACTTTTAAAAGCCAGAATAAATACAGCTTCCGATTATATACTTGAGGAAGAACAACTTCTCCTTTTATTTCCATATCAATTTTTTCCCAGGCACTCCATGTACCATAGTTGCCATTAAACACGCGGTAATAGTATAAATAAGGGCTGGAGCTGGTGCGTGCAATCACATGCAGCAAATTGGTATCCGTGTCCGTTTCGTGATATAAACCGCAAACATTTAATTTGGAAACATCATTCAGCTTTTGCAGGTAGTTTTGGTAAACGTCTTCGGCCAAGTCTTTAGTAATATCTCCGCCATTCAATTCATCTTCCAAATCTTTAAAAAACGGAGTTTTATCGTCTCTCAAATCGGGCTCAATCCAGTTTTCGGGATAGAGGAATACTTTACGGTTGGCTTCCCACACCCGGTAGTTCTTCATCCAGGTCCATTGTCCCCAGTCGTTGTTTCCTTCTGTGCTCACATACGGCTCAAGATTTAAGAAACACCGTTGCACAAACAACTGCACCGAGCTCATGGCCAATTTAATTCGTGATGTAAGCTGGCATGCAATCATTTCAGGATCGACCAGAAAATAGAAATACAAGTCGTTTTTATTGTACCAGGTGGTGCCATAACGTATACTCCGTTGGGAGTCTTCAATTAAAAAGTTGCATAATGCATTACATTTGCTTTCGCGAATCGGTTTTTGAATCGGACGTACTGCTTCCAACCATTCATCATCGGAATACCGAGCCTTTACCCCGGCTTTTACCCCCGCATCTTCCGCCTCAATGGTTGTCCACGAGAATATTTCACTTATCTTGCAATTAATCGTTTCTGCGAAATACACGCAGTTGATAATGCGCAAATAGGTTTCCGGTTTTTTAACAGCAGTTGTCAACGATAAATTCACTAAAACGGTATCTACATCCGTTTCGCTAAAACCGGTGAGTTTTGCAAACAATGGCGTTGCCGCACCGGAATTAGCCGACATCAACACATCGTAAATGCTCACGTTGTTATACGAGTAATCGTTGTCGGTAGTAATGGCCGGGTAGCTTTTATTTATCGATATTATATCCGAAATGCGCCTCATATCGGAAGCTTTAATCTGCTTAGCATCAGCCGAAATCAACTTAAAAGTACTCCAATTGAACCCTCCGTGATCATGGTATTGTCCAATGTGCCATTCCGCCTCAGCATCTGTCATTTTGGTGCTGTTAATCAACAAACAAGATTTTGAAAGCAGATAGTAGCATTTATACACATCCACGGGAATATTGGAATTATCCGCTACAATTTTTTCATGTATTTTAATAAATAAATCAGAGGTAAGAATATCTGTTATACTAAATTTCAAAAACAAGAAAGACGAAATCTCCATTGATATGTCGAATTGTTTGCAAACAGTTTTTTGAACAGTTGCAATCAACTCGGTATTCTTCTCAAATTTATAAAGAAAATCGAGTATCAATTCCGAACGGGTAATAATATCCGAAATTCCAATACTTGAGCTTTTTGTCAATGTGGAAACCAATGTATCAATTGCAGTTGCATCACCATCCCAAATATTAGAAAAATGCTTTTGGATAAATTCAACACGTTTTTCTTCTTTTTCCTCCCAAATGCCATGTATCAGATTTAATATTGCAGTCATTGCCTCGTCTTCTTTGAAAGAATCAAACTCCGATAAATCTTTTTTACAAGCGAATGGCAATAAAAAGGATAAAATATAATTGTTCCTATCTACCTGCGTTTGAGGTGAAACAAGAAAATCGCAAGCTGCACTAGTATCAGAAATAAAACCATTAAAATGTGTTTTTATAAATTTCGTCTTAGCTTCATCATCTGGTAAATATAAATTGGTATATTCAATAATATCGTTTACCTTAAGAAATTCGGTACTATTATTAAATTGAGAAAAATAAGACAAGAAGCGTTTGGACAAAACATATTTTAATTTTGGATTTTCATTCACAAGATCATCCGAGGTATTGTATTTCCAAATTACGTCATTACAGAGTTGGGATAATTCATCAATAAACAGTTCGAGTGTGGATTTTTGCTGTTTGGTATCCGGTGTAAAATCAGCATCGCCATACCCGTAGTTTAGCAGGTAGTACAACGAATCGGCCGATAATTTTAGTTTTTTAAGCTTGTCAAAATCGCTCAGGAACCGGCTTGTGCTTTCAACACTTGCAAATATTTCCGAGAAATCGGCCGGAATGGTATCCTGCATCACACTTATCCATGTAAACAGCTCTTTTACCTTAATCTTCAAAACTTTCGCAAATTTTGCCCAGCGATACATTTTTGCGATATTTTCAAAAGTTCTTTCGTTCGTAGGCAATTGGGCAGCCAAAAGATCAAATGTCCCATCATCAATTTGCAATGCACACATCAATGTGTTTCTAACATCCGCAAGAATAATGGGAGATGACGGATCTTCATGTGCAAGCACCTTAAATTGTCTGTTGTCGGCATCATCAAGTTCCATGTATTTATTTAAGGGATTACTGACCGATTTGCTTAAAAAGAGCCGGTCGTACATCGGTAGAATCGATTTTAACGAAAAGTCAAACCGGATGTGCGTATCGATGTTTCCGTAAAATGCAAGCAGTTGCTCGGTTTTAAGTTTCAGCCTGGTTTTAATCTTATCAAAATTCATCAAATTAATCAGATTAATCGAGTCATTAGATACAACCGGATTTATAATGGAATTCGACAATAAAAGATCCAGTTCCCACATTTCGAACGATGCTTTTCGATACAAGCGGACAAAACGATGTGCCCGGTCATATTGGTTTGCATTTCCTGTCACCGTTTTACTGTCGCAAGAACAATTGGCATCTAATCCGCCAACAATAGTCAACCCGACCCATTTAATATTCTTCATCAGGTCATACATTTCATGACAATCGAGCCCGGTTTTCTTCATAAATTCTTCGGCACCCATTGTATAATCAGAGCCCAAAGGATTTTCCACATTCCATGCTTTTTGGTTACGATTTGCTATAACACTATAATTTCCACTTCCGTCAGGAAAAGCGATGTCGGTTGCTAATATAAAATTTTTCTCCACTTCGGTCAGCCCAAAATATTCCGCAGCAATGTCTGCATCGGAAGCTTCGGTTAACGACTTTTGAAATGCTTCCATCAACGCGTATCTTTTTACGCCTGACTTTTCTAAAAAGCCCCTTGTTTCCTGACGATATAGGTCATACGAAGAATAAATCGGGTAAAGTACTTTTTTAAGTCCCCTGTATGCGTCGTCATTTACATGCTCGGGAGCCGCCAAAAGTTCTTTGGATGTTAGGGTGGTCTGATAAGAGCTGGATGCAGCTATACCCACAACCTTATTTTCCAAAATCTCGTTCACCAGATCGATATATGGCATTGCGGTATCTGCATTTAAACAGTTTAACTGAATATTTTCTATATCCGGTCTTCGCTCCTTTAATATTTCACGTACGCTGAATTGGCCTCCCGCCCCATTATCTTTCAACGATTTCAGTCCATCCAGATAAGTCAGCACATCAAGCAAGTACGCCGAGGGACTATAAACAGATGCACAGTGTTCGCAGTTGCAGTAGTCCGTTGAGCCGAAAAGAGCTTCTATGTTCGGGAAATCTTTTATCAACCGTTTCATTAGATCCGAATCAATTACAGGCATAATAGATCTGGGTTCTCCTTTCGAAAAATCGGAACGGATACTGGTAAAAGCAGCAAGGGATCCCGCATACCTGGATGTTGCCAGTTGAAATACTTTGGCTGCTTCATCCTTGGAAATGCCTTTCGAGGTAAGCGTGCGTTCAACATTATCTTTTCCCGTAAAATACAACTGGCTTGCCGAGTGTATTTTAGCATCAAGTAATGCCGTGGCACACTGGGGAGTAGGGCTTAGCCTGAATGCACTTTGAACCGCTTTTAATTCATTAATTTGGGCTTTCTTCTCTTCATCTGTTCCAGTTGGATGAAATTTATCGTCCACAGAATCAACAAGTAAGTCAAATTTATCCGGATTCTCATATATAAAGCCTTCGATCGTATCAAAATATTTTAATCCATGTTGCCCGCTTCTGCCGGCTCCGGCAATATAGGAAACATCGGGGTACGTCTTTTCATTATTCCCGACCAACGTGTCGGCATAATTGCTGATTTTTTCTTCTTCGGTTTTTCCCGGAGTGTTTGACGGATAGCCTTGCTTACCACCTGAAATTAATTCACGGATAATATCTGTCCAACCATCTTTTGAGACCTTGGCTAGATTTCTAACGGAGTTTATATCATCCAATTTCACCATCTTTTCTTTAGCATATTGGAGCATTGGTGGATGGTTGTCGGTAACATGCCCCAACCCGAAAGTGATCACTGTTTTTTTCACATTATCCGTTCCGTATTCATTCTCTTTATCCAATAATGCTTTTTTAAACTCAACCAAATCCGCATTTAGATCAAAAAACAGTGACGAAACTTCACTTTTTTGCGTATCGGTTAGCGTTGTTGAAGCAAATTTGAACAACGAGCCTACAGACATGTCCCCAATAAGAAGAGGCTTATCCATTCGGAAACCGTCCCGAAGTTTTTTTAATTGAGCAAGAACATCTTCAATCTCTTTCGTGAAATCAGTAAATGGAATATAGTAATAGTTGTAAGCATTTGTAGTAATTGTTCTTTGATTCTCTTCGTCAATAAAAACGATGGATTTCAGCAACTCACCACTCAAATCTTCCACATACTTAATCCAATTCCGGTTTGGATTAAAAACTCCATTCATAATATCGTTTGCAAAAGTTTGAATAAATCCCATCCACAAATTATCGGAACCAAAATCCGAGTATATTTTTTCTTTGGTTATTGTCTGAATGTAAGACTTCCACGAAAATTCATCACCGTATTTTTTATTCAAGATATCGTTTGCCAATCCTTCAATATAGGTGTTCCAACTTGCTGAAGGGCAAAAAGTAACAGGGATAAGCAACTCCTTTATCTTCGAATCCAAATATGCTGTCCATTCAGACAAGGTATGTGTATTTTTAATAATTTCTGCAACTAATAAACCTAAAAAAGAGCTCCAACCCGAAGTTGAAAAGAAATAAGAATTCATTAGATTTTTTGTCTGAGCATTAATTTCATCTAACCACGTTTTAACATCCCATATCTTGTCCTTAATCTCAGTATTTAATTGATCATAATACTTTGACCAAAAATCAGTTTTATACAATTCACTCGGAACCATTTTAGATGTGCCGTTTATTAAATAGTCCAAAAGCACTTGTGTATTTGTTGAATCATCTAAATCCGAAGGGTACAAACTTTTAAGTCTGTCTGTGGGATAGTTCTGATATAAAAACCCGAAAAATGTTTTGAACAATACCTCAACGGAACCGGCTTGGATATACATCCGATAACTCAAGTAATACTCCATAATTTGCTCCACCGTTAATCCGGTAATCTTCGATAACTCATCAACGTTATTTTTCGTAAAAGTTTTTTTCCAATCAGGAACCTCCTCATTGAATTTATTGGTAAAATCTTCAAAAACCGTTATAAAATTGTATTTCGAAAACTCATTAACAATATCATAAACGGTTTCCTTCTTGTTCACCATAAAGGATTCGGTTACAAATATCGGATCATTTTCTATGGTCTCCATTGAAGAGAAAACTTTTATCACCACACCAAATCTGGTCGATGCACCCGGTTGTTTAAAAAACAAACAATAGGTGCCATCCGACAATACTTCCGTTTGCCCTAAGCCGTCAGTAGGATCAACTCCAACTTTTTTTGTAAAAATTTTCAAGATAGCCCCACCTAAAGGCATTCCATCCAAATTAGTCACCGAACCCATCACATGATAATAATTCTGCAAATCATCATTCATAATAGCCAATAATTCTCTGGTAAGCTCACAAGATCCAAGAATACAGTGAGACTTGCGAAACTCGTTAATGGCTTCTTTTGTAGTATAACCGATAATTTTATTTATAATCTCTTCATCTGAAATGGAGTATCCCAAAAAAGACAAAGCATTTTGTAATTGGCAGACATGATCCCGATTTGTGACATCAATGTCTAATGGAATTAATTGTGTTTTCATGTTTTATTAATTTTATTTCTAATAATTAAATGGTCCTTGTTTTATTAATCTCCGTTAAGCGCAGCAAATACGTTTTGCAAACTACCAAGACTCTATTGAACCTGCAAATTCAGTTGATTATTTTAAAGCGAAGTTTTCTTAGATCCTTCCTTGAGTTTTAAAGTTTAACGCTGCCCTGTAGCGGGCTGAGAAATGTTTTTTAAATTCAGAGGTATTAAATGGTGTATTCATTAGGGTATTTTTCTTGAAGTTTGCCTTCAAGAAACGCAGCAGTTTCTTCTATTGTGATGGCTTCGTTTCCGATTTTAAGTAGTGCCGAATTGGTTTTTGCGCCAATAAAACCGTCGATATTGCCTATTTCAAAACCTAAGCGGATTAGTCCACTTTGAATAAATGCCTCATTGTTTCTTCCTGCAAATTTATCCACGTGGATCCCAATTGCCAGAATCGCACTTACAGCCATAGCCGTGTAGGCATTCATATTGCTTGCTTTTCCATTTCGGTAGTAATCGTAAACAACATGGTGACTTCCACGGCAATCGAAATGCCATGCTTCGCTTAGTTTTGTACTGGGGGTTTTAATTATCGGGTAAAAACCGTACTTTTCTGCAATTACCCAAAAATCTTTTAAACTTATTTTTATTTTCGACAAATCAATGTCCATAGATCTGCCCGCCTCATGTAAGCTTCCGCCCGGAGGAGGACTGTAGGCTTTTTTCTTGCCGGTTTTATAGTCTAAGTTCGCCTGATATTGCATATCATAACTTCTGAACAAGTCGGACAGGACTAGTTCTCCTCCAACTTTTTGCAATTCGTCCGACAAAGCAAAAATAGCATTGTGGGTATCTGGTGTGCATTGTGCCAACCTTGAGGGAAGTAAAACGTTTTGATTGCCATTTTTATAAATGGACTTAATTTGAATGTGGAGCAATGGTGCTTTCATGTTAATTACGGGTTTGTTTTAAAAATTAATTTCGTGTAAGTTCCGGGCTAATCGATAATTTGGTCGCTCTCATTTTCTTATATTTATCCCAATTAAATGATTTTATAAAATCCGAGGCCGCTTTTGCCCCACGACAAAACAAATCAATTTTATCATCATCCGATAAGCTGAAATTCAACCAATTATGATTACCGGTATCGATATACCCAATCAAATGCTTATAATCTTCATGGTTTCGAAGAAATTCATCATCCTGAGAAAATCTGGCCGTATTAAAAACCGAACCGATCATACTAAAAATCGTTTCATTTTTATTTAAAACCGTTTTATCTCGCCCGATTTTAATTCCAAATGTCGGTGCAAAAGGGATCTGATCGTTCTTGTGAAAAATACTAATCGGGAAATTAGAGATGATTCCACCGTCCATAAACATAACCTCCGACGGAATATTTGTATTTAGCCCAAGTTTTGTATTCCACTTTATCCACTGCTCCACACTAACCGGTATATGATTTATACGAAACGGGTGGAAAAACATGGGCACGGACATTGAAGCTCTCACAAAATCTGCAGGGTTCGCTAATTGGGGATTTGCGTAAAACAAATCGGCCATTTCCGGAAAAACGATTTTGCTTCCGGTCGTAATATCCGCCGAAATTATTGCAATTCTAGCAAAGTCTATTGAGTCAACAGTTGCGGAATTGTTAGGCCTTAGTTTTAACCTATTGTTCGGAGACACCCCTCTACTTCTCAATGCCTGTAAGTCGCCAAGATTTTTTATTCCACACTGGCCTAAAAGGGTTTTCATCCAGTTATAAAAGTTACTACCCGGATTCAATCCCAAATCATCTTTAAAATTATCAATAACTTGAACCCCTTTTATCGCTAATTTAATATTTGATGATTTGTTTAGCAATGCATTGATAAAATCTTTTGCATCACTGTCTCCATCCACAAAATCGTATAAGTCCTTATTATTTAACCGATTTAAAATCCATTCGCTTTTACTGTCATCAATTGTTCCGGATGCAGCCATTAGCATAGTATTGATAGCTCCGGCCGAAGTTCCGGCAAGTTGCAAAAAGCGAATACCCATTTGCTCTAACACATATACATAGCCAAGCAAAGAAACGCCTAAAGTGCCTCCTCCCTCCTGAACCAAATCAACATATTGATGGTTTTGCTCATCAATAACATCGGAAAATTGCTTGCCATCAACTTCTTCTTTTAAATCGTTAATGACACTCAACACTCTTGCTTCTTCTGTAAATTGTGTTATTTTCATAGCTGTGTTTTAATATCGGGGTTATTTTTGTTCGAGGCTGCAACCTTTAATCATCGCACTAATAATAAGATCCAATACCAGATCAATTACAAATGCTTCTACGCCTTCCGATAAAATCGGAATATCTACAACCTTATTAATGAGCGGCACAAGCCGATTTCTCAAATTTTCGGCTTCCTCTTCCGAAATTCCATCAGCAGAATCGTGAATTAAAGTATAATATTCATTCGGTAGTAACTTATACAGCTCTTTATCAATCCAACGGATGATTTTAAATAGTACCTTAAGCTCTTTTTCTTCCGATAAAAATGGAATATTTACCTCTTTGTTTACTTTTTGTGCTAGCACCAGCACTTCTGCATCGGTAAGCATTTCACTCGTTTTTTCCATGTCTGTCTTAATTTGTGCAAGCTGCACTTTTGTTAACATCATTGTTGCCATGATTTTAATAAATTAATTTTCGCCCTACTCTTTTCTGGATTTTCGGGATATTCCATTTATTTTATGTATCATTTCCTCTTTACCTAAAAATTATTTAAGTATAGATGCAAAGCAAATAAAATCAAATTATTATGCTTAAAAAAGTTTGTTTCTTACCATGTGGTTATTAAATTTTTCATGGTTGGCACAAATATATAAATTTATTTTTTATGTTTTATAACGTCTATTCATATTTTTTTAGTATATTAATATAAAAAAAATATGAATATTCTCGTAAATTTGTTAATCTATTGATATTCGGGTTATTGCAGCTCAAAACAATTTACAAACATTAACACAACAAGCACCACAAACAATCATTAATTAAATAATTCACAGCGGATTAAACCTAAATTCTATCAATTTTACAAATATGGTAAGAACTTTTCCATCCCTAGCATTTTTATAAGCCTAGTCTTTGTCGGAATTTTGAATAAAAAATTTATTGGCGATTTTTTTAATGGTTTATCTGCCTGTGTCTAGGATGATAAATCAAAACCCCGTTATCACAATAGATAACTTTTCGCACTGATCCCCGATCTTGAAAAATGGAAGTTTATTTTCCACTTTATCGCATTAAAAAAGCCCATCTAACGATGAGCTAATGAAATTGGCGGAGAATGAGGGATTCGAACCCCCGGACCCGTGAAGGTCAACGGTTTTCAAGACCGCCGCAATCGACCACTCTGCCAACTCTCCGGTGCAAAGATACAAAAAAAATATACTTTCCAAAAAAAAATCAAAAAAAATGAAGGACTTAATAACTGGCTACAACCTGTAAAAGTAGATAGCATAATAAGTATCGGATTGCTTATAAAATAGCTATCAGCATTTTAAATAAAAAGCACACCCTATTTAACCTCATAATTTAATTATCCGAAAGTGAATAAAAAAATACAAATAATCGATTATTTTGCTATATTTGCTTAACAAAACAAATGCTGAATTAATTTCAACAAAAAAATACAATTTATTATGAAACGAATAATTATTACATTAAGCATTATACTTTTCTCAATCGTTACAACTCAGGCTTCCGTTAGAGCATTTTTAACCTATACCACTTATTATTCTCCAACAGAAGGGGCTTATATGGAAACCTATATGTCTGTCAACGGGAAATCGGTTAAATACAAGAAATCCGAGAACGGAAAATATAAAGCAACGCTCGAACTATTATTTACTTTCGAGCGAAACGACTCCATAATATCTTTTCAAAAGATCGAACTCAACAGTCCTGAAATCAGTGATACCACAAAAGAGTTAACCACTGATTTTGTTAGCGTTGAACGCTTCGTCATTCCATCCGGAACTTTCAACTTCAACATATCCATACAAGATATCAACGCCAAAGAGCCTCCTATCGAATCGACGGAGCAAATCACGATTAACTATCCGAAATCAAAAATATCCCTTTCCGGTATTCAATTGGTTAGCAATATAGAAAAAAGTGAAAAGCAAGGCACCATGACCAAACATGGTTATGATATTTTTCCATACTATAGCAACTTCTATCCCGATTATATCAACCAAATCACCTGCTATTTCGAGACCTATAACACAAAAACTCTGCTAGGCGAAAACAAGACTTACATTGTCCGGTATTACTTGGAAGATGCAAATACACATCAAAAAATGGGTGCATTTGTTAAACAAAAGCGCATGAAAACTTCCGAAGTTGACATCAATTTCGGCAACTTCAATATCGTAAAGCTACCTTCCGGAAACTACAATTTAGTAACTGAAGTTTTAGATACAAACGAACATGTACTTGCCTTTAACTCTGTGTTCTTACAACGAAGTAATCCCAAACTAATTATCGACAATTCTTTTTCTAAATTGGATATTAGCAACACTTTTGTTGAAAGAATCACAAATTTCGATACATTGCGACTCTATCTCGACTACCTGTATCCGATTTTAGACGATCAGGAGCGCATAGCAAGAAGTTCCATATTCATGGATCAAAAGCAAAATTACGATTCCATTCTCATCTCTTTAGATTACAAAAAGCAAAAAATATTTGTAATGCAACAATTTTTCTTCGATTTTTGGAATAAAAGAAACAGTCTCAAACCCGAAAAAGAGTGGAATAAATATTTAGAAAAGGTAAACACTATAAACCAAAAATATGGGTCTCTTAACCAAAAAGGATACCTTTCGGACAGAGGGCGAGTATTCTTAAAGTACGGAGCTCCAAACTCCATAAGTGCCGAAACAATGGGTGCCGACTCATATCCTTACGAAATATGGCATTATTATCAAATTAAAGGGCAAGGCAATCGAAAATTCATTTTTTATAATGTAGATCGTGTTTCCAATAGTTACGAGCTGCTCCACTCCGATGTGTTTGGAGAAATTAACGAACCCGAATGGGAAAAGATACTTCGCAACAGAAGAGAAAGTCCGGGCGGACACGATAGTAAGACTGCGGATCCGGCATGGGGCGATCACTCCCGCGATTATTGGAACAATCCGAGATAAAAAAATGAAATACAGCTTTAAAAACGACTATAGCGAAGGGGTTCATCCACGTATTTTGGAAGCTCTTTCTTCATCAAATTTGGAACAACAAGACGGATACTGCGATGATAAATACTCACTCGAAGCAAAAGTTCACATCCGCAAAAAAATTCAAAATTCCAATGCCGAGGTATTCTTTCTTTCGGGAGGAACACAAGCTAATCTAATTGTAATTGCATCCATGCTTCGCCCTTTTGAATCGGTAATTGCAGCAACCACGGGGCACATCTGCATTCATGAAACCGGTGCCATCGAAGCTACCGGTCATAAGGTTAACACTATTTATTCCAACAACGGGAAACTAGAAGCTTCCGACATCCAAAGGGTGGTTGATGAACACAAAAACGAGCCGCCACACATGGTGCAGCCCCGCTTGGTTTATATCTCCAATTCCACGGAAATCGGCACCATCTACCAGAAACATGAACTTGAAGCGCTCTCCGCCGTCTGCAAAGCTAACAACCTCTACTTATACATGGATGGAGCCCGTCTGGGGTCGGCGCTAACTGCCGCCACAAATGACATCTCTCTTCCCGAGCTATCCGCTCTTCTTGATGCGTTCTATATCGGGGGAACAAAAAACGGCGGCTTGATCGGCGAAGCAATTGTGATAAACAATCCCGTTTTTATTGCCGATTTTCCCTACCATCTTAAACAGCGCGGAGCGCTTCTGGGAAAAGGACGCATATTCGGGATTCAATTCCGGGAATTTTTCAAAGACAGCTTATACTTTGAGTTGGCCGATCATGCCAATAAAATGGCTCAAAAACTCACCGATGGTATTAAAGAAGCAGGGTATTCGTTTCTGACCGACTCCCCTACCAATCAGATTTTTCCCATATTTCCCATCCAAATCATTGAAGAGCTCGGCAAAAATTACGAATTTTATGTTTGGAAAAAATTGGACGACAACAGTTCCGCAATCCGTCTGGTAACTTCGTGGGCGACCAACGAGGAGGCGGTGGATGGGTTTATCGGAGATTTGAGTTTATGCCTCTAGCGGCTCAATCTCAAATCCGGCCTTTTTTACGGCATCTATCACCGCTTTTTCATCATCATCGTCAATCGTAACTTCTAAAACCTTATCTGGGTTTTCAATATCCACTTTCCATGAATCCACATTATCGAGATTATTTAAGAAAGGGGTGACTGACTTTATGCAACCACCACAGTGAATGCTTGTCTTGAATCTTATTGTTTTCATAATTATTCTATATTTATAATTAAATAATTTAGGTTAAAGCTTTTGTCTCTTTAATCTCAGGCTATTGGTCAGCACCGATAACGAACTCATCGACATGGCCGCACCGGCAATCATGGGATTCAAAAGAAATCCAGAAACCGGATACAAAGCTCCTGCGGCTATTGGAATGGCAATAACATTATAGATAAATGCCCAAAACAAATTCTGCCGGATGGTTTTCATCGTGGCTTTGGAGAGACTTATGGCTTTGGATATCTGCATCAGGTCCGAATGAATCAGCGTGATTCCGGCACTTTCCATGGCAATATCCGCTCCGCTACCCATCGCAATGCCCACATCCGCCTGGGCCAAAGCATGAGAGTCGTTGATTCCGTCGCCCACCATGGCCACTGTTTTCCCTTGCTGCTGAAGTTGTTCAATAAACAGTCCCTTGTCGGCCGGCATCATGTTCGCTTTAAAATGAGTGATTCCGACTTTATTGGCAATGGCTTGTGCCGTATGCTCATTGTCGCCGGTAAGCATATAAATGGTGATATTCTGTTTCTGAATCTCTTGGATGGCCGCTATTGAACTTGGTTTTACCTGATCGGAAACAGCAATAATGGCTTCTATCTTGTCATCAAATCCAAAGAACACCACGGTTTTTGCTTCCGCTTTTAACTGTTCCGCTTTTTGGGCAAGTGCCACAGGAATCTCCATCAGGTATAAGTCCGCAAACCGACTGTTGCCCACGAAACAAATTTTATCCTCAACCCTGCATTTTGCACCGATGCCGGTAACACTTTCAAAACCATCCACGGAAACAGGTTCCACACCCAAGTCTTTAAAATAGGCTGAAATGGCCTCGGCAATCGGGTGTTCCGACTGGTTTTCGATTGCATAAACGATTTGTGAATAATACTCCTGCTTCGATGTATTTTGCCAGAGGATATCCGAAACTTTCGGTTTCCCTTCGGTGATGGTTCCGGTTTTGTCCAAGATCAAGGTGTCGATCTTATAGGCCGTTTCCAAAACCTGCGCATCTTTGACGAGAATTCCATGCTCCGCACCTTTCCCTATCCCGACCATCAATGCGGTGGGGGTGGCGAGTCCCAGAGCGCAGGGGCATGCGATGATGAGCACGGTGATGAGCGCTAGCGTGGCGTGCGTAAATTCCGGTTCGGGACCGAAGAGATACCAGATCGCAAACGAGATCAGGGCGATGGTCATCACTACCGGGACAAAAATAGCGGCAATCTTATCGGCCAGTTTTTGAATTTCCGGCTTGCTTGCCTGCGCCTTTTCCACCAGCTTTATAATTTGTGCAAGCAACGTTTCACCGCCCACTTTGGTGGCAATAATTTGCAAAGCGCCCCGTTGGTTTATGGTTCCGGCGAAGACTGTGGCGCCTTTTGATTTTTCAACGGGAATGTCTTCCCCGGTAATCATGCTTTCGTCCACAAACGACTCTCCTTTTTTTACTCTCCCATCCACGGCCATTTTTTCTCCCGGCCGCACTAAAATCAGCTCCCCTTTTTGAATTTCCTCCGTTGGAATGATCACTTCTTCCCCGTTTCTGATTGCCGTGACTTGTTTTGGCTTTAAACCCATCAGTTTTTTAATCACCGACGAGGTTTTTTGTTTCGCTTTCTCTTCCAAAAACCGCCCCAGCAAAATCAGGGTGATGATGATCACGGCAGATTCGTAATAAACATGGGGCATCAATCCCTGATTCATCAAATATTGGGGAAACAGCGTGTTGAAAAGGCTGAAAACGAATGCAACACCGGTACTCAAGGCAACCAGCGTGTCCATATTCGCCGAAAAATGTTTGAGTTTACGCCAGGCGATGACATAAAATTCAGAACCACACCAAGCCAATACCGGAACCGAAAGCGCCAGCATGATCCAATTTTCATAAGGAATAACGCCCATGAAAAACATCGAAATAATAAACACCGGCAACGATAGTATTGCGGAAAATGTCAGTTTTTTCTTTAAGTTTTTCAACCGTTGATGTTCAAGCTCGTCGAATTCGACATTCACTTTTTCGCTATCACCAACCAAAATTGTATATCCGATTTCCTTTGCTTTGGCACTAATCGTTTCAATGGAAATCAATTGATCATCAAAATCGATAAATACCGACTGGTTGGGATAATTCACCGACACCCGAATCACTCCTTTCAGTGGCTGGAGATAAGACTCAAGGCTGATTGCACATGCGGCACAAGTCATCCCCATCACTTTAAAATTTCCATTAATCATCGATTCGTTCACATGCTCTTCATTCATCGTCTTCATATTTAGTGACTGCAAGAAAATTCAGTGTTTGATAAGAAAACGTCAAATTTGAGGCTTTCGCAGCAACGAATTTTGGGCGTTTACTGGTGTAAATAACCAGAATTCGTTGCAAAAGTAACGAAAAAGTTGGCATTTTCTTGCGAACACTATTTGCAATCCGGTTTCAAAGATAACCCCAAAAAGCCCCACAGTGTTCATTTTTACGACCCGAAACAGCAAAGAATTTCAGGGTACTCAATAATTTGCAATATCGGAACCCCAAAGCGTAAAAAGTTTTTTGGGCGTGCCCTCACCTATCCTTAATTTCTGTGAGCCGATGACTCCAAGTCATCCGCTCACTAAACCCCAAGCATCAAGGTGAGGTCGGGCTTTTTGCTCCAAGTCCTCGCTCCGCTGCGGCCTACCAGCCTCTATGTTAAATATATTAGTTTTTCCGGCAGATAAACTTTCCACGCCAATCCCTCATGCGAAGGAGATCAACAGTCCCTATGCTCAAGAATGAAAAGTTATCAAAAGAGACACTTCACTTCGTTCAGTGTAACAAAACATAGAAAATAGAGGGAATCGATAAATCAACATTAAAATGAAATAATCGCATTGAATTTAATCTTTTTCAAGATGCAATGCTCTAATTCCAATTTTCCTTAACTTCGTAAACGAATTTCAAACGAATCTAAAATCATGAAACGAATTCTTCTGATTTTTTCTCTTTTCCTTTTAGTCAATGTTGGTTATTGCCAGAAAGACAGCACCTTGACGAAAGATTCCATCTCGAAAATCAAGAAAATGGAGCGGAAAAAAGCCAATGATTTTATCATCAATATTGTTGGGAAAGAGGCGTTTGGAAATTATTTCAAGCCTAATCGTGTCGATTTTTACAAAACTCCGAATTCGCAGGAATTGGAGCACTATGAAAATTGTAAAGGGGTGTGGCCTTTTTTATGTTTGTACGATTTCAACCATCAATCCTTTTTTGAAAAAGATGACAGAAAATACATGAATACCTCATCACCAAATTACAACTATATAATATCCAGCTACAATTTAACCATAAGAGGATTCTCGACCGATGAACTCTCCCATATCTATGTGGTTCATGATATTCTGAAAGACAGTCTCTATTTCTATCAACCGGAAAGAATTCCTCCTTTTATCATGAACAAAAGCACCAACAACTTTATCACAAACGAACTGCTTTTAAATATAATTCAAAGTTATTATACAAGATTATCAACTTGGAAAAAAGTGAACGAAAAAACCGAAATCACATTCCGATACTCCTCAAAATGCAACATCTATGTTTTTGAAATTTTAATCATCCTTAAAAAAGACAGAAAAGGTAATATTAAAAAATTCAGAAATATAATTATAGATGCCTATAATGGGAATATCGTTGATGATAATATTACAAATAAAATACATATTGAAGGCTCTGGTTGTGCTATGATGTAAATAAATAGAGATGAGATTTTATCGTTAAACCGGCATGTTTCCCGCTTCCAAAACCACTTTCCCTATCCTGATTGAATACTTAATGATAAATTTTCCCTTTATCCTGAACGTTCGACTTGTAAAAGTGTATAACTTCTGGTGAACGTTCCAAAAAAAACATTAAATTTATCATTTAAAATCTATAGTCATGAGATGTAAAACAATAATCATCAGCCTATTAACCGCCCTATTTTCCATATTTGGTACAACCGCGCAAAAGCCGGAAAAGATCATCTCTTTTGTAAAAGAATCCCATCCCTGCGAATGGTACAAAATGCAATCGGAACTTTGGAAGAAAGAGGTCCAAAAAAACAATAAAAATGCTTATGCTTGGGGAAACTATTATCGGGCAACCAGATATTCCGTGGTCATGTGTCCCCTCGATTCAGCGGATGAATATAAGCGATGGGCAATCATGGATTCGGTAACCAGACCGATTTTGAATCAAATGAAAAAACTGGTCCCGGATTCTTACGAGTATAACCATCTGATGTATTATGCCTCCGGCAATGGCGGTAAAGCCGATAATTTTCAATACATCGACAGAGCATATCAAATAGATTCAAACCGTGTGGACGGATTTTCGGATATCATTGTAGCAAACATCATCAGAGGCAAAACGGACAAAAACAGGGCGATTATCAAGAGGTGGTACGAAAAAGAGCCTCCTTATTTAGGGCTAATCGCATGGAATTACAACATGCTTGTCGGGCTCGACTCAAATGCAATATTGTTTGTGGATGGTGACAATGATGTGTATCCTAAAGAATGGTTGCAAAAAGTAAAGAACATCCGCCCCGATATAAAAGTTGTTGTTGTAAGCCTAATGTATCTTGATCGGTTCCGTGACAATCTGTATTCCGAATTAAATCTGCCTAAATTTACAAAGACCATGGAAGAATGCAAAAGCATTGATGTTTATAACAAGGAATTAATCATGCATATCCTGAAAAGTCCTATATCTAGACCCATCTACTTCTCTACAGCCATGAGGCAGGATTTTTACGCTTTCATGCAAGACAGCCTGTATCTTGAAGGGCTGGTTTATAAATACAGTCCTGAACGATATGACAACATTGCCGTAATCAAACGAAACTTCGAACAAGCTTACCTGCTCGACTACATTAAACAGCCATTCATTAACGATGTCAGCCTTGAAATTATAAACCAAATGAATTTATGCTATCTGCTTCCTTTAACCCAATTATACAAGCATTATAAGCTATCCGGAGAATTGACCAAGGCAGACAATACTGCTAATTTAATGATTTTAATTGCAAAAACAGCTGAAAACAAAGAATATCTAAAATTCATCCAAGAGCTGGTGCTCGACAAAAAATAAGTTAACAACAGCTTGTAAATGTCATTATTTAAAACAACATACCCAAAATTAAATGATGAGGAGCTGATGGTTCAGTCTGCTCATGGCGATAAGCAAGCTTTTTCGGAGCTATATAAACGCTATGCAGGCAGGCTGAACTACTACTTTTCAAGCATGTTCCGGTTTGATAAGCTTAAAGCGAACGACTTTACCCACGACTTATTTCTTAAAATTATAGAACACGGCAGCTCATATAATAAAACCAAGAAATTTTCAACTTGGGTATATACCATTGCTGCCAACATGTGCAAAAATGAATTTCGGAGGCTCGAACATGAACAATCATATCACGAAAGGAATACATTGTCGTCACCTGCTCATTTTGATTTTACCGAAGACTATATTGATTTTAAAATTGCCACTCATCAACTAAAATCTTTAATGGATGAGTTAAGTCCGGAATCTAGGGAATTAATTTTACTTCGATTTTCCGAAGAGTTAACGGTGAAAGAGATCTCCCAAATCACCGGAATTCCGGAAGGAACAGTAAAGTCAAGAATCTTCTACATACTGAAAAATATAACAACGAAAATGGCATACTACGATTTAAAAATTCAACAATAATGAATAATTACGAAAAAATTGAAGAATTACTCTTTACAAAGGATTATGAGCAATTAAACGAATTAGAAAAAAGTATTGTATCAAAAATCATAACAATTGAAGAGTATTGCAAAATGCGAGATAATTTGCATGCACTTAATGCGTTTTTTGAAAATGAAATCAATCACCAATTTGTTCCTAAATCAATTGAAGACTCCATTACATGCTCATTCGAAGAGCATCACAAATTAAAATTTGACAGCTCAAATAAGAAAGCCCTGATAAGAAAAAGTGTTCCTCTTTGGCCTGTTGCAGCCGGTTTTGCACTATTGATCATCACCGGTGGATTGCTGATGCAATGGAAGCCTCAAACAAAAGTACGCTATCTGACTAAAATCGATACGGTATATCAGGAAAAACGCATTGTGGATACTATTTTTGTGAAAAAAAAATTATTAAAATCTGAGCATAGGACAAAGCCACAGACTGTTTACCAAGAGTATTCAACTGAAATGACTCCTTCAACAAATACAGTTGTTGCTTCAACTGGAATAACAGTACCCAATCCCGAAATACTTCGCAATGCGAAGAGGTTTTCGGTCGGCACTTCGATGAGTGAAGACGCCGCAAAAGAAAAACTAACGGTAGAAATTTTTTAAAAGAAAGGGAAACGAGCCTCTATCTGATAAATTCTTTATCTATGTTGACATTGAAAGAAACAGTTCATCACTTGCCTGAATTTTTAAGCCTAAACGTGAATATAACCGCTGCGCAGGATTATTCTTTTCAACAGCCAAAGTTACCTTTTTGCCTTCATGGGCAGCTTTATCCATAATTTTCCGGACAGTCTCCGATCCGATATTTTTTCCCCGATAACTGTCGTGCACTATAATGTTCACAATGCGATAAACTTGAGTCTTATCTAATATCAACCAGCCCACAGGCAACTCGTCCTGATATATGATATACTCTCCTGCATTTGGATATTGAGCTTTGTATGAAATTGACTGAATATTAAATTGCATTTCCAAAAGAGGCAAAAGCGTCTCTTTTGGCCAATTACCGGCATTAAACTCCTGAGTCTTATACTTAAAGAACAATTCTTTCACAAAGAGGTCGTGACTGTTATTTCTTTTATCAAATCGTAAATTCATGTTGTTGAGTGTTTATACAATAAAAAAATTGCCCCGATTACAGGGCAATTTTAAAAAAAGCTAATTCCTACGGTCTTTGGGGAAAAATTCCTTCTGTGGCAATAATAAAATTCAAACACAACCATGGTTGCATATTTTCATGAGGTGCTCCAGCTCCTGTTATTTGGCAAATACTATCAACCTCTACATCAACGTTTCCCTGAACACTGCCACTCAATTGAATTGCGGCACTATTCATGGTTCCGGTAACTTTTGTTGCATCGTTAGTGTAAATTGTATCACCCGTCACAGCCTTTGACTTTGCCGGATAATTACCCGTCGGATCCTGACTGTTTCCAGGAGTGTTACTGCAATTCAACGAAGCAGATCCTGCAAGCGTCAAACCACTGGTTGTTGCTGTTGCCATATTTGTTATAACATGATTATGAGGTGCCAGTTCACTCAACTGTAAACCGACTTTTTCAACCCCACTATGTTGACCCTGAATTCTAGGGGTTAAACCAGTACCGGCACCGGCACATAGAGGAATTCTGCCACGTAAATCGGGAAGCATGAAATTATTCATACCATCCCCACCAAACTGTATCCCTATTACTGCAAATAAGGCTTGATTTTGATTAATTGGCAGCGTTTGTCCCCAACAATACAGCCAACCTGCAGGAGCAAAATTTCCTGTAAACATTCTGATTTCTCCGATAAATGGATCCATGATTTTTTGATTTTAGTTAATAATTTAATGAATTAAACTGATCTATTTTTGATTTATCTTATTAAATATTACATTTTTAAATTGTTTTATAACCGGTTAGTAATTTTTTCAACACGATAACTACTTCTAATAATTAACTTACTACAATATTACCATTATATACCTGACACACACCATTCATTAAAAGCACTGCTGTATATTAGAGTTACAAGATTGCCCAAAGTGTTAAAATCATAAGATCCAGACAAAGATGAATTATAAAATCTCAAGTTGGCTCCATTTGTTTGAATTGCGCCACTAGAACTATTTCCACATATCATTAGAACCTGCCCATTAGCAGGAGAAGCGGGAAGGGTAACAGTACAGGCTCCTGATATAATAACAATTTCATCCGTTGTCGTTAATGTTGCATTTGAAGTAACATTTCTTATTGAGCGACTAGATGCAGGTGCATTTTGCCAGGTTGCATTTCCGGCTCCATCCGTTGTCAACACCTGTCCGCTGGTTCCACCACTTCCCGAAGGTTTGATGTTTACTGTTCCGTTTGACACGGTTAAACCGTTGTTGGCGGCCAACGAAGTGAAAGCGCCTGATGATCGTGTTGTAGAACCAATAGTCCCCGGAGCTGCCCAATTGATGCGAGCATTGTCAAAAGTTCCCGAAGTGATTTTTGAAGCTGGAAGAACATCAATATAAGAGGCATTAATTGCAGTGCCCTGCCAGGTTCCTGTGGAAACGGTTCCCAAAGTGGCGATATTGGAAGATCCTGTCCAAGTGGAAAGAGCCGTATTTTCTACATTGCCCAATCCAACCGTTGTTTTGGTAATTGCAGTCCAAGATGGAATTGTTCCGTTTGTAGTAAGAAACTTACCGCTGTTTCCCCCCTGATCTGCAGCTAAATAATCGGGAGTCCAGTTTTGCCATTTGGCTAAAACAGAATTGAAAAACAACAATTGTCCGTTTGAAGGTGTTACAACACTAAATTTACTATTAAACACAGGATCCGTTTCGGTGGTCAGATATCCGGCAGCGGCATGATTACCCCAACCATAAGCGGTATTCCAATTTGTAATATTGGTGTTGGTGATTGAAGCAGCCGGCGCACTCGTACTCATTGCATTAGTGATACCGTAACCGCTCAATGTGGTTGGTTTATTTAATATTTGTGCAGTACCGCTTGTGGCATTCCAGTCGGCATTAACAACTCCACCTGTAGCTCCAGTGGCTCCGGTTGCCCCCTGAATTCCCTGTGCTCCGGTCGGACCGGTTGCTCCGGCAACACCTGTTGCTCCAGTTGGACCAGTGGCTCCGGCAATACCGGTAGCTCCGGTTGAACCGGTGACTCCCTGAATTCCCTGCGCTCCAGTTGGACCGGTAGCTCCAATTGGGCCGGTTAAACCTTGAGGACCTACGGGCCCGGTAATACCAGTGGCACCAGTTGGACCTGCAATTCCTTGGATTCCCTGTGCTCCGGTGGCTCCTGTTGAACCAACTAAACCTTGAGGGCCTGTGGCTCCAATAACACCGGTAGCGCCCGTGGCTCCCTGTGCGCCCGTAGCTCCTGTTGCGCCAGTTGGACCTTGCAAACCGATCGATCCTGTGGCTCCGGCAATACCAGTGGCACCAGTTGGGCCAGTAGCGCCTTGGATTCCTTGTGGGCCAGTGGCTCCAGCAATACCCGTAGCGCCTTGTACTCCTTGAATTCCCTGCAGACCTGTAGCTCCGGTAAGTCCCTGCGGACCTGTAGCTCCAGTTATTCCCTGAATTCCTTGTGCACCCGTCGCTCCAGTTGGTCCAGTAGCCCCAGTCAATCCTTGCGGACCTGTAGCTCCAGGAACACCTTGCGGACCAGGTACTCCGTTCAACGAATACAAGGCATAAGGAACACTCAGAAATTCGCTTGTTCCCGTAATGCTATAGCTTGTTCCACCTGTCGGATCTGTTTCCGTTTTAATAAAATATGGACCATGTGCCCAATTAATCGTGTCAAAACCGTTTCCACCACCTATCTCAACATTCACTAAACCGTTTGCATTCGTAGTTGGCGTTATTGTTTCAAGATAAACGACAGTTCCTGTTGCAGAGCCTTGCAGAATGCTTATTTGCATACCTACAGCATGATTCACCACAAGTTGATTTGTTGAATTTCTAATAACAGCCTGATAACTCATCTTTTGAGGAGATTGCGCCCAAATTGATTGAACTAAAAACGCAAAAGCCAGCATTATCAAAATTTTAACATTCTTTTTTTTCATATACATTATTGTTTTATTAGTTAGTTTTTAATGATTTTAAATGATTTTATTGTCTCTTTTCCATTTACCACATTTAAGAAATAAGTTGCAGGGACAAGAGCACTCATATCTATGCTTGTTTCACTTTCTACAAGTTTTTTGGTTTCGATAAGTTTTCCATTCAAATCGTACAGATGAAAGCTCATCGATTTAATGTCATACTTTGCAGAAATATCCACTTTTAACTTTATAAACTCCGTTGCCGGATTTGGAGTGGCAAAACATTGTAGCATAATCTCTTTTGCTTCTTCTATGCCCGTCACCTCAGATATTTCGTAAGGTTGCTGCACTCCATGACTTACAGATCCATTCGAGCCTATACTTGTTGTATAAACCAGTTGCCCGATTGTGTAACTCACTGTTCCACCACTTCCTGTTGCATTGCTTCCCGACGCAGAAACAGTTTCCTGTGCATGTGTGAGTAAAGAGCACGAAACGAAAAGCATTGCAATTAACCCTTTACTGATTTCTATTGCACCAAGCTTGTGTATTTTCTTCACTTTTTCTGACAGCATAACCTTACCTCCTTTTTTACGGATTTGATTTGTTTTCATTATTCTAAATTAATTTTTAAAATGATAATTAATTATTTTTTCCAAATAATTAAATGTAACACATTTTTTCTTTACTATTTTTCGCACAAATATAATATCTTTTTTAATATATTCAATATTATTTTAATATTTAACATTTAAAACTGCCATTATTTGATAAAAAAACACACGACATAGATTATCAATCAAATCATTACACGAATTGTGCTATCAAAGCGGATTAGATTCAAAACCACAAAATATAGATAATTAACCCACTGCAAAACATCATCTAACTGTGTAGAATTTAATCATAAAAAATTAATAAGCCACAATATCAACATCCAATACTCTGAAAAATCAAGGACAAAGAATCTTGGAAAAAATCAACCAATCAAATATTTTTTCTTACTTTCGTAACCTTAAAATGAATAAAAACAAAAAATCAAATAATTATGAACAAAAGATTTGCAATTATGGTAATCCTTGCAACGATGGCCACCCTCTCTATTTCGAGCTGTGGCAACAAAAAAGGAACCGAAAAGAAAGCTGAAGCAGTAGATTCTATGAAATTAAAAGTAGATGAATATGCTACCGTTAAATTAACCGCTGATTTAAACAAATTATCCGAAAAAGAGAAAGAAATGCTACCATATCTTTTTGAGGCAGCTCAGATTATGGACGATCTTTATTGGCTTCAAACTTATGGAGACAACAAAAAAACACTGGATTCCATCAAAGATGAGAACGTAAAGAAATTCTTTATGATTAACTATGGCCCCTGGGATCGGTTAAACGACAACAAATCCTTTATAAATGGAATCGGCATTAAACCTGCAGGTGCAAATTTCTACCCTAAAGACATGACCAAAGAGGAATTTGATGCATTGAAAGACGAGAACAAAAAAAGCCAGTACACGGTAATTCGCCGCAACGAAGATAAATCCTTAAAAGTAGTTTGGTATCACGACGAATATAAAGAACAATTGCAAAAAGCATCCGATTTAATTTTAAAAGCCTCATCTCTGGCCGAAAACAAAGAGTTTAAAACATATCTGGAGCTAACGGCTAAAGCTTTACTATCCAGCGATTATTTTAAGCGCGATATGGCATGGATGAATATGCGTGGTTCCAACATCGACTTTGTTTGCGGACCAACCGAGAATTATGAAGATGCCCTCTTTGGTATCAAAACGGCTTTTGAAGCCTTTGTATTAATCAAAGATATGGATTGGAGTTCCAAATTGGATAAATTTTCGAAACTGCTCCCAACTCTTCAAAAACAACTTCCTTGCGAAGATAAATACAAAAAAGAAGTTCCGGCTTTAGGCTCTGATATGGGTGTTTACGAAGCTGTTTTCTACCGCGGAGATTGCAATGCAGGAAGCAAGACCATTGCCATCAACCTTCCTAATGACGAAAAAGTGCAGTTAAAGAAAGGTTCACGCAAGCTGCAACTCAAAAATGCAATGAAGGCAAAATTTGACAACATGGTAGTTCCGATCGCCAACCTTTTGATTACCGAAAAACAACGTAAAAATGTGAAATTCGAATCGTTTTTTCAAAATACAATGTTTCATGAAGTTGCTCATGGCATGGGAATTAAGAATACGCTAACCAAAAAAGGAACCGTTAGAGAAGCTCTTGGAGAAGGATATTCTGCTATTGAAGAGGATAAAGCAGACATCACAGGATTGTTTCTGGCTAAGAGGCTTCATGAAATGGGAGAACTTACCGAAGGTGAAGTGATGGACAATTATGTAACTTTTGTTGCCGGCATCTTTCGTTCAATACGCTTTGGAACTGCAAGTGCCCATGGTAAAGCAAACTTAGCCCGCTACAACTTTTTAATGAGTAAAGGTGCCATTACGCGGGATGCCAAAGGGTTCTATACGGTTGACTTTGATAAAATGACCAAAGCCATGGAGGAATTGGTGGGAATGATTCTCAAAATCCAGGGTGAAGGCGACAAAAACGCTGCCATCAAATATATTTCCGATAACGGCAAAAAGACTAAAGAACTAACCGAAGATTTATCGAAAATTGCAAATGCAAATATTCCTCGCGATATTGTGTTTGAACAAGGTTTAGAAGATTTAGGATTAAAGAAAAAATAAATATTCGATTTTTGATATTAAAAAGGTGAAGCTATTGCTTCACCTTTTTAACAAACCGGATATAGGTCCCTCTAAAATTATTTTTTTATTACGGCAATAGAATCCGCTTTTTGCACTTTCGGCACCTCTACCTTCTCTGTTTTATTGCCCCAGTATTTATCCAACGACGTATGAATCCATCCCTTTTTGGTAGCCACATACATTAGCAAAACAAAGACAATAAGCGTCAATATGATTACAGGAACAAACGGAAACTTCTTTTTTGCATAAGGGTCCCTTAATATACGCGTAGAGTTCTTAGGGAGTACAGCCAAATCGGTGAGTGTTTTTCCAAAGACCAAATTAATCAGTGCTTTAGCATTCACTGCCCAGCCATTTGCATCAAGAATCGGAGCCAGATTTCGTTTGCGCAGTTTTAAATAGGCCAAAATCATTGAAGGTCCGGAAATAACAAGCATAACTCCGGCAATAGCTATAGGCATTTGCCACCATTGCAATTTTAAAAAACCCGAAAATATGGCTAATAGCGTTGTTCCAATGGCTCCTAACGCAATCCCGATTGCTGCAAAGATCCCGGCAAATTTCGCAATATCAAACGATTCTTTAGGCTGAGTTTTTTGAGAGTCACCGGACATTAAAGGATTGACTTCAACTTTTTTTGCCGAAGACTCTTCAATCTCTTTATCCTTTGACGAAGCAAACTTTTCAATTTGGTTATTAATCATTTTACTAACCCTTTTATAAGGCATCCAGAAAGCTTGCTTGATACTTACGGGATTATCAATTATTTTCACTACGGTGGCATCCCAGTCGTTTCCATGTACATCGTAAAAAACCCCATTTCTTCCCACGGACAAATCGTCGGTATCTCCATTGGTAAGAGCTGCAACAATTGTCATCTTAGCATTTAATTTCAGTGACACACAATTGCAATATAACAGATATATTCCACTTCGTCCGGCAGAAGCACTATGCTTGGCCACATCATCAATTTTCACACAAAGTTTACAACTTCTTCTGTCGATATACAATACTCCACTCTGGAAAACGGCATTACTTTTTAGGGAATAAAAATCATTAAATGTTACAAAATTAGACACCAGTGTATAAATATCACGATAATAACGGACCAGTTTATCAACATCACTGATTGAGTTTACTTCTTCTTCCAATTCCAAGTCAAGCTTAATAAGCGCCAACAATTTTGTTTGAACATCTTGTTCTACCAAAAGACATATTGATTCTAGCCCCAACTCTTCAACTCTCGTTGCAGGTTTTAAGGTACACCAATTCTTGTAAGCCAAAAATTTATCGCAGACAGAACGCCATTGCGGCTCATCAATAAATGAGATATTGCCAAATAGCGGTACAATAATTTTTGTCCGAAAAGCTTCCATCTCCGAAATCCATGAGGGGTTGATTCGCCCTTGAATATTTAATTTATGAGACCTATCAACAAACGAAAGCGGCAATTCAGCAAGTTCTTCTTTGCTGACAATTGCATTATTTGCAACAATAGCTTCATATTTTGCAGTAAATTGATTGAATGATGCTAAAGAATTTTCATCGAATTCGGCCATTCTACAACGAAGGAAGTAATCGTTTATTTTTGCCTCTACTTTCGAAAACAGCTCAAATAATTCGGCACTATTTGCTGGGAACAGCCTCTTTATCTCAATTTTAAATCCTTCCCGGTCCCAATCGATAAGAGCTTTACATTCTTCGAAGAATTGGTTGACAATCGATTCATTGATTCCAGGCAAACCACATCGGTCAGAAACAGGATCCACCACCGATATAATTTGCTCAATAGATTTCTTTAGAAATTCATCTTCCGTGGATATCGAAGAGATAATTCCATCTCCATTAAACGAAGTATTGGCAAATATTGCTACCGTGTCAGAGGTCTCCTCTACAGCTAATCCGTCTGCATCAGACTTGCCCATGTGCTGTAAAATCTGTTTTGCCGAGTTCAATACTCGAATGCCATTTTCCGAATTCGTATTAATCAGTGAAAGCGGAAATTCCGGCTGCGGATGAATTAACGCATTTGTATCCGTAATCAACTCTTCAATCCATTTAATAGCCGTCAGCACCTCTCCTATGCGCAATCGTTTATCCTGATCTTCGTCCATGTATTCCAAGGTCTTCGAATCGATTTCGAGACCATAAACGGGACAGCTCAATGCCGTCCATAATTTTTGATCAAGTTGATATAAATTTACCAGATCTGCGCCTGTATCAATTGTCACCCTATCGATTCCACCAATTCGGGCAAACTTCCATTTATGTTTATAATTTTCGGATTCCATACCTGATAATATAGATATATACAAATGCAAAGCCCTCATCATTCAAGTGATAAGGGCTTTAATAAAATTATAATTCGATTAAGCTTTTTCTTTGTGACGAAGTGGCAATACGCCTGCCATTTCTCCAACCACGTTCACCAATTCGGAGCCTGTTGGAATTACAACTTTTGCGTTGTCTCTCAATGAATTTTCAACAGTTTCGAGTTTACGCAACAATTGAGCATTTCCAACGAAATATTTATCCGCCGCTTCGTTTACCAATTTTATGGCTTCCGCTTCACCTTCCGCATGAAGAATCTTAGCTTGTTTGTATCCTTCCGCTTCTTTAATCTTGGCACGTTTCACCCCATCCGCGGTGGTCTCAGCCGCTGTGGCATAATCAACTGCAGCTATCTTTTCGTTTTCTGCCTTCACCACTTTATTCATCGTTTCCTGAACATCTTTCGGAGGGTCTATTTCTTTTAATTCGGTACGAACAATAACAATACCCCACGATTTAGTCTCTTCAGACAACGTACGATGCAGTTCTGCATTAATTTTTCCACGTTCGCTATTGGCCGATTTCAAAGTCATCGTGCCAATGATATTACGCAGGGTGGTACGCGCTAGATTTACAATTTGCCAACGGTAATTATTTACGTTATATACCGAATTTTTCACGTTTTCTTCCGCATCCAGTACTCTGAAATAAACCTGGGCATCCACACGAGCATTCAGGTTGTCATTCGTGATTATTTCCTGTGGTTCTGCATCCACCATTTGTTCTGTAACATTGACTTCAAACATGCGGTCGATAAACGGAATAATCCAGTGGAACCCAGGTTCCGCAAATTTTTGATACTTACCTAGACGTTCGATCAAACCTCTACTTGTAGGGCGAACAATCCTAATTCCAATAAAAAAAAGCAATAAAAATGCTCCGATTCCAATAAAAATTAATGATTCCATGAGTGACTCCTTTTTTTAAATTTATAATTATTTTTACCAAAGGTATCATTTTTTTTGAATATAATTGATAAAGTAAAAATTTATTATTTTGCCCACATTACAAACCCCCAAAATAGGCCAATAAATAATGATCGGCGATTCATTTCTAAAGAGCAATACTAATTATTGGCATCTTTTAGAATTACATCATGAGCCCCGCCTTCTATTATGCTGGTTGATGATACAAGTGTAATTCTCGCTTTTAATTTTAAATCGGCTATTGATGTTGCACCGCAACTACACATTGTCGATTTAATTTTCCCAAGCGAAACATCTAAATTGTCCTTTAATTTACCGGCATACGGAACATAACTATCAACCCCTTCTTCAAACTTAAGACTACCGCTTCCACCCATGTCATATCTTTCCCAATTTCGAGCACGGTTAGAACCCTCTCCCCAATATTCTTTTACATAATTACCACCAACCATCAGCTTTTTTGTCGGGCTTTCATCAAAGCGGGCAAAGTATCTTCCCATCATGATAAAATCCGATCCCATCGCCAATGCAAGAACCATGTGATAGTCCTGAACAATGCCCCCATCGGAACAAATCGGAACATACACCCCTGTTTTCTCAAAATATTCATCACGAGCTTGTGCCACTTCAATAATTGCAGTTGCTTGTCCCCGGCCAATTCCTTTTTGCTCTCTTGTAATACAAATTGATCCTCCTCCAATCCCAACTTTTACAAAATCAGCTCCCGCTTGAGCCAAATACAAAAATCCTTCTTTATCAACCACATTACCGGCTCCAATTTTAACTGAATCTCCATATTTTTCTCTAACAAATTCTATCGTCTCTTTTTGCCATTCCGAAAAGCCGTCTGAAGAGTCAATACATAACACATCAACGCCGGCATCTACCAAAAGTGGAATACGTTCTCTATAATCCCTGGTGTTTATCCCTGCACCAACAATCAAGCTTTTGTTAGAGTCCAGCAACTCATTTGGGTTTTCTTTATGATTATCGTAATCTTTTCTAAAAACAAAATATTTCAACATTTGATTCTCGTCAATAACAGGAAGAGCATTGAGTTTGTTATCCCAAATAATGTCGTTAGCTTCATTTAAATCTATTCCGAACTTTCCTGTAATCAGCTTTGAAAAAGGAGTCATAAAGTCTTTAACCTTCTTATCCAAAGGATCTTTATTTATCCGATAGTCCCTGCTCATGACAATCCCCATCAATTTACCATTTGACAGGCCATTATCGGTTATTCCAATTGTTGAGAATCCTGTTTTTTCTTTAAGATCAAGAACATCTTTTAATGTATGTTCCATCGTTAAATTTGCATTGCTCACAACAAAACCGGCTTTAAATCTTTTCACTTTCATAACCATCTCCGCCTGCTTCTCTTTCGGTTGTGAACCGAAGATAAACGATAACCCTCCATTCTTTGCTAACGCAATAGCCATGTTGTGGTCGGAAACGGATTGCATAATTGCAGATACAAATGGAGTATTCAACTCTATTTGGGATTTTTGACCTTTTTTAAATTTTACCAACGGAGTCTTTAAACTAACTTTATCGGGATTGCAATCCTTTGTAGTTAAACCCGGTATTAGCAAATACTCGTTAAATGTCCTTGAAATATCATTAATTATGTGTGCCATTGTTTTTTTTCATGCAAATATACAAAAAACTTGTATGTATCTTTTTTCGAATTTTTTCGAAAAATTGACATGATTCATAAATTCAGAATTACTTAAGCAAAAACAGTTAAAATTACCTACCGGAAAGCAATAAAAATTTGAGCAACTATTATCTCGATAATTACGTATCGGCCAGTCCGAAAGACAATTCTGCAAACCGCTTAATTGCTGTTTTTTTTTGCGAATCGAGGGGGTATGAAATATTTTCTTTTAAATATCTTAAAGCTTCTGCATGTGTTACCGGTAAGTTTTTAGAGAAGCAGATCACAGATTCTTCGATGTGATTTACTCCAAACATCATTGTTTCATTTATTCGATCGGTGATCTCGCTACATAACTTTTTATTGGAAACCCAAACAGCAAAAGCAAAGGGCAATTTTTGAAAATTAAACCATTCGAGCGACAAGTCGTATCGAAAGCGATATTCTTTCGGAAGATTCGAAAATGTTTTATCTCCGATCATCACACAAGCATCTGCATTTTCGACAACTTCACGAGGCTTAATTTTCCAATAATGGGCCGCGAGTACCCTAAACAGCAGATTTGAGCTTCTCGAATCCAGATCGTAACCAATCGTATCTATTTCCAAAACCGGTTTTTTAGAAACCAGAATTACAGTCCTTACTTCACCCACCGCACCAATACAAAAATCGGAAACCAACTGCCAGTTAGGATGTTTGATATATGAAGCCACCGGCACCAGCCCGACATCAATCGTATCATTTTCTAATGCCTTTGCTATTTCCGACGGAACCAACATTTCTACTTGGAAATTTTCAGTCCGAGTTAATCCGTATTGAAATGGAAAAGAATTCAAGAAGCTTACATTCCCAATTTTTAGCATGCTATTTAACCTTAAAAAGTTCTTCATACCGGCGAATCATTTCCAGAATGTTTTCTGCCGGAATATTCTTGGCTATAATTCGCATTTTATCGTCGAAAACATAAATTGCAGGAGTTGCCATTATGTCAAAGACCATTGCATAATCAATATTTGCCTTTTCCCCGCCCACATTAATCCAGTCGAGGTTGTTGTCGCGAATATATTTTTTCCAACGATCCAAATCTTTGTCAAGCGAAACGGCATAAACAGAAACGCTCAGTGAATCCTTGTATTTATGATAAAAATCCAGCAGTTTCGGTGTTTCCACTGCGCAATGGGTACAATCGGGATCCCAAAACCACATAATGGTAAATTTTGTCCCCGTGAGATAATTCGAAAGCAATGTACCCGTCGTGTCGGGCATGATGAGCTCGGGAATTTTAGCCCCGATAAGAATAGATTTAAGTTGAGCTGCACGTTGAGTGTAAATTCGCAGCATATTCTCGGACATCCACGGTGCATCGCCATTCATATAATATTCTTCAACAAGACGAACAAAAACAGCATCGTGCCCCACCACCGTGGATTTTTGGTAGCGATCGGTCAACCACGTGAGCATATATCTGAACATTTCCTTGGATGAGCGGGTTTTAAGCAAAAATGTATCAATTTCCACAGAAATGGAATCGGGATGTTGATGGATTAGTTCATCAAAAAAAACTGTAATTTTATTTCCGAAGACCGGTGTTCGCACCATCCTCGCATCCGTTAAATCAATATTATCCCAATAATGATTTTTATAATAGTGCCAGCCCCATGTAGAATCTTTAGAGCCATCGGCAAGTGTTGGAAGAGGAGGCATTTCTATATCTCGATTCATTTTCAGAATTTTTGCAAAAAATTCTTTCGGATGATTTTTAATGAAAGAGGTTGTGTATTCATTTACCCTGTTAATTTTTTGAACATAATCGGTGTATTGTTTATTAAATAATTCCTGATTCTTAGTTTCCTGGGCATAATCCAGCACCTTTTCTATTTCCCTAACCGAGTCCTGTCTTATTGTGAGCCCCTTTAAGTAATCAAAAAACAGTTGAGTTTCGGGAGAATTTCTAACAATAATGGTTTTTATCGTATTTACGGTATCCGCCTCCACCGAAAATCGCTGCGATTTATCAATAATCAATTCAAAAAGCTGCATACGTCGTTGATTTACCACAAGATAAACTCCGGAAGGGAGCAACGTATCGGCACTGAAAACAAAATAATTACGACGAGACGAAGTGGTAATTGCAGAGTCGATCTTAACTCTCCTATCACCATAATAACTCACCAGATAAAACAAGGTATCCTGAGGAGTTCCTTTAAGCTTAACCTCAATCTGATATCCTTTAGGAACATTAGGAGATGCTTTTTTTTGAGCGCTCCCTGAAAAGACTAATGCAATTAAAAAAATTGACAATAACAAGGTCCGTAAATTCATCGATTATGATATTTATTTTTATGATTATTTCTTTATTATATTTGAAAAATAGCGAATTACAAATTTACAAGTTTTTTAAGTTCGAGAAGATAATCCGATTTTCCTTCATCCGATTCGGAGGGTGCCCATGGGGCAAATATTTTATCATTTTTTACATCATAAGGACCGTCTTTAATTTCAAAATAAACAGTCCCCGGTTCGTTACAAATGATTGTATGCCAAACACCTGCTTCTATTTCGGCAATGCGCTGCAAAGATTTTTCCGATAGTGTTACTGTTGAATTAAACTCTCCGTTGTCATCAAAAACAATCAATGACACAGAGCCGCGAACAGGGATAAATAACTCCCGCTTATCGGGATTCTGATGTTTATGCGGTTGAATATAAGTATCCGGCTCTAATGCATTCAACATCCGCTGTATAGGATCTTTTGTCTCCTGATGGAGATTATAGTTTTTACGGAGTCTTTCCATAGATTTAGCCTCTTGGGATAGTTTATCAAGCAAAAAGGCATCTACAATTTTCATAAAAGCAATAGTTAAAATCCGATAACTTTAAATTCGGTACGTCTGTTTAACGCTCTGCCTTCTTCGTTATCATTGGTGGCAATCGGTGCCGACATCCCATACCCTTTACATGTTAATCTGGATTTATCAACTCCATGATTTACCAGATAAAGCATGACCGCATTTGATCTGTTTTGCGACAAAGTAATATTATGCTCTTTACTCCCTTGATTATCGGTGTGTCCACCAACTTCAATCTTTATACGGCTGTTTTTTTTAAGCAATTCCACCAATCGGTCCAGCTCAATTTTCGACTCATCTTTCAAAACATACTTATCGGTATCGAAAAATACATTTTTAAGCACCACCGTCTCTCCGATTTTGAAAGTTTTAAGCGGAACATCTTTCACAAATGGATGCATTTTATCATGGATTCCTTTCAAGGCAAAATGATCGGAATAAAAAAGATAATCGGAATGGCTAACATTAAGCAAATAGTCGTGATCTGTAGGCAGGCATATTAAAAAATTACCTGTAGTAGCATCTGAAGTTGTTTTCACAAAAGTATTTCCTGTCGCCAAATCAATAAGTTCGACATCCGCTTCGAGCGGGTTCTTAGTGTTTTCGTCAAAAACAAAACCTTTAAAGTAGGTAACTGCATCCGGTTTTATCTGATCGTCGAGTTCAAACCAATACAGATCGAGTCCTCCAAAACCACCCTCCTTTGATGACGAAAGATATCCTTTATCTCCCGCAGCATTTACCACTAAATTAAGTTCATCATTCGGTGTATTGATCGGATAACCGATATTTTTAGGCGTTCCCCATTTTCCTGTAGAATCAATACGACTGATAAACAAATCCTTACCTCCAAACCCCTGATGTCCGGTACTGGCAAAGTAGAGTGTACGATTATCGGGGTGTATAAATGGAGAAACTTCCTCTCCCTGCGTATTGATTGTTTTTCCAAGATTTTCGGGACGAGAGAACTCTCCTTCGCTCAACATCGTTGTTTTCCAAATATCAGCACCGCCAATAGAACCATATCGGTTGCTCACAAAGTAAATAGTTTTACCGTCGGATGAGAATGTAGGCTGAGACTCCCATGCTTCACTGTTCACCGGACGTCCCAAGTTACGGGGAGAAGTCCATTGGTCTCCAATACGTTTTGACCAATATAAATCGCAGCTACCCAACCCGTCTTCACGATTACAAATCGTAAAAATCAAATATTTCCCATCGGGAGAAACACATTGTGCACCTTCGTTATAATGGGAATTAATTCCTTTCATAAAATACCGAGGTTTCCAGTTATCAGCTGAATCTTTTTCCGAACAATAAAAATCTTCTTCGGTAGAACAATCTCTACAGGCAGTTTGCCGATCGCGAGGGCGTCTTACCGTATAAACCAAAACCGATTCATCTGCAGTTATAGCAGGCAAATATTCATCGGTAGTATCATTAATATTCGGCCCCATGTTTATCGGATTATATTTTACCGGGTGATTCATCATCTCCACTGCATAATAAGCTTCTTCAAGATAATCCTTTACCATTTTCACCCGGCCCGGGTTGGCTTTTGGATGCTGGAGATAGGCGTTAAAATGATCTACCGCCTCTCGATATTTTTCACACTGGAGCTCCTGCAAGCCAATTAAATAAAGCAATGGAGGATAATAATCGGGATCGATGCTCAACGCTTTATAGTACGATTCGAGTGCCGGTTTACAGCTACTCATATACATAAAGCAATCGCCACGCACCACCCATGCATCAATAAACTCAGGGTCGATGGATATGGCTGCATCTAGAAAAATTATTGCATCCTGAAAACTTCGCTCTTCTACAGATTTTATAGCCTTTTCGTACTGTTTTTTTGCTTTCGACGATTTGGTTCTCAGCGATTTTCCGGACGGTTGTCCGATAAGCTGCAACCCGAATAATAATAAAAATAAGATATATATATATTTTCCAATACGATTCATTACCTAAAGATTAATTTTACTGATTAAGGAATATGCATGTATTTATGACTTTGTAATGATATTTGCCATTTGGGATGTTCTAAAATGTATTCTATAATTTTCGGCATCATTACGTTAACTTTACTCCATTCCGGCTGCAAATAAAGGAAGCAGTCGGAACGAACCTTCGGAGCATTTTCTTCGGCCCATTCAAAATCCGACTCATCAGACACAATAACTTTAAGTTCGTATGCTTTAATTATCTCGGAAGCCAATGGTGGACTGTTTTTTTTAGGAGAGACACAAATCCAATCCCACATTCCGGTAATTATCTCCGATCCGGATGTTTCCAAAAAGGTTTCAAAACCCAGCCGTTTTAACCCGGAAGTAAGATAAGTTAAGTTATATAGTGCAGGCTCGCCACCGGTAATTACTACAGCTTTTGCTTTTACAGTCTGTGCATTTTTTATAACCTGATCCACGTTTACCAATTCATGATTTTCCGCATTCCAAGATTCCTTAACATCACACCAGTAACAGCCCACATCGCAACCGCCAACTCTTATAAAATAAGCAGCTTTGCCGGTATTTCTTCCTTCCCCCTGTAAAGAATAGAATTCCTCCATAATCGGCAACATTTTGCCTTGTTCCAACAGTCTTTTTTCCATTTTATCTTATTTTGTTCACCATTCCTTGTTTAAATCAAGGACAAGCAAACATTACCCTGACAAAAGTAATAAAAAAAGTGGCTAAAACCATTGATTCAAAAAACTATCACGGTTACTCGTAAAAAAAATTTAAAAATTTATCAAAAAAAATGCACAAGTTAATGTTCTTTTTTATACATTAGCTAAATATTTAGGGTTTTTTTCAATATAGGGGAAAAAAAATGAAACGCAAAATAGCATTTAAGTTTCTTATTATCAGTTGGTTGATGTGCCAATCGTTAGCATATTCTCAGTCTTTAGACACATCCTTTGCTAAAAACCATCAAATAACCAACAACAGCGGAAAATATAAAGACAGCATAATAAAACAAGAATGGTCTCCAAATAGCATTCCCGATTCATTGCTTTTTGATGGAATTCAGAAATACACTTTTCCCAACACTCATTTAACGTTAATTCCACCAAAAACATACAGAGCCGACAATCGAGGAAACATTATTCACGATTGGACCGGTTCGTCTATTCAATGTACAATTGTTAATTCCGGTTATTCTTCACTTTTAAAAACAATACACAAGGAAACCTTTGAGAAGCAGGGGTTTAAATACATCAATCAAGAAACACTTTCCACGCGTTTAAACAAAGAGGGTACAATATTTTTGATTGGATTTACTTTAAATGGCATTGAATATGAACGAATTACATTTTTTATCGGGAATAATACTGAAACTGCATGGCTAAGCATTAATTATCCTGTCATGATGAAATCGCTTTTGTTTGAAACGATTGAAAATTGTTTAACCACAATTGAATTTTAACATCTGTCAACTATGAACAAAAAAATTCAATTCATCATTATCCTCACAAGCATGCTGATCATGGTTGGTTTTAAAGGATTTGCACAGGTTGAAGACCCGAATAATGATGCCAGCTGTGAAATTAATTTCGATGCGCAAAACCGGAATATGTGGGGACCCGATGGGGAGCCTTTTAGCTTGGATTTCGATTACGATATCTTTTGGGTTGAACCTAGTTTTAATCAATCTGTCGGTGATATTTGGACGGATCCGATTTTCGGTTCTCAATGGGGAGCAATGATAACCATCGACTTTTGGAGCCTTTTGGGTAGCCGGTTTAGCATGCATGGATTTCAAACAGGCCACGTTGATGTAACATACAACGCCGAGATAAACTATAATTTACCCAACGACCTGAGTTTTAATCCGGGAGAAACCGTTACTATTGAATCGGACTGGCATCCATTGCCCGGATGGGATCTATCCACACAGTTCCCAACCGCAGGATGGGTATCTCTTGACTTTTTTGTAGGAATTCATTTTATGGTAACTTCCCAGATATGTGTTGGTGGTTGCACCGACTTTAGTTTTGGGATCAATAACCCCACACATCAATACGATTCAATCAATATTTTTTACTTAAATACATTTACCGGGGAATACAATTATCCGTGTGTTGTCAACAATATTCCTCAGTTTTGCAATGGAGATTTTCTACCTATTATCATTCCCGATTTTTTCAATATCGGTCTTACAGGATATATTACCATACCGTATGTAGAAACTACCGACTGGCTTGGATCCGACAACTGCTTACATGCACACGGAGATAGTGCGTGGTGGGGATTTCAGCTGGATATAATTCAATTTTTAAGCCAACTGGCAACTTTTATACCTCCGCCTGCAGGGCCTACAATTTCTACAATTTTGGGATATTTGGACGGATCATTCGAGCTTGTACCGGGAGTTACAATTTCATGGGATTTACTTTCAATGGAAATTGGCATGGACAGCCACTTAACACAAGATTTTACTTTTTGTCCGGATATTAAAAGCAGGCTTACCTTTCCCACACCGGTAAACTATACGGAAGTTGATGCGAATGGGGCCATTGTGTCTCAAGGGACAAATAATGTGGTGGTCTATACCACCGGCAACGACTTAAATTTCACTTACCCGTGTTGGGGATGGCCCAATATGCCCATACGGGTAGATGATATTTTCAGCAACAACTTCACTAATCACACTTGGGACAGTATTGCATTTTGGTTTCACATCAGTGTATTTACGATTACCATCGATATTCATTTAGGCCCAATTGATGGCGCTATTGCTCCTGCAACATTTCCTCCTCTTGTTCTTGATATTCCTGCACCTTGTCCTAACAATCCCGATTCTGTCTGCTATACACAAGTGAGTACAGACACCCTTAGCCGACCTGCCATTAACACTCCGGATATCGACTTCTCGTGGAGTTTCGGACCTTTGTATGAGCACACTTTTCCTCTGGGATATCTGCCTCTCACATGGTTTAACAGAACATGGACACTGCCTCCTGTAATTGACACGCTTTGCAGTATTATCAATGTGATTCCGCTTCCCGAAATGCAAATGGATTTAGATTTCTGCACTCCTCTTGTATGTTGGGGCGATTCTACGGCCTGTATTAAAGCCACCATTCAAAACGGAACTCCCCCATTTACTTATGTGTGGTCAACCGGAGAGAATCACACCATAACAAATAGAACAGACTCCTTAACCGACATCCCATCAGGATTCTATTCGGTAACCGTTTCCGATGTAAACGGGTGCTCGCTAACGGATACGTTAACTGTTTCGCCAATAGATCCTCCTATATTCTTAGATTTAGCAAAAGTCGATGTCACCTGTGTTCACGGAAGCGACGGTTTAATTACGGCTATTCCAAGTGGAGGTACAACGGATTATTCCTACCAATGGGATCCAACAAATCAATCCACACAACTTATCGGAAATTTAACTGCCGGAACATACTGTGTAACTGTCACCGATGCTTTAGGATGCACAATTACAGCATGCGACTCCTTAATAGAACTGCACGAGCGCCCACCTGCCAATATAACATCTGATATTACGGAAGGGTGCCAACCGCTGACGGTTCATTTTTACGAACCCTCTCCTATCGAAGGACAAACTTATAACTGGAACTTTTTCGACAGCACTTATTCAACCCTACGAGACCCCATCCATCAATACCTAAATGCCGGCTCTTTTAATGTCAGTTTAACGGTAACTTCGGTTTACGGATGTGACTCTACAATCACTAAATATCAGATGATAAATGTTTGGCCCAAACCCAATGCCGCATTTACTCAATTTCCAAACAGTGTCGATTTAATTGACCCACAAGTTTACTTCCATAATAATTCCGATGTACTTACCAATTCATTATGGGACTTTGGAGATCACACAACCTCTAATGATGTTAACCCAATTCACCATTACGACGACCCGGGGCAATATGTGACAACATTAATCATCACAAGCGATAAAGGATGCCTTGACACAGCTTCATATCAATTTATCAACGTTAGTGATTATTGGACAATATATGTTCCCACCGCATTCACACCTTCGGGAGATGATCAAAACGATGATTTCCGACCAATACATCACAACCTTTCTATGGCAGGATATCACTTTAAAATCTTTGATCGTTGGGGGAAACTCATTTTTGAAACCACAGATCCATATAAAGGATGGGATGGATCCATTGATGGGGAAAAAGTGAAAACGACATCAATATTCACTTGGACGTTAGTTTTCAGGGATATGTATAACATTCTACAAAAAATGAATGGTACGGTTACTATTGTTTTGCCATACTAATTATACATTATACAAAAAAAGAGGCTGCTTGCAGCCTCTTTTTTTTGTATAAGCTCTTTTTATTTTTTAGCATATTTGAATTTAGAACCAATAAAAACGGCATTGTCGCCCAACATTTCTTCAATTCTTAATAATTGATTATATTTTGCGATACGATCGGTCCTACTAGCCGATCCTGTTTTAATTTCACCCGAATTCATGGCCACTGCTAAATCGGCAAGAAATGTATCTTCGGTTTCGCCCGAACGATGACTAACAACAGCTGTATAGCCGTTTCTATATGCCATATTTATCGCATTTATTGTTTCCGTAACAGTACCTATTTGATTTAGTTTAATCAAAATTGAGTTTGCCACACCTTTCTCTATGCCTTTTTCAAAAATTGAAGTATTGGTAACAAATAAGTCATCGCCAACCAGCTGAACTTTATCACCAATAGCGTCCGTCAACATTTTCCATCCGTCCCAATCGGTTTCAGCCATTCCATCTTCTATGGAGATTATCGGATAACGTTCTACCCAAGATTTAAGAAAATCAACCATTTGGGAAGAAGACATCTTTTCTCCTGTTGACCATTTAAAATGATACATTTTTTCTTCTTCAATAAAAAATTCCGAAGATGCCAAATCAAGAGCTATGCAAACATCTTTTCCAGGAACATATCCTGCTTTTTCTATGGCCTGAATAATAAGTTCAACCGCTTCATCATTAGAACTGAGATTTGGCGCAAATCCACCTTCATCGCCTACATTTGTTGAAAGTCCTTTTGCTTTAAGCACGGCTTTCAAATTATGAAAAACTTCAACACCCATGCGAAGAGCATCCGAAAAACTGGTTGCACCCACCGGCATGATCATAAATTCCTGAAAATCGACACTATTATCTGCATGAGAGCCTCCATTAAGAATATTCATCATAGGAATTGGCAGCGTATTAGCATTAACTCCTCCTAGGTATCTAAAAAGAGGCTGTCCCGTTTCTATAGCTCCAGCTTGTGCACAAGCCATTGACACAGCCAACATAGCATTCGCTCCTAATTTCGATTTATTGGGAGTGCCATCTATTTCTATCATTTTTTTATCAAGTTCGGCTTGATCTGTAACAAGGAAACCGCGAAGTTCTTCTGCAATTGTTGTATTTACGTTATTCACTGCATTAAGAACGCCTTTCCCAAGATAGTACCGAGGATCGTTATCTCTTAATTCAATGGCTTCGAGGGCTCCTGTTGAAGCTCCCGAAGGAACTGCTGCACGTCCGACGACACCATTTTGTGTCATTACATCAACTTCCACGGTAGGATTACCTCTTGAATCGAGGATTTGGCGGGCAAAAATACTTACTATTTGACTCATGTTATATATTTTTATAATTAGTAACCTCTTGTGAAATTAAATTCATTGAAACTGGCTCAACCCTCAAATAATAAATTATAAAAAGCCGTTGAACTATCAAACATTTAATATAAGAACAAAAATACAATAAAAAAACGGATTGAAACGATGCTCCAATCCGTTTTATATAAAAAATAAGTATCTTATTCTTTAGTTTCGTCAGCTTTAGGAGCTTCTTCAACCGGAGCAACAGCTTCTGTTTTTTTCTTTGCACTGCTACGACGAGTTTTCGGTTTCACTTCTTTGGCTTCTTTCTTAGCTGAGGTATAATTTTCATTATAATCTACCAATTCGATAAAACACATTTCCGCTTTATCTCCCAGCCGTTGGCCTGTACGAAGAATACGGGTATATCCTCCGGGGCGGGTTGCTATTTTTAAAGAGATTTCTCTAAAAAGTTCAGTCACTGCATGTTTGTCTTGCAAATAGCTAAACACTAAACGTCTTGACTGAGTAGAGTCATCTTTAGCTCTATTAATAAGCGGTTCAACATACTTTCTCAAAGCTTTGGCTTTAGCAACAGTAGTATTGATACGTTTATGTATAATGAGCGAAGAGGCCATGTTTGACAACATAGCACTGCGATGTGCACTATTTCTACCTAAATGGTTTATTTTTTTACCGTGTCTCATTGCTCTTAATCCTTATCTAATTTATATTTTGCTACATTCATTCCAAATTCAAGATTTTTAGATTTTACTAAATCCTCGAGTTCGTTCAATGATTTTTTGCCAAAGTTTCTAAACTTCAACAAATCATTTTTCTCATACGACACTAAATCACCAAGAGTTTCAACATCAGCGGCTTTAAGGCAGTTGAGTGCTCTCACCGACAAATCAAGATCTGTAAGTTTTGCTTTAAGCAATTGGCGAATGTGCAATGAAGTTTCATCAAATTCATCATCAACTTCTTCCACTTCTTCTTCAAACGAAATTTTATCGTCGGAGAATAGCATAAAATGTTGAATTAATATCTTGGCAGCTTCTTTTAATGCTTCTTTTGGATGAATTGAACCATCGGTATCAATTTCCAAAATAAGTTTTTCAAAGTCAGTCTTTTGCTCAACTCTAAAGTTATCCACCACAATTTTTACGTTGCGGATAGGAGTATGAATAGAGTCAATAACAATAACGCCAATTCCACTATGAAGAGTTCTGTTCTCTTCTGCCGAAATATAACCACGTCCTTTATCTATAGTAAGTTCTATCGACAATTTGACGTTAGATTCCATGTGGCAGATTTCCAATTCAGGATTTAAAATCTGGAAACTATTAAGATGCTTATTAATGTCTCCTGCTTTAAAAACTTCTTGTCCGCTTATGTTTATTACAACTTTTTCGCTGGTAACAGATTCTATTTGATTAACCAAACGAACCTGTTTTAAACTTAGTACAATATCAGTAATATCTTCAATAACACCAGGAATAGTTGCAAATTCTTGATCGACTCCTTCAATTTTTAAAGAAGTGATCGCATAACCTTCTAATGAGGACAAAAGGACTCTTCGCAAGGCATTACCAATCGTGATTCCGTATCCAGGTTGTAGAGGACGAAATTCAAAGACACCACGCTTTTCGCTAGCTTCAAGCATGATTACTTTATCGGGTTTTTGGAATGTTAATATAGCCATGTTTATCCTTTTTTTTGTTTTTTCAATGATTATTTTGAGTATAACTCAACGATCAACTGTTCTTTAATATTTTCTGGAATCATTTCTCTTTCAGGATAGTTGATAAACTTTCCTGAATAGGTATTCAAATCCCATTCCATCCAAGAATATTTACTATTCGAGCGTGCTCCTATTGCATCAACAATAACTTCTAATGATTTGGATTTCTCTCTCACAGAGATCACATCACCCGGATGCAACTGATATGAAGGAATATTAACCACTACACCATTTACTGTAATATGCTTATGCGAAACGAGTTGACGAGCAGCTGCTCTAGTAGGTGCAATTCCTAAACGATAAACAACATTATCCAATCTTGCTTCAAGTAGTTTGAATAAATCATCACCGGTACGACCTTTCATGCGTGCTGCCTGTTCGAACATTTTTCTAAATTGGCGTTCCAATACGCCATAAGTATATTTAGCTTTTTGTTTTTCCATTAACTGAATGCCATACTCCGAAACTTTACCACGACGTCTGGATTGTCCATGTTGTCCAGGGGGATAGTTTTTCTTTTCAAAATATTTATCAGGACCATATATTGCTTCATGGAATTTTCGTGCAATTCGAGTCTTGGGACCTATATATCTTGCCATTTTGTATTTCTTTTTTTGTTGTTAAATATTAAACTCTTCTTCTTTTAGGAGGACGACATCCATTGTGTGGCAATGGAGTTACATCGATGATTTCCGTTACCTCTACTCCAGCAGAATGGATAGTACGAATAGCAGATTCTCTACCTGAACCAGGTCCTTTAACATAAACTTTCACTTTTCTAAGACCTAAATCATAGGCAACTTTTACACAATCCTGAGCGGCCATTTGAGCAGCATAAGGAGTGTTTTTCTTTGAACCGCGAAAACCCATCTTCCCAGCCGAAGACCAAGATATTACTTGTCCCTCGTTGTTAGTAAGAGATACGATGACATTATTGAAACTTGCCGATACGTATGCTCTTCCAGTTGCTTCAACTTTAACAACTTTTTTCTTTGTTACTTTAGAAGTTTTTGCCATAATACGTTAATTACTCTCTTTTTTAATTACTATTTGGTTGCCTTTTTCTTGTTAGCAACTGTTTTTCTTTTCCCTTTACGGGTTCTAGCATTGTTTTTAGTACTTTGTCCGCGTAACGGGAGACCTAAACGGTGGCGAATTCCACGGTATGAACCGATATCCATCAATCGTTTAATGTTCATTTGTACTTCAGAGCGTAAGGCACCTTCTACTTTGATTTCTCCGATAATTGATCGAATGGACGACAATTCATCATCATTCCAATCCGATACTTTTTTATCATAATTTACGCCAGCTTGTGCTAAAATTTTGCGTGCTGTGCTTCTTCCTATACCGAAGATATAGGTCAGTCCGATTTCTCCTCGTTTATTATTTGGTAAATCGACACCTGCAATTCTTGCCATAAATTTTTACTTTAATTTATTGGGTTATTACTCTTGTTTTATTAACCTTGACGTTGTTTAAATTTGGGATTCTTTTTGTTAATCACAAATACAACGCCTTTACGTCTTACCACTATACAATCAGCAGATCTCTTTTTTACCGATGCTCTAACTTTCATTTTATTTGGTTTTTTATTTATTTGTATCTAAATGTTATTCTTCCTTTACTCAAATCGTATGGCGACATTTCCAATTGAACTCTATCACCGGGTAATATTTTTATGTAGTGCATTCTCATCTTTCCTGAGATATGAGCAATAATTATATGCCCATTTTCCAACTCTACTCGAAACATTGCATTTCCAAGCGATTCAATAACCGTTCCGTCTTGTTGTATCGTTAATTGTTTTGCCATTTATCAGTTATTGTTTATTATTTGTTCAATATATTCATACGTTGACAGTAGTTCTGCTTGATTTTCACGAATCACCACCTGATGTTCAAAGTGAGCAGAAGGTAATCCATCGGAAGTTCTAACGGTCCATCCATCATTCTCGAAAATAATTGATCTCTTTCCAAGATTGATCATCGGCTCAATGCAAATAACCATTCCACTTTTCAATCGATAACCAATACCTTTCTGCCCATAATTAGGGATATTCGGTTTTTCGTGCATTGACTTCCCTATTCCATGACCGACCAATTCTCTAACCACAGAATATCCTCTGGATTCAACATACGATTGAACGGCATAACCAATATCTCCGGTGTAATTTCCGGAAACAGCCGCTTTTATTCCTTCGTATAATGATTCTTTCGTCGCTTTCACCAATTCCGCAACTTCAGGTTTTACGTTTCCAATTAAAAAAGTATAGGCATAATCGCCATGATACCCATTTTTCTTAACGCCACAATCTACAGAAACGATATCTCCATCTTTAACGATGTTATTTCCGGGTATGCCATGGACAACTCTATCATTAATAGAAATGCACAAAGATGCGGGAAAACCATTATATCCTTTAAAAGAAGGCACACCTCCATTGTCGTAGATGTAAGTTTCTGCAATATCATTTAAGAATTTTGTAGTCACCCCAGGTTTAATGAAGCGTGCAACTTCTGCTAAAGTTTTTCCAACAAGCAAAGAACTTTCTTTTATTAATCGTATTTCAGATTCAGATTTTACAATATTTGATATTAAATTTTTCAATTTATTATATTCCCATTGAAGATCTACCCTTAATTCTACCCGATTTGGTTAAGCCATCATAGTGACGCATCAATAAATGGCTTTCGATTTGTTGCAATGTATCTAGGACAACACCTACTAAAATAAGTAAAGATGTACCACCATAGAATTGTGCAAATTGAGTGTTTACCCCAAACAATCTCACAATTGCAGGCATAATAGCGACAAAAGCAAGAAATATTGAGCCTGGAAGTGTAATTCTTGACATTACGTTATCAATAAATTCTCCTGTTTTCTTACCTGGTTTTATACCGGGAATAAATCCTCCATTGCGTTTTAAGTCTTCCGCAATTTGGTTTGGATTAATTGTGATTGCAGTATAAAAATAGGTAAACGCAACGATCATTAATGCAAATGTAATATTATACGTAAAACTATTAAAATCTGAAAATGCGGAAGCTATGCCCGAAAGGCTTTCGGAATTAGCAAATTGCAACAATGTAAGCGGTAAAAACATAATTGCCTGGGCAAAAATGATTGGCATTACACCCGCAGCATTTACTTTTAAGGGTAAATATTGACGTACTCCTCCATATTGTTTATTTCCGACAATTCTTTTGGCATATTGAACCGGAATTTTACGAGTTCCCTGAACCAATAGAATGGTAACAAGAATAACACCCACTAAAATTGCTAATTCAATAATAAACACCACAAGCCCTCCTCCTTGTTCTTCCATACGTGAAGCAAATTCACCGAATAAAGCAAATGGCAAACGCGCAATGATACCGATCATAATGATTAATGATATACCATTTCCGATACCTTTATCCGTAATCTTTTCGCCAAGCCACATTACAAACATAGTTCCGGTAACAAGGACGATAACAGCCGTCACGTAAAACATTATAGAAATGCTGGCATCGGGAATAAACGGATAAAATGCTTGTGAAGGCATTTGGCTTACAATGTTTGAAATATAAGCAGGAGCCTGTAAACCGGTAACTAATATTGTTAACCAACGAGTAATCTGATTGATTTTCTTTCGTCCGCTCTCTCCTTCTTTTTGAAGACGTTGAAAATAGGGAACAGCCATACCCATCAACTGAATAACAATAGAAGCAGAAATATAAGGCATAATTCCCAATGCAAAAATAGATGCGTGAGAAAATGCTCCGCCCGAGAACATATCAAGTAATCCTAAAAGTCCTTGTTGAGAATTTTGTTTAAAACTTGTGAGCATATTTGCATCAATACCTGGAATTACAATATGAGATCCCAAGCGATAAATAATTATGATCAGAATGGTATATACTATTCTTTTTCGTAATTCTTCAATCCTATAGATGTTTTTTAACGTTTCAATCAGTCGTTTCATGTAGTTTTAGATTTTAGTTGCTGTTCCACCTAGTGTTTCAATAGCAGTAACTGCTGTGCTTGAAAAAGAATTGGCTACTACATTCACTTTAGCAGTCAATTTTCCTTTTCCGAGAACTTTAAAAATTTCGTTTTTACTGATTAACCCATGTTTTTGTAAAACATCATGATTAAATTCAACGATATTAAAGTTATCGTGTAAGCGTTGAAGTGTACTGATATTAATTGCTGTGTATTCAATACGATTGATATTCTTGAAGCCACCTTTTGGAACGCGTCTGTATAAAGGCATTTGACCGCCTTCAAAACCGCCTTTACTAGAATAACCGGAACGAGATTGGGCTCCTTTATGACCACGAGTAGCTGTACCGCCACCACCAGATCCTTGACCGCGGCCTAATCTTTTGTTGTCCTTCGTAGAGCCAATTGCGGGTTTTAGATTAGATAAATTCATATTAGTAATTTCTAAGTTCGTTAAAATAATTATATTTCTTCTACCTTTACAAGGTGCTGTACTTTATTAATCATACCCATAATTTGAGGGGTTCCCTCAACGACAATAGGTCGATTCATACGTGTAATACCCAATGCCACTAGCGTACGTTTTTGGCGCGCCGGGCGATCGATACCACTTTTAATTTGAGTGATTTTATACTGTTGCATTGCAATTAATTTTATTTTTTTATACAAAAACGTGCAAATTTATAAAAAATCTACATATTTACAAAATAATCCGTTGAAAGATTTAACCGGTTATCCGTTAAACACCTTGTTAAGATCTATTCCACGAAGTTGTGCGATAGTATATGGATCACGCATTTGAGCAAGTGCATCAAAAGTAGCTTTTACCACACTGTGTGGGTTTGAAGATCCTTTTGATTTTGCAAGCACGTCCTTTACACCAACACTTTCCAATACAGCACGCATAGCACCGCCAGCGATTACTCCTGTTCCAGGAGCTGCAGGGCGTAGAAGCACTAATGCTCCGCTATATTTGCCTTCTTGAGTGTGAGGAACAGTTCCTTTTAACACTGGAACTTTAATTAGATTTTTCTTAGCATCATCAATGCCTTTTGCGATAGCAGCGGTAACTTCCTTTGCTTTACCTAATCCATATCCAACAACACCGTTTTCGTTTCCAACAACAACAATTGCGGAAAAACTGAACGTACGTCCACCTTTAGTTACTTTGGTAACGCGCTGGATACTTACTAAACGATCTTTAAATTCGATATCGCTTGATTTTACTTTTTTAACATTTACGTTTGGCATAGCTTATAATTAGAATATTAAACCACCTTCTCTAGCACCTTCCGCTAAAGATTTAACTCGACCATGATATAGATAGCCGTTTCTGTCAAAAACGACTGTTGTAATTCCTGCTTCCAAAGCACGTTCCGCTAAATTTTTTCCAACTAACCTAGCTTTTTCACTTTTAGTAACTTTAGATTCACTAATTGCAGGAATTGCAGAAGACGAAGCAATAACTGTCTTTCCATTTAAATCATCTATAATTTGAGCATAGATTTGTTTATTGCTGCGATATACAGACAAGCGCATCCGATCGGGAGTACCCTTAACATCTTTGCGAATTCTCTGTTTAATTCGAATTCTTCTGAATTCTTTTTTATTTTTAATAGCCATTTCTCAATTTTATTAATTCGTTTTCTTAATACATTACTTTTTCTCAGCGGATTTACCTGCTTTTTTACGAAGAACTTCACCTTGAAAACGGATCCCTTTTCCTTTGTATGGTTCGGGTTTACGATAAGAGCGAATTTTTGCAGCCACCTGTCCTAAAAGTTGTTTATCTATACTTTTAAGAATGATAGTTGGGGTTTTACCTTTTTCTGCAGTAGTCTCAACTTTTATCTCATTTGGAAGTTGAAAAATAATGTTGTGAGAATATCCCAATGCTAAATCTAAAAGCTGTCCGTTAGCTGTAGCTTTATAACCAACGCCAACAACTTCCTGAACAATAGTAAAACCTTCGGATACACCTTTAACCATATTGTAAACCAATGCTCTGTAAAGACCGTGCATTGCTCTATGACGTTGTTGTTCTGTGGCTCTAACTAAAGTAAGTGTACCGTCTTCGACATGTAAAGTAATTGCAGGATCAACGGCTTGTGTAAGTTCTCCAAGAGGACCTTTTACGGTTACTACATTGTTTTTATTAACAACGATTTCAACGCCTTTAGGCAATGATATAGGAAGTTTTCCAATTCTTGACATTCTATTTTCCTCCTTTAATTAGCTAATATAACAAATAACTTCACCGCCCACATTGTTCAATCGGGCTTCTTTATCTGACAAAAGGCCTTTTGACGTAGAGATTATCGCAATCCCCAAACCATTTAAAACACGAGGCAAATTATCGGCTGAAACATAACGTCTCAAACCAGGTTTACTTATGCGCTCAAGTGTTTTAATAGCACTTTGCTTTGTACCGGGATGGTATTTCAATGCAATTTTAATGATTCCCGGATTTGTGTCATCCTCAAATTTATAATTAAGGATATATCCTTTTTCAAACAAAATCTTGGTGATTTCTTTTTTAATGTTTGAAGTAGGTACTTCTACCATCCTATGATTCGCCATCACGGCATTACGTATTCTGGTTAAGTAATCTGAAATTGGATCAGTGTTCATTTCTTAGATCTTTTTTTTAAATAATATTACCAACTTGCTTTTTTAACTCCCGGTATAAGTCCTTGAGATGCCATTTCTCTGAAATTGATACGTGAAATACCAAATTCCCTCATGTAACCTTTCGGACGACCCGTTAACTGACAACGATTGTGTTTTCTAATAGGGTTTGCATTGTATGGTAATTTTTGCAACCCAATATAGTCACCAGCTTCTTTCAGAGCATTTCGTTTGGCTTCAAATTTATCAGCCATTTTTGCTCGTTTAATTTCGCGAGCTTTAATTGATTCCTTTGCCATTTATGTAATCTTTATTTTTGATTTTTAAAAGGTAAACCAAAATGTTTCAACAAGGACATACATTCTGCATCAGTTTTAGCTGTTGTAACAAAAGTAATATCCATCCCATTAATTTTCATGATTTTATCAATTTCCAATTCTGGAAAAATAATTTGTTCGGATACGCCTAAGGTGTAATTACCTTTGCCATCAAATCCTTTATCATTAATCCCTTTAAAATCACGAATACGAGGAATCGAAACAGAAACCAAACGATCTAAAAATTCATACATTCTATCTCCGCGAAGAGTAACACGAGCGCCGATTGGCATCCCTCTTCTCAACTTAAAGTTGGAAATATCCTTTTTAGACTTTGTAGGCACAGCCTTTTGACCGGCAATAGTCGTCATTTCTACAAGTGCAGTATCTAATATCTTTTTGTCTGCAATAGCAGATCCTAAACCTTGGTTTAAAGATATTTTGAGCAACTTAGGCACTCTCATAACCGTTTTAAACTGGAACTCTTCGGTTAGAACCGGAATGATTTCTTGATAATATTTATCTTTTAATCTTGGTGAATAAGCCATTATTTAATCTCCTCTCCACTTTTTTTGGAATAACGAACTAATTTTCCTTCGGAATTAATACGGCGACCGATTCGTGTTGCCACACCCTTTGCTTCAACAAGCATAAGGTTTGAGATGTTAATTGGTGCTTCAATCTTAGCAATACCTCCCTGTGGCATTTTAGCGTTAGGTTTGGTATGTTTTGAGATGATGTTTACACCTTCAACAATCGCACGAAGTTTTGAGACTTCTACTTTGAGGACTTTTCCTGTCATTCCCCTAGAGTCACCGGCTATAACTTTTACCGTATCTCCTTTTTTAATATGCAATTTAGCGCACATAACTTGATGTTTTTCTCTTACTATTAAAGCACTTCTGGTGCTAATGATACTATTTTCATAAATTGTTTTTCACGTAGTTCACGTGCAACGGGTCCAAAGATACGTGTTCCACGTAACTCTTCGGTAGCTGTAAGAAGAACGCAAGCATTATCATCGAAGCGGATATAGCTTCCATCTTTTCTGCGAACTTCTTTTTTAGTTCTAACTATTACTGCTTTCGATACAGTACCTTTTTTAACAGTACCGGATGGGATCGCATCTTTAATCGAAACAATAATTTTATCGCCAACAGAGGCATAACGTTTTTTAGTACCGCCAAGTACTCTAATGCACAAAACTTCTTTTGCGCCACTATTGTCGGCTACTCTTAATCTTGATTCTTGTTGTATCATAACTACTTAGCTCTTTCAATAATTTCTACTAATCTCCAGCGCTTGCTTTTGCTCAAAGGCCGGGTTTCCATAATACGTACGGTGTCACCGATATTGCAATCATTATTTTCATCATGAGCTGCAAATTTGGTAGTTTTCTTCAAAAACTTGCCGTATTTGGCGTGTTTCAATTTTCTTTCAACTTGAACCACGATAGTTTTCTGCATTTTATTGCTAACTACGATACCTTCCCTTACTTTTCTTAAATTACGTTCCATATAAGGTTTCTTGTTTTTATTATGCCTTAGCGCTATTTTGGTTCTTACGTTTTGTAAGTTCCGTTTTAAAGCGGGCAATTGTTTTACGGTACTCTTTTATTTTTTTGGGATTTTCTATTGGAGTAACAGCATGATTAATTTTTAATTTAACCAACTGTTTTTTTTCATCCTCTAGTCTTTCAAGAAGATCATTCATTGAAAGCTCATTAATTTCGCTTTGTTTCATTGCTCTTAAATTGTTTCTTCTGTATAATCTCTTCTTACTACAAATGAAGTGGTAACGGGCAATTTCTGAGCGGCTAATCGAAGAGCTTCTTTAGCTACTGCCATTGGAACGCCTTCTGCTTCAAAAAGAATTCTCCCTGGAGAAATACGTGCAACAAATAATTCAGGTGCACCTTTCCCTTTACCCATACGTACTTCGGCGGGCTTTTTAGTTACAGGCTTATCCGGAAATATTCTAATCCATATTTGCCCCTCTCTTTTCATATAACGGGTCATAGCCTGACGTGCAGCTTCTATTTGACGTCCTGTCATCCAGCATTCTTCCAGTGATTTCAATGCAAATGATCCAAAAGCGATCTCGCTTCCTCGTTTTGCAAACCCTTTCATCTTGCCTTTTTGCTGCTTTCTAAATTTAGTCTTTTTTGGTTGTAACATCGATATTTAATTTAATCGTTGATGTAATCTCTTTTGATTATTTTCTTCTGCGTTGTGGCCTTCTATTGTTCACATTGCCACCACCAAAAGAAGATTTGTTGTCTTTTTCGTCGAGATTGGTGGTGAAAAGATCTTTCTTTCCATAAACCAATCCTTTACAGATCCACACTTTAACTCCGATACGACCATAAGTAGTGTGTGCTTCTGCAAGAGAATAATCGATTTCTGCACGAAGAGTATGTAACGGAGTTCTACCTTCTTTAAAGTGTTCGCTACGTGCCATTTCAGCGCCGCCAACACGACCGGAGATAGAAACTTTGATTCCTTCCGCACCGGTTCTCATCGTTGATGCGATAGATGTTTTTACAGCTTTACGATACGAAACTCTTCCTTCTATTTGTTTTGCAATGTTTTGAGCAACCAAAACAGCATCCAATTCAGGACGTTTAATTTCAGAAATATTTATCTGAATATCTTTGTTCGTAACTTTTTTAAGCTCTTCTTTTAATTTATCTACTTCCTGACCACCTTTACCAATGATTAAACCTGGACGTGCAGTATTAATTGTAATGGTAACGATTTTTAAAGTTCTTTCGATATAAATTTTTGAAACTCCTGCCTTTTGAAGACGGGCGTTTAAGTACTGTCTAATTTTGAAATCTTCAATTAGTTTTGCATCATAATTTTTGCCACCAAACCAATTTGAATCCCAACCTCTAACGATACCAAGTCTTAGACTTATTGGATTTACTTTTTGTCCCATTTACTTAATTTTTACTGTCAATGATTAATGTAACGTGGTTTGAGCGCTTTCTAACTCTGTATGCACGACCTTGAGGTGCGGTATGAATTCGTTTAAGCATTTTTCCACCATCTACGAAAATTTCTTTGATGTACAAATTTGCATCTTCTAATCTTGCTCCTTCGTTTTTCTGTTGCCAGTTGGCAATTGCGGAAAGTAAAAGTTTGCGAAGTTTTTCTGATGATTCTTTGCTGCTATATTTCAAGACATTCAAAGCTGGTTCAACCTTCATCCCTCGAATCAGATCTGCCATTAATCGAGTTTTACGGGGCGATGTTGGGTTATTAACCAAACGAGCCATATAGGTGCTTTTTTTGGTTTCTTTATTTATCTCGGCTCTTAAGCGTTTACGTGCTCCCATTGTTTTACTATTTTCTTATTTTTTGCCTTTATCTTTATTACCTGCATGTCCCCTAAAGTTACGTGTAGGGGAAAACTCTCCGAGTTTATGCCCTACCATATTTTCAGTAACATACACGGGGATAAACTTATTGCCATTATGAACGGCAATAGTTTGACCAACGAAATCGGGAGTAATCATTGATGCACGCGACCATGTTTTAATTGTTCCTTTTTTTCCCGATTCTTGTGCTTCTAAAACTCGTTTTTCGAGTTTATAATGAACATACGGTCCTTTTTTTAACGAACGGCTCATAAATTGTTTCCTTTATCGTTATTTTTTTCTACTTTCTAAAATATATCTGTTTGATCTGCTCTTTGGAGATCTGGTCTTGTAACCCTTAGCTGGTAACCCCTTACGTGAGCGTGGATGACCTCCTGAAGAACGTCCTTCACCTCCACCCATTGGATGATCAACCGGATTCATTACAACACCACGTACTCGCGGACGGCGACCTTGCCAACGCGAACGACCTGCTTTTCCCGATACTTCAAGATTATGCTCAACGTTTGAACACATTCCTATCGTAGCTTTGCATGTAGTCAATATCATACGTGTTTCACCCGAAGGTAATTTAACGATTGCATATTTTCCATCACGCGACAATAGCTGAGCATAAGCCCCGGCACTACGTGCCATTTTTGCTCCTTGTCCGGGACGCAATTCGATATTGTGGATTACAGTACCAAAAGGCACTTCAGCTAAATAAAGTGAATTTCCCAAATCGGGAGAAACGCCGGCACCCGCTAACAGCACTTGTCCTACTTGTAGTCCATGTGGTGCTACGATATAGCGTTTTTCACCATCTGCATAAGCCAATAATGCAATTCGAGCCGAACGGTTTGGATCGTATTCGATTGATTTAACGGTTGCAGGAATGTTCTCTTTATCTCGTTTAAAATCTATGACACGATACATTTTCTTGTGACCTCCTCCAAGGTATCTCATTGTCATCTTACCCGTATTGTTTCTACCACCTGAGCGTCTTTGAGGAGCTAATAAGCTTTTCTCCGGTGTTGCTGTAGTTATTTCGTCAAACGTGCTTATTAATTTAAAACGTTGACCGGGTGTTACTGGATTGAATTTCTTTAAAGCCATTTACTTAAATATTGCTATAAAAATCAATAATTTGACCATCTTTAATCTTCACGATTGCCTTCTTAAAGGTACTTTTTCTACCTACGATGTACCCTGACTTCGTGTTCCGTGCAGTGCGTTTTCCACGTTGTACTATCGTGTTTACCGCTTCAACTTTAACTTGATAAAGTTCTTCAACTGCATTTTTAATCTGATATTTATTGGCCTTTCTATCTACCACGAAACCATAGCTGTTATTTTTTTCTCCAGCTGCAGTCATTTTTTCTGTGATAATAGGCTTAATAATAGTGTTCATGCCGTTCTTGTTAATAATTTTTTACTCTTCGGTTGTATTCAAATTGTTGATTTTGTCGATCGAACTTTCAAAAAAGATAACGGTTTCTGCATTTAATACATCATAAGTATTTAAATCAGAAACGTTTACAGTATTTACCTTCTTTAAATTTCGAGAGGACAAATATACGTTTTTAATTGATTCGGTAACCACAAATAATGTTTTTTTATCAACAAGTTTGAAATTGTTCAATAAATTAATTATTTCTTTGGTTTTTGGAGTCTCTAAAGAGTAATCTTCTAAAACAAGAATTTGGCTTGCTTTGCTCTTATACGATAAAGCAGAATAGCGAGCTAAACGCTTAACTTTCTTGTTTAGTTTGAAACTATAATCCCGAGGATGAGGACCGAATGCTCTCGCTCCACCTGGAAATAAGGGCGATTTAATGCTACCCGCACGTGCACCGCCGGTTCCTTTTTGTCTTTTTAATTTTCGAGTACTCCCCGATACTGTAGATTTTTCAAGAGAATCATGTGTCCCTTGACGACGATTAGCTAGAATTTGTTTTACATCAAGCCAAATCACGTGATCATTCGGCTCAACATTGAAAATTTCTTCGTTTAAAGCTACAGTTTTAGAAGTTTCACTTCCATCTATTTTATATACTTTTAACTCCATCTCTCAATTTTTAAATATGAACCTTTTGGTCCTGGAACAGAACCTTTAACAACCATTAGATTTTTTTCCGGAATTATCTTAATCACTTCAAGGTTTAATATTTTAACCTTTTGATTTCCCATTCTTCCAGCCATTCTCATGCCTTTAAATACGCGCGAGGGATAGGATGATGCGCCCATTGAACCGGGTGCACGCAAACGATTGTGCTGACCGTGAGTTTGCCCACCAACACCGCCAAATCCGTGACGTTTTACAACCCCTTGAAAGCCTTTTCCCTTAGCATGGCCTGTAGCATCAACGTATTCTCCTTCTGAAAATACTTCAACATCTAATGCTTCACCAAAGTTTTTCTTATGTCCAGCTTCAAAACGGGTAAACTCCATCATAATTCTTTTTGGAGTAGTTCCGGCTTTTTTAAAGTGTCCTTTTAAAGGACCGTTTGTGTTTTTCTCTTTCTTTTCGTCAAATGATAGCTGAATTGCTTCGTAGCCGTCTTTTTCAATCGAACGAATCTGAGTTACAACACAAGGACCAGCTTCTATAACTGTGCATGGTATGTTTTTACCAGAGGCATCAAATATGCTAGTCATTCCAATTTTTTTGCCAATTAATCCTGACATTGTTTTTTGTTTAACTTGTTTGTACTAATTTTCTACGATACTTAAACTCACACTTTGATTTCCACTTCAACGCCGCTTGGCAATTCAAGTTTCATCAACGCATCAATAGTCTTTGATGAAGTGCTATAGATGTCGAGCACTCTTTTGTACGTTGATAATTCGAATTGTTCTCTCGACTTCTTGTTCACAAATGTAGATTTGTTAACTGTGAAGATTTTTTTGTGTGTAGGCAGAGGTATCGGACCATTCACAACTGCTCCGGCAGTTCTTACGGTCTTTACGATCTTCAACGCTGACTTGTCAACTAAGTTGTGATCGAACGATTTTAATTTAATTCTAATTCTCTGATTCACTTTTTACTATTTATTTGGTTATATTTAGTTTATTTCTGGTCAAGAATTGTCTTGGCAATGTTGTCGGGTGTAATTGAATAATGGCTCAATTCCATAGTAGAACTTGCTCTTCCTGAAGACAACGTTCTTAAATTGGTGACATAGCCGAACATTTCCGATAACGGAACTTTAGCATGAATAACCTGAGAACCGATTCTTGATTCAATATTTTCAACGATTGCTCTTCTTCTGTTTAAATCTCCGGTAATATTTCCCACGTATTCAGTAGGTGTATTTACTTCCAATTTCATAATCGGCTCCAAAATCACCTTACTTGCCTTTTTACAAGCTTCTTTAAATCCAATGCTTGCCCCAATTTCAAATGAGAGGGCATCGGAATCTACCGGATGAAATGAGCCGTCAAGTAATCTGACTTTAAGGTTTTCAACCGGAAATCCTGCTAACGGACCATTTAATATGGCTGTTTTAAAACCTTTTTGGATTGCGGGAATAAATTCTTTAGGAATGTTTCCACCTTTAACATCATTAATAAATTGAAGTCCTACTACTCCCTCATCTGCTGGTCCCATTTCGAAAATAATATCGGCAAACTTACCTTTACCTCCAGATTGTTTTTTATAGACTTCACGATGTTTAACCGTAGATGTAATCGCTTCGTGGTAAGCAACCTGGGGATTCCCCTGATTACATTCCACCTTGAATTCGCGCTTTAACCGATCCACGATGATATCAAGATGAAGTTCTCCCATTCCACTGATAATGGTCTGTCCTGAAATTTCGTCTGTTTTCACCGTAAATGTCGGATCTTCTTCCGCTAATTTATGAAGTCCCATCGACAGCTTATCTAAATCGTCTTTTGTTTTAGGTTCAATGGCAATAGCAATAACAGGGTTGGGAAATACAATATTTTCAAGAATAATCGGATGCTTTTCATCACAAAGAGTATCTCCTGTGTGAATTTCTTTAAAGCCAATAGCAACACCAATATCTCCTGCTTCAATAAAATCAATTGGATTTTGCTTATTCGCATGCATTTGCAATAACCTGGAAATTCGTTCCTTTTTACCTGTAGAACTGTTTAATACAAAACCACCGGCATCAAGGTGCCCTGAATAAACTCTAAAAAAGCAAATACGACCCACAAACGGGTCGGTCGCAATTTTAAATGCAAGTGCAGCAAAAGGTTTCTTTACGTCAGCAAAGCGTGTTTCTTCTTTTCAGTATTC
>CAUVYH020000017.1:0-367126 GCA_963556065.3 Bacteroidales bacterium
ACGGACAGGAAGGATGAAAAATGATGAATGGGGTAGGTGAAGTGAATCTAAATATGTAGAAATGTTTTTTTTGGTTAATTGCCCTATATCCGGATATTTTATTTAAAATAACAGACTCTTTTTTAGGACACTCTGCCATCTGAACGCATCTTTTTTATAATCAAAATAAATGTAAATCAAAAATAAGTTGTAATTTTGCAAAAAATTTGAACATAAATTATTGAAATCATGGAAGATAGTCCTAGCGCAAAGCGATTTTCAATGAAAAAATTCTTTCGTTACTTTTTTTATAGTGTGATATTGCTTTTTGCATTTATCGGATTTGGTTTAACATCAGCGTATTTTGCTGTAAAACTTCACATAACCAACGATCCGGGTGGTGTGGATAAAAATGATCGCATATATCAGGCTCTTGCCGATCGGGATAAAAGCAGTGCTTTTAACGATTCCACTTATTTTGCAGGACTCGACAATCGCAGAGCATTGGATTATTATAAGATTATGGTTATTAGTAAGTTTTATCCGGTAAATGCCAATTTTTTATTAGATGGGCTCACCAATAATAAAGATGCTGCTCTAGCCTCAAAAATGATTGCAGCCGTTGAGATGAAACTGCAGGATAATTCCGACTATCAGGCACTGATAAAAAAAGGGGAAGAAATATTTAACACCAAAGTGAAGAAGCAAGATACTTTGGCCAATTGTTTTGTATGGATGAATGTTCCCGAATGGACCGTGCTCAAAGAATCTATTATTAACGACAAAAAATCCATTGACAGTGCAGCCCGCGTGAGCGGTGTCGAATCAAGATTAGTCGTTTGCTGCCTGATTGGCGAACAAATTCGAATGTTCAACTCTAAACGTGAAATTTACAAATCGTATATTGCTCCAATGAAAGTATTATCGGTAGAAAGCAAATTTTCGTTAGGGGTAACAGGAATCAAGGATTTTACTGCAATGGAGATTGAACGAAATTTAAAAAACAAAAATCGCCTTATTACTTAGGTGAAAAATATGAGCATCTACTTGATTTTAAAACCGATGATATTGAAAAGGAACGCTATGATCGATTGGTCGATTATAAAAATCATTACTATTCGTATCTTTATGCCGCATTATATGTGCATCAAGTGAAAAAGCAGTGGGAACGTGCAAAATATGATATTTCCAATCGTCCCGAAATACTTACCACACTCTTTAATGTCGGGTTTGCCTCCTCAGTACCAAAACCTAATCCGGAAGTAGGTGGCTCGCACATCGAAATCGTGGAAAAATTTATACATTCGGCGCTGTGGCTTTCGACTTTTACTACTCAGGAGAACTTGCTAAGGAGTTTCCTTACGAAAAGCAAAAGTTTTCGATCTAAATTATGAAACTTTTTTATAGAGAATATGGCACCGGCAATCCGCTCGTTCTTCTACACGGATTGTTTGGGTGCTCAGATAATTGGACAAGTTTTGCCCGTAAGCTGGCAATACAATGCAATGCTCGCTTAATTGTCCCTGATTTGCGGAATCATGGGCAATCCCCTCATCATCCCGATTTTTCGTTCGAAGCAATGGTTGACGATTTGTTTGAACTCATCAGCACGCTAAATATTCAAAAACCCACGGTAATGGGACATTCACTGGGGGGAAAAATCATTTTGCATGCATTGCTTCATCAATCCGATTTTTGCCAAAAAGCAATTATTGCAGATATGGGATTACGAACTTATTCAGGAGGTTTGGAACATGTTGAAGTTTTGGAGCTGATGCAAAGCCATAATTTATCAAACTGTAAAAATCGTAAAGAGGTTGAAGATTTGGTTTCAAAACACATATCTGACTTTCGTCTACAGCAGCTGGTACTAAAAAATGTCTATTGGAAAAATGCCGAAACGCTGGCATGGAAAATTGATGTGTGGGCGATAAGCAACAATCTTTCCGAAGTTTTTAACGGAATAAGCTATCCGAAACCAATCGTTGTACCAACATTTTTTATTAAAGCAGGTCTTTCCGATTATATTAACGAAGAGGATAAATTGTTGATTCGTAGTCAGTTTACGAATGCATCCGTAATTGAAGTCAAAAATGCAGGACATTGGCTGCATGTTGATAATCCTGAAGCTTTTTTTAATACGGTAAAGACAATATTGGAATAATTTTACATGAATGAAATGTGCTCCTCCGAAAATGTGATTTATAATCTTAGTTTAGTAAAACGAAAAGATTTTGCCATTCCGTCCCAATAATGTTCGGGACAGAATGACAAAGATCGTTATTTTTTAAACAACTTTTTTACATACTATACCCTAACTTTTTGCTTTATCTGAAATAAAAGTATTAATTATTTTTTCCCATTTTTCAACCATTAAAAGCTCATCGGTTAAGGCTAATCCATCAAAAGAATTGTTATAAAATTCAATTATCTCATTGGATTTATTTTTATCATAATAGGTAAATGCCAGTTCAAGCTTGTCGGTTACGGTATTGCTTTGATTTTGAGTTTTTACCGTTCGATTGGTATTGATAGCTCTGCATTTTTGAATTTCATTCAAAGAGATTGTTTTTTCTATCATTATATCAGGCTGTTTCTTGTGGTAGAAAAAGTTTCCCGGCTACTTTATCAATTCCAATCAATGTCGTGCCCCAAATGGTCAAATTCTGAAATATCGCAATTGTTTTTCTTTGCAAAATCGTGAAACTTTTGTATAAATTCTTTTTTCTTTTTGTTTTTTTTAATATTCAAAAGTGTGAGGGGAATGGTAATTAACAAAATTACTACGATCCCTATTATTAATGTTCCTGTTTTCATTTTATTTATAGCATTTTTTGTACGTTAAAATACTTCCAAACCGCCACCAAAAGATAGCTTTTTAGTAGTATAAAATATAAATTACAAAGTGGGAAAAATTAAAAAATGAATTTTACCAAAACGAATGGAAAGGAAATATGAGATTGAATTTAAGCAATCGGATAATGACATTCTTAGACCAGAAAAAATATCTGGAAAAAGATTGCATCCAAAAATAAATTCACACACCTGATTATAAGATACAGACCGATTAAAAGATGTTTTTAAGGAAGTCTGAGGTGTTTTATTTGTGCTGAATAACGATTCTTCCGTTTGGTTAGATAGGGTGAATAAACTATCGTAAAACAAAAGCATGATAATTATCATTGGACGATTGATCTTCCGAAGGCTTTGAAACTGTATTTTTGCTGTATTGGCCTAAAAAGATGCAATACAGAAATAAAGCAAGAATTGGTAATATCGTTTTACAGACTCTTTTCATGGTACAAAGATATCGTTTTTGTTTATTGAAAAGAGGATCAATATCGTTCTTCTCCAGAAAATATTTAGGAAAAAGGCGTATCTTTGATCCATATTTAACAGCTATTGATATGCAAAAAGGTCGTTTTTTACATTTTTTTTCTTAATTTCCGGAGTTGCTTTATTCTCACAAGTCGGCACGACCCAGACCGCTCCTTTTGGAATCAAATTTGACGGTTTTGTGCGCGAAGATGTTGTTTTCGATAGCCGCCAGGTAGAGCAATTACGTCGAAGGAATGTTCTTGTTTTATCCGTTAAACAGTAATTTGGATATTAATGGTAAAGACATTAATGCGCGTTCTTCCTTTAATTTGTTTGCTATTGCATCTCGCTTAAGCGGAAAAATTACCGGTCCCAACGCTTTTGGAGCAAAGACTTCGGGCTTATTGGAAGGAGAATTTTTTGGGGCAGCTAATGCAAATATAAATACTTTCCGTTTACGTCATGCTTTTGTAAAATTAAACTGGAGTAAAACAGAATTACTGGTGGGGCAAACTTGGCACTCATTATTTACTGAAGAGTGTTTTCCGGGCACACTGAATTTTAATACAGGCACTCCTTTTTCAACCTTTTAACAGAGCTCCGCAAATTCGAATTAAGCATGCCTTTGATGATCGCATCAAAGTTACGCTGGCTGTTTTAAACGCAACGAGATTTTACCAGTACCGGTCCTGCTGGCATCTCGTATCAAATATATGTCAAATGCAGCTATCCCGGGAAATTACCACTGGGAGTGAGTTATGCAAGGCCGAAAACCGATAGTACATCGTTGTTTGGCTTCGGCATTGTAGGAGAATACAAGCAACTTTTGCCTCGTTTGGTTACGGATAGTAATGTGCATGCAACTCAAAAAATTGAATCACTGGCCGCCGCTGCTTATTTTCAATTCGAAAACAAACGCTTTGGTGTTAAAATAAAAGCCGTCTATGGACAAAATCTTTACGATCAGTTGATGTTGGGGGGGTATGCAGTAAGGTACGATTCTCTTTTAGGCGGCAGATGGCGACTGTGCTTACACCCAACATGGTTGCGGGTGCTGCATGGGTTGATGCATTTGTTAATATTGGGAAAATAAATATCGCTATTTTTGGCGGATACACTAAGAATTTTCGGTTCTTTCAATAACGTTTCGGACTGGAACAACAGTAAGTCTTATTATTCGAGGGGTTACAATATAGATTATGTTTATCGGGTAGCTCCGAGAATTTCATACACCATCGGGTCGCTAAAATTGGGTGTTGAGTTTGATTACACGGCTGCTGCTTATGGCAATAAAACTTAACAGTTTGGGAGAAGTAGAGCAACCTACAAAGACGAATACAGCAACAATTTCCGAGGTTGAAAACACCCGAATTTTAGGGTTGATTCAGTATAACTTCTAAAAAGAATAGAATTAACTCATTGATTTACAAATTATAGCACAAAAATGCAAGGGGTATAAATGAAAATTTACTTTGCCCCAAATCCTAAAGGAAGACAAATTTTCAAAAGCATATATGTTTTTTTATTAAATTATTGATTTTCAATACTTCACTATTTATGGACGGGATAAAAGGTGTTGAAAATCATTTTTATTTAATTCCATACACACATTGTAGATGAGGATGAATATTGCTAAAACCAGAAAAAAACAGAACTCGATACAAAAACAGAAAATTTTATGGAATATTTTTTCTAATTTATTTTTTTAAAAAAAGTATTAACTTTGGACTTATTTCGAGTCATATCATTTTATACCATGTTAATAATGAAAAAAATCATCTTCGCAAATCTGTTTTTATTATTTTCCGCTTTCTGTTTTGGTCAATTTCAACCCCAATTTGCCCCGAAAGACAGCGCGGTGTTAAGGAAAAACCCCTACTTTTTCAAAGATCCTAAACGTCCATACAACAAGGATCCACGCACTTGGTCGAATTTTCCAACTACCATAAAAACCGTCGAACAGGGCCCGCCACAGAAATCGAAAAAGCGAAAAAAGAGAACGATTTTTACCGGGTATTTTCAGGTTGCCACATTGGGACTGTTTAAAGATGAAAAAAGCGAGAGTTGATGCTTTTTTATGCCGCAGAGTTCCATGCATATTTGCATCAGGATCCGTGGATGCTGTTGAATGTGACCAACTATTTAATAGAACATCCCGTGACGGGATACAGCGATATGAAAACCTCATTTGTGGCTGGGGTAACTTATAATGCGGCCATGTCGCAAAAAGATGCGGAAGCCTTGTATGCGATTGCTGCATTGCAAAAAAGCACCTCCCTCATCAACGATGTTTCGGTTGCCACGATCCTTGAAAATGCTAAAAAGTTTGAACAAAAACCGGCAAACGGCACCGAACCTAAAAAAAACGTTGCGATAAAGGAGACACCAAGTGCCTCAAAAGTCAGCGCAAAACATATTGGCAAACTGATTTCAGGAAATATCATCAACGGAAAAGGAACGAAACTTTACACCAAAAACGATTCATTAGTGAAGGTGGAATGGAAATATGAGGGGAACTTTAAAAACGGCTTTGAATCGGGGCAGGGAATGCTATACGATAACAGCGGAAAGTTGATTTACAATGGCAATTGGGAAAATGGACTGTTTAATGGCGAAGGTGCTTTAACCAATTCAATGGAAAAATATAAAGGAGGGTTCCTGAATGGCAAAAAACAGGGCAAGGGTTCATTGGAAAATCTGGAGGATTCGAGTAGCTATGTCGGTGATTTTATGAACGATGCAGAGAATGGTTTTGGCACATATACCTCTATAGATGGATTCAAATATATAGGTGAGTTCAAGGAGGGGAAATTTAATGGCAAAGGAAAATTCTATCTGGATGGAAAGACGCTCACGTTTGAAGGAATGTTTAAAAATTCCAATTGGGACGGTCCAGGGATTTACTATCTGGAAAACGGCACAGCGGAGGGCAATTTTGTCAATAACAAAATGAATGGCACATATATTCTCACTAAAAAAGACGGAAGTAAACATAAAGCCACTTTTGAAAATAATAAAATGATTTCCTCCACCTGGATCTCCGGATCAAAAAACAGCGCCAACATCAAAACCATCTTGGAATCCGTTTGGACAGGCACATCCCGATCAAGATCCGATTTGATGAAAAGCGGATACGTCGTTTGTGAAGAGAAATTATACAACATCTTTTTCAACGAATCAACCAATACGTTTACTGGAATTTCCCTCTCCACCTTCACCTTGGATGGTCAAAAGTATCAATATAAATGTAATATTCGTGGAACATACAACCCAAACAACAACAAGGTGGAGATCAGAATCACCGGAAAAATATTTGCCGATCCACTGCCAAACAACTTGTCTTGGGTTTCCAGCACCATCACTTATGTAGAGTTGGGCAAAAACGCCAACGGTAACGGATCATACCTTTTACAAGGGAAGACCTCCAACCAAAGTTCCTCGGATGAATTTATCTCTTACTCGAACAGATAGTTTGCCTTGAACTTCCGTTGAAAAGGTCGCTTGAAAAAAACGGGGCTTCAGACGAAATAAAGATTTCTTGTAATGTATCAATACTTCGGTAATATTTTATAATACATTAATTATCAGTGCTTTGTTATTTCGAACTATAGCGATTAATCTCACTGATAATCAATTGGTTACAATTTTGCAAATACATGAAATGAAAAATTTACCGAAGTAATGTATGTAAAGAAAATCAAATTTTCTTTACTCATTATGATATGTATAGATTTTGGCGTTTTCTTTATAGAGCTGATTTTTATTTCTTCCACAGAACATTGACAAAAAAAGCACGAATCAGCCACGAAGTGGTTGAATGTGACTAACTGTGAGTGCAACTCACAGTTTAAAAAAACGCACAAATATAATCAGCCACGAAGTGGTTGAACCGTGTTTTGCCTAAGGCTGTGTTGAAGCAGGAGTACTAGCCTCCGATTTTTCGCACATTATACATCGCAATCCCCAGCGTTTCGGACATCTTTTTGCAGAGCTCTTCGGAGTTTAAAGCAACCGATAAATCAGCCACGAAGTGGTTGAACCGTGCTCTAAAAACTGATATGGTAAAATAAAAACGTATGATTGAACTTTTTCATTAACGTTCTGTTGTTTTGAATTGAAGGAAATACTATTTTTGCTGCATACAAACCATTAAACACCAATGAAATGTCAAGTTATCGTCAAATCCTTTATCATTTAATATTCAGGACAAAATACAGTCAAAAAGTTTTAAACTTAGAGCATAGTGAAGATCTATACAGATATATAGGAGGTATAATCAAGAATAAAAAATGTTTCCTTTACCGGATAAATGGGATGGAAGATCATATTCATATATTGTCAGATTTACATCCAAATATAGCATTAGCTGATTATATGAGAGACATAAAAACAGCAACGTCAATTTGGATTAAAGATTCTGGTAATTTTCCGGGTTTTATGGGTTGGGCAGATGGATATGCTGCACTTACATATGCTCTACGGGACAAAGAAATGATCATCAATTATATTAAAAATCAGCGAGAACACCACAAATCAAATACCTTTGAAGAGGAATATCGAAAGCTGTTGAATGAGTTTGGAATTGAAATAGATGAGCGATATTTCCTGAAATAAAGGCTGATAAATTCGGTTCAATTAAAAATATTCGTTTATTTATATATCATTCAACCCCATTCGGGGCTGATTTTTTAAGCATGAATTACCGCCGGATAAACCGGCGGTAATTCACGTTAAGCACCTTCGATGCTTTGTTATTTCTTCCACAGAATTAGGACAAGAATACCGCGAATCAGCCACGAAGTGGTTGAACGTGATTAACTGTGAGTGCAACTCACGGTAAAACGAAAAAACTAAAACTCAGCCACGAAGTGGTTGAACAGTGCTTTGACTCTGTATGTCTTGATACAGGAGTATTAACCTCCAATTTTTCCGCACATCATACACCGGAATCCCCAATGTTTCCGACATTTGTTGGCAGAGCTCTTCGGAGTTAAAGGCGAAACCCGTGGGAGCGGTGGGGTTTACACAAACGGCAATCAGTTTGGTTTTTAGCAGAACTTTGAGGGTGCCCCCTTTTTTCAGGAAGGCAAGGTAGGATTCTTTGCTCACGAACAGGCGGGTGTAGTCTTTCACCACCAACACCGTTTTGTTGCAGTGCTTTTGCACTCTTAGGAAATCGAGCAACTTATCGCCGATGGCTCCCGGAGCATAAATGGTGTAGCCGTGTTTAAACAGTTGGTCTTTATGTTGCTCGAGCAGAAACACGGATGGAATTTCCAGATTGTGAATCTGATGGTTTTCGTCTATCGCCCACAATCCCTGTTCAATATCCAACAGTTGAGCGGAATCAGGTGATTCAAAAGGCAGAATCTGAATCAGTTGGTGGATAAACTGGGTTTTCTTGATCAGCGTGGCAAAGTGGCTCGAAACCGCTGCTCCGGTGTTCAAGATCATACATTCGGTAATGGCAGGGGACCCTAAGCTTTTACGCGAAAGGGCGCCGTCGATGATGGTCAGATCCACACCCTGTTGATCCATTTGCTGGATGTAGCTTTTCAGCCACGAAGTATCCGTAGGGCCGGAGAGAATTACCTTTCCCGTGCTTAATGCCCGTGCTGTAACCAAACGCCCCAGCGATGTACGACGTTCGCTTATGTTGAGCACTTCCGAGGTCAACCGGCGTTGTTTGTAATGCTTTTCGGAAGTAATGAAGAGCATGTTTTCACACAGCTCGATTTCGGGTTTTTGAGTCAGGGTAACCTGATCGATACTTTCCCCATCGATGCCGATGGAGGTAATGGCCAATTGCTTGCCCGAACCTTTCAGACGATCCAACACATAATTCAAGCACTCCGTCTTCCCGGTGTTCTTCTCCATCCCTACGATGGAAAGACTTTTGTGCTGTAATATGTCGTCGATAAAAGGCATTGTTGTGATTATTTAAGATTGTTTGTTTTGTCTTTATTTTGTCATGCTGACGAAGGAAGCATCTCTTTTGTAAATGGATAGATTCCTCACTTTGTTCGGAATGATAAAAGAGAGCGCTCGAAATGATACAAGAGAATTTTCGGAATAACAAATACAGATCAAGGAACGTTTATTATTTAACTTCGTCATTTAAAAATTGCCACTCAGGATTGAATTCTGAAATCAGTCTTACTTTTTTTTCTCTTCTCCAGCCTTTAATTTGCTTTTCCCTTTCTATAGCATGATTGATATATTAAAATCGTTCCCAATATAAAAGATAAAAAGCATTATATTTTCCCGCGAAACTTTCTTTATCCCCTAAAGCCTCTTTTTTATGTTCATATAATCTGCGAGGAAGGCTGTTTGTAACTCCTGTGTATAGTACTGATTTTGAAATATTTGTTGTTATGTACACAAAGTAGTTATGAGTGCCTATTGTTTTCATGCTATCAAAATTAGTCTTTTTTATTTTGCCATGCTGATTATTTTGTCATGCTGACGAAGGAAGCATCTCTTTTATGAAAGGATAGATTCCTCACTTCGTTCGGAATGACAAAATTGAACGTTCGGAATAACACAAAAGAGCATTCTGAATAATGATGAAAAGAACGATGATGAACATGATTTTGTCATGCTGGTTATTTTGTCATGCTGACGAAGGAAGCATCTTCTTTAACGAATGGATAGATTCTTCACTTCGTTCAGAATGACAAAAATGAGCGTTTAGAATTACAAAAGGAACCGTTCAAAAATAATTAAGTATTAGCTATGTCGTTTCTTTCTTTCCAAGTTTTCCGGTTCCAGCGCCAGTTGATCGCCACTGAGCAATGATGCTACGCCTTCCCGGTGAAGTCCTTTTGAACAATCACGGCTAACGTAATCGGTAGGCTCGGTGTAAGTGGTAATCACGCCTTCGAAATTGCGGAGCACCACTCTTCCCGGACTTTGAGAAATCACGTAGGTTGGCATTACCGGAATTTTTCCACCACCACCGGGAGCATCCACTACAAACGTAGGAACGGCATATCCCGAAGTGTGTCCGCGAAGGTTCTCGATGATTTCAATTCCTTTGGAAACCGGAGTCCTGAAATGTTCCAATCCCATCGACAAGTCGCATTGGTAGATATAGTATGGTCTCACCCTGATTTTTACCAGATTGTGAACGAGTTTCTTCATCACTTCCACATCGTCGTTTACGCCCCGTAAAAGTACGGTTTGGTTGCCCAGTGGAATACCGGCATTTGCGAGTTTTGCACAAGCTTCGGTAGCTTCAGGAGTAACTTCGTTGGAGTGGTTGAAGTGTGTATTTACCCAGATTGGGTGATATTTTTTCAACATGTTTGCCAAATCATCGGTGATACGTTGCGGACAAACCACAGGTGTGCGGGTACCGATGCGAATGATTTCCACATGAGGAATAGCACGAAGCCGCTGGATAATGGACTCCAGCATTTTGTCGCTCACCATCAAGGCATCCCCGCCCGAAAGCAATACGTCGCGGATTACCGGAGTTTTTGCAATGTAATCGATGGCATTCTGGATGCGTTCCGATGGAGACTCGCAATCGTTTTGACCGGCAAAGCGACGACGGGTGCAGTGGCGGCAATACATCGAGCACATGTCGGTAATCAGGAACAGCACGCGATCGGGATACCGGTGGGTTAATCCCGGAACCGGAGAATCTTCATCCTCGTGCAACGGATCCAGTAAATCGGCTGCAGACTGATGAGTTTCCGCTCCAGTTGGAATAGCCTGCCTGCGAATTGGACAATCTTTATCCTCGGTATCGATCAACGACATGTAATATGGAGTGATGGCCATGCGAAGGGTCTTCAATGATTCCTTAACACCGTCTTCTTCTTCGGGCGTAAGATTGATAAATTGTTTGAGTTGCTCTAAGGTTTCAACTCTGTTCTTTACTTGCCATTTCCAATCGTTCCATTGTTCGTCGGAAACGTTTGGGTAGAATTTGGCTCTATTGTTTGTATGCATATTTTGTATTTATTTTATTGTTACAGAATTTAAAGTGAATTATATAAATGTCATACTGAGTTTATCGAAGTATTATTGAAGGAGCTGGCTATAAAAAGCCCTTCGATTAACTCAGGGTGATCATAAATAAATTTTCTTTTAATGATTTCACAATAAATTCTGTTGTGTAATATTACAATGTTTATACGTATAACTTCTCGAACAACGCCCGGATCTCTTCCGATTCGCGAAGAATATTGAGCGTTAAATCAGCATGACCTTTGGCATATCCATTGCCCACAATCAGGTTGATGTCCTTGCCAACGCCTTCCGCACCCAAAGCGGCTTTGGTGAATGAAGTAGCCATCGAGAAGAAATAGATGGTTCCCTGTCCTTTGGTAATTAAAATCGAGGTCATTTCGGTGCTTGGCACATTCACGTTGTTGATGGTCACATCGCATCCGCGTTCGCCGGTGATGGCGATCACCTTCTTGTAAACATCCATCACGTTCGTGGCATCAGCGATGATGACATCATGGGCCAGTTTCATATCGAGGATGCGTTGTGCATTTTCCTTGGAATATTCCACCACGATTACACGACCGGTCGCACCAACATTTTTCATGGCCTGATAACAACACAAAACTCCTGATTTTCCACCGCCACCGATGATACAAACCGTGTCGCCTTCTTTTACCAAACGATCCACTTGTGCGGGAGCTCCGGCAACATCCAACGCGGCTAACGCCAATTTTTCGGGCATGTCTTTGGGAAGTATCGCATAAATTCCACTTTCAAACAAGATTGCCTGTGCGTCCACATCCACTTGATCGTGAGCAGCTTCCAAGTGTTTGATCTTGTTAATTTTTAATGGAGTTAACGACAGTGAAACAAGCGTTGCGATAGTGTCTCCAACTTTTAGCTTTTTGTTGGGGAAGTTTTCTCCGATTTCGCGAATTGTTCCAATCAACATTCCGCCTGAGCCTGTCACCGGATTTTGCATCTTGCCTCGTTCGGCCACAATCGAAAGAATCATCTCTTCCATCTTTTGGGCGTCGTCTTTACAGGCTTTGCGAATTTGAGTGTAACTTGCTGAATCGATGTTGAGCGTTTTTACATCAATTAATAATTCATTGTCATAAATTTCCATTGTGTTGTCCAGCTTCAATGCCGGTTGTGGTAAAGTACCCTGAGGCTCTATTACACGATGCGTTCCGTATCTGCAACCTTTTTTCATTTGTTTATTCTCAATAACCGATTAATATTATTTTGTCATGCTGACGAAGAAAGCATCTCACTTTTTACTAGAGATTCTTTACTTCGTTCAGAATGACAAAATCAAAAAACTATAATTATGATTTAGGCGTAAAGTTCCGTGAAAATCTTTCTTAACTTTTCACTTTCTTTCAATAAAGCCAACGTGATTTCAGCGTGTCCTTTCGTGTATCCGTTTCCAACGATCATGGTAACGTCGCTGCCGACACCTTCAGCGCCTAAAGCGGCTTTGGTGAATGAAGTGGACATGGAGAAGAAATAGACCAAGCCGTCATTTTTGGTGCAAAGGATGCTGGTCATTTCGGTATCCGGAATGTTCACATTGTTGATGGTGACATCGGCCATGGCGCCATTGGTAAGTTTGTCCATAATTTCCATTACTGCAACTGGTTGTGTGGCATTAGCTGAGAACACATAATCGCAGAATCCAAGTTCCTGAAGACGTTTAGTGCTTTTTTCGCTGTGGCATAGGCCAATAACTTTACCGGTAACACCGGCACGTTTTTTGGCTTCGTAGCAGCATAGCATGCCTGATTTTCCACCGGCACCGATAATCAATACCGTATCCCCCGGTTTAACCAATTTTGCAGTCTGTGCAGGAGCACCGGCTACGTCTAATGCTGAAAGTACAAGACCTTCGGGCATGTCGGCAGGAATTTTTGCATAGATGCCACTTTCAAATAAAATTGCTTTTCCATCAATGTCAACTTGATCAATATCCGAACGAATATCTTTAATCTTGTCAATACGAAGCGGGGTTAATGATAATGAAACCAAAGTGGCGATTTTGTCACCTTCTTTCAAATCTATTTTCCCTTTTAAAGCATCTCCGATTTTTTCCACAGTACCCAAAAGCATACCGCCCGAACCGGTCACCGGATTACGGTGTTTTCCTTGTTTTGCAACGATGCCCATCATGATTTCGGCAATTTTCGCTTTGTCTCCGCCGGCTTGTTCTTCGATTTGGGTGAAGCTTGCAGAATCGATGTTTAATGTTTGAACGTCAATCAGGATTTCGTTGTCCCAGATTTCGTCCATGTTGTTATCAAGTTTGTTTGCGGGTTGAGGTAAAACGCCAATGGGTTCAATAACTCTGTGAGTTCCGTATTTATTTCCTTTTTTTTGCATTTTTATATGTTTTTTATTTGATTAATATTTTTTTGGGAATTAAAGAAGTATGAATTAAGAAGAGTGCTTTGGAAATCTTTATATTGAGTCTGATACTTTTTGCATGTAACCACGTAATATTTTTGAGACATCTTGAGCTTTTGTTTCAAGAATTAAATATGCCTCTTCATCAATATAATTTAGTTCTTTAGCCAATATGGAATAATACCTGCATTCTTCTAAAGAACCCTGTGAAATATTGAAAAATCTCAGTTTATCTGCTTTACCTTTTTTTGGAAACCCTTCGGAGATATTAGCAGGACAAGAAACGGCTGCTCGACGAAATTGAGAAGTAAGGCCATAGGCTTCTTCTTTTGGAAAAGTAGCAGTGTGTTTATAAACAGTCAACACAAAATCATGCGCTTTCTGCCACACCACCAAATCTTTAAAAGATTGAGCTTTATAAATAATCTTATCTTCTGTATTCATTCTTACTCCTGTAATCTTACTTCTTTTTTCTTTCTTTCTATTTCCGCTATGCGCATTCTTGCTTCTTTATTCATACTTCTGTATTCTTTCCAGTCCCGCTTAGCGGCATTCTTGCTTCTTACTTCTGTATTCTTCTATAGTCCCGCTTTGCGGCATTTTACTTCTTGCTTCTTTATTCTTACTTCTATATTCTTGTTACTGGGCTTTCAGTCCTAAAATCACCCTCGCTTCCGCAGGAGTTGCAATTTCTCTTCCAAGTTCCTTGGCCATTCTGACTACTTTAGCAACCATTTCACCGTTTGATTTTGCCAAAACGCCTTTAGAGATAGCAACATTGTCTTCGAAACCAACTCTTACGTGACCACCATCGATGATTGCAGCCATTGCCAACGGAAATTCAAAACGACCAACCCCAGCTACAGTATATGTTGCATCTGCAGGGATACTACCGCGAAGGAATACAAAATCGCGAAGTTCACCACTAATGCCGCCGTTTACACCCATTACGAAATCGAAGTGCATAGGAGTTTTGATAAAGCCTTTCTTCTGAAGTCGCAACGCCATGTCGATCATACTCTTGTCAAACACTTCGAGTTCAGGTTTAATTCTGCGCTCAATCATGCGTTCGCCAAAATATTTAATGGTATTTTCCGTGTTGGTAAACACGTCGTCACCCCCAAAATTGCAGGTGCCACAATCCAGAGTCGCCATTTCGGGATTCAGTTCCGTCGGTTGCAAGCGTTCGTCGTTGGTCATTCCAACCGCACCACCGGTTGAAGGTTGAATAATAACATCGGGACATACTGCTTTGATGGCATCCATCATCACTTTAAAACGTCCTTTATCCTGAGTGGGAGTTCCGTCATCCCAACGAACATGGAGGTGAATGATACTCGCACCTGCATCATAGGCAGATTTAGCTTCCCGAACAATCTCTTCGATCGTATAAGGAACTGCGGGGTTGTGCTCTTTCAACACTTCGGCGCCACAAATGGCTGCAGTAATGATCAACTTTTCCATATATTTGTTTTTTTAGTTGAAAGTCTTTAAAGTTCATAAAGTCGAAAGTACTAAATAGGTTGAATTCTTTCGACTTTATGGACTTTTGACTTTACGGACTTATTTATAATATTTTTCTCTTAGATATTGGAACGATTCTTCAATCGCATTGATGGTGTAATCGAGATCTTCCTGTGTGTGACGATAGCAAATGTAGCCGTGATGATACGGTTGGAGAAAAACCCCTCTGCGAATCAATTGGGTGTAAAAGTCAGTACGCTTGTTTTTATATTGTTTTTCAGCATCCTTGTCGAAAGTAATGTACATCATTGGAGGAATTCCGCTGAATTTTGCACCAACGTTATATTTGTCGATTAAGGCCTTGACTTTATTGTTGAAATAGGTTCCCTTTTCCCAAATGGCTTCAAGCACGTGATCGCGTTCCATGATTTCCAAGTTCTTGAGGGCGGCTACATAGCTTAAGCTGTTCGGATAGAATGTGGAAGACACGAATACATTATGTTCCACTTCTTTCATGAACTCTGTTTTGCCCACTACAGCTCCAATTGGATACCCATTGGCTAACGCTTTTCCAAACACCGACATATCGGGAGTAACTCCGTAATATTTTTGGGCACCACCCATGGAAACTCTGAACCCGGTGCGGATTTCATCAAAAATCAGTACTGCGCCGTATTTATGGACAAGCTCTTTAACAGCTTCCAGATAGCCTGGCTTGGGTTCTTGTATTTCATGAGCATTCGGATGTCCCAATGGTGTGATAATAATTGCAGCAGTGTCATCCGGATTTGCTTTCAGCTTGTTTTCAAGGTCTTCAAGATCGTTGTATTCAAATTCGTGTACGTCTTCATAAGTTTTTTCCAAAACTCCACCTTTGCCTTCCACGCACCAGTCGTGCCAGCCATGATAGCCACAACGAAGAATTCCTTTTTTTCCTGTATATGAACGTGCGATTCTGGTTGCCAGCGTGGTTGCATCCGATCCGGTAAGCACAAAAAAGCTCATTTCGGCGCATGGAATCAACGATTTAAGCTTTTCAGCCAACTGGTTCTGGTACTTTTGGGTTAACGAAAAACAGAATCCCTTATTTTGAATTTGTGCAATAACAGCATTGTCGATTTCCTCTTCCCGGTTTCCGATGATTGTTGGACCATAAGCACACAAAAAATCGATGTACTCATTTCCGTCGATATCTATTAGGTGACTGCCTTTTCCACTATCAAAATAGATAGGATATTCTCCTTCCACAAAATTGTAAGGTCTTCTGATTCCTGCTACAGCTCCCGGAATAAGTGATTTTGCATACTCATACTCTCTGTTTGAGTTTTCAAGATTTAATTTTGGTTGTTCTTTCATTGGATGTATTTTTTTGTTTTTTCTTTATTTAGGTTTATCAAAGTCGAAAGTCCTTAAAGTCCTTAAAGTCGAAAGTTTGTATAGTTGTTACTATCGCATTCACCCTTTACCTTTTAGAGTGGGTTTTTGGTCTTTAGCTCTTAGCTCCCTCTAGACTCGCTTTGCGCACCTTTCACCCTTCACCTTTCACCCTTTGCCTTTTCTCCTATTCTTTCACCATAAAATCTACAAAAATTCCGGGTGTATGAACGGTTTCCATTGGAAGATGTCCGGCTTCTTTTATCTCGCCGACTTCGGCAATCACCACTTCGGCAGCCATTGCCATTACCGGGTTAAAGTTTTGTGTAGTTCCCAAATAAATCAGGTTGCCTTCGGTATCGGCAGTATTGGCGGCAATAATGGCAACATCCGCTTTCAGAGGAGTTTCCAGTAAATAATCTTTGCCGTTTACGGTAATAATTTGTTTGCCTTCAGCAACCACGGTACCTAGCCCGGTTGGAGTGAGAAAGCCCCCCAAGCCTGCGCCACCCGAGCGAATGCGTTCGGCCAGTGTGCCCTGAGGATTAAACTCGATTTCAATTTCTTTAGCGTTATACTGATCAATCGTTGAAGGATTGGTGCCAATATGCGATGTAATCACCTTTTTCACCTGTTTATTAACTACTAAAATTCCCAAACCTCTGTCGGGGAAAGCGGTGTCGTTGCAAATAATTGTTAGGTTTTTAACGTTGGTTTTTGCAATGGCATCTATCATTTTATGCGGTGATCCGTTGCCAAGAAATCCACCAATCATAATGGTCATGCCGTCCTTAATTTTTGATACAGCTTCGTCAATCGAAATAATCTTGTTCATGCTATGTGTTATTTTTAAATATTTTTCCCGAAAATTAATAGGTATATAAGATGCAAATTTATAAAAATAATTTATCTTTTTTAGGGTTTAATCCTTTTTAACAACGTTTTAAATTCCGATCTGTTTTTTAATTTCAAATCATGACTTTAAGCGAATGAAAAACAGGATTATCAGTTCGTTTTTTTAGAAATTTCGAGAGCCGTTTTTAGGACGTGTCCTCGCCTCGTTACAATTTAATCAAAAGAGTTATAAAATGATTTCGAGTTATCCGATCACGAGGCTCAAACTTATGAGGCGAGGTCGGGCTTTTTGCTGCAAATCCTCGTCGCTATGCTCCTGTGGGTTTTTCACGTCAATCCCTCACGCAAAATCCTATGTCCTCTAGCGGTCTTGCTAACTTCTTGCTTCCGCCAATTCCCGAACCAACGTTTCCGGCTTAACTACCGATAAGCTATTGCCATACGACAGCAGTTCCATCATTAAGTCGTAGGTGATGTAAACAAAGAGCTTAATTCTCAACTCATGGTCATTGTTTATCAAAACTTGTTGCGATTCGTGCAAGGGGAACGTTTTGATATATTTTCCCTGAAACGCTTTAAACGAAAGAACAACTTCTTGTGGTTCACAATCTACTCCTCTGATAATGCCGAAGCAGTGTTTGAAATATTCCCGGATGTTGAATTTGGGATAGCTGAATGGTTGATTGGTAATCACCAAATTACTCAAACGATCCAGTCCAAAGGTCTTAATCCGGTTATCGTTCATGTCGTTGGCAATCAAATACCAGCGGCTCTTAAACTCTTTCAGGGCCAGTGGTTCCACGTTCCTTTTGGTGGCCCGTTCTTCCCAAAACTTTTTATACTCAAACCCGATCTTTTTGCAATTCTTGATGGCATGCAGCAGCCCGTAAAGGTTTTCGGTTCCCTGGGGACGACGCTGTTCAAAATGGATATATTTCGACAATCCATCGGTGATATTCAGGGCGTTAAAGGTGTCGAATGCTTCCAGAATCCGTTCGTTGGCCTCGGGTTCCCCTTCGTACTCGATGAAGTAGGTCTTTTTAGAAAAATTGTAACGGATTTCAATGTTATACAGCGATTCAATATCCTTGACATCCCGTTGGAAAGTCCGGAAAGCAATGTTGTAGTTGTACGATTGCAACTCCGATTCGAGGGCCAGATAATCGGAAATTTCTTTAAATGTGGAAGGACTTTTCCGCAACTTGTTCAAAATTAAACTGTAGCGCGATATGGATTCTCTTTTTGTCATTGCAACATGTTTTTTAATTACTTAAAGCAAAGATATGGAGAAACCATGACAAAAAGCGGCGTGGTATAAAATTTTATGATGAAAATTTGAGGATAGATTTATTGTTTCATCTCATTTTCAAATCCAGCTAATCTTGCAAATCTGCTCTAAAAAAAACAGCCTGAAATATCAGCGATAAACATATTTCAATCAAGTTAACCCTGTCTGAAAAGAAGACTGCATAGCATATACTCGCATCGTACAATCAATCCGCCCAACTGGCGGAGAGCTCAGCGCGATGCAGTGAGCTTGCCGAACTGAAGCTAATCTTCAAATTACTTCATCTTCAAATCCTTTAACCTTGACAAAAAAGGTGACTGAGCAGCCGAGTGATTGAGTAGCAAGTGAACCGACTTTTTGCTATACACAAAGCAGGCACAAAAGGCACAGAGGAAAAGGATTTTATTGGTGTTTTTCAATCTTTAAAATCCCATCAAAAAAAACTGATTAGTATATCTTCGCATTGCGCAACCGACCGGAGTGAGCTCAGCGAAGCTAATCTTCTCATCTTCAAATTATCTCATTTTCAAATTCTGTAAATCCTGTCTAAAATCCAATATCTTCTCCAACAGAAACTATTCCTCATTGCTTCTCTAAGCCGTCCAAGTCACTGAATTCATCCGTCTCCTTGAAATATTCAAACGGATGTCTATTTTTTCTTACTCTTGTACCAACCTTTATTGTTCAACATTTCAATAATATCCTTCAGGGGTATCACTTCTTCGTCACATTGAATATTGGCAATATCGGTTGACAACATTTCCTTGGCATCGTAATTTTTCTTTAAGGCTTTCATCAATTCCGGGCATTTTCCAAAATATTCCTTTAACAAATTGATGACCTTTTCATTGTTTTTTCCTGCCCCAATGGTTTCTCCCCGGTCATATACCTTGATTTTTGGTTCCACCACATTTCCTGCGATATCAATGATATAGTAATAATACCAATCCCACCAATATTGCAAAAGGATGTATTTGCTGTTAACCGCCAAAATTTCCATCAGCCTAAGACCATTGCCGTTTTCTTTGAGCGGGTAGCAAACAAACGCACGATTGCCGATAAACATCCATTTAATGTTTTTTTGCCGAATTTCTTTATATTCCTTGTCTTTATCGTAATATATAACATCTTCTTTCATTAAAGTTACGTTGTTAAACATATAGACGACTTCGTCATCCATGTTGCAAAAGACCCCAACGGTATCGACACTTTTTTGCTTTTTTTGAGCATTTGCATTGAGGCTGAAGAGGCAAGCAATAAATACGATGGATAATAGCTTTGTGATTTTCATATTGATTTATTTTGGTAATTTTTTGGCAAATGTATTTATTTTTTAACAACGTTACAATACTATGAAAAAATAAATTCACTCCACCTCCAAAATCATCTCCAGCAGATAACGTTCACCCTCACTCTTCGAAGCCGTCCAAATCACCGACGCCTCTTTTAGTTGGAAATACTCGATTACTTTGGCTATCGTGCCCAAAGCCAAGTCGGGCAACCGTTTCGGGGAGTCGAAGTTAAGGATCACGGTTGGTTTTTCCTTCAACTCAATTTCCTTGAAAAACTGAATTCGTCTCTCCTCAAATTCCGCCGACAAATAGGCATCGTTTTGGGCTTCAAAGGCCATGTTTTTACGGATAAATTTCTGATTCAACGGCAGGATCGCCAATATATCAAGCAAATCGGCACCCACAATCATTTCTCGCTGATTGGTTTCAAATTTCCCGCTTGGGGGAACGCTTCGGAGGTCTGTTTTCATACGTTTACCACAGAGGACACAGAGGGACGCAGAGTTTAAATTGTATTTCTCCGTGAATCTCCGTGCTCTCCGTGGTTGATTTATAAAATTAATTGTGTAAAAGTAAGATGTGGGGATGCCAAACGGTGTCGTCCTTTGAGTCTATGCGGAAAACTACACTTTTATTATAAAGTGGATTCTTAAATTGCTTTAATTCAGCACTTTAATAGTTTCTCTAAGAAATTTATTGATGTTAGGTAATAGATTATCGTAAAAATCTTTTCTTCTTTGATAATTTCTACCTCTTGCAGATGGGTGAATACATTGAACCGCATAAACCATTCTATCCCCAATTTTTACAAACTTAAGATATTCAAAAATACCTGTTGTTTGGTTGTTAATATTTTTGAAATTTATTCCGATTAACGCTCTTTGTCCTTGAAAATAAACAACATCAGGATTTATTAATTTAATTTCCTTTAATTTAAATTCAGCGCATTGCTCATAAAAAAAGTCAGGTAATTGATCAGATGAACCTATTCGGGAGCATTTACATGAATTTGTCATTGAAAAGTTTTTTAATAATTCAAATTCATCCGTAATATTAAATAAATTTGACAGAATGAGTTTTGTTCCTTTCATGTGAGGGTTGTGATCATTTTTTTCAACATCTGTTGTTCTCTCATCAATAATACTTATGCCACCAGATCCACAATCAAGAGAAACTACTAATACTTTAATTTTCGATTCATCAGGGAATTTTGATCCGATATGGCATTGCATACCTTGAGCTAAAGAAATATTGCTAATAGCCGCCTTGTTGTTACATTTATCTTTGTTTGGACAATTAAACTGTCCTTTATCAGGGATTATTCCGTTTTCATTGTAATAATCATTTAATACTTTTAAAACTTCTTCTCTTTTTTCCATTTGGTTGATTTTTTAATGGTTAATTTATAGTGGGAACATTTCAACAAAAATAGTTAAATATTTTTAAAGAAGGCCTTTTTTTATTGACTTGATTTGAAATCTCCTTAGCAGTCATCTTTTGGTCTAGAAAGTAATCCCGATGCCCTTCCAATAGTCGGTCTTTAATGTTTTCGAATTCCTTGATGATATTTGATTCGATGTATTGTGAAGCAGAAAGCATTGCTTGTTTCTCTGATTCTCCGTTTTTGATATAATATTCGTAATGCTCAACGTAGGAGTGGCAATACTGTTCGGTATATTTATTTGATGCCATCAAATCAGCGTATTGATGAGAATAGGTGGTCGATTTGCCCGATTCAATTTGCGCTTTGTAGCTGATTGCGTAATCATTGGCTCGTTCGATTGGACGTTTGAAATCTAATTTTTCTTCAAACACGATCAACAAATAGTTTGTAAATAATTCATCTGCATTAAGATGTTTGCAATGTATAAGTAGCTCCTTTTTTGCTTGTTCTGGGTTGTCGAAATGTAGTTTGTGATACGCTTCAGAAAGAGCTTGTTCTCCATTATGATAAGTATCTGCTGCAAAATAAGCCCATTCATCACCATGTCCAATGTTGATTTGTTCCATAAAGCGCTCCGAAAAGAGAAGCGTGGTTTCCAAGGCATCCTCTTTGACGGTGTAATACTCTTCAAACTTCAATGTGTCAAACTCATTGGTGTGCATTGAACAGTAGATTTCAGCTTCCTCGTAAAATTCATCATAAGCATTGTTGTAGTAGCTGACGAAACACTCATGAAATTTATCAGGGATATTTTTTTCGGTGAAAATCTTAATCAAATCCTTTTTGCAAGGTTGGTTTCTTTTGTAAATTCTCATTTTATAGTTGCTATTGATTATAAAACCAGCGTGATTTGCCGATTAATATATATTGAATGGAGTCGTTTTCCATATTATTTGATCACCGTCATCAACTACTTCAACAGAATATTTGAAATTTCCATTAAGTTCACTTGTTTCCAATATTCCGGAGTATTCATTTTTTGTTTTTTTTACAAGTTCTAACCGTTTAATTGTAATGCCTTTGCCTTGAAACTCTTCTTTCATTGAAGACTTCACATTTTTTGTGACTTCTTCTATCGAATTGCCACAGGAACTTAATGCTATTGCGATAATTGTTGCAAATAGCAGTGTTTTAATTGTTTTCATATTTTTAAGTTTGGTTTATGCCACAAAACTACAACCCCACCACGCCAAAAAGTGTCATTGGCAATAAGAGAATGTTCAAATTCTTTATTTATTTTAAATCTTTGTGTAACTTTGTGTCTCCTTTGTGAATCGTGGTGCTTAAATCGAGGGCACAAAAGGCACGAAGGGCGAATTATATAACCGGATTTATTTTTTGAACTATGAATCAACAACTGTTCGTCTACAATACCCTGAGTCGTAAAAAAGAGCTCTTCGAGCCGATTAAGTCCCCTTTTGTCGGGATGTATGTCTGTGGTCCCACCGTTTATGGCGACCCGCATTTGGGTCACGCCCGTCCGGGAATCACTTTCGATCTGATCTTCCGTTATCTTACCCATTTGGGTTATAAAGTGCGCTATGTCCGCAATATTACCGATGTGGGTCACCTCGAAAACGATGCCGACGAAGGCGAAGATAAAATTGCAAAAAAGGCCCGTCTGGAGCATCTCGAACCCATGGAAGTGGCCCAGTATTACCTCGATCGATACCATTTTGCAATGGATAAACTCAATGTACGACGTCCGAGCATCGAGCCCCGCGCTTCGGGACATATCATCGAGCAGATGGAGATCGTCCAGAAAATTATCGATGCCGGTTATGGTTACGAATCCAATGGATCCATCTATTTCGACATGGTCAAGTATAACCAGAAATATCATTACGGAAAATTATCCGGACGTGTTTTGGACGATTTGCTGGCTACGACCCGCGAACTCGACGGACAGGACGAAAAGCGCAATCCGGCCGATTTTGCCTTGTGGAAAAAAGCATCACCCGAACACATCATGCGCTGGAATTCCCCTTGGAGCATCGGTTTTCCGGGCTGGCATCTGGAATGCACGGCCATGAGTACCAAATATTTGGGCGAAACGTTCGACATTCATGGCGGAGGAATGGATTTGCTGTTTCCGCATCACGAATCGGAAATTTGCCAGTCGAACATCGCCAACGGACAGGAACCGGCCAAGTATTGGATTCACAACAATATGATCACCATCAACGGGCAGAAAATGGGAAAATCGCTGGGAAATTTTATCACACTCAACGAATTTTTCGATGGCAGCCACGCATCCTTAACTCAGCCTTATAGCCCGATGACCATCCGCTTTTTCATTCTTCAGGCGCATTACCGCAGCACGGTCGATTTTTCCAACGAAGCCTTACAGGCCGCTGAAAAGGGATTGAAAAAGCTCCTTGCGGCGCAAAATCTGTTGCCAAAACTTAAACCGGCAGCGCAATCCTCCGAAGACATCAAGGGGTTGGAACAGAAACTGTACGAGGCCCTCAACGATGATTTTAACAGTCCAATTGCGATTGCTCACTTGTTTGATGCCGTTCGCATCATCAATTCGGTAAAAGATGGGAAAGCTTCGCTTACGGCAGAAGATCTCGAACTTTTAAAAAAGCTCTTCAACGATTTCGTGAACGAGATTTTGGGGCTTCAGTCCGAAGAGGTCGCTTCGGGTTCCGACGAAATGCTGAACGGGGTGATGCAGATGCTAATCGAGCTTCGCCAACAGGCCAAAGTGAACAAGGATTGGGCAACTGCAGATAAGATTAGAAATGAACTCGGCGCACTCAATATTGTGTTGAAAGACACCAAGGATGGGGCGGAATGGAGTGTGGAATAAACGTCTATAACGTCTAATTTTTAGGGTAAGCACAGCGCTTGCCCTTTTTTATGATGAAAGTCCCATATTAATCGATTATCCGGAGATCAATTACAAACTTTCGCAGAACAGGTTTGCCGGTCTTTGGTGATGCACGGTTCGACTAGGAATCCAAGCCTTTTGTCGGATCGATTTAGCTACAGAATATAGTGATCAATATGTTTGCGCAAAATGCAGTAAATCAAATTGTTACAAAATATTGCCGAAAGAATGAAAAAGAGATATTAAAAAATAGTATTTTTGCAGAAAATTTGAAAACTTGAAAGCATTTTGTTTTAGCATTGTCTCAATTCTTGTTATTGCATCTACTTGCATAACGGTTAATGTTTCAATGAAAAAAAAGCAAGCGGCTCAAAGTCAAAACTTAAAAAGAGTTGAAACACTCACCCAATGTTCGTTTTCACAACCGGTAAAAAAAACACGGTTAAAAAACATAAGCGAATCTTGTTGCTTGTCCGAACAAGTAATAGATATTGAAAAATTAGCGTTGTTCAATAAATCATTGGTTTCTTTTAGTCAAATTCAAGCAGGTCAATTTGAAAATATATTTGTTGAACGATTCTCGCATCGTTCTTTTTTTTGTACTAAAGTAGATATTCCCCACTTACCGCAATATAAGATGTTAAGAACCTGATTCTTGCATTAAATATTGTTTCCATTGCACAAGGCATCGATAATCTTTTGTAACGAGTTAATTATTTGTTTTTTTATCATTTCGAGCTACAGCAAAAACTGAATGTAGCAGATTCTCCGATAAAAAATAATGTTTATAATCAATCGGTTACAATTGTTTGGGCTGGTGAAATGGAAAATTTACCGAAGTTTTATTACTTAGATAAGCGATTATTATTATTTCATTTTAAATTTTAAACATTATGCTGGTATTATTTAAAGCAACAGCGCTTTTAATGATTGGTACTTTTATTATAGGAATGAGCGTTGCATTTATCACCAATGAACTAGGTGTTCTTTTTACGAAGATGGCAAAACACAAAGAAAAGAAAAAAATGCAGGAACAGCTATGAAAGAGATAAATTTTGATGTTTTGTTTCAAGGAATCTCAACGTTAATACATGGAGATTTAGTAATTTCGATAACCCGTGTCTTTTTAATCATTTTAGGGATCATATTGGTTTATTTAGGGCGTAAAGGTATTTTAGAAGCCTTGATAATGATTCCCATGGGTTTGGGAATGGCAGCCATAAACTGTGGTGTATTAATTATGCCCGATGGCAAATCTGGGAACATTTTTGTAGATGCATTGGCCACCGATCCCATCGTGCTAATGGATAAACTGCAAATAAACTTTCTTCAACCCATTTATACATTTATGTTTAGCAATGGGCTGATTGCCTGTTTGGTATTTATGGGAATCGGAGTTATTTTGGATATTAATTTCCTACTTCGCCGCCCGTTTGTAAGTATGTTCTTGGCTCTTTGTGCAGAATTAGGTACCTTTCTTACTTTTCCAATAGCGCACTTAATGGGTCTCAATTATGGCGAAAGTGCATCTGTAGCCATGATTGGAGGTGCCGATGGTCCAATGGTCTTATTTACATCTCTAACCTTGTCAAAAAAGTATTTTTGTTCCGATTTCTGTGGTTGCATATCTGTACTTAGGATTGACGTATGGGGGTTAATCCGTTTTTGGTAAAACTAATGGTGCCAAAAAAGTACAGGGCAATTAAAATGGTTCCGACAAAAAATGCCAAGCAATTTAAACCGGAAACAAAAAATCACTTTTTGCAGTTATCCTTTGTGTTATTCTCTGCATTCTTTTCCCGGTTGCCTCTCCTCTGTTTTTGTCTCTGTTTGTTTGGAGTTGTAATTAAGGAATCCGGCCTGAAACCGGTAATTGATGTATTAAGCGGCCCCAATATTATATGGTTCTACGTTTTTCCTCGGTTTAATGTTGGGGGTGCTTTGCGATGCACAGTTACTCCTTGATCCTAGAGTCCTTAAATTGTTAGTTCTTGGAATCGTGGCCTTGTTGCTATCCGGAATCGGTGGTATTTTAGGCGGCTGTGGCAATGTACTTTTTCACCAAAGGGAACTTTAATCCTGTAATTGGTATTGCTGGCGTTAGCTGTGTCCCAACAACGGCTAAAGTAGCACAAAAAATTGTAAGCAAGGACAATCCTTCGTCAATGGTCTTGGCTGAGGCGATGGGTGCTAATATTTGCGGGGTGATTACTTCTGCTATTATTGCAGGTATTTATATTACAATAATTCCTTTGCTTTAGCTTTCATTTCATTACTTTTTTCGAGTTGTTCATTTCCTCATTAGACAGTGAGTTGTAAATGGACAACTTTTTTATATCTATCCACTTTGCAATAAATGCTGAAGTTAAAAAAGTATGCAATGCTTATTAGATAAAAATACTTAATTTTGCATTCTAAGTCGGTAATTTTTAAAAGGATTGAATTCCTTGTATGCATAAATAAATAGGTTAATCTAAAAATATATTAAATGAAAAAAATAATTCTCCTTTCTGCTTCCGCAATCATGATGTTAGCATATAGTTGCAAACCAAAAAACAGTACTGAAGCAGATAATTCTAAAGACAAAGCAGTAATAGAAAGTCCTGCATTTAACAGCGATAGTGCTTATGCTTATGTGTCTGCTCAGGTAGCTTTCGGACCGCGTGTTCCCGGCACCAAAGCACATGACGGTTGTGCTAAGTGGATGGTGGAAAAATTGAGAACGTTTAGCAAGAATGTAGTGGAGCAAAAGTTTAAAGCCCGTTTATGGGATGGAAAAACAGTAAATGGAAATAATATCATAGCCTCTTTTAATCCCGAAAATAAAGTACGGGTATTTTTGTCGGCACATTGGGACAGCCGGCCGTATGCAGATCACGATGCCGATGAAAAGAACCACAGAACCCCGATTGATGGGGCGAACGACGGGGCTAGCGGAGTGGGAATTTTAATTGAAGTGGCACGTCAGTTAAGTATAAAAAATCCGACAATTGGTGTGGATATCGTTCTTTTCGATGTAGAAGATTGGGGAGAACCTGAAGGGACGGAATCACCGAAAGAAGACAATTGGTGTCTCGGTTCGCAATACTGGGCTCGGAATCCGCATGTTCAAGGATATAAAGCTCGCTTTGGAATTTTGCTCGATATGGTGGGTGCCGCCAATGCAGAGTTTGCCAAAGAGGGGGGCTCAATGTACTATGCTCCCGATGTCATGAATAAAGTATGGGACATTGCAGGACAATTGGGTTTTAGCAATTATTTTGTTTCCAGAACCAACAATGGAATTACAGACGATCACATTTATATCAACAAAATTGCATCTATTCCGACGATAGATATTATACAGCACGATCTTACTACTCAATCGGGCTTCAATAAACATTGGCATACACTTAACGACAACATGAGTAATATAAATAAAGAAACAATTGCCGTAGTGGGAAAAGTTTGTTTAGCTGTTGTTTATCAAGAAAAATAAGAGCTTATGATGAAACTCGAAGAAGATTTTATTAAATATATCGAGAGCCGATCGCTCTTTAATCTCACTCGAAAAGTGATATTAGCCGTGAGTGGAGGCATTGATTCGATGGTAATGGTGGATCTTTTTCAGCGTAATAGAATCCCGTACATGATTGCTCACTGCAACTTCGGGTTACGGGGCATCGAATCCGATGGAGATGAGCTTTTAGTGGGAGCAGTAGCCAATAAATATAGCGTCCCGCTGGTTGCCAAGTGCTTTAACACTCGGGAATACGCACAAAAACATAAATGTTCTATAGAAGTTGCTGCACGTGAACTCCGCTACGAATGGTTCGCCGTACTTGCTGTCGAAGAAAATATTGAGACTGTTGTGTTGGCTCATCATGCCGACGACGTGGCCGAAACCATGCTGATAAATCTTTGTCGAGGAACCGGAATCTCGGGACTTCATGGTATTTTACCCCGTAACGGCTTATATGCTCGTCCGCTGCTTTTTGCTCAGCGTTCTGATATTCAGGAGTATGCAATAGAAAGAAATATTAAGTATAGGGAAGATAGTACCAACAAAGAAGAAAAATATGCACGCAACAACATCCGGATGCACGTATTGCCGGCACTAAAAAAAAGCTATCCGGAAGTGATTCAGTCCTTTTCCAAATCCGCTTCCATAATTCGGGAGCAGGAGACTGTTTACCGAAAAGCGGTGGATGATTTGTTGTTGCAAATTACTGAAAAATCAGAACGCCATATAGCAATTTCTATTTTCCGGCTGCTTTCTTGTGTATCGCCGGAAGTAGCACTTTTCGAATTTCTGAATCCGTATGGCTTTAACTCGGCTCAGATTGAGGATGTTTTAACCAATATTGAGGGGCAGCCCGGTGCTATTTATCGTTCTGCTACACATCAGGTAGTTCGTGATCGAGAAAATCTTTATTTGTCGAAAAATGAAGAAAAACCGGTTGCTGAAATGTTTTTAATAGAAAATATTCACCATACAATCCATCTGCCAATTGCATTAAATTTTCAAAAAATTGAGAATGTGATGATGGATGACATCAAAAATAACGAACCCAATTCAATCGTGGTAGATGCCGATAAATTAATATTCCCTCTGGTATTGCGTAAGTGGGAGCAAGGGGATTTTTTTACACCGCTGGGAATGAATGGTCGAAAAAAATTAAGTGATTTCTTTCAGGATTTAAAGATTCCTTCACATTTAAAGTCACATATTTATATCCTTGAATCAAACAAAAAAATTATTTGGGTTGTTGGTTATCGAATGAGTGAACTTGTGAAAATTGAAAAAAAATCATCTAATTATTTGAAAATTTTGGTGGATTAAAACGATTTACCTACATTTACGCACAAAATAAATCGGTTGAAAAATGAGAAAAATAAGCAAATTGATGTTGTTCTTAGGGGTGTTGTTAGCCCTTCCTATCCATGCTCAGATCATTACGCCCGTAAAATGGGTCTTTAGTGTAAAAGAGTTGACTAACGACGAAGCGGAACTTTTATTTACGGCTTCAATCGATAAAACATGGCATCTCTATTCGCAAAACATGCCGGCAACGGCGATTGAGCTACCGCTGGTATTTGATATTAAAAAGAGTGCAAAGTTCAAGCTTATTGGCGGAGTTAAAGAACCGGCAGGTGTAAAACATTACGATGAAGATGCGAAAGCGGACATAAAATCGTTTGAAGGAAAAGCGATCTTTAGGCAGAAAATAAAAAAGCTCTCCAAAGAACCGTTTGTTGTGGAGGGATCCTTGGATGGACAAGCCTGTCAGGAGGGAAAATGTGTCGGCACCAAAGCAGATTTTTCGTTCAAGCTCACCGGAGTTCAAGGCGTAGTTGACCCGGCCGCAGTTAAAGAAGCTGAAACGGAGGCAAAAACCGACACGGCTTCCGTAGCTCCTTCCACAGAAACAACAACCGATACGGCTAAAGCGGCAATTAAAACGGATGAGAAAAAAGACGATATGGCCACCACCGCTAAAAAATCGCTTTGGCTATTCTTCTGGCTCGCATTTGGGGGTGGACTATTGGCTATTCTTACTCCATGTGTATTTCCAATGATTCCAATGACCATTTCCTATTTTATGAAAGAAGGAAAACGAGGAAAAGTTAATGCTATTATTTATGGTTTTTGGATTATTTTGATATATGTGTTTTTCGGAACCATTGTGTCCGTGGTCTTTGGTCAGGATTTTGGGAATTGGATAAGTACCCATTGGATTCCCAACTTATTGTTTTTTGTTATTTTTATCATTTTCGCGGCTGCATTTTTTGGCTACTTCGAAATCCGGATGCCAAGTTGGGCTATTAATAAATCGGTGGAAAAAGAGGAGAAGTCCGGAATTTTTGGAACATTTTTTATGGCACTTACTTTGGTTTTGGTTTCATTCTCATGCACGGGGCCAATTGTCGGAACCATTGTAGTGGCATCTGCAGGAGGTGAAGTGCTTATGCCCATCGTGGGAATGCTCGGTTTTTCGTTGGCATTTGCCTTACCATTTACTCTTTTTGCGTTGTTCCCACAATGGCTCAATAAGCTGCCGAAATCAGGAGGCTGGCTTAATACGGTAAAGGTTGTTTTAGGATTTATTGAACTTGCTTTTGCGCTGAAATTCTTAAATATCCCAGATCAGACTTATCATTGGGGTATTCTTGATCGTGAAGTGTTTTTAGCTCTTTGGATCGTGTTGTTTTTTATGCTGGGAATGTATTTGATTGGGAAATTAAAGTTTCCTCACGACAGTGATTTTCCGGTTCAGAAGAGCTTCGGACGATTTATGCTTGCTATTGCTGCCTTTAGCTTTGTAGTTTATATGATTCCTGGGATGTGGGGCGCTCCTTTAAAAATGCTATCAGGATGGGTGCCACCGATGGAAACACAAGATTTTGATTTTTCGGCCATTGTTCGTGAAAATTCCGGCAACGATAATAAAACAAAACTTTGTGAAGAGCCATTATATGCATCGGATAAAATTAAACTTCCACATGGATTGAAAGGATATTTTGATTTAGATCAGGCACTTCGCTGTGCGAAAGATCAAAACAAACCTTTATTTGTTGATTTTACCGGCCATGGCTGCACCAATTGCAGAAATATGGAATCCAACGTTTGGGGAGAATCGGAAGTGATTAAGCGACTGAAAAATGATTTTATCATGGTAGCGCTTTATGTAGATGACAAGGTGGTCAAGCTTCAGGAAAAGGACCAATATGTGAATAAAAACGGAAAGAAAGTCACGTTGTTAGGGGAAAAGAATAGTGAAATACAGTCCAACGAGTTTAAAACCAATTCGCAACCGTATTATGTTATTTTAGATGGGGATCGTAAACAAATGGGAAATTCTCAGGTATATGATTTGAATGTGGATAATTTTGTAAAATTTCTTGACGAAGGAAAAGCTGCTTACGAGAAAGCTCATCCTAAGAAATAATGGATTTACGGCTTTTAATATTATATCAAAGGGATGTAAGAATAGAATTTAGTCATCTACGAGAATAATATAATTCTAAATAGTAAATCGGCAGTCATCGTTTTCGCTCAAAAAACAGTTTTAATATATCTGCACATTCTGATTCCCAAGACTCCTGCAACTACAGTTGTTTTAGGGTGGAGTAAAGAGGCGTTTTGTCGGCTAAAGCCACGTTTTGTATCAGGAGCACCGTAAACAATTTTGCTTATTTGTGTCCAAAAGGCTGCTCCGCTACACATCACACAGGGTTCAAGGGTTACATATAGTGTGCAATCTAGTAAATACTTTCCTCCCAAAAAGGCGGTAGCAGCCGTAAATGCTTGCATTTCTGCATGTGCCGTAACGTCGTTGAGTTGTTCGGTCAGGTTGTGGGCACGTGCAATGATGGTGTTGTTGCAAACTACGATTGCACCAACCGGAAACTTCATCTTTGGAGAAAGCCTTTTGAGCCTCTTTTAAGGCTTCACGCATAAAATATTCATTATCGAAAATCATATTAATTTTTTTTGCCGAAGAAAATCAAATAAGCTAATTAAATGCTACAGTTCTATTTTCAAAAATAGTAAACAACTGATTTAGCAGTTTTTTTTCGATTGTAGTCTCTTTTCTCGTATGCTCCTTTTTTTGCATGAGCCATTCCTCCGAAATAGTAACGCTGAAAATAGGGAATCACGCTTGCCATAGCATCAACAAAAGTGTAATTAACGGCTACAGCAAAAAGTAATGTAATAAGAGCTCCCGAAAGAATGAAACTATTTGCTGCATTTTTATAATCCCCATTATAAAACTGACCTAATCCGGGCACGAAATACTTAGATTTCTTGCAAGTTTTGGATTTGGTTTGCGTGGATTATATTTTGCGAATAGTTTTGTTATATTTTGTCTGCTAATACTATCTGATGGTTGAATTGCTTCAAGAAAGCTTTTCTTGCATTCAAGACACTATCCGTTTGCAAGAATACGATTCCTTGATAAAAGGAACGTCGTTGTGAAAAAGAAGGAGAGAGTGAATCATTCAGCGAAAGAAGTTCAAAATTAGCTTCGAGATAATTGTCTTGAACGATTAACAGGAGTACTCTTTTAAAAGTCAGCTCGTTTTTTACACTATCCGATGTCTCCAGATTATAAGCGACATTATATTCAAATAATGCTTTATCTACTTTATTTTCAGCAAAGTAACAGTCTGCTAATCGTTGGTGAATATATGGGTATTTTTGGTTCTCGTCAAAAAATAGAACTCGTTGAAAGTTATTAATAGCACTGGAAAAATTCTGATCTTGGTATTGAATATTTGCCAAGTTTAGCGTTTGTTCAATTGTTTGTGAATGAGCGGATGAAAAACTTTGGAGGTTAATGATAATAGCTGTCCAAAAAGGGCATCCACTTGAATAGAAATTTTAACATGATTTAAAAAATTATATTTGTTTGCGGCTTTTGCGGCACCATAAATATTAGCGGCATAGAAAGCAGAGCCAATTGCTGTAAAAATCCAACCAAACGGGCTTCCTATACCAGCCTTGTGAAATCCACGATATGCTTGAAAGCAGAACTTCCGGTAAAAATGAGAGCAAAAACCCCATCTTTCCAGTTACCGGCATAAGTTTGTCCTAACCCGGGAATTATTGCAGAAAATGTACCGGCTAACCAAGGCTTTTTAAATGACATGCTTTTTTGAGAAGCAATAATCGGCTTAAATTGAGCTACTGTAATATTTGAGGCTGGAGTACTATCAACAATCTCGATCGCTTTTTTGTATTGTTTAGTCAACAGTAGAGAGGAGAGATAAAAAACAGATCTGTCCGTACTGTCTAGTTTTTCAAGACGGAAAAGATCCTTTGAGCAAGACCGTATTTTTTTTCTTCAAACAATATTTTCAGATACTCTTTGGATAATAAGGCGTTTGGAAAATTGTTGGTTGGATAAAAAATTACAATCCTTTTTTCTGCGCTTTGAGGATTCCTGATAAACGAATGGATTTTACACATAGCCATTTTAATGAATCGTTGGTGTAGTCGGTCATAAAGAGTATTCGTTCAAATTCTTGTGAAGCGAGTTCGTATTCATGATTTGCAAAGAGATAATGAGCATACATTTCCGAATGTATAGAATCGAAAAGATTTTGAGCGGAAGCGAATGGAGTAAAATAAGCGAATTTTAGTACAAAAAGAAAGCTTAAAAAAAATATTTTACAGTTCTTCATAATGAATATTTCTAACGGGGTCTATTAATAATCGAGAATTATAATCAAGAGGATACTTTTCCGGACTTAAACCATTACACCGCATTAATCGGTCGAATGTATCAAGCATTCCAAGAATAAATCCTTGTTTTTTTAAATGTTTCAACAGCATAAACGGAACAAGATTTTGAAAAGCTACATGATTGCGAGTCCTGAGAGGATATAAAGAACTTGTAGAATAAGAACATTGAAGACAACACAACATCCATTGTACTATTATTGTTTTATAGCTACATTCCATTGTTGATGAGAATGAGATAGCGGTTTGTTCGTTTTTAAAAAGTTAGTTCCGATGATGTTTGTCCGGCAACATGAATACTTACTTGCGAGGAATAACAAAATTATAAAATTTTTCATTTAGAAGACTATTGACTAAAATGTTTTTGAATGTAGTAACCTGATATATTTTTTTGTTTCCTGAAAGACCACCTGTGTAATTTCTGTGGGGAATTTTAGTCCACTTACGACAATATATTGGCTAAAAGCTGTTTGCTGAGCATTATTCCTTTTGAATAAAGAAAACCACACCCCGTATAAATCTTTCCCTTTGGTAGAAACTAATACATTTCCGAGTATTTTGTTTTTGGTTATCGGAGACCATGTAGTAACGACACCACAATCTTTATCTTTTTCTACTTTAGTGACTTTGTATATTCTGTTGTTTTTTTAATCCGTAATTTGACAATTCACCGGTTAAAATTACATTAAAAAGAGTAGATTGCAACAATGAAATGGTTTTTTTGTTGTCCCAAAAGTACTCCATTTTTCCAGTATAGCCATACTGGTATCACCGATTACGATAGTTTGTTTTTCGGGAAAGTTAAAATCATATACTAATTTTTTATTTCGTTTGTCAAAGTATATTTTACCCATTTCAAGAGTTCCCTTACCGTTATCATATTTGGTTTTTACAGAAACCGAAGCTTCTAACCCGATTATATACTTGAGCTTTTGTTGAAATGAGAGTAACCAACAGCAGTATAAGAGAAATAATCTTTTTCATTTTCGTCAAATATTATTAAAAAAAAGAAGATTTATCTGCGAGAGATAAATCTTCTTAATAAAATTATTAATATGCTTAAATAGTGCTGGAACTTGCAGCTGATACAAATACAGCAACCCAAACAAAATATAATACAACTTCTAATGCAACACCGGCTAAACAACCATAAAATGCTTTCATGGTTTCATCTTTGTCGTCCGCAACAAAATAAACAACAGCTAAACCAGGTACGCCTAAACAAAGGCCCCATACGAATGAAGGAATTCCAAGAGGAGCATCTCCACCGCGGCGAAGAATAGATGCTTGACTAAATGGACTTTCTTCTTCAGTAAGGATGTTTGAGGTTAACCACGCTGTTCATTGATTGAACATCGGTTAAAGTAACCTCCCTGATTCATTTCAACAAATGATTCTAAGGTGTTAAGATCTGTCATTTCAGCAGAAATGGTTGCTTTGTCAACGCTAAATAAATCTGCTACGCTAGCTCTCATCGAAAATGTCGACATTGCTAAAATGGCTACAAATAGGATTTTTTTCATGTTATTATTTGACTTTTGTGAATAATTAGTACAAAAGTATAATTTATTTTTTGTTTTGCAAAATTATTCTAAAAAAAATTAATAGATTCTTTTTTCAACTAAGTACTCTTTTACATAATCGCTGATGCCATCTTCGAGTGATGTAAACGGCTTGTTATATCCTGCTTTAAAAAGTTTAGTCATATTTGCTTCGGTAAAGTACTGGTATTTATCGCGAATGTCTTCCGGAGTGTCTATAAACTCGATGTTGGGTTCAAGATTCATTGCTTTAAATGTTGCGGTGGCCAAATCATAGAATGAGCGGGCTTTTCCCGTGCCAAGATTGTATATGCCCGATTGTGGCTTGTTTTGCATAAGCCATACAATTACTGCTGCAACATCCTTTACATAGATGAAATCGCGTAGTTGTTTGCCAATCTTCAAAGTCGGGACGATGCGAACGGAACAGTTTCACTTTGCCAGTCTCCCTAATCTGTTTTTCGGAATGAAAAATAACCGAAGCCATCCGTCCTTTATGATACTCATTGGGCCCATATACATTAAAAAATTTTAATCCTACCCAAAATGGAGGCGTTATCGGTTGTTGAAGCGCCCATTTATCGAATTCGTTTTTTGATACCCCATAAGGATTTAACGGCTTTAATTGTGGAATAATCAGATGATCGTCGATGTACCCATGCTCACCCATTCCATAAGTAGCTGCGGATGAAGCATAAATCATCGGAATTGAAAATTGTGCACATAAATTCCAAATCATTTTTGAGTAATTTACATTCAAATTATCAAAAACGCTCATGTCGAATTCTGTTGTATCTGTGCGTGCTCCAACGTGAACAATAAAAGATACGTGATCGTGATTTTCTTCGAGCCATTCTTGAAAAAGGTTTCGATCCACTTTGGCGAGAAAAATTTTATCGGCGTAGTTGACATGCTTTTCCGGTCTTGTGAAGTCATCCACGAGCACTAAATTTTCGTATCCTTCTGTATTTAACTTGCCGGCGATTACACTTCCAATAAATCCTGCGGCTCCTGTTATTATTATCATAGGTTTGTTTTTAATCAATAAATTTTATCTTTTTTGCAAAATTACAATTATTTTCATCCTGATGTGCCGTAAATAACATTCGGATGGCCGATTTCCCATCTTCTCCAATATTTAAAGTATAATTATTGACATAAAGGCGAATATGTTCCATTATTACTTTTTTGTCGATTTCCTGTGCATGATACTTACAAAAATCCGATACTTCATCGATGTTCCGCCAAGCATATTCGATGCTTTTTACAATGGACGTGTTAATTTGATGCTGGATTTTTTCCTCAATACTTTTTTTAATGATGATTCCACCCAAGGGAATGGGCATCTGATAACGGTTTTCCCATAGCGCTCCAAGGTCTGTAATCAAGTTTAGCCCTTTGTTTTTATAGGTAAACCGACTTTCATGAATAATTACTCCGGCGTCGAATCTGTGATTTTGGAGTACGGTCTCGATGCTTGAGAAGATTTGGTGAGTCGTATTTGTTATTTGTGGATAAAAATGGCGGAACAATGTCGCAGCAGTTGTGTGTTTGCCCGGCAAAACCACAGAATGCTGGGGACATAGTTCAAAAGGTGTTTCATGAGGGCTGATAATTAATGGTCCGCATCCTTTTCCCAATGCGCTACCGGTGGTAAGAATGTTATAATTTTTAGAAATTTCCGGGACTAACGCATAGCTGATCTTACAGAGATCAAATTGTTGATTTATAGCTCCCATATTTAACTCTTCGATATCGGAATAACTTACTTCAAATTTAATATCTTTAAGCTTAATCTTGTTCTGGATGAGAGCATAAAAGATAAATATATCGTTGGGGCATGGGGAAATAGCAAGAGATAGGTTTATCATAAAGCGGAAGATTCTAAATTTTCGAAATACCTATAAAACCAATGGTCGAGTTGCGCTAATGCCATTTCTATATTCCATAGATTCTCATCACGTGGTGCCACCCGATTGGAAATGGCACGTACCTGAATATTTGGTACTTTCAACTGATTACAGGCATACATAATAGAAGCACCTTCCATGCTTTCCACATCGGGTTGAAATATTTCTGTTATTTCGGCGATTCTGTCCGGAGAATTGTGAATAATGTCGGAGGTTACTGCTTTTACTTTTTTCAAATTATTGGGTAAAGGAATATTTTTGCATAAATCCGGGTTGAATTTAACTTTGGGGCTTTCTTTTGCAAGGTTCAGTTCTTTAAGTGTTAAAAATCCATTTTGGGTATCGGCTCCAAGATCTGCGAAACAATCTTGTGTAATCCAGACCATATCACCTACGGCAATTTTAGAGGAATAGCTTCCCGCAATTCCAAGTTGGATTAAAAAATCGTAGTGATTAATCAATAATTCTTTAGTGACAGAAAATGCGGAATGAGCAATGCCTATTCCTGAAACTAGAAAAGAGTATTGATGAAATAATTTCTCTTGTTTCAATTGCTCAATTCCTGTTCTCATCAATTGAAGCTCTTTTTCGGTTGCTGCTACGATTAGAATATTCATTTGGCAGCTAATCTTCGGTGCAAACTAAAGTGTAGGTCGTATCATGATCGTCGTTATAGGTAGTTGAGTTTAAAGTGCTGCACTCTTTGTCGATTACGGCAGTGGATACCGCTGTTTGAATGCCATTCACTGCATGCTTGCAGGTGCAGTTATGATTTTTACTACAAGATGAAAGGAGTGCAACGATGGCAAAAATGATTAATATTTTTTTCATTGTTTTTATTTATGACTCAGTTCTACAAAGATAATTGAATTTTTGATAAAAATGAGCGTTAAATCAAACAGAAAAGCCCGCTAAAAATAACGGGCTTTTGTTTGAATATTGAAAAATTATTAATTTTCAAAAGGTTGGCAGGTGCACATTAAATTCCGGTCACCATAAGCATCGTCGATACGGGTTACGGTTGGCCAGTACTTATCCGCATGTGGTGCCGGATAAGCTGCTGCCTTGCGTGAATAAGGGAAGTTCCAATTGTCGGAAGTTACCATTTCGGCGGTATGAGGAGCTATTTTGATTACATTTACTTTTTTGTCGGCAATACCGTTTTCAATTTCGGCAATTTCTTCACGAATTTGAAGCATAGCATCACACAGACGATCCATTTCGCTAAGCGGTTCGCTTTCGGTAGGTTCTACCATAAGTGTACCGTGAACAGGGAATGCAACCGTAGGAGCGTGGAACCCATAGTCCATCAGGCGTTTTGCAATGTCAATGGCCTGAACATCTGTAGTAATACTGAATTCATTGCAGTCGATGATAAATTCATGAGCGCAAGTGCCATGAACACCTTTATAAAGAATCTTGTATTTTGTTTCGATGCGTTTCATCATATAGTTGGCATTCAGAATAGCTATTTTGGTGGCCATAGTTAATCCTTCGCCACCCATCATTTTGACGTAACCATAAGAAATTGGAATTACATAAGCGCTCCCGTAAGGAGAAGAAGCTACTGGAGTTCCTTTTTCCCCACCGGTTTTTACTACGCTGTGGTTCGGCAGAAATTCGACCAAATGTTTGGCAACACCAATAGGACCAACGCCAGGACCACCGCCGCCATGAGGAATGGCAAATGTTTTATGCAAATTCAAGTGACACACGTCGGCACCCATGAATCTGGGGCTGGTTAATCCGACCTGGGCATTCATGTTGGCACCGTCCATATATACCTGACCTCCGTTCTTGTGAATTAAATTGATGATGTCCAAAATTTGCTCCTCAAAAACTCCGTGAGTAGATGGATAAGTAATCATCAGAGCGGCTAAATTATCTTTATGGGCTTCCGCTTTTTCTTTTAAATCTGCAAAGTCAACATTGCCGTTGTCTTCCGATTTCACTACAATGATGTCCATGCCTGCCATGGCGGAACTTGCTGGATTTGTTCCATGAGCGGAAGAAGGAATCAGTACAACGTTACGATGTGTATCTCCACGGCTGATGTGATATTCTCTTATTACCATCAACCCGGCATATTCTCCGGCAGCTCCCGAATTGGGTTGAAACGAGATGGCGGCAAATCCGGTAATTTCGCAGAGGTCTTTTTCCAGCTCTGTGAGCATCAGATGATATCCTTTTGCCTGGTCTTCGGGAACAAATGGATGTATCGCACCAAATTCCGGCCAGCTCATATAAAACAGTTCCGAGGCTGCATTCAGTTTCATCGTACAGCTACCGAGTGGAATCATGGCTCTGTTTAGTGAAAGATCCTTGATTTCGAGTAGTTTGATATAACGCATCATCTCGGTTTCGGAATGATAGGAGTTGAATACCGGGTGGGTTAAATATTTGGATTTACGTTGAAATTTTGAATCAAAAGTAACCATGGTTCCGCAATATGCTGGATCACAAATATAATTGGTGAAGTTTACGGAATTGACTTTTGCAAAGACCGCAAGAATCCGGTTGATATCATTTAACGAAGTGGTCTCGTCCACGCTGATACCAACATGTTTATCATCAATATAGCGGAAGTTCATTTCGTTAGCTAGTGCTTCTTTACGGATAGCTTCCACAGAAACTTTTTCGGGTAATTCAATGTTTATGGTATCGAAGAAATTTTCATTGAGTTGTTTGTATCCCAATTTTCCAACTTCTTCAGCCAATACCGCAGTTAGAATATTGATGTGGCGGGCAATGTTGCGGATGCCGTCTTCTCCGTGATAGACGGCATAAAATCCGGCCATGATGGCCAATAAAGCTTGAGCAGTACAAATATTCGAAGTGGCTTTTTCACGCTTGATATGTTGTTCGCGGGTTTGAAGCGCCATACGTACGGCTCTGTTTCCGTTGGCATCTACCGATACGCCGATGATTCGGCCTGGGATGGTGCGTTTGAATTTATCATGAACGGCGAAGTAGGCAGCGTGAGGACCGCCGTATCCCATAGGAATACCAAATCGTTGAGTGGAACCGAAAACCGCATCGGCACCCCATTCTCCCGGAGGGGTAAGCAATGCAAGACTGAATAGGTCGGCAGCAACACCTACGCTGATCCCTTTTGCATGTGCTTTTTCGGTAAATGAAACGTAATCGGAAACGCGCCCTTTTTGGTCGGGATACTGAATAATGGCACCAAAGAAGGTTTCGTCCAGCTCAACGTCCGAAGAGCAAGTGCATCCTGTCACAACTTCAATACCTAGAGGCAATGCTCTGGTTTTAATCACATCAAGGGTTTGAATAAAAACGCCGGTTGATACAAACAGCTTGTGAACGTTGTTCTTAATCTGATCGCGGCTACGGCTGTTGAAGAACATAATCATCGCTTCGGCTGCAGCAGTGGCTTCGTCGAGCAAAGATGCGTTAGCAATGGGCATTGCCGTAAGGTCACTAACCATGGTTTGGAAATTTAACAGTGCTTCCAGACGACCTTGTGAAATTTCAGCTTGATAGGGAGTGTACGAAGTGTACCACCCCGGATTTTCGAGTACGTTTCTTAAAATAACGCCGGGAGTAATGGTGTTGTAATACCCTTGTCCGATATATGTTTTGTATATCTTGTTTTGCGATCCGATATGTTTGATTAAATTGAGATATTCCCATTCGTTTAAGCCATCAGGGAGGTTTAAGGGTTTGGGTAACCGTATATGTTTTGGAACGGTTTTGTCAATAAGTTCATCGAGTGTTTTAACTCCGATGGTAGATAACATTTTCTCTACTTCATCCTTACGTGGTCCATTGTGTCGGGCTACAAAATTGTTTGTAATCATTTGATCTCTTTTTTTATGAACACTTACTTTAATGAATTTGATATTTCCCTCTTTATTACCAACCTGTTTTCGGGTTTATAAATATAAAACCACAGAAGTCCGATCGGTTATATTCAGCAAAGGTATAATTTTTTAGCTTTATTTTTTAATCTGCGGGAAATATTCAGGAAAGAAAATTTCTTGGAATGGGAGGAGTGAAAATGAGGTTGATTGATGGACAATTCAAGTTTGCGATCTTGAATTAATAGGGGGGGGGGTTATGGAAAATATTTGGATAACTGCGCCCGAGAGGGCGCACGCGCGTTTTTAACGCGTGTTGCCCAAATTTGTGGTTTTTATTTTCGGCGCGATTGCCTACACTTTTTGTACGCGTTATAAATGCGCACGTGCAGGGAGAGACAAGGCGATGATTATCGATAGAAGTCCCGGATAATAAAACAACGGACGATAACAGTACTGTTTTTTTCATTTGATGGTGCAGAATCAATTCATTTAATAAAAAATGGTTGTGTTTTAGAACTTTGTGTAATTTTGAATTTTAGTTGTCACCCTGAGTTTATCGAAGGGCGTCTATTATTAGCCTCTTCATATTATCCTTCGATAAACTCAGGATGACACCCTTAAATATTTTACATTTTAACTCGCATAAAGTGTATAAAAAGCAAATTACGCACATACATTGTTTTAAAAACAGAACCTTATGCTTCAACCAGCTCCGGCATAATCTCTGCGAGTCCTTCGGAGGCGGTTTTTGCCACCACCTGAATGCTGTGAGGCACCCGCTTGGAGTCGGGTTTGGGATCAATATACCAAGTCCTGCAATGTGATGGGCGATACATCATCAATCCGGCGGCCGGATAAACAATCAACGAGGTTCCGATAATGATTAGAATATCTGCCATTTCTACAATGGTGGCGGCTTTCTCAATCATGGGGACCTCTTCGCCAAACCAAACAATATGCGGACGAAGTTGGGATTTTTTCTCACACAGATCTCCCAAATGAATCGGCTTAGTCCCGATTTCATATAATAACTTTGAGTCGGCTGTGCTTCGGGCTTTGGTAAGTTCTCCGTGGAGATGCACCACATTGGTAGAGCCGGCACGTTCGTGCAGATTGTCAATATTTTGGGTGATTACGGTTACCGAATAGTATTTTTCAAGTTCCGCTACCAGCAGATGTGCTTTATTGGGCTTCACTCGGTCTAGTTCTGATCTTCGATGATTATAAAAATCCAAAACTAAGGAGGGATTATTCAGCCAAGCATCATAAGTGCAGACCTCTTCGACGGAGTAATTTTCCCAAAGGCCATCGGAGTCGCGGAAGGTTTTAATTCCGCTTTCAGCGCTGATTCCGGCTCCCGATAAAATCACCAGATTTTTTTTCATTGTGTGAAATATTTTTTTCTAAGGCTATGTTTTAGAACATTTGGGCTTTTTGAATTTTAGTTGTCACACTGAGTTTATCGAAGTGCATATTGTTAGCCTCCTTAATCCTTCCCTTCGACTGCGCTCAGGGCAGGATTTTAACTCAGGATGACAGTCTTAAATATTTTACTGTTTAACTCGCATAAATTGTATAAAAAAGCAAATTTCACACCTGTCATTGTTCAAAAACATAACTTTTTCTATTAATGGTCGCGTTGCATAATTGAATTCGTCAGTTCGATAAGTTGGGCTTTGTTTTCTGTAGGGACATCTATGGTCGATAATATTTGATGCGCTTTGTCGTAGTACCTATTCATGAGTTCTTCGGTAATGGATTTAAGATTAAGCCTTTTATAAATAGATTTTACTGCTGAAAATTTTTCTTGCTCATCAAAATCGGTGCGGGAGAAGTAGTGCTGTAATGTTTTTAGATCTTCTCCCCGAGCAATTTCCAGTGATTTTAGGAAAAGGAATGTTTTCTTGTTTTCGCGAATATCGCCACCATTTGATTTTCCAAATTTCGACACATCACCAAAAACATCCAGCAGATCGTCCATCAACTGGAAAGCTAAGCCGATGTTTTCTCCGAACAAATACATCTTTTTCTGATCTTCTGTTGAAGTGTTAGCTGTTATTGCGCCGGCTTTTAAACAAGCACCGATAAGAATTGCCGTTTTCAGGCGTATCATTTCGATGTATTCATTGATGGATACGGACGGTTTGGATTCAAAATCCATGTCGAGCTGCTGCCCTTCACACACGCCGATTGCGGTTTCGTTAAGCAACTTAATCAAATCGCGAAGTTGTGCTTTAGGATAACCCATTAGGTGGTCATAAGCCATGGCAAACAACGTGTCGCCGGAGAGAATAGCTACATTTTCGTTCCATTTTTGATATACGGTAGGCTTCCCGCGTCGAATGGGTGCCTTATCCATAATATCGTCATGGATGAGGGTGAAATTGTGAAACATCTCAAGCGAAACAGCCGGAATTAACGATTCATCTACATTGCCATTAAACATTTGACAAGAGACCAGCGACAGCAGCGGCCTTAATCGCTTTCCCCCTTGGTTCAGTGTGTACTCGATGGGCCGATACAAAAGCACAGGTTCGGATTTAAACTGTAACTTTGAAACTTCGGCTGAAATTTTTTCTGCAAGTTGTTCAATGGTATATTTCATCGGCTAATAAAGAATGTATTTTGTGTTCTCTAAAATTCGTTTAATTCCTTCATCTATGGAGGTGAGCGGACGATTTAAAAGTTGTTTCATCATTGTGATGTCGGGCAATCGCCGTTGCATATCGCCTTCTTGAAGGGGAGGAAGATATTCGATTTGCGATTGGGAATGCGTTAATTCAATGATTTTATGAGCCAAACTTAAGATACTTATTTCGCTATCACTCCCGATATTTACCACATCGTTTACTATGAAATTTTCGTAAGCGGAACGAAGACATGCATCAATGTTGTCATCAACATAACAGAAGGTTCTCGATTGTTGCCCGTCGCCATAGATGGTAATGGGCTCATTTTTAAGAGCTTTGGCAATAAACCGGGACATGACAAAATCGGGCGATTGTTTAGGGCCGTAAGTGTTGAAGAAACGGAAGATGGTGTATTCCAGGCCAAATTCCTTGTGGTAGGATCGGAGAAAGGCCTCGCCCACGTTTTTCACCACGGCATAGGGAACTCTAGAGTTAAGAGGTGTTGTGTGCACATTTTGAGGAAAATTAACAGGCTCGCCGTAAACTTCGGACGAAGAGGCAAAAAATACTCGTCGAACGGATGAGTTTTTGGAAATATCCAGTATGTTTTTAAATCCTTGGATATCGTTCAGCACGCGGTAAGGATTGGATTGGGTGCGTTCTACCCCGACGACGGCCGCATAATGAAATACAAAATCAAAATGATTTGCAAGCATTACCTGCGAAATATCATTATAGTTGTTGACATCGGCCTTAATAAATCGCCAGTTATTGCTGTTGCTTTCGGGCAATTTTTGGATATGTCCGGTAGATAAATCATCTACAATTACCACATAATTTTCAGAATCCTGAATGAGTTTTTCGGCAAGTCTGCTGCCAATAAATCCGGCACCACCGGTAACAAGTATTTTTCTCATTGATAAGTTCTTTATATTATATTTTAAATAAGTTGTAACAAATACTCTCCATAGCCGCTTTTTCTTAATGGTTGAGCAATTTTATGAAGCTGGGAGGCATCGATATAGCCCATGCGGTAAGCAACTTCTTCGATACATCCGATTTTAAGCCCTTGGCGTTCTTCCACAACTTGCACAAATTGCGAAGCCTCAATGAGTGATTTAAAAGTTCCGGTGTCGAGCCATGCTGTGCCTCTTCCAATAATTCCAACACTCAGTTTTCCACGTTCGAGGTACCATTTGTTAATATCTGTAATTTCATATTCACCGCGAGAACTTGGTTTAAGATTTTCTGCTACTTCCACGACACTATTATCGTAAAAATAGAGTCCCGGTACTGCGTAATTTGATTTTGGATTAACCGGCTTTTCCTCAATGGATATTGCTCGTTTTCGATCATCAAATTCCACTACTCCGTAGCGTTCAGGATCCGATACATGATAGGCAAAGACAATGCCTCCTTCGGGATCATTATTGGTTTGAATCAACTTTTGAAATCCGGAACCGTAAAAGATATTGTCCCCTAGAATTAATGCAATTTTATCGTTGCCAATAAACGATTTTCCTAGTACAAAAGCCTGAGCCAGTCCATTGGGAACTTCCTGAACCTGATACGAAAAAGAGCAGCCTAAACTGCTTCCATCACCCAATAATCGTTCAAAATTTGGTAAATCGACGGGTGTGGAGATGATTAAAATTTCGCGAATACCTGCCATCATAAGCACACTAAGCGGATAATAGATCATCGGTTTGTCGTAAATCGGCATCAGTTGTTTGCTAACGGCTAAAGTAAGTGGGTGTAAACGGGTTCCTGAGCCTCCGGCAAGGATTATTCCTTTCATAAATTATATGTTTTTATGATACAAAGGTACATAATTTATTTAAACCGGTTTTTGGAAGTTTTTGTTTCATAATAAAGCTTTTTTATCTTTTTTATTCGAATTTTCCAACAAAATCAAAATTATCCGAAATGCTCCCAGTCGATGTGAAAATATGCTTAACTTTGCGAAAACAAAAAACAGAGGAAAATGAAAAAGAATTTCTTTAGCCGGGTTTTTCTTTTAATAATCGGTGTTATTGTTATCGTTTCTTCGTGTAATACTTCTCCAAAGGATGATGAAGCATGGATTGAAGGAACTTTAACAGGGAATAGCTTTTCTCAAATCATTCTCGAAGAACTGACCCCCGATGGAATTCAAAAAATCGATTCCGCTGCGGTTATTCATAATAAGTTCAAATTTAAAGTTCCTGTTCAAGAAGCCGGATTTTATTTCCTTCGTTTTTCAACCAATAATTTTATCAGTATTGTGCTACAACCGGGTGATAAGCTATCGATTAAAGCGCCTGCAGACAGTCTGGGATATCCTACAGAATTAACGGGATCGCCCGAAAACAAACTTTTGCTCGAATTAAATCACAAGCTCGACGGCTGTTATAAGGCTACGGATTCCCTGAGTAAAGTATTTAAGGAATATCAGGATACCGATCAGTTCGATTCCGTTAAAACGACCATTGACAGTGCTTATTACCGCATGTTTTATGCCCATAAATCGTGGCTGGAGAATTATATTCGAAAAAACTCAAGTTCGCTGACAACAATTGTTGCCTTTTATCAAACCCTGGGAAGGCGATCGTTTTTCAGTTCCGAAGACGATTACGAAACGATGAAAATTGTAGATCAGAACTTGATGAAATCGTTTCCGAAGAACAAACATACTATTAAATTCCATGCCTTATTTCTTAATCAAAAGGCGCTTTCGGATCGGGTCGCTGCAGTGGATTCCATGCTGAACGTTGGAAATCCGATGCCGCCGATTTGCTTGCCAAACAGTAACCAAAAATCGGTTGATGTTACCCAAATTCCAGCTCCCCAAAAATTGTTGGTGTTTTGGGAAATTAAATCGATGGTGGATAATCCCGACAAGGCAGAACTTGACCGGTTGATGAACCGCATGCGCATCGTGGGGATTTCGTTCGACGAAGACTTGGAAATTTGGAAAAACTACATTCATAAAGAGTTCAAAAGTTTTACCCATGTAATAGATGTTCATGGCTTGCAAGGGGATGTTGCTCATAAATTCAACATTACCGCAACGAATATTCCATATTATATTCTTCTCGATCGGCAAAACAGAGTCATTAGTCATGGGAAAAATCTAAAGATGATATTTGCTCATAAATAAATGTGAATGAAAAACAGAATTGTCTTTTGCGTTTTATGCTTTTCAATATGGGTTCATACGACTCTAGGCCAAAAGTGTGAATACTTTCAGCAAAAGGCGAACTACACGATCTTTGTTGTCCTCGATGATACCTTGCATCAGTTGTTGGGAAAAGAAGAGATTGCCTATTATAATCAATCTCCGGACACCTTGCACGAAATTTACATTCATCTGTGGGCAAATGGCTATCGTGACCGAAATACCGCTTTGGTAAAACAGCAAATCAGCCATGGAAATACCAAATTGTTTTTTGCAAAAGATCAGGAACGGGGCTATATAGATCATCTTAATTTTAAAATCAATGGAAAACATGTACAATATTCTTTTTATAATAAGCAAGCGGATATTGCCGTTATAAATTTAACAGAGCCTTTGTTACCGGGTGATTCTGTTTTAATTGAAACACCTTTTCGAATAAAAATTCCCGGTGATTTTTCCCGAATGGGGCATCAGGATCAAGCCTATCAAATCACCCAATGGTACCTGAAACCTGCCGTTTACGATAGGGAAGGTTGGCATCCTTTCAGCTATCTCGACTTGGGTGAATTTTATTCCGACTTCGGCTCTTTTGATGTTTTTATTACATTGCCCGAAAATTATTTTGTAGCTGCCACAGGAATGTTAGTGGACAATCCCGACGAAGAAAATCGCATTACGCAGCGGGTTCTGGATACAAAATCGGGTCGCTTTATGAAATCGAATCAAATACCGGTCTCTTCAAGTCGGTCGAAGACACTACACTTCCGTCAGGACAGCATCCATGATTTCGCCTGGTTTGCCGATAAACGGTTTTTAATCGCTCAAAAAGAAGTTGTGCTTCCACAATCGAGGAAAACGGTACAGGCTTATTCTTATTTTTTGCCGGAACATTACAGCGTTTGGAATATGGTGCCGAATTATATTGAGCGTGCTCTATTGTTTTATTCCGATAAACTCGGCGATTATCCCTATTCCCGTTGTACTGCCGTGGACGGGGCATTACAAGCCGGAGGTGGAATGGAATATCCAATGATTACCGTGGTGAATTACTTTAATGATTTCAAACTTACTGAGCATACCGTGATGCATGAAGTAGGGCATAATTGGCTCTACGGGGTTCTTGCATTCAACGAACGGAAATACCCTTGGCTCGATGAAGGGATTAACTCCTTTTACGAAAATGAATACCTTCAAAAGTACTATCCTAATGATCTTTTTTTAGCCGATTACGCGTTGCCGAAATTCATGTCTAAAAACAAATTTCCGGAATTTTATACCAATGATTTCGCATATTTCTTTACCCAATCGCAACACGATTATCAGCCTTGCGGGTTGCCATCGGAAGAGTTCTCGGCCATCAACTACGGGGCTTCTGTTTATTTTACCCCCGTGATGATGCTTCGGTATTTGAAAGCCTATTTGGGAAACCGTAATTTTGACTTCATAATGTTGCAATTTGCCGAAGAATGGAGCTTTAAACATCCTACTCCAATGGATTTAAGACATTTTTTTGAACAAAAATCGGGGAAAAAGCTCGACTGGTTTTTCGATAAACTCATTAACACAACTACTCCGATAGATATGCGGCTAATTTCGGTTAAGCTGGTAAAAGGAGAATCCGATAAATTTGTAGTTGAAACCAAAGATGTTTCCCATTTGGGCGCACCTTATTGCATTACCGCATCGGATAAAAACGGCATGACGTTAAAAGAGCAATGGTTTTCATCTTCAACAGGAAAAAACCTAGATACAATCAGTTGTTCCGAATCGCTTTATAAAGTCGAAATCAACCGGAGTTTAAACATTCCCGAAATAGACAAAAGGGATAATTCCTTGCGCATTCACGGCTTGTTTAAACGTTGTGATTTTCCAATATTTCTTTTTTTATGGCAGGTTTTTAGTCCTTATGAGACGCATGTCCTATATGCTCCGGTGGTGGGGTGGAATCTATACGACAAATGGATGTTCGGCATGGCGGTGTATTCCGATCCTGTTGTTGCTCCAAAATTCGATTATTTGCTGATGCCCATGTATTCGTTTGTATCCCAAACATTCACAGGCATGGCAGATGTCGGTTATACGTTCTCATTTCCAGGCGTAAAATCTGTTCGTCTGGGATTGCTTGCCAAACAATATAGCTATTCGTTTATCGGAGATCTAAATCAATATCAAAAAGTGGAACCCTCTTTAATGATTCGGTTTTTATCGCCGGCAAATCAAAATATCGACCATCAGCTGAAAATCAGAAACGTCTATATTTGTCAGACCACGAAAACGCCAACGCTTGATTCTTATGTGAATGGCACCTCATCATTTGGTAAGCAGAACGAATATTCCATCACCGATTTTCATTATCAATATGCCGATCTTCGGAAAATAAACCCGTGGTCGGTGAATGCAGATGTTCAAATGATGAAGAAAACCATAAAACTATCAGCAGAAATCAATACGGAATATACCTATGCCAAGAAAAGAGGGGTCAATCTGCGGTTTTTTGCAGGGAAGATGTACAATCCGAACACTGAATTTTTACCTGATTTAGCCTTTAATGCTTCGGGAATTTATGAAACATACACGGGATCAAGTGATTATTTATTTGATCAAACCTTAATCGGGCGTTCGGAAACCGATAGGCTGTGGTCGCATCAGATGATGGGTAACGATGGCGGATTTGCAACGCCTACACCTCTTGGTAGAGATAATGACTGGCTTGTTGCAGCGAACTTTTCGGTGGATTTTCCTAAGAAGATTCCATTGTCGGCATTCGCCAATTTCTCTACGTTCAGTCACGCAAAGGAGGTCTTGGAAAATGGGGAAATGTTTATTTATGAAGCCGGAATTCGGGTAAACATCATTAAAAATATCTTCGAAATATACGTTCCCCTAGTTGTTTCGAAAGATATTCAGCGAGTGGCCGATTTAAATCAGCAACATTTTATCGACCGAATCCGTTTTAAATTAAATTTGAATAGTTTGAATCCGTTAAAAGCAGTAAAAAAATACAAACAAATTGCACTATAAATATGCGAGAATTAAAAGGAACCGTTTACATTGTCTCCGATTGCCACTTTGGAGTTCCATCCAGAGAAGAAAGCGCTATTCGTGAAGCAAAGTTCATACAATGGCTCGATGAAATTAAAACGAATGCGGATTATATTATATTACTTGGAGATATTTTTGATTTTTGGTTTGAATATCGTCATGTAGTTCCACGTGGACACACCCGGCTTTTAGGTAAATTTGCCGAACTTTCCGATCGGGGAATCAAGTTTATTTATTTCACCGGCAATCACGATTTCTGGATTCAAAACTATTTTTCGGAAGAGCTGAATTTTGAAATATTCAGAACGTTGCAGACATTTCTCATTAACGATAAAAAAGTACTTATTGGCCATGGGGATGGAATCGGTCCAAAAGATACGGGCTATAAATTGATGAAAGCCGTTTTTGAGGCACGAATAAATCGGTGGCTTTATGCTCGTTTGCATCCCAATTTTGCTTTTTGGCTGGCATATAAGGTTTCCTCGGGAAGTAGGGCCGCAAATGGGGATGTTGATGAAATTTATTTGGGAGAAGAAAAAGAACGGTTGATTGTTTTTTCTAAAACTATGCTTGAGAATGAACACTTCGATTATTTTATCTTCGGGCATCGCCATTTGGCTCTTTCCGTCCCATTGTCCCCAGTCAGTACATACATCAATACAGGAGAATGGATTAAATCTTTTTCTTATGCGCAAACGGAAGGAGCGGAAATAGTACTTAAATATTATGATGCGTAAGCTCTGAATATTTTGTAATTGTTGATATTTTTCAATTGGTTTTTGTGGAAAAATTGCAAAAATCGAAGGACAAACTATCGGAGAAAAAACGTAAATTTGCAAAAAACATAAACATTATGGCATTAGAAGTAACCGGTAGATTAATCCAAATTCTTCCCGAACAAACCGGAACCGGGAAAAATGGACTTTGGAAAAAACAAGATATCATCATCGAAACAAATGAGCAGTTTCCCAAAAAAATCAGTCTTAGCTTATGGGGCGATAAAGTAGATCAGGCTCAGGGATACCAGATAGGACAAGTTCTAAAAGTAATGGCTTCTGTAGAATCGCGTGAATATAACGGTAAATGGTACACCGATGTAAAACCGTTTCGTATCGATGTGGATGGTGCTTCTGCTCCTGTAAGTTTCGGTGCAAGCGAGCTCCCCGATTCAGGTCTTATGCCCGAAATAGCTACCGATTCGTTGAATGACCTTCCGTTTTAATTTGACCTTTTTATGGGAACGTTTGGTGTAATTACACAGTCGGTTATTCCTTTGCGGGAAGAAGACAGCCATAAATCTCAAATGGTTTCACAACTTCTTTTCGGAGAAGCGGTGGAAGTGCTTCAAGTTTGCGAAGAATGGCTTTATGTAAAGAATATTGCCGATGGTTATCTAGGATGGATTGAACAAAAGCAATTTACTTTTTTAGAAAAGGCTGAGTTTGATCAATGGGTGGGCGTAAAGAAAAGCGTAGTCGCTCTCCCTATTGTCCCTATTGAAAGAAAAAACGACCAAACCCTAATGATGATTCCTGCCGGAGCGGATATTGCCGGAGAGAACTCGTTTACAATTGGGAACAGTTCTTTTTTGCATAATTTTAGTTTTTCATCGAGCCGGGCTATTTCAGAGATTGCCCTGCAGTTTATGAATGTACCGTATCTGTGGGGAGGCAAAACCGTCTTTGGATTCGATTGTTCGGGATTTGTGCAAACGGTCTTTAAAATTGTAGGAATAGCCATGCCCCGCGATGCTTTTCAACAGGCAGAGTTGGGAAAAGTGGTTGATTTTCTGCAAGAGGTTCAACCGGGCGATCTGGCCTTTTTTCACAACGCAGAAGAACGCATTACACATGTCGGGATTCTCCTTTCCCCGACAAAAATCATTCATTGCTCGGGATCTGTGCGGATCGATAATATCGACCATCAGGGAATCTTTAATGTTTCTCTGGGAAAATATACTCATCCGCTTCGCGTGGTTAAAAGAATAAAGTCATGATTGGGCCTCACGTGTTTTTGAGGGCTCTTGAATTCTCTGATATCGATGTTTTATATCGATTGGAAAACAACATCCAAACATGGAATGTCAGTGATACGTTAGTTCCGTTTTCCAAACATGTACTCGAACAGTATCTTCAAAATGCACATCTTGATATATACACCGTGAAGCAATTTCGGTTCATGATTGTCGAAAACGATACAAATCATGCAGTTGGCACCATCGATCTGTTTGATTTTGATCCTTTTCATCAGCGTGTTGCCGTGGGGGTTTTAATCGATTCCGTGTATAGACATAGAGGATATGCTTCGGAAGCTCTTTCACTGCTTGAGGATTACTGCTTTAATATTCTGCAAGTTCACCAGATCTATGCTCATATCGCCAAAGAGAATTCAGAGAGCATTTTGCTTTTCGAAAAGCATCGGTTTGAACGGACCGGAGTGAAAAAAGAGTGGAGAAAAACTACTCAGGGTTGGTCGGACGAATTAATCTATCAAAAAATTAGTAAAAAATAAAGATATGGCTGCAAAGAAAAAAAGAAAAGTAACCATTATCCTTGTCGTTTTTCTTATTGTGGGAGCGCTTATAGGATATAATTATTATAATAAAATTTGGGGCGATAACGTGGTGGATAACGAACAGGGCTATCATTACTTATACATCAAAACCGGAGCTGAATTTACAGATGTGGTGGAATCCTTAAAAGAGGAAGAATTTTTACACAGTATTGACAATTTTAAATGGGTTGCTGAGAAAAAAAAAAATACACAAAAAAGGTAAAACCGGGACGTTACAAAATTGATCAAAATATGTCGAATAGTGATATTGTCAATATGCTTCGCCTTGGAAAGCAAGATCCGGTAAAGTTGGAATTTAACAGTATTCGCACTGTTGCTCAGTTGGCTGGGGCTATCGGACAGCAACTTGAAGTCGATTCGATTGCGTTTTTGGCTCTTTTTAACGATCGGGCATATTTAGAATCGAAAGGGTTTACTACGGAGAATGCTATTTCTGTTTTTATCCCGAACACCTACAGTGTGAATTGGAATATTAATGCGAAATCCTTGTTTGAGAGAATGTGTAAAGAATATGACAAATTTTGGAACTCAAGTCGAAAATCTTTGGCAAAATCCATTGATCTTTCTCCGACGGAAGTATCTACACTGGCCTCGATTGTAGAGCAAGAAACGGCAAAAAATGATGAAAAACCGGTTGTAGCCGGAGTTTATCTCAACCGTCTCCGTAAAGATATGCTCTTAGAAGCGGATCCGACTCTGATTTTTGCTGCCGGTGATTTTTCAATTCACCGCGTGTTGAATGTTCACAAAGAGATAAATTCTCCCTACAACACATATATGTATAAAGGGCTCCCCCCAGGACCGATTTGTGTTCCATCTCCGGCTTCCATTGATGCGGTTCTTCATTATAAAAAGCACAACTATCTCTATTTTTGTGCAAAAGAGACACTCGACGGGTATCATAACTTTGCTGAAAACTACAAGGAACATTTGTCCAATGCCAAACGATATCAGGCTGCATTAGACCGGATGAAAATTAAAAAATAATTGATGGGTTCTGTCATACATTGGCTCGAAAACCACATGTTGCCATGCCCATATAAACATTATCTGGGCATCGATTGTCCCGGATGTGGTATGCAACGTGCCGGTATTGAGCTGTTGAAAGGAAATTTCATGGAAAGTTTTTTTGCATATCCTCCGTTGATTCCACTTATTTTACTAATTCTGTTTTTAATTTTACATTTACGCTTTAAATTTAAGAGGGGTGCCGTTATATTAAAATATTTGTTTATTTTTGTGGTGGCGCTGATTGCCCTTAATTACATATTAAAATTTATCCTAAAACATTAAATCTTATGGAAAACGAACCCAATGCAATTCAAAATTCTACGCAGCCACCTTTACAATATCAAATTCAATCACCATTGCCAAATGCAACGGCGGTTCTGATTCTGGGTATTTTGTCAATTGTTACTTGCTTTTGTTATGGTATTTTCGGCATTGTTCTGGCAATTATTGCGCTTGTTCTTGCCTCAAAAGATCTTTCGAAGTATAATATAAATCCGAATCAATACGCTAAGAGTTCATTGAGTAACTTAAAGGCGGGAAAAGTGTGTGCCATCGTTGGGCTTTGCCTTTCTGCCGTTTACCTGATCTTTATAGTAATCTATGTGGTAATTTTAGGTCTTGCAGCTACTACTGTTCCATGGGAAATGTATCAATAGTAGAAATTCTATATTAGTATATAAAAAGCAACCCGGGTGACAACAGTCATTTGGGTTGCTTTTTTATATGTTGGAATTACATCAGAAATGAGTATTGAAAAGCAATGTTTCTCGGTGCCTGAACATCACCCGGTCGTATCATGTATTCACGATTAAGCAGGTTCTTTACAATAACGGATAGTTTGGAGTTTGCATTGAACTGCCACGAGAGACGAGCATCAAAAAAGTATTCCCCCTTATTGTGTTCGGCACGGTATTCCTTTAGCCCGGGGAAGATGTATATAGGTTGATGATTTTGGTCTAATGCGGGCACGGTTCTGCCATTGTAAGTAATCATAATTTGATCTTCAAACACCTTGTCGATGTTTACCATGTTGCTGAAATAATTAAAGCTAATACCTGCCGACACTTTGCGGAACGAAATTTCCGCATCGATTTTTGCCGAAGAGCGAAACCGGTATTTTAAAATGGGATCATCGGTTGTTTTTGTAGCTCTCGACAGTGTGTCTAAGTCGCGAGGCTCCATTAAGGTTACTCCGGCTAAAAAAGCAATGGGGAAATTGCCAATAGCCCCTTTGCTGGCGAGGGTAATATCAACTCCATAGATGCGAACCTTAGGGATGTTGGTTGCCTTAAACCCTGAATAACGGGTGATTGTGTCAATGAGTTGCTGTATACTAAATCCACCTTGTTCAAAAGCATGTGTAACTTCATCGGGAACATACGTGCCAAATTGAAATTCAATCATATTGGTATATTCCGAAATAAATCCTGCAATATCAATGTATCCCTTCCAATTGCTGATGCCAAATCCTTGTTTAAAAGCAATTTCGCCACTCCATCCGGTTTCGGAAGTAAGCGATGGGTTCGGAAATACACTTATGCCTTCGGAAGAGGTGGCTGTGTAACGTTCGGCAATGGTTGGATAACGATAGCCTTGTCCGATGGAAGAGCGGATAAATGTTTGTTTTAGCAGTTGGTAATTTATTCCGGCTCTGAATACGGGTTTCCACTCCATAGGCATGTTCCCGTCGCGAAATCCTTCGAAGCGGGCACCTCCGGAAAGGCTCCAGCGTTTAATTTTTTTATCGATTTGTGCAAAAAGTGCACTTGCAGAACTGTAATGTTTGGTAAAGCCATAGATTTCAGAATTTGAACTGCAATATGTTCCCGATAATCCTGAATTGAGAACTAAACCTTTTGGAAATACATGTTGATATTGGTATTCACCGTAATAAACCAAATCGGAATTACTCTGTGCCGTATTTATGTCGTTATCGGTATAAAAAATTCTTCCTTTAAGTGCGTGGCGATTATTTCCTTTATAATAAACGACAAAAGGATCAATAACGGAATAGGTATTGGTCTTTTGCATTGTTGATGTAGCTGGGGAATAAACGGAGTCTTTGTCCTTCCAGATTAAGAAGCTCGAAGCCCACCGACGCAAAAAATAACCGTTTATTCCGTACGAAAGTCCCTCATATTTTTTGCTGCGATATCGGGTCTTAAAATTTCCACCGATGTTTTTTGTAAAAACATCTTCGCGGTAATCATTATCCGAAAGAAAGTTTACAGAAGCAACAACATCAAAATTTCCAAACTTTTGAGAATGCAATATTTGATAGCCGGAAAATAGCGGATTGTTCTCTCCCCACCATTGATTACTTTTGCGAGCCGGGTTTCCATATATTCCCGAATAACCGATCACTTTAGTTTCAGGTTTACTCGAAGGCCATCCCGAACGGACATTAATTACGCCATTCATGGCAGAAGAACCATAGAGTGCCGACGACGCTCCTTTAATAATTTCGATCTGGTCAATATTTTCCACAGGAATAATCCACCATTTGGCTTCTCCTCCCGAGCCGGTAAGCAATGGCAAGTCGTCTAACAATAGTAGCACACGGCTTCCTGCACCGTACGAATAACCACTTCCGCCTCTAATACTTGCCTGATCTTGATAAATAGTCACCCCGGGAACCTGGTTGAGTGCTTTTTCTATAGAAGTGGTATTGGTGTTTTCCAATGTTTTCGATTTGATTATATCTACAGAAACCGTAACTTCTGAGAGCTTTTGCTCGTGTTTTCCGGCGCTTACAACAACTTCATCGAGCAACTTGGTTTCTTCAATTAATGCAATATTAATCGTGCGTGTTTCCCCCGGCTTAATGGTAAAATCCCGGGTGGTTTCTCCATAGCCTATGTATTTTAAGCGTAAGGTATGCTTACCTGCCGGCAGTTTAATTAAATAATTTCCAAAAGCATCTGTGGCAACACCTTGATTTGCACCATAAGTAACATTCACCCCAATTAAGGTCTCCTTAGTCTTTGAGTCGGTTACTGTTCCTTTAACAGTGGCTTCTTGCCCCATTGATGGCAAAGAAAGAGAAGCAAGAAATAACACCAGATAGTAAAATTTATTCATATTATCCTGTTTCGTTTATAATTGTAAAACTTATTTAAAGGTTGTTTTTTCAACAAAAAAAATCTTTAACCCAATTTGATTATAAAATTAACGATTTATTTTACTACCTTTGAGTTTTAGAAAATAAACACCTGAAAAAATATCGAATATTAATGAATAAAATCATAAAAAGTGCTCTTAATTTTTTTAGGAATTGATTTTATATTATTGATATACATGTATATATGTTAAATGGAATTTGTTTTTTTTAAAATGCAAAAAAATCATAAAAAATAAAAATTACGATGCTTTTACATCAGATAGCACTCACTAAACTACCACAAATTGGAGATATTACCGCTAAGAAGTTGCTCTTTTATTTTGGGGATGCCCAAGCCGTGTTTTCAGCAAAAAGCAAGGATCTATTAGCTGCAGGATTTTCCAAATTGGTTATTCACTCGCTACGTCACAATACGGCACTGAAAGAAGCTGAAAAAGAAGTTTCCTTTGTTGAGAAAAATAACATTACGCCAATTTTTTATACGGATGCCAATTACCCATATCGTTTAAAATTCTGCGATGATGGACCAATACTGATGTATTATAGGGGTAATGCAAACTTAAATTATAGTAGAATATTAAGTGTTGTAGGAACTCGTAAAATCACCGATTACGGAAAATGGATCGGGCGTAAAATAATTGAGGAGTTAACAGATTACAATGTTTTAATTGTAAGCGGCTTGGCTTATGGTGCCGATACGGTAGCACATCAAGCAGCTCTTGATTTCGGATTTTCAACTGTTGGAATAACCGCTCATGGCCATGATACGTTATATCCGGCCGAAAATCGAAAAATGGCAAAGAAGATGCTTGAGCAAGGGGGAATATTAACCGAATTCCCTTCAGAAACAAAGCCCAACAGAGAAAATTTTCCTAAACGAAACCGAATTATTGCGGGCTTATCGGATGCTACTTTAATATTAGAAGCAGGAGTAAAGGGAGGTGCGCTAATTACTGCCGATATAGCTAATTCGTATAGTCGTGACGTATTTGCAGTTCCCGGTAGGGCGAATGATGTTATGTCGGAAGGCTGCAATAACTTGATCAAGTATAACAAAGCGGAGCTGGTTACTTCTGCTAAAGATATTGTAAGAGCCATGAATTGGGATCCTAAAACAATTCAAAACAAACAGATATCATTATTTCAGGAGCTAACGGAAGAAGAGCTTGCCATTGCAAAAATACTTTCCGACCACGGAGATTGCGGAATTGATATGTTGGTAAATTTGTCCGGTTTTTCGGCTAGTAAAATGGCTGCTATATTGTTAAGCCTTGAGTTTAAAAATCTGGTTCGCTGTCTTCCCGGCAAACGATACGCATTAAATTAGATTCATCATTTCTTGCTTCTCTAAAAATACGAGACAGGATTCCCATTAGCCGGTATAAAAATTATCTATCGAGTTATCATTATTATTGATTTGACAAGTGCTTTCTTATGTCGTAATTTTGTCTTGTTGTTAAATCAAACAAATTAAATGAAAAAATAAATAATATTTAATTTATTTTTTAACCAATTGCTTGACTTTACAATTTTATTATCGTAAATTGCATTATTTAAAACTAAAGAATATGACTACAATCGAATTCAACACGCAGCTAATGAAACTTGAACATCAACTTGGTTATTTTGCATTGTCGCTAACTAATAATGAAGAAGATGCAAAAGATTTAGTTCAAGATACTTTGTTAAAAGCAATTACAAATCAAGAAAAGTATCGCGATGACACTAACCTCAAAGCTTGGACCTATACGATAATGAAGAATACATTTATCAACAATTATCGTAGAAAATCCAAAACAAATACATTGCTTGACAATACGGAAGATTTGTATTTTTTAAATTCATCGATAAATAATAACAACTCTTTTGCTGATTCTCGGCAAAACACTTCCGAAATTGTCAGTTCAATTAAGAAACTTGATTTGAATCAACGTAAACCTTTTGAAATGCATATTGCCGGCTTTAAATATAAAGAAATTGCCGATCACATGAACATTTCGATAGGAACAGTTAAAAGCAGAATATTTTTCACTCGAAAAAAATTAATGTCCACACTAAGAGAATACGAAAATTAAGAGTGGCCAATGTAATGTAAAAAAAGCTCAACAACTGTTGAGCTTTTTTTACATTACATTGTGAAACACTATCAAAATAATATTGTAAGTTTGCGTTCAAAAAACATATAAAATAATAAGCATGGAATTAATTAGAACAAATTAAAGCAACAGCTCAAAAAAACAATAAGTGCATTGTTTTACCGGAAGGTGAAGAAGACCGGACATTAAAAGCCGCTGATATTATTCTTGAACAATCGTTAGCTCGATTGATTTTATTGGGAAATAAACAGGTAATTTCAAAGAAATCAATTGAATTAGGATTGAAAAATGTTGAAAAAGCTCAGATTGTTGATCCGAAAAACCACGAACAAAAAGAGTTTTATACGGATATGCTCTATAATTTAAGAAAAAATAAAGGGATGACATTAGAGCAGGCTGCGAAATTAGTTGAAGACCCTCTATATTTGGGTGTTTTGCTTATAAAAAACAAAGTTGCCGACGGTGAAGTTGCCGGTGCTCTTAATGCTACGGGAGATGTGCTTAGGCCAGCCTTTCAAATTGTAAAAACACTTTCCGGGTGTAAGCGTAGTATCCGGCGCATTTATCATGGTTATGAAAGACAAACAATGGGGCGATGATGGCGTAATGGTTTTTGCCGATTGTGCTGCGCACCCGAATCCCACAGATAAAGAATTGGCTGAAATTGCTGTAACTACAGCTAAAACCGCCCGTACAATTGCCGGAATTGAACCTCGGGTTGCCATGCTGAGTTTCTCTACCAAAGGGAGTGCAAAACATGAAATGGTTGACAAGGTGGTTAGTGCTACAAGAATGGCTCAGGATCTGGATCCTGATTTAAAGATAGATGGAGAACTTCAGGCGGATGCAGCGATTGTTCCTTCAATAGGAAAAAGCAAAGCACCGGGGAGTGAAATTGCAGGAAGGGCAAATGTACTCGTCTTCCCGACTTTAGAAACAGGAAATATTACCTATAAACTTGTTCAACGCTTAGCTGGTGCCGAAGCAATTGGCCCTATTATGCAGGGAATGGCAGCCCCGATTAATGACCTTTCAAGAGGCTGTTCTGTTGAAGACATTGTAAATGTTGTTGCAATTACGGCTTGCCAGGCTGCAGGAATGTAATCATAGAAAATTCAAATAAAAAAGACCGAAGATTTTACTTCGGTCTTTTTTTTAATGTTACGATTTTTAATTGCTTATTTCTTTATGCGCATTCCGTAGAATGAGCGATAGACAAAGAAAAGCCCGATAATCAACAACCCGATACCCACATAAGGAAGATAATTAAGCGTGCCGTTAGCTTTACTGTCCGATATCATTTTAATAGAAATTTCGGCGGCAAGCAATCCAAACAAACTTGAAAATTTAATAATTGGATTCAAGGCGACAGAGGAGGTGTCTTTATACGGATCGCCAACGGTGTCCCCAACCACAGTCGCTTCGTGAAGAGGTGTATTTTTCTCTTTTAAATCCACTTCCACTACTTTTTTAGCATTATCCCAAGCTCCCCCTGCATTTGCCATAAACATTGCTTGGAAAAGGCCAAATACTGCAATAGAAATTAAATATGAAACGAAAAAGTTAGGGTCAAAAAAGGCAAAGGCTAATGTAAACGTAAAGATTACCGCAAAAATATTCCACATTCCGCTTTGAGCATATTTGGTGCAGATCCGAACCACACTTTTTGAATCCTCAATGTCGGCTTCTTTTTTATCGAGGTTGATGGTCCTTTTTATAAATTCAACTGCGCGATAAGCACCTGTAGTAACAGCTTGAATAGATGCTCCTGTGAACCAGTAAATTACGGCACCACCGGTCATAAATCCGAGAATAACTTCTGGATCGGTAAGTTGTAAATTCATTAATCCCGATTTCTTTAAAAGGAGTATGATTGCAAAAATCATGGTTGTTGCACCAATTACAGCCGTTCCGATAAGTACAGGTTTTGCCGTGGCTTTAAATGTATTTCCGGCACCATCGTTATCTTCCAAATGATGTTTTCCCATTTCAAAGTCAGCTTTAAAACCGAAATCACGATCAATTTCTTGTTCTATATTGGGAATAGATTCAATTTGCGAAAGTTCGAATACCGATTGAGCATTGTCAGTAACCGGGCCGTAACTATCTACGGCAATGGTTACAGGTCCCATTCCAAGGAATCCGAAAGCAACCAGTCCGAAAGCAAAAATTGCCGGGTATTCTCCAAGTACTGTTATTATTTTCCCATCGGCTGCATAACCGAGAATATCTAAACCGGAAACAGTAAAATAAGCAACAATCATAAGTAGAACCATGGCAAGGCCTGTCCAGAAAGCACTGAAGTTACCGGCAACCAATCCCGAAAGAATATTAAGCGAGGGGCCTCCTTCACGCGAAGCAATAACAACTTCTTGTACGTGGCGTGACTTAGAGCTGGTAAATGCTTTTGTAAATTCCGGAATAATTGCAGCGGCAAGGGTTCCGCATGAAATAATGGTCGCCAACTGCCACCACAAGTTAGTGTAAACAATTCCACCAATGGTTAGGTTACGAATCATGAGGAAGCTTACAATATATGTAATGATTATTGATATTAGGGAAGTAATCCAAATAAGGGTGGTAAGTGGCGATTCGAAGTTGAATTTTGTTGAATTACCATACCTTTTACGTGAATAAATGTTATTTATGCTATAAGAAAATATGGATGTAAATACCATTAGAATACGCATTACAAAAATCCATACAATAAGTGTTGTTTGAAATGAAGCATCGGCAATACCTAGTAATATAAAGGAGATAAGAGCGACACCCGTAACGCCGTAAGTTTCAAAACCATCAGCAGTAGGACCTACGCTATCACCGGCATTATCACCGGTACAGTCGGCAATTACTCCTGGATTACGGGGATCATCCTCTCCAATATTAAACGCTATTTTCATTAAATCAGAGCCGATATCTGCAATCTTGGTGAAAATTCCCCCTGCGATACGAAGTGCACTTGCTCCTAATGATTCCCCAATAGCAAAACCCACAAAACAAGCACCGGCACTGTCACCGGGAACGACCAAAAGAATAATAAGCATCATTATAAGTTCAACACAAACCAGCAAAACACCAACACTCATTCCCGATCGTAATGGAATATTTACAACATCCCAAGGACGATTCCGAAGTGAAGCAAAAGAAGTGCGACTATTCGCAACGGTGTTGATACGAATTCCAAACCAAGCTACGGTATATGAACCGCCAATGCCTAAAATTGTCCATAATAAAATCAACATTACTTTAGGTATTTCCAGTTTTACAAGGCCAAAGAAATAATAGCTGATGGCGATGCCCACAATGAGAAACAAAATTAATAAGAACTTACCTTGCTGAAGAAGATAGGTCTTGCATGTTTCGTATATAATGTGAGAAACATTTGCCATTGACGGATGAACCGGAAGTTTTTTTACTTTAAGATACTGAAAAATTCCAAAAAGAATTCCAAGTAAAATTATGACAAATCCAAGCCATAGCAATGTGTCGCCATGAAGTCCTAGTGAAGGGAAATAGCTTTTGGAAAGATCTGGGACGATGAGGTCGGCTTCGCTCGAAAAACCGATAAACGGAAGTGCGATTAGAGTTAATACGCTAATTAATCGTTTCATAGATATTGTTATTTAATTATTGTGCAAAATTACGAATTTTTAGTCAGTTTCAAATGATTTTAGTCATTATTAAAAATTGTACGAATTTTTTATTGTAAAAGTTTCATTTTTATTTTAGAAACAGTGTTGAAACATAAAGAGATGAAGCCGAAAAACGGTATTTACAATAGGTGTGTAAAAAACAGCTCCATGTAATGAAATCAAATGGAGCTGCTTTATTAATTACTTATTTTTTTTATTCTAATGACTAAAGTTTTCGACGGCTTTCGGGTCGTGTTTATGTTTAAAAAATATTGCAAACAATATTGCAACTACAGTAGCATAAGCAGCAAAGGTAAGCCAGATGGAAGACCATTCTTTAGCCCCGTTATGTGTAAAAAAGCGATCGATAACAAAACCGCTGACACTACTTCCTAAAATTGCACCAAAGCCATTGGTCATCATCATAAACAAGCCCTGAGCACTTGAACGAATTGATGCATCGGTGGTTGATTCCACAAACAGCGAACCGGATATATTAAAGAAATCGAAAGCCATTCCATAAACAATACAGGAAAGGATAATCATCCATAAGCCTTCGGCAGGATTTCCCAAACCAAATAACCCAAAACGGAAAACCCAAGCAATCATACTAATCAACATTACCTTCTTAATCCCAAAACGTTTGAGGAAAAATGGAATCGCCAAAATAAATAAGGTTTCCGACATTTGGGAAATCGACATGATTATTGTCGAATATTTTACCACAAAAGAATCTGAATACTGAGGAATTTTTTTAAAATCATCTAAAAAAACATCCCCATAAGCATTGGTGAGTTGTAAGGCGGCACCCAACAACATGGAAAAGATGAAAAACAATGCCATTTTTTTGTTTTTAAACAGTCCGAATGCATTCAATCCTAAGGATTGAATTAACGATTTTTTTCCATTGGATTGAGCTAATGGAGGACATTTTGGTAGTGTAAATGCATATAGGCCCAAAAGCAAAGAGACAATCGAAGCAATGTAAAACTGGTTTTCGGAGCTTTTGTTTCCGGATAAGTTTACAATCCACATGGCAACAATAAAGCCGATGGTGCCAAAAACACGAATGGGCGGAAAATCTTTCACCACATCATAATGATTATTTTTAAGTGCGGTATATGCTATTGAATTTGTGAGGGCAATTGTCGGCATATAAAAAATCATAGCCACTAAGATCCCCCAGAAAAAAGAGGAAGGATTATTGATTTGTGGAATGCAAAAGAGTGCGGCAGCTCCCGCAATATGGAGCATTCCATACAATCTTTCTGCATTTATCCAACGGTCGGCAACAATACCCATCAGCGCCGGCATAAATAATGAAGCAATGCCCATCGTGGAAAAGATAATTCCAAATTCGGACCCCGACCAACCCTTGGTTTGAAACCAATAATTGCCAATAGTGATTAACCATGACCCCCAAATGAAAAACTGCAAGAAATTCATTGCAATCAATCGTTTTTTAATTCCCATGTTTTATATTTTTGTTATGTGAAAAAATCGCAATTCTTATTTATGTTTTTCTTTATCCGAAAACCGAAGCAAGTTACAAAAAAAATCAACAATATAATTACAGTTCTTTATTTTTTAGATACGTCAAAAAACTTCAAAGATATTCGTGATGTCAAACCACACCTCTTTGTGCTTATAGTTTTCGTTTGGATTTACCGTTAGTTTGTCGTAAGTTCTTTTCTTTGAGGTTATTAACGTTTGATTTAAAACATCTCCGGTAAGAAGTAAGTTATAGCATATAAAGTACTCATCGGCGATTGATACCACATCAATAGCGTTTTTTTCATCCCGACCATCCCCTGTTGACAAAATTGCATCAAACAACTTATTTGTAATTTGAATTCGTTGTTTGGTGGCTGGCAATTTCGGATATATTTCCGAAACGAGATAAGATTTCAAGTGGTTTGCCGTTAAATTGAGCGGTGCTTTTATTACGATTGAGTCTATTTGATCCAATGCATCTCCCAGTTTTTTGTTATGAATGTTTTCAAAAACTTCCGAAAATTGAGGCTGTTGGCTATATCCGGAGAATCCCGGTTGTATCATTTGTCCGTAGTAAATTAGTTTTAACTCATTTTCGGTAAGAGCTGTGTCGAGTTCTATAAATCTTGATAGAAGTCGATTGTATAAGCTTGCTTCACTGTCGGTTTTAAGTTGGTTTTCAATGACGTTTTTTGATATTTCATATTGATCCTTTGCGTTGTTGTAAGGAATAATAGTACACGACCATATACTTGTCAATAGAAAAAAAATAAAAAGGCCCAAATGGTTTTTCATACATCGGTTTTTCTTCGCTAAATTACAAAAAATATTAAATCTTTAGCGGCAGGGTAGGAGCAAAACGTCTTTGTTTTAACTGATTTGATAATAATTCTTATCTTTGCATCCGAAAGAAGTTAATATCAGCGTGTAATAAGCATCAATGGTTTATAATTCAGACCTTTTTAACGGCAATATTCAAACTATTGTCCGGGTACAAGAAAATCATTCTTCCAATTTATTGAGGACAATGATTTTATGCTTTTTATTACTTGTTTTCGCACAAGAAACGCAAGCGCAGAACAAAACAAAAATTGAGCTGAAACAAGCGGCTCAACTCAGCCATGATGCTAATATAGGCGAAATGCAGCAAATTATCGGCAATGTGATCTTTGAGCACGATGGAGCGCTAATGTATTGTGATAGTGCATGGTTATTCGATAAAACAAATTCTCTGGAGGCTTTTGGAAGAATTAAAATCCAGATAAACGATACCGTATCTCTTTTTGGGGACCATCTGGATTACGATGGAAATACCCGTATCGCTAACTTAAACGGGAGGGTTTTGCTTAAAGATAATAAATCGAGGCTTACGTCCGAAATGCTAATCTATGATAGAGATGCAAATACTGCATTTTATAATACGGGAGGAATGCTTCGTAATGAAAAAGATACACTTACAAGTCGAATAGGCACATATAATGCATATACCAAAGAAGTGTTTTTTAAAGATAGTGTTGTTCTTCGAAACGGATCCTATACGATTAATACGGACACGCTCATGTTCGAGACCAAGACACAGATTGCCAACTTTTATAGCCCAACCTATTTTTTGTCGAATAAAAATAAAATGTATTGTGAGTTGGGTTGGTATAACACGAAAACAGATCAATCGGTATTTCAGCAAAATGCTTATATTTCGAACGGAAAGCAGTCAATTTCCGGTGATAGCTTATATTTCGACCAAAAGATTAATTTTGGTTTAGGATATAAAAACGTAGTGATTTCCGATTCTTTAAAAAACGTACAATTTAAAGGAAATTTTGCCGAATACCGTCAATCTGGAGGTTATTCGTATGTCACCGACAGTGCTCTTGCAATCATGGTTGAGCAAATAGATACCTTTTACCTGCATGCCGATACGCTTAGAGTGCTTTTTGATACGGCTCAAAACCCGCAACGAGTATTTGCATATCATCATTGCAGATTTTTCAGAACAGATATTCAGGGATCTTGTGATTCTTTAGTCTATTTGGTTGTAGATTCGCTTATTAATATGTATTATAAGCCTATGGTTTGGTCTGGCGAAAACCAGTTGATGGCTGATACCGTTGTTTTTCGGTTAAAGAACAGGCAAATTGACAAAATGTATCTCAATTCTTCATCATTTATCATTGCGTCTGTGGATTCCAGTCGCTTTAACCAAATTAAAGGTCGGTATATGGTGGGCGATTTTGTGCTCAATAAGCTTAAAACAGTGTATGTGGACGGCAATGCCGAAAGTCTTTATTTTGTGATGGACGACTATAATAAGTTAATTGGAATAAACAAAACGGAATCGAGCTTTATGACATTGGAAATTGACAGCAATCAGGTGAGTTCGATTCTTATATCCGGAAATCCTAAAGCTGCAATGTCTCCTGAATCGAAGTTATCATTCAACGACCTTCGTTTACGCAATTTCAATTGGCAAATCGCCAAGCGTCCGTTGTCGTGGTTTGATTTGTTCAGAAAACAAGAGTAGCGGCTAAATTTTTTCTAAAACACAAATAATTGATAAAATCATAAAACAGTTCAAACCTTACTGAAGAATTTTTCAATTACCCGTTTCAATTCATCTACACGAATCGGTTTCATGATATAGTCGTCCATACCGGCTTCTTCGCAAAGTTCTTTATCTCCTTTCAGCGCATTGGCCGTAACCGCTACAATAATAGGGCGTTCCTCTTTTGTATATCGTTTTGCAAGTTGGCGTGTGGCTTCATATCCATCCATTTCGGGCATTTGTACATCCATGAATATCAGATCATACTTTTGCCGACGAACGGATTGCAGTACTTCAAGTCCATTTGATGCCAAGTCGGGCTGATAACCGTTTTTTTGTAAAATATGGGTGAGCAACTTCTGATTAATAGGATTATCTTCTGCAATCAGAATTGATATCGGGTATTTGTTTGCCAGCAAAACAGGTTCTTCGGGACTCATTTCTTTCTCTTCTGTTGGAGATTCTTTTTCCGGGTAAAGAAGATTTTTTATTGTATTAAAAAGAATACTTTGTTTTATGGGTTTTGCAATAAACCGGTCAAAACCGTTTTCTTCAGGATTATTTATTGATGAAGAAAGCATTATGATATAGGGTTTTTGTCCATGTTTTTCACGAATCTGTTTTGCTAATGTGTATCCATCAATATTGGGCATTAAAACATCCAGTAAACAGATTTCAATATCAGGATGTTGCTCAAGAATACTTAAAGCTTCCGATGGCAATGTCGTTTTATACGAAATCATTTGATTTTGCGTGCATTGTTTTTCGAGAATCGTACAATTTATCATATTGTCGTCAACAATAAGTACTTTTACTCCTTGAAAAGTATCTCGATTATAATTCGGATCGCCAGCGTTTAGAGATGCTTGTTTAAAGGAAATACGAAAAATAAATGATGATCCTTTGTTCTCTTCGCTTTCTACAAATATGTCTCCACCCATGAGCGTTGCAATCTGTTTGCAGATGGCCAGTCCTAAGCCCGTACCTCCGTAACGCCTTGTTATAGTAGCATCCACTTGAGTAAACGCACTAAAAAGACGGGGAATCTTATAGACAGGGATGCCAATACCCGTATCCGTAACTTTTACTTTTAGCATGTTCGGATTGTCGTTATCCAGCATAATATACACGATAATCATTCCCTGTGGAGTAAACTTAATGGCGTTTCCTACCAGATTAACCAAAATCTGACGAAAACGAGTAGCATCGGTCTTGATGTATGCGGGTACATTATTATCAATATCATACAACAGTTCCAGGTCTTTGTTTTTAATCTTGCTTAAAAGAAGATCGAAAACCTCTTCCACCACATCTGAAATTTTAAAATCAATGCTTTCAAGCTGCATTTTCCCCGATTCAATTTTTGAAAAGTCTAAAATATCATTGATAATAGCAAGTAACGACTCACTGCTAATACGGATGGTTTGTACATAATCAAGTTGTTCTTTTGTTAAATCGGTTCCTGCCAAAAGTCCTGACATTCCGATTATTCCGTTCATTGGAGTCCTTATTTCGTGGCTCATATTCGCCAGAAAGTCGGATTTGGACTGATTTGCCTGATCTGCTTTTTTTGCCGCTTCAATAAGTTCTCTTCTGTTGATGCTTATTTCTATGGCACCACTAATGTTTGATGCTAAAAGCTGAAGAATTGAAATTACCGTATCGGTCCAAATTCTTTCGTGTGTACAATCGTAAAAGCCCACGAATCCTTTAAATTTTCCACCGACAATTAAGGGTGTTACGAGCAATGAGCGGATGCCCTGAGATTCAAAAAGTATTCGCTCGTTTTCGGGAAAATCTTTCACTAATCCGGATACGACATGATCGCTCATAAGAATTTTCTTCCATCGTGGAACCTCATCTATCGGGAGCATTCTAAATTTAGAGTCTGCTCGGGATTCAATTCCTTCTGCACACCATTCAAAACTTTGGCTTAAATAGCCGATATTATTCTGATCGAAAATGTATTCAAAAACAGAGACCCGGTCAATTTCAACGTCATGCCCGAATGCAGACATCGCTTTACTTATGGCATCATCGATATCGGGCATTTTAAGTAAATATTGTGAAGCATTTGCCACTCCTTTAAATATAGAGCCCTGTTTCATAAACAATTGCTCCACCAATTTTCTTTGAGAAACGTCACGGTAAACCCAAAGCGCCCCTTTTCGATCTTCGTTTGTAAATAAAGGAACAAAATCGCGTTCCAGAACTCTTCCGTCAACGAGTAGAATTTCTTCGTTAATGCATATCTTTTTTTCTTCGATTAGTTTATTAATACGATTCGAGTAACTGATCGGATCTATGATTAAATGTTTTGCATTTTCCATAAAATCAGCACAAGAAATTCCTATTAAGTCATTAATTTGTGGTTTTTCACCTTCAATAAACAAATTAATTAAAAAACTATTTACAATAGATATTCGGCGATTTTCATCTTCTACTAAAACACCTGCCTGCATGTTTGATATTAAGGATTCAAGGTATGTGTTTGTACGGCTGATTTTTTCGTATGTCTTAACTTGTTCGGTAAGATCATGAGCGAAACCGACCATGGCAAGAACATCTCCTTTTTCGTCAGAGATAGGCGAAGTATTCATAGAAACCTGAAACAGCTCTCCTGTTTTTTTCTTATTCCAGAGCACACCACTCCATCCGCCTTCAAATGTTTGTTTATAGATAGAATCATTGCTGTCGTTCTTTTCTGCCCATAGAATTGACGATTGGCAACCTATTATCTCCTCTTCATTATATCCGTATGTTTCTTTAAATGCATTGTTTACATAGATGATTTTATCCTTCAAATCAGCGATTGTAACGCATTGATTAACACTTTCTACCGTATGTGCCAGCATCCTAATTCTTTGTTCTGTTTCATGCTTTTCAGTGATATCGAGTGAGGATCCGAAAATACTTATTACTTTTCCTTCTTTTTTTTCGGCAATTAGCGTATTTTCGATAATTCGCAAATTGCCTTTTCCAGTAATAACAGATACTTGATATTTAGCACTTCCTGTAGATATACACTTTTTATAATTCTCTTCAATCAACGATCTATCGGATTCAACAACATATTCGCGGATTTCTTCATTCGTGGGCATACCCATTGATTTGTCGCGCTCAAATTGGTTAAAAACCTGATTTGACCAATATATGGTTTCTGCTAATAAGTCTCTTTTCCAAGTTCCAACGTTTGCAATTTGTTCTGCCCGCTCAAGGTTATCGCGCTCGAGAAGCAACTCGTTTCGGGAAGACTCCAGCATTGTTTTGCTTGTTTCCAATTCCTTTTTTTGTTTATAAAAGTCGATAATCAGTAAAGCCAGCTTTGCAAATTCATCTACTCCTAATTTTTGCTTTTCTAGGGGTGAAGCATTTTCTGTAACAATAGCGTTAGCAATATTTCGTAAAGGAGAGATAATCCATTTATTGAACAACAATGATAAAAATAAAATCACAAAGAATGCAAAAAATGCTGCCGTTAAAAGATTATTGCGCGAAGAGTCCTGATAATACCCCAAAGTTTTATTGTAACTTTCAATTTTAAACCAAGCCACAACATGATCTTTATAATCACAAAACGGGTAATAAATTACAATTTTGCCTCTCCCAATATAGGAATCCTGATAATTGTCTTCTGATTTAGGAAATAAAACCGTAATTTTGGAATCGGAAACCGTTTCAAATTCTCGAAGATCTTCTTTGCTTTCGTTTTGATAAACCAGCAAATAACCCAGCTTTGAATTGGTTGCTGAATCCATAATAGGAACACCTTCCACCATAATAATTTGATTTTGATGGAAAAGATAAAAATGAGCATGATTCTCTTTAAAGTTATATTTGGTTAAGTCATTGATGATGATCGGTTTATTATCTTTTGTCTTGCTAAAGACAAAAGTAAAATTTGAGTCAAGCATTGAATAGCCGTAATAGGTTGACCTTTCGATAATTGGTGAAAGTAGTTTATTAAATTGTGTAGTATCTTTGTTTTTAAATAGCTTGTTTATAAGCTCGTATTTTGCATATAGATTTTGAACCAGGTTTTGATAAGGCTTTTCCTTGATGACAATGATTTCTTCTATTTGTTTATGCTTATCGTTGATAAATTGAACGGCAAGTGCGGAAATGTTTTTTTCTACGTTAAATCGGATAATTAATAGCAATGATATGATAACTACCGATATTACAAGAATTATAATCAATATTTTATATTGAACTTTTCTCATGTGTAAGCTTTATTTAATAACAATATGCGAATTTAATGATAATTTGAACTAAAAAGTCTTAATTTTCAATAATCTCTAAAAAAATCATCCCCTTTCTGTTAACTTAATAAACATTTAAGTTGATATTAAGCTCCGCATAAATAAATTTGTTCATTTTCATTAATGTGAGTTTGTTTTTGTTTTAAGGAAGGGCGAAAGGTACTTATCTTACAAAAATTAGCACCTTTGATGTTAATTGTGGTTAAACTGATTTTCAATATTTCGCTTGAATCGTCGAAAACTCACTCAATTTCTGTAATTTTGCAAAAAAATAATAACATTATGTTACAAATACAATTTATTCGCGAAAACAAGGAGTTCGTCATCGAACGATTAAAAATTAAAAATTTTGATGCAACCGATATCGTTGCAAACATTATAGACATTGACAGCAAGCGTCGGGAAGCACAAATTAAATCGGACGAATTGTTGGCAAAACTCAATCAACTCTCGAAAGAAATCGGCGATCTTTTTAAATCGGGAAAACAAACAGAGGCTAATACTTTAAAGGAGCAAGTGGCACAACTTAAAGCTGAAGCCAAAATTTTTGCGGATAGTCAGGAACAATATGAGCACGAACAACAACAACTCATCGTATTGCTTCCCAACCTTCCCCACAGCTCCGTTCCTATTGGAAAAACAGCGGAAGACAATAAAGTGGTTTTTTCTGAAGGAGACGCGTCCAATCTTCCGTCCGATGCCCTTCCGCACTGGGAATTAACTACAAAATATCGCCTTATCGATTTTGAGCTGGGCAGCAAAATTACCGGTGCCGGATTTCCTGTTTATACGGGAAAAGGAGCTCGTTTACAACGTGCACTCATCAATTTTTTTCTTGATGAGGCCATTGCACATGGGTATATTGAAGTGCAACCGCCATACATGGTAAACGAAGCTTCTGCGTACGCAACAGGTCAGCTTCCTGACAAGGAAGGACAGATGTATCACGCAACGCTCGATAATTTGTATCTGATTCCAACCGCCGAAGTTCCGGTAACCAACATCTATCGCGATGTGATTTTGAAAGAAGAAGATTTGCCGCTAAAAAATTGTGCTTATTCGGCTTGTTTTCGCCGAGAAGCCGGTTCTTATGGCAAAGATGTTCGCGGACTGAATCGTTTGCATCAGTTCGATAAAGTAGAAATAGTACAAATCAATACTCAGGAAGAATCGTACAAGACCCTCGAAGAAATGAAAGAATACGTGGCTTCGATCTTACGTAAGCTTGAATTGCCTTTCCATATTCTCAGACTATGTGGTGGTGATATCAGCTTTACTTCAGCACTTACATACGATCTCGAAGTTTATTCCAAAGCGCAACAACGCTGGCTCGAAGTTAGTTCTGTGTCGAACTTTGAAACCTTTCAATCGAATCGACTTAAACTCCGGTATAAAGATGCAACCGGTAAAACTAAACTTGCCCATACGCTGAACGGCAGTGCTTTGGCACTCCCTCGAATTGTAGCCGCACTGCTCGAAAACAACCAGACACCCGATGGTATCCGGATCCCCAAAGTCTTAGTGCCTTACACCGGGTTCGATATGATTACCCTTTAATTTGCTAACAATGAGCAATAGAAGCCTTGTTTCGTACGACCAGTTTTTTTCGCTCTACAAGAAAGGGCTAATGCTTTTGTTGCTTGTTTTTCCTGTTTGGCTTATTGCCCAGCCTCAAACCAACGATGAGCAATTAGCCATTCAATATTATACCAATCGCGAATTTGAAAAAGCAGGAATGGTGTTTGCTAACCTATACGAAAAACGCCCTGATACATATTATTACACCTACTACCTTCAGTGCCTAATTGAAACCCAAAAATATGAGGAAGCCGAAAAACTGGTAAGAAAGCATCGAAAGAAAAACAACATGGCTCGACTCTCTGTCGATTTAGGATACATTTATGAGCTATCCAACGAGGCAGAAAAAGCAAAAAAAGAATATGAAAAAGCCATCAAGGATTTACCTGCCGAACAATACCAGATTACCGATCTAGCTAATGCGTTTAATGTTCGGAGACATCCTGATTTGGCGATTGAAACATATCGACAAGGAAGGAAAATGCTGGGTAATCCCTATCTTTTTAGCATTGAAATAGCCCAGATGTATCAAACTTCCGGAAAAATAGATTTGATGATGGAAGAGTATCTCCAGCTCATCGAGCAAGATCCAGCTAACACTAAAGATATTGAATACAGGATTCAAAGTGTTTTTGCCGACGATAACAAAAGAGAAAACTACGAAATTGTACGAAAATCGATCTTAAAACGTGCACAGAAGCAATCTGATAATGTAGGCTATGCCCTGCTCCTATATTGGTTATCGCTTCAGCAGCACGACCTCGAAATGTCGTTTATCCAAGCCAAATCTATAGACAAACGGTTTACCAAAACCAATCAGATGGTGTATGGGTTTGCCAAAGTTGCCACAGAAAACGGTCAATGGAATTATGCCATTAAAGCTTACCAGCATATAGTAGATCAGGGATCGGACGCCGATATGTATTTTACCAGCCGATTAGAATTGTTAAATGCAAAATATCAAGAAATTCTTGTCACGTATCCTCCAAATATTCCAAAAATTGCAGAGATCGACAAACAATTTACTTCTCTTATCCGGGAATTTGATTTTAACCCGCAAATGGCCTCCTTTATCCGTACTCAAGCATCGATTAAAGCCTATTATTTGGATCAGTCCGAGGTTGCTGAAAAATTGTTGGATAGTGCTATCAATACTCCAGGAATCGATCTCAGGGAAAAAGCCCTTTGTAAAATAGATTTGGCCGATATTCTCCTGTTTAGTAATAATGTATGGGATGCCACATTACTCTATTCACAGGTAGAAAAAGATTTTCCAAACGATACCCTTGGGCAGAATGCCAAGTTTAAAAACGCCAAACTCTCCTTTTATATTGGAGAATTTGAATGGTCTAAAGCTCAACTTGACGTACTGCGTTCGGCTACATCCAAGCTAATTGCAAACGATGCGATGCAGCTTTATATGCTGATTGCCGATAACGAAGATGAAGACAGTACGAATATTGCAATAAAACACTATGCGGATGCCGACTTATTCTTTTTCAGAAAAATGTACAAAGAGGCAAACCTTTGCCTTGATTCTGTAAGCATGTTGTCGTTAGACCATCCGCTGGCTGATGAGGTGATCTATAAAAAGGCGCAAATTGCCTTGGCTCAGGGGAACTATTCGGAAGCGGACAGTTTGCTTTTTAAAGTTTATAGTTATTATTCCGAAGATATTCTGGCCGACGATGCTCTATTTTTAGCTGCTGAAATTAATGAAAGACAGCTCAAAAACAAAGAAAAGGCAGCTACCCTTTACGAAAAAATTATACTGAACTATACAGGAAGCGTATATATCAATGAAGCCCGGAAGCGTTTCCGATCTTTGCGTGGCGACCACATCAACTAACAATAAACATTATGGATAATATCCGTGCAAAAAAACATTTGGGACAGCACTTTTTACACGACGACAATACCGCCCAAAAAATTGTGGATGCACTCAAATGCAATTGCCAAACGGTTATCGAAGTCGGTCCCGGCATGGGGGTACTCACTAAGAAACTGGTCACCAAAAATATTTCAGATTTTTATGTGGTGGAGATTGATTCCGAGTCGGTATTTTATCTAAAGGAGGTATTGCCTGAACTATCTCCCAATATTCTTGAAACAGATTTTTTAAAAATGAATCTGTCCACGGTTGCTAGTTCAAACATGGCCATTATAGGGAATTTTCCATATAATATTTCGTCTCAAATTTTGTTTAAGATTTTAGATTATAAAGACTGTGTGGACGAAGTGGTGGGTATGTTTCAAAAAGAAGTGGCTCAACGCATTGCTTGCAAACCCGGCACCAAAGAATATGGAATTTTAAGTGTATTAGTTCAGGCTTGGTACCGAGTGGAATATCTGTTTTCGGTAAGCAAAGGGGTATTTGCTCCTCCACCAAAAGTGGAATCGGGAGTAATCCGACTTACTCGAAATAAAGTGGAAGGACTCAACTGTGACGAAAAACTCTTTGTGAAAGTGGTGAAAACCGCCTTTAATCAGCGTCGAAAGACCTTACATAATTCGTTAAAAGGGCTTGGTCTGGGTACTATTATTCTTCCCGAAAAATTTGAAATAGAACGCCCCGAGCAACTTTCTGTAGCCGATTTTATTGAACTCACTCAACATGTTTCCAATTGCGTTGAAGGCAATTAGAGTTGGCGAAAGCTTTTAGATAAAGAGTCTGCATGTAAAAAATTCAATCGTTTAGTTTTGATTGATGGCGTCGTATATTGTTTCTTTCTGATGAGGATTCTCAAGAAAAAAATAAGTCTCAAAACTTAAAAAATAAACAACCTGAAAAAATCTGCTGGTGATTATTTACTCTCTTTTTCACAAAAAAAAGCTTCGCATTTGCGAAGCTTTTTTTGTGGGCATTACTGGGCTCGAACCAGTGACCCCCTGCTTGTAAGGCAGGTGCTCTGAACCAACTGAGCTAAACGCCCTATTTAAAGAGTTGTAACGACCTACAACGGTGCAAAATTACAACATTTTTTTTATTCTACAAATTATATTGCCTGAATTTGTATCTTTAGCCGTGTAATTTATTGAGTATTAGTGATAAAAATTTACAGAGCATCCCTAAAATCTTTCTTTTTTACATATTTCAAATCCTGTAAAACAGATGCTTTTACATTAATTGTAAAGTTCCAACTGGTTCGTGTTCCGATAGGAATCCAGTTGAACCGCATCTCCCAACAATGCAAATCACGATAAATATCAATAGAGGTATATGTGATCTCCTTATTTTTAAAATCATAACCGGAAGATGCGCTAATTTTCCATTTTTTGGTAAGATTTAATTCACCGGTAACAGATAGTGTCTGAATTGTCGTATTGGTATATTTATCCGGCACGTCATTTCCAGCTTTAAGGTAATTCAAATTATAGCTGATATTCAGATTCCACGGAATTGAGAAATTAGGTGAACTTGCTTTATTCGGGTCTGTTGGCGTTGGTGCTGTTTTCGATTTGAGTGCTTCGGGATTCAGCGACCAGTTCAGGCTAAAATTCCAATCGGATTGAGTAAGTCGGAAAAGTCGTTTGTTTACTTTCCATTCGGTAAGTGACGATCGTACACCTGCCGTATCTTGATAATAGGGATCCCAGGTGCTGTTATAAGTTATGTACAAGTTTTTAAATAAAGTGGTTCTGCCGCTTATCGAAAGAGGCACCCATTGCATAGAGTCACGAGTAAAATCAACTGCGGTAGAAAATGTGAGATTTTCGACAAGTACGATTTTCTTAAAATCGACGGTGTCTGAGGATCCTTTTACCTTCATCTCCAAATTATTGGCAATGCTGAAGTTTACTTGTCCCTGTTTGTTAGCTGGAGGAGTTCCGTATATGCTGCCGTCAAAAATAGAATAACGTTTTATCACCCCTTTGTCGTAATAGTAATGATAATAGCCATATTTGCTTCTAGTAAAATCTGGACAATATGTAAAATTCACGGATGGACTTACCACGTGTCTGAGCGCTTTAATATACCCGTTTCCAAACCGGTACATTCCATAAATACGAGTGTTTATAGAAGAGTTGAAATTAAAATCACGGGCTGTTTTAAATCCGTTTATCGTGTCAACTTTAACATTTCCAACCACGGAGTCAACCACCAAGTCATTATCCCAATGTTTTTCTATTGTCCTAAAGTACCACCGTTCGTTGTAATTAAAAGTGTTGGTCCAATTGAAATACTTGAGTAATTTCATGGAATTAGAGATGGGAATTGTATGCTTGATTCCGTTTTGCATTTTATCCAATATATTTCCGGACAGAATAGTGCTGTCGTAACCGGTAATGTTGTTTTGCATATTCGTTTGATACGACATGCTGATATTCTCATACCAACGGAGTGCCCCCACCGGTTTTGAACGTCTGAAAGGATAAAATCGATTAACGGAAAATGCGACTTCGGGCAAGGTGAGATTCATTTGGCGAGTAATTGTGTTTTGAGAGTGGCGAAGGTTGGCACTTAGAAAGTATTTTCCATTAAAACTGGTAGAAAAAGTAACTGCCGATTGAAACGTATTTGATAAGTAATCATTGGCCGAGGTCGGATTAAAGGTTTTAAACTTGCTGGTCATAATATTTACATCTGCCGAAAATCGACGAACCGGATGGGCTTTGGGATCCTGCACATGCACCCATTTCAGCATGAAGTCTTTATAATTCTGGTATGTATCCGTGTTCTTTTCGCCAAGAATATTGTTTGCGTATGCCATGTTGATATTTCCGGAGTATTTGTATCTCATTTTGTAATTAGATCGTATTTTGGCAGCCCAACTGCCACGAGTATAAATATCCCCGATAAAAGCAATATCAAGATTGTCGCTTACACCCCAATAAAAACCGCCATTTTCAAAATAGAAACCACGATTATTTGTATTCCCGTAACTTGGGATGATAAGCCCATTCTTCCGCCCTTTTTTATTTGGGAAAAAACCGAAGGGGAGCGCTAAAGGAGTTGGAATTCCTTGAATTTTAAGATATGCAGGGCCGGTAACAATAACATTGTTTGTTACCACTTTTGCTTTTGTAAAAGCCAATTCAAAATGAGGATCATCATTGTCGCAAGTGGTAAACTTTCCATGATAAACAAAAGTCGTGCTGTCTGAGTTTTTTTTGATTTTTTCACCATGCATAAATCCTTCGCCTTCTTGTGTAATTACAGACGTGATTAATCCTTTTTTAGAAATAAAATTATATTCTATTTTTTCGGTTCTAAACGATTGTGTACCCTGTTTAAAAAGTGGTTTTCCTGTAATAACCCCCATGGAATCAGCGATTCCCGTGGCAAAAAGCTGGCTTTTGTTCATGTCGATACGAACAAAATTAGACTCTAAAACGATATCCTCATACTTAATATTCGTTTTGTTGTAAAGATAAGCTTGTTTTTTTCTCAGATCAAAGCGAATGGAGTCTGAAGCAAAATAGTTAACGATGCTTGAAATAGCGCTTTTTGATAATGCGATGGCTTGCATCTGTGTTCCACTTGTATCGGAAGGCACACTTTTTATTCTTAAAGAATCATTTTTTTGTGGCACTATTTCTGACTTGGTGGCAGATGTGTTGGTTTTTAAAGTGTCGGAAATAAATGCATCCGAGCTTTTTAACTTTTTAATTTTATTAATGGGAATGGAATCTTGAGCATGAGTAGAAAGACTCAAAAGAACAAAACCAAGAGCAAAGAGCAAAAAAACAAGATGACTTTTAGATGATCGATGCAATTTATTACGTGTTAATCTATAAATTTTACTAATTTTGTTAGATAAAAGTCCATTTGAGACATCAAAACTAATCAAAAAAGAGATATCAACGTGAATATACGGCAAATATTTTTAGTAATTTTAACCTTTATTCCATTGTTTATGATGGCTGGAATACCGCAAAACGGAAAAACCATCCGTTGTGTGGTTATCGATGCCGGACATGGGGGACATGATCCTGGGGCGATAGGATATAATAAGATCAAGGAAAAAGATATTGCGCTGGCAATCGCCTTAAATTTAGGCAAATTAATTGAGTCCAATCACCCGGAAATAAAAGTAGTTTATACTCGAAAGACGGATGTTTTTGTTGAACTTCATCGTCGAGCAGCCATTGCAAATAGTAGTAAAGCGGATTTGTTTATTTCCATCCACTGTAATTCCTCCAAAAAAAACGATCCTTTCGGGGTGGAAACATGGGTAATGGGTTTGCACAAATCGGCAGCAAATTTAGAAGTTGCTAAAAAAGAAAATGCATCCATTTTGATGGAAAAAAATCATGTTGCCAAATACGATGGCTTTAATCCGAACTCGGCAGAAGCATATATTATCTTTTCACTGTTTCAAAACATGTATATCAATCAAAGTCTTTCTTTTGCCAATGCAATTCAGCTCAATTTTAAAAATAAGTTGAAATTTTTCGATCGGGGTGTAAAACAAGCAGGCTTTCTGGTTCTTTATAAAACCTCAATGCCCAGTGTGCTTGTTGAAACAGGATTTGTAAGCAATCCGAAAGATGAGCAGTTTTTAAAACAAAAAAAAGGTCAGGAATCTATTGCCTATTCTCTTTACGAGTCTTTTCTAAATTATAAATCAGTAATAGAAGGTGTTAAAACGGCAGTACCGACAAACACATCCCTTTTAACGTATGATCAAATTGTGCTGGAAAAGGATACGCCAAATATTAAGCACTCCAAACCGACACAACGAGTTGAAATAGACTCTTTAACGGAAAAGTATGTTGATAAAACCTCGGAAAAATCGAAGTCGATTGACTCCAATCTCCTTTATAAGCAAGTAGAAACAGCACAGAACATAGACTCTTCATCTGTTGTTTTTAGAGTGCAATTTCTTATTTCGCAAAAGCATAAACCCCTTAATAGTAAGGAATTCATAGCGATTGGTGATGTTTTTGAATATAAGCAAGGAGATACCTATAAATATACTGCAGGAAAATTTACTTCAATTAAAGAAGCGGTTGTTTATCAATCAAAGCTTGAATCGATGGGCTATGCCGGTTGTTTTGTGGTAGCTTTTAACAATGGAATCCGAATATCACCGTCGGAAGCCACCCGATTATTAAATCGGCAAAATCGTAAAACGCAATAATTGGTGTGGTGAATGTTTTTTTTGTAATTTTGTTTTCTCTGTTCTAACGTTATTAGTATTCACAAATAAATCGATATACGTGCTATTTAATCTATCCAACATTAAAATTAAAAGAGAAGTAAAAATCACGCTCATCTTTTTTGTAACTTTTATCTTATTTATTTGGGGAATAAATTTTTTAAAAGGAAACGATTTATTTCAGAGTCGAAGAAGATTTTATGCGGTTTACGATAATGTAAATGGCTTAATGACGGCGAACCCTGTACAAATCAATGGTTTTAAAGTTGGAATTGTTTCTAAAATAGATTTTGTGGGAGATAACTCTGGGAAAATTTTGGTAGAATTTACCATTGACAAATCCATCGCTATCCCTAAAAACACCGTTGCACAAATTGTTGATTCCGATTTACTCGGATCTAAAGCGGTACGGCTGATTCTGGGAACCGGAGCCCCGATTAAAAATAACGACACACTTGTGGGACAACTACAGCAGGGAATGGCGGATAAACTCTCCAAAGAAATGGCTCCGATTAAAGAAAAGGCAGATAACATCATGTCGTCGCTCGATACTATTTTACTCTCTGTAAAAGGTGTCTTTAACTTACAAAATCAACAGAACTTAGCGAATAGTTTTAATCATATTCAGCTTACCTTAGAGCATTTAAGCAATACGATGGGAAGTATCGATTTTGCCGTTTCCGGAAATAGAAATAAAATTTCCGATTTTATTTCAAGTTTAAGTGATATTACCAAAAACATTAAAGGCAACAATAAGAAAATCAGCAATATCATTGAGAACTTCTCTTCTATTTCCGATACATTGGCTAAGGCTAATTTTGCACAAACCATTAAGAGTACCGAAAAAGCCGTTTCCGATTTTCAAATTATGCTCGATAAAATAAACAGGGGCGAAGGTACTTTGGGACAGTTAGCGAATAACGACACGCTGTATTTCAATATTCAAAAAACATCAGAAAGCTTAAATCTTTTGCTTAAAGATCTGAAAGCCCATCCAAAACGCTATGTCCATTTTTCTGTGTTTGGGAAAAAAGAAAAAGCGGATACCATTAAATAGAACTTGCCAAAATCAGCGCATTGGTAATATTTTCAACATACTGACTATTGTTCTAATCAGAGACAGAATTTCTTTTATCGATTGAGATTATTAATTGCTGCAAAACAACAAACACCCTGATTTTGGACTTTTGCAACAATCTTAGATATTAAAATAGTTTCCATCATTAATGTGACGAAAATTGGTTTTTTTTGTTGTATTTCGAGCATAAACCAAATCAAGATTATGCCGTTATTAACAAAGTTAATTATTTGGATTTTATCACGTAAATGGCTGAATATCATCCCAATTTCTAATCCACTTTTACCGTGTGTCTTGTCTTTTTCTCCACAAAAGAAGCTGGAGCACCGTTCAGTTTGTACAAAATCTTCCCATAATATTACACGCTTTTAGATGACGGAATTTAATTGATTACCGTCAGCGATGTGACGGTAATCAATTAAATTCCGTCAGTTGTTTAACGAAAATTGGTTTTTTTGTTGTATATTTGTATCCTAATATATTGAAGAATGAGTATGAAAAGGTATTTTGAATCCCAATTTTTGAAGAAAATCAAACCCAACAAGGTTTTGGTTTTATTGGGTGCTCGTAGGGTTGGCAAAACCGAATTTTTAAAAACCATCATTAGTCAAACAAAGGAAGAAGTCGTCTTTTTGAACGGAGATGATATTGAAACCCATAATGTATTAGATATTCAAAGTACCGCTAATTATCAAAGATTATTGGGAAATGTAAAGTTTTTGATTATTGATGAAGCTCAAGAGATACCCAATATCGGCAAAAAATTGAAATTGATGGTGGACACCATTCCCGATTTAAAGGTTGTGGTAACTGGTTCGTCTGCTTTTGAAATCAACAATCAAATCGGGGAACCGCTGGTTGGCCGAATGAGCATCCTAAACATGTTTCCACTGGCTCAACTGGAATATGCTCAAACAGAAACATACCTTGAGACCATCAGTAAACAGGAAGAACGTTTGATTTTCGGTGGTTATCCAGAATTGTTGAAACTGCAAAGCAACAACGAAAAAACGGAATATCTGAAGGAATTGGTTCAAGCATATTTGCTTAAAGATATATTAGCCTTTGAAGGAATAAAAAAACGTGATAAAATTGTCTCTTTATTACAAAAGCTTGCTTACAGAATAGGAAGTGAAATTTCACTGGAAAGTCTGGGCAATGAACTTCAGATCAGCAAGAATACAGTGGAAAAATATTTAGAGTTGTTTACCAAAGTCTTTATCTGTTATTCCGTGAGTGGATTTAGCAGAAACAGAGACAATGAAATAACCAAGATGAAAAAGTGGTATTTTATTGACAATGGCATTCGCAATGCATTGATCAACAACTTTAATCCGCTAAGCAATCGTGATGATATCGGCAAATTGTGGGAAAACTACTTGAACTCGGAACGAATTAAAAAAGTTCATTATCAGGAGATTCGAGTAGATGCGTACTTTTGGAGGACCCATACCAAACAGGAGATTGACCGGATTGAAACCCAAAGCGAACAGATTGCCGCTTTTGAATATAAATGGGGACGTGAAAACGTAAAGACCCCAACCGAATTTGCCAAATCATACCCAGATGCAGAATATACGGTCATAAACAAAGATAATTATTTGGATTATATCACTTGATGATCAAAAAAGAAAGAGGCTCCCAATTCATGGGAGCCTCTTTTAATATCTAAGCTTAAGAACTAGCTTACATTTTGGTCGGCTTATATTGATTTAACTTCAGTTTTGCCGCGATAATTTTATATAAATCGGTGATGGCCACGCGATCCTGACCCATGGTGTCGCGGTCGCGGATGGTTACCGTGTTGTCTTCCAGCGTTTGGGTGTCTACGGTTACACAATATGGGGTTCCGATGGCATCTTGGCGGCGATAACGACGACCGATGGCATCCTTTTCGTCGTACTGGCAGTTAAAATCAAGTTTTAGTACATCCATGATTTCTCTTGCTTTTTCGGGCATCCCATCTTTTTTCACCAACGGTAAAATGGCTACCTTAACAGGAGAAAGCACCGGAGGAATTCTCAATACCGTTCTTATAGACCCGTCTTCCAAGGTCTCTTCGTTGTAAGCACTGCTGAATATCGCCAAAAACATCCGGTCGAGGCCGATGGAAGTTTCAATGACATAAGGGATGTAGCTTTCGTTGGTTTCCGGATCGAAGAACTGTAGTTTTTTGCCCGAAAATTTTTGATGAGCATTCAAGTCGAAGTCGGTACGACTGTGAATTCCTTCCAGTTCCTTGAATCCAAACGGGAAGTCGAATTCGATATCGGTGGCAGCATTGGCATAATGAGCCAGTTTTTCGTGATCGTGGAAACGGTATTTTTCCGGGTTGGTTCCCAACGATTCGTGCCATTTGATGCGTTCCGCTTTCCAGTAGTTGAACCATTTCATCTCTTCGCCCGGTTTCACAAAGTATTGCATCTCCATCTGCTCGAACTCGCGCATGCGGAAGATAAACTGACGGGCTACAATCTCGTTGCGGAATGCTTTTCCGGTCTGAGCAATTCCAAAGGGCAGTTTCAGGCGGCTGCTTTTCATTACATTCAGAAAGTTCACGAAAATTCCCTGAGCGGTCTCCGGACGGAGGTAGATGGTGTCGGCACCTTCGGCCATGGACCCCATTTGTGTAGAGAACATTAGGTTGAACTGGCGTACTTCGGTCCAATTGCGGGAACCCGACACCGGGCACACTATGCCTAACTCTTCAATCAATGCTTTTAGCGCTACAAAATCTTCTTTGGTCAAATATTCAGCCATGCGGGTACGGATGTCGTCGATTTTCTTCTGGTTTTCGACCACCCGCGGATTAGTTTCGCAGAACATCTTGGCATCGAAGGTCTCTCCGAAGCGTTTGGCCGCTTTTTCAACTTCCTTGGTAATCTTGTCTTCGATTTTGGCAATGTGATCTTCCAACAGCACATCGGCACGGTATCTTTTTTTGGAATCTTTGTTGTCGATAAGCGGATCGCTGAAGGCGTCCACGTGACCGGACGCTTTCCAGGTAGTCGGGTGCATAAAGATGGCGGCATCAATCCCGACGATGTTTTCGTGATATTGCACCATGGCTTTCCACCAGTATTCGCGAATATTTTTTTTGAGTTCCACGCCGTTTTGACCATAGTCGTACACTGCGCTCAATCCATCATAAATTTCACTCGAAGGAAAGATAAATCCATACTCTTTGGCATGGGAGATTATTTTTTTAAATAGTTCTTCGTTGTTCATTGTTCTAAATTTTGGCCAAAATTACGAAAAAGAATTCAGATAGTTAAAAACTATTACGCAGATAATGGCGAATAACAGCTGTGGCATGATGCGAGATAAGATTTTTTAAGAGAGGATTATGAATACATTAATACATTATCAATCTTGTTAATCCCGTAAATCCTGTCTAATTCATTAAGGATGGGAAAACTTCGCGCCTTCGCATTTTTTGCGTGAAACATGAAATTAGTTGCGTCTTTGCATAACAAAACTTTCACTTTTCTCTGCGCCCGTTGCGATTTTTCTTATATTCACACTGCGTCCTCTGCGGTTAAATAAAAAAGAGTTAACAAAATGTTATTCTGTTTTGTTATGAACATAAGTTCATTACCTTTGCCAAAAATCAAATCAATGCCACGACCGATACGTAACAGAAAAGTTTTGCAACCTCCTCAAATGGATGGGTTTAAGCCTTATGGCATGATGCGTTGCAAGCGAGAGGGTGTTGAAATTCAGATGGACGAATACGAGAGCATAAAATTGGCGCTTTACGATAAACTATCGCATGATGCTGCTGCTGAAAAAATGGGGGTCTCGCGTCCGACCTTTTCACGGGTGTATAATCGTGGGCTGGAAAAAATTGCAAAAGCCTTTGTGGAAGGTTTTTTTATCGAGTTTAACGGAGGGAATGTGGAGTTCGAAAACAAGAAATTTCGTTGTCAGAGTTGTAAAAAAGATAAACTTGAAATACCCTGTAAAGCATGCAGGTTCAACAATAGTGAAATTAAAGTATAACATAAACATATCAATTTAAAACAGAAAAAATGAACACAAAAAATTCAGGTTTCAACACCAAATTAATTCATGCAGGAGAAATTGATGACCAATTCGGATCGGCAACACCTCCAATCTATCAAACTTCTACATTTGCTTTTAAGAGTGCTGAGGAAGGTGCAAAATGCTTTGCGGGAGAAAGCAACGGTTATATTTATACCCGTATCAATAATCCGACTATTGACGCTTTAGAACGTCAGATCGCTACCTTGGAAAATGGTTGTGGTGGTATTGCCGTAAGCTCCGGTATGGCAGCTGTAAATGTAATCTATCAAACATTGTTGGCTTCGGGCGACCACATGATAAGTACCGATGCTGTTTACGGCCCCTCACGCGCAATCATGGAGAACCATTATACTAAATATGGAGTGGAAAGCACTTATATTAATACTACGAATGCTGATGATATTGAGAAGGCATTTCGTCCCAATACCAAAGTATTATATATTGAATCACCGGCAAATCCAACCATGGATATTACCGACATTGAAAAATGTGCAGAAATTGCCCACCGTCATGGCGCTATTCTCGTTGTTGACAATACATTCAGCAGCCCATATCTTTTAAAACCATTGGATTTGGGAGCAGATGTCGTTTTCCATTCAATGACCAAATTTATCAATGGCCATGCGGATATCGTTGCCGGTATTGTGATTGCAAAAGATGCAGACTTATACAAAAAATTACGTGGAATGATGGTGATGTTGGGTTGCAATATGGACCCTCATCAGGCATACATGGTGCTACGCGGTGTAAAAACATTGGGTATCCGTATCGACAGGGCAGTGGAAAACGCACAAAAAGTGGCGGAATTCCTCGAAAATCATCCGAAAGTAGCTTGGGTAAAATTCCCAGGATTGAAATCACACCCACAATTTGAATTGGCTCAACGTCAGCTGAAAGCTCCGGGTTGTATGATCAGCTTTGGTTTAAAAAGCGAATTTGAAGGTGCTAAAAAATTGATGAATAATGTACATCTTGCTCTTTTGGCCGTTTCATTAGGTGGTGTTGAAACACTTATTCAACATCCTGCTTCGATGACTCACTCTAAAGTAACCAAAGAAGGTAAATTAAAAGCCGGAATCACCGACGATTTGATCCGCTTTTCCGTGGGTATCGAAGATGCGGAAGATATCATTGCAGATTTGGAAAATGGTCTGGCTAAAGTATAATTAGTTCTAAGAAGTTTTTTTCGGATATAGATACATAAAAAATAAAAAAATATGAAAGTTGCCATTCCTTTAACCGCAAACAATCAGGTTGATGATCATTTTGGTCATTGTGCTTATTACAGCATATACACGATTAGTCCTAATGGTGAAATTGCCGAGGAAAACATTATTGAAGCTACTCAGGGATGCGGATGCAAATCGAATATTGCTTCCACTCTGGCTGAAATGGGGGTAAAGGTGATGCTGGCCGGCGGTATTGGTGGCGGAGCCATCAATGTGCTCAACAGCGCCGGAATTGAGGTCATCAGAGGTTGTAGCGGTGACGTTACCGCCGTGGTGAAACAATACGCAGCCGGAACGTTGACCGACAGTGGGGTGAGTTGTGCCAGTCACGAAGCACATCATTCGGAAGAGGGCGGACACCAATGCAGTCATAATCATTGATCTTTAACGGGTGTAAACAACAACGAAAGAGGGCTGGTGAAAACCAGCCCTCTTTCGTTGTTATTCCCTGAATGAATTTTATTTCAGCTTTTTGGCAATTTCATGTAGCATCACTTCGGTCATTGCATCCAATGTATATTCGTAGCTAAGATTCCAGTCGTGTTTTGAAATTTGATCATCAATGCTCTGTGGCCAAGAATCGGCAATTGCTTGACGAAAATCAGGTTTGTAAGTAATTTCAAAATCCGGAATATGTTTTTTAATGGCTTTATATACATCATCCGGGCAAAAGCTCATACCTCCGATATTGTAACTATCACGGGTTGAGAATTTGTTTTCGTCGGCCTGCATTATATCAATGGTTGCTTTAATGGCATCGGGCATAAACATCATCGGAAGATAGGTGTCTTGCGTCAAAAAACATTCATATTTCTTATTTTTAATGGCTTCATAATAAATTTCCACAGCATAATCGGTGGTGCCACCACCTGCTTCGGTTTTGTAACTGATTAATCCGGGGTAGCGTACGCTACGAGTATCCACACCATAACGTTTTTGATAATAGCTGATCCATCGTTCTCCGGCTAATTTACTGATTCCATAAACGGTATTTGGATCCATCACACAATGTTGTGGTGTGTTTTGGCGAGGGGTTGAAGGCCCAAAAACAGCTATGGAGCTAGGCCAGAAAAGACGTTTTAGCTTTTGCTCGCGAGCAATATCCAACATTCCCAATAATCCCTTCATGTTGATATCCCAAGATGGAAGTGGATTCTTTTCCGCGTTGCCCGAAAGTATTGCCGCCAAGTGATACACTTGCGTGATCTCATGCTTATGAATGGTTTCTGCTAATTTTTGAGTGTCTAATGCATTCAATATCTCGAAAGGACCATTTTCGGTAATCTCTTCATTTGCCTGTTTGATATCTGTGGCAATTACGTTGCTGTTGCCATACATTTTTCGTAAGTCCAACGTGAGTTCCGAGCCAATTTGTCCGGCGCACCCAATCACTAATATTTTATCCATTTTTGTTGATTATTTTTCGCAAAAGTAGCAATATTTTCTATTCATTTTGCAGATTTAAAGAATTTGTTTTTCTAAAAATAAAGAGATCATTTTTAATTGGGGACTTATGGTTGTTTCGGATTGATTTCATTGTCGGAAAAAATTGTAAATTTGTATCCTATCTCAAATGGGAAAAATTGATTTTTAAATATAAACAGGTCTAATGAGCAAAAAAGAGCAAGAGAAAGAAGGTGCAGAAGTTATAAAAAAGCATGTTGAAACTCCTTTAATGAAACAATATTATTCATTTAAAGCTAAATATCCAGACGCATTGCTCCTTTTCCGAGTCGGGGATTTTTATGAAACTTTTGGGGACGATGCCATTAAAACATCTGGAATTTTAGGTATTGTGCTTACTCGAAGAGCAAATGGACAGGGGCAGCACATTGAGCTTGCCGGATTTCCGCATCACGCCATCGATACCTATCTGCCAAAACTGGTAAAAGCCGGATTGCGTGTGGCCATCTGCGATCAACTTGAAGATCCGAAACTTACCAAAACTATTGTAAAAAGGGGAGTCACGGAATTGGTTACACCCGGAGTTTCTTATAACGATAAAATTCTTGAAACAAATGAGAACAATTTTCTGGCAGCCATTCATTTAAACGACAAGTATTCCGGTATTGCTCTTTTAGACATATCTACCGGAGAAATGTATGTTGCTCAGGGAAATTTGGAATATATCGACAAACTGATACAGGGATTCCGACCCAGCGAAATCATTATCCAAAAAAATAAACGCCAGCATTTTTTTGACGTTTTCGGAGAAAAATACTTTACTACCACATTCGAAGATTGGGTGTTTACATACGATTTCACATACGATTTACTGGTGAAACATTTTGGCACCAATTCGCTGAAAGGATTCGGTGTGGAAAATATGCCCGAAGGAATTATTGCTGCAGGTGCTGCTTTTCATTATTTGGCAGAGACCCAACATGATAAGACCCAACACATTACTAAACTTGGCCGCATTGAAGAAGATCATTATATCTGGCTCGACCGGTTTACCATACGCAACCTCGAACTTATTCACTCTCCCAACGAAAATGGGACTACGCTACTGTCTGTAATTGACAAAACCCACTCTCCTATGGGCTCACGGATGTTGCGAAAATGGATTGTCTTGCCCTTAAAAGACAAGGTGACTATTGAGGAACGTCATCAGGTGGTTTCTTTTTTTAAAGAAAATTTACCCTTAGCAGAATCTATTACCGACCAGATTAAGCAGTGCGGGGATATGGAACGATTGATTTCAAAAGTGGCCGTGGGTAGGGTTAATCCTCGTGAGTTGGTGCAATTGCAACGTGCGTTAGGTGCGGTATGCGAAATCAAACAGCTCTGTGAACAGTCAAAACAACTGTCGCTGGCAAAAATTGCGGAACAATTGAATCCTTGCCAATCCATTCAAGATAAAATTGCTAAAGAAATAAATCAGGATCCTCCGGTGCAAGTTGTAAAGGGAAATGTAATTTCGCAAGGAGTCAATGCAGAATTGGATGAACTCAGAGAATTAGCATATTCCGGGAAAGATTATTTGCTTAAAATACAGCATCGTGAAAGTGAACGTACCGGCATCCCTTCATTAAAAATAGGGTTCAATAATGTATTCGGATATTATCTGGAAGTTACCAATACCCACAAAGACAAGGTGCCCGAAGAATGGATGCGAAAACAAACCTTGGCTAATGCCGAACGGTATATTACCCCCGAACTTAAGGAATACGAAGAAAAAATTTTGGGCGCTGAAGAGAAGATTCTTGCTTTGGAAACCAACCTCTACAACGAATTATTAATCGGACTTCTCGATTATATTCAACCTATTCAGCTCGATGCTTCGCTGCTGGCCCGTATCGACGTGCTCTTGTCTTTTGCTCGAATAGCTATCGATAACAACTATGTCCGTCCCGTGATCAACGATTCGTTTGACATCAATATTAAAAATGGAAGACATCCGGTTATCGAAAAGCAACTTCCAATTACTGAAAAATATATATCCAACGACCTCAGCCTTGACCCCGACAAGCAACAAATCATCATGATTACCGGACCTAACATGTCGGGAAAATCGGCACTACTGAGACAAACCGCACTTATTGTGCTATTGGCTCAGATTGGAAGTTTTGTGCCTGCCGACAGTGCCGAAATCGGGATTGTGGACAAAATTTTCACCCGCGTGGGCGCTTCCGACAACATCAGCTCCGGCGAGTCCACGTTTATGGTGGAGATGAATGAAACCGCCAGTATCATGAATAATGTGTCGGCACGCAGCCTCATTTTACTCGATGAAATCGGTCGTGGAACGAGTACCTACGACGGTATCTCTATTGCTTGGGCCATTGCCGAGTACTTGCATCAGCACAAGCTTTATCGTCCCAAAGTACTGTTTGCCACCCACTACCACGAGCTCAACGAAATGGCGACAATGTTCAAGCGTATTCGCAATTACCACATTACCGTTAAGGAAGTGGGGAACAAAGTGATTTTTCTAAGAAAATTAGCCACAGGAGGGAGCGAACACAGTTTTGGAATACATGTGGCTCGCATGGCCGGTATGCCTCGAGAATTGCTCGATCGAGCCGAAAAAATGCTTACTCAGCTCGAAGCATCGCACACCAAAGAAAATTTGGTGAGCAACATTAAATCGGCACAAAAAGACCAAGGATATCAGATGAGTTTTATCCAGTTGGACGATCCGTTGTTGCAACAAATTAAAGAGGACATTCTCAATACCGATGTTGACCGCCTGACTCCGGTGGAAGCCCTGATGAAACTAAACGAGATTAAGTCGCTGCTGGGAGGAAAGAAGTAATTGGGATGGAATTCTTATTTTCGATCAAAAGGAAAAACAAGACCTATGGAAAACGTAACGGGGAGCAAATTATTTTTAAATATCACCCCATGATTGTTTTTCAAATCATTAATATAATCGTCCACCTCGAACGATCGGAATGGATAAATTACTGCGATTGATATTGAAATGCGACTGCTTGTGTTAATCCTGCTATTTATTCCAATGCCGGCAGATGGCCCGTAGAAAATTTTATTATAACCGGTTTGATTTGTAATTGAAATTGTTGCATTGTATCCATACATCCCCAACAGATATCCATACGATCTTGCATTTTCGAGATCGGTTGAAAACCTCAATTTCAGACCCACATTATATCCGAAACCTGCCATGGCCCATCCGCCGCCGCCAAAAACTCCGAGATTTTTTATTGGATAATAAGTGAAATTACCTCCAAGTCCACCATAATCCTGACCGAAGCCCAAGCCCATCGAAGTCCTTTCAATCATTGATGGTTGATCACTTTGAGCATGAACAGTGAGCCATATTGCCAAAAATAAAATTAAGATGATTAGTTTTTTCATAGTAGAAACGGTGTTTATTTATTTTCAGCAAAGTTAATAGTTTTCTATAATTTTTCCAATTGCGCCTGAATTTCCCCGTCTTTTAAATGTAAGTGTTTTTTAAACTGCATTTTTTTATTATAGTCCAATGGAAAAACCGGTTATTATTGCAATTGTCCTCTAATGCCTATATTTAAGTAGCCCCGAACAATTCATGAATCGGACATGTTATTATATTTTATCTGCCTTAAGTTAGAAACGATACAAAATTCCATCAATCAAATTTGTTGTAATTTTGGCGAATGGAAAACAACATTGAATTACTGGCACCGGGCGGAGATACCGATTCCATAAAAGCAGCTATTGCTGCCGGAGCCGATGCGGTATATTGCGGGTTAGATAAGTTCAATGCCCGGAACAGGGCTGCAAATATCAGCTTCGAAAACTTAAATGGAATTTTACGACTTGCCCACAAAAAAAATTGTCGGGTTTTTCTAACCATGAACATCCTTATCGTTGAAAGTGAAATTCCTGCCCTTATCCGCTTATTGAACAAATTAATCAACACCGGCATCGATGGGGTTATTATTCAGGATTTGGGATTGCTTTATCTTGTATCCAGTTATTTTAAAGGACTAAAAATTCATGCGTCAACGCAGCTTACCACTCATAATCAAGGTCAGATTATGTTTTTAAGCAGATTAAATGCTACTCGGATTAATCTGTGTAGAGAGTTAAATATTGGTGAGATAAAAACGTTGACAGCGGTTGGTCATAAAAATAATATCTCAGTTGAAGTTTTTGTTCACGGTTCGTATTGTATTTGTTTTTCAGGTATTTGTTACCTGAGTTCCGTTCATGGGGGAAACTCGGGAAATAGAGGTAGATGCAGCCAGCCATGCAGAGATCAGTATGTCACAACCCTAGCAGGTAAGAGCTTTCCTCTAAATCTTAAAGATAATTCAGCATGGTCCGAGTTAAGAGAATTAGCTGATGCAGGAGTTGATTCCTTAAAAATTGAAGGACGGATAAAAAAATCTCATTATGTTTATACTGTAGTTGATGCATGGAGAAAACATCTCCGGAATTTCTATGACCAAAATATACTAAACGACGATAAAAATGCTTTATATAAGGTGTTTAACCGAGATTTTTCAAATGGATTTCTGAAAGACAATCTTCACAAAAATATGTTTATCAATAATCCAAGAGACAATTCGGCAATTCGTTTGTCTGAAACATACAACGGCTCCGATGATGAAAATATTGATAAAGCGAAAGGTGCTGTGTATGATGAACGAACGGATATTATTAATAAAGTTGAAAATGAGATCAATCGGCTAAGCATAGATAAAGCACCTTTAGAAATAAATATTTCTGGTAAATGCGGAACTCCGCTAAAAGTGTCTGTAAGAACGCCTGATAACTCATTTGAAGTGCTATCTGAAATTAACCTAAAGGATGTCGGGGCACAGCCGTTAAATCGGGAAATACTTTTATCCAGATTGAACGCTTTAAGTGATACGGAATATCATATTGAACATCTGGAAATGAAGAATCTTGGACCGAATCTTTTTTTGCCGTATAAAGAGCTCACCTCCATAAAAAAGAAGTTGTTGTTTGTTCTAAATGGTTCAAAAGAACCGATGGATCCTATTGAAATTCCGACCTTAAAAAAACAAAACAGAGAAAACATCAAGCCTGTTCTTTCCATATTGATATCCTCTCAAAAAGATTTGCATTTCTGTAATGAAACTCAGGCAACAATTTATTTTCAACTACCCAATTGCTTTAAAAACACTTTTGCCGAGTTAATCACACTTTTTAGGGAAAATAAAAGAATAATTCCGTGGTTTCCAGCTGTTTTAATCGGTGCTGATTATCTTGCTGCAGTGGAATTTATTGAGCAAGTACAGCCCCAAAAAATTGTAAGCAATAATACTGGCATCGCTTACGAAGCCTATAAAAAAGGAATTTCTTGGATTGCCGGACCGCATCTGAATATTGTAAATTCATATAGTCTCTTGTGTTTAAAAGAAACCTTAAACTGTTCCGGTGCGTTTATTTCAAATGAACTAAATGAATTGCAGATAAAAAGCATTAAAAAACCGGAGAAATTCGATCTGTTTTATAGTATTTATCATCCGATTGTATTGATGACGAGCCGACTGTGCCTATTTCACCAAGTTACCGGCTGTATAAAAGATAAAATTGACGATGCCTGTATTCTGCAGTGTGAGAAATTTGCAACCATCACAAATCTGAAAAAAAAGACCTTCTTTATCGAAAAATCAAAAGGAAACTATCATTGTATTTATAATGAAACTAATTTTCTGAACACCGAAATTATTACCGATATACAGAACCTTATTTCTTGTTTTTTGATTGATTTACGGGATATTAAAACAGAAACCCAAATCGGAGCAGATAAGTCATTTATAATCAAACTTTTTGAGGATATTTTAATCGGAAATTTGGAGTCAGAAAAGGAACTCAAGCAAATCATTCACCCGACCACGAACGCTCAGTATAAAAAAGGAATTTAACGGTACATGATTAAATTCGGTTGAGATAAAAACAATCACAGAGAAAGCTTTTTCTGACTTATACTTTTAATATTCAAATTCTGCACTCATTTAAAGCTCCAACATTGTTAACAGTTTAAAAGCGCTAAAAAATGATACCGATCGGCTTTCAGAATAAAGATTTAAAACAATGATTTTCCGTTATAATCATGAAGAATATATAGATAGTAAAGAATAAACGGCTTTTGATTTCTGTTGATAATAATCTGATCTGGAGCTGAAATGGTTTTAAAATATGAAGAATATACTTGATTTGCAGATCTTTCAATGGTGTCGGTTGTAAGATAATAAGCATCATAGCCTTTTGGAATACCGTTACGTGCTTTGTTTATCCATAAATATTTATGGCTGTTGCTCACGTCTCCACTAATGATTAAGTTAATGTGGTTGGGTTCGGCTAAATAATAGTCGTAGTGCGCTCCCGGAAACCATCGGTAACAGAGAAAAACATGTTTTGGCGATATTTTCCCTTCACAAAGATGCTTTGTGCGAAGTTTTGAAAATTTTTGTCCAAGTTCGTCCCATCCTGTAATATCTGAAGTGGGATCGTTTTCATATCCCAATGGGATGATGTTGAATTGCAATTGAAGTACAATGACTATCACGGCCCCAATGTAGCCGGAAGCGCTCCAGACTAATGCTTTTTTTAAAAAGGTCGGTTTTACCTTACATGAATTGGCAAGGGTTATCGATGCCAGAAGAATTAAGGTGCTAAAACCCGGTCCTGACCAATGGGGGAGCGTAGCTTTGAATATGGAAATAAATAAAAATATAAAGACAACCGGCATGCCAAAATAGACGAAAAATTTTTCATTTAATGTACGTTGTGAAAAATGTTTTAAATAATAAATCAGGCTCCAAACAATGATGACATATACGACAAAATTAGTGTAGATCATTTGTCCGAAGAATTCACGGGCAAAATATAAATAATTAAATTTCTGGTGGAGTAGATTAACACGTTCCCCATGAAAAGATAAACTAGCAAATTGATTTTGAATGTTCCATAAAATTGCAGGAAAAAAAACAAGGATAGTGATGATTCCCGAGAGATAAAAAGCAGGCTCTTTAAGCCATTTCCGTTTAAAAATAAGAATAAATAAAAAGGCTGAAGCCCACAAACTTCCTGCCTGATATTTAGAAAGCATGGCCAATCCGGTAAAAATTCCAGCTGCAATAATCCACCATCGCTCTTTTTTTGATATCATTTCGGCCGTCAGACTACGGTGAAAAAAATCGAGTGCTAACAGCCAGAAAGTAAGCAATCCGGTATCGGGCATAATAAAAAATCCGGCAACTACCGAGTTGTAAAACGAAGCATTAAAAAGGACAAGGGCAACCATAGCTGCGTTGGTATTGGAAATCCGCTTTACAAAACAATATACAATAATAGAGTTGAAAATTGAAAAAACAATAGCTCCCAGTCGCATAAAAAAATCATTATGCCACTGCATGTTACATGTAAATAACTGAATAATCCAACCGACCATTGGGGGATGATCGAAATGGCTTAAAGCAGGGTAGAGCGCGTATGTATGGTAATACACCTCGTCGTTAGACAAAGGCATAATAGCAGCAAGCCAAAGTTTTATTGCTACAAGCCCAAGTATAATAACCCATGCTTTAATTGGAAGTTGTTTTACACATTTGATCATTTTGCTCATTTTTTCGATACAAAATTAGACATTTAATCAGATAGAAAGTCTATTTAACCTATAATCATTTTGTAAAATAGAACACTTCTGCGGTAGAGCTTAAAAAAACTATTATGATTCATCTATTTCTATTTTCCTATAAGACAGTAGAATTTGGGCAAATACCAAAACAAAAATTCCCCTTTGGCTATTTTACTAGTGGAAACTGCTTAATGCTTAAATTAGTGGGGAATTTATTTTACAAGATTTCGAAAAAATATCATTCGAAATCTTGTTTATTGATGGAAAAAAATATAATTTTGTGTTGCGTTTTGCTTTCAAAATCATATTATGCTATGGCGCGTTCCTCTAACGGTTAGGAGATCGGTTTCTCAATCCGAAAATGGCAGTTCGATTCTGCTACGCGCTACTCCGTTTTGCTTGACTGATCAGGTTTACATCAATCGAAAACAATTGGTGTTTGAATTATAAACAACAGTAGTTCGTTAGCCTTATTAATAAATGCAAATCAAAAAAACATTTCCGAATTAATCTACTAAACCAAAAATTGCCACATAATTTTTTCCATATTTTTTTGCACATTTTGGACAGGTAGTGTACCACATATACCATTTTTTTACGGTTAGTCCTTTGGCTTTCACACTTGCATCAAAATCGTTGCACCATTTTTCGGTATCTTTGAACGGTCCTTCATAAACTTTACTGAAAAATGTTCCGCTGATTTTAATATTTTCTGCTGTCGGGATTTCTTTGTCAACAGCTAGAAATACATTCATATTCCATTTTGAGGTATGATCCGACAAGCAAAGCCATTCCTGGATTTGAGCTCCGGCTTCTGTTATTTTCCGGTCAACTTTTCTCATTATTGGACCAAAATTTAGAGGCATGTACAAAAAAGTGCGTACCTTTTCTTTGATAAATGTTTTGTTTTCCCAAATAAACGTTTTGTTGTTCCATAGTTCAGGATCAAAAGGAGGGCAACATATCGGTTCTTGTTTTTGTGATATCATAATTCATTGTTTATAATTAGCATTTTTTAAACAGTTCATTATACAATTGTTCGGGACCTCGGAATTTTTTATGCTATCGAAGAAAATCGAAATGGTAGTCAAAATTATATAGCAGTGGCCGTAGATTTTTTCTTGTATAAAATTGTAAAAATTATCATTAGAATCGTTGCTAATAAAGCCATACAGGCACCGAAATAAAACGGAGCATTCGAATTTATTTTATCATATAATACTCCGGCGATTAAACTTGCCGGTAATAGTGTTATTCCAAGTACAGCTTGATAAAGGCCAAATCCGGTTCCTTTCAAGTCCTTTTTTACGAGATCGGAAATCAAGGCTTTTTGATTGCCATCCGTTAAGGCACTATAAAGTCCATACATTATGAACAAGATGATGAAAATATTGATATTATTAAATTTACCGAAGAAATAATAGACAATAGCGTAGATTAAAAACCCGGCGATAATTAATTTTTCACGACCGATTTTATCGGATAGTTTGCCTAACGGAATGGCAAGTATTACGGAAACCGTATTGAAGAGCATGTACACAAAAGGGATATGGGATTTATCAATTCCCGTCTCTGCTGTTTTAACTAACAACAAAGCATCGGCGGAGTTCCCAAGTGTGAAGACAAAAACAACAATCAGGAAAAAGTAGAATTTTTTAGGTAAATTTTTGAAGGATATTTTTTCAGAATCTTGTGCCTTTACCGTTTTCACATCTTTGATAAAAAGAACAATTGTAATTACCCCAAAAAAAGCAGGAATTGTGGCGAATAAAAAGATATGGCTATAATTCAGTGGAAAAAGCGATAAAAGCAGGAAAGCAATTAAAGGCCCAAGAATTGCTCCGCTATTATCCATCGCTTTGTGAAACCCGAAATTTTTACCGGCTTCTCCTTTTTTTATTGATGCACTGATTAAACTGTCTCGAGGAGCGCTCCGGATTCCTTTTCCGATGCGTTCGAAAAATCGTAAAAACAAAACATGAACAGGAACTAATACAAGTGCGTACAATGGCATTACAAGTGCGGTAATCCCATAGCCGATAATCATAAACGGTTTGTTCTTTCCGATTTTATCGCTCCAGTATCCGGAAACCGCTTTTAACAAAGAAGCAGTGCTTTCTGCAATTCCCTCAATTAAAGAGATGGTTGTCTTAGAGGCTCCAATTGACAGTAAAAACAGGGGCATCACACTATAAATCATTTTAATGGAAGTGTCGGTAAAAAAACTTGTCAATCCTGTAAAAAAGACATTTTTTTCTAATCCAAAGATCTTATCACTTTTCATTACTGTATTTCTAAAAACTTGAGATTATTGTCGATTCAATAGTTGCATTCATAACGATCATGAGTTAATACGGCAAAGATACAAATATCCATTGGAGAAATTATAAATGACATTATCGTTTTTTTATTCTTTAATTTTTGCAAACTGCAATTTTTTATCAATTTAAGTAAAAGAAATCCTTGCTTATTCTGAAAGGCAATAGGTTTTTAAATAAAATTAAAATATTTGTAATTTAGTAAATCATTAATTATATTTGTGTTTAAATTAAATACATAAAATAATGAAAGACAATATACTATTTAAGTACATGGATCGCCTACAAGTTGAACCGGATATTAAAAAAGAATCGGGACCGGTAATTACCATATCAAGAGAGTGTGGTTGTTTTGCGGGCGAAATTGCAGAAAAGCTGGCTTTGCGTCTCACGGAAGAAAATCTAAAGGCAAAAAAAGAGAAGTGGAATTGGATCAGCAAGGAGATTATCAACGATGCCGCAACAAAGCTTCAGACAAACTCAAATCAAATCGAGCATTTCTTTAAAGGTGAATCGTATAAGTTTTTGGTGGATATTATCGCCTCTTTTTCTAAACCTTATGCAAGTGATGATCTAATTAAAAGAATGGTAACCAAAGTCGTAAAAACTTATGCTGAGGAAGGAAATGTGATTATAGTCGGCAGAGCCGGCTTTGCCATCACCAAAAACATTCCCCGGTCACTTCACATAAAACTGATTGCTCCACAGGATTGGAGAGTAAAATCGGTTGCAAAACGATATAATCTTACCGAACAAGACGCTAAAAAGCGAATTGAGGATATCGGCAACAAGAGGGATAGCTTTGTCAAACTTTTTTATGGCAAAGAACACGACGATAATGTATTCCACATGGTGTTAAATCGCGAAAAACTCACTGCAGATGAAGTTGTGGAGCAGATTATGCTTTTAGCGAAGGAAAAGAAACTGTTTTAACCTACCTTTCTTAAGAGGGTTTCTAAAAATTCGATTTTTTGAGGCAAACAAGATTTTAAAAATCGAAGTTTACTTGCGTAAATAAGAGTTTTAAAATTGCGGTTTAACGCTGAAAAATGAATTTTTAGAAGTCCCGTTAAGATTATCCAAAGAAAACCCGGATTCGTTGATCAACGAATCCGGGTTTTTGGGGTATTCTAATTTTGGCATTACAGAATTTAGAGTGAGGATATTTATTTCATTGTCACCCTGAGTTAGCCTGCCCTGAGCTTGTCGAAGGGAAGGGCATTCAATAAGCTCTTGATATAATACTTTACTTCGACAAGCTCAGTACAAGCTTCAACTCACTATGACACTTTAGATATGATTTTTATAACATTTTTTAAATAATATTTACTGGATATTTCAATTCTCCATACGATAGTTCCTAAATCCTGCAGTGCCATAATTTTAGAAGGATCAAGTTACCTTGTCAGGATAATCTTGGCCGTTACCGACTGCTCTTTCCCATAATAATACCGCACAAAATAAATCCCGTTTGGATAATTGCCGAGGTCGAGATTATAGCTGCTTATCGAGCTGGTTATCCCCACTTTTTCAAGAATTTTTCCTGCATTATCCGTAATGAAAAGGTCAACAATAGGGCCGGTGATTTCAACGGTAAGTGGGCCACTCGTTGGATTGGGATAGCATTTCCAAGAGGGTTTGATCTCCACTTTCGGCTGAGTTCCCGCATGAGTGGTATCGGCAGATTTCAGGGTGTCCGCTGATTTTAGCGTATCTGGTCTTATGGCCAAGAATGCGGTATCGGGGACCAGTTCGGCAGGAGTGAACTCGATGGGCTTGTTGCACACGGGAATGGTGGTGTATTGGGTAAATATCCGCAACAACATATCGTTGAGGAGTTCCACTTTGTAACTGTCGGTCGTCGGTTTGATATGAGTGCCGCCAATACCGCTGTCGTCGGTGAGGAAGGTGTAGGTGCCGTTGGTGGCCAGAGCCATAGTGCGCAGAAGGTATTCGGTACTTTTACTGACACCGCTGCCCGAAATGGGGATGATTCGGATTCCTTTTTCAGTCGCCAAGTTAATGAGTGTCGTCATTTTGGCAATGACCTCGGGTGTTGCGTGTGGGGGCGCATCGAGAACCATAAACAGGATTCTGGCCCGGGCATCGGCATTCCATGTGCATTTGGTGATGGCTTCGGTTAGAGCTTCCTCCACCGCTTCTTCGTAGTCACCACCGCCGGCGGCCTCCTGTTTGTTGATAAAATCGAGGGTCTTGCTGATGTCGTTGCTGAAATCCGAGGTACGGGTGACATAATCATCTCCGTGATCGCGATAGAATACAGCCCCGAGATTGAGTGCCAAAGAGGAATCCCGTTTCTTTACATTGGTGATGATATCCAGCAATTCAGCCTTCAGATATCTGATTTCGTCTGCCATGGAGCCGGTGGCATCCACCATAAACATCACATCCACGTTGTTGGAATAATTGCATCCGATTGGAAGTTTAAGGATGTTCACCCCTTTATTGAACGGGATGGCGTTGCTGATGGTCTGTTTTCCCCCCGCATAGGTGATTTCGATGGAGTATTTATCAACATCGGTCGAATCTAGGCTGAAAAGCTTGCTCCACAATTCGGCTTTTCCGGTATTGTCGGTTTTGGTTTGCCATACCACCTTTTTGTTATTGTCGAGCAAGACAACAGTGGCATCCACGACCGGATTTAAAGCCTCGTTGGTAAGTTGCACGCAAAACCGGTGTTGAGGTAGCATTTTCCACCCTTGGGCATATTGGGCCAGTTCCTTTTTTGAAATATCGTTCCAGAGCACCCATTTGGTAAAATCGTTGACTTCGCCCGCGGTAAGCAAATGCGCGAGCTTTGGATCGGTTGAAATATCGGTAGAAGTCTTGAATCCGGATTTTGAAGGGAAATCGCTGGTTTTTGATGAAACGCCAGCCATCGTTGTCGCCACCGAACCAGCCGAACGGCTCTTGGTTGGACGACTTCTACTAAAAGATACCGATTCACTCGAAGAGGTCGCGTCTCTGTCGATTAATGGTTTTTCGTATGCGATTACAGCATCTTCGAGTTCACCGGTCATGGCTATTAATTTAAAATCTAAAAAAGTGATTTTATCACTACCAATGATGACATTTGTGACTTTTTTGGTTTGATATCCGAAATAAGAAGCCGTTACGTCATATTTTCCGGGAGGAATGGGCTTAATAGTATAGTTCCCATCCATATCGGATTGGGCACCTCCATATTGCTTTCCACCTTGGACAATAATAATATTCGCAAACGGAATCGGTTCCTTTCCGTCGGTGATTTTCCCTTTTAAAGTGCCTTGCGCCTTGCCCATCCCGCAAATCGAGACAAGCAACAGTACGATGTATAGTTTTTTCATATATAATATAGTTTTATGATTTAATTCGAAGCATAGACAAAACTGTGCCAAAATTTTTAAATAATATTAAAGATATGTCCTTTATGATCCCCAAAAAAGAGGTTGCATCAAATTTTTAATATGATTTTCGCTTTGAATAGAAAACTATTCGTACACCGAAGTAAATTCAAATTTTATCCCGTCGAATAGTCCTTTGTCGCTCAGTTTGAGTTCTGGAATGACCAGCAGCGACATAAAAGCCAAGGTCATAAATGGAGCAGAAAGTTTCGTGCCGAGGGCTTTGGCCAGATTGTTCAGCCGCAGATAATTCGTTCCGACCTCTTCCACCGAGTTGTTGGACATAATCCCAGCTACCGGTAGGGATAAAGTCATTTTTTGGAATTCACTGTAAACCGAAATTCCACCGGTGTGGTAAATAATTTCGTTGATAGCCACTGCGATGTCTTCGTCCGATGTGCCAACGGCTACAATGTTATGGCTGTCGTGGGAAATGCTCGAAGCTAATGCTCCTTGCTTCAATCCGAAACCACGGATAAAGGCCACGGCCGGAGCCGACTTTTGATATCGGTTGAGAACCACGATTTTCAACACGTCTTGTTCCACATCGGTGAGCAAATATCCGTTTTTGCTTTGCAAATGCGCTGTTGTGCAACGGGTATATAATTGGCCGTCTTCCACTTCAATTACTTTTACAGAATCGTAAGTGGTCGGAATACGCAAATCTTCCGCTTTAATTGGACTGGCTTTGAAATTATTGGGAGTCACCTTCAACGGGCTTACCTCGAATAGGCATGTGCTGTTTTCAGCCACAAGATTTCCGTTGATATAGGTTTTCAGCACGTTGAAATCGCTTAGGTTGTCCACCACGATAAAATCGGCAGGGTCGCCCTGTTGCAGGAGCCCAACCGGAAGATGGTAGTGTTCGACCACGTTTTTGGTGCAGATCGAAATCAGCGTCAGTGGATCATAGCCCTTGGCTGTTGCTCTTCGAAGAAGTAGGTTGAGATGTCCCTGCGTGAGCTCGTCGGGATGCTTGTCGTCTGAACAGAACATTACCATTTCGGGATGCAATTTAACCAGCGGGAGTAACGCTTCAAAGTTCTTGGCTGCACTTCCCTCGCGAATCTGTACCTTGATGTTCACCCCGATTTTTGCCAGCGCTTCATCCAGATTCATGCACTCGTGGTCGGTGCTAATTCCGGCACGTGCATATTTGACTAAATCGTCGCCCTGCAATCCGGGAGCATGTCCGTCGATAGGTTTGTTATATGCTTTTGCAACTTTCAGTTTGGCCGTCACTTCTGGATCATTGAAAATCACGCCGGGAAAGTTCATCATTTCGGCTAGATAGTAAATATCGTCCATTTGCAACAGTTTGGCCACCTGAGCCGCATCAATCACCGCCCCGGCGGATTCGAACGGGGTGGCGGGCACGCACGAAGGTGCTCCGAAAAAGAACTTAAACGGCGTCTCCTGGCCGTTCGCAATCATAAATCTAACACCATCAATGCCCAATACATTTGCAATTTCATGTGGATCGGAAACGGTGGCTACGGTTCCGTAAACGACCGCTTTTTCCGCAAACCGAGCCGGAGTCACCATAGAGCTTTCGATATGGATGTGGGCATCAATGAGACCGGGCATTATAAAATGTTTTTCAAAAACAGGTTCTTCTGTAATTTTAGAGATAACTCCATTGGCTATTGTTATTGTTCCCTGAAAGATTCGATTGTTTATAACATCAATGATGTTTCCCGACAATGTAAACAAATTTTTGTCTGTTTTGAAATGCTGATCCATCGCTAGTTTTTATATTACGTTTGTTGCTTCTTGTAGCATCTTATAGTGGCAACGAAGAACATCGTGGTTCTCTATGTCCCGAAGATGGAGCCCATTTCCACGGCACCATTTGAACTCTTTGCATTTTAAACAACGTCCTTCTTTTGCCCATGAACGATCTCTCATAATTTGGTATCGATTATTCCAGATCTCCAGAAAAGAGTTGTTGTAAATATTCCCCTGTACTATAGCGCGGCTGTTATTGGGGCACGCTGAAATGTCTCCGTTATTAAGCACAGAGGCAATATTGATTCCTGCGCGACAGAAAAAATAGCCGTCGCGCACACGATCTTCGTACTTGCCTAGATATCCTTCACATCCAAAACTTACATGTATATTCTTTTCTTTTCTCGAACGGTCGATAAAACTCATAATGTCTAACAGTTGAATTGGACTAAGCATAAGATCGGGATCTTCTTTCGCCCGGCCAATAGGATCAATGGCAAATATCCGCCAGTGGGTGACTCCAAGGTCCAACAACAAAGACTTGAGAGCTTCGAGTTCGTGGATATTCTTTTGGGTAATGCAAGTCACAACATCATAAGCAATGTTTGGCGTTTGTGCCACCATTCGAATGGCATTTACAGCTTTCTCAAACGACTGTGGATTTCCGCGCAACCAGTTATGGCTTTCTTCAAGTCCATCGAGACTGATGGTAATTGAATGCAAACCGGCATTGATAAGTTCTTGGAACTTCGTTGGCGTTAATAACAAACCATTGGTAACCATCCCCCAGGGAAATCCCATTTTGTTTAATTCCTTTCCCACGGATGCGAGATCTTCTCTCACCAAAGGCTCTCCCCCGGTAATTACAATCATTACCTTATTGGGATTATATTGGGTGCTTACCTCTTTAGCAACCGCTAGAAAGTCGGAAGCAGGCATGTCCTTTTCGGTTTTATCGCTCCGGCAATCGCTGCCACAGTGTCTGCAACGGATATTGCAACGCACGGTACACTCCCAGAAAAAATAGGTTAAGTCGTGCAGTTTTGCTTGCACATCAATATACTTTGAATTCAAATTAAGTGCTAACCGCTGGCGAAATGAAGGCTCAATCCTGTTTTTGCTCATACTCCGTTAGCCGTTACTTAAAGTTGAAGACGGTTGCTGATAAATGAATTCCGATGTAGGAATGCCATATTTAGTTACAGGAGGCGCACCGTATTTGGTTGCATGTTTATGAGCACGGCATCCTGCAAGCATCATCAACGAGCTGATTACAATTAGGAATATTCGGTATTTGTTATTCTTCATATTGTTCTATTTTATGACAATTTTCCGGGTTGATATCACCAAATTCTGAATTAAACTAAAGTAATAGATTCCCGGAGCCAACTGATCTACACTAATCGTAAATTGTTGTGTGCCTTTCTTTCCCGGGAGTTTTGTTGTGAAAACTTCAGCACCCGATTCATCCGTAATTTTAAATGTTGCCTCATTCGCGATTTTCGAGTTTATGGTTAACGTATATGAGCCACGAGTCGTGTTGGGATAAACAATAAAATCATCATCGTTGCCTCCGGAAGGGGTTGCTGCATTTGTTGAAATACAAGGAGGAACATCAAGTTGAACAAGTTGAAAATTAAAGTTTTTGGCTTCGTACGGCTGACTTTGAACCGTGAATGTTTTTTCTGCAAACAACCCGCCTGAAGCTACGCCATCAGTGTCTTTGGCAATTATGGTAAATATACGGGGAACTTCACTCTTATAATCATAGGTGCGGAAATGAAACTCCCCTTTTTCGCTTGTGTAAAGCTTGATTGTATCCTGATTAAGGCTATTGGTGAATGTAAGCTGGATGTTTTTTATAGGTAAATTGCACTCGGCAGAAGTGATTTTTCCATTGAATCGAAAGGCAGGAGGTGCTCCATACTGAGCGATTACTTTTGAAGAAAAGCCTATGACCAGCCCTAAGATGGCAAAAAATGTACTAATTGCTCTAAAGTATAACTGTTTCATTTTCGCATTTTTTTATAAAAACATACAAATATAAGCAATTATTGTCCAGTTCGTGCTCGTGAAAATGATTTTTCTGGAGTTGTGTCCTAAATTCTGAAAATTAGTTTAAAATCCTAATCACATTAGCCGTTTTCCAAATATTGAGTGGCACTGTCGAGAAGCTCCTGATCAACTCCCAACAATCGAGCAATTTTCAAGGCCTGATGTGTGTTTGCTCGACTGTCGTTTTCAACTAGGGAATAGTCCATGTAATTATTGATGTTTTGCAGCGTAAGTTGTTCTGTCATTTTCTCGGTGCTTAGTCCTCTAACGGATAATTTTCGCGCCTGTCCAATGAAGTCCGCTGTAATGAGTGGTAATTAAACTTCGAACTTTATTTTTGTTCAATAAAATCAAGGGTTGCATTTACAATAGCTTTTCCTTCCTCTGGATTAGTTGTACGCGCCAGTTCGTCGATGAGTACTAACGAATGTGCCTTACTCCGCGACATGCGTATAATTTCATTAATGTTCATACATTTCGGATGCAAACGAAGAAAGTCCGCTTAGTTCCGATTGGTCGTCTCCCATGCAGGTAAGCACCTGATCTACAATTGAAATGTATGCCTCCGAGGCCGGCACGTAAAAAGCCATACTGAAAAAGATATTGTGCTAAAGTAATCGTTTTAAAGCAAAACCGTTTTACCCCCCCATGTTTACTCCGGTTATTAAGCAAGGAGATTTGAATAATTGAATATCAATAGGTTGAAATGTTTTATCCCGAACGGCCAGCACATCTTTTACCTGTGGGTTAAAAAGTCCTTTGTAATATGTGTTTTCTTCAGAAATTTCAGGTTTAACAAGTCTTAAATCGATCACTTGTTTAGCTTTAGCAATCACTAAATCGAGATAAGCAAACCGACTGTAAAGATATTTCGAGTAATGATACGTAAGGCTGCAGTTGCAGCGACAGTTTCTGCCGAATTCGATCCTCAAGTTCAACAGCGGCAAAATGCGTTTTTTCTGCTTCTTCCGGATGAGAAGCCTGTAATTGTTTTGCCTTTTCACGCAGTAATAAAAGCTCTTGGCTATACGATGAATAGATGTAAAAATGAGGGACACGCTGTTTGTCAGGATCTAACAAATCTATTACTTCTTGCAATGAAGGAAGCTGAAAAAATGACAACTTTAACGATTCAACCAAAATTGAAATGTTCTGGCAAAGCATTGCAAAACGTTTTACTTCAAACAGTTCACACATCGTCGAGTATTTCTTTTGACGAAATTCTCCGAATGGTTCCCTGAATATCATGCAACTGACCAAGTTTAATACACACTTCGGGAATTATGCCTACTGAATTGCTACTTTTTATGCTATTTAAGGCCTCTTCGATATTGGAAAATTCTCGATCTAACAGCGTTTTGTCGGTAATAAACGGTAACGATAACAAAAGACGTTTTGCTAATCCGGAATGTAAATCAAGATGTTCAACAATGTAGCGTAACCCATGTATTTTGTCGAGATTATTTCGTAATGTTTTTGTTGACATATCTTCATTTATTAATAAGAACAAAAGTAGAAAAAATAATTTATAAAATGAAGAAGTGCTTCTTTACAAGACTTAGGTTGTTAATGATTTAATTGCCAAAAAACCAAAGTGAAATCTAAATGCCGAAATTCTTCGGAGAAAAATCTCACAGATTATAGCTTTGCAAAAACTGTCCAAATTTGTGAAATGAAAAAACTTACCGAAGCCTTGATCCCTATTTCGTTGTATTTAGTTTTATCGAATAATTTGAACTGCTCCGTAGAAGGTTTGTACCTTGCCGTTGATTTTGGTCTCAAGTACATAAAAATAAGCACCATCAGGAACATTTGAAGCATCCCAATTGTTTTGATAATTATTAGCTTCAAATACTTTTTGACCGGCAACATTGACGACTACAAATTTTTGCTGTGCGAGTGATTCAATGTTTTTTATTACAAAATAGTCATTAACGCCATCGCCATTTGGTGTAAAAACATTCGGAAAAAACCAAATTGCTTTGGGGTCGTGTTTTGACTGGGAATGGTCGCCACTGTTTTTTCTTTTTCGGTTGAGGTGTTATTGTTTTGAGTTAATTCCGTGTCGTTTTCCGGGCTGTCTTCTCTTGCCAAGGGCCCTTCTAAATGAATTGTGCTATCAGGGTTGATGGTGGGGTTGAAGTAGTTGATTTTGGGTGCAGAAGCAAGAATCGGTGTTGAGTTGTTGCTGACAATATTATCTGGTTTTTCAGCAATAATTTGCGAATTATCGGTGCTGTTAACTGTTGTGGCTTTATTTGGTACAGATTGGGTTATAACCGATTGTTTGCTTTTGGGGTAAAGCAAGTTGTCGGTTTGTCTATTGTCTATTTTGTTGTTATTGATCTGTTTTTCGGAAAACAGTTGCAGGTTGAGTAGATGATATAGAGGTAGTTTCAGGGCGATTTGATACAACATAGAGAGAAACTCCGACAATCGCAACGGCACTAACAATCGCAATGCTTTTTCCTGCAATAGTCGTCATGAATTTAGTAAAAGCAGAAGTGCCCGAAGAGGCTCCCGAACTGGCAGAAGATCCTGCAGGCATGATAGCATCTAATCTTTGAGAAACTACATTCCAGCAATTAGAGGACGGTTCTTCCGTGTAATTTTCAAAGAGTTTTTCAATTTTAGTATCTATATTATTGCCTTTCATTGTTTTAATATTGAGTAATCTTATATTTTTTCCAATCGGTTTTGTAGCCATTTTTTTTGCTTTCGAATATTGTGATTTTGAAGTGCCTTCATTAATTCCCAAGACCTCTGCAATCTCGCGGTGATTGTATCCTTCAACTGCATACAAGTTAAAAACCATCCGATAACCATCTGGCATCTCTTGAATAATATTCTTTAATTGTTGGGCATTCAAGAGATCAATTGCAGATTCGTCTTTTGCCGATATATCATAAATATCTGATATATCACTGTTTAAATTGTATTTGATATTACTCCGATATGCAGTGATCGAAGTGTTTACAACAATTCTTCGAATCCAGCCTTCAAATGAGCCATCACCTTTAAAAGAACTAAGTTTAACAAATATCTGTACAAATGCATCTGCGAGAATATCCTCCGCTTCCTCCTTGCTTTTAGCATACCGAAGGCACACTCCAAACATTTTTCTACTATACTTTTCGTAGAGTTGTTTTTGTGCGTTTCGATTATTTTTTAAACATCCCTCTATGAGTTCATTCTCCGAAAACATTCATTCAATTTGTTGGTTAGACGTGATTTTATTTTTTATAGTTGCATTAACCCTTATTTTTTTAAAGTCATGGAATGTAAAGATACTAAAAAATGATCTGAAAGATTTTATTTTAGTTCCATATTAAAAGTTCTTTTTTAATTGTTTTTTAAAATGAGATTTTATTTATACATGTTATAGAATCAACTCAAAAAGAGAAATAAAGCAAAAAAAAATTGTTATATAATTTAATATTTGTATTTTTACAACTTAAAAAGTAGAGAAGTCTCTAAAATTTAACAATAACATGGATAATGTTTTTAAAATATTTTTAGTTGAAGACGATCGGATATATGCAAAAACACTGCAGTCTCATCTAAGTAATCATCGCTGAATGCTATATCGAAGTTTTCGAAAATGGTACTGATTTTTTAAACAATCTTTATCGTAATCCCGATTTTATTTCATTAGATTATGGGCTCCCCGACTATACGGGATTGGAACTGCTGTCAAAGATTAAAGAGATTAATCCCGACGTACCGGTGGTTATGGTCTCTTCTCAGGATGAAGTCGTTGTAGCTGTGGAGCTTTTTAAAGCCGGTATTTTTGATTACATACTTAAGGATGGAGAAGCCAAAGAACGTCTTTGGAATGCGATTAAAAGAGCAAAAGAAAATTTGGAACTTCGATTTGAAATAAGTCTGTTAAGACAACAAATTGCTACAAAATACAATTTTAGTAACATTATTGGCAATAGTGCGCCAATGCAGCATGTATTGTCATTAATAGATAAGGCATGTCGCTCAAACATTAATGTTTCATTGCATGGGGAAGAGGGTACAGGAAAAGAGTCCATTGCAAAAACCATTCACTATAATTCTATTCGGGCCGATCATCCTTTTATTAGTGTGAATTCAGCTACAATTAGCCCTGCTAAGTTCGATATCGATTTCTTCGGCTATGAAAAAGATGCTTTTGTAGGTGCCTACACCCGAAAGTTCGGTTATCTTGAAGAATCGGCCCAGGGCACAATTTATATTAGTGAAATTCAGGATTTGGATTTGAATATGCAGGCTAAATTGCTTAAAGTTTTGCAAGAGAGGGAATTTACACGTGTAGGAGGAAAAAAAGCTATTCCTTTTGAGGGTAGAATTATCACATCTGCGAGTAAAAATTTAACGCAATTGACTCAAAAAAATGAATTTCGCAAAGACTTATATTATGCACTGTTGGGAATGCCTATCGAGGTTCCGTCACTCAAGGTTAGAGGCAATGATATCTTAGCTATTGCTAAACTTTTTGCAGAGCAATTCAGTAGCGACAACAATTTTTTGCCCCCTCGTTTTTCACAGGAAGCCCAAATAAAGTTGCTTAACTACAATTATCCAGGCAATGTAAGAGAACTTAAAAATATTGTTGAACTTGCCGTAACAATGTCTGGCGGTGGAAATGAAATCAACGATTATGATATAATTTTCAATCCTCACGATAAAGACACCAATTTTATCTCCGAGGAACTCACGCTGTATGAGTATGATATGAAAATAGTTAAACATTTCTTGAAAATGTATGATAATGATATTCAGATTGTTGCAGACAAACTTGATATTGGAAAATCTACAATATACCGATATTTGAAAAAAGGAGATATTCAACTTTAAGTTCACTTTTCATAGATTGAAATGAAACAAGATTCATTGAAACGATGTTCATGGTGTGGTTCAGACGAAGACTATATTCGTTATCACGATAAGGAATGGGGAAAATTGATAACAGACGAAAAGATACTTTTTGAATTTTTAGTTTTGGAAGGTGCACAAGCCGGTTTAAGTTGGCTTACCATTTTAAAACGAAGAGAACACTATAGAAAAGCTTTTGCAGGTTTTAATCCGCAAATTGTATCCAACTTTAATGAACAGGATATCAATCGATTAATGCAAAACAGCGGGATCATTAGAAATCGTCTGAAAATTAAATCGGTCATAAAAAACGCATCACTTTTTCTTTTTGTTGAGAAGGAATTCGGTAGCTTTTACGCGTATATTCTCTCTTTTTTTCCGGATCAAAAACCTATTGTCAATCATCCGAATTCAATATATGATATTCCGGTTACTTCCGTCATTTCCGATAATATCAGCCAAGATATGAAAAAAAGAGGATTTACATTTTTTGGAAGCACTATTTGCTACTCTTTCTTACAAGCAACCGGATTTATCAACGATCATGTTGAGCAATGTGATTTTAAATAAAATACAGAAAATGATTTTCTTAAAACTATTTTAGAAAGTCTATCGCTTTTTGAAATACAAGATCAAAAGCATTATTAACAGCGCTCGTAAGATTTTCGTTTCCGATAGGGAATGGGGTTTCGTGTGTATATTGGAATTCGAAATCAATAATTTCTGCATCTGGAATCACTTCTCGAACCTTAAACGCCGGAATTACTTGATCTTTCAAAAGTGTAACCGCCTTAACTTGTGGTTTTATGGCTTCGAATCGGGAGTCGCGAAAACTTTTGAAATGATTATCTGCAATCATGCACCAAAACCCTTTAGCCATTAAATCCTGTGAAAAATAATTTTGCAAAGTAGGGTTGTTTTTAATTTCGTCGTTAAACTCATGTAAGTAATAGTGATAGATTCGTTCAAACGCTTCTTTATCCATGATCATTTTAGAAAGTCCATTCATGTTCTCGAATAGAGCACCGCCACAGAACATAAAGAGTTTCGATTGATTAACAATTCCTTGCGGATTAGCCAGAAACAAAATTTGGGCTAAAAATGCGCCAATAGAATATGCGAAAAAATCGGGTTTTGTGCCCTTGGCAAATAACGGATGCAATCCCTCTTCGAGTTCCTTCAGTAAATGAATCAGATCGTATCCACTCTGTCGTCCGGAAGTAAAAAAGCGAATGGGATGATTGCTCAATCGATCACTTAAAGCAACATTGGCAAACGAAGAACGAGAATCTACCGAGGCACTTTTTTTTCGTTTATTGAGCGACTCCTGCAATGCCCTTGGATTGGACCATTTTTCGGGAGATCGATTGATGTGATATGCAATTGGATACAGAATCACAGCACGTTGAGTTTGTTCCGCAAGTCTATAGCCCCAAGGTAAATATTTCAGCCAACTTCGTTCGTTAAGCCCATGTAATAGAATTATTGGAGACCGATCCTTCGCTTCTTTTTTGGGGACGAAAACAGGATACCGAAAATGGACGTTTTCATCAATCAGGTTATCTTGCAATATCGCATTGATGTTTTCCTCGTAAATTGAGGGCCCGTTATCCGGATTTAACGTCTGTTTTTCGGAAGAGCACTCAATAATATCAATCGACATTTCTCCATTTTCCAGGACAACATGAGGCTGATTAAGATCAAATCGGTTTTTTAGGTAATTATACAAATCTGAATAATTCATAACCATTTTATTTAAGTAGCCATATAGAAAACATTTTCACGATAAAATTACTAAAAATGCTTTTACGAATTGAATTGGGGGTAAAACAAAAAGTCTTTAACCGGAGCTAAAGACTTTTTAATGTTATTTAGAATAAAAACTATGCTTCTGCTACAACTTCGGGAAGTACAGATACGATAGATTTTCCATCCACTGATTTCTTAAAAGTCACTCTGCCATTAGCAAGAGCATATAGGGTGTGATCTCTACCAATCCCTACATTAAGACCTGGATAATGTTTTGTTCCACGTTGACGAATGATAATGTTGCCCGGTTTAGCAACTTGTCCGCCAAATAATTTAACACCTAAGCGTTTACTATGTGATTCACGTCCGTTATTAGAACTACCGACACCTTTTTTATGAGCCATAATACAATTTTTTTACGGTTAAACTTAATTTAATTATGCAACAATGTCGTTAATCTGAATCTTGGTCAAGTATTGACGGTGACCATTCATTTTTTGATATCCTTTTCTGCGTTTTTTCTTGAATACCAATACTTTGTCGCCCTTCAGGTGGTTTAACACTGTAGCGGAAACTTTGGCACCCTGTACGTTGGGTGTTCCGATGTTTACTTTGCCTTCATTTTCGATCAAGAGCACCTTTTCGAAATCAACTTTACCACCTTCTTCTGCCGGTAAACGATGAACGAAAAGTTGTTGATCTTTGACAACTTTAAATTGTTGTCCTGCGATTTCAACGATTGCGTACATTCTTCTTCTTTTTAAATTAATGATTACATTTTAATTCGGACTGCAAAATTACTCTTTTTTTCTTACAAAATGTACTTCTTTTTATTTTTTTTTCGGTTATTAACATTTTCTCGTTGATAATTATCTTAAAATCCTTTCGTTCTGCGAGTTATAAAATGGAGAGACAACCATTAACGAAAAATTATTCTCCCATTAAAAATGATACATATAATGCGATTATCTTTGTACTCATAAAACTTCAGAAAAAGCATGACAACATTAAGTGTAAACATTAATAAAATTGCGCTTATTCGCAATTCTCGAGGGGCGAATATGCCGAACATCTTAAACGTTGCTCTCGATTGTGAACGATTTGGATCTCAGGGTATTACCGTTCATCCCCGTCCCGATCAGCGGCATATTCGTTTTGACGATTTGTTTGAATTAAAGCCGGTTCTTGCCACGGAATTCAATATCGAAGGATATCCATCGGAACAATTTATTGATATGGTTTGCAAAGTAAAACCGGCTCAGGTGACTTTGGTTCCCGATGCTCCGGATGCACTGACTTCAAATAACGGATGGGATACATTCAAACAAAAAGATTTCTTAAAGCCGATTATTGCTCGTTTTAAATCAAATCAAATCCGTACCTCCGTTTTTGTAAATCCGGAACCTGAAATGGCTAAAAATGCTGCCGATACCGGTGCCGACAGGATTGAACTATACACTGAAGCTTTTGCTAAGAACTTTACGATAAGCCCCGAACAAGCGATTCAACCATACGTGGAAACCGCTCAGGCCGCCTTAAGCGTTGGGCTTGGAATTAATGCCGGTCACGATTTGAATTTGAATAATCTTAATTTCTTTAAAAATAGAATTCCCGGTCTTTTGGAAGTATCGATTGGACATGCTTTAGTATGCGATGCACTTTATTACGGATTGCAAAACACGATTATGATGTATCTTCGAGAATTACAAAAATAGCTTATGGACTATCATTACCAATATCCTCGTCCTGCAGTTACGGTTGACATTCTTTTGATTTCGAAAAGTGTACCTTGTAGGATTTTGCTCATACAGCGGCTTCGCGATCCGTTTATTAACCAATGGGCATTACCCGGAGGCTTTGTAAACGAGAACGAAGATTTATCTGTTGCAGCTGCTCGTGAGTTAAAAGAAGAAACCAACATTGAAGGCCTTGAACTACATCAATTTCAAACTTATGGGACTCCTTTTCGGGATCCTCGAGGGCATACAGTTTCCGTTGTCTTTTGGGGTGAGATTGATGCCGAATCAACTGCCATTTGCGCCGGAGATGATGCCGGAGATGCTCTTTGGTTTCCAATAGAAAGTTTGCCCCTTTTAGCATTTGATCATCACCAAATTGTTACCGATTTCCTGTCTTTTTTTAAACCCCGTTATGTGACAAAATAATGCAATATATTTGCGCTACAAATCAAATAGAATATTAAATGAATACAAAGAAAACAAAACGAATAGCTTTAGTAGCTCATGACAATCGAAAAACAGATTTATCGGAGTGGGTTAAATGGAATGGCAAGATATTAAGCAAACATCATCTGGTATGTACTGGAACCACGGGGATGATGGTAGAAGAATCGCTTCTGGAAACGCTTCAAAAAGATGAATATGAAACATTAAGCATTACTAAATTAAAATCCGGGCCATTAGGTGGCGATCAGCAATTAGGAGCAATGATTGCCGATGATAAGATAGATATTCTGATCTTTTTATGGGATCCTATGCAGCCTCAACCTCATGATGTTGATGTTAAAGCCCTGCTTAGAATTGCCACACTATATAATATTCCTACGGCAATTAATCGATCGACGGCTGATTTTATCATTGCATCGGCACTTTTTACCACGGACTATAAACCCGTGAAAAAAGATTATTCCATTTACCTTAACCGAAAATGGGATCAAACAGGTGATTGTTCTGAAGATTCGAAATAACTGTCGGGGCTAAGAGAACGTATATAGCGTATTAATCACAAAATTCCATATAGTTACAACACCTATGGCCAATAGTTTGGAAAAATAGAAATGCCAATTCATTTTTTTTACAAGAAGCCATAAAATCAATGTATTTATACCCAATCCCATCAATGAGATAAGGAAAAATCGACCGAATTCAACGGCAACCTGCGGGTTTTGACTGTGATAAGTCCAGACCCTGTTTAAAAAATAATTGGAGGTGGCAGCACAGCAAAAACCGATAGCATTTGCTACAAATTGCTGAATTTTTACCTTCTCGCGAAGCAGATAAGTAATTCCAAAATCGACAAAAACTCCAGAAAATCCGACAATTCCGAATTTAATAAACTTATAAAGTATTGATTTTGTCAACAACGAATTGAACATTCCCGCAATTTTTTTGCAAAGATGGTGATTTTTTAAATATTTTCGGGAAAATTTAACCCCTCCTTCATAAAATCTGTGAATGAGGTGATCTTTTGATTGTTGTTAGATTGAAGGTTTTCTTTTTTAACCTTGATTTTTAGCTGAGCAATTCGATCAAATAATAGATCTAATTCGTGGAATTGCAAAAAGTCGATGGTCTGTTTGTTTCGGTTTATTTTCGACAGATAGGCTTGTTCCGTTTGTCCTGGGGTCGGAATTAGAATTGCTTTTTTGTTGAGTAAAATCAAGTCCATAATAGTTGTATAACCGGCACTTCCAATTACCATTTCGGCACGATTCAATGCACTATTTAGCTCGTGAAATGATACATTTTGTCGAACATCCACAAATTTACCTTGGTAATTCAACGAAAGATCATTTGTGTAGAGGACAAGTGGATTTGAATTTGTTTCTGCAACTTGAATCAGTTTTTCGGCTAGCTGTTTTCGAAAAGGCATAGGGCCGGAAACAATCGCCATCAATGGAATCAAGCTATCACAACGGAACGGTTCTTTATAATATCTGCTCAACAACCCGATGTAACGGATTTTCGTGTGTGCCTTTGGTTGATGTGACAGTACTCCTGCAATCCCCGGTTCATCCTTTAAATCGGGTACCCAAACTTCACTAAAAGGGGCTAATCTATGTTTAATGATTCGGCGGAACAGAAGCTCCATAAATGCAAACCTTTTTGGAGGAAGAAGTGTGAGTTGATGGGTTATTATGATGTTTTTACTATAGTAACTCCAAAATCCATAGCGATTATCTGAAATGACGATATCAACATGATGCTGTTTCACTAGGTTCGATACTTGCTTCTGCTCTTTTCTATTAATTTTAATGAGTTTTATTCCTGCCCACAATAATCCAAAAGGAAGCCATTTGCCGTTTCGATAACGAATCCGGATGTCTTTAATCTGCTGGATAGGAACTGCGGGGAATTCTGCCGAAAGTAAATTGTATGCATCACCATCGGCAGCCAGAATAATGTTAAAATCAGGATTGTTAATAAGATCTCGAATAATTGGAATGGAACGCGAGGCGTGACCTAATCCCCAGTTTAAAATTCCGAAAAGTATAGTCTTTTGTTCCACGACAACTTGGCTAATGGTGCAAGGTAATAGTGCGGGTGTTTCCGTTTACCGTCACTGTTGCAATTTGATCGCATGTTCCATCTCCAAAATTGATGACAGCTTCGAGCAGATCAGGAATAACTGCTGATATTTTTCCTTGTTTAATCCATCTGCAATTACGGGCTACAAGCAGAGGTTCAACAATTGTTGCCGTGTAATCTATTCCGTTTCGGGTGGTGCCCGAAGTTGTTCCTGTAATAGAATAAACATCGTCCCAACGGCTTGTGGTGCTTTCTCCTTCTACCCATGTACGAGTTCGTTGCGCTGTGCGGGTAGCAATTACTTCTCCTTCAGGTGTGGTGATAGAGCCGTTTTCAATGGTTACAGAGTAGGTTCTAAAACCGTTTACAAAACCAAGATTTGCAATGGTCTTTGTGCCGGAGACTAAATTTTCATTAATTGTAAAGCCATTAAATGTAATGGTTCTCAGCATACCTTGGTCTCGATAGCGAGCGGTTTGGTTAATAGTAATTTGTCCACCGAGCACATTCCCGTTTTCGGTTGTACAACTACTTGAAAAGTCAAGAATGATTGTCTTCGGCCAGGTAGTGGTATCGTGATAATTAATGGTTACGGTTACACAAGAGCTAAGTGTTTTAGCATTAACCGAGTAATTCAGGGTATCGAGCGTTGCCGAAATATCATTAATTTCGTCTGTGATAAGATTATAAATTCTAGTTGCTTCGGCATCATTTTTTTGAATTTCAATTATCGCCTCGGTATTCTCGCTATTATTGGTATCCTCTTTTTTGCATGAAAAAAAGAAAGAAATTCCAAATGTTGAAAGGAGAAAAATGTACATGCTTTTTGTTTTCATTGCTGTATGTTTAAGGTTTCACCGAAATCATTTTTGTGTTTCAAATGTTGCTAATCCACTATGAATTTTTCTTCAATATCCCATTTTGCACGTATTTGAATGGGTGTTGCAAAGATTATAATTCTTTCGGGTAATTGTTTTAAAAAATAGTTACCGGTATCCCATTTCTTGTTTTTGTTTTCATCAATTATCGCTTTCAATTGGTAAGTTCCTGGGGATAGATTGCTCCATGAAATGTTTCCACTTTCATTTAAAATTTGTTCTTTCACAATATCATTTTGTTCATTTAGTAGCTGGACAATGAGCATTTGCCCTTTTTTATTGTCGAGATGGACGAGTAAATTCCCATAATCATCTTCGGTGAGGATTGTAAATTGTGCTTTTATACTATCATTAGTCAGCATATTGTAGCTCCAGAAAGTACTGTCTGCAATTTTTAACAGATATGTTTGTTGTTCCTCTTTTTTAAAGGCAACGATTATTTTTTTTCTGACAGAATCTAAATACGTAATATTAAAAGGAATTTCATTTGTATCTTTTGTGAGCTTGTAGAGTTTTATCTTCTGGTTGTTAATGTTTTTGAGAGGAGCGTTAAATGAAATCATTAATGGGAGATATCGTTCTTTTGCATCATTTACCGTTGCCGATAGGTGTGTGCTTTCGCTGAGTTTACGTGATGATTTCCGCTCAGCAGAAGGACTGACAACAAATGTATCCAATAACTGTCGGTCGGAAATATAAAGAGTAATAGTATCCGGCGAAAAATATTTATCATACAGATAAACAGTATCATTATGAAGGCTGTGTTCGCAGATAAATCTGCTGCTAAAATCGCCTTCTTTAAGTTGAAAATGAATATTAGAAGCCTCTTTTTTTAATGCAATCATAAGCTTTCCGCGTGCAAGGATCGTCTTTTTTAGAATTTGCTGAGCCGTATCGGCTTGTGAAAACATCTTAATTTCGAGATTATCGGATTTACCTGTTTCCACCATTAAAGGAGAGAAGCCGATCCGTTCGGAAAACTGATCAAAAAGTAAATTGTTGTTTTTATCGTTTAATGCAAATAGCTTATACTTGCCTTCACTTATATGAGAATAAGTAAAAAGACCCAAATCGTTTGTTTTTGTGAGGTAATAAGGTCTTTGTGTCATTGGCAAGGTGTCATTATCTTGACGATAAAGTAGCACATAAGCTTGTTTTTCGGGCTTTAGTGTAAATGCGTCTATTACTGTCCCTTTAATTACACCGGAGTCTATCGCATTTCCGGTAGAAAAATTATATTCGAACGAAGGAATAGCGTTGTTTTCTGTAATATCCCGGATGCAATTATCAAAAAAAAGTGAATAGGTGGCATTTGGCTTTAATGTATCGCTAAATTCTATAATTAAATTTTTACCTGACACTTTATATGAGGGTGCTGTTTTTAGGGGGGGGGAGATCATCACCTTTTCGCCAGCATTGTTGATTTCGATATATTCATCAAATGTGATTTTAATTTGCGTTCCTGTAAGGAATTGGATGGAATTGTTTGGAGGAACTGACTTTATTGCTTTTGGCGGGGCCACATCGCGTGGACCTCCGGTAGGTGTGACTATTTGGGCACAAGCGGTTAACAAAAAAACAATTATGCCGAAAAAAACACGACAAATTGATTTTTTTGAAACAAAAAATCTGAACATAATTGATTTATTATTCATGAATTGTATTTATTATGGTCAAAAATACAATTTTTTTAGTCACCGCTAATGAACCTTAGCCAAAAATGAGCATATAATTTTGCTTAAACATCAAAAAAATGAGGACTGTAAACATTTTGCTATGCACCATTGGAGAATCTAAATAAAAATAAAATGTTCCCTTTCGGAAATATTAAATCATGTGTATTCACATTTTCATTGCATAAAATAAACGAGAATAAATACGCTATAAATAACCCTGTATTTGAAAAATAAACGCAAAAAAAAACAAGTTGTGATTTTTTTTTATACTTTTGATTTTTAGTATAATTGTCAAGCTGCAAAAATTATTTAGCATGGTAATTGGATAAAAGCAAAAAAACACTAAAATAAATACATTCAGATGAAAAGAATAATTCTTATTTGCATTATAGCCATTACATCCGTTTCCGGTTATGCCCAAGATCAGGATGTAAGAGAATTGCTTGACAAAGGCATTAATTTAATTACGAAAAAGGAATATAAGAAGGCCATTGAAGTTTTTGATGAAGCAGCAAAAATAAGTCCTGACGAAGCCGAAATATATGCCCATAGAGGACAAGCCAAACACTATCTGAATCTTTTTAAAGAAGCTATTGAAGACTATAATATTGCGATTCGATTGCAACCCGATTATGCTGAGGTTTATCATTTGAGAGGATTGGCAAAAGGTGAGTTAAAAGATAACACCGGTGCTTGTGAAGATTGGGAAATTGCATACGAAAAAGGAGAATCAAGAGCATTGCAGCTAATTGTGGAGTTTTGTGAAACGAATAAGGACAATTCCAAAAATAAAAAATCAAAGTAATCGTTATTGTCAAATAAACGAATAGACTAAATACACGTAATATGAAAAAAAGTCTTATAATCATTTTTTTATTAAGTTTTACGGTTTTGTTTTCAATGGAATCTTTCGCACAACAATCGCCGGAATATTACTTAAAAAAAGGGATTTCTCTTATTTCCAAGCAAAAATATCAAGAGGCGTATGATGAATTTGACAAAGCATATAAATTAGACTCAAAAGATGCAAACATCCTTGCTTTTCGCGGGCAGGCATTACATTATTTAAAACGCTATTCCGAAGCCATTGAAAGTTATAATGCAGCACTTCTTTTGCAACCCGATTATGCCGAAGTATATCATTTGCGGGGAATGGCACGTTATGAGATGAAAGATACCAGCGGTGCCTGCGAAGATTGGGAACAAGCCAACAAATTGGGGTACGACATGGTTATCGATTTAATTATCGAATATTGCATGAAAAACAAAACCGAAAAATAATACCGGATTAAAGCTCGGAGATATACTATTTGAATGGTTTTTGAGTTTAAGGCTTAATGAATCAACTTTACACAATAAAATGAGCAAATACTTTTATTTTTTGGTGCTTTTTCTAAGCCTATCAATAAGCACATACGGACAACGAAATATGGTTGATTCGGTTGATCATATAAGTTATTTCAGTGCTGACTTTGCATATCATTTTCCTCAGTTTGATATGAAAAAATGGTTTAATAATAGTGCTACGATTGGTGCAAGTTATGGTATTAAGACCGATAAAAATTGGACTTTTTGCATTGATTTCAGTTATCTGTGGGGTGATAATATTAACAATAAAGATTCTGTACTGTGGAACATTTCCAATGCAGACGGAAATATTATTGATGGAGATGGTCAGTTTGCCGTTATTGATTACTCTGAATCGGGGTGGACGGGGATGGTTTCGGTTGGAAAAGTTTTTCCGGTGAATAAAAAAAATCAAAATTCAGGAATATGGATTAAGGCAGGAGTCGGTTTTTTACAACATAAAATATTGATTTCTAATCCGAACAATGTTACTCCTCAAATAAAAGACGATTACAAAAAAGGATACGATAAACTCTCAAACGGCTTTGCCTGCAACCAGTTTCTTGGATATTTTTGGATTAGCAAACGTAGCATGATCAATGCTTATGCAGGATTCGAAGCTATTGAAGGATGGACAAAACTCCGTCGAACTGTAGATTATAATACGGGATTGCCCGATAATACTCGAAAATTTGACATGCTTATAGGGTTTAAGATAGGAGCTGTTATCCCTATTTTCAAACGTCGCCCCGAACCTTTTTATACCAATTAACTGTCCCCAGACCCGAAAAAGCAATTATTTAAAGGTTGAAAACGAGGATGAAAATTTATTAAAATGCAACTGGTTAATGTAGTGAGTCATTGCTTATACAATTTTTTTATTTATTGCTATGGAGGGTTCATTCGATTACTTTCGCTTTTTAACACGAAGGCAAAATTTTGGATAGAAGGCAGAAAAAATATTTTTGATACTCTCAATCAGTTTAAACAACAATGTAATAAACCCATAGTTTGGGTTCATTGTGCTTCGCTTGGCGAATTTGAGCAAGGACGGCCATTAATTGAACGAATGCGGAGCGAAGATACACAACGGGCATTTATTATTACTTTTTTTTCTCCTTCGGGTTATGAAATCAGAAAAAATTATTCTGGAGCCGATTTAGTTTGTTATCTTCCGCTTGATACGCCTCGGAATGCAGACCGTTTTATAAAGATCGTAGCTCCCCAAATGGCTGTTTTTGTAAAATATGAGTATTGGTTCAATTATATGAAATCGCTTTATAAGCACTCGATACCGCTTTATGTTGTGTCGGCAATTTTTCGTCCCAATCAATATTTTTTCAAGAATTATGGAATATGGTTTGCTAAACAGTTGGCGTTGGTTTCTCATTTTTTTGTTCAAAATCAAACTTCGTGTGAGTTGTTAAACTCGTTAGGTTATCAAAACTATACGTTGTGCGGAGATACTCGCTTCGACCGAGTTTTTGAAATTAGTCAAAACAAGGCATCATATCCTTTGATAGAAGCATTTTGTCAATCGAATAAAGATTCTAAAATATGGGTTATAGGAAGTAGTTGGCATCCTGATGAGTTGTTATTTGTATCACTTATAGCCAAAGAAAAAGGTATCCGCTTAATTATTGCACCTCACGAAATTGAGGAGTCTCATATACGTCAGATCGAATTGCTTTTTCCCTTACAACGAGTTGTACTATATACCTCGGCAACGCTGGAAACTGCTGCAAACGGCGACGTATTAATTATCGACACAATAGGAATGCTGAGTCAAGTCTATCGGCATGCATATATTGCGTATATCGGAGGAGGATTTGGTGCCGGTATTCATAATATTCTGGAAGCAGCCGTGTATTCGATTCCTGTGATATTCGGTCCCCGATATCAAAAATTTGACGAGGCCGTTTCTTTAATCGCAGCAGGAGGCGCTTTTTCAATAAATAATAACCGTGAGCTTTTAGATATAGCCCAAAAGCTGATGAATGACAAAGAGGAGTACTTGAAAGTTTCCACAGCCTGTTCAGTCTTTGTAAAGCAGAATATTGGAGCTACCGATAAAATTATGCACCATATCTTACCTCGAAAAAAATAATTACAATTTTTTGAGTTATCCCCGATGTTTTTGAAGGGTAAAAGCAAAGGTTGTTCCTACATTGGGAGTGCTTCTAACATTAATCGATTGCTGGTGTGCTTCAATGATGTGTTTCACAATAGCCAAGCCTAAGCCCGATCCTCCAACAGTTCGGGAACGGTTTTTATCGACTCTATAAAACCGTTCGAATAAACGGGGAATATGTTCTTCGGGAATCCCCATTCCATGATCGGTGACTTCTACCAGAATATATTCAACCATATCGAAAAAACTAATCTTGGTTTTTCCTTTCCCTTTTTCATTTTGGCCATATTTAATCGAATTATCGATTAGGTTGGTGAGTACTTTTTTAATGTTTTCCCGATCTGCAATAACGAGGATAGGAGATTCGTAAACTTCGGCAAAAGTTAGCTTAATATTGAAGTTTTCGGCTTTTGTTTCTAGCAAATCGACAACTTCCCGAGTTAAGGCAACGATATCAAAGGATATGGTTTTAAGAGATAGTGACCCGGATTCAAGTTGAGAGATCTCTTCCAGATCGTCGATAATCTCAATCATTCTGTCGATGTTGCGCTCGGTGCGCTCTAAAAACTGACAAGCCATTTCTCGATCTTCCAATCCGCCGTCAAGGAGTGTTAAAACATACCCTTGAATATTAGTAATCGGCGTTTTTAGCTCGTGAGAAACGTTCCCTAAAAATTCGCGACGATATATTTCAAGTTTTTTTAACTCTTCAACCTCTTTTTTATTCCCCTCAATCCATGATTGCACTTCATCGTTTACTTCATCGAGTGACTTTTGAGTAATGATTTTATGCTGGATTTCGTTTTCTTTTTTTGAGATTTTAAAATTGTGAATATTTTTGTAAATTAAACGGATTTTTTCCACCAGATATTCCTGAAAAATATAAGTAGCAAAAAAATAGGTGGAAGCAAACATTAATCCGATAAAGCCAAGCACAAACCAAAAAGTGAACTTACCTACCAAAAAGAGCCATAAGAATAGCACAAGTGCAACAATAAACGAAATTAAAAGTGCCATGCTAAATGACAGCTGTTTGTGGTTGGTCGTTTTCATTGCAATCTATTCTTCATATTTATATCCAACACCTTTAATTGTTTTAATGTTTTCGAGCTCCATTTTTTCGCGAATTTTTCGAATGTGCACGTCAATCGTACGGTCTCCAACAATTACGTCATCGCCCCAAATGGAAGTAAGAATCTCTTCGCGACGAAAAACCTTATTCGGCTTTGATGCCAAAAGTGCCAGTAATTCAAATTCTTTTTTAGGTAATATATAGTTATTATTATTAAATATTACGGTGTATTTTTCCTTATCAATGGTGATGGATTGAAGAGAGATTGTGTTTTTTACATCATTAGGTTTTTCCGTCATTGTGTTGAATCTTCGCAACAACGATTTTACTTTGCTTACCAAAATTTTGGGTTTTATAGGCTTATGAATATAGTCATCCGCACCGGCCTCAAAACCGGCAACTTGTGAATAATCTTCATTTCGAGCGGTTAAAAAAGCGATGACGGAATGATGTAATTCGGGAATTGCTCTGATTTTCTGACAGGCCTCAATTCCATCCATTTCAGGCATCATTACATCCAAAATAATTAGGTGGGGAATTACTTTTTTTGCTTTTTTTATTGCTTCATTTCCGTTGTAAGCAATTGAGACTTGGTATCCTTCCCGAATTAAGTTATAGCGAACAAATTCAACAATATCGGGATCATCATCTACAAGTAAAATCTTTATATCTTCATTTTCCATGATTACTTTTTTATTGCAAAGATATTATTATTTACTATAAGATAAAGTTAATCAATAATTGAGTAATTGTTACCGAATTATTATCAACTTTTTATGATGCTTATTCTTTTAGCGGCTTGCAGTAGATATTCGAAGATTTGCTAGTGATAAAATTTTATTTTTCCGGCGGCAAAAAACCACATTTTCAGCAATAAAAAACCATGTTTAAATCGAGAAATATTAGTGTCGCCATAAGTGCGTTCTTTATAGCGAATAGGCAAATCAATGATTTTTAGGTTCAATTTATAGGCTCCGAAGATCAAGTCGAAATCACCAAAAGGATCGAAATCACCAAAAAACTTTCTGTTTCCTGTCAGGTGAACATAATCGGTTTTAAACATTACTTTGGTCCCACACAGTGTATCCTTAATCGGTTGTTCGAGCATCCAGCTGAAACCGATACCAAACATTTTATTTCCAATCATGTTAAGTAGGCGCATCGCATTTTTCTCCATTGGATAAATTAAGCGGGTGCCATTAATAAAATCTCCTTTGCCTGAGGCCAGTGCGTTATAGAACAGCGGCAACGTTTGAGGAGGTACGGTAAGATCGGCATCTAAAATCATCAAGATGTCTCCCTGAGCCATGGCATAACCTTTTCGCACGGCATCGCCTTTTCCTTTACCATCCTGGCGTGTAATTTTAATGTCGTGAGTGGAGACATACTTTTGCTGGATTTCCTGGATTTTATCCCAAGTATCATCAGTAGAGTTTCCCTCCACAAAAATAATTTCAAGATGCTTGCTGAATTCAGGCATTTGAAGTATGGCGTTCTCAATGTTTCCGCTTTCGTTACGAGCCGGGATCACCACCGACACCGAATATTTTTTGGACACATCCTCGGAAGTCGGCATTTGTCGGGCAAAAATATACTTGTTTAAGCAAAATGAATTAAAAATTGGCAGATTGGCAACGATTCTATTGAAAAGCCACGAGATTACAGGAATATTGTAAGGAATAAGTATTTTTTTAGCATGTCGATAGCTTTCAAATCCAGACAGATAAAGCAGATTCACAATATCCTTTTGCGATAGCCAGTTCTGCTTGGGAGATGGTTTTTTAAGGTGAATCCACTCTGCAAAGTGGATGAAAGGCTCCCAGAATTGGTTATAATAGGAAATCATCACTTTAGTGTGATCGTGACAGGCCTTGGGAAGCTGATCAAACACTGTTTGAATATCGTGAAGATATCCCAAAAGATTGGAAAGTATAACTACATCGTATTTTTGATCCAGTGAAAGCTTTTCGGCTTCCATAATTCTAAAATCGTCGTCAGGAAATTGTTTTTGAGCTTCCGCAATCATTGCTTTCGAGAAATCAATTCCGGTTTTACGGGATCCTTTAATTTGGTGAATCAGTTCTCCGCTTCCACAGCCGATTTCAAGGACTGAAGATTCATCATGGCAAAAATAGTTGAAGTATTTGGTAATTGAATTCCAATAGTATGATTTTGATTTCCGATAAGCAATTCTTGAAGGTGCAATATAATCAAAATACTCTTTAATTGGAAGTTTTGATAGTTTGTTGGGCATAAGGCAGCGGTTAATAGTTGAATTTTATCAGTGTTGATGGTTCCGAGTCTCCAATAGAATGAATTTGCGAAACAATCGTCGGGTATTTTAATTGCAAAAAATAAAGGTAGCGATGAATGGTCGATATAATTTCACCGGTATTGTATTGCGGATTTTTTCGTAAACTTGCCAATATGGCATAATGTACATTGTTATCTTTAAGCGTTTTAAGCATAACATCCGGATCTTGGATGGCAAAACTCCAGTTCTCGCGTTTTATCTGATTCAAAACACTTGGAATATCATCAACAAAAGTCGCTCCTATGGATTCTACCCGAGGCATTAATGTGTCGGCAACAGCTATAGGCAAAATATAAACACCGATCACTTTAGAGTCTTTAGCTGTTTTGTTTTCGTCCAGCAAGTTTGCATTGATGAATGCTTTGGTGTAATTAATCAATAAATGATGTGCCTGTTGTGCCTTGGGATCTTCTCCGATCTTTTTTAAATCCAGCCCCACAACTTTTTCGGAAGCAGGAACCTTAAGCGAGAGCAAGAAGGTGTCAAGATTAATGGTTGGAATGCTATAGATTCCATAGAATTTTTTGTCGGCGTACACAAAACTGATTTCCGGCTTACGACAGGCTGTCAGCTCATTTGCAGGAGTGTTTTTTGCGGCGTACTTGCTCATTTCGATGTAGTTCACCCAATCCGGAGTCATGCCATAATATAAGTTGCCGCTTAAATTTGCCTGCAATGTTTTACTTCGTTCATTGGTTCTTGAAATGATGGCTTTAAACGAAGCAAAAAAGATAATTAGGATCATAACCGGTAAAATAAACTGTAGATTTTTTCCTCGTTTTGTTTTTAATAGATTATACATTCCGGAAAACAAAGTCAAGAGTAGTAGCGGGTAAAAGACAATTGCCAGACGAGGCTGATCCCAATGCGCTTGAACTGCCACAAATGTTGTAACGACAATAGCCCCTGTATAAAGGATGCTTAAGAACAGATATTTGTTTCGTTTAAAACTATAGATCAGTGCGATAACTGCAAGGATAAATACAAGATAGGTGAGCAAATGCGTGGGCTGGGGATGTTCGGTGGGCTTTAAACCCATAAATACAAACAAATGCTTAGAGAGATAAAGGTGTGCATTATCAAAGAAACGATGAATCAATCCTACAAGGTCTTCATTTCCTTTTACAGGATTATAAAAGTCCTTAAGCAGTAATGATTTGCCCTGATCGGAAAATTGTACGGCCTGTTGATGAAAGATCGATCTTTTTAAAACTTCCAATGGCAACAAAACGGCAAAGAATCCGCCCAATGAAAAAAGAGCTTGCTTCCATTTTTTATACGATACAAGGAAGAGCACCAAGGCAATTATGGAGACCAAACCTACGCTTCGGGCCCAGAATGCAGCTACCGCAAGAGCTCCGAGAATGAGATAATGAGCCCAATCGCGCTTAAAACTCACTTCCGCATCCCAACAATCGATAACATATTTGAAAACAAATAATAAAAATGCCGATTGAAGCATCATGAAAAAAGCTTCGCTGTATGTTTGACTTGAAAAATAAAGTAATGATGCACACACCGAAGTGATTATCATAACAGAAACCAACAGCGTAGATGAAATTCTCTTGGCAAATGCTTTATAAAACAAAACATATTGGCTAAGCATAAAAACCAACGAAAGTGTTTTTAATAGCGTTACTTTAACCCCGAAAATTCCAACAAACAAGGATAAAAACATGGGGTAAAGAGGTCCTTGATAAACCGGGAATAATCCGTTTTTAATAAAATCGTATGCGCGGACAATGTAAGAGGAATCGTCGCCGCCGTCACTTACCCTAAAATCGAACAGCAAAAAGGAAAATAACCCCACAGCGACAAATCCAATCCAAAAGAAAATGGTTAAATTGCGGTCGAAAAAAGAATCTAAAAAATCGAGTATCCCGCTCTTGGGAACATTATTGATGAATTTTGAAGAATTACCGGTTGTTTTTTGAGATGAGGGTGGATTGGGTTTATTCTTAGTTGGTTTGTTTTGTTTCATTTGGATAATTAAATAATTTTCACAAAAATAACTATTTTTTTGAGAAAAACAGTGTTTTTATCTCTTCTATGCGTATCACAACAAAGGATTTGTTTTAGTTATAGACGTAGAGCAATCGCCCGTCATACGAGGTGCGGTAAGCCTTCAATCCACTTTTGGTGGGCCCGCTTAGCACGGAACCATCGGTGATAATGTATCTCGAACCGCAAAGACTGTCAATCATAGTTAACCCTGAGGGTTCCATTTCAACAATAGAACCGGTTACATCATAATCGTAAGGACAAGCCCTATCGTATGCTTTAAAAACTTCCTGGCTTTCTCTATAAAGAATAATTCCGCTAACGCCTCCTGTAACATAAATCCATCCGCCAACCATGTTGAGTCCTAAATACATTGTTGAGTTTGGTTCAATTTGAAAGTTCACATAAACGTTCGGTACGTATTCTTTATCATCTTTTTTGCATGATGAAAATAGTAGTACAACAACTAATAATAAAGCAAGACGATATCGCATTATAAATTTATTCATGCTTCAATGTATTGATAATCTTTAGTATAAAAACACTTTCTATAAACGCAAAGATATAAAAACTATTGCATTAAGTTATGCAGCATCAAATGCCTTTGTTTTTCAATTATATATAGAAGAGATCTAAAAATACCTGTTAAAAAAGAAGTTAACAACAACTTCCTTTTTAACAGGTATAATTTATAGTTTTATTCTACCAAAAGAATTACTTCTCCTTTACTTATTGGTTCTCCTTGTTCTTTTAGTATCGCAATAATTTTTCCGTCAAAATTTGAAATAACTTCTTCTGTGCCGTAATAAGTTATTATATAGCAAACTGTTTTTCCTTCTTTAACGGTGGTGCCGATTGGCAAAGGTGTCGAATTGTTTTGAAAGTCGGCTTCCCATATCAGTTGTCCTTTATAGGGTGCAACAATGGGTTTGGCATTTGGATATTTTGTTTCCCAACTTTTTTCATTGGTTTTTGGCTTTTGGGCAATAGCCGGAGTTGATTGTGCTGCTTCTTTCGCTTTGGAGAGTTCTTCTTCAAATCGTTTTTTTGCTACTCCCGATTTGTAATCACGATATTGGCGATCGTGCATTGCTAATTCAAAGAGTTCTTCATCATCTTTTCCAAAATCCCAATTATTATCAATCATTTCCTGACGATATTTTTCAAGCTCGTTAGGATAATTGTCTTGCGGATTGCCGGTGTAAAAATTAAGTCCTTTAGATTTTGCAAGTTCAACAATTTCAGGGGCGAGTGTTCCCGGAAGTTTTCCGGCTTTACCCAAAATCATATCCCAGGAATTGTTGTCAATCATTCCAAAACGGGTCCCGCCTTTAACCAGAGACATTACATTCATTAAAGCAATGTTCTTGACATACTGGCTGAATGGTGTTACCAATGGGGGGTTGCCCAACATGGGCCAGATGAGAGAAACTTCATCAAACAACATTACCAGCATGTCGTCGGTTGAAAGTATCGGTTTGTCATTTTTGATTAAATATTGGTTAATTCCTTCGTGAACACCTTTTAAATCGGCCATTAATGAGCCCATCATGCCTCCGGGTAGCCCGCATCCGATCAATAGGGAAGTCATAAACCTGTTTCTGGGGTCGATAAAATAGCCTAAAAAGTCATCTACAAACGATTGTGTTAACCTGCGAACTTCCATATAGGCTTTCATGTTGATTTCAGGAACATCAAAACCGGCATCCTTTAACATTGCCTGAACGGCAAGAACGTCAGGATGTACCATTCCCCAAGCGAGAGGTTCAACGGCCACATCAAGATAGTCTGCGCCTGCTTTTGCTACTTCCAGCATAGAGGCCATTGAAAAACCCGGGCCCGTGTGTCCGTGATATTGAACAAGAATATGCGGATATTTATCTTTAATAGCTTTTACTAGTTTGCCTAAGGTCACCGGCCGTCCTACGCCGGCCATATCTTTAAGTGCAATTTCATCGGCACCGTATTCAACGGCTTTGTCCACTACACTCATGTAGTATTCCACCGTGTGAATTTCAGAGTGCGTAATACTTAATGCCGCCTGGGAAATAATACCGGCTTCTTTTGCATATTTAATCGAAAGTTCCAGATTTCGGTGGTCGTTTAATCCGCAAAATGAACGTGAGATATTTACACCTTGAGCTTTTTTTACCTTAAACATTAATTGACGAACGTCTGCAGGCACAGGATACATTCGTAGTCCATTCAGTGCCCTTTCGAGCATGAGCGTTTGAATACCGGCATCATTAAAAGGTTTCAGCCACTCGCGTACTGCTTGGTTTGGGTTTTCTCCAAAAAGTAAATTTACTTGTTCAAAAGCACCTCCGTTTGATTCAATGCGAGAAAAACAGCCCATTTCAATAATAGCAGGTGCAACTTGTTTTAACTGATTGGCCAACGGGACATATTTTCCTGAAGACTGCCACATGTCACGATATACCAAACAAAATTTTATTTGTTTTCCCATAAATTGTTTATTTAATATTATTTGGTGCGAAGATACTATTTATTTTACAAATATTGATAACTTGAGATAAAAATATAATACACAGAAAATCAGAGTGTTGCAAAATAATTAAAAAAGGTTTTTTTGATTTAAGAAAATCTGTGTAACTTTACCCGTTAAAACAGCCAAAAATCGGGTTATTTCTTTCAATGCAGAATTAAAAAATATGAGTCAAATAAATATTACACTAGACAATCTTGAAGAATCGATGCCAAAAGATTTTACGAATGATCAGCGGTCGAAGTGTAAAACTCTGTTTTTGAAAAAACTGGCACTTGAAGCACATGCATTTTATAGAGGTAAAATGCAGACATTGCCCAAGGCTCCTGCTATTGGATTTAACTGGTTTAATGTATGGTACACGCCGGGTGTTTCATCGGTTTCCACTACGATTCGGGATTATCACGAAAGTTCATTTTCATTGAGTAATCGCAGTAATTTGGTGGCAGTAGTAAGCGATTCCACTCGTGTTTTGGGTGATGGGGACTGCACTCCCTCAGGAGGTTTGGGTGTGATGGAAGGAAAAGCATACCTGATGAAATATTTAGGTGGTGTTGATGCTCTTGCACTTTGTATCGACAGTAGAAATGAAAAAGGGGAGAACGACCCTCAAAGAATTATAGACTTTGTGAAAATGAGTCAATATAGCTTTGGTGCTGTAAATTTAGAAGACATATCTCAACCTAATTGTTATAAAGTGTTGGATGTGCTTCGTGATGAGTGTTCAATTCCTGTATGGCACGATGATGCTCAGGGAACCGCCTGCGTTACGCTTGCAGGGTTGATAAACGCTTTAATTCTGGCGGAAAAGAAGATAGAAGAAGTGAAAATTGTATTTTATGGAGCTGGTGCTGCCAATACCACCATTGCCAGATTAATTATAGCCGAAGGGGCAAAACCCGAAAATATAATTATCTTCGACAAAGAAGGTTCGTTGCATTCCAAAAGAGAAGATTATCGTGCGGACGAACGCTATTACCCAGTATGGAATCTTTGTAAAACAACCAACCCGAAAGGAATTACCTCTATTGAGGAAGCATTTACAAATGCAGATGTATTAATTGCACTTTCCGCCCCGGGTCCCGATACTATAAAGCAAGATTGGATTCGATTGATGAATCCTAAATCGATAGTGTTTACTTGTGCGAATCCTGTTCCCGAAATTTATCCCTATGCGGCAAAGGAAGCCGGAGCTTTTATTGTTGCCACAGGCAGAGGCGATTTTCCGAATCAGGTAAACAATTCTATTGGCTTTCCGGGAATTCTCAAGGGTGCGCTTATGGTTAGAGCTTCAAAAATCACCGACTCCATGGCTATTGCTGCTGCTCGTGCATTAGCGGCGTTTGCTCAGCGTAGAGGAATAAATCCCGACAATATTGTACCTACAATGGAAGAATCGGATGTGTTTGCAGAAGAAGCTGCTGCTGTGGCGATGCAAGCCATTGCCGACGGTGTGGCTCGGGTAATAATAACGAAAGAAGAGGCCTTTGAAACAGCGAAGAAAGACATTTCAGAAGCTCGAAACGCAACCAGAATACTTACCGACAATAATTTAATACAACTTCCTCCACAGGCGATGATAGATGCGGCTATGGATTGGGCTATTCAAAATATATAATCTATGATTGCATTTATTAAGGGAATTCTTGTAGAAAAAAATCCGGCATTTGCGCTCATCGACTGCAATGGAGTCGGATACATGATTCATATTTCGTTGCAGACGTACGAAAAGTTGCCGAATATAAATGAATCGTGTAAATTGCTCACCCATTTTATTGTGCGTGAGGACGCTCAATTGTTATTTGGGTTTCACGAACCTAAAGAACGAGTTCTTTTTCAACAGTTGATTTCTGTAAATGGAATAGGGTCAAATACCGCTCGTATGATGCTTTCTGCAATGAGCTGTCAGGAACTGATAACAGCAATTGTCAGCGAAAATAGCAAGTTGTTGCAAGGAATTAAGGGAATTGGCGCAAAAACCGCTCAGCGGGTAGTTATTGAGTTAAAAGATAAAGTAGATAAAGAGTTGTCAGCCATCGATAAAATTTTTGCCGTACACAATACAAATAAAGATGAGGCGTTATTGGCTTTAGTCTCATTAGGATTTGCAAAGAATAGCGCAGATATTGCGCTTTCGAAAGTTATCAAATCGGATGGGGCTGACGTTAGTATAGAAGTGCTTATTAAAAAGGCTCTTCAGATTTTATAAACGAGTGTTAACTATAAAAAACTAAGGAAACTTGGGAAAAGTTATTAAATATTTTATTGCAATAGCAGGAATTACATTGTTGTCGATTTCAGCTTATAGTATTATTAATAGTTCATTTTTTCGCTATGCCTTTAACCCGCATGTCGAAAATACATCCACTCCACCTGATACTACCCTTACTTACCCACTTCCACAAAACACGGATGGAACCGTACCTAATTCGCCTTTGTATTTGCATAATCCGTCTAATTTTAATACCGAAACCGTTTACGATTCCGCTAATCGGCAATACATTGTTCAGCCGAAAATCGGTACTTTAGATCAGGGGATACCTACCATTATGACCCCGGAAGAATACAACCAGTATGATATCGACAAAGGGCTTCAGCAGTATTGGCGGGAACGGGCCGCAACTTCCGCATCGGGCGGAATGAGCGGGGGATTAATACCACAGCTTAAAATAAAAAGTGAAGTTTTTGAAAGCATTTTTGGTAGTAATGTTATTGACATTCGTCCTTCGGGTTCTGCAGAACTCATTTTTGGAGTTATTCATAATCGTCGCGATGATCCTGCTTTGGATGTTCGTCAGCGGAAAACCACCAATTTTAATTTTGATGAAAAGATTCAAATGAGTGTACTGGCAAAAATTGGAGATAAAATTGAATTTAAAACCAATTATAATACTCAGGCAACTTTTGAATTCGAAAATAAACTGAAATTAAAGTATGAAGGAAAAGAGGATGAAATTATCAAGTTAATTGAGGCGGGCGATGTTACTTTACCTCTAAACTCTACACTTATTCAGGGAAGCCAAAGTCTGTTCGGAATTAAAACTGCATTGCAATTTGGAAAAACCACCATTACCTCTGTATTCTCCGAGCAAAAAGGTCAGAGCCAGAATATTAGCGTTACTGGTGGTGCTCAAACCAATAAGTTTAACTTTAAAGCCGACCAGTATGAAGAAAATAAACACTTCTTCCTATCGCAATTTTTCTACGAAAATTATAACCGTTATCTGTCTAACTTACCTTTAATCAGTTCCCCAATAAACATTACCAAGATTGAAGTTTGGCGAACAAATATTGGAGCGGCTACAACAGAAAACAGAAACATTATCGCGATCACCGATTTGGGAGAAACACATCCGTCAAATCCGCTTATTATGCCCACGATAGGTGCTTCGGCATATCCTAATAAATACTCAAATAATTTTCTTACTAACCCTAGTCTTGATTCAGCAAAGTTAAGAGACATTAGCATTGTTGGGGATTATTTACGTACTTATTTAGGAGGATTTACTTCCGGGGTGGACTTTGAAAAAGTAGAAAGTGCTCGTAAATTACAACCATCTGAATACACCTTTAACAGTAAGCTTGGATTTATCTCTTTAAATTCGGCGCTTAATAGCGATCAAGTGTTAGCCGTTTCATTTCAGTTCACCATATCCGGCGATACTACGGTTTACCAGGTTGGAGAGTTTTCCAATGAAGTTATTGCTCCTTCGAATATTATCACTAAGTTGATTAAATCCTCTTCGCTCAATACAAAATCGGCATTGTGGAAGTTGATGATGAAGAATGTTTACTCGTTGAGTGCGTATCAAGTAAACAATGAAGATTTTAGATTAAATGTATTATATGCCGGTAATGAAGGGGGAATTCCCACCGGTTTCTTCACCGAAGGGGATCAAAAAGGAATTCCGCTTATACGATTGATGGGTTTAGATAAATTGAATTTTCAGGGAGATCCGGTGCCGGATGGAATGTTTGATTTTATCGATAATGCAGCTACGCAGGGAGGAACGATTCAGTCTTCTAATGGGAGAATTTATTTCCCCACGGTAGAGCCATTTGGTAAGGACTTGCGAGCACTATTTACCGATCCGGTACTTGCCAACAAATATGCGTTTGATTCATTGTACACGCTTACCAAACAACAGGCACAGCAATATCCCGACCGTAATAAATATTATTTGGAAGGAATGTACAAATCAAAATCAGGTTCGGATATATCCCTTAATGCAATGAATGTTCCTCAGGGGTCGGTAAAAGTTACGGCAGGAAGTATTGTGCTTGTCGAAAATACCGATTACACAGTAGATTATACCTTGGGTAGAGTGAAAATTATTAATGAGGGAATATTAAATTCAGGAACACCTATTAATATTTCGCTCGAAAATAATTCAACATTTAATATGCAAACCAAAACAATGATGGGAATGCATATTAATCACGCAATCAGCAATGATTTTAATGTTGGAGGAACTATTTTGAATTTAAGTGAACGGCCGATTACTCAAAAAATAAACTATGGAGACGAACCCATTAACAATACTATTTGGGGAATGGATGTTTCGTATCGTACCAAATCAAGGCTGATTACAAAGTTACTCGATAAGCTTCCGTTTTACAGTACCAAGACCGAGTCAACTATTTCCTTCGATGGTGAGTTTGCACACCTTATTCCCGGACATTCCAGTGCGATAGGTAAAACCGGAACCACTTATATTGATGATTTTGAAGGAAGTAAGTCCTCAATAGATATCAAAAATATTGGCTCTTGGTTTTTGGCCTCTACACCGCAAGGGCAAACACAAACAGGGTTATGGCCCGAAGCGGCTCCGGCAACAGGTTTGGTTTATGGATACAATAGAGCTAAGGTGGCTTGGTATATTATAGATCCGATTTTTTATAACAATAACAGTGCTACACCCAGCAATATTAATAAAGATGATCAATCGTTGCCGTATGCTCGTCAAGTATTGCAAACGGAAATTTTTCCAAATAAAGAAACCGCGAACAATCAGGTTACCAATATCGCCGTGCTTAACTTTGCATACTATCCTAACGAAAGAGGCCCTTATAATTATGATGTAGAAGGGGTAAGCGGAATTTCTAAAGGTCTCAATCCGGATGGAACACTAAAAGATCCTCAAACTCGTTGGGCCGGAATTATGCGCCGTATCGAATCAACCGATTTTGATGCCACAAATGTTGAGTACATCCAGTTTTGGATGATGGATCCGTTTATTGATAACGAAAATGCATCCGGTGGAAAATTGATCTTTCATCTTGGAGATGTTTCCGAAGATATTTTACGCGATGGCAAAAAGAGTTTCGAAAATGGTCTTCCTGTTAATGCAACTGTACAAAATGTGGATACTACCATCTGGGGAAGAGTACCTACCTTACAATCTCTGGTAAACGCTTTCGATAACGATCCTACCTCCAGAGTGTATCAGGATGTGGGTTATGATGGTCTTTCGGATGTGGACGAGCGCTCGTTTTTTGGGATCTCGTATTTGCAACGAATTGCTAATAATGCGTCATTAGGAACATCTAGTGCAGCATATGCAAAATCATACGCAGACCCTTCGGGCGACGATTATCATTATTTTAGAGGAACTGATTATGATAATCAGAATGTAAAAATATTGGATCGCTATAAAATGTTCAATGGAGTTGAAAGCAATTCTCCTACCGATGACATTAATCCGGAATCCTATTCTACGATGGCCACCACTTTGCCAAATGTTGAAGACATCAATAAAGATAACACCTTGAGTGAAGAAGAACGATATTATCAATATTCGCTAAATTTTACCCCGAACACAATGAATATCGGGCAAAATTATATTTCAGATATTTATACGACTACCGTACAACTCCCCAATAACTCGACCACTACCGTAAAGTGGTATCAGGTTAAAATTCCTGTGCGTGAACCTTCAAAAACAGTGGGAAATATTCAAGGGTTCAACTCCATTCGCTTTATCAGAATGATTGCAAAAGAATTTCCGGAACCAGTCATTTTCCGTTTTGCGACCTTCGAATTGGTTCGTGGAGAATGGCGTAAATACACCAAAGATTTGCTTACCAATGGTGATTATGTTCCCGGATCCGATGGCCAAACCGGATTTAACTCCTCTACCGTTAATATTGAAGAGAATGGCAAAAGAGTTCCAATTCCGTACGTAATACCTCCGGGAATTGAGCGTGAACAAATGTGGTCGCAGAATCTTTATAAGCTGAATGAACAAGCGCTCTCGCTTACCGTATCCAATCTTATTGATGGGGATGCCCGGGCGGTATATAAAACGACCAGTTTTGATTTTCGACAGTATAAAAGATTGAAACTTTTTACTCATACTGAAAAATTAAAAGAAACTGAAGACTTGAAAAACGGAGATCTTACTATGTTTATCCGCATAGGCTCCGATTTTAGTGAAAACTATTATGAGTATGAAGTTCCATTAACTGTCACACCTTGGTACACTTCTGCAGATAATGCCGATTTGATTTGGGCAGACTCAATGAACATTGAACTCTCGAAATTAGTAGATGCAAAACAAAATAGGAATATCAATATTAGAAATGGTGCCTCTTATACTTCATTAAATCCATACACCGAATATGATGGGGTAAATAAAATTACAGTGGTAGGGACACCAAATACCAGCGATGTTAGAGTAATTATGCTTGGTATAAGAAATCCGAAAAAGAAGACGGTTTCCGACCATGATGATATGTTGCCGAAATCGGCGGAAATATGGGTAAACGAATTACGATTAACCGATTTTGATCAAAATAGCGGATGGGCTGGAACTGCTAGAGTAAGGGCAACGTTGGCGGATTTGGGAGATGTGGTATTGGCCGGAGCGCATAGTACTCCAGGTTTTGGGACTATTGAGCAAAAAATTAATGAACGCCAGAAGGATTATATCACTTCATTTGATGTTGCGACCAATATTGAAGTCGGAAAATTTTTCCCTAAAAAGTGGAATGTAAAAATTCCTTTGCATTACGATTTTTCGGAAAGTGTGAGTACTCCGGAATATAATCCGTTAAACCCGGATACAAAATTAAAGTCAGATTTGGATACCTATGAAACCAAAGCAGAACGTGATTCCGTTAAAAAACTTACACAGGATTTTACAACTCGAAAGAATTTTAATTTGATGAACATTCGCAAAGAGCGGGATGGAAGTTCTAAACCCAAAATATACGACATAGAAAACTTTGATGCAACTTACGCCTATTCCCAAATCAACACTCGTGATTTTGATGTCGAATATGATAATCGGACAAATTATCGTGGCGGATTGGGTTATAACTTTACCGCTAATCCTGAAAATTTCCGTCCGCTTTCGAAAATCCGATTTATTAGCAAATATAAGAGCTTGGCGCTACTTCGCGATTTTAATTTTTATCTTTACCCCAAAGTATTTAGTTTCAGGTCTGAAATGAACAGGCAATTTAACGAATCAAAACTTCGAAATAAAAGTGTAGGATTGGTAATTATTGAGCCTACATATATGAAGACTTTTGATTGGAGCCGAACATATAACTTACGTTGGGATTTAACTCAGGCTATAAAAATTGAATATCAAGCTACGACCATGGCCCGTGTTGATGAACCTCAAGGCCTGATTGACACGAAGGATAAAAAGGATTCGATTATTCAGAACATTCTGGATGCCGGCCGGATTAATAATTTCAACCAGACGGCCAGTGTAAACTATCAAATACCGATTAATAAAATACCTTTATTTAACTGGATTTCGGCAAATGCCCGCTATGCAAGTACCTTTAGCTGGGTCGCACCCGCATTATCACTGCAACGATTGGGGAATACGATCGAAAATTCCAATACCAAACAATTCAATACTACATTGAATATGCAAACATTGTATAACAAAGTGCCTTACATTAAAAAGATTATGCAGGAGCAAAACACTTCCAATAAAAATTCGAAAGTAAACAAGCCGAAAACTCAAACCCCGAAAGATAAAAATAAGAACAAAAATAAGGCGGATGCTGACACCACTGCGCAAAAGGTTGATATTGCCAAAAGCATTCTCGATAATACCCTGAAAGTACTAACAATGGTGAAGAATGTTACCTTTAGTTATACCGAGGGCAACGGAATTACACTTCCTGGTTTTATGAATACTCCTGTTTATTTTGGAAATAATCCGAGCATAAACTCTCCCGGCTGGGACTACGTTTTTGGTGCGCAGAATGACATTGTAAAACAGGCACAACTGAAAGAATGGATTTCCAAAGATTCGCTGTTCAATTCACCGTATCTGGTAAAGTATAATCAAAATATCAACGTTAGGGCAACAATAGAGCCTGTAAAAGACTTTAAAATTGAACTTACGGCAAATCGAACTTATGCTGAAAATAGATCGGCGTATATTAAAGCCGATTCAAATGGAGTATATAGTGAGTACTCTCCTCAAACGAACGGCTCGTTCAGTGTTACATTTTTTGCTTTGAACACTGCATTTGTGGCTAATAATAGTGATTATTCAAATAATAATTTCGAAAAATTGAAAGAGTACCGGCTTATCATTGCAAATCGATTAGCTGCCCAAAATCCAAATTCAGTTGGAATTGATGAAACGACCGGTTTTCCGGTGGGTTATGGTCCTACTTCGCAGGATGTGCTTATTCCTGCATTTATTGCAGCTTATAGTGGCAAATCTGCAGATAATGTCGGACTAACGGCCTTTCCGGCTATCCCGATGCCCAACTGGCGACTTACATACAACGGGTTAACCAAGTTGAAATGGTTTAAGGATGTTTTCCAGACATTTTCAGTTTCGCACGGCTACAATAATAACTATTCAGTAGGAACATTTACAACCAACATTCATTATTCTCCCGATCAGGATGGCTTCCAATGGGTGAAAGATGCTCTTAACAATTTTATACCACAAAAAGAAATCTCTCAGGTTTCCATCAACGAACAGTTTAATCCGTTATTGAATTTTGATATGGCGCTAAAGAACAGTCTTTTAGCTAAAGCAGAGATCAAAAAATCGAGAAATTTGGCATTGACTTTTTCTAATGGTCAGCTTACCGAATTAACCACTACCGAATATGTTTTCGGTTTGGGATATCGGATTAAAGATATTGAGTTGACGTTTAATTTTAGCGGAGTTACCAAGAAAACAAAAAGTGACCTTAATATTAAAGCCGATTTGTCGATTCGTGAAAACAAAACGATTCTTCGTAAACTTATCGAGAATGTCGATCAGATATCTGCCGGCCAACGGGTTATATCGATTAACATATCTGCCGATTATCAGCTTAGTGCAAAATTCACGATTCGTGCATTCTATGATCAGGTACTCAATAAACCCTATGTTTCTAATCAATTTCCGAACTCGAATATCAATAGCGGAATTAGTGTCCGATTTACATTGGCACAATAGAACTTTTGTAAAAAGAAGTTTTGTCTTGGTGAGGGATATAGCTTATAGCAATTCAAATTATAAAATGGGGTGGACTAATCTTCTACGTCAAATTGTGAAATAATTTTTCCCAGTTTTGATCTATGCCGAAACGGATACTTTATCTCTTCCGAAATCAAATGAAACGTATATCCTTTAGCAAGACAATACTCGATAAATAGTGGAAGAGCATATAAAACCCGTTCGGTTGCTTTTATATTGTCATGAAATACAACAATGGCTCCGTTGTAGATGTTATTTATTGCTATTTGGAGACAATCGTCTCCGCTTAGCGTTTGATCGAAATCATAGGTAAGTACCGACCATTGGATAATGCGATGCGAAGTGGCCAGTTTGTATATTTGTGTGGGCTTAATTTTTCCGTACGGAGGTCGCAACAATGGAGTATAAAATTGCTTGTCGAACTTCTTTACATTTTTCACATAAGCCGGACCCGATATTCGCCATCCGTTTAAATGGTTATATGTATGATTTCCGATGTCATGATTATCTTGTAGAAGTAAGTCAAATGTATCCGGGTACTTTTTAATATTATCGCCGACACAAAAAAATGTGGCTTTAACATTGTATTTTTTTAGAATTTTCAGAATTAAAGGGGTTAATTCAGGAATAGGACCATCATCAAAAGTTAGATATAGTTTTTTCTTTTGAGTAGGGAAATCCCACACCACACTATTTTTAGTAATTAGCCTTGCTATTGAGGGTGGCTTAATGTATTTGTTCATCCCATTTGTTTAAAAAAAAGTCTGAAGAACTTTTGCTCTTCAGACTTCTGTTTTTGGTTATAATATTATTGTATTGGAGGTACTTCGGAACCGCTATAACCTTTTGTCTGCATCCATTTCGGATAATAGTCATTCATTAACGCTTTTGCTTTTTGTTCAATTTGTGTTCGTTTAAACATGCGCGTAATTTCTGATAGTTGATAGAGTTTGCTAATGTTTTCTTGAATTTTATGATCGGCAGAAGCTAATTTATTTTTACTGAAACGGAAACAATAGCGTAATTCATCATCGCTGTTTTTAAGTATATTATTAACAATGGCATCGCCTTTGGCTGTGGCATCGGCAGTATTAATCCGGTAGTATTCCTGAGCTACAAATAGTGAGTAATAATTGTCCGGAATTAAGTTGTTTGGGAAAAGTTCGACTTCTTTGTTTAACGCTTTCAGAGCCAAATCATTTTTTCCTTCATCGATAAGCGCATGGGCAAGTTTTGAAAAACAACCGCGGAAACTCATAGCCAAACGTGTATTATCTTCCGATAAATAAATTGAAGGATTATTAATATTTCCCCAAACAAATTTGTTCATTAGGTTGTCGTACAATATACGGGTGTTTACACGTGTTGCGGTAGGATCTTCTTCGGTACGTTGAGTGCGTATCGGAACTAAATGATAGGCTAGCCCTTCAAGTTGAAAATATTCTTCAAGTCCAAAGTAGGAATCGGCTCCGGTAGTAGTTGCAAAATAAATTGGACGTTTCCAATTGAAATTTGCCAAAATGTCCATCATTCCCAACATGTTTTTTTGGAGAACATTATCCGAAATCTGCCATTCAATGCGTTTTACAATTTTGTTTGCATCTTCGGGTGCAACAGTTCCGTTTTTCAGAACCAATGCCGTGTCAACATCTAGATAGAATTTTTTGGCAGACACGTAGTTCGACATTTTTCCATTGTTTAGCGGCACCCGTTTACCATCGTCGAGAAAATCGTTTACAACTTTTTTGATATTGGCAAATGTGTCAAGTTCTTCAAATACAGGAATATAATCCCGAGTTCCGGCTCTATATAAGTCGTGTGTCATTTGCATCGGTAGTGGTTCGGAGTTGTAGGCTTTACGTTTCATCTGATCGATATACCAATCGGTATTAAAGAGACTTAAGTTACAAACTCTCACATCGGTACGGATACCTTCAACCTCTTGCGCATACCATAGGGGGAAAGTATCATTGTCACCATTGGTAAATAAGATGGAATTCGGTTGACACGAGTTGAGATAGTTGCTGGCAATAGCCAAAACCGTATATCTGTTCGAACGGTTATGATCGTCCCAGTTTTGATTAGCCATAAGTACCGGAACGATTACGGTGCAACCTACAGTAGCTATTATAGCTGCTGTTTTAGGTTCAATTTTTTTACGTAAAAAATCGAATATGGCAAAGGCACCTACTCCAATCCACATTGCAAACGCATAAAATGAAGCAGCAAATGCATAATCCCGTTCGCGCGGTTGATATGCAGCCATATTAAGATAAATTGCAATAGCCAGACCGGTCATAAAAAATAATAGTGTCACAACAATGGCGTTGTTCCTATCTTTAGAATAATGAAAGTATAAACCAAGAACACCTAAAAGGAATGGCAGGAAGAAATAAACATTCCGTCCCTTATTTTTCATAGAAGAAGGAATATTGTCTTGTGGTCCCAATCGGATTTCATCAATTGCATTTATGCCACTAACCCAATTGCCGTTGAAAATATCACCATAACCTTGAATGTCATTTTGGCGTCCTACAAAGTTCCACATAAAATAGCGGAAATACATGTATCCCAATTGATAATTGAACATATAGGTAAGGTTTTGCCCGAAAGTCGGTATTTTACGATTCTCGGGATCATTTTTAATTCCGGATAAAGCTTTGTAGTTTGCAATATGCTGCTGCTGCTGGTTACTCCACATACGGGGAAAGAAGGTCGTATATCGGGAATCATAAATAATTTCGGCTCCTTTTTTATCATCCGTTATTACATATTTTCCGGCTTTATCATCGCGAGTATAAACAGGGTTGCCATCTTCTGCCCGAATTGCAGGAGCATTATAATAAGGGCCGGAAAATAGCGGAGTACTTCCATATTGTTCACGATTTAAGTAGGCCAGCAAGGATACGGCATCTTCAGGATTATTTTCATCAATCGGAGTGTTGGCATTTGAACGAATAACCAATATTAGAAAAGTAGTGTAGCCAATCAACATAAATGAAAAGGCAAGGACCATGGCATTAATCACCGGGCGATCGTGTTTTGTGGTATATCGATACCCCAAAATTAGCAGTGCGATAATCAATAACGCAAAAAATATGGTGCCGGAGTTAAAGGGAAGTCCGAATCCGTTTACAAAAAGAAGTTCTGTTTTTCCGAATAAATAAACAATACCGGGTACAACTCCGTAAAGAATAAATGCTAAGATAAAGATACTTAAAACGAAAGCTTTAATTCCTCCCCAAACCGTCGGTTTGAATTTTTTGAAATAAATTACAAAAACAATGGCTGGAACAGTAAGTAGGTTAAGTAGGTGAACCCCAATGGATAATCCTACAATATAAGCGATAAGAATAATCCAGCGGAGCGAATCCTTCTGATCGGCTACTTGTTCCCATTTGAGAATAGCCCAAAATACTAGTGCAGTAAACATCGAAGACATCGCATATACCTCGCCTTCAACGGCAGAGAACCAAAATGAATCGGTAAATGTGTAAGTCAAAGCACCAACCATTGAACTCCCGAAAATGGCCCATTCAACACCGGTTGTCATCTCTTTGCTTATTCTCGTGGCCAATTTTTTAATCAGCATGGTAAGCGACCAAAACATAAACAAAATGGTGAATGCACTACATAATGCGGACATTACATTTACCATAAAGGCGATTTTGGAGGCATCGCCACCAGCCATCATGCTGAACATACGACCAATCAACTGGAATGTGGGTGCGCCGGGGGGGTGTCCTACCTGCAATTTAGTAGCAGTAGCAATATATTCTCCACAATCCCAGAAGCTGACTGTGGGTTCGGCGGTCGAAATGTAAGTAAATGCAGCAATTGCAAATACCAACCAGCCTAAAATGTTGTTAATTCTTTTGTACGTCATCATGGAAATTTACCATTTGTTATTATTAATTTGCAGATTCAAATTGCGATATAAAGCGCACGTCGTTTTCAAAAAACATACGGATGTCTTTTGTTTTAAAAACTTGCTGAGTCATACGTTCAATGCCTAGTCCAAAAGCAAAGCCGCTATATGTTTTAGAGTCGATTCCGCAGCTTTCCAATACTGCGGGATCTACCATTCCGCAACCTAAGATTTCAACCCAGCCGGAATGTTTACAGATATTACAACCTTTTCCTCCACAGATATCGCAAGAAATGTCCATTTCGGCGGATGGTTCGGTGAAAGGGAAGTAGGAGGGACGAAGACGAATTTTAGTTTCTTTGCCGAACATTTCCTGTGCAAAATAAAGTAATGTTTGTTTTAAATCGGCGAAAGTTACATTTTTGTCGATATATAGACCTTCCACTTGATGGAAGATGCAATGTGCACGTGCGGTTATAGCTTCATTGCGGAAGACTCGTCCCGGACAAATTACCCTGATTGGCGGTGGGGTGGTTTCCATAATTCTCACCTGAATGGAGGAGGTGTGAGTTCGCAAAACAACGTCGGGATTGCTCTCGATAAAAAAAGTGTCCTGCATATCTCTTGCCGGATGTTCTTCGGGAAAGTTAAGGGCGGAAAACACGTGCCAATCGTCCTCGATTTCAGGACCCAATGCAACGGTAAATCCGATTTTTTCAAAAATTTTGAAGATCCGGTTTTGAACAATAGATATGGGGTGGCGCGAGCCATTATTTAATTCAACAGGCATCGACAAATCTGCTGAAGCAGTAATGCTGCTTTGAGTGTTTTCGAATGCTGTTTTGTGCGTTTCAATTTTTTCCTCGGCTTTATTTTTTAATAAGTTAATATCTTGGCCATAAGCTTTCTTCTCTTCATTGGGAATATCTTTCATGGCTCCGAAAAGTGCCGGAATAACTCCTTTTTTACTTAGAAAGTAGATGCGGAAATTTTCGAGATCCAGGGCTGTGTTTATTGGATAATCGTTAATCTCGGCCAAAAGTTTTGTTATATTTTCATTCATAATTTAAGTGCTGTGAGCAAAATGTATATTGTATTCGATTGAAAAAATAAACGCAAAGTTACAATATTTATTTGACAATTTCTGCCGAAATTATGATTACGTCTTCTGTGGGGCGATTCATTTGATCTCCCGGCACGGCTGCAATTTTATCCAAAACATCGAATCCTTCAATTAATTCTCCGAAAACAGTGTAAGAACCATCTAAATGAGGAGTGCCTCCAACCGTTTTATATGCGGCTCGTTGTGCGGGAGTGAACTTCTTTCCCATGCGTTGTTCAAACATATTAAGCTCGGCATCCGAATATACTTTGCCTTGGGCAATATAAAATTGAGAACCGGAAGATTCTTTTTTCGGGTTTACGTCGTCTCCGGTGCGGGCAGCAGCTAATGCCCCTTTTTTATGAAATTTTGCAGAAACGAATTCTGCAGGGATGGTATAATCAGGACCGCCATTTCCTAACATCTGTCCTTTTGTAGCGGTTTTTGAATCGGGGTCTCCTCCCTGAATCATAAAGCCATTGATTACGCGATGAAAAAGCGTTTTGTTGTAATAACCTTCCTTGACTAATTTTATAAAATTATCGCGATGCTTGGGGGTTTCATTATACAATTTTACCTTTAAATTCCCCATATTGGTTTTTATGAGCACGATAGTTTCATTATTGATTTTTTTATCTCCTGTTTTTTTCTTTTTGGCAGATTGGGCATTGATGCTAGGGGAAATAATTATTAGTGCAATTAGCATTGACAATGAAAATATTTTTTTCATACGCTGTATTTTTAATGATTATTTGTTATTATTTTGTATTTTTACGCAATATTACAAAATTTAGCCAAATAATGTAACTAAATTTTGCGTCTTTTAGTATAATATGTATTTTTATGATTGTGCAAAAGATATACATATAAATGAAATTAAAATTATAAGTAGGTATAAATTAACCGGTTAAATATTAAAAAAATGAAAAAAACCATTTTGTCTGTATTGTTGGGGTTGTCTTTTTTTGGAGCATTGATTTTTTCAAACAGCTGCAAAAAAGATACTGAATGTAAATGCGTAATTACGGTTAAACACTTAAGTGATACCAATGCAATTGTTAAACAATGTAGTGTGTATGTCGGGAAATATGCGGTAAGCCAATCTGCATTCAGCGATGAAGCAGGGCAAGTTCGATTAACGTTCAAGAATGAAGCAATTTTGGATATTTTTGCTCAAATAGATACCAGTTCGGATCCTTTATTTCAACGATATTTAAAAGGTCAGGCTTCAATTCGACTGCTCCCAGGTGAAACCGTTCAAAAGAGTGTTTTTGTTTCGGTTCCATAATCGATATTGCAATTAAATTTAAGGTTCTTGTGATTTATTATTGCAAGAACCTTTTTTTATTCTACTTATCAAAAATAAGAGCGGGAGAGAGGTGGTATAGATCTCGCATAAAACAAATAGAGTGCAATTTATTGCACTCTATTTTTATGTTGTCCGACCAGGTTTCGAACCTGGACTCTTCTGATCCAGAATCAGACGTGTTGCCAATTACACCATCGGACAGTTTTACGGTGCAAAAATACATTTTTTTCTTTTAATGCAAAATGTTTTTGAAAAAATATTTTTATCGGAAAGGATTCTTTATTATTTGTGCGGAGGAATCTTCTTGTATGTACGATGGAATGTTATTCTGATTATTATCGACAAAGACAAACTTAACCTTGTTCTTTTTTAAATCCATATATTGATCCTGATTTGGAGAATAGCCATAAGCCGCATGAACGCCTTTGTGAAACATAAAAGGCACCTCGGACATGTATGGCATATTAAAAAAGGTATAAGCAGTGTCGGGTTGTCGTTGCATCAAATAGTCGTAAAAGAGGAGCTCTTTGTCTTTATATGCTTTATAATCTTTGTTTAAGAGATGGCACTCCGTTATAGATTTAAAATTAAAGGACAACCAGCCGAAAACGCAAAGGATTAAAGATGTAATTATTCCAATAATTTGTTGCCGGGAACTGATTTTTTCAAAAACAGATTGAAGCTTGTCTAGAACTAAGGCAAACGACAAAAATGCAAATACGGAAACAATAATTGGAAACGATAACATTTTAGTTGCAGCAAACGTGTAAAAACCATACACTCCAATTACTGAAGTTAATGCAAAAACACGATATCGATTATTCCGAACATATTTTAATAGCAATATAAAACCGATTAATAGGATCCAAGGAATCGCATCGCCTTTTCCGTATAAAGCACCTAGGTTGTTGAAATAATATTCCCAATTACCACCATGATTTTCTATGGGTTCTTTAAAATGAAGTAAATTAAAGTCATATTCAAAACGGGCTTCATTGGGGAATTTAATAAAAGTATAAATCTGCCAAGGTAAAAATACAACAATGGAGACCAAAAAAGCAAATAATATGTGCAGATAGGAATTTGATTTCATTCGATCCGTTTTGTTGAGAAGTGTTGCAAGTCCCCATCCTCCGAAAACCATTAATCCGGGAAGCCATTTGTTGAGCACTGCGGCACCGGCAAACAATCCGATCAGCATACTCCATTTCCATGTCTGTTTTAAGGTATATTCCGTCCAAGCCCACATCGAAGCCGTGGTGTAAAAAAGAAAAGCCATGTCGTTGTGCTCTGTGCCTCGATATCCGGATACCAGATCTAAAATATAATTTGAAACGGCAAAGAAAAAAGCCGAATAATAACCGATTCTGGAGGAACCGGTCATATTTTTCCCCATTCGGTATATCATGGGGACCATAAGCGAATACATCAGAATACTTGGAATGCGTCCGGCTAAAGGAGATACTCCGAAAATTTTCATACTTAGGGCCATTTGCCATAAAAAAAGAGGTTGCTTGTGGAGCCATATATGATTTCCCACCCAATTTTCGTAGGAGTATTGCAGAACGGTGTTTTTATATAGCATGGGTGTAAATGGGTGATCCATCATGTTTTTTGCAACCAACATGTGATATTGCTCATCCCAGTAGTTAATATAATGATCTAGCATGCCCATAAAAAAGCCAAGCATAAGAGATCCCAAAAATAAAAGAAATAAAGAGAGGCTGTTTTTCCTTTTTAAAAATAGTACGATGGATAGCAGGAAAAAAAGGCCGGAAGTATAAAAAAATAGTGCTTGAATAGTTGATAACGATAGAAATCCCATTTTAAGTTTTTTTACAAAGTTACAAATTCTTTGTTCAAAACAAAATCGGGAAAAAACAGCGGAAAATATTTAATAAAACGGTTATTGTTTAATAAAACGGGCGATGGCAGTCCCTTTGTTCGATAACAGTTTAAGAAAATATATTCCCGGATTCAAAAACGATACGGGTTCCGAAAATTTCGTTTCCGAATCGTTTGATGATATGCTTTTTTGAAGAACTATTCGTCCGTTAATATCAAAAATAAACATTGATACGGTAGTTGGCATGTCGGTCCTATAATTGAAAATTAACTGATTGGTAACCGGACTCTGCAAATTCAGAACAAGGTTACTTCTAATTAAATTTGTAACTCCCGTGGTACAAGACGGACAGAATATCTGAAAATCCATAACCAGAGGCAGGTGATCCGACATATTATACATAGCTGTGGATACAGCAGTTGGTACAGAATTATTTGTGGGGCTGATAATCGATTGGTTATATCGGTTTCCATCTTGTCCCACGGCATGATAGGTGGACGGAATCGCCTTCACTTTATCGTACCCGTTAAGCACGTTTGCGGAGGTGAGGATAAAATCGAAACGATCGTCCATTCCCCCCGAGGCAAAGCAAGAATCTGTGGTGTTGTGGGTCGATTGGGTGTGATAATTGGCGAAATTGTAATTGTTGTTCCATGCGCCGGGTTTGTTAATCGGGTCATAAAAGCGCACCAACGGGTTGGAATAGTTGAGCAATTGCCGATAACAGGGCTCTGCACTGGTATATATATTAAAATCGCCACATAAAATATAGTTATCTGCAACATTCCAGCTGTTTAATCGGTTCATCAGCGCGGCTACTTGTGTATTTCTGCCCACAGAGTCTGCGGTTCCGGCTTTTAAGTGTCCGACAATCGGAATAAAAAATGTGGTATCTCCATTAATTAAATCGGGTGTGTTGTAGTATAATCGTAAAATATTAAAATCGCGTACGGTAGTTTGCACAAAATAGCTCTCCTTTAAGGTGAATTTTCGGGAATCATAGTAAATCATATTGGCAATGCTGCTATTGGCATCGGAAGCACTGGTCAGGGGGCCGTTTTTCCACCAGTTAGCGCCATCTACATTCAAGGCATTATTCAATAAATGGTTAACATAAGTCATATTGGAACCGATCTCTTCTACCACTAAAATGTCGGGAGAGACATAATTTAATATGGTTTTTAAATTGGACGCTTTGGCGACAATCCCGTTATTGGTTGATGTGCAAGTACCGTATGGTGCACAATATTGCATCAGGTTGTACTGCATCACTCGAATGGTGTCTTGGGCAAAAGCGTTTGAAAAAAACAGACCGAAAAAAATCAGACTATAAATATTCTTTTTCATATTTATCGATATTTCATACAAAGATAGAACTATTCCGAACATGACAGGTTAATTATCAAGATATTAACATTAATGCGGGCGCTTTGCTTGGCCAAGCATGCGGATTGTTTATGGGGTGGGGATTGTTTATGATTAAACCCGAATAAAGCAATTTTAATTGCGGAATTTGAGCTAATAATGGGTTTTGTTTTTATAGTCTGGATTAATATGATTTACAGGATAATACATTTGTCGATTATGAACAGACCTGCATTTTCCGACCCGTACAGCGGAATTCTATTCGCCGACTTGATGGAGTTCAGCGCGCATTGGCTTGACGAACTGAAGCTAATCCTGTAAATCTCGGTCTATCTCCAGGTAAGCGGTCTAAAATCTTTCCGACCCGCGATGCGATTAATTCAAAAATTAATATTATATTTGCATGATAAATCATTCGCTAATAGTTAAATAGTGGTATTATGACTGAAAAATCATTCACGGAACTGGCATCCATGAGCGATAAAGCGCTGGCCGAGTATCTTGGGAAATTCGTCAGGCACCATCGTATGGAGCAAAATAAAACACAGGATGAGCTTTCAAAAGCAGCTGGGATCAGTCGTTCTACCTTAAGCTTGCTGGAGCGTGGTGAAACGGTAACGGTAACCACGCTGATTCAGGTGTTAAGGGTTTTGGATCAACTGACGGTACTGAGTGCTTTTGAAGTCATGGAAACGATAAGTCCCCTGACTTTGGCAAAACTGCAAAAAGAAAAACGCCAACGGGCAAGAAGCAAATCCGGGAATGACGAAAACAAAGAAGATATAAATTGGTAAAAGATGAAGGTTGCAGAAGTGAGAATATGGGGTAAGTTGGCAGGTGCCGTAGCTTGGGACGCAGAAAGAGGTTTTGCCGCTTTTGAATACGATCCCAAATTCAAACAGCTAGGCTGGGATTTGGCTCCACTTAAAATGCCTGTTTCTGATAATCGGAACCAGTTTTCATTCCGTGAGCTGCGAAAAGATAATAATTCTGAATACGACACCTTCAAAGGCTTGCCCGGTTTGTTGGCCGATGCTTTACCCGACAAATACGGAAACCAACTGATCAATCTATGGCTGGCACAACAAGGACGACCACAGGATAGCATGAATCCGGTGGAAATGCTTTGTTTTATAGGAACTCGTGGCATGGGTGCCCTGGAATTTGAGCCGGCTGTCCTTAAAGAAAGCAAAAGAGCATTTTCTGTTGAAATCGATAGTCTGGTAGCTACAGCACAGAAGATACTCGACCAAAGGAAAGCATTTGCCGCTAATCTTAACAAAGACGAAGAACAGGCAGTGTTAGAGATTTTAAAGATTGGTACATCTGCCGGTGGTGCTCGTCCAAAAGCCCTTATTGCATGGAACGAAAAAACAGGTGAGGTAAAATCGGGGCAAACCAAAGTGCCAAAGGGTTTTGAGCATTGGCTTATCAAACTCGATGGGGTGAGTGATGTTCAGTTGGGCGGTAGTCATGGCTACGGCAGGGTAGAAATGGCCTATTACAATATGGCTAAGGCATGTGGTATTGATATGATGCCATCCCGCTTGTTGGAAGAAAACGGAAGAGCACACTTTATGACCAAACGTTTTGACCGCGAAGGAGGTGAAGTAAAGCATCACATTCAAACCTTTTGTGCTATGAAGCATTTTGACTACAATCTGGTCAATAGTTTCAGCTATGAGCAACTCTTTCAGTGCATGCGGGAGTTAAAATTGACCTATGCCGATGCAGAGCAGATGTTCAGAAGGATGGTTTTTAACGTGATTGCACGGAATTGTGACGACCATACCAAGAATTTCTCCTTTTTGCTCAGGCAAGGAGGCAAATGGGAACTCGCACCTGCATACGATATGTGTTATGCATTCAGACCCGGCAGCGAGTGGGTTAGTCAACATACATTAAGCATCAACGGCAAAAGAAAAGATATAACCCGAGGAGATTTATTGTTTGTCGGGGAATCCGTAGGATGTAAAAAAGCGGCGGATATCATAGATCAGATTAACGATACGGTAAACCAATGGAAAAGATTTGCAGATGAGGTAGAAGTGAAGCGAACCTTGAGTGATGAAATAGCCAAAACCCTTTCAATCCGGATTAAGCGATTTTAATTGCGGAATTTGGGCTTGAATCCATTTGGATTTCAATGGTTTGCAAAATTTTGAATGCTCCATTAAAAAGTCCGTTTAGTGATTTTGATATTTGAAAATTTTGTTTAAATTTGTTGCTAATAAAACAAACAACTTCAGCCATGAATAAAACACCAATCGGAAAATCAAACAAAATCCCAATATTATTATACATTTGTTTGATATACAACAATATAAACAAATTAACCGACCTAAAACCAAGTACGATATAGTCGCCTAATGGCGACTATCCAATCGTTAGAGCCAAGTGTAAATAGATTGACAAAAAAATAATAAATTGACTGAAAGAACAAAATTATTGATTCTAATTATATACTAAATAAAGGTTATTATCTATGCCAATATTTGAAAATCATACAGTTCTAAAACCACCAGAAGAAAATTTTACATTATGGAGATATATGGATATTCCCTCATTTATATCACTTTTAGCAGAAAGTTCTCTAATCTTTGTAAGGGCTGATTTATTTGAAGACAAGCACGAAGGTTATTTTACAAAACCAACTGCAAAATTAATTGATGAATATGCTAGTTCTTTCAACTTTAAAAATGGAGATAAACCTCATTCACAGGAATTAAGAGATATGTTTAACAATGTATATGTAAACAGTTGGTGTATTGGGCAACACGAAGTTGTACATATGTGGAAAATTTATTCAAAAGATAATGGAATTGCTATTAAAATTGATTATAGTATTTTAAATGAATCGATTATAGATGATAAACACAATGTATTGCCTAGCCTAGTAAATTATGTTGACCGTGAGAATGACTTTGTTGATGATCAAATGAACTTACTGCAGCCGTACACTATTAAAGGCCATGAATACAAATATGAAAATGAATTTAGATTAATAATTTTTTCTATTTTAGACGTTGAACAAGCTGTAAATAAGATTACTGATGTAAATGAAAGAAATAAAATGAGATTCGATTTGTATCAAAAAATTCCTGTAATAAAATGTAAGATAAATATTTTAAAACTTATAAAGGAAATTTATATTTCGCCATATGCACCAGTTTGGTATAAAGATTTTATAACTGATTTATTGCCTCGTTACGGAATAAAAGATTTTAAAATAATGCAATCTAACCTATAAATTTTAATGATTCGTAAATAAAACATCTAAATATTATGATTTTTATCTCTATATTTTCAAAACTTTTTATTTGATTAAATAAATGAGACAAGAAAGGCTGTTTGACAAAGAACACCAAGCAATAAGTAGGGCTTCAAGCGGTGCGAAGCATCCAGCCCTGCACCCGGCGAGGGTAAACAAGAAGCGCCGGTTGAATACTTATCAAGATCAAAGCAATGAATTGCGTATTCGAGGGTTACCTCAACTAAATCAATGGCTTTGTTTTTTTTATATACAGAAATTCCATTGATCAAGTTGGGGCTAATCTTTGGTGAAGTCGATGGATATTTCAACGTATTTCACATTTTTTTCAGGAGATCCGAATCTGGGGGTAGATAAACGGAGAACCCAACAGACTTTAAATATTATATCAAAAACGGGTGGGATTTTGGGAAAAATGTTTACATTTGTCTGAAGCGATCATGTTGCGGGATTTGGTTCAACAACTATTAAAAAAATGAAAACAACATTATTTTGTACAATATTTTTGTTCATGGTTATTATTTGCAAAGCGCAAGAAATGGAAGGCAGATATTATGACCATTTAGATTACATGGTTTTTGAAAATGGGCTTGCTGATTTCAGAATTCAAAATGATGGTGGTTTAACTATTGACTTATATGGAAAGGGAAAGTTTGAAATTATTGATGATTTTCTGTTGATTCATACAGCTGAATATCAAGGGGAAAAGTCATCCTATACAAAAAATGAAAAGATGGGCCAATACTCAACAATAATTGTAAGGGATGAGAAAGGAGTCCCGCTGCCGTTTATAAATATTGCTTTTTTAGATAGTACGAACAAAGTTATTGGTAGAGGAGTAGCCGATACGGCGGGAAAATTTTCAATAATAAATTCACATGGAATTAGCAGATTAAAACTTCAATTTGCAGGTTATAGTGGGTTAACTATGGATTTTAAACCAAATTTCGATTATCAAGTGAGATTTGTTGGAGGCCTGGTGATAGAAAACAAGATAGTGGTCTTTAAAATGAACAACAAAGAGAATGGTAAAATAAAATTAGTCCTTTTAATGATTAATTATATAGACAGCGGTTGCAACTCTAAAACACTAAAAAAGATGTATAAGAAAGTGAAAAAACATGTTGGCTCTGAAAGAATATTCATAAAAGAACAGCAGTAAACAAAGCCTTGCTTTCAGCGGGGGCGAACTGGGAATTGAAACGACAAATAAATTAATAAACATCGTGGTAAGCGACAGGAAAGTGGGACTTAACCCCCATCGAAAAGCAAACCTCGACCGTAGTGGTCATTGTAAAAAGGTACCAATATGAAATATATCTTATTATTAATACTCTTAATTTCAATTAGCTGTAATCAAATAAATCAAAATTCAGAATCCGGCTCAAGACAAAGTGATCGTTTAAAGTCCGATACTCAAAATTTTGCCATTCCGACAACCGCTTTGCCATTGGAACCGCTAAAAATATTTCCACCCTCATTTGTATTAGACTCTACTTTTATTGAAGACACTACTTTTAATTTTACTTCAATAGTTTATTTTCTAAAATCAAATAAAGACGATGAATTAAATAAATCCATGAAACAATTTATTCGGCATGAAGTTGATTTAGAAAAACCCGAAAATAAAACAAGTGATCAAAGTTTAATTGAAGTGTGGGTAACTAAGATGACAACTTCCGGGAATTTAATATCTATTCTCTTTAGAAAGCAAACTTATACTGAGGGTGCGGCACATTATAATCATGAATTTTTGACATTCGATTATGATATTATGAAGAAGAAAAGAATATTGTTCACGGATATTTTTAAATTTTCGAAGGGTAAAAGCAAACAATCATTCTGTAATGAATTGAACGGTTATCTTAATGGAATGGATGCCTCTGATGGATACAGAGATGGTTTAACTCCAAAAGAGATAAATAGAGACTTAAATTACGCTGTTTTAGATGGGCGGTTAATAGTGTACCCAAATTATTGTTGTGCAGATGAAAGTAAAACTTTTACTGTTGATTTGCAATTAATTAAAGATTACATAGACCCAGTACTTGCGAAAGATTATGGTTTAATTTATCCCGACAGAACAACGAACCGCTAACACCGGTTTAGCTGCGTGCTGGCTGACCTTCGGGCTGTAGCCGTTAATAGGCTCGTGTAAAATGAAAAATTTGAATTCACAATTTAATAAAACCGAAGTAAAAGAATGGGTAGCAGGGGATAAACGGATGGTTAGCGTGCTGAATCTGTTAAACAAATTATATAGCAGCTTGCGACATAATTATCACTAAGAATGATGGGAAAAACACCTGCATTTGTCGAGAGCGATCCCATTCGGGCGGGACTTGGTCCGTCGGTTCCATGGCAGAACTCTAGTCTCAACGGATAAACTTCGGTAGAAAAATTCGGGCGAAAAGCCCGAAAAAAATCTCATCTAAAAGTCCTCATTCACAGGAGTGTGAAAGGTTCGACGGGTAGATCTCGGAATTGAGGTCTAAAAACAGGGAAAAATATTGTTTTTTTTGTTAAAATTGAAGAATAGCAATATTAAAAAAACTACCTTTGTCGCGAATTTTTAAATAGCATAAAAAAATCAAAAACAACCTATAATATGGCTACCAAAAAGAAAGAAAACGTTGAAAAAGAAAGCGTTGTAGTAAAATTTGCCGGCGATTCCGGTGATGGAATGCAATTGGTGGGGACATTTTTTTCTGACACCTCCGCTTTAATGGGAAACGAAGTGGCAACTTTTCCTTATTATCCGGCAGAAATTCGTCCACCTCATAATACGATCGCGGGAGTTTCAGGATTCCAAGTTAATGCAGGTGCAAATGTTAAAACATCCGGAGATTTAAGTGATATTTTAGTTTGCATGAACCCTGCGTCTTTGGCTGCAAATATTAAAAACGCAAAAAAAGGGGCAACGCTAGTCATAGATAACTCGCTTTTTGAAGAAAAGATTTTCGAAAAAGCAGGATTTAAGACGAATCCGTTAACCGATGGAAGTTTGAGTAACTATAATCTTATTGCTGCAAATTTTTCAGAGATTGTAAAAGAATCGTGTAAAGACTTAGGGCTCGATGTTAAATCTGTCGATCGTACCCGTAATTTGCTTGGATTAGGTATCGTTCTTTACCTTTGCGACTATGATATTCTTATTACACTGAAATTGCTGGAAAAGAAATTCAAATCAAAACCACAAATTCTTGAAGCGAATAAAGCCGTGCTCAAAACTGGATTTTTCTATGCAGAAGCACAAGAACTGCAGATATCAAAAATACACGTTTCAAGTGCCGAAATGGACAAAGGAAAATATAGAAACATTACCGGAAACATAGCGACGGCTTGGGGCTTGTTAGCTGCTTCCGAACGTTCGGGACGTCCATTGTTTTTGGGTTCTTATCCTATCACTCCGGCTACCGAGATTTTGATAGAACTTGCTAAGCACAAGTCATTAGGCGCTAAAGTGTTTCAAGCTGAGGACGAAATTGCAGGAATTTGCTCTGCCATAGGCGCTTCTTTTGCCGGCTCCATGGCGTGTACATCTACATCGGGTCCCGGGTTATCGCTTAAAACCGAGGCTATCGGTTTGGCGGTTATTACGGAATTACCTTTAGTAATTGTTAATGTACAGCGTGGTGGTCCATCGACAGGATTACCCACAAAAACAGAACAATCCGACTTATACATGGCATTATTTGGCCGTAATGGCGAAGCTCCATGTATCGTTATCGCAGCCTCATCGCCCGGCGATTGCTTTTATAAAGCTTATGAAACTGCAAAACTGTCAATGGAACACATGACTCCGGCTATTCTGTTAACTGATGGACAGATGGGCCAAGGCTCGGAATTGTTCCGCATTCCAAAAGTTGCCGATTTACCAAAAATCACACCTCCGATAGCTAAAGCTAACGACGAAAAATACCAGCCGTATCTTCGCAATCCGGAAACATTGGCTAGACAATGGGCAATTCCCGGAACCGAAGGTTTGCGTCATCGCATTGGCGGGTTGGAAAAAACCGATGGAAAAGGGGAAGTTTCCACCGATCCGATTAATCACGAATTGATGACCAAATACCGGAACGAAAAAGTTCAACGGGTGGCAAACTATATTCCCGAACAGGATATCATGGGCGATGCCCAAGGCGATTTGCTCGTGGTCAGCTGGGGTGGAACCAAAGGCTCGGTTTCATCTGCAGTACGGGCAATGCAGGCGGGAGGTAAAAAGGTTAGTCATGCACACTTCAACTATATTATGCCACTGCCTAAGAACACGGAAAATGTATTGGAAGGCTTTAAAAAAATCGTGGTTTGCGAACTCAATGCAGGCCAATTTGCCAATTATTTACGCATGAAACACCCAAGTCACCAATACTTACAATACAACAAGATGCAAGGGTTGCCATTTACAATTACAGAATTAGTTGAACATTTCAATAACATTTTATAAGGAGGATTAAAAATGAGTTTCGAAGATAATTTAACCGTAGAACGCTCGAGAGTTCCACTATCAAAAGAAGACTTTATCAGCGATCAGATGGTAAAATGGTGTGCCGGTTGCGGCGACCATGCCATTTTATCCTCTATTGGAAATGTATTTCCTAAAATTGGATATAAAAAAGAGAATTTCTGTGTAATATCCGGTATCGGATGTTCGTCCCGTTTTCCATACTATGTCAACACGTATGGGTTTCATGGTATTCACGGTCGGGCATACCCGATTGCCGCCGGCGTTAAAATGGCCAATCCCCATTTAAGCATCTGGATTGCTTCGGGCGACGGTGATTCAATGGCAATTGGGGGAAATCATTTTATTCATATCATTCGTAGAAATATTGATGTCAATATCATGGTTTTCAACAACCAGATTTACGGATTAACCAAAGGACAATATTCACCCACAACACCGATGGGAAGAATTACTAAAACATCTCCTTACGGAACTATTGAACATCCGTTTAATCCGGGTGAATTGGTTATGGGAGCTCAAGGCACTTTTTTTGCTCGCGGTGTGGATACCAATCCTAAACTGATGACTGAAATTTTCTTTGAAGCAGCCAAACACGATGGAGCATCGGTTGTTGAAATGCTGGTTAACTGTATGATTTTTGCCGACGGCACACATAAAGACATAACAGGCAAAGATGTTAGAGACGAACATCAGTTAATTCTGAAAAATGGAGAACACATGATTTTCGGAAAAGACAAAAATAAAGGAATCATTTTAGGTAAAAACGGTTTAGAAGTGGTCACGATCGGCGAAAACGGAGTAAAAGAGGAAGACATTCTGATTCACGACATGTACTCGCAGGATCCGGGTATCCATCTGATGCTGGCCAAAATGCAACCGCCTCAATTCCCGATGGCGCTTGGCGTAATCAGAGCCGCAATGTTTCCAACTTACGATGACTTGATGGAAGAACAGATTGAAGATGCTAAAAAGACTAGTAAAATAACTTGCGTGGATGACCTGCTGAACAGCGGCGACACTTGGGAAATCTAAGAGGAGTGACAGGGTAAATGGTGAAAAGTGCAAGGTGCTGGAACTATAGCCTTATTTAATCCTGAACTGATTATATAAGAGAGATTCTGCAAAGAGTCTCTCTCTTTTTGTTGATCAGCACCGGCAACTTTTCCGTTTTTTTCCGGCATTTCCGCTGTCAACCACTTTTTGGATATATTCTTTGGCGAGTGGAACTTTACAGGCTGTACTAGCTAAAGTTACATTAACTTTGCCGATTTTTTCAGAGACTTCAAGAGCTTTGGGAGTCAACGCTTTAATGTACGATCCGATTGAAATCACGAAGTAGTTCATGGCATATTTTACTCGGTTTTGTGCTTGACCGATGTTTGCGGCCACCCTGTCGAGTAACTCGCTGTACTTTTGAATATCGAGTTCTTCATCGGGATGCATGCCTGCGTAATACCCCAATGTACCCCAGCCCGCAGCAGCCACTCCTTCCTTCTCGGAAGCGATCCATTGTTGTCCCAGTTTGAACCCATGCGGGGATTCGCCGGCAACCCACGGAACGGCATATTCGCTCAGATAATACCAGTAGGCCTTGTCCACCCAATCGTTGAGTTGTTCCTCGGTAATCTGTTTCTCATCGGCCATTAAAGCGGCCAGATACATTGCATCCGAATTCCCTGTATTGTATAGTTCCAGCGATAATGCATGATTCTTTTTGGTTTTTTTCAATATCTTTTTCAGGTCTGCAACTTTCACCCCGAAAAACGGCTCTTTGGCACCATGTTTCATCAAGGTGTTTTTGGTTTGCAAATCGCCTATCGTTTCAAGTTCTCTTAATATTTCTTGTGCTGTCATCGTTTATTGTTTTGGTTATCGCCTCAACTTCCGGCTTTGTTACAAAAAAACAGATATGATTTGTTTACAAATATATTCTTTTTCGCAGTATTTCCAAATATTTTGAACGGATTTCTACCCTCATTCCGTTTCCAGCAACCCGGTTTTCCTGTGTATTCGAGATTCTTGAGCCTCCAATCGTGAAATATTTTCTACTTTTGTACGACAAAAATAGAACCGGTGAAATATATGCAGAACAGAGCCTATTTGCACCAATGTGCAGAAATAAGCGGACATGAAGTGAAAACCCATGACTTTATCGTAAAAGTGTTACAATCTCTTAATCCTACAAAACTGTATCAACAGGTGGGAGGCTGGGGTGTTATCGCCGAATTTGAGTTCTCGAAGCAGGGAAAAACCTATTTGTTTCGGGCTGATATCGATGCCGTGGGCTCACAAGCTGGTACGGTAAGCCATTGCTGTGGTCATGACGGACGTACCGCAATCCTGCTCGATTTTGCCAAACTTTTGCATGAAAATCCACTTTCGAAAGGACGGGTTTTATTGATCTTTCAGCCTTCGGAAGAAAATGGCCAGGGAGCCCATGCCATACTGGAATCGAGGATTCTGCAAAACTATGCCATCGATTTTGCTTTTGCCTTGCATAATATTCCGGGGTATCCCTTGGGGGCAATTTTATGTAAGCCTGATAGTTTTACTTGTGCCGTATTATCGTGTGAAATGCAATTTCTAGGGAAAACTGCTCATGCCTCCGAGCCGGAGAAAAGCATTTCGCCTCAAGATGCTATCTTCGGTATTGTGGCTGGAATTCAACAATTGCAAAATGCCGACTATTCTTCGGATGGATATTTCCTCGCCACTTTGGTGGAGTTGCATATCGGAGAAGAAACTTATGGTGTAGCTCCCGGAAACGGCTTGCTCCGCTGGACTTTTCGGGCAAAGACAAATGCAGTATTGCAGGAAAATATCAAGATTATTGAATCCCTTTCAAGACAAAGAGTTTCGCAAACCGAAGAACTCACTTTTTCATTCCGATATCTGGAGGCGTTTTATGCCAACGAGAACAATGCTTCTGCGGTGGAGCTCATCGCTCAAGCGGCCGAACGCTGCGGACTGGATTATTCCGGGTTAAAAGAGGGGCTCCGTTGGGGAGAAGATTTTGGAGTTTTAACACAATCGTTGCCCGGGGCGATGTTCGGATTGGGTGCAGGAGAAAATTGTCCGCCCCTACACGCTCCCGATTACGATTTTCCGGATGCGTTGATTGAAGTCGGTAGCCGGATGTTTTACGAAATTGCAACCAATTTGGAATCTGGATCCCAATCAGGCATCTGATATTACTGGGGTCACCTGCAAAAGTTGGGTCAAAAAACAAAAAAAGCCATCGGAATAGACAGCTTTTGTTGAGGTTCCGAGCGGATTCGAACCGCTGTAATCGGTTTTGCAGACCGGTGCCTAGCCACTCGGCCACAGAACCCTTCTTGGTGCAAAAGTATAAGTTTTTTTTTATTTCACCAAATTTATTTTTTCGTCGTTGCAATTTGCTTCAAACAATTTTCGCAAACACAATCGAGATATCGCTCTTTCAGTTCTTTACGAGCAGTTTCACTTAGAGTTATTTTAACACACCAACAATTTTCATCGTGGGAGCATTCAAAAGGTTTCCCGCAAACCGGACATGTTTTAATCATTAATTATGTGTGTTTTTTCGTTCTTTCGACATTTTTACACTTACACATCTTAACTTTCCACCTAGCGGAGGATTCATTTTGGATAGTTTGATCTCGATTTTCTCAACTAGAGGATACGCTTTTAAAACAGCATCAAGCATTCTTGCAACCACTGTTTCCAACAATTTAGTAGATATTTCCATTTCTGCTTTTAAGGTTTGGTAAACGCTCAAGTAGTTTACCGTATCTTCGAGATTATCCGTTAATGCTGCTTTTTCAAAATTGCCCCATAAAACGACATCCACATTAAACCACGTTCCAATCACCTGTTCTTCACGAAAACAGCCATGATAAGCATAAAACTCCAATCCTTCAAGAAATATCTGACTCATTTTTTACTGCAAAATTAAGACATTATTTTCATTCGCCGGTGTATAAACAACAAAAAATAGTTATGGAATTCCCGGAAAATCGTTTACAACTTTTATCTTTAAGTCGGGAAAATTCTCTACAAACTGTACTTTTATGTCTGGGAAGTTTTCTACTATTTGCCATTCTCCACATTGGTCTGGAAAGTTTTCCACGAACTTCACCTTTAGATCTGGAAAATTTTCTACAAATTTTACTTTTATATCCGGGAAGTTGTTTACAAGTTTAATTTTGCCATACATTTTAAACTCTTTGCATTTGCAATCTTTCGTTAATGGAGAATCGGCAATAATCGTGAATGATAGCAGAAAGACGGCTAACATTGCAATAAAGAATACTTTTAGGCCTTTCATAATTGATGTTTTTAAATAAACGCTCTAATTTACACGCAAATAACATTCCAAAAAATAAATTCAAACGTTTTTTTTTGTTAAGAGTTATAAAACAACTTTTTTTGTAGTACTTTTGTATGGGGTTATAAGGTCTTAAGACAAACAACAATGAAAAACATAATTAAATATGTATTGCTGGGGGGAGTGGTTTTTGGATTTTGGAGCCATGCCCTCGGACAATCGGCCTTAGGTCAGCTTGAAACAATTGCCGGTCAAAGCGCCGGTAGTGTAAATGTACCTACACCTTCAACTCCTTCGGGAGATCATAAGGTGATTACGCCTTCAAAGCAACCCCAAACTGTAAAAAAGTCTTCAGTTTCTGTTCCTTCCACACAAACTGTAGTTACAGGTATGGTTATGCAAAGTGTGTTGAACAGCATTTTTAGCACTCCTTCCGGACCAAGCGAAGCGGATTTAAAGGCACAACGAGATGCTGAGATTGCTGCAGCTAGAGCCGCTGAGGAAAAAAGAATAGCTGATTCGTTGTTTCAGATTAAACATAATAAACTGATTCGGGAATCCAAAACTTTGAATAATGGTACTGTAATGAATCTGAAAACGCTTGACGACCGGAAACTAACCCCAAGTTATGTGCCTCCTTTGGCCCCATCACAGCCAGGTAGCAATATTCCGGATCATTACATTATTGATTTCGAACGGTCTTTAGTGAATACAATTATCGGGAAAATCGCACCGAATAATATTTTAAAATATGGAGGAATTGCCACAAATGACCTGATTTTCGAAGATATTAAAGCCGGAATTGATTGTTTTAGTACTACTTCTACGTATTGCCCATCTACTTCAACAATTTTAAAAAATGCACTTGGAAATGCCTCCAAAGATATGGCTACTCAATTTGTGGGGGATAAAGTTGGAGATTTCGTTGAAGCAGGAAATGGTAAGTTTTATAGTGCCATTGCATCCAAAAAAATGATAAAAAACGATCCGTTAATACGATATGTTGACGGGGTTGTAACGGAAGGAAAAATTGCTGAAATAGGAAAAGCATATACTAAAATTGCTTCTATGGGGCAAGATGGTTTCGACTTTGGAAATGATATCAGACAAGTATGGGGAAAATATAAAAGTGAAGAATAAGTCCGGTTGTTCATTAAATAATCAAAATCGGATATATTAACAATAAGTAATTTTATGGTGAGATTCGACCAAATCAAAAGCAATTTAATTCCGCTTTCAATCTTGATAATATTTCTTCTGGTTAGTTTTCCCATTTTTGGGAACCCAGCTGACAAGTCCGACTCTCTGCGTTTTGAAGTTCTTTTAAATCAGAAAATGCTTGCCGAGGATAGTATTTCCATCGATTTTATAACTTCTGTTGAGGTAACTTCAAGTCAGTTGATTTTGCTTTCTTCAGCCAACAGGTATTATTTGTTGGGATGGGGTGGAATCAAAACCTCTGGACAGGTGCTTTCCGATAGCATCAGTGCGTTTGCTTATACTCCCGATGGCTACTTGTTGATGGTGAGTCGTAATAGCCTCTGTTTTCTCGATTCGACAGGAAAACTTGACAAATTGCATGATCTTCCCAACGGGAACATGGCTATTTCTTCCGGAGAAAATGTGATGTATTTATACGATCGTGAAAAAAATAAAGAAAAATATCCGCTATATGTTTTGACTAAGGGTGGACTTTTTACAGGAATATTCGATATGCCGGATCCGATTTCTGCCGTTGCAGAGATTCATAAAACCATCCTGTTTTCTTCGCTAAACACACTTTTTGCATTCGATCCGAAAACCAGAAAGCTGGAAGCCATGGCTGCAATTGAAAATCAGAAAGAAATTATTTCCATTGCGATTAATCCCAAAAGCAATACGATCTACTTCGCTTCAAAAGATGCGATATATGCTCTTAAAGAACATGGAATCACATTGATTACCGATAAATTTGGGGGAACGCTCAAATATTTTAACCATAGTCTTATGGTTTTTGATGCCGATAAAAAGCTTTTAATACGAATCGTAGGTTTTGAAAAATAATCATGATTTAAAATAATAAATGATATGATAAAAAAATGGTATAAATTTGATAATAATAGATTTGCAAGCGAATCATTAGCTTATTGCTTTGTTGTTTTATTCGGATTGTTGGTATTTGGAAGCTATACAGGGAAGGCACAAACCAAATACCAAAAAATATGTATGCAAGGTTTTTCATCTGAAGACCGTGGCGATCTCGATCAAGCTATAAAGTATTATTCCGATGCCATTGTGTTGAAGCCTGCAACTTATGATGCTTATGGACAAAGAGCTAATGCTTATTTTAAAAGTGAACGATATGAAGAAGCAATTGCCGATGCCACAAAAGCAATTTCCTTAAATCCCGGATCTGTACTTTTGTATCATTTGAGGGGAAACTGTTATTTAGAAGCCCAAAGCTTCGACAATGCAATCGCTGATTATAGTTTTGCAATTTCGAATGGGAAAGAACATAATTATACCGGAATATATCCCGCGATTGAAAACAAGCAAAATTGCCATCTCTATTTTAAAAGGGCAAAAGCTTTGTACTATAACAAGCAATTTCTGTTTGCAATAAATGACTTGTCTCGTGCTATTAATCTTGCTACTCAACTGAAAATACAAACGGATTATATGTATTATTGGCGGGGACGTTGCAATGTGGAACTTGAAAATTACAAAGAAGCGGTTAAAGATTTGGAGGTCTCCATTGTCGGGTTTCCACAAGATGTAAATATGAACTATTATCTTGGGCTTTCATATTTTAAATCAGGGAATAATGAAAAGGCAAAACAGTATGCCTTAAAACTTATTGATCTGGATCTTTCAAACGAAAAATACTTTTCCGGCGATATTTTATTCTCCATTTATGACCTTGCAAAAAGACGGGGAGTAGCTTTGCAATATTTCTCACAAGCAAGAGAGAAAATCAATGATTTTAAAAATGTCACTACAGCATACTTTTTAAATTTAAAGGCAGATGAAGCATTTCAGTATCTTGATTCAGCATGGTTTATGGCTCCAAAGTTAAACGACAAGGATGCTCGTCTAAGAGACAGTATTGTTGAAGCCTATTTTGTTGTTTATCCGAAACTCAAAGAGAAACCTCAAATTCCGGAGAGTGTGAGAAGATATGTTGTGCAAGCCACAAGCGCAGCGGAAGAGAATAACCACAACAAGTCTATTGGTTTATGGAATAAAGTGCTATCCATAATTCCCTATTATCCGATGGCTTTTTACAACTGCGCACTTCTTAGGGAATTTTCGGGGAATTACAATTTGGCTATTATTGATATGAAAAAATATCTCAGACTTGTTCCGGATGCTGAAGATGCCCGAAGTGCTCAGGATAAGATTTACTTGTGGGAATCGAAAGCGACAACTCAAAAAACAAAAATGATAAACAATCCTTACCCCGAAATTACGGCTAAATTGCGAGAAAAAGCAACCCAGTCGCTGGGAATGTATTATGTGTCTTTTGTGATGGGAGGCGGTGTGGGATTTCATTATGGCGATAATACTAGTCTGAGCAACTATTGGTCGTCACTCGGGCATACTGCCGACGAAAACAAATATGGGGGAAATTTCAGGATGGCCTATTCAGGAGATGCAGAGCTTATGATAAGGCCGGTTCCACGTTTTTCATTTGGAGGCTTCGGCAAAATTATGGGTGGAATAGGAAAATCGACAACTATTGGGACGGAAAAGCATAACTTAAATATGGCTAGTTTTCAGTATGGGGGTGCGGCTCGTCTTTTTCTGACATTAAATAATATGATGGAATCCCCCGATTTATATTTGCAGTTCAAGTATGGCGTAAATAAGGTGGATGGCTATTATAGTAAATCCGTAAACTCAATTGTGAATTATTGTGATGATATAACCGGAAGCGCTCCTGTTTTTGCTATTGGATTCGGGTTTGGGGGAAAAGTAGGCAAAGTAAGTTATCTCACCATGGATCTGGAATACTTCAACTCTACAGTTGATGTTTTAAATTCCAAGGTAACGGTAAACGATGCAACTCCATCTGCGATCGGGACAACCGGAACAATAAATGCGTCTGCTAATTACAGTGGTTTGATGATAAGATTTATGCTGTTGGGTTTCTGTTTTTAATTAAAAGATATTAATCGATAATCGAAACAAAAAGAGGAATTATCCAAATTGGGCAATTCCTCTTTTATATTCGATTTATAGACTTTAGTCCAAGGCTTTCACTTCATTTACCAATGCTTGAAGTGTCGCTTTTGCATCGCCGAAGAGCATGCGGGTACGCTCGTGATAGAAAAGATAGTTTTCAATGGCAGCATAACCTTTTCCCATACCACGTTTCAACACCACTACGTTTTTGGCATCTTGTACCTTTACAATAGGCATTCCGTAAATCGGGCTGGAAGGGTCATCTTCTGCCGCTGGATTAACCACGTCATTTGCTCCAATTACAATAACGACATCGGTATTTGGCATATCGCCGTTTATTTCATCCGATTCCACTAATTTGTCGTAAGGAACATCGGCTTCGGCCAAGAGGACGTTCATGTGCCCTGGCATACGACCTGCTACCGGATGAATGGCGTATTTTACATCTACGCCCTTGGCTTCAAGTAGTTGATCTAATTCGTGGCATAAGTGCTGAGCTTGAGCTACAGCCAAACCATAACCGGGAACAATCACTACTTTTTGTGAATAGCTCAAAAGCACCGCCATATCGCTGAGTGAAATCTCTTTAATAGTACCGGCTTCCTTGTTCGAAGCAGCTCCTCCACCGCCAAAAGCACCAATGATGACATTCAGCAAGGAACGATTCATGGCTTTACACATCAACACGGTTAAAATGGTTCCGGCAGAGCCTACCAAAATACCTCCGGTGAGCATTGCTTGATTGCTGTATAAAAAACCACCCATTGCGGCAGCAACGCCTGTAAACGAGTTGAGTAATGAGATCACCACTGGCATGTCGGCCCCACCGATTGGCATGACAAAGAGTATTCCGTAAACAACAGAAGCTCCTAAAAGTACATATACCAATCCCATGTTTTCGGCAGGATTGATATTGCCAAGCGACATCACATACCCAATATAGGCAAGGATTCCGACGAGCAAAGTCATATTGAAATATTTCAGCACTTTAATCCTCAAATCACCGATTCGTCCGTCGAGCTTTCCAAAGGCAACCATACTTCCCGAAAAGGAGACGGTTCCGATAAAAAGCCCCAGCATGATGGAAAGCACATGTCCATTCATCATACCTTCTCTGGCAATAAGTTCTGTGCTGATATGCGGAAACTCCATGATAGAGATTAAGGCGGCAGCACCACCGCCCATTCCGTTAAAAAGAGAAACCAGCTGAGGCATGGCTGTCATTTTTACTTTTTTTGCCACCATCCAGCCAATGATGGATCCGATTGCAATTGCAATAAGGATTAGTGGAATGTTTTCAATGTGTTCACCTTTAGAATTAGTGTGCCACAGGAGCGTTGCCACAATGGCTATGGTCATGCCTAATGCAGCCCACAGGTTCCCTCCACGGGCACTTGCCGGATTACTAAGTTTTTTCAATCCAATGATAAAAAGAACCGATGCCAAAATGTAGCAGATTTCAAGTATATATTTTCCTATTAATTCCATATAATCAATGTTTTTAATAATTAATGTGTTTCTAAATTTTCAGGATATTCTTTTATAGTTGTCATACTGGGTTTATCGAGGTGTCTTTGACGAAGAGTAGTCTTCAATTAACTCAGACGGACACTAATAAATATGAATATTTTCTGTCAATTTTATCCTTTTATTTTTTACCCGGTTTCTTTTTAAACATTTCGAGCATCCGGTCGGTTACCACGAATCCGCCGACTACGTTGAGTGTTCCCAGCAATACAGCCAAAAAGCCTAGAATAAGAGCAGCAGTAGTCTCGGCATGACCCATCACGATGATTGCCCCAACGATGACTACTCCATGAATTGCGTTTGCTCCCGACATCAAAGGGGTGTGAAGCACCGCGGGCACATGTGAGATAACCTCAATCCCCAAGAAAATGGAGAGGATGACAATAATAAACATGTCTTTATTGTCGTAGATAAATTGTAGAACGGCTTCCATATTATTTGTTTATTGTTGATTTTACACGTTGATTGATAATTTCATTTTTATGTGTGATGCAGCAACCGGCAATGATTTCATCTTCAAAATTCAGTTGTAATGCTCCTGATTTATCCACCATTAATTTTAATAGATTGATAACATTTTTCCCGAACATCTTGGATGCGTCCGAAGGCATTGTAGAGGGGTAATAAGACTGGCCGACTATCTGTACTCCGTTTACGATAACGGTCTTTTGATCTTGAGTGAGTTCGCAATTTCCACCGGTAGATGCAGCAATATCAATGATTACCGAGCCAGGTTTCATGGCTTCTACCGTTTCTTTTTTAATTAGTACCGGAGCCTTTTTCCCTGGTATCTGAGCGGTACATATCAGCACATCCGATTTTATTGCTTGATTGTGGATAGCTTCCTGTTGACGAATTTTGAATTCTTCCGTTTGTTCTACCGCATAGCCGCCTGCAGCGACATCGCTAAGAGCACCTTCTACCTCCACAAATTTTCCACCGAGACTCATTACTTGTTCCTTCACTTCGGGACGAACGTCAAATACAAACACTTGTGCTCCCAACTTGCGAGAAGTGGCTATTGCCTGCAATCCGGCAACACCTGCACCAAGTATCAATACTTTAGCCGGTGTGATTGTTCCGGCGGCGGTCATAAACATCGGAAAAAACTTTGGCAAGTGCATGGCAGCATCCAAAACAGCTCTGTATCCGGCTACCGTGGCCATCGAGGATAAAATGTCCATCGCTTGTCCGCGGGTAACCCGCGGGATCATATCAAGACTGAAGCTGGTTAGTTGCTTTTGCAGCAATTCGTTCACGTAATCGTGGTTTACCAGCGGGTTGAATGCCGAAATTACAACGGTATTTTCTTTAACTAAGGAAAGTTCTTGAATTTCGAGCGGATTTATCGAAACAATAAGATCCGAATTTGATAGTACCGATTTTCGATCGGAAACTTCCGCTCCCTCGTCGATATACCATTGATTTGAAGCAAAAGCACGCTCTCCGGCACCTTCTTCGATAAGCACTGAAGCGCCTAATTTTTTAAGTTCTTTTACAGATTCCGGCAACAAAACTACTCTGTTTTCGGAAACGGGTTCTTTTATAATTCCTATTTTCATAAATTTCTAATTAGTTGCATTAACAACAACGTTTCTTTCCTTTTGTTGAATTGTTTACAAATGTATAAATTTTCCATATAAAAATCGAGTTTATTATCCCGAAATGTAAAAATATACACCTCGTAAAAATATACAATATAATTTCAATGCTTTTTTATTACCAACTGCTTTTGTTTTCAATAATTCGATTTATGGCGAATCACAATAATTCAACATTTATTGTAAAACCCGATTGAAAGAAATAGTCGTTAAAGGTGGGCACTGCGGGGACTGACACATTAATTCTTTCTGGCTTTAGTTTTGAACAGATATTTATGTAGCTCTATTGCATAGTCTGGGCTAAAATTGTATCTTTGTTTTAAATTTTATCTACATGAAACGATTTAATTATTCACCCATTCATAGTCGGTTTTTTTGCTTAGGATTTGCTTTTATCTTTTGTTCTTTATTTTTGTTTTCGTGCAGAAGCGAGGAATGTAATAAAAATCGAAAGATTAGAATTCAGGCGATGGTTATGGCGCTTAACCAATCTTATTCGGATAGTGTGGCTGTTCGTGAGTATGCTGAAAAATCGATAGACGCAATCATCGATAAGTTTGGATGCGAAAGTTTGAAAAAGCCAAATCTCCCGCCTGATCAGCAAAAAGAGTTGCTTAAAGAAGTAGAAGAAGAAAACAAAGAACTGTTAGAACGTCTCGAAAACAGTCGTCGATGAAAGGTGACGATGTTACAAAGGTGTCGTTATTAGCTCCGGCTCGCTCTCTTGAATCGGGCATTATTGCTATTAATCATGGTGCCGATGAAATTTATATCGGTGCTCCGAAATTCAGTGCTCGACAAGCTGCCGGAAATTCCATCGAAGATATTGCAATGCTGGTTCGGTATGCTCATAAATTTAGAGTTAAAGTGCATGTTGCACTTAACACTTTGCTTTTCGACAGCGAGATGGAAAGTGCGCTGGAGATTATCAGACAAGTTTATAATGCGGGAGTTGATGCTTTAATCATTCAGGATTTCGGTTTGCTTGAACTCGATTTGCCACCAATTCCTCTTCATGCAAGCACACAGGCAAATAATGTATCTATCGAGCATATTCAATTTTTGGAATCTGCAGGGTTTTCCAGAATTATTTTGGCAAGGGAATTATCAATTCAGGAAATTACTGCTATTCGCCAACATACAATTATACCACTCGAATCCTTTGTTCACGGATCGCTTTGTGTGAGCTATAGTGGACAGTGCTATCTGAGCCATGCAGTGGGAAACCGAAGTGCGAACCGGGGCGAATGCGCTCAGCCTTGCCGTCTGAGTTATAATTTAATTGATGGCAATAACCGGATACTTGTTGAGAACAAGCATTTACTTTCGTTGCGAGATTTGAATCTGTCTAAATATGTACCACAACTTTTTGAAGCAGGAGTAACCTCCCTGAAAATTGAGGGGCGGCTTAAAGATGATGCGTATGTTGCTAATGTGGTGAGCTATTATCGACGTGTAGTTGATTCTTTTCTGGAAAAGAACAACTCTTTTCGAAAATCTTCATTGGGAAATATAAAAACTCGGTTTATTCCCGATGTTGATAAAACATTTAATCGGAGATACAGCCAGTATTTTATACAAGAACGGTTGAATCAGGATATTACAGCTCACGATTCTCCAAAATCAGTGGGAAAAAGGATAGGCATCCTTACCAAAGCTACACCTGATTATGCAGAAATAGACGCTTCAGAACCGCTTTGCAATGGAGATGGAATTTGCTTTTTTACAGCGGATGGTCAATTACAGGGAACCTATATTAACAAGGTTGATGGAGCCAAAATCATTCCTGCAAATTTTGCCGATTGGCAGATAGGAACCGAAATATATCGTAATTTGGATACCGCTTTCGAAAAATCGATGCAAATTGATAAGACAAAACGTCAAATTTCCTGTAAAATACAGATTGAATTACAGGAAGAATCGTTGGTATTTACTGCCATTATTCCCGAAGAAGGTGTTTTTGCAAGCATAGAAGTTCCCGGTTTTTCTCCGGCAACCAATGCAGATCGTGCTTTGGTAATGTGCAATCAGCAACTGAAAAAGTCGGGAAACACTATTTTTGAGGTGGTAAATGTAATTTTAAACAGCCCTATTGTTCCCTATTTTAGTGCAGCACAACTCAATGACATCCGGCGCTCTTTGCTCGAGAAGCTGGAATCGGTTTTGTTGGACAGCTATCATCGGGTCGAGTGCTCGATAATGAAAACCAATCACCCTTATCCCATTCCTTTGATTGATTATAATGGCAATATTACCAACGAAAAAGCAAAAGCTTTTTATAAACGTCATAAAGCTGAACTTTTGCGATGGGCTCCCGAAAAATGGGGTTATAAAGGAGGAGAAGCGTTGATGACGACCAAATATTGCATGCGATATAACATGGGCTGGTGTAAAATCCACCAAAAGCCAACAACGGAAGTTCCTGAACGACTTTTTCTGACGCACGAGAATCAACGATTCAGATTGGATTTTGATTGCAAAAAGTGTGTGATGAAAGTGATTAAAGATACAGATTAGGAGTAAAAGCAGGTCAATGCCAAAATTAGGAGGAGACCACCTGAAAAAGTTTATTCTTTTCATTTGAAAGGATGCATATTCTCAAATTTGAGAAAACCTAAGAAGTATGAAAATTTTCCTTTTTCATGACCTCAAGCCGGTCGGGCTCATACTTTTTTTCTTCAGCAAAAAAAAGTATGCAAAAAATGCCGCCGCTGTCGCAAAAGTGCTAAAAAATAAACTGTTCCACTAAAATCGATGAACTCCTTCTTTTAGCCAAAATGATATTTTTAGTGTAAAACAATACTTTTGATTTTCATTTTGTCTAACGTCGTCAAACACCATCGATTTCTTAACGCTGAACTGTTGATTTTTTTTAACGCTCTTTTGCTCAATGCGGTTGCCCGTAAAATATCCAGCTTTCGGTTTGGCAGGGCTGTATTATAGACCCGCGGTAGCGTTAAAAACGGCCTCATCAAAAAAACGTAAAGAAAATCGACCATTTATACGGTATACCGTATGCGAATATGAATTTGCCTAATCAGAACAAATATATAAAAAGCGAGGCGGGTGGTGTAGCGTAAATAGATCTCAAGCCGAGTAATCCGTCGGGAGAATTTTATTTCTTGAATAACGTACATAACTTGCCTCGATCAGTATAAATGGTTGGTTTTTAGCTTTTTTGGTGCAGTCTTGATTTTTTTGTTTTTTTGCATCAAGGCAAAAATGTAAGGCGACAAATGTCTTTTAATTTTTACTTTTTCAGTTAGAGAGGCCAAGCAAGTGTGCAAATAAGTTAAGAATATGGAAAAGTTATTTTCATTTTACAAAGGTTCTTCTCCCCCGGAAAATTGAACGGATCTGTAAAAGCTTGTCGATTTACCCAGATTTATGAGTTCAACAAATAGATTAATTGAAATCGCTCAGACTAATCTTTTAATTCTCCGGGACCGAAGCTGAAGGGAAGCAAATCGGTCACGCAATCGATGATGTAAATTGGTCCGGTTTGTCCCGATAGAATAACTTTTATGGGCTTTTTTGCTAAAGTTTCATATTCGACCATCACTTGACGACAAGATCCACAGGGAGAAATCGGATGACTAATTTCTATTTTGTTGCTATTGGCAGTAATAGCCAATGCTTTAAATGGAACTCCAGGGTATTTTGCAGATGCATAAAACATGGCAACTCGTTCGGCACATAATCCGGAAGGATAGGCGGCATTTTCCTGATTGTTACCGGTAATTATTTCGTCGTTCTCGAGCAAAACAGCAGCACCAACTCTGAATTCAGAGTAAGGAGCATACGCATTTTTAGCGGCTTCCTTTGCTTTTTCGAGTAATTTTCGGTCGTTGTTATCTAGTTCGTTTATGGATGAAATTTCCTGAAAGCTGAATTGTGTATTCTTTATCATTACTTCATTGTTTTAGTTAATAAAGTCTCCTTTATTAAGGGTTTTTGAAAGAGATACAGAGCCGCAAAAAAAGCATAAAATGTAACTCCATCTTGAGACTCAATAGTATCTTCGGTGAACATTGACATCAATAATATAATTAAGAAAATCATACAAAAATAGTCAAAAATCAACTTGCTTTTAACAAATGGATAAATAAAGGAAAACATACACAGTAGAAACCCCACAATTCCAAATGCAATAAATAGCGAAAGGTATTGATTATGGCTTCGTAGTTTAGTTCCTTTAAGGGGAGAGTTTTCGTTTGCAAGTGTTTGTTTAAAATAATCGGGAACATCTCCGGTGCCAATTCCAAAAACCCAGTTGGATTTGATAATAGTTAATGAGGTTTTCCAAAGTTCAAGACGTTGAAACAAACTGTGTCCGACAATTACGTTATGGTTTTTGTATTCCATGTATTCCCATAACAGTTTATTAAGTCGTGATTTAATGCCAAAGCCCTCAGTGTATTCAGTGTTTGCAATTCCTTTTTCAATGTTTTTCACATCTTGGTCGGATAGTGCATTTACACCGTCAAAATCTTTTCGTAAATCTTTTGATGTGAGATAACGAATTAATGTGTAGTTTATCGTGTTTCCCTGGTCGTCAGGAGTATTGTACTTGATCTCACTTCGTTTGTTCCATGCGTGTTGTAATTCGGGTTCGCAAAGGTATAGGCCAATCCACTTTCCATTTTCTGTTCCAAAATTTATGGTGTCGTGACGGTAAACACCCCCATATCTTGAAACGCGATCAAGGGTATTAATTGAAACGACAGGTTTTTCGGTATATTCACGATAAGTTTGGTATATGGAAAAGAGAAAAGAGATGGGAGCAATGATAAGAATACTCCCGAAAAGTATTTTTGCTATTTGGGAGATCGATGATTGGTAAATTAAGTTAAGGCAGATGCAAAGAAAGGCAATGAATACAATTCCGATACCGGTGAATGATTGTAACATGGATAAGAAACTTAATAGCCATAGTAATATGGCGATAAATCCTATTTTTTGAATAGTAAGAAGTTTGTTCTTTAAATTAAACGGATTTTTAACAACGAAGTAAAGCAACGAGAAAATTGCGAGGCAAACATTAATAGCAAGTCGTATATGTGAAATAAAAGGTGATATTAATCTGAAATCGGCAGGGTTTTGTGTAAAGTAAATATATGCGGATACCATACTTGTAACAAAGACAGCTGAAAGATGAAACAGTAATACAATGTTAAACTCTTTTTTAGAGAGACGGGGTGTTGTGGAGAAAATGACAGCAAGGATAAAGATGGGTGCCTTTGTTCGCAAATCATCCATGGCATAACTAAAATTTGCAGTGTTTAGCAGCCAAATTAGATGGACAAAAAAAATCAAAGAGAAAATCAGGGCGATTTTTTGAGAAAAAAAACGTTTTGTCTTTTGATAAACATCTTTATCGAAGAGCCAATTTGCAGCTAATATCATCTGAGATATGCTCATTCCAAATTTGGAAGTGGGAATTGAAACTGCTAAAAGCAATATTCCAAAGATAAATATCTGATGTCTTATCCGAGATAGTTTCAAAAGAGTGATAAAGTTAATTCGTAATCAAATTCAAACAAATTATAATATAAAACATTATTTCATTTTTAATATTGCATGATATTGTTTTGAGTCATGTAAAATTTCAATCGCTTTTTGCAATTCCGGATCGTCGGATAATATTACTTCAATTTGCCCTTTTTGGTAATAGTAGCGGCTCACAATTTCGGAACGCAGGATAAATGATATTTCTTTTTTGTATTTTATCAGATCTCGTTCTTTTTCATTCAGCAGTTTTTGATGCAGTTTTTGATAATCTTCTTTTATTGCTTCAAAATATTGTTCTTCTTCTGTTGCATCTTTTAGAGCCGTGAGCAATTTTTCCGATTGTGTAGTGTATTCGTGATCGGCAGATTGTTTTACAAATAAAACAAAATCGTTATAAATTTCATCGGTTATCACAAATTGCTTGGCGGGTGGAATTGTTGGATGATTTTTTGCAAATTTATTTGCATAGTCGAAGAAAAAATATTTTTGATATAAACTGCCGATTAGGGCAATGCTTTTTGGATTTGGAACTACAATATCCGGTTCAATTCCTCCTCGGTCGTAAACAACTCGTCCGTTTTTTGTTTTAAATGCAACAGCGGTGGAATCGGCTGCTTTTTTGTGCTTTTTGCCTTCCGTTTTATCCGAGTAATCAATGGCCTGAATACATCTTCCGCTGGGAATATAGTATTTAGAAATGGTTACCTTCATTCGTGTGTTGTAAGCAAGAGGAACAACATTCTGGACAAGCCCTTTGCCATAAGTACGTTGACCGATAATTACGCCCCGGTCGAGATCTTGAAAGGACCCTGCAACGATTTCGGATGCCGAAGCACTATTGCCATCCACTAATACCGCTATGGGAATATTGAGATCGAGTGCAGGGAATACCGTTTTATGGTCAAAGTTTTTTTCTCTGAGTTTTCCTTTAGTACTTACAATGGTATTGTTTTTATCCACAAAAATATTCATGATCAGAACCGCTTCTTGGAGTAGTCCTCCCCCGTTTCCGCGGAGGTCAATAATTAGTGCTTTTGCCCCTTTCTCTTTTTGGCGGACAAAAGCTTCTTTCAATTCTTTAGCTGCGTTTTCGGTAAATTGGTTGAGTTGAATATAGGCAATATCATCGGCAACTTTGTCTGCGTATGGAATATTAGGAAGTTTTATCTCTTCACGTGAAACTGTTTTTTCTACGGTTTTGGTTTCGCCATACGATAAAACAGTTAATTTTATTGTAGTTCCCGGCTGCCCTTTTAGTATTGCGCTTACCTCGGAAGTGGTTTTTCCTTTGGCGCTTTGTCCGTTTACTTCAATAATCTTATCTCCGGCTTTTAATCCGGCTTTCTGTGCCGGTGAATTTTCGTATGGGTCGCTTATTACAACATATTCTCCTTGTTGCTGGATCATCGAACCAATACCGCCATATTGCCCTGTTGTAAGAAGTTTATATTCTTCCAAATCGCTTTCCGGATAATATACGGTGTAGGGGTCAAGCGATTCTAACATTGCGTCAATGGCTGTATTTACCAAATCCCCAGGGTTAATATCATCAACATAGTTAGCATTAAGTTCCCTAAGAACTGATGAAAAAATATCAATTTGTTTTGCAATTTCAAAATCTTGATCAATAAAAGAACTTCCTATCCATGTAGTGATTGCTATAATCCCTATGATAATTGCTTTTCTTTTTTGTGTGATTATTGCCTTGATGATCTTCATATCTTGTTTTTTAATTTTGGGTCATATCTTTTTTGAGGTTATGGTACCGGATCGTAGCCGCTTCCGCCCCAAGGATTGCAAGAGAGTATTCGTTTAAGAGCCAGCCATCCGCCTTTTATGGCTCCGTGTTTTTTTATAGCTTCGGCACTGTATGCAGAACAAGTAGGAGTGTATCTGCATGATGGTGGAGTGAAAGGAGAAATTACTAATTGATAAAACTTGATGATTAATAAAAAAATCAACTTCAAAGGATATGTTGCGTATGTGATTAGTTTATTCATGAATCTTATATGCATTTTCGCAATATTTATTTATATCAGGTTTCTTCGCTTTTATGCTCCAAAGTTACAAAAAGTTGTTCTTGTATTCGGCGAATGATGAGATTAATTTTCTCGTCAAGAACGGTATAAGAAAGTATATCGGACTCAGTATAAATTAAAAGACATGCCAATGATCGTTTTTGGTCTTTTAGAATGTCAAGAATCTCAGATTTATTTAATCGGTAGCTGTTTCGTAGCCGCCGCTTAACGGTGTTTCGCTGATGGGCGAATTTCAGTTTTCTTTTAGGGACAGAGAATGCAATTTGAAGATTCCCTGACAGTCCTTTAGTTTCCATCCAAATGCATTTGAATGGGTATAAATAAAAAGAATTTCCATTTTGTAGGAGGTCCCGAATTAAAATGTGTGAACAGAGTCGTTCTGTTTTGGAAAAGGTTAGCATTTAATGCTTTTTAGTGCCTTTATTGACTTTCTTGAGATGATTGTTTATTGCGGTTGTAATGGATGGGCTTTCTGGAGTTGGAGCCATAAAAGACAATGATAATCCGCTATTTACAATAGCGCAAGCAACATTTTTTCCGAGTGCGGCAATTGAAATTTCACGATTTTTAAAATCAGGATAATTTTCCAAAAGCGAGAGCAGTCCGTAAGGGCTGAAAATTATAATCAACTGATATTTGTTGAGGTCTATTTGTTCTTTTAAATTGACCGAAACGCTTTGAAACATTTGAGCCGGTGAAAAATTAATGTTGTTCTCGCTTAATAAAGAAGCGATGTAACCGCCGTGGACATCTGCGGTAGGAAGTAAATATTTCTCGGTTTTATGCTTAACGGTAATTTCAACCAATTCATTGATATTACTTTTGCTGAAAAATATTTTTCGTTTACGATATGTGATATATCTTTGTAAATATAATGCGGTTGCTTCATTGATACAGAAATATTTCATTGTGTCGGGAATTTCTGTTCGTAGCTCTTTAGTAATTCTAAAAAAGTGGTCAACTGCATTTTTACTCATTAAAACAATGGCGGTGTAATCTAATATGTTTATGCGAGATTTTCTGAAGTCTGCTCCGGATACTCCTTCTATAGAAAAGAATTTTACAAAATCGATGTTTACTCCATGCTTTTTTACAATTTCCGCGTAAGGAGATTTTTCGAAATCGACTGGCTTTGGCTGCGAAATTAAAATGTTTTGTATCTTCACCGCTGTTTTATTTAAACATTATTATACGTTTAACCGACTAATTCCAATAAGTATAATTTTTATAAGAATAATTATTGGCAACAATTCTAGGGAACAAAGGTACAAAAATAATTTGAAAATTGTAAATACCCGCCTCCAATTTATTATTGCTTTTACTATTCGTATCGACCAAAGGATGATCAATATTCCTCCGGCTAAGATTAATACTTCACCCCGGTTTGTGTAGGTATATACCCACATTAAAGGAATTAGAAAGAGGCTATATAATGCTGAAAACAGAAGGTGCTCAAGGAGATATGTTTCTGTTTCCGCCTTAGTATAAAAAAGATGTCCCAAGATGTTAATCAACCAAGCTTTTACAAATTGATAGGTAATCATAGCAAGTATGATTGCTAAAAAAAAGTTTAACTTGGTGAGTGGAATTTTGGAAATGTCAATGGTATAGGCAAAAAACGAATAAATCAGCAGGGATATGCCGATAAAGTAAATCAAGTAAATGGGAATTACAATTCGCTCTTTGAAAATATTTCCATCACGTACCAATTGTGAAAAGTAGCGCTTAACTAAAAATGCCCGCTTTACTTGAGTATATCTGCCGTGAAAATTGTTCTGAATATAGATGTAGAGCAAGGTGATAATAAAAAGTGTCGCAAATAACCAATTGCGATTTTCTTGTGAAAATGGTAAGGCAATGTTGTTATGCGGTTTTAGATTATGTCCGGCAAAGACTGATGGAGTATATGCTACTGAGTCGTAACTGTGATATGAAGCCGAGTCGTACCATTGTATCCAATGTTTGGGGGTGAATGTTTTAATTACGGAATCTGCATAGCTTTCCCCATCCCTTATTTGAACTAAGGAGGTTGTAACAGTTGAATCCGTAATTATTGGCTGTGCCATTATGATCCTGCTTCTTTACTTGTTAATGTGCAAAAGTACAAAAAAGGAGCAATTTTAAAGCAACTATTTACAAATATCAGTAAGGTCTGAAAAATTGATAATTGCATTTTCCTCGGGTAATGTTTATTTCAAAAAATAAGCAATAGTAACTATTGATTATTAATAAGTTTTTTGAACGATTTTAGGTTGTAAAATGCTAGTATTTAGTATTTTAAAAAATATCGCCAAAATATTGTGTTAATTAATGGTTTTTTCTTCTGTTTATTTCATCTCGAATTAAGGATGCCTGTTCGTAATCTTCATCCTCTAATGCCAGCGATAAAAGAGTGTCCAGTTCTTCGTCCGTATATTTTGATAATAGCGAAGGTTCTTCTTTTGGCGGATCGATATGTTCGTCTTCGTCCGGCTGGTCGAACATTGTTTCACTTTCGTTATCAATGGCCGCAGTTTGCATAATTTCCTCGTAAGTATATATTGGGCAGCCAAAGCGTAATGCTATCGAAACGGCATCTGAAGTGCGGGCATCTAACTTGATTGAAATATCATTGCCCGAGCATATTAAATGAGAATAAAACACTCCTTCATCCAGCCGATAAATAATTACTTCCGAAATTGTAATAGAAAATGAGGTAGCTAAGTTTTTAAACAAATCGTGAGTTAATGGACGCGAGTATTTTATTTTTTCTATTTGGATAGCAATGGATTGAGCTTCAAATCCTCCGATAATTATTGGCAATCTGCGACGACCTTCGCTCTCTTTCAAAATCAGTGCATACGCATTATTTTGTGTTTGGCTGTAAGTAAGTCCTAATACTTCTAATTTAATTTTATTCATTATGTTGTAGTATTCAATATCAAAACGATAAAAATATAAAAAATGTTCATGCCGGAGTAAATTTATCCGAATAATTCAGGTCTGCGTAAATACGGATAAAAGTGTCGGTTATTATACCGAGACTCCAAAATCTCTTAATGCATCATTCAGAGATGTTTTTAAATCGGTGGATGATTTTCGTTTCCCGATAATCAGAGCACAGGGCACTTGATATTCTCCTGCAGGAAATTGCTTGGGAATATTGCCCGGAATAACAACCGATCGTTCCGGAACAAAACCTTTGTAGAAAACAGCCTTTTTGTCCGACACGTCAATTATTTTTGTAGATGCCGTAATCACGACATTTGCACCTAAAACAGCCTCTCTGCCAATGTGCACTCCCTCAACAATAATACATCGCGATCCGATAAAACAGGAGTCTTCGATAATAACAGGAGCTGCCTGCACAGGCTCTAAAACTCCTCCGATTCCAACTCCTCCGCTTAAATGAACATTTTTTCCGATTTGAGCGCACGAACCTACGGTTGCCCAAGTGTCCACCATTGTCCCACAATCTACATACGCACCGATGTTCACGTATGAGGGCATCATTATTACTCCGGGAGCCAAGTAAGATCCATAGCGTGCAATGGCATGAGGCACAACGCGAACTTCTTGTGCTGCATAATTTGTTTTAAGTGGAATTTTATCGTGAAATTCAAAGGGGCCGATTTCTATCGTCTCCATTTTGCGAGTCGAAAAATAGAGAATTACCGCTTTTTTTATCCAATCGTTAACCTGCCATCCTGTTTCGGTCGGCATTGCTACTCTCAGGATTCCTTTATCTAATTTTTCAATGGTGTCGTTTATTGCGATTACCGTATTCTTATCATTCAACAATGTTTTATCTGTCCATGCAGCTTCTATAATTGTCCTTTGTTCAGAATTCATCTTTATTCGTTTATATTATTTATTTTTAAGAAATCCACCGATTTCTTTACCTATTTTTTGAATAGTTTCTATCCCTGTGTGGATGACACCAGGGGAAGACAAATCTACATTCCCGAGTTGGCTAATATCCAAATGACTATTTTGTTTTGGGAAACAGATAATGAAATTGTGGTTTGGATAGTATTTTTTAATTTTATTTGGAATGGTTTCAACAATCGGGAAATATGAAACGGTTCCTCGCCGGGACGAAAACAAAATGAGCAGATCTTTGTCGTCAATGTATTTTGCCAGCACTAAAAAATCTTCCCAATCATCAAAATGGTCATATTTAATAGTTGTGTGTATCTTTTGTTTCAATACTATGCTTTTTAAAATAGTTCTTGTTTTTTCATTACAGAAAATGAGTATTGGAATGGATAATTCAGAGGCAAGTTTTGACGATTTTTGAATTAACTGAGAAAATCCGGTTTCCATTTCGGATAGGGGTGGAATAAAGAGAATTATTCGGGAATGGGAAACCATTGGTTTGGTGATTTTGCACAAGAAAATTGCTTTTTCGCTGCTTTTTAATATTGCAGAAGTTTGCTCTCCCAGAATCAAATCAAAAATACTCCATTTTTCTACCCAATCCACTAATATCAGATCTGCCATAATTTCCCGGGAAGTACGCACGATTCCTCCTACCGGATTGTGGTCGATGGCTGCAATGAAATTAACCGATACTTCCGATGCTGCAGCTTGCAACCTCATGCTCTCAAATTGTTGCTTTGCACGAAAAATGTTTTCTTCGGACGCTTCGTTGTTTGGAACGATAGTGAGTATAGAAAGCGGAAACGATGATTTCTGTTCTTTAATTAATATTGCCAGATCAAGAATTTTATCAAAGTTTGGGGAATCAGAGAAAGGAATTAGCAAATGCTCTGCATTGTTAACTACGGGCTCATTTACTTCACTTTCTTTCATGCCGATTAATATTTTTTTTGCAGCTTTTTCGGTGGCAAATGATGAAATCACACACGTGATTAATATTAAGATGATAGTGCCATTCAACACGTTAATATCTATAATATGGTTGGTATAGCCTACCATGATAATCGCTAGAGTAGCGGCAGCATGAGAACTGCTTAACCCGAAAATTAATCCCCGTTGGTGACTGGAATATCTGAAAATTATTTGAGTAAAAAATGCGGCCAGCCATTTTCCCGAGAGTGCAACGGCGGATAATACTAGTGCCATTGTAATGGCATAAGGTCCATGAACTACAACCCGCACATCTACAATCATTCCAACGCTAATTAAAAAGAACGGGATAAATAATGAATTTCCCATAAATTCAATTCGATTCATGAGCGCTGATGAGGCCGGAATAAGCTTATTTAGCGCTAATCCGGCAATAAATGCTCCGATTATCGGTTCCAGTCCGGACACCTGAGATAAAAAGGCGGAGAAAAAAATAACAGATAGTACAAAAATATAATGAGAATGTTTTTCACTTTCAAGCTTTTGGAAAAACCATCGGGCTATTCGGGGAATAATAAAAAACATAATCCCTAAAAAAATAGCAATAGAAACAGACATTCTAAGCCAAAACGTTTCATTAAGAAACCCGTTATGATTGTTTAGCACAATGGCTAAAATGATTAGTACGGTGGTATCTGTAAGAATAGTGCCTCCAATCGTAATGGCTACTGCTTGGTCTTTGGTAATTCTAAGTTTGCTAACAATAGGATAGGAGACTAATGTATGAGTCGAAAACATAGAAGAGATCAATACACTACTATTAAGATCAAATTCAAACAAATAGTAACATATCGGAAACCCAATGGAAAATGGAAAAATAAAGGTAAAAAATCCAAAAATTAAGCTCTTGTATCGATATGATTTGAATTGTGCTAAATCTAAATCCAACCCTGCTATAAACATAATATAAAGTAACCCGATAGTCGAAAAGAGTTCTATTCCTGCATTTTTGTCCAATAAATGAATGCCAAAAGGTCCGATAATCACTCCCGAAATAATTAGACCGACAATGGATGGAACGTTTAACTTTTTTAAAACGATAGGGGTAAATAAAATAATCAATAATACTAACGAAAAAACCAATACAGGATTTGTAAGCGGGAGTGTAAACTCTTTGGATAGTTGTTCAAAAAAATCGAGCATAGATTTTTTTCTTCAAAATTACATTATAAACTCGAACAAGGCAATAGGAGATGCTAAATTTTGATTATTTTTGTGAAAAAAGTATGACCTTCGACGAAATAAAATATAAATTATCTGCCTTTTCTGTGGGGATTGCCGGTTGTGGCGGATTGGGATCAAATTGTGCTGTGGCTCTTGCCCGTGTTGGAGTTGGACAACTTATAATTGCCGATTTTGATACGATTGTAGAATCTAATCTTAACCGTCAGTATTTTTTTTACGATCAAATCGGACTTACTAAAGCTTCTGCCCTTAAAACAAACCTTAACCGGATTGCTCCAAATTGTAAAATAATAGCTCATGAAGTAAGAATTACCCCGGATGATATTCCCCGGTTATTCCATTCTTGCGAGGTGATTGTAGAAGCATTCGATAATGCCGGTCAAAAGAAAATGCTGATGGAGCATGTGTCTAGTCTTTATCCCGACAAACTTTTGGTTTGTGCTTCCGGTCTTGCCGGCTCCGAATACCTCGAGTCTATTGAAGTTAAACGTTTTGGAAATCTTGTGGTCTGTGGAGATCACCGCACGCAAGTTTCGGAGGAATGTCCTCCTTTAGCTCCCAAAGTTGCCATTGTGGCAAATATGCAGGCAAATATTGTAATCAACTACTTATTAAACATTGTGTTATGAAGTCAATACTGAATGTTGTCTGGAAAAGAATAGTCCAATATTTTTTACAGGGATTATTTTATACTGCACCCATTGGAATTACAATATTTTTACTTGTAAAAGGGGTGCTGTTTATTGATTCGATTTTTAATACCGAAATTCCTGGAATTGGAGTCGTTGCCGCCTTAGTTGGAATTACTGCGGTAGGATGGGTTACCTCTAAAATTATTCACAAACCATTGCTTAATCGTGCAGGAAAATTAATAGAAAAAACACCGCTGGTTAAGCTGATTTACTCTTCGGTGAAAGATTTGGTCTCCGCATTTGTGGGGCAGAAAAAAAAATTCGATAAACCTGTTATCGTTGCTCTTGATGAACATGGATTGGAACGATTAGGGTTTGTGATGGAAGACAATCTGCAATTTTTGGGAATCTCCGGTTCCAAAATCGCGGTTTATATTCCGATGTCTGTTTCTGTCGCCGGCGATCTTTTTATCGTGGATGCACAACGTGTGAAACCTATAGATGCCTCTTCGGCTGAAGTGATGAAATTCATTATGTCTGGAGGATTAACATCATAAAAATGAATGCTTTAAATTTCTCTTATTTGCATTTGTCAGCAATTGCTATTCATCGGGGCGAAGAACCCGTAATCGGGGGAGCTAAAGGAATATGCAATATTTTTTTTTCGGGTTGTAACTTACAATGTATTTATTGTCAGAATTTTCAGATTAGTCGCCGTTGCTCACGAAATACAGTGATGCTTTTTCCCGAAGCAATTGCCAAAATTATTTCCATCTTGAAAACCGGAGTAAATGTTGTTGGATTTGTATCTCCGTCTCATCATGTGAGCGAAACGAGATTTCTTATTCAAGCAATTCGTCAACGGGGTTTCAATCCCCTGTTTGTATATAACACGAATGGATTCGACAGCGTAAAAACCATTCAATCACTCGATGGGTTAATTGATGTTTATCTTCCTGATTTTAAATATGGCTTCAATAATTTGGCATTCGAATATAGTGGAGTGAAAAATTATGTAGAAGTTGCTTTACGTGCCGTTAAGCAAATGTATTTTCAAAAAGGGAATTCGGTGATGTTGGATGATAACGATTGTGCTGTTTCGGGTCTAATTATCCGCCATCTAGTGTTGCCGGGAAGAGTTGACAATAGTATAAAAGTACTTGAACTGATCGCCTACGAGTTGTCGCCCAATGTTTCCATTTCGCTGATGTCGCAGTATAATCCTATTTCCGATATGGCTCAACACCCACTCTTAAGCAGAACGATATCGGAAAGCGAGTACCAGCAAGTAGTGAATGCTTTTTTCCGGCTGGGCTTTTCGAGAGGTTGGTTGCAACAAATGGATAGTAATAATTGTTTTAATCCTGATTTTTCGCTTGCCGATCCATTTCTTGGCGTATAACTTATGTCGATTGTTTGAAAAATCGATGATATTAATCTTCAATAAAAATAATATGAAAAAACTTTTTTGCTCGTTCTTCTTAATCGGTTTTTGGGGAATAACTTTGACTTTTGCCCAAACCAAACCCATCAAAAATATCATTTTTATGATTCCCGACGGTACCAGCATTGATGTGCTCGCACTCGCACGTTGGTATAACAATGCATTGCCATTGGCTATTGATCCGTATATCAGGGGGTTGGTTAAAACACATTGTTCCGATACTCCAATCGGGGATTCGGCTCCTACCGGTAGTACTTATTCCACCGGACATTTGTCGCGTACCGGATTTGTCGCCACTTATCCCGATTCGGTGATGCAGGGATACAATATCGTGGCCACAGATCCTAAACGTCGATTTTCGCCCATGTTTACGATCCTTGAGGCCGCCAAAATGCAAGGCAAAAGTACTGGACTAGTCGTTACCTGTTTTTTTCCGCATGCCACTCCAGCCGATTTTTCCGCACATTCGCAACATCGCGACAATTACGATTTGCTTTCCCGTCAGATGGTTTACAACAACATCGATGTTGTCTTTGGCGGCGGATATTCGTATTTAAAACCGGATAAAAGAATGGATAAGCTTGATTTAGTCAAAGTTCTTAACGAAAACAAGATTACGTTTTTGCAAACACCTTCGCAGATGCAGGCCTTTTCCGGCAACCGCGTTTGGGGCCTTTTTGCACCACAGGCACTGAAAAACGATCTCGACCGCAATCCTGCAGAGGAACCTTCATTGGCTGAGATGACCAAGAAAGCAATCGATATTCTGTCGCAGAATAATAATGGGTTCTTTATGATGGTAGAAGGAAGCAAAGTCGATTGGTCGGCACATGATAACGACGCTATTGGAATGGTTACCGAGTTTCTGGCGTTTGATAAAGCGGTAAAAGTTGCGCTCGATTTTGCTAAAGACGATGGAAATACCATAGTAATTGTAGCTCCCGATCATGGTAATAGCGGAATATCAATTGGTAATTCAAAAAGCAATAAAGGGTACGACAAGCTTACGCTTAAAGAGCTTATGAATCCACTGTTGAATGCAAAAAACACAGTTGAAGCCATCAATGATTTAATAAGTTCAAAATCCACTCCCGATCAGATTCGTTCCGTTTTTGCAAACCGTTATGGGGTAAAAAATCTTACTGCTACTGAAATGAATGACATTCAGGCTTGTTTTGGGGATCAATCAACAGGGAATAACTCAAAATCAAAAAAGAGTGCGTATGCGCTGCAAAAACTTACGGCCGAAATATTCAACCGCCGCACTTATATAGGTTTTACAACTACCGGACATACCGGCGAAGATGTGTTTCTCGCCATCTATTCTCCCGAAAAAAATGCTCCTTCAGGACTGATGCTCAGCAGTGAGGTGAACAGATACATGCAGCAAATTTGGAACGTAAACCTCGACAGCTTAACCAATACTTATTATGCTCCCCATGCAACTGTTTTTGAAGGTTATACCCAATCCATAGACAGCACGGACAAGTTCAACCGGGTGCTGATTGTAAAAAGCGACAAAACCATACTTCGCATTCCCGAAAATAAAAACGTGGTATTTGTAAATGAGGAGGAACAAAAATTTCCAACATTGATGGTCTATAACGGAATCAACTTTTATGTTCCCATGTCGTTGCGGAAATTGTTGTAAGTTTATTTGTTTTTTTAGTGTGGGAAAATATTCTAAATAGAATAAAATGTTAAGATTAAAAGGATTGATTTCTTGTTTAGATTTTTAATCTTTGTGCAATAAAAAAGTCCAGATTGGAGTCTGGACTTTTTTTATGATAGTTAACAGAAGGACTATTCGTCATCTTGTTGTGATTCTTCGTAAGCTTTAAGCAATGCGGATTGTACATCTGCAGGAACTTGTTGGTAGTCTGAGTATGCCATGTTGTATGAGCCTCTTCCGCTGGTAATTGAGCTTAGAGAAGTAGAATATTTATTCATTTCTGCCAATGGAACTTTGGCGCGGATAATTTGATATTCACCGTCGCTGTCCATGCCCATCACTACGCCTCTACGTCCTTGCAAGTCAGTCATGCAATCACCCATACGGTCTGACGGAACGGTTGTCTCAAGGTTGTAAATCGGCTCAAGGATTTTAGGTCCTGCATTTTTGAAAGCTTCTCTAAATGCGTTTCTACCGGCTAGTTTAAAAGCCATTTCATTTGAATCTACGGGGTGCATTTTACCATCGTAGATGTTTACCACGATATCGCGGGCGTAAGATCCTGTTAATGGGCCTTCTTCCATTTTTTCCATAATTCCTTTAAGGATAGCCGGCATAAAACGTGCGTCGATGGCTCCGCCAACGATACAGTTGTTGAACACTAGTTTTCCGCCCCAATTTAAAGGATATTCTTCAGTTCCTCGAATCGGATATTTGGTCTGTTTAACTTTGTCTTCAGTCCAAGGTTCTATCAGCATGTGAACTTCTGCAAATTGACCCGATCCACCGGATTGTTTTTTATGGCGGTACATTGCTTCCGCATTTTTGGTAATGGTTTCGCGATAAGGGATTTTTGGAGGATAAAATTCAACTTCCACTTTATTTGCTTTTTCAATATACCATTTTGCTGTATTGAGGTGTTGTTCGCCTTGCCCTGATAAAATGATTTGTTTTAATTCTTTCGAATATTCAACAACAAGTGTTGGGTCTTGTTTTCTTAGATCGGTAAGTAAAGCTCCCAGTTTTTCATCATCAGTGTTGCTTTTGGCTTTAATTGCAGTTCTGAATTTCGGATTTGGAAATTCAGTGGCCTCAATTACGATGTCACCTGCTTTGGGGCTATTTAATGTGTTTTGATTATTGGTGTTTTTCAATTTTATGCAAGCACCAAAGTCGCCGGCACAAAGTTTCTCAACTTTTTCCCTGTTTTTTCCTGCAACGACTAATATTTGGGTAATGCGTTCCTTAGAGTCGGTGTTTGGGTTTACCAAGTCTGCCGATTCGGCTATTTCACCGGCTGCAACTTTAAACATACTCATTTCTCCCACATGTTGTTCGATAGAAGTTTTAAAGACAAACATCGTTGTAGGGTTGGCGCTGTTGTACTCGACAACTTTTCCGTTGGTTGTTTTTAATCCTTCAACTTCATTTGGAGCAGGTGTAATTTGTTTAATGCTTTCCATTAAACGAGCCGTTCCCTGATCGGTTTTTGCTGCTACGCAAAAAACAGGAAATAGACCGCGACTGATAACGCCGGCTTTAATACCACGGCTGATTTCTTCTTCGGTAAGTTCTCCTTTGTCGAAGAAAATTTCCATTAACGATTCGTCGTTAGCAGCAGCATTTTCCATTAAAATACCTTGCAGTTCTTCTGCTTTTGCTTTTTCACCCGCAGGAATATCCAATATTTCAGTTTTTCCGCCGTTAGTTGGAAATTTTAGCATTTTCATTTGCATCAAATCGATTACGCTATCGAAGCCGATGCCCGCATTTACTGGGTATTGAACAACGGTTACGGCTTGTCCGAAATGATGTTTAAGTTGACGAAGAGCTTCATCGAAGTTCGCTTTATCATGATCAAGCTGATTGATTGCAAAAATCACCGGTTTATTCATTTTTTTTGTCCAGCGCCAGTCTATTTCTGTGCCTACATCTACACCTGATTGTGAATTAACCACCATAAGCGCAGTGTCGGCAACTCTTAATGAACCAATTACTTCACCAATAAAATCATCGAACCCCGGGCAGTCAATCATATTGATTTTAATTCCCTGAAATTCTGAATATAAAACAGTAGCTGTAACTGAATTTTTTCTTTCCAATTCGATATCCCTGTAGTCGGAAACCGTGTTTTTGTCATCCACCGAGCCTCTACGAGTTATCACTCCACCCTGAAACAGCATTGCTTCAGCAAGTGTAGTTTTGCCTGATTTAGCACCGCCTATTAGCGCTAAATTTCTAATTTCACTTGTTTGATAAACTTTCATAAACTATTTATATAGATATTGATAATATTTTTCTTGTGTGTAAAATTATGAAAAAGGAAGCAGAAAATGAAATCTTTTGTCAAAATCTGTTATTTTCTTTTTTTATATGAATGGTAAAGTCGAATTAATTTGCTTTCGAAATCAGTTCATTGATTTCTACCTTTGCTTCAATCCATTGTCCTTCGGAAAGTTTTGGGCCAATTACTTCCACGACTTTTGTTGCCAAAATAGTTCCTATTTTTCCACAGATATCCAACGGTAAATTGTTGGCTAATCCAAATAAAAAACCTGAAGCATAAATGTCTCCGGCACCGGTAGTGTCTATAGCTTTTGCTTTTTTGCCTTCTACATGGATAACTTTGCCGTCTTTGAGGATTAAAGAGCCTTTACTTCCAATTTTCACAACGGCAATATCACAATATTTTCCAAGTTCATAAATAGCCTCTTCCGGCTCCATTCCGGTAAATGAACGGGCTTCTTCTTCGTTGGCAAAAATGATGTCCACATGTTCTTTGATGATTCGTTTTAAGAATTCCAGATTCGACTCTACCACATTGTAACTGGCCATGTCTATAGAGACTTTCAGGTTTTTGGATTTTGCAGTTTTAATGGCAGTTTCTATCAGCTCGTGATTTTGTACCAGATATCCTTCAATATGAAAAATGTCGTAGCTGTTGAAATGTTCGTGGTTGATGTTTTTTGCTTCAAGCTCGCAGGCGGCACCCAAATAGGTGGCAAAAGTACGCTCCGAATCGGGACTGACCAATGCTGTGGCCACTCCGCTCGGTGTTTCACTTTCAATCAGAAAAGGTGCAATATTGTTTGCCGTTAAATCGGTTTTGAAAAATTGTCCCATTTTGTCGGTGCCGACTTTGCCGATGAAGCCGGTTTTTACGCCCAATTTTGCAATTCCATGAATAGTATTTGCCGCAGATCCTCCAGAAGCGAGTTGTTTATTTAGGTGGTCGGTGTCTTCTTGTATCGTGAGATACAACATTTGATCGACCAGTTGCATGCTACCTTTGGGTAAATTAAATTTGGTTAAAACATCATTTGTGGTTAAAATGGTCATAATGTCAACCAAGGCATTCCCCATTCCAAGTACTTTTTTGTTCATTCAAGTAAAATTAAAGTGGTTGATAATTAATAGATAAACTTTTTATGCTGAAAATTTTTTGCAAAGATATTGTTTATTCTGAAATTATTGCTAACTTTGCACTCACAAAATTTCAAAATGAGATTAATTCATTGAGAAATCGTTCTTAAATTCCTCCTTAGCTCAGTTGGTTAGAGCATCTGACTGTTAATCAGAGGGTCTCAGGTTCAAGTCCTGAAGGGGGAGCAAAAAAGTATGAGTCTTGAGCGAGAGCAAAAAGGGTCATACTTTTTTTTACTCATTACTCGTATTGCCCACTCACTCTTTACACTTGTTCTCATCCCCGATTATCATTCGTTAAGGCTAATAATTATGTTTGGTTTACAGGTCTTGAATATTATTCTAAATTTAATTTTTGACTGTTGCCAAGCAAATCTTTGAGATAAAATTATCTTAGTGCTTCTATTGCATTTCCAATTCGTCTGATTCCTTCTTCTATTTCAGGTTCATTTGTCTGAGCAATACATATTCTGATATAGTTATAAGGTTGTTCTTTCGTGAAAAAATATTGCCCGTTATGGATCATTACTCCGTGGTCTGAGAAATGATTTTCTATATTTTTCATTGGTTTGGTTAATAGTTTTATCCATATCATATATCCTCCATTCGGTTCTGTCCATTCAACTTTTTCCGCAGGAATATGCTTTTTTACAGCATTCACAGCAACTTTCATTCTTTTTTTGAAAACGCTCATGGTCTTTCGCCGGTGTAACTCAAAAGCTCCTTTGTTAAAGAAGTTGTAAAGAAACAGCTGATTTATAGAGCCTGACGATATTTCAAATATGGATTTTAATACGGTAAGTTTTTTTACACATTCAGGAGTCCCAATTATCCAGCCAATCCGTAATCCGGGAGCAAGTATCTTTGTAAAAGTACCAAGATAAATAACTTGCCCGTTTTTGTCAATTGATTTAATTGGCAAGTATGCTTTACCGCCATAATTCATTTCTTCTTCTATGCTATCTTCAATAATGATGCAATCTTTGTCCTCGCATAGACAAAGCAATTCTTCCCTTTTGCCCTGAGTCATTGATATTCCCGTGGGGTTTTGATATGTTGGCATGGTATATATAAACCGTATCGGTTTTTCATGTAGCTCTTTTTCCAAAACCTTTAAATCCATTCCATCATCGGCAACAGGTATTTCAATGGCATTTAATCGAAATATTTTTATTAGATGTAAAACGATTGAATAGGTGGGATTCTCTATTGCGATGTAGTCTCCCGGTTTGGAAAATACCTGAAAAATCAATTGGATTGATTGTAAAGAGCTATTGGTAACCAATATGTTTTTGTCCTCCGCATAGATATTGTGTAGTTTCATTTGTTTGGCAATTTCTTGCCTTAGCGGTTGATACCCTCTTGCGTGGGAAAAGCCAAACGGGTTTGTTTCTGTTTCGTCAAGAGCATCTTTCATGCAGGTTTTAATTTTTTTCTTGTCGAGTAATCTTGTGTCGGGAGAAAGTTGTAGAAAATTAATTTTTCCGTTTTCTATCATTTTTCCGTTTTCGAGATAATGCATCATCAGATCATATTGCAAATCAAGATAGTCCCTGTAAATGTTGTGTTTCAAAATGTTATCCGTAATGTCTTCCTCTTTCATAAAAATGATAGGCTGTCTTTTTCTAACCGTTGTATATGATCCCGGAGTACTTTCTACATATCCTTGTGCCCACAGTTCTTCATACACACGGATAACAGTGGTTCTGTTTACTCCTATCGTTTTTGCAAGTTCTCGAGACGATGGTAATCGGGCTCCTGCATCCAAAGTGCCGTTGTTTATCAATTCTACTATCTGGTTGATGATTTGCTCAAAAACGCTAATCTTATTGTTTTTATTTATAGTTAGCAACATGACTTAAAAAATTGGTTGAGCAAAAATAGGCATAAATTGGTTCTTTTATATCATCCGCTTTGTTGTTAATTTTGTGTCCGATTATTAAATTAAAAAAATTAAAAATATGAAAGCAAATCTTTTTATAAAACAAACAATCGGTACCTTACTTTTTTTTGCAGTCATTTTTATTAGCGCAGGTCGCTTCATGTACTGGCAAGGCTTGGTTTATGTTTGCATCGGGCTTATAATGTTGGTTTTAAATTATACGGCTTTTCGATTGGATTCCGATTTAATGAACGAGCGCTCAAAGCCCGGCGATGGTGCCAAAAAATGGGATAAACGAATATTAGGGTTGTCCTTTTTCGTAACCATTGGTATGTATGTTACAGCCGGTCTCGATTCAGGACGCTTTCATTGGTCGCCGGATTTTCATGGGGGCATATATCTTTTTGGGGGAATTTTAACAGCTTTAGGACAATTATTGTTTCTTATTGCACAGAAGCAGAATAGATTTTTTTCGAGTACGGTTCGGATTCAAACAGATCGAGGACATACCGTTTGCGAGACCGGCCTATATAAGCTGGTAAGACATCCTGCTTATTTGGGTTCGGTTATACAGACAATAGGTTTTCCTTTGTTGTTCGGCTCTTTGTGGAGTATAATTCCTGTATGTGTTTCTATTGTTCTCTTGATAACCAGGACCTATTTGGAGGACAATACATTAAAAAGTGAGTTGAAAGGTTATTTGGAATATGCTTATAAGACTCAATACCGACTTATCCCGTATTTATGGTAATACATCTGTTTATTCGCTTCTCGTTTCATAAGCTATTATACATCAAAATATTAATAACGATATGTAACGAGAAACGACATATATTGCTGGTGTTTCTGCTAAAAATCGCATAGCCGGTATTTTTTTCCGCATTTATTTTCTTGATGCCCATAAACCGGAAGAGATGAGTGGTTTGGAGCAACAAAAACAAAATGTTATTTATGAATAGATGCCTTTGGTCTGATAAAACTTTAATTCATTCTTTAAAATGCCAACAGCGATACATTCACGTTCACGTTAAAAAGGAAGTTTCCCCACAAGCGGGTCTTCATCCTTTTTGCAACAATTTCATTGTAATCTGAAGAGTTATAATTATAATTAGAAGATTCAAAATTAAAATATGGAGCCACAAACGGTAACCCGAATTCAAAATTAGTATCCACTAAAAATCGATTAAAATAAACTCGGGACGTGCCTTGTGAAATAGCAAAAACAAGAGATGTATGATATTCGTTTGCCGGAATCGATAATGTTGGGAAATCCGAAGGCATTTTTATTTCAGCTATATCAGCAGCATACCGCAATACGGCTATTTTATATGCCCAGTATTTACCGATTGGTGCTGTGTTGGAAGTGAATTTTTTAAGATACATTCCAAATGTAAGGATTTTCATTTGTCCATAATAGTTTTCTCCTAGAGATTTTGTACTATTATAATTATTCCCCCACATGTCGGAATAAAGATATTCGTAACTGTCATCTTTATCAAATGCCTTAAATTGGGTAAGACCATAAGATCCCTGAAGACCGAAAACATGCTTGTTGCTTAAAACCAGCTCCATTTGTGCCTGATGTTTATAGTTGAAGGAAAATAATTTGTCGGGGAAGTCCACGTCGCTGGAGGCAAACAAACTTGAACCGTGAGAATTCCTGCTAAACATGGCATAGCCGATATTTCCTCCATAACCGATTGAAAATTTTTTACCCTGATACCCTGATATTTGGGCAAAAGAGGAGTCGCAAAATATAAATAACACAAATGCGGAAACAATAATATAAGAGATTTTAATTCTATTTTTCATACATAAAAAGTTTATTTTTTTATTTGAGATTTGTCGTGGCGTTTGATTTGGTTGAATTCATCGTATAGAATAGAGTTTACGATATCATTTTTAAATTTGATATCAATAGAAGTTATTCTGGTTTTTAAAGTTTTATTTGAATCCACGTCAAATAGAATTCCATAATATTGAGTCAGATATGAAGGAGCAATGCTCTTGTAAACATAATATGGAGTTAAAATTGGGAAACAGAAGAGGGTATAGGCTACATAGAACCAATAATCGCTTTCACGGTACTTAATAGTTCGCATCCCGTTAAAATACAAGTAATGGGTGTTATACCTTGCACAGACCTCTTTTAACTCATTATAGTTACAATTAATCATTCCTATATCTTCACGGTCGAGTGTTTCATTAATCCAGTCGTGTAGTATTCCCATATCGTTGATTAAATCAACATCATCTTCCGTAACAGATTTTGAATCGAGCATTTGCAGAGATAGCTTTAGATTAGCTGCATTTTCTTTCATTTGAGACGTAAGCTTGATCTTTTTGTTTTCGCCCCCAATTAATCGTTCGCTTTCTTTGCTTATCAGGTTCCATTCGGTAAAAAACGGGTCGAGTGCAATAATCGTGTCTATTCCTAAAGAGTATCCATGTGAAGCCAGATATTTATCTTTTTTCTTTTGCGCTTTCAACTGATCTGCGGTAAATTCCTCTTCGTTGTTGTCGTTGTATTTTTTGCTTTTGAAGTCATCAAAACTTTCGTCGAAAGCAATTTTTAGTTGAGAATTGTCGAGAACTTCCACCAGCATAAAGGTCGTGTTTTCCTTTGCTTTTTTCTTCTCTTTGCGAATCTTATCATATTTCTTATTGCTGGTTTCTACAACGACGGTAGTATCCTTAGCTACTGGTAATGTCTTTGGAGCGGTTGTGGAAAAATCGTCAAGAGAGGTCTTATATTTAAACACCATTTCTTTAACTATATCTTTTGAAATCTTTTGCAACAGAGGATCGTTTGGATATTGAATATACAATTTCCAGATATAGTTGATAGCTAAAATATTCAATTCTTCTCCCTTGATTTTTCGAAGCATGTGAAAAAGCGCTTGTGATTTTCCTTCAACTTTTCCCGGAGCCCGTACGACCGTGGTAATGTTTTTCTCGTTTTTATATTTACTGATACCATACAACGCATAAGCAATGGTGCTTTTTAAATAATGGCTGTTAGGATTGTCTTTTAATAACAAAAAGCTGTTATATATTGCACTTCCATAGTTTAAATCGAGCAAATAGAGTTGTGAAAGCTCAAATCGAGCTATTTTTTGAACTCGGTGAAACTCAGATTCAGATACGATATATGTCTGTCGGTTGTCTTCGGAAATCTTTTTAATATAGTCGTCCATCATCATCCGGCGGCGTTTAATATTGGGATGTGTGCTGGTAAGATCGTCTTCATCCTCTTCTTTCACCGACACTTTTTTAGTTTCGCCCATCCAGTATTCCGAGGGCATTGACCAGTATTGGGTGTTGAAAAAAGTCGTGTCAAAGGCTACATCATCAAAAGGTAAATAAGAAAACTGCAACACGTCAAAAATGCTTTCCAGTGCTTTTACCGAATATTTGGAGTCAGCAATATATTTATTTACCGACTCTTTGTCGGCTTCAAATTCATCCTCTTTAGAATAGAAAAGTGAGGCGATGATTTTCTCATTATACGAAAAATCGCTGTATGAGTCCTTGCCTTTTTCCATTTTCTTCTCTTCTAAAAACTGATTAATGGCATGTTTTTTTACATAGTGTGTAATTTCGTGGCCAATAATATAGGCCAGTTGTGATTCGTTTTCGAGTTGCGCCAACAAGCCGGTGGTTATTAATATAATTCCGTTATCCATGGAATATGCGTTGGCCACGGTTGATTTTAAGGTATAAAAACGAACTTTATTTAATAATTCCTCATCATCTTTGAGTAAAACGGCAGCCACCTTGTTTATATATTCGGTCATGGGGTCATTAAAAAGTATTCGTCCGCTGTGTAAGATGAGGTCGTTGTAGAAGCGACTCTGAAGCAAAAATTTCTTTTTAGCCGCAAACTCAAAGGAAGAGCCTCCGTATTCAAGTTTTTTTACATCTTCAACATATTTTTGATATGAAGTTTTTCTCAGGTCTTCAGGAACTTTCCCGCTTGATTTCATAGGAATGTAATTGTTGAAATCCTGACTGTGAATGAATAGGCCTGTAATAACAGAGAGAAACAATAATAGAAATTTTCTTCTCATAATTAGTATTTGTTATATATTAATTTTCGATGTGTATTTATGTTGTGGTCGAATGAACTTCAGTTTGTGATAAAAAACGAAATACAGAATTACTTTCGTTAAAAATTTTATCGAGTTCCCGAACTGATATTTGGGAGCTCACCCGGACAAATGATATGAATTTTAAGTGTTATTCAAATTCAACTATTTTAAAAGTTATATTGGTCGTTTTTTTCCTTTTTTCTTCTTTCTTCTTTTTCTTGTTCTCTTCGCTGTCTCTCTTGTCATCGTTATCGTTTCCCCATACCAAATAAGTGTTATCATATAAATGGGTAATGCTGTTATCAAATCGATTGACATCAGTATATTTACTTTTATTTTTGATGATTACTTTTTGTTTTTCATTTCCTTCGGTTACATCGCCCTCTGCAGAAATAGTTTTATAAGATAATTCATTATTAAAGTATCCAATCAAAGCAATAGTGTTATCATTAGCCGGTCGAGCACAGGTTTTTGATTTTAAATGGGTACTGAATATATCATATTCAAAGTTTTTTGCCCATTCAATTTCTCCCTCATCGTTAAAATAGTAGATCACACTATTTGTAAAGTAATAACCAATCAGTCTGACTCGGGTCTCCCATCTATAACCTTGACCAGAATAAACATATTCTTGATATGTTTCCCATACTTCCTGATACTTGTCAAAAACAGCCACATTTTTATCTTGAAAACGGAAACAGTTACTGATTAAAAAGGCATTGCCTTTTAAAAAAACGGAATTTCCAAATAAGGTTAAAAATATATCGTTTTTTAAAGAAACTACTCTTTTTTTATTGAGCAAATCGGAACTCTTTTGGTCGATTTTGTTTATTGATTTAATGTCATTGTCATTAAGATTTGTGAGATAATAACTATAGGAAACAATGTCGTCTTTCTTTCTCTCGCCGAGAATCTCCTTTTCAATCAAACCAAAGGCAAATTTATGAGCAGAATCAGGTTTGAGTATGTTCAAAAATAAGAGTTCTTCATTGTTTGATTGAGCTAATGATGTTTTTTCAACTACAACACCGTCGTCTATTGTATATAAATAATCATACGGGATTTTCTTTTTTGTGCTTTTAACTCTAAAATAGATGTTTTTACCGTCATCTGTACGTTCGAAAATATCGGTGTGCTCGGGTAAATTCAATCGATTAGAAGAGAGGGTTAGTGTAGAAAAATCAATTTTCATAATGGCATCTTCTTTTTTAATGGCAGCATCAAAATAGTATGCTCCTTTGATGAAATTTCCTTTATACAGTCGGATTCTATCTTTGAATTCTATGTCTTTTTTGGAGACTTCCCCGTCCGAAGTGATTTTCATTACCGTTAAATCGCCGACTTTTTGGCCATCAACGATGCCTGCACCATTTGTGTTGTCTAAGTAATAAACAAGGTTGATGTCGCCATCATAAGCGTTTTCGGCTAATAGATACAACTGTTTCTCGAAATCCATAGATTTTGTCCAGACTACTTCTAATTCAGGGTTATACAAAGTAAAGGTCCAGGTTCTGAGTTTTCGTGACTCTTCACTTTTAGTGTTTTGGATTACCACGAATCCTTTTTTGCCGAGTTCCATTAATGATATTTCATCGTCCTTGTTTAATGTTATCTGCGTTTGGTTTGTAACAGATAATTGAGCAAATGTGCCCGAAAAGGTCATAACGATGACCAGAATAGCCAAAAGTTTTTTCATAAACTGTTTTTTTATATATCTATTCATTTTCATAATTTGATTTTACTTATCTAACTCAACTATTTTAAACCCAATGTTCAAGCTGTTTTTGTTGGTGCTTTTGCCCTCTAATCCCCACATTAAAAAAGTGTCATTGTGCAAATTGACGAAATTATAACCGGTATAGTCGGTTTGAACCACACTAGCGTTGTTTGTACTCTTTTTCGTGGAGGTGTTTTCAATTAATTCACCGTTGGTCGAGAGTATTTTGATTGAAAGTTTCTCGTCGAAAAATCCTGCTAAGGCAAAAGAATTATCATCATATTTAACCGCAGAGATCTTGGGTTCCATAAACGGACTTACATTTTCACACTCAAAATTTTTCGACCACTCCAAAACACCCTCATCATTTATACACCAAACAATAATATTGGTGATTAAATAACCGGCATCCGCATAAGCTCCATAGGTCTCATAGAAAATTTCCTGACTTTTTTCAAAAACCAGAATATTCTTATCCTTAATACGGATGCAGTTACTTATTAAATAACGGCTGTCTCTCAGCTTATATTTACCGGTAAAGCTGTTAGCCAATGTTTTGTTCTTTATTTGCAAAGTGCTATTTTGGGTTAAAATATTAGAAGTTACTTTATCCACCATGTGAAAACTTTTTGCTCCTAAACCGTTTAAATTGGCGATATAGTATTGCTTGTCAACATCATTCCCCATGTTCGAGAAATCATAATATGCATCCATTTTTGACATAAGCACAAATTTGTGAAGAGAATCGGATTGAATAATCTGTAAACGTTCAATATCATTATCATTCGTTCTTTCCAATACCATCTTATCTGTGGCCACTCCGTCTTCGATGGTATAGATCGCATCGTAGTCGAGACTCTTTTTTAAGCTACGAACTCGGTAATAAATATTTTTCCCATCACTATTCTGGTCAATAATCACGGTGCTTTCCGGTGTATTGATCAAGTTTTGAGACATGGAAAGCGTGGAGAAATCAAATTTCAGGATGGCATCGTCTTTCTTTCTTTGAACGGCATAATAGCAAGCATCTTGAACGAATGTTTTTCCATAGAGCACAACTTCTTTGTCAAGATCAATCGTTTTTTCGGATATTATGCCGTCGTGTGTGATTTTTATTAAATGGAATTTATCTGCTTTTGGTCTTATTCCATAAGAAAAATCAGTCGCTATAATATTTATTCCGCCTTCAAATGTGCTCATGCTTACCTTCATAAGTTGGTCGAGTTCTATCTCTTTCGACCAAAGCACATCCAGTTGCAGATTGTATGAGGTAAACGTCCATGTGCTATTACTCTTTTTTTCTTTACTTTGAGACTCGTTTACAAAGATAAATCCATTTTCCCCTAAATTATATACATTTTTGAGTGTTTCCGCACTCCCTTCATCCTGTTCTCCTCCCAAAATATTCGATCGCTTTTCAATTGCAATTTGTTTTTGCTTTACGACTTGTAATTGTGCAAATGCACCTGAAAAGGCCATCGTGATGACCAGCATTACCAACAGTTTTTTCATATTTTATTTATTTTTTCATGTTTTTTTATTTGTTTATTGATAAAATCAATCTGATTTTAACTTACTTTATTTCAACGATTTTGAAATTTAATTTTATATTATAATCTTTCTTTTTTAGTCGTTTTTGAGTTTGTTCATAAGATTCATGTTCGAGCCCCCATACCACATATTTATTGTCACACAAATAGGTAATGTTGTTATTAGCCATATAGTCGTCCAGGTCAAATTCGTCTTTAATTTTAAACGGATTGAGGTCGCCGAGAATGGTTCCGTCCAGAGCAATAGTAATTGCTGCAATTTCGTCTTCGAATTGCCCGAATATGGAAATTGTATTGTTTGTATTCAATCGGGCACTTGTAACCGGATTTGCAAGCGGTGTGATGATGTCATATTCGATATTACGGCTCCACTCAATTACTCCATCATCGTTAAAGCACCAAATGATAGTGTTTGTATAAAAGAAAATATCAGGATCCCGATCTTTTTTCACGCTGGTTCTTTTCGTTTGGTATTTATCAAACACCACATAGTTTCTATCATTGACTCTGAAGCATTTATTGATTTTATATTTATTGTTCATTAATTTTTTGCTGAAATTTCCGCCTCCGCCCCCACCATGCAGAATACGAATATCTCTTTTGTTTTCAAGTTCCTCAGTGTATTTTTTTTCGACATTTTGAATCGGATAAATAGAATCTTTTTCAATTTTTGTAATAAAAAATCCATAATTATAGCTCTCCGATAAAATTCGAGCACCACTAATCCATTGTTTGGTTTCGCCCATAAAAAAATCATGAGTTGAATCTGCCTTTATTAACTGCATATTATCAATGGTGGTTTCTTTAGGCAGTTTAACAGGGATTTTGTATGCCAGTTCTCCATTTTCAACGCTGATTATCGAGTCTTTTTGAATATTACTTTGACTCCAATTGGCATAGAAATAAATCGTTTTCCCATCGGAAAACAGATTGTTAATTTCTGATGATATAGGAAATCCGAAATCCTTTTTTGTAATACTTAGGCTTTCGAAATCAATAATATATGCAATATCTTGCTCGTAGCCTGATGAAAAACCGGAATTAACTTTTGTGGCGGAAAAGTAACCAAATCCGTTAATAAAAGCGTATCCGACAATTCCGGATGCATTCTTTAATACAAAATCTTTCGTTTTCACTTCGCCGTCGGAGCTGATTGTTGCAATAGTCAGATCCTGTGTGTTTAAGCTGGAATTATTCTTTATGCTATAGACTAGATCTAAGGTTTCATGGTTAACATTAACCGCAGATAAGCGACATGATTTTTCAAGTGTAATATCTTTTATCCATTCTTGTGATAAATCGGTGCCGTAATGAGTGAAACGCCATGTTTTATCGCGTGTGGATTTTTCACTCTCAAATTCTTGTATTAAAACAAATCCCTTGTTCCCTATTGAGTACAATGTTAAATCCGCATCTTCATCAACAAGAAGTTGCTCTTCTTTTAGAATACTTATTTGCCCAAACGATAAAGAACAAAAAGTAAACAGTACAAGAAATGCTTTGATTTTTTTCATGCCTTATTCGTTGGTTATTAAATTTCGATTACTTTTAAATTAAGGCCTGTAGTCTGTATTTGTGAAAATGCAACGGATCCAGTTATAAAAATCACGACAATCAATAGTAGTTTTTTCATAGGCTATCAAATTAATGCAGTCTTTAAAAAGATCGAAAAATATTTATAAAATTAATTAACTGAGCAAAATTAGCGAAAAGCATGTGAAAAAAAAATTTAAAAACACTTTTTTTCTAAATAGGCGTTATTTAAAAAAGGCTTCTTGTTTTTAATTTTTTAATCTATTTGAGATTGAGCCATAGCTGAAAATCGGTTTTTGATTAGGCTTATTTCATTCATGTGGGGAGTGTTTTTTCCCAATAATAAAAAAATAGCTCTATCTTTGTAGCCAAAAATTTGAGCGGAATTAATAAAAAATCATCGAATGATAAAGAATTTAGTTATAGTAGAATCACCGGCAAAAGCACGTACCATTGAAAAATTTTTAGGAGCCGATTATCAGGTTCGGTCAAGCATGGGGCATGTTAGGGATTTACCTTCGAAAGACCTTGGCATTGATATAGAACACGACTTTTTACCCAAGTACGAAGTGATGAGTGATAAGGTGAAAATTATCAACGAACTGAAGAAATTATCAAAAGAAGCGGAAACGATATGGCTTGCAACGGATGAGGACCGTGAAGGAGAAGCCATATCCTGGCATTTAAAAGAGACATTAGTGCTTCCCGATTCAAAGATAAAACGAATTGCTTTTCATGAAATTACGAAAACAGCTATTGAAAATGCTATTCAAAATCCGCGAATTATCAATATAGGTCTCGTTGATGCTCAACAGGCACGACGAATACTTGACAGAATTGTCGGATTTGAGCTTTCTCCCGTATTATGGAGAAAAGTAAAACCTTCCTTATCGGCAGGTAGAGTGCAGTCGGTTGCAGTACGTTTGATTGTAGAACGTGAACGCGAAATACAGGAATTCACGAGCAAGTCAACGTATAAAGTGGTGGGAGAGTTTCAAATCGAAGAATCGAAGGGAAAACAGACATTTAAAGCCGACTTGTCCGAAAAATTTAACACCCTTGCGGAAGCCGAAGCCTTTTTGGAGCTTTGTAAAACCGCTCAGTACCAAATAAAGTCAATTGATACAACACCCGGAAAAAAATCGCCGGCACCTCCATTTACCACTTCCACTTTACAACAGGAGGCAAGCAGGAAACTTGGGTTTTCGGTGTCTCGAACCATGACGGTTGCTCAGCAGCTATACGAAAGTGGAAAAATCACTTACATGCGTACCGATTCGGTAAATCTTTCCGATTTGGCAATGGGTTCAACCAAAAATGAAATTGTATCGCAATTTGGTCAAGAGTATTCAAAAACACGTAGGTTTGCAACAAAGACTAAAGGTGCACAGGAAGCGCACGAAGCTATTCGGCCTACGTATATTAATCAACACACAATTGATGGTGATGTTTCGGCACGCCGTTTATACGAGCTTATCTGGAAACGGACGATTGCCTCGCAAATGAGCGATGCACAGCTTGAACGCACAACTATTACCATTGCAGTTTCTACAGCTGCTCAAACGTTTATATCTGTGGGAGAGGTTATCAAATTTGACGGCTTTTTAAAAGTATATCTTGAATCGATAGATGAAGAACCGGAAGATGATAATAGCTCTATTTTGCCTCCGGTAAAAAAAGGAGATGAACTGAAGGCAATTCAGATTGTAGCTCAGGAGAAATATTCACAGCATCCACCGCGATACACCGAAGCCAGTTTGGTGAAAAAACTCGAGGAATTGGGAATTGGAAGGCCTTCTACTTACGCGCCGATCATTTCAACAATTCAAAAACGTGAATATGTGGTTCGTGAAGATCGTCCCGGGAAAAGCCGCGACATTAAAGTATTAACGTTAATCAATGGAAAAATATCGCAAGTTTCAAAGTCTGAGAATTTCGATGTGGAAAAATCTAAAATGTTTCCTACCGATATTGGAATTATTGTAACCAATTTTTTGTCGGAACATTTTAACGAAATTATGGACTACAATTTTACGGCTAAAGTAGAACTGGAATTTGATGATATTGCCGAGGGTAAAACTCAGTGGACAAAGATGATGTCTAAGTTTTATAAACATTTTCATCCACAAGTGGAGCTTACATTAAAGACCTCAGAAAAAGCAAGTGGTGAGCGGGAATTGGGTATTGATCCGAAAAGCGGAAAGAAAATGATTGCACGCTTGGGGCGTTTTGGAGCGATGGTTCAAATCGGAACGAGCGAAGACATCGATAAACCCCAATTTGCAAGTCTTAATAAAACACAATCAATAGAAACAATTACGTTTGAAGAGGCTTTGAAACTATTTGAATTACCAAAAGTCATCGGTACGTTTGAAGATAAGGAAATTGTTGTGGCCGTGGGCCGATTTGGTCCGTATATAAAGCATAATAGTGTTTTTATATCGATACCCAAAACAATAGATCCGATAGATATCACCCTTGAAGAGGCTATAGAGCTTATTAAGGGAAAGCGTGTTCAGGCAGAAAAAAATGCGCCTCGGCTCTTGGGCAAACATAACGGCGAAGAGGTGCAGGTTGCTGTCGGCAGATACGGTCCCTATATTAAAATCGGTGCAAAAAATTATGCATTACCCCGAAAAACGGATGCTTCTCAAATTTCTCTAACAGATGCTATAAAACTTGCTGAAGAAAGTGAAACTAAAAATCTGATTGTTCAGTTCGAAGAAGATACCACCATAAAAGTCTTGATGGGCAAATATGGTGCTTATATTTCATCCGGAAAAAATAATTATAAAATTCCTGCGGATAAAACACCGGAACAACTCACTCTTGCAGAGTGCAAGGCTATTATTGAAGAATCTCCCGTTTCTGCAAAAACAAAAAACACAACTAAAACAACTGCAAAAACTCCTGCAAAAGTCACAAAAAGTAAAACAACGGCTAAAAAAACAACGACCAAAAAGAAATAAATCATGGAAATTGAAGTATATCTTGAACCAATCAGTGAGCGCACTATCGGTTTTGATTTTCAATCAACTGGCGATAGCCGGCTTGGACATGTGATTGACATATATCGTTTGGAAAAGAGTTTTCCCGACTATACGCAGGCCAATATTGCAATTATCGGTGTGCCGGAGGACCGAAGTTGTGTCGGAAATGCAGGTTCTGCTTCTGCTCCTGACGATATCAGAACACCGCTATATCGTCTTTTTTCAGGATTTCAAAATCCTAAAATCGTTGACTTAGGTAACATTAAGCCGGGAAATGAAATTAAGGATACCTATTTTGCTCTTACCGAAGTGATCAACGGATTACTCGAACATCATGTACTTCCTATTGTTATTGGAGGGAGCCAGGATCTTACATGGGCTATTTATCAGGCTTTTGAACGGCGTAAACGAGTAATCAATATTGCAGCAATAGATACTCAATTCGATATGGGAAATGAAAATTCCCCGCTCAACTCGAAAACATATTTGAGTAAAATAATTCTGCAACAGCCCAACTATTTGTTTAATTATACGAACATCGGTTATCAAACCTATTTTGTCGATCAGGATTCCATTGATTTAATGGATAAACTATTTTTTGATGTATTCCGGTTGGGGACAATTCATGGGAATATTTTCGAGTCGGAGCCGTTATTGCGAAGTGCTGATTTGTTAACCATTGATATTGCGGCTGTCCGGCAGTCGGATTCACCGGCATGCGAACATGCTTCACCCAATGGATTCAGTGGCGAAGAGCTTTGCCAGATGACTCGTTTTGCAGGCATGAGCGATAAACTTTCGGTCGTCGGTTTTTTTGAACATAACCCGATTCTCGATAACAACCATCAATCTGCACACTTGGTAGCACAAGCTATTTGGTATCTTATCGACGGTTATTACGGACGCAAAAAGGAGCTGCTGAGTGCAAACAAAGAGCAATTCGTAAAATACTTTGTATCCATTCAGGAAGGAGCTTATGATATTGTGTTTTATAAAAGCAAGAAAAGCGATCGCTGGTGGATGGAAGTCCCTTATCCGCAAGATAAAAAAGATCGCTACGAGCGTCACTATTTAGTTTCCCTGTTCTTATAAAGATTACGAAACAGCATGCCAGGAAGATATTCCCGAACGTTGGTGGCAGGCACTGAAGAAAATGATTTAGTTCCCCGAAAGGTAGAAGCCGAAAAGGATTTCTCGAAAAACGAAGTGTGGCTTTGTTTTTTGAAGCTAAAATCTAAATATAAAACACTAATGGAAATATTATAACTTCGAAACCGAACAAAATCTCAGTTCATTTGCTATGTTATAAATCTTAGGCAAAGGGATCGAAAATGAATGAGTTAAATGAGGAATTAAACAATTTGTTGATGTTCAAAGAGAGCGAAAAGATGCCGGTTTTGTTTGTGGGTCATGGCAGTCCGATGATTGCATTGGAAGAAAATGAGTTTGTAGATGGTTTCAGAACGGCTGCAAATTCGATTATTAAGCCGGCTGCAATTTTGTGTATATCAGCGCATTGGTTTATTCGGGGGACAAAAGTCACGGTAATGGAAAATCCAAAAACCATCCACGATTTTGGAGGTTTTCCCGATAAACTTTATGAAGTGCAGTATCCGGCAAAAGGAGACCCGGAATTAGCAAAAGCAGTTAAGCAAATATTGAGTCCGGTTCAGGTTGAGTTAGATGAAAGTTGGGGACTTGATCATGGGGCATGGACGGTGATCAAACATTTCTATCCAAAAGCAGATGTGCCAATTGTTGAACTAAGTATTGACTACACAAAGCAGGCAGAATACCATTATCAATTGGCGAAAAAATTGGGCGTGTTGCGTCGCAAAGGGGTGTTGATTATGGGAAGCGGCAATATTATACACAATTTGAATTTGGTCGATTTTCGTGATTTTTATCGCGACGATTATGGTTACGATTGGGCTAAAGAAGCTAAAGCAACAATGAACCGATGGATTTTGGACGATGACCATGAAGCACTGATTAACTATCAAAAGCAGTCGAAAGCAATCCAAATGGCAATTCCTTCTCCAGATCATTTTATTCCATTAATTTACATTTTGGGATTGAAGGAAAAAAATGAAACGGTAACTCTTTTTAACGACAAACTGGTTGGCAGGTCGTTAAGTATGACTTCGATGAAAATTTATTAAAGCTTATTCTTGTAGCGAAAAAAGTTTACGACGTTTAAATTCTAGAGTAGCACAAAAAGTAAAAACATACTGATCAGCCCGATAATAAAGCCGGAATAAACCTGTGCAGGAGTATGCGCTTCCAGTTTTAATCGTGCATATCCTACCAAACCCGCAATAAAAATTAGTGGAATTATAATCGGATAAGTCACAATTTGGTATCGAAATCCTAACGCAACTAACGCACCGATAGTTCCTCCGATTGCCAGTAAATGAATGCTGATTTTCCAGAAAGAAGTAATCATCATACATATTAGCACAATGAACGTTGCGCCTAAAAAAAACAGTTGAAAACTTTGAGGAAGCATCATCGATTTTGAAAGATGATGAATAAAATAATAGGATAAACCCACCACAAACAAAGGTAAAATTCGTTCACGACGATCGTTGATTTGTAAGGATGTGATAAACTTGAATCGTAGTAAAAGCCAAAATATTAAAGTTGGCAGCAGAACCATCAATATAAGATTAGCACCCAAAAAAATCAGCATATATTGAGTCGTGGGGAAAATATACCGAAAAAGTAAAGTTAAGCCGGTAAGCATGTAAAATGCCCATAAAATAGGATGGAAAATTACAGATAAGAGAAATGCGAAGAAAGATTTTTGGTTCATTACCATAAGGATGAGTGAATAATTTTAGATTTCTTTACGCATACGGGCTACGGGAATACCCAATTGTTCACGATACTTTGCAATTGTTCGGCGGGCAATGTGATATCCTTTACTGTTTAAAATTTTGCTTAGTTCATCGTCGGTAATCGGTTTTTGTTTGTCTTCGTCGGCAATGCAATCGGTCAATATTTTTTTTACTTCCTTAGATGAAACCTCTTCACCCGAATCGGTGGAAAGTGATTCGGAAAAGAAATTCTTAAGTAAAAAAGTGCCAAACGGAGTCTGCACGTATTTGCTGTTAACTACCCGGGAAATTGTGGATATATCCATTGACACAATTTCGGCAATATCTTTTAAAATCATGGGTTTTAACTTCGACTCGTCGCCGGTGAGAAAGAACTCTTCCTGAAGATTCATTATTGCTTCCATGGTCCGTTGCAATGTGTTTTTTCGTTGTTCGATGGCATCGATAAACCATTTTGCAGAGTCAATTTTTTGACGGACAAATTGTGCTGCCTCCAACCTGCTTTTTGATCCTTTTTCGGAGTTTTGGGCATATTGTTCATACATGCTCCGGTATTGGCTATTGATGCGAAGTGTGGGTGAGTTTCTTTGATGCAGGGAGAGTTCCAGCCGTCCGCGGTTATTGGTGATGTAAAAGTCGGGAATCACATAGTTGTTGCCGTTGTTTTCTCCGGAATTACCGCCCGGTTTTGGGTTCAATTTTAGTATTTCCGCCAGTGAAAGTTTCAAATCATCTTCGGTGCATCCTAATGCTGTAATGATTTTTTGGTAATGCTTTTTGGTAAATTCATTAAAAAACTTTTCAATAATAACTATTGCCTGCTGAATGGTCTTCGAATGATAATTCTCATTGCGTTTCAGCTGAATAAGTAAACATTCCTGTAGGTTTCGTGCGCCAATACCCGGAGGATCCAGCTGGTGGACTACGCCGGTGAGCACTTTTTCGATTTCTTCTACCGAAACAAAAATATTTTGATTAAAAGCCAGATCATCGGCAATGGCATCAAGTTCACGGGTAAGATAACCGTAGTCTTCTAAATTGCCGATAATTTGAATGGCAATTGCTTCTTCGGTATCGTTTCGGGTAAGCATACCCAATTGATCAATCAGCGATTCGGTATTTGAGCTTCCGCTGATAATCGGACGTTCTTTATGCTCGTCGTCGGCACTTAGGTTGCTTATGTTCAGTTTGTAGTCGGGGATTTCATACTCATCGGAGTCGAAGTAGTCCGAAAATTCAAATTCATTATCACTGTTGTTTTCTTCTTTATCATCCGATAAATCATCTGAGGATATTTCCTGTTCGTTATCGGGAATTTCGTTTTCATCGCTCTCGTCGTCGAGAGCCGGGTTTTCCTCAAGTTCTTGTTTTATCCGTTGCTCCAGCGAAATGGCGGGTACTTGCAATAGCTTCATCAGCAGAATTTGCTGTGGTGATAGTTTTTGTAGTTGTTTTTGTTCGAGCCGCTGATGAATCATAAGTCAACCGTAATTTTTTATGCAAGATAATAAATAAAAATTTTTAATCAAAAGAATCGATTAAAATTCTGCATTCTGAGGAGTTCTTGGAAATGGAATTACATCACGGATGTTCGACATGCCGGTGACAAAAAGTACCAATCGTTCAAATCCTAAGCCATAACCGCTATGTGGTGCCGTACCAAATTTGCGGGTGTCCAGATACCACCAGATGTCTTTTTCGGGGACACCCATTTCGGCAGCCCATGAAGTAAGTTTGTCGAGATCATCTTCGCGTTGCGAACCACCAATAATTTCCCCGATTTTTGGGAATAGAATATCCATAGCACGAACGGTTTTCCCATCATCGTTTTGTTTCATGTAAAACGCCTTGATTTTTTTAGGATAGTCCGTTAAGATTACCGGTTTGTTAAAATGTTTTTCTACTAGGTAGCGCTCATGTTCCGATTGTAAATCGATGCCCCATTCCACTTTGTATTCAAATTTTTGCCCTGAGGCCAGCAATATATCAACGGCTTCGGTGTAAGTTGTCCTTACAAAATCGGTAGCTATAACAGATTGTAAACGTTCAATCAGCTCCTTGTCGTACATGTTGTTGAGAAATTGCAAATCGTCCATGCAGTGATCTAAAGCATATTTGACTAGTGTTTTAATAAAATCTTCCGCCAAATTCATGTTGTCTGTAATGTCGTTAAAAGCAACTTCTGGCTCGTTCATCCAGAATTCAGCCAAGTGACGGGGCGTATTTGAGTTTTCGGCTCTGAACGTGGGGCCGAAGGTATATACTTTTCCTAATGCCAAAGCTCCCAATTCCGCTTCAAGTTGACCGGAAACGGTTAAATTCGTTACTTTTCCGAAAAAATCTTCCGCAACATTCACCTGCCCGTCTTCAGTACGGGGAACATTATTTAAATCGAGGGTGGTAACTCTAAACATCTCTCCTGCACCTTCGGCGTCCGAACCTGTGATAATGGGTGTGTGTAAGTAGAAAAACCCGCGGTCGTTATAATATTTATGCAAGGCATAAGCCAGATGATGACGAATGCGCAATACAGCTCCGAAAGTATTTGTGCGTGGACGAAGGTGAGCAATTTCCCTTAAAAATTCCAACGTGTGCCCTTTTTTCTGTAATGGATATTTTTCGGGATCAGCAACACCGTAAATTTCAATTTCTTTAGCCACAATTTCCATTGCTTGGCCTTGTGCAGGAGATTCTACTAAAGTTCCGTTTACATTAATGCAGCTACCCGTGGTTATTTGCTTGATTAAATCTTCGGAAAAGTTGGAAAGATTCGCCACGATTTGGATATTATGAATAATCGAGCCATCGTTCAGCGCAATAAACGCCACTTCTTTGTTCGATCGTTTTGTACGTACCCAGCCTTTAACATTGACAGGATTTCCTGTTCCTACAACTTCGGGCATCTTAATTAAATCTATAATCGTTGTTCTTTTTATGTTTTCCATCTTCAAAATTTTTAGCAAAATAACGAAAATTTTCCCGAATTTGCCAATTTTCGCCCAATAAATTGTTACAGTAAGCATAATCATGTTTCAAAAATAATTATTTCTGAAATATTTCTTTTGAAAAACAAAATATTTACTAAAAAAGAGTTATATTTGCTTCATTAATCTAAAAACATTTATTATGAATATGCAAACATTTATTAAGAAACCGATTGTAATCGGAATGGTGCTATTATTAATTTTCTTTATTCTGTTTCCTTACTTCACGATTAGTATGGGCTATTTTGGTAGTGTTTCCAAAACAGGATTGGGGTTGTTTTTTACAATCTTCGATAAGTTTAGCCTTCTCAATTTATTATTGATTTTAGTGCCAATTGCTTGTGGAAACATTCTTTATCAAACATGGAAAGGTTCGACTTCGCTGGTGATGGTCTCAAAAATTGTCATCTTGGTCGTTTTAGCATATTTGTTCTTACAGATTGCATTTTTTGGTGAAAAATCCTCAATAAAATTTGTGGGATTTGGGTTGTGGCTATCTTTAGTCTTAGCAATTGCAATGATGTTTGAAGCCAAAATCACAACAATGATTTGTGCAGACAAACCGATTGAAAATAAGCCAATAGAAACTATTTCGACAGAAAATACCACGGAGGATCAAAAAATCGAGCAATAATTTTATTCGGTTGTCATAAATGTAAAAAAGAAGGCGGTTTCTAAAAGATTCCGTCTCTTTGTTTTTAAAAGGAAAGTTTAACCTTAAATCCGCAAGGAGATTAGTTATGAAAAGTCAAAATGTGGTTCAGTTCAGGTCTAGCGCAGGAAAAAGCATTGCAGGCGTATCCGTAGATACGGTGAAACGGTTTTTTCGAGCATTGCCTGAAATGAAGGGTAGTTTGGATTTGGAATAGAATGTCCTTGCGGATTTAAGGTTTAAATAAAATATTCTATTTTTGCATAAATTTATCCGTAAAGAACAACGTTATGAAAAAATCAATTGCATTCATTGTTATAGGTTTATTTATGCTGAGTGCTGTAGCTCAAGAACCAAACACTTCTGTTCCAAAGTCAATTTCACCGATTTTTATTGGGCGGTCAGCAAATTATCAAAGTGTTTATTACCCTCAGCAGAACCAGTTGTCCTATAATCAGGAGTTGGATGTGCTTGGTTTTACCCGAAGTGGAGGTCCTTCTTTGGGAAGCGAAAATCAGATTTATAATTCCTTTTCTTATGATGGGGGATCAACGTGGGATTCCACATCTCTGATTTATAACAATCCCGATTTTCCTGCACGGTTTCCGTCAGGAGCTTTATTTAATCCAATGGGAAATACAGACGTAAATAATCTTTATTCTATCGTTGCGGGGCCGGCAATGGTCAATGATACCGCTTTTGGGGCTACATTTATCGCATGGAAAAAGAGATCGGGAACCGCTAAAAATTTCATTATAAATCATGGGAACAGCAAGCGTCTGGATTACAATCATTTTCAGGTTTGCACGAACGGGAAATTCTATTTCAATGGATATGCTCATTCCAAGGATGGGGATAAATACACCAAATGGGAACACACGCTTGTTTCAGGGACTTTAAATGCCACAAACGATACAGTTGAAAATGTCACCACGACCACCATCAATCCGCCATTTGCAAAATTTGGCACTGATACGGTTGGCTCTGCAAATTATTCGGCAGCCGTTGCTTTTAATAAATCAGGAACGGTGGGGTATTATGTTTTTATCGGAGTGCGGGGAGATGTTCCGAATCCTGAAACTAAAACCGGATTTCGCCCGATTGTTTATAAAACCACGGATGGTGGGACAAATTGGGACTTACAGCCCGATTATAATTTTGCCGCAATTCCAGCCTTTAATGAAGTCCTTCCCGGCATTTGGCAAAACCCTGCGGATATCCGCCCATTTTTTTCCGAAATTAATGATCTGATTGTGGATGGCAATAATAATTTGCATATTTTGTCATACGTCTATGGTCAATATACTTCAAATACGGATTCATTGGAAAAAACATGGGATTATCAGGATATCCAAGGAATTATGTTTGACACATATACCTCTGCAACAGGTTGGCAATCAGCGATAATTGATGTTCAAAATACCAAGAATCATATCGCTAACGATTCTACTGATGTGGATATTACCAATCGGCTTCAAGGCGGAATTTCAACGGATGGATCAGTAATATTCTATTTCTGGGCCGACAGTGACCCCGATATGTTTACGGATAATATTTTACCTGATTTATATCTAACCGAAAGGCATATTGATTCAGCTTATATTTTCGCTGGTATATCTATTACATCAGGTACGGCATTTGAGTATGGGGCAAAATATCATACGATGGCTCCACAAGTAAAAATAGATTTCAATGGATGGATTAGCCCATATTTGATTGTTTCTCAACTGGGAGCAGCTTCGTCAAAAGATCCTGTAAATTATTGGTTTATTGATGGTTTATCGTTTTGTAATTATTATGATCCAGATACCGTTGCAATTGCTACATTTCAAACGTTAGAAAATGATGTAAAAATTTATCCCAATCCGGCCTCCGGTCTGTTAACTCTGGAAATTGAAGGAAATAATCAGGAGCAAAGTTTTGAATTTATCAACACTATGGGGCAAATAATATATATAGGCAAAATTTTTCAAAAATGCACAGTGAACACCTTTAGTTTTGCCGAGGGGGTTTATGTGATAAAGTTTAAAAATGGCAAATCATTTCGGTTTATGAAATCAAAATAAACTTGACTGAAGAATTATTTAATAAAAGGGGGGTCGAATTCGACCCCCCTTTTATTATTTACCAATTATCTTGCTTTACAACTTTTGGTTTCATCTCTTCTTTTAAACTGGCTATGGCCTTTGTTATCTCAGTATCTACCTCTTTCAGATGTTCGAAACGTTCAGGATACCAAGTGGGCAATTTGGTATTGAACCACTTTTCTATAGGGTTATATGCGGCATCTTTAAGAGAGAATCTGGTAAATGTATATCGGTATCGACCCTCTTTGGCTTCAATCGTGAAATTATAGTTTACAATACCGGCAACGGTATTTGTGCCGTCTTTGGCCGGGATGTGAATTTTTAACTTGGATGTGCATTCGATAATACCTGTAGCGTTATCGGAACTTTTAATAACTTCGGTTGTGTTTTTGTAATACTTTGCAATCCAGTTTAAAGCGCGTTGAAAGAGTTCCGTTTGTGTTCCTTGTTGCGTTACCACTTCGCGATAAGTAATCAACTTGGTGATAGAGTCAATGGGCAATGTTGGTGGCTGAAGATCTTTCTCTTTTTGCGCAGTTGCAATGGTTGTAACAAATATCATTGCTAAAGTAATCAAATATACTTTCTGTTTCATTATAAGTGTTTTTTAAATTATTTATTTTTACGATGATACTCTGCAAAATAATAATGTACTTGAGAATCCGGATTAATAAATATTTCCGATTTATTAATCAAAGACCATTCTGCTGGTTCTATTTTCGGAAACCAGGTGTCGGCTTCAAAACTTTCCATTACGTGAGTAATATAAAGTTTCGAGGCAAGAGGCATAAATTGTTTATACACCATAGCACCTCCAATAATAAAAATCTCTTCTTCGGAAGCAATTGCCTGTAAAGCGGAATTTATGGAATGCATGGTTTCTGCTCCTTCAAAATGGGCATTCTTATTTAAGGTAAGAACCAAGTTTCTTCGTTTGGGGAGCGGTCGCTTAGGTAAAGAAAGCCACGTGTTTTCACCCATAATGACCGGCTTTCCGGAAGTGATTTGTTTAAAGTGCTTTAAGTCATCGGAAATATGCCAAAGCAATTGATTTTTAAATCCTATTTCGTAATCTTTGCCGATAGCTACAATAATTGAGACGTTGTTTACTGAGTCCATAAAGTCGAAAGTTTTTAAAGTCGAAAGTCTGTAAAGTGCCGAATTATAAAAATCTTCGATTTTGTAATAATTCGTGCATCCTCGCAAAACTATGAAATCGATGATTTCTTGTTTTGCGGGATCGAAAGTAAGCCTACACTGCCACGGGGGCTTTGATGTGAGGATCGGGATTGTAATTTATTATTTTGAGATCTTCAAATTTAAAATCGAAAATATTTTTCACATCCGGATTAACTACAAGTTGAGGTAATGGATGAGGGTTGCGTTTTAACTGAATGCGAGCTTGTTCAAAATGATTGGCATAAATGTGTGCATCTCCCATTGTGTGAATAAATTCCTTGGGTTTCAGATTGCAAACTTGAGCAACCATAGCTGTGAGCATCGCATAAGAGGCAATGTTAAACGGAACACCGATAAAGATATCTGCACTTCGCTGATAGAGCTGACAGGATAATTCTCCATTTGCAACATAGAATTGAAACATGATATGACAAGGGGGAAGCCTCATTTCGTCAATTTGTGCTACATTCCAAGCACTTACAAGCAGCCTTCGAGAATTGGGATTCTTTTTAATTTGCTCGATAACCCTTGCAATCTGATCAATACTGCCCCCGTTGTAATTTGGCCAGCTTCTCCACTGATAGCCATAAATTGGACCTAAATTTCCTTGAGCATCCGCCCACTCATCCCAAATTGTAACGTTGTTGTCTTTTAAATATTGAAGATTCGTATTTCCTTGCAAAAACCAAAGCAATTCGTATAGAATAGAGCGGATATGAAGTTTTTTTGTTGTCAGCAAAGGAAATCCCTGTTGTAGATCAAATCGCATTTGATAACCGAACACGCTTCGGGTTCCCGTGCCGGTACGATCTTCTTTGTCAACACCATGAGTTATAACATGGTTTAATAAATCAAGATACTGTTGCATGTGTTATTATTTGAATTTCAAAAATACTTCTTTTTTTTGAGATGGCAAAAATGAAAACTATTCATTGCAAAAAATGGAAATAACCATTTATTGAGTTTCATGCCGTAAAGATGGCAATTGTGAATTTAGGGCTATTATTTTTGTAACTTTGGTGCAACTATTTTGGGAAATAGCCCGTCTCGTTTAATGAGTGAAAAACAAAAAATAAATTATTATGAATAAAACATTGTCATTTTTTATTGCTATTTTATTATTCTCTAATATCATAGCATACTCACAAAGCAAAAAACCAATTCCAGATCCAAGACTGAAAGAAGTGTTTTCAGAGAATGAAATAGCCAAGCGGCTGGAATCCGCACCAGATAAAATTGTTTACTATAACTTTTATCTAAACAATTACTGCTCGGTAGAAAAAACAGCACCTGCAAATAGTTTATTTAAAGGAGATGTAAGTGAGATAAAGGCAAAATCTGGTTCAAGTTGGATTATTGATGCAGATCATTTTGATATAAAGTCTTTCAATATGCTTAAATTCAAAATTCCATTAGAGCTTGATAAGAAAATATACTATACGATTGGGAACACTAATACTTTTTTAGTTTTTATCAGTGTTAATGAATTTTCTAGCAAATATAAATCTCAAAACATATCAAAATGAAAAAATATATAGTGCTTTTAGTTTTATTTGTTGGATTTTTCACCTCCTATGGGCAGGATGTTTTGATTAATTCAACAAACAACGGACAAACATTTACCGGATGTTCCAGAACCATTTATGATAGTGGTGGAAGTGCCGGTAGCTATGGAAACAGCCAAGATTATAGGGTCTCATTTATTTCTAATAATGCGGCTCTTCCTGGAATTACTCTTCAAATTATTGATGACATTGACATTGATGCAGGCGATACTCTTTGGATTTATGATGGAGATGGAACATCTCCTTCTCAATTGTTTCGTGGTGGGCCAAACAATCTAACTTATTTTAATGCATCTAATGGGCTGATTGCGGATGATCATTTTCAAATGAGTATTTTAAATACTTCCCATAAAATTACAATCAGATTTAAATCAAATTCAACAACTACAGGAGCCGGTTTTAAAATTTCTTTATCTTGCAGTAAGCTTTGTCAGTCGGTGTTTTCAAAAATAGATAATGTGCTTACGACGCCTCAACCTGACACGAATTATATTGCATTATGCCCGTGGGATACCGCAAAAATTGTGGCTTTGGGGTATTACCCCATGACGGATACCATGGCATCTCCTTTTTACCACCAGAGTGATTTAACGTCGACTTTTAATTGGAATTTTGGAGACGGTACAACAGCTAGTGGAATAGGCATGACTACGGTTAATCATTATTTTACCCCGGGCAGAGGTTATGATGTAATGCTTACAATTGTTGATTCCAGTGGTTGCCAAAGCAATAATGCATTTGGACTCAGGGTAATGACCAGCATGAACCCGCTATCATATATTGATCCTCTCCCGGATATTTGCAGTGGAAATTCTTTTTTAGTTGATGTGGGCTATTCCGATTCATCAACAATTCATGTTAACCCTGTCGTAAGTGAACAAATCTCTTCTCAATTATATGATAGTACAACCTTTATTCCGGATGGAGTTTGTGACGGGTCTGCATGCTATAACACTTTTGTTACCTTTAATTCATTTAATCCGGGACAAACCATCCAGAGCGTTACTGATATTATGTCTGTATGCATTAATATGGAACATACGTTCATTGGTGATTTGCATTTTGAAATAGTTTGTCCGAATGGTCAGAGTACTAAATTAATGAACACAACCGGTTCAGGACAACATGGGGGTGCAAATTTAGGACAAGCGAATACTAGTGATGCTGGTGATGATTGTGATCCTTCAACAAATCCACCTGGGACAGGCTGGACCTATTGCTGGTCGGAACAGCCCAGCTACGCATACCATGGCACGTTAGATGCTTTATCGGATGGAACTTCACCCGTTGACTCAACAAATCGGACAAATCATAGCAACTATATAGTTCCGGAAGAATCATTCAGCAATCTTATAGGTTGTCCTTTAAACGGAACATGGAATATTAAGATCTGTGATCTTTGGAGTGCTGATAATGGCTATGTTTTTTGGTGGACACTTGAGTTAGATCCAAGCCTTGTGCCACAAGCATGGACTTATGATGTGGGTATTCAAAATGTTATTTGGAGCGGACCGTATTTGACATCAACAAACGATACAACCGCACAAATAAGTCCGGCTATTGACGCAAATGGTTCGTATGACTATACTTTTACCATTATTGACCGATTTGGGTGTGGTTATGATTCAACAATGGCGTTAAAAGTAGTTCAAACACCCACGCCAAATTTAGGGAACGACACCTCAATTTGCAACGATGGAGTCATAGTAATCATAGATCCTCATTATGGAATTGCGGGAACAACCTATAACTGGAGTGATTTCACGACAGATCCCAACCTTCCGGTACTCTACCCGGGAACATACTCGGTAACGGTGACCAACTCAAATGCTAATATTCAATGCAAAGGCTACGATACAGTAACGGTAAACTATTACGTACAGCCGACGGCCAATTTCACGGCGCAGCCCACGGAAGGATGCAGTCCACTCGTTGTACAGTTTACCGATACCTCGGTGCCGGACACCATTGCCTATAGCTATGCTTGGGATTTTGGCGATCCGAGTGCGACGGTAAACACATCAACTGAGAAAAACCCGCAGCATCTATACAGCAGTTACGGCAACTTCGATGTAAGCCTTTCAATCACAAGTCCGAACGGTTGTTCCTCGTCAATATCCAAACCCGGTCTTATCAAGGTTCATCCGACCCCACTGGCCAAATTCACGCCGAATCCTTCCAACGCGTCACTTTCGGACAATCCGAATGTTACATTCACCAACGAGACGGAAAACTACATTCTTTCGGAAACCACATGGCGATGGGACTTTGGCGATGGATTCAGCTCCACGGACATGAACACCAGTCACATATACACGGATCCGGATGACTATGCCGTCATGTTGGTTGCGACAAATTCTTACGGATGTGCTGATTCCGTTACACATACCGTTGTTGTGGAAGACGAACTTTTTATCCCCAACATCCTCACACCCAACGGCGACGGACAAAACGACTATTTGGTAATAGGGAACTTAAACACCAACAGGGAAAACGTATTAAAGATATATGACCGTTGGGGCAAAAAAGTATATGAAAAGAAAAACTACAACACGACCTCTCGATGCAAGAAAACAGATCCCAGTGGGAAAACCTGGAATTGCGGAGCCGTAATGAACTCAGGCCAGGGTTGGACCGGCGAAGGTTGTGCCGATGGGGTTTATTTTTACACCTTCCATTACGACGGAGTAATAAAGACGGTAGATAGTAACGGCACCATTAGTATTTTAGGGAACAAGTAAAGGGCAATGCTCATTATTCATAAAAGTAAAAGGTTGACCCATTGGTCAACCTTTTACTTTATATGGGAACAAATAGAAAAAATATTTTGAGTAATAATATTTGTTTGTATCTTTGAAACCTGTTTTACTTATCCATTATAATGGCTTTTGCCCGCTTTGTAGTAATTAAAAACTGGTATTGAAAATGAAAATAAATGTTTGGAAAAAAGGATGGCTGTTTTATTTATTGATGAGCTTATTTATAGTCCTTTCGTGTACTTCTGCATATGCTCAAAAAGAAGATGAAGAAGGTGTGGAAAGCGGCTGCGTAAACGAAAAGCAAATCAGTAAAGAGGCCAGAAAAACATTTGAAAAGGCAAAAAAACTTTATCAGAAGGGTAATTCCTCGGAAGCAATGCCATTATTAATGGAGGTGGCGGAAGAAGAACCTACTTTTGCTGAACCTTTTTTTTTAATGGGAAAGATTCATTTGAAGCAACTCGAAAAAATGGATTCGCAGGTGCCAGGTAAGGGTCGTGACAATTCGGAATCACTAAGGAATCAACTAATTAAAAAAGCTGAACAAAATTTTGCAAGTGCCATTAATGCATGTAAAGAAGTTGACCCCATTTGCTATTTTAATCTTGGAAAGTTGCTTTACATTCAAGACCGGTTTAAGGAAGCTGTTCCTCCGCTTGAATTCTTTATTAAAAACGCGGATAGTGATAAATACAAAGATCAGATTGAAGTGGCAAAAAGCGATATAGAGAATAATAAGTTTTTGGATAAAGTGCTTAATAATCCGGTGCCGTTTAATTTAAAAAAGGTGGAAGGCGTTTCGTCTCCTAATCCTGAATATCTCTTTTGCGTTTCGCCCGATGATGAAATTTGTTTCTATACACGTGTAGTTATGCCGCAAGCAACACCAGGGGGCGTAAATTATACACCAAGGCCTAAAGAGCTTTTTTATTATAGTGAACGTGATTCTGTCAGTAAACGATTTGATAACGGCAATCTCATGCCTACCCCCTTTAATATGGGTGGAAACGAAGGCAGTCCAACCATTACCGTGGATAACAAGTATATGGTATTTGCCAAGGTTGAAGATGTTGAGGGATATGCCAACAGTGATCTTTACTTTTCGGAATTCAAAAATGACGACTGGACTCCGATTACCAATTTAGGATTCAATATTAATTCACCCAAAACTTGGGAATCGCAACCGAGCATCAGTGCAGATGGCAAAACGTTGTATTTTGTATCGGATAGGGATAATAAGAATGGGCCCGATGAAGAAATTAACCTAGATATTTTTGTTTCGTATCGACAACCTGATGGTAGTTGGGGAAAAGCCCAATCGGTGGGTAACGTAATTAATTCGACGGGACAGGAAAAAACACCGTTTATTCATAGTGACAGTCAAACGTTGTACTTTTCTTCCGATGGGCATACCGGTATTGGAGGAATGGATATCTTTTTTTCAAAAATGGATGATAATGGTCGTTGGTCTAAACCGAAAAACATAGGAATCCCTATTAACACACAAAGTGATGAAGTGGGGTTTTTTGTCAGCTTGGATGGAACCAAAGGATATTATACTTCGGCGATGTCAGGTAATTTTGACCTTTATGAGTTTGAATTATATCCGGAAGCACGCCCGCAACGGGTCGCTTTAATCAAAGGGGAAATTAAAACGGAAGAAGGAGAACCTGTTATTGCTAAGGTGGAATTGAAAAATACCGAAACAAAAAAAGTAGTTGAAATTGCGGTCGATCAGAATACCGGTAAATATGCTACGGTGGCATCACTCAAAAATGACTACGTACTTACAGTGAAAAAAGAGGGGTATGCTTACGAGACCAAATTCATCGACTCTAAAGATACGATCACTCCGGCAAAACAAACTGTTGACTTTGCAATCAGTCCGATAGAAGAAGGAAAAAGTTATAAGTTAAACGACATCTATTTTGCAACCAATTCGTATGAGCTTACCAGAGAAAGCATGTTGGTAACGGATGCATTTGTTGAATTCTTAACAGAAAATTCTTCTGTTGTGGTTGAAATACAGGGACATACCGATAATGTTGGGAACGATAACGATAACATGACACTCTCCGATAACCGTGCAAAGTCGGTATATGACTATATTATATCCACGGGAATCAGCGCAGATAGACTTAAGTATAAAGGTTATGGAAAAACGAAGCCGATTGCGTCCAACGACACCGAAGAAGGTAGATCTAAAAACCGAAGAACGGTCTTTGTGATTCTGAAAAAATAATTAGAATGTACAAAACGATTAGTTTGGGTTGAGCCTTGAATGATCCTATAATTCTATCTCACCGCTAAAAGCTTTGGTTACCGGACCACGAAGCCAGATATTCCGATATTCTTGTTCCGTACATTCAAAAGAAACCTCAAAATTCCCACCCAAGGTATCTATCGCAATTGTATTGAAAGGTAAATCAAGTTTTTTTGCAATAGCAATAGCCGAAGCTGTAATTCCTGTTCCGCAGGATAGGGTTTCATTTTCAACGCCTCGCTCATAGGTGCGGACAAATAGACGGCCATGACTAAAAGAAACGAAATCCACATTTGTTCCGTTTTTGGTAATTTTTGTATCGTAACGTAGCATTTTTCCCATCCCCAAAACATCTGCATTTTTTGCATTATCTACAAATACAACCAAATGAGGAGAGCCTGTGTCTATAAAATAATACTCTTTGTATTCCTTGACCAAGGAAACCGATTTCATTTGAAGTTTAATGTCAAATGAGTCCTTATCGTTGCCTGTTAGAATTTCGGAATAATGTAATCCGTCAATGGCCTCAAATATAAAATTCGTTTTGCGAATTCCTTGTAAGTAGGCAAATGCCGTAATGCACCTTCCGCCATTTCCACACATGGTTCCTTCAAATCCGTCAGAATTATAATATTTCATCGAAAAATCAGCTTCTTTAACAATGCTTTTTTGAAAGAGGATAAGGCCATCTGCGCCAATTCCTATATGTTGCTGGCATAAGAAGTGGATTTGTTTCTGACTTAAGGAATATTGATTTTCTCGATTGTCGATCAGGATAAAATCATTACCGGCCCCGTGAAATTTAGAAAAAGGCAATACCATGATTGTTTTATTTAGGATTTTGTTGAATTAAATTTAAAAAGCTGTTCGATTGCATTAAAAGATAAAAATTATTATTTACAATTAAGTAGTAATCATAACCAACAATCTGTAGTTCAGCATTTTGTGTATCTGTTATTCCATAAATTACAGCTTTGTTTGCAGATCTTTTGTATCCATTAAAACGAACAGGAGAAAGCCAGAATTCTAATGTGAAAAAATAATTTTTAATTGGCGATGTACGATTCATTAATAATGAATCAAGTTGGGCTGCTTTGCTATCGATAGGAATACTATAGACTTTTTTGGCAATCATTGCGTCTTTTTGAATGTTTAACGTATCAATGTCGTAGAAATCCTCCGATTCTAACCCTATTTGCTCCATTTCGGAATAAATTGCCGATGTGCTATCTTCTTCACTCGAAATTACATTTGTATCAGTTGACAATTCTGTTTTTTTATTTATGTTTGCTTCTGCCATTTTGGCATTTTTGGAAGCCACTTTGTCTGAGGAATAAAAAATGTTTTTTGTTTTTGAAACAAGGCTTATGTCTTCAAAATCTATCTTTTTATAATGGTTAAAGGCCGCAAAAATTATCGAACCCAAAAAAAGTGGTATAAAAACTGCTAAGGATGTCCGGACAAATCGCTTCTTTTTATATTTTAACATAATTTGTTGTAAAAATAGAATACAAAGATAGATAAAAATCAGAAAGAGAAAGTAATAAAAAACGGATTATATCGTATTCATTAGATAAAAAAATAAATTTAACACATTTTAAAAAGGTGTCAAAAATAAATAACAGTTTAATACGTTTTCACACTGTTTAAAAACGAATAATTATGAAGACAAAAAGAACAAAACTACATCAATCACTTATTCGGCTATTTGTATTTTCATTATTCATTGCAATCGCTCCGGCGTATTCCCAAACTACTGTGAGTGCAGTAAAAGTCGGACCTGATTTTACAACGGCAGCGGAAACTTCAATTCATGCCGTGGTACACATTAAAACTGAGTTTGCAAGGAAAAGTAATGTTTATGATGATTTTTTCGGTTTTGGAAACCCGTTTTCTTTTTTTAATCCTCAAGAAAATGCTTATCCCTTAGTTGCTACAGGGTCGGGAGTAATTATTGCATCCGACGGTTATATTGTGACTAATAACCATGTTGTCCAAGACGCGAATGTGATAACCGTAACTTTAAATGATAAGCGTGAGTTCACGGCCGAATTAGTTGGGACTGATGCATCATCCGATTTGGCTTTGATAAAAATAAATGCTGTTGGGTTGCCTCAATTATCATTTGGCAATTCCGATCAGGTAAAAGTTGGGGAATGGGTTTTGGCTGTGGGAAATCCTTTTAACTTAACTTCAACCGTTACAGCGGGAATTATCAGTGCAAAGGCAAGAAATTTAAACATATTGGGAAGCAATAGTAATGTTGAATCCTTTTTGCAAACCGATGCGGCGGTAAATCCCGGAAATAGCGGTGGTGCATTGGTTAATATCAATGGAGAACTCGTTGGGATAAATGCAGCTATTGCTTCAAACACAGGATCTTATGCAGGATATTCGTTCGCAATACCTGGAAATGTCGTGAAAAAGGTCGCCGAAGATTTGAAAAAATACGGCGAAGTTCAGCGTCCGTTTTTAGGAGCATCATTTTCGGAAATCAACAGTAAATTAGCTACAGACTTGAATCTTAAAGAAATAAAAGGAATATATGTAAACAATGTTGATCCGAATGGATCTTCTTCTGAAAGTGATATTAAAAAAGGAGACATTTTGCTGTCGATTAATGGGATTGAAATTAATAGCTATTCAATCCTTAAAGAATTTTTGGGACAACATCGTCCGGGAGACAAAGTAGATGCCACTATCCTTCGGAATAATAAGGAAATAGCTAAGAACATTACTTTGCGAAACAAAAACGGAACTACTTCTATTGTAAAAAAAGAGGATGTGAATGTTGCTCAAATGATTGGAGCAGAATTAAAGCCTATCGATAACAGGACAAAACAACTATTACGGATAAATAATGGTCTTAAAGTAGAACGATTGGAAAATGGTCTCTTTAAAAATGCAGGAATTCAAGAAGGATTTATTGTAGTGTCCATAGATAGAAGGGCTATGTATAAGACCGAAGATATTGACAATTATTTAAAAAACAAAAAGGGGGGGATTTCCATTGAAGGATATTACCCGAATGGAATGCGTGTAATTTATGCCATTGGAATATAAATAAATTGAACAAAAAACATATAAAGTGGGTTATAAATGAAATGAAAGAACTTTCATAAACAGAAGGAGACCAAATGAGACAACTAAAAATATCAAAATCAATTACGAACCGCGAAACGGCTTCTCTCGATAAATATCTTCAGGATATAGGTAAAGAGGAGATGATTACGCCGGCAGAAGAAGTTGATTTAGCTCGTAGAATTAAAGCAGGAGATGAAAAAGCACTCGAAAAACTCACTAAAGCGAATCTTCGATTTGTAGTATCTGTAGCCAAGCAATATCAAAATCAAGGGTTGAGTCTTCCCGATCTCATTAATGAAGGCAATGTGGGACTTATTAAAGCAGCTCGTCGTTTTGACGAAACCAGAGGTTTTAAGTTTATTTCGTATGCTGTTTGGTGGATACGTCAGGCAATTTTGCAAGGCATTGCCGAACAGTCCAGAATGGTGCGTTTGCCTTTAAACCAGGTGGGATCGCTCAATAAGTTGAAAAAAGAAATTTCCGTATTGGAGCAAAAACTAGAGCGGCCGCCAACGGTAAAAGAACTTAGTGACTCGTTAGATATGCCGGAGCATAAAGTAGTTGATTTTATGAAAATAAACTCAAATACTATATCTATGGATGCACCGATAGCTCCAGATGAAGACACAAAATTCATTGATACTTTTGTTGGTACCGAAAATCAAGAGACCGATTTGACGCTAATGCAAGAGTCGCTTACCAGCGAGCTTAAACGAACGGTAGCTTCTTTAAGTGAAAAAGAAAAAGAAGTGCTTTTTATGTATTTTGGAATTGGGCATAACCATGAATATACATTGGAAGAAATTGGAGCACAATTTGATTTAACTCGTGAACGAGTGCGACAAATTAAAGAAAAAGCAATTCGGAGACTAAAACATAACAATAAAAGTAAAAACCTAAAAGCTTACTTATAAGGTAATAATTTTCCCTGATGCACTTTTGTGAATCAAAGGGGTTGTTGAAAAAGGCAGCCCCTTTTTTCTTTTTTTGAGTTTTTAACACTATCTGTTGATAAAATAACAAAAAAAAATTCTCTATTTCAAATAGTATAAGGATATTTGCAAACAAATTCCAGAATATCAAAACATGTCAACAACAAGGTATATTTTCGTTACAGGCGGAGTCGCTTCTTCTTTAGGAAAGGGCATTATATCGGCGTCATTAGCCAAATTATTAAAGGCTCGCGGATTTTCGGTAACCATTCAAAAGTTAGACCCATACATTAATATTGATCCGGGGACTCTTAATCCGTATGAACACGGGGAATGTTTTGTAACTGATGATGGTGCCGAAACAGACCTTGATTTGGGGCATTACGAACGTTTTTCAAATACGCCAACCTCGCAAGATAACAATGTAACTACCGGAAGAATATATCAAACGGTTATCAATAAAGAACGCAGGGGTGATTATTTGGGAGAGACGGTGCAGGTAGTTCCTCATATCACCGATGAGATAAAAAATAACATTAAAAAATTGGGAGCCAATAACAAATTTGAATTTGTTATTACCGAAATTGGCGGCACCGTCGGTGATATTGAATCTTTTCCCTTTATAGAGGCAGTACGCCAGATGAAATGGGAGATGGGCAACAAATGTATTGGTATTCATCTTACGTTGGTCCCATATTTAGCTGCAGCAGGAGAATTAAAAACTAAACCGACCCAGCATTCGGTAAAAAAATTACTCGAACAAGGAGTTCAGCCTGATATTATCGTGTGTCGTACCGAACATTCATTGAGTGATGGAATGCGTAACAAAATAGCTTTGTTCTGTAATGTAGATCCAACATCTGTAATGGAATCGATTGATGCAGAGACAATTTATGATGTGCCGTTATTGATGTTTCAGGAAGGGCTTGACAAGGAGGTGCTTCGCAAAATGGGGGTAGATCATGCTCCGGCTCCGGATTTGCTGCTGTGGAATAATTTTTTGCAAAAACTGAAGAATCCAACAACGACCGTTACCATTGCTTTAGTTGGAAAGTATGTAGAACTTAAAGATGCTTATAAATCGATTAATGAATCATTTGTACATGCGGGAGCTTCAAATTTATGTAAAGTGAATATAAAACTTGTTCATTCAGAATTTTTGGAAGAGGAAAATGTAAGCGAAAAACTTCAGGATGTACATGGAATATTAGTCGCTCCAGGCTTTGGAGCCAGAGGGATTGAAGGAAAAATACTAGCCGTGAAGTATGCCCGTGAAAACAAAATTCCATTTTTTGGCATTTGCTTAGGAATGCAATGTGCTGTGATTGAATTTGCACGTAATGTTATTGGATGGAAACCTGCTCACACAACCGAAATAGATTCCAAAACGCCCTATCCTGTCATTGATATTATGGAAGAACAAAAAGGACTCGATGAATTAGGGGGAACGATGCGGTTGGGTGCTTATCCCTGCGACATTAAAGAAAACACTTTGGCGTATGAAGTCTATAATAAGGCGAATATTTTCGAACGTCATCGTCATCGTTTTGAGTTTAATAACAATTATGTTGAGGAATTTACGGAAGCAGGAATGGTTTTTTCAGGAATAAATCCAAATAAAAACTTGGTGGAAATCGTTGAGATTCCAAGTCACCCATGGTTTATTGGAGTGCAATTTCATCCCGAATACAAAAGTACGGTGGCTAATCATCATCCGTTATTTGTTCATTTTGTTAAAGCAGCTATTGAGCATCAGAACAAATAATTGATAAAAAACGACTTTGGTCGTTTTTTTTATGCTGAAAGCAACATTGTTACAGAAAAATTACTCTTAAAATAAGAACATTTTTTCTTGTTTTAAAAAATAATTTTACCTTTACACAAATACTAAACTGAAAGTTATGAAAAAAACAACTACCTTATTTTTAATTTTATGGGCTTTAAGCGCAAACTTATTTTCACAGTCAAATTATAGCTGGATATTCAATTCCGGAGCAAGCGGTGATGACCAAGCTGTGGCTGTAACTACAGATGGTTCCGGAAATGTGTTTGTTGCCGGTTATTTTACCGGAACCGTTAGTTTTGGGACGACTAATTTAACATCTACCGGTGATAAAGATATGTTTTTAGTGAAACTCAACAGTAGTGGAGTTATTCAATGGGCCAAAAAGGGAGGTGGAGCGGCTGCCGATCAAGCTATAGATATAAAATGCGATGCCAGTAATAATATTTACACGTTGGGGTGGCACGAAGGCAGCGCTACTTTTGGAACCACAACCATTGATAATACAAATGGAGCTAAAAGTTTCATTACCAAATGGGATAATAGCGGGAATGTTCTTTCAGCCATTAATTTGGGAGGTTATGGTAAATCATTCACACTCGATGCTTCAAATAATATTTACTTAGCTTCGGTATATAGCGGAACGATAAAAGTAATTTCAACTTCATATACCAGTCATGGACTTAATGATACTTATATTGCAAAAATCACTGCTGCAGGAAGTGAATCTTGGGTCAAAACAATGTGGAGCACAGATGGTAATGAAACGCCGATTGCAATTGCACTTACTTCTGGGGATAGTGTTTTGGTAACAGGAAGATTCGGCTCAACAATTAATTTTGATGGATCTACCTTGGTAACCGCAAATAATGGAGGGGCAACCAGTGAGGACCTGATTCTGGTTAAGTACTCAAATACAGGTAATTTTGTATGGTATAAGCAATTTGATGGAAGCATGTCAAGTTACAGTGCTCCAAAATCGCTTATTACCGATGCGAGTGGTAATATTTACATTGCCGGAAGCTACACCACATCGATAAATTTCTATTCAAATTATTTTACTGCGGCAGGGAGTAGCGATCTTTTTATTACTAAGCTCGCTTCTGACGGAGCGTCGGCACTATGGTCCAAGAAAGTGGGGGGTACTGGTGCTGATGCTGCATTAGCATTGGGCCTTGATAATAGCAATAATGTTTATTTTACCGGATATTACACGAATGAGCTCGTTTTTGAAACGATAACTCTTCCGAACAACACAAATAGTAATATTTATTTGGCAAAATACAATTCCTCCGGAATTTTCCAATGGGCAAAATATGCTGGAGGGACAGGAGAAGATGGTGGTTTGGGCATTAATGTACTCTCGGATGGAAGCGCTATAATTTGTGGTAAATTTAGTAACAGTGCTGTATTTCATGGTACAACAATTAGCTCAAACGGATTGCAGGATATGTTTGTCGCCAAATCTGCGAGCACATACACTGCACGGTTAAGCACTGCGTTTAGTGCAAATACGACAACGGTAATGGAAGGGGCTCAAATTTCATTTACCGACCAAAGTACAGGAACTCCAAATCATTGGGCATGGTCGTTTCCTGGAGGGACACCAGACACTTCAAATGTGCAAAATCCGATAGTCACTTATAATACACAGGGAACCTATGCCGTATCTCTTATGTCTTCAAATTCATATAGTGAAACAGACCAGCTTACAAAAACTGCTTATATTACGGTTACCCCTTATGTCTCCACTTGCAATGCAGCTCAGTTTGACGGAATCGATGATTATATTGATTGCGGAAATCGCTCCTCATTGCGTGTTAATAGCAATTTTACCATCGAAGCTTGGGTTAATCCGACGCAGGAAACAGGGTTTCCTTTCTCGTATCTTACCAAAACGGCAACTGCTGCAAATGGATATGGAATAGGATATGTAAATGGGAAACTCCGGTTTGTAATCCAACCGACCAATATGCTTATTTCGGCATTGGATAATATGCCGGGTGCAACTGTCCCGCTCAATGAGTGGTCGCATGTTGCTTGCACTTATGATGGAAAAGATGCCAAAATTTATGTGAATGGTGCTTTGGTGGAAAGTCAGACTTTGGCAACAAGTGTAACTTCACTTACCTGGAGCACTAATCCGACGGCTGTCTATATTGGCAAATGTACCAATTATGACGGTTCCTTGTTCTTTAACGGGGGGGTAGATGATGTTCGTATTTGGAAAACAACACGAACTGAGGCGGAAATAGATGCCAATAAAGATGTAAAACTTTTAGGAACGGAGGCAAATCTGGCAGCATATTGGAAGCTTGATGAAGGCACGGGAACAACGGCTGGAGATGTTACAGCTAATAATTATGACGGTACTCTGAAAAATGGAACGGCATGGGTAACAACAAATCATTCATGCTTCGGAGTGGGAGTTGAAGAAAATAACAATCATCAGCAGATACTTTCCATTTATCCGAATCCTTCATCACAGACTATTACTTTGGATTATCGCTCATCTAAAACCACTCAAGCGACAATTTTCGATATCACAGGAAAAATAATTGCTACTTTTGAACTGACCTCCGATAAAACAACTTTCGATATCACTTCACTTAATTCGGGGCTTTATTTTATTCGAATTGCCAACAATGAGAATGTTGAAGTTCAACGGTTTATAAAACGATAAGTTTCAATTTGATATACAAAAAAAGAGTTCCTGTTTTAGGGAACTCTTTTTTTGTATCATTGTAAATCGACTTTACTATTTTATCAAGCTCAATCCTTCTGTTGCAGATTTGTCGTTTGGACGGATTAATAGTGTTTTTGAGAAGAGCACTTTGGCTTCGCGCAGTTTCCCTAAAAAGTAACTATTCCAAGCATACATCAACATTGAGTCGTAGTCGAATGGATAAAGGTTGGCACAGATTTCAAAATGCTTTTGTGCTTTAGTGTACTCTTTTGAGTTGTAATAGATTAGTCCGAGGTAATAGTTGGCTTTGGTATTTTGTGGGTCGATTTTTAAAATATTGAGATATTGATCTTTTACTAATTCCCAATTTCCAAGAACAGAAGCGGGCATAATATAACCGAATTTCGCTTCAATTGAAAACGGGTTTAATTTTATTGCTTTTTCGTAATAGCTTAGGGCTGTTGTTTGCTGACCGATTAAGTAATTTAACCAACCCAAACGTAAGTTCATCTCATAAGAAGTCTCTTCATATACTCCTTTTATTGAATTTATTGCATCAACATATTTTGAAGCTTTCTCTAATTTGTAACTGTAATCGAAAGCCATGATTTGTCCCTGTGTCTGCCCGTTTGCAAAATACATTATCAATGATAATGCAAATAAAATTGATGATTTTTTTAAAATTCCCATAGTAACCCTCCTGCTATTGTTTGTTGATTGAATGAAAAGTTGGATGTAATTGGTTTTGAATCTGTTGTTTTATAAGATTCTTTTATTCCTGTTAATCCTGCATATTGGTATTTCAATGATAGTTTCACTTTTTTCAGAATCAGGGTCAATGTTGCGTTTCCGACCATGGTATAACTGCTCGGATTGCTGAAGAAAAGGTACCCGTTTCCAATCTGGCTATCCTGGATATTGCCGACATAAAAGGTCGTTTCTCCCCAAAGTTTAGAGAATAGTTTCCCTCCGATTTTTGCAGTCGCATAAAGTTTGTTAAGTTCATAGTTTGGAGCGAAAAGACTATCGACACCTTGCGCCATGTTATAGGTAACGGCTCCGACCAAGTATAAATTCTGGTTCGAGCATGGAAACCAAGTGATGCCCGTTTGAGCCTGTACGTGGGTTTTATTATTGAATCTATTGCTCGATACTTCGCCGGAAAAAACAAGATTCCGATGATACTTTTCAAAACCAATTCCCATGATGGCATCCCTTGTAGTAAAGGAAGTGGTGTCCCTTCGTCTTGGTTTGGTTGCAACTCCCGAAGATCCGCTCATGGAAATTGCATGATAAAAAGGGGTGAGGATGAATCCACGAAAAATGCGGATTCTTGGATTTATATAAAATTGCAACGTATTGATAGAAAGTTCAGTGGTAGTGGCCTCCTGTTCTTTATAAATGTATTCTGTCAGGGATGTCCCCATGGTGGTAACCCCATAAAAAATGGTCATCCAAGGAGTTAGCTGATTGGTTAACCCAACAAAACCATACGTCAATGCATTGTTTTTGGTTGAGGTCTCTTTCACATATTCACTTTCTTTGGCAAGAGGAGTAGGCGAATAGCTACATGCTGGTGAATATCCGATTTCCGCATACAATCCACTAAAAAAAGGACTTTTCTTATATAGCGCATTTTCCCGAAGGCTATCGCAGAGTTTTCTTCCCATCATCTCGGCATCAGCATTTCGGCCCATGTATTTGTAAGATAAATAGAGATAGCTATTGGTAAATTCGTCGCTCGAATTGAATTTGTGGGCTTTTTCCAAGAGTATAATCGCTTTTGAATACTTGCCCTGATAAAAATAGGCAATACCCATCCGCACTCGGAGATAGAAGTAATCATGGCCATTGCTTAATCCGATATTTCCAACTGCAATCAAGGAATCCCATTGAGAGGTGTAATAGTATTGCAGGGTCTGTTGCTCCAAGTTAATATAATCTATGCCCTTTTGAGATTTCCCCCAAAAAGAAATTGAAATAAGCAAAAAGAGGAGTATCGTTCTACGCATATTAGTCCTGATTGTTTATCGTTCGATGAATGTTAATCTGTTTATATCTGAATTTCTTTTGTTTAATGCTGAATTCTATTTTTTCAAGGCCAAAGTTAGTGAATTCCAAATCAAACAGGATCTTTCTCAACTCAATCCGGTGGACTCCAAAAGTGATTTTTGATTGAATATTGATCAAGCTTTTGCTGAAATCTTCGGTTTTTTTAAGATACGTCGCTTCATATTTCGAATGCATAAAGAGGACGATTGGAGCCAGAAAATCCTGTATAACCATCAACGGCTTGAGATTTACGAGCGCCAATGGCAAGGCATCTTCAATCTTTAATTCTTGGTAGAAACCCAAGGATATCCGGTACAGGGAAAGATAAAAATAGAACAGTTCGCTCTTTTTGTTACCGTAAAACTTAGTAAACATAAATACTTTGCCATCGGTATGATAGTATGCTGCAGATTTGGTCTGGCTGCAATAAAGGTAGCTATTGTTGTAATAATCCACCAGCACTTCCCAAGTGATGGTTTTTGAAGTGTTTGCGGAGATGTCGGTGACTTCGAAGCTGATTGTTTGTCCGGGGACAAACTTCAAGGCATCCCTTATAGATTGAGTGGGGTTGATGTTCGACACCCGCTGGCCTTTGGTGGGGATGTCAAAGAAATGAATCTTGAATTTTTTCTGATTATGCTCTATATAATGAGAAATTGGATATTGAATAGTTGTGGAACCGATATAGGGCAACGATTGCAGCTGAAAATGCACATGCGGTTGCGGCGATCTGCCTGAATTTCCACAGAGGGCCACCACATCGCCACGTTTTACATAGTCGCCGATGGAAACCTTGAAACTCTCTTTTTTAAGGTGACTGAGGTTGCAGTAGAGCCCTTCGGCATGCCTTATGATGATCGTGTTTCCCCAGTTGTGTTCCAGATCTACGTTTCCAATCGGATTGTCGTCGATGTTGTCGATAATGTTTTCCACCCAGCCGTCCCCAGGAGCATATACTGGCTTTTGGTAACAGAAATAACTGTTTTTGTTGAAAATATTGCCGTGGCAAAATTGTTTTTGCTCATTTTCAATTTCAAAATCCCAAGCATGCCGCCATTCGTCACGGTGGGTGATTTTTCCATCATAACCCTGTGTGACCACCCATTCGTCCCTAACGGGTAGTTCTAATGGATAATAAACCGATTTGCTGAAACGCGCGGAATAATTTTGTTGATTGTAAAGGTTTAATTCCGGACTGTAGTTTTGCTCGATTACCAGCTGAAGACGCTTTGAGCTTTGCACCCGATACCTCAAAATATAAAGAAACAGGATGACAATAAGGTTGAAGGGCAATGAATAGATTTGCAACTGATAGACATTGAATATCTCGGAGAAGGCTGCAATAAGCACGGCGATCAGGGGCGTTAAAATCACCACCCACAAATAGGTATAACGCGAAGCTACGATAAAAAATCCGCCAAGGGCGATAGAGGTGAGGATGAAATTGAATCCTACATATCCGTGGCTTAGTTGCGTGATATCAGCCCCAATAAAAGAATAGAAAAAAATACGCGGTGAAAAAACTAAGCAGCGACAACGAAAAAGCGATTCGGGAATAAAACAGCAATCCGATGGCAATCATTACCCCTGCAAATACGGAGTTTTGGAAAAAGATCGCTCCCAACGAACGGAAGTAGGTAATCAGCGAATCGTGAACCGGCAAATTGCCGAACCAGTGATAGATATCCAGAAACCTCTGTCCGCCTATGGCATAGAGCTCATTATACATAAAGACTCCTCGCTGGCTGATTTCGAGATGATTGAACTGTCGTGTGGCAAGCATAACAATCCATAAAGCAAATATAAACGGAATACTTAAATAGGGTAACCCAAACTTGCTCGTCATCCCATCAATGGTGATGGTAAAGAACAAGGTGAGAAGCACGGCAATAAACAGTACAATATAAAACTCGATACTTGGGGCAAAATAGACCCCGATGCCCAAGCCGACCAACAGCGCGTTGAATCCGTAATAACCATTTTTTATGTATGATCTGTTGAATCCGATTATGAATGCAAGGATATTTGTAAGGACTACGGCCAATAAACCGGCAAGACCACTCCAAACGTCGAGGAAACTCACGCAAAGCAAGATGCCGGCAAACCACAGGTTGTTCGAGAAAAATACTTGTGAGTAGCTGAGTAAAACGCTTTTAATCGTGGTTTTTGAGTTATTGAAAATTGATTTTGCCGATATGGTCATTCTTCTTATTTAATCGATTGATTGAAATATTACAGTTCGAATTTTTTCAGATAATCGGGCACGATTTCCTTTTCAATAAAAGTGTCAATAGATTCGCTTTTGCAAATTTTATGCGCTTTTCCCTGCAAATCGATCAACACGATATTGGGTCGGAAGGTGATGAATTGCATCCATTGGGTCATGTTGTAGGCTCCAACGTTTTGAATCACAATTTGGTCACCTTTGTTGAGCAGGGGCAAATCGGCATTTTCACGAACGATGTCGATATTCATACATAATGGGCCGTAAACGACTGTTGGTTCGCTATAATGCGTAAAAGGTTGTGCAGGCGTGATTTTATGATCATACCAAAAAGCAGTAAATAGCAAATTAACGCCGGCATCGATCACCGTCGTCCGTTTTCCCAGAGAGTTGCGTTTATTGGCGATCACGGTTGAAACCAGGAATCCGGCTTCATCAATCAATGCTCTTCCTGTTTCAAGGACTAGCGTTGGTAATTCATTATCCTTAAAGTTGAAGTTGATTAATGTAGATGTAATCACTTCTGCAAAATCTTCAATGGTCGGGTTTACATCATTACCTGGCAAATAAGAACCTTTAAGCGTATTCCGGGATGCAAATCCTCCACCGAGATCAAGGTATTTCAACCGATAATGATATTTGCTTTCTACTTCGGCAAGAAGTGTGGCCAATTTATATGCAGCGATAGCGTATGCACTTGGAGCCAGCATGAATGTTCCTATATGGCAGTGTAAGCCGACCAGATCCATTTTGTTTCCCGTCATAATTTTATTAATCACATCCCAAGCTTGCCCATTTTCATAATTGAACCCGAACCGGTCCCAAATTGGGTAGATCCCGGTATCCATATTCACACGAATAGCAACTTTAGGACGCTTCTTTATTTTGTCGGTCAGATCGATAATCATATACAATTCATCCAAATGGTCGATGTGGATGAGTGATTCATTTTCAATTGCGTGCTTTAAATCTGATTGTGATTTATCTGGTCCGTTGAAGATGATTTTACTTCCTTCCACACCATTGGCAATTGCTTTATCATATTCGAATCCCGATACGACTTCGGCCCATGATCCTTCCTGATGAAAAATATTGCAGATAGCACTGTGATAATTGGTTTTATACGACCATGCAAACTGGACTTTCGGATAGCGTGTAGTGAATGTCTTTTTTGCCCTGCGATAAGTATCCCGAATGGTTCGTTCGGAAATCACAAATAACGGGGATCCAAATTCACCGGTTAGCTCTTTTATCAGAGCTCCGTCGATATTAGTTATTGGGTAATATTCGGTTTTTGTTCCAAATTTATTGGGCATGCCGGCTTCCAATTTTTGAATCACCGGACGTTCATATCTTAATTTACTCATATATTCACAATTTTGATATTTTCTTTTAATTCAATTTTAAACCACTAAGCGATACAGTGCGATGCTTTGAGAGATGGTCGAATCGGGCTACGCTGAATTGACAATATGTTGTTAAGTTTAATTTCTTGATTTTTTTTACCACTGAGGCAAGAAGGACATTAAGATTTACTAAAACTTCTTCATTCATACTTTTAACTTCCTTTTCGACTTTATAAACTTTTGACTTTCAACTCTCTTATAACTCTCCAAAAGTTGCTATTTTCTGATATTCTTCCACATCTACAATCATATCCCAAGCGTACCGGATAAACATTTTTCCTTTTTTGTAATCGGTATATGGCTCTACTTTTTCGTCAAGCGCTAAAAGGACTACGCCTTCCGGGATGTTTTGTCCACAACCTACCGAAAGATAAATCCAGGCAGGCATTCGGGGGTTAATTTCGAGCAGATAATATTTTCCGTCGCTGCTTTTCATCAGTTCTAGTTCAAATCCACCCTTCCATTTGGTGTTTTTAACAAAATTCTGAGCCATTTCAATTATCTCCTGATCATCAATGCTGATGCCTCCCCAAGCCTTGCCTTTGTCGGTGATATACTGCTTCCGCATGGGAACTGCAGCGATCAGGTTCCCTTTTCCATCGCCCAAACCCGCCAGATTGTATTCCGTTCCGCTGATATGTTGCTGGATGATGATGGGTAAACCCCATTTTGAACTGATTTTATTGAAATAATTGATGGCCTGATCGGCATTGGTGGCGATGCTGGCATCATAATATTTACCTTTTACGACCAATGGGTATGAAAATTCGTGCTGAAGGCCGTAGATCTCGGCCGAAGAGAAGATGCTTTTGCTATAGGGGACGTCGATATTGTACTTCACCCCAAATTCGGGGAGATTATATTTATGGCGTTCCTCAAATTGCTCGGTGGTGGGGAGCAACATCCTTATTCCGAGAGCCTCCAGCTCTTTTTCGAGCCGCATAAACGAATATAGTTCGGCATCAAAGTTTGGAATGATGACATCCATGTGCTCAAGGTCGTTGATGTATTTAATCCGATCATATAATACTTGCGCTCCTGCCGACGGGTATGGAATCTGATAGGTTTTATCCACGATGTCGTGCATATAAATACCGGGTTCCAGCGATTCGTAAGAAAGCCCGATAATTCTGCAATCAAAGACTTTGGAATCCCGAAGTCCCCTGATCACCGCGATTCCCGGTCCTGGACTGTCTATTGCATTCAGCCCGGTAACTCCGATTACTAATTTCTTTTTCATCTCTATTTGGCTTCGATAAGGTGATAGTAGTTCAATAAATTTTGAAAGTCGGAAAAATCTTTTTCAAATGTATTAAAATCTACTTCATACTTTTCCATAATTGTTTTGGCAATATCATCTATCGACAAATCCTCTTTAAGTAAATTAAGTATTTCAACACCAATTGGATTTGTAGAGAATGATTCTCCCGAGGCTGTGTTTAATACAAAACCGGATTCGCTGATGGCTACATTTTTTCCTGTTTTCATAAATATAATATTAGGTAAACTGCTAAATTCTATAGGTTTAAAATTTTGTTATTCCAATAAATGACCAAGTTTGCCCCGCCCTTTCGGTGCTACAAGGATTCCCTCTTTAATCAGCTCATCAAAATGAGCTTTTTGTTTCTCATCGCACATTTTCCGGATTTTATTAAAATGCCAGAATGTGACGATATCTACTTTTTGATGGAGACTGGAGATTTTTTTTGACAAGGAGTCTATTTTTGCCGAATCAATCTGTTCTTTTTTCAGTTCGGAAAAAAATCGCTCTTTTTCAAGGGATATCTCATCCATCATTGGTTGCACGGAGCTGTGATGTTCTTGCCTATATTCATCAAAAAGGATTTTTTGCTTAGCATTAAAATCCAACTCCTCGATTAAATAATTTCCAGAGTTTCCCCCATCTCGGAACCTTGAGTGAGGATGATTCTCGCGGAAAACAAAAAAACCGAGAGTAAAGATGTTGACAATAATTAAAACAATTACCATCGAAGTTAAAAAATAGGCTGTTTTGTTTATTTTCATTACGGATAAAATAGAAATTAACGATTAATATTATAATCATCTGCCAACATTTCAGAAACGGTATTGGTAGATTTGGAAGATTGTTGTTCGGAAGAAACTTTTATAATTGCAGCAAGGTTAATTAATACTATAAATATTACAGAAGCAACGATGTATTTGTATTTCGTTATTACAAACCACGAGAGATCTGTATTTGTTTGATTTTTTTTAATATTCTGCATTATTGTTTCAAATAGCGATGGAGAAACCACAATGTTTTCGATATTTTCAACAGAACGAATATAGGGTTCAAGCTGTTGCAGGTTTTTTGCTTTCATCTGAATTTACTTAAAAAACAGAGATTAGATGAATTTTCAAGGAACAATCTTGCAATAAAATGAATATTTTTTTCAAAAACTAAAATTATATTATTAACTGCCTAAAATACAGTGTTTTAATGTTTATTAAAATGAGGATTGTTTTGACGAAGCACTGTTGTTAAGTAAAATCGTGTAATTTGTAACGAAAGCATCCGGATATATACCGGATAGCTTTTGTTTTATTTCTGCAGCTTTTTTGTTTTCAATATCTTTTCCGCATATAATTCTGTAATAAGGTAAATCATTACGATGAATTTCTTGAATACATGCCCATTCCTGTGTGGTTTCAATCACTTTGTTCAGGGTTCGTTGTGCATTGGATTTATTTCCGTAGCAGCCTACTTGTACACACCAGCCTGACAGGGAATCGCTGTTGGTACACATGATAAAACTATTTTTTTTCGCAACTTTGTTCTTGGTGCTTTTGGATTTTGGCGCAGTTGAAGCGATCGATTTGTTTTTCGTTGAGCCTGTTCTCTTATTCGTTAATTCGTTGGTATCGGGTGTAGAGGGGCTATTGTTCAATAAAATTTTATTTGTTTTTGTATTTGCAGTTGATTTGGGTATTAAATTATCGCTTAGTAAAGAGGAATCATTTGTAGGAGAATTTTTTACGGATGGAACACTGTTCGCTTTAATTTTTGAATCACCTTTTTTCTCTTTTTTTGTTGCAATATTTTGTGATGATGGCTTTAAGTCCATAGCAAAAGAAGAATCGGCGGTTTTTCCCCAAGCGATCACTTCCATTTTCACATCAACAACACCCGATTTAATAAATCCCAAGACCTTGGCTGCTTGTTTTGTTACATCGATGTGCCGACCGTGGATAAAAGGACCACGATCGTTAATACGAACGATAACAGAATTTGAATTTGACAGATTTGTGATTCGAACTTTTGTATTAAATGGCCATGAAGGGTGTGCTGCAGTGAGCAGTTTGTGTGAGAAAATTTCACCATTTGCAGTATGTCGCCCATTAAAATATTCGTCGTAGTAGGATGCTTTTCCAAAAAAAACATTCGTTTTTGCATCCTTACCCTTTGCTTGCCCATAGGCTGCAAGAGGTATCCAAAGTCCAACGAAAAGAAAAAATATTTTGGATTTTTTGGAAAAAATGCAAGGTTTGAAAAAAAATGTATTAACTTTGAAAAACATCAATATAAAAAAGTTTCTAAAACAAACTATACACATATAATACGAATACTAATATAAAATTGTTTCAATAAACAGCATTAAAATAATGGAAGATAAGGCATTAAAAGGTTCTCAAACAGAAAAAAACTTATTAAAAGCATTTGCAGGAGAATCGCAGGCAAAAAACCGTTACATCTTTTTTGCTAAAAAGGCTAAAGCAGAAGGATTTGAGCAAATTTCCGCAATTTTTCTCGAAACGGCAATGCAAGAAGAGCAACATGCAAAAATGTTCTTCCGGTTTTTAGAAGGAGGGATGGTGGAAATTACGGCAAGTTATCCAGCCGGAGTGATCGGTACAACTGCTCAAAATTTACATGATGCCGCTGAGGGAGAAAATGAAGAGTGCACCCTGCTTTATCCTCAATTTGCGGAAATAGCAAAAGCAGAAGGATTTCTAAAAATAGCTGCTAAATTTAAAGTGATTGCACAGGTTGAAGCTGAACACGAAAAACGGTACCGCAAGTTACTCGAAAACTTAGTGAATGATCGGGTGTTTAAAAAAGACACTTCTGTAAGGTGGATATGCCGCAAATGCGGATATGTTTATGAAGGGACCAATGCATTGGCAAATTGTCCGGCATGTGATCATCCTCAGGCATACTTTGAAATATTGCATGAAAATTATTAGCCGATTTTTTGTAAATTGTCTATTCGACGACTTCTTTGCAAAAATCAGTTAAAAAAAAATAAAGAAGTTACCTGTAATTGATTTTAGATAATTTAGAATGAATAAATTTAAAGTGTAAGCTCTTGATGAATGGATGTTTTAGAGACTCTTATAATTTGTAAAGTGGTCTAAAAATAGTTTAACATATTATTAATAGGTAAATGATGAATAGTATCCGCGAAATGTTGCTATTTTTGCGTCTATTTTTCAAAACATCAACTAAATCAGGGAGATTCCCAACGTAATAAACAAAAACAATATCAATGGCAAATATTGATTCGACAAAACTGCACGAGAAGCTTAAAACACATTTTGGATTTGAACAATTTAAAGGAACCCAAGAGGCGATAATAAAGAGTTTACTCGACAATAACGATGTCTTTGTTATTATGCCTACAGGGGGTGGAAAGTCGCTGTGCTATCAACTACCGGCATTATTGCTTGATGGAACGGCAATAATTATTTCACCCTTAATTGCATTAATGAAAAATCAGGTTGATGCTATTCGTAATTATGGTTCTGAGGCCGGTATTGCTCATGTTTTAAACTCTTCGCTCTCTAAATCGGAAATTAAAGAGGTGAAGAAGGACTTAACTTCGGGAAAGACGAAGCTGCTTTATGTGGCACCCGAAACGCTTACAAAAGAAGAAAATATTGATTTTTTCAGAGAAATATCCATTTCGTTTTATGCGATCGACGAAGCACACTGCATTTCGGAATGGGGGCATGACTTCAGGCCGGAGTATCGCAGAATACGCCCAATAATTGAAGAAATTGGACATAAAGTACCCGTTATGGCACTTACTGCTACCGCCACTCCTAAGGTTCAGCATGATATTCAAAAGAATTTGGGCATGAGTAATGCCGAGGTCTTTAAATCGTCATTTAATCGAGCTAATTTATATTACGAAGTCAGGCCAAAGCCGAAGGCAAAAGAAGATGTTGATCGGGAAGTGGTTCGGTTTGTACGAAACAATTCCGGAAAATCAGGTATTATTTATTGTATGAGTCGCAAGACTGTTGAAGAGCTTGCCTCCACACTTCAGGTGAATAACATTAAGGCATTGCCGTATCATGCAGGGTTGGATCCTGCAACTCGGATTAAAAATCAGGATATGTTTCTTATGGAAGAAGCTGACGTGATTGTGGCCACCATCGCTTTTGGCATGGGGATAGATAAACCGGATGTCCGTTTTGTAGTTCACTACGATATGCCTAAAAGCCTCGAAGGATATTACCAAGAAACAGGGAGAGCCGGAAGAGACGATGGAGAAGGTCTTTGTGTGGCTTTTTATGATATTGAAGATTTAGCCAAGCTCGAAAAATTTAATAAAAACAAACCGGTTGCCGAACAAGAAATAGCAAAACAACTCATTGCCGAAACGGTCTCCTATGCCGAGTCATCCCTTTGCAGAAGGGTTATGCTGCTTCATTATTTTGGAGAGTCTTATAGCTCGGATAGCTGTGGAAATTGTGATAACTGCCTTCACCCAAAACAAAAGTTTGATGGAAAAGATTATGTCCACTTGGCTCTTGAAACAATAAAAACACTAAAACAACAATACAAGGATAAACATATTATTAATGTAATTATTGGGAAATCTAATCCGACAATTAAGCAATTTAAGCATAACGAGATTAAGCAGTTCGGAGAGGGGGCCGATCAGGATGAACGGTTCTGGAATCAGGTAATTCGCCAATCTCTCATTGAAGAACTTATCGTTAAGGAAATAGAAAATTATGGTATTTTAAAGATTACACCAAAGGGAGAACGCTTTTTAAAACGACCGTTTGCAGTTATGCTGGCCAAAGAGCAGGCCGATGAAGCCGATGAAGATGATTTGCCATTGGATGACATTGGTGGAGGACAAAAAGGCGGAGCTGTAGATAAAACGTTATTTTCGTTGCTGAAAGATCTAAGGAAGGATATTTCTAAAAAAGAAAAGTTGCCCCCTTTTGTGATTTTTCAAAATACATCGCTCGAAGATATGTGTATTCAATATCCGACCACACTCGACGAAATTACTCAGATTGTTGGAGTCGGACAGGGAAAAGCTTCTAAATATGGTTTGCCCTTTATTCAGCTGATTAAAAAGTATGTGGTCGAAAATGAAAATTGAACGGCCACAAGATTTAATTGTTAAATCGGTGGTAAACAAATCGGCACTTAAAGTTTATATTATCCAGAATATCGACCGAAAAATAGCCTTAGAAGAACTTGCTGTGGCTAAAAACCTAAGCTTTGACGAATTGATTTTGGAGTTGGAAAGTATTATTTCGTCGGGAACAAAGATAGATATCAATTATTATATTGAAGAGTATATCGATCCTTATCATGTAGAAGAAATATTTGACTATTTTAGGGAAGCCGCTACCGACTCTATCGAGGAGGCTCTAAAAGATTTGGGAGAAGATGAGTTTACAGAAGAGGAAATCCGGTTGGTTCGTATTAAATTTATGTCGGAAATTGCAAATTAAAGCTTTTTTAAGTGAAACTAAGTTACAAAATTGAAAAATAATTGAAAAATGGAATTAGAAAACGATGATTTTTTGACAAATATAGAAGAAACTCCGGCTATAAAAGCGAATGATGACTTGGAAAAGGATAATAATGAACCGAAGCATAAAAGCTGTCCGATTCGTCCTTCCGTATTGATTAATGTAATTTTGTTTGTTGCAGTTGCCGTCCTTTATTTTTTGCACTTTTCCAACCTGTCTAAAGGAGGTGCAGGTGCATCAGCAGTTGGTACCGGAAATTTAAAAATCGCTTTTTTCAATACCGACTCTGTTTTCCAAAACTACGAATTAGTGAATCAACTCCGAGAAGAGATGAAAAAGGAAAAAGAGAGCTTAGAGGGCACATTTAATGCAAAACAAGCCGCATTTGAGCAAAAAGTAAGAAATTACCAGGCTAATTTAAAAAATAATGTAATCACGGCTGTTCAGGCGCAGAATGCTGAAGCTCAGTTAATGAAAGAACGTGAAGACATAATGAAAATGAACGAAGAATACACACAACAACTAGTGGCAAAAGAGGCGGATATTAATAAGAGAATTACAGAGGACATTATTGGTTATGCGAATAAGTACAATGAAAAATATGGAGCCGATTATATTTTAGGATATACAAAAGGGGGACCGGTGATTTTTGCTAATCCTAAAATGGATGTAACTAAAGAAATTACAGAGGGATTAAATAAGGCATATAAAGAAAATAAAGGGAAATAAAATATTCTAAACGGAGTGTTAATTTGAAATTTTAATAAAAACTATGAAATCACTAACTATATCATTGGCTTTTGTTGTTCTAGTCTCTTTAACGGCTTGTAAACCACAAATATCAAAAGTCGTAGAACAGCGGTATCCGGATGGGACACCTCAGCTCGAACGATTTTTTAAAGGTGAAGGGGCCAAGAAAGAACTGGTTAAAGAAGTTCTCTATTGGCCTAATAAGAATAAAAAAATTGAAGGAGCTTATCAAGACTCTCTTCGTGACGGATTGTGGACGGCTTGGTTCGAAAATGGAAACAAATGGAGCGAAGGCTACTACGTAAAAGGGGTTGAGGATGGCCCCAAAAAAGTATGGTACGAATCGGGACAGTTGTTCTATGGAGGACAGTTTAGTAAAGGAAAGAAAGTTGGAATTTGGAAGGTATATGACGAAAAGGGTGTTTTAGCCCAGGAAATAGATTACGATAAAAAATCTAACTAATGTCCGGTCAACGCTACTTTTTATAATTATGATATATATTGCCATTATTCTTTCGATTTTTTTTGTCGTCAGAGTTAAATGGTATGTCAATGGTAAACTTGAAGAATCATTTCATCCGGGAATTTGGTTATACATGGCAAAGCACCCGGGAATCTCACTGGCCTTTAATGTAAATCCGATTTCTGAAGAAATACAGTTGTTGCTAGCACATAGGTATCCGTTCTACCAGAATTTGCCCGACTATTTTAAATGTTTTTTCAATTATCGGTTATATAAACTGATAAAATCATTTGACTTTGTGGCTGTAGAGACTCCGTTTAATGCGGACCTTGCCGCAAAAGCCTTGTTGTTGGCTCAGGCAAATCGGCTTACATTGGGTTTTAAAGAATATAAATATAACGCATTCACTACGATAGAGATTCATCCCGATATTTATTATTCGGAAATGACTCATCATTGGCATAAGGGTGATACTAGTGCGAATGAAGGAGTGATCAGACTATCAACAAAACATTTGAACGAAGGAGATCGTGTTTCGAATGATGGCGTAAACCTTGCCATTCATGAATTTGCGCATGCGATAATGATGGAACTTTTTGTTGGAAACGAACGTGAAGGTTTTTTTGATAATTATGTACAATATAAAAATTGTGTTTTACAGAGTATGGATATCTGTAAGAGTAAAGCACTCTTAAGATCTTATGCTTATACGAATGATCAGGAGTTTTTTGCTGTTATTTCAGAAGTGTTTTTTGAGGAGCCACTATTAATAAAAGAAAATGTTCCCGAATTGTATAAAGCCTTGTGCAAGCTATACAATCAACAACCCGATAAAATAAATCCAACTGGGCTTATTTAATGTGGCTGTTATCGATTATAAAAATATCGGCTAATTCGGTGCCAATAAAAAAATCACTTGCAAAAATTTCCAAATCCGAATTTCTTAGAGTTGTTTTTTTATAAATAGCTAGCGAGGTTTTTCTGATTTACAGTAACAGCAAAAAATGTAAGCAAAAAAAGATGCCCATCAATATTAAAAAAAGCACTTGAATAACATTTATCAAGATGCTTTTTTAGATTCATGGGTTTATATATCGATATCTTGGTTGTAAGAGTCTTCTTTTATTATATTTTCATCGGCCATAGGCTTTGCTTTGGAAGTTTGAAAATTTTTAAAAATCTTTCGGTTAAATAGCAGCAAGCATATAGCCCCCATCGTAATGGATGCATCGGCAATATTAAAAACAGGTCTGAAAAATAAGAATTCCTTTCCTCCCCAAAAAGGCATCCATTCAGGCCAATAGCCTTGGAATAAAGGAAAATAGAACATGTCAACAACTCGGCCGTGCAAAAACGGAGCATATCCGCCTTCGGCAGGAAACAATGTGGAAATCTGGTAATAGGAGTCGTTGAAAATAAGTCCGTAAAAAGCGCTGTCAATCATATTTCCGGAGGCTCCGGCAATAATCAATGACCAGCAAATGATAAAGCCAATTGTAGCTGTATTTCGTTTAATTGTTTTTACAAGGTACCACGTAAGCAATGCGATAGCTGCAATTCGGAACAGACTTAATGATAATTTTCCCCACCATCCGCCGAAGGTCATACCAAAAGCCATTCCTTCGTTTTCGGTAAAATGAATAATGCCTTTATCCCAAAGGAAGTGAAATTCCTCGCCAATATGCATGTGAGTTTTAATCCAGATTTTTACAACTTGATCGACAATTAAAACCCCAAAGATGATTGCAATTGCAACCCAACCTTCTTTCTTAATCTTCACGTGTATTATTTTTTCTTCGGTTGCGACATCTTTGCATCATAACTTAATGTGGCATGAGGAACTGCACGTAAGCGTTCTTTAGGAATAAGCACGCCTGTTTCGCGACAAATGCCATACGTTTTATTTTCAATACGCACTAATGCCGCCTCAAGATTTTGAATATATTTTTGGATACGTTGAGCCATTTGGCTGTTTTCTTCTTTATTTAATACTCCATGCCCTTCTTCCAAGGTCTTAAATGTTGGAGAAGTGTCCATTGTGTCGTTGTTGTCAGTGTTGCTAAACGTTTCTGTTAGTGTCTTTAAATCTTGATATGCTTTTTCAAGTTTATTGATGATTAATACTTTAAATTCTTCCAAATCATCATCAGAATAGCGGGAAATATTTTTTTCACTCATAATTTAAAATTTAGTTTTACTGTTTTTTATTTTGTACGTTTATTTTTATTAGTATGCCGTCCGCAAGTTCTATTTCAAAAGCATTGGAATTTATGCTCTTTACTATGTCTAATTTATTAGCGAGTGTTTCCGAGCAAATATAGTTAATGTTTTTTAGTAAAGCATCGGAAACATTTTCTTTATGTTCGACTAGGATATCGATCGTGTCGGTAACGTCGAAATTTTGTTCTTTGCGGATGTTTTGAATTCTGTTTACAAAATCGCGGGCGAGTCCTTCATTATAAAGTTCTTCGGTCATTGTTATGTCTAATGCAATCGTTACTAAGCCATCATTTGCAACAGCCCAACCCGGAATGTCTTGAGCAAAAATGTCAACATCCGAAATTTCTATGGTCTGAAGACTTCCTTCTACCATTAACTGAATTGTCGCATTGTGTTCCAGTGTTGCGATTTGTTCTTGGCTCATCGCTGTTATAGCTGCGGCTATAGGTTTCATCATCTTTCCAAAACGAGGTCCCAGCGTTTTAAAGTTGGGCTTAATGTTTTTGACCAAAATTCCATCTGATTCTGAAATGTAATCTACTTCTTTAACGTTGACTTCATGAATAATTAAGTGTTCGACAAGTTGAATTTGTTTTTTATTTTCGTCGTTGAGCACAGGAATCATGATTTTACTTAAAGGTTGACGAACTCTAATAGCAGATTTCTTTCTAAGCGAAAGCACCATCGACGAGATCTTTTGCGCAAGCTGCATCCGCTCTTCCAGTTTCTTGTCGATTTGCTTTTCATCACATACAGGGAAATCGGACATGTGGATGGAACTGAATCCTTCGCGATTGGTCACCGAATTCAGATCGATATACAATTTGTCGGTAAAGAACGGTGCAATAGGACTGCTAAGTTTGGCAATAGTAATTAAACAAGTATATAGGGTTTGGTAAGCTGAAATTTTATCTTCCGAATATTCTCCTTTCCAGAAACGTCGGCGCGATAAACGAACGTACCAGTTGCTTAAAAATTCATCGACGAAATGTTGAATTTGACGGCCGGCTTTATTGGGCTCGTAATCGTCATAGAAACTGTCAACTTCTTTAATCAGTGTATTTAATTCCGACAATATCCAGCGGTCGATTTCGGGACGTTGCTCAAAAGGAATATCTTTTTCCGAATATGTAAATCCGTCAATATTTGCGTAAAGGGCAAAGAAGCTATAAGTATTGTAAAGTGTGCCGAAAAATTTACGCTGTATTTCACCTATTCCTTCAATATCAAATTTCAGGTTGTCCCAAGGTTGTGCATTGGTAATCATGTACCAGCGGGTTGCATCGGGACCGTATTTTGCGATGGTTTCGAACGGGTCAACCGCATTACCTAAACGTTTCGACATTTTATTTCCATTTTTGTCGAGCACCAATCCGTTTGAAACTACGTTTTTGTATGCTACGGAGTCGAACAACATGGTGGCAATAGCGTGCAGGGTAAAGAACCAGCCGCGGGTTTGATCAACGCCTTCCGCTATAAAATCGGCTGGATAGTTTTTTTCGAAAAGTTCTTTGTTTTCGAATGGATAATGTAGTTGTGCATACGGCATTGATCCTGAGTCGAACCAAACGTCGATCAAATCGGGTTCCCGGTACATCGGTTTTCCGGAAGGCGACACCAAAATAACATCGTCCACATAAGGGCGATGAATATCAACTTTGTTATAGTTTTCGGTTGACATATCGGTTGCATCAAAAGATGCGAAAGGATTTGATTTCATGATGCCGGCATTCACGGAGCGGTTGATTTCAGCTACCAATTCGCCTATCGATCCGATGCAAATTTGTTCCGATTTGTCTTCGGTAACCCAAATTGGAATTGGAATTCCCCAGTAGCGGGAACGAGAAAGATTCCAGTCCACCAGATTCTCAAGCCAGTTTCCAAAACGTCCGCTACCGGTAGCTTCAGGTTTCCAGTTGATAGTTTTATTTAATTCTATCATCCGGTTTTTATAATCGGTGGTTTTAATAAACCATGAATCCAGTGGGTAATATAAAATGGGTTTATCGGTACGCCAGCAATGGGGATAATTATGCGTATGCTTCTCAATTTTGAAAGCTTTATTTTCCGATTTAAGCATAACGCAAATTTCAACATCCAGCGATTCCGGTTGAGGATTGGGGTCATATTCGGTTTTGACGAATTTGCCTGCAAACTTTGAATACAAATCTTGATTTATATTCGACTTTACAAAGTTCGTGTCGAGATCCGAAATGGAGAAGAACTTGCCTTGACGGTCAACCATGGGTTGCCTAAATCCTTTGTTGTCAATCAAAATAAGAGGTGGAACACCGGCAATTTTAGCTACCCGATCGTCATCGGCTCCAAAGGTGGGGGCAATGTGAACAATTCCTGTTCCGTCTTCTGTAGTTACATAGTCTCCGGCAATTACCCTAAATGCACCATCGCCCGGATTAACCCATGGGATGAGTTGCTCATATTCAAGGCCAACCAAATTTTTTCCTTTAGTTTCTGCAAGGACTTTAAATGGGATGTTTTTTTCTCCTTGTTTGAATTCATCAAATGGAAGTTCACTGTTTTTTTCAGGGAAGAAAGAATTTAATAAGGACTTAGCCAAGATAACTTGAATGCGATTGCCGGAATAGGGGTTAAACGTGTCCACCAAAACATAATCAATATTGGGCCCAACAGCTAAAGCCGTGTTTGAGGGGAGAGTCCAAGGGGTGGTTGTCCAAGCTAGGCAATACACATTGTCAGGAATCGGAGTTTCTTTTTCGAATTTCCACGGACACTTTTCAATCTTTTGCGTGGTTTTTACCTTAAATTGAGCCACACAAGTGGTGTCTTTTACATCACGATAGCAACCGGGCATATTTAGCTCGTGTGAGCTGAGTCCGGTGCCGGCAGCTGGCGAAAATGGCTGTATTGAATAGCCTTTGTAAAGTGCCTTTTTATTGTAAAGTTGTTTTAAAAGGTACCATACCGTTTCAATATATTTATTATCAAATGTGATGTATGGATTTTCCAAATCAACCCAATATCCCATTTTTATCGTTAAGTCATCCCACAAATCCTTGTATTTCATTACCTCTTTGCGGCAGGCTTGGTTATATTCTTCTATGGTTATTTTTTTGCCGATATCTTCCTTCGTGATTCCTAATGTCTTTTCTACGCCGAGTTCTACGGGAAGGCCATGAGTATCCCAACCGGCTTTGCGTGGTACATAGAACCCTTTAAGTGTTTTGTAGCGACAAAAGATGTCTTTAATCGAACGTGCCAGCACATGGTGGATTCCGGGCTGTCCGTTAGCCGAAGGAGGTCCTTCGTAAAAAATGTATGGGGTATGGTTCTCTCTTCTTTTTAAGCTTTGATTAAAGGTGTCGTGGTTCGACCAATATTTTAAGATTTCTTCATGAATAGCCGTTAAGTTGAGTTGTTTGTATTCCTTGTATTTTTGTGTCATGCGATCTCCTTTTTTCTTTCAGGGTGCAAAATTACAAAAAAATAGCTAATCGCCAAACTCTCAAATGAATAAAATCTACATTTAAAGCATTTTCTGAATAAAAAAATGCATTCTTTTTTATTGTCTTTTTATTTTGTTATAAGTGGAGTAGCATGTTTCAAGCTTAATTGAATATTAATGGCCGTTTTTTATCTTGATCATTCGATTTGACGATACCCCAAAATACTATTAAAAAAGGTGGAATCAAGAAAAAGAGGCCGTTGAAAAAGTCCAAAATATTTGTTGTTAGGAGTACTTAAGCTGTTCATTATTCATTTACAAGAGTAATCTCCGTGTTTGAATATCACAAAAGTCTTGATTTTGGACTTTTGCGACAATCTCAAAAAATGTTAATCGTTTAATAAAATTTGGTGCTTATTATCGTTTAATCTATATTTGCTTCCCAATAGGTTTAATTTTTATAAAGATTAGGCGGGGATAAAGTAATAACGAAAGTTTATTGGGGCATAAGCATTGAAAATAAAATAAATGAGGGAGCAAACACTGTTAATGCTGACAATAATTGTAGCAAAAAAACCACCGTCGTGTTATTATTATTTAGGAGGGACCGAAGATTTAGATGAAAAATTACTCTTCAGAAGTGGTTTCATCGATATGTTTTTTATCTCATTATTGTATAAAGTTTTAAAAAATCATAAATTTGCATGCGGGTTGGGATCAGTTGTGCTCTTCTTAAATCATTTACTTGTTAGGGCAAGGGTGCTGTTTTCAAAAGTACGGCTACGGAATAAGGTTACTTATGGTGGATGGTCTTCTTTTATTGTAAGGACTTCGGTTAAGGTGTTTTATTGGGGGGCAAATGGGGTGAAGAAAAACATTTCCCAACTTTATTTATATGCCGATAAAAATTTTAAGTATATTTTGCGATTGCACTTAAAAAGACTTTTAATAAAAAGAGGTTGATATATGCATCTTAAAAATAAAAACAAAAAAGTTTCTTCCCGGTTTTTAATGTACAGCATGGTGATGGCATTTATTGCTATCGTATTAGTCGCATTTTTATTCATAATTATCCAGATTCGGGAATTTAAAAACGATTCGGCAACCGCTCGGTACAATTACATTGAATCACAAAAGGCTATTGTTAAAAACGAAACGGAAAAAGCGGTTGATTACATTAACTATACTCGTACGTTTATCGAGGACAACATGAAGAACGCTCTTCGGGAAAAAACAACACAAGCTTGGCTTATTATTGATAATATTTATCGGACAAACCATGGTCGATATTCTAATAATCAAATAGTTAAGATGGTGAATGATATCCTTCGCCCAATTCGGTTTAATAAGGATAGAGGCTATTATTTCATGGTGTCTATGGATGGAACGGAACTGTTGTTTCCTATAGAGCCACAGCTTGAGGGTAAAAATCTGCTTGATTTAAAAGACGACAAAAGAGCTTTTGCTGCTCGTAATGAATTAAAGGTAATTAATGAATCGGGGGAAGGATTCGTTACCGATTACTGGATAAAACCGGGAGAAAGTAAGGATAAACTTTTTCCGAAAATGTCGTATATAAAACGTTATGCAGCACTTGGTTTATATGTTGGTTGTGGAGAATATTTAGATAACGTGGAGAGAGATGTTCAAGAAGAAGTATTACAAAAGGTCAGAACCATTCGTTTCGGAAAAGACGGATATATTTTTATTAACTCATTTAATGGAAATGCTATAATTATCGATTCCGAGAAACATAGACCAGGCGATAATATTTGGGAATTAAAAGATCCGGACGGGGTTAAGGTGGTTCAGGAAGAGTATAAGGTAGCTCAAAAAGGTGGAGGTTTTCTTTATTATAAATGGGAAAAACCCAAATCATCACAAGTTACATCAAAAATTGCTTTTGTAAAAGGCGTTAATGAGTGGAAGTGGTTGGTTGGTGCAGGTATTTATGTTGACGAAATTGATGAGCAGATCGCAAAAGAACGTAATGTTTTGTATGCCAATTTAGCGATGCAAGTAGTGATTAGTTTTTGTGCATTGTTAGGCGTTTTTATCGTTTTATTTTTTATTTCACGAAAACTTGCTGCCAGCATTGACACTGATTTTAATCTTTTTGCTCAAAAGATTTCTTTGGCAGTGAATAAGGGAGAGCTACTCGTGAAAGAAGATTTTGATCTTTTGGATTTGCAGATCGTAGCCGAAAAAGTTAATGAGGTAGTTAAGAATAAAACAGTGGCTGAAGAAGCCCTTAAAGGTAGCGAAATGCTATTTAGAACAATTTTCGAAAATGTTCCTGTAATGATTGGCGTGATCAATTTGCAAAAAAAATATTATAAATGGAATAGTCAAATCAAGCAGATGTATGATGTAGATTCATTATCTCCCGATAATATTTATTTTTTTAGAAATTTACTTGCCGATTCCGCTTCAAATTCTAATTTTGAAGAGCTACTTGCCGATGTTCATGGACAATTTTGGGAATTGGTGCTAAGTACCCGAAACGGAGTGCGGATTCAAAATTGGGCTCATTTAAAAACAGAAAACGGCGAAATTGTATTAGTAGGTTACGATATTACCGAAATTAGAGAAAGCCAAAAGGCACTTAAAGATCTTAATGCAACTAAAGATAAATTTTTTTCGATTATTGCTCACGACTTACGCGGCCCCATCGGTTCGTTGAATTCATTTCTGGATCTTTTTACGCAAGGCGAATACAAACTCTCCGATGAAGAGATGAAAACGAATTTGGAGGTCATGAAAGTTGCTTCTAATAAGACGTATGAGCTACTTGAGAATTTACTCACATGGTCGCGATCGCAAATGGACGATATTGCTTTTGAACCGAAGTTAAGCAACCTCAAAGACTTGGTGGACTTAAACCTCAGTTTGTTTTCTCATGTGGCACAAAGAAAAGAAATTCAGTTAATCAGTAATGTGAATTTCGATATTCCTTTTGTTTTCGACTATGATATGGTGAACACTGTTTTGCGAAACCTGATTAATAACGCACTTAAATTTACCCATACCAAAGGAATAATTATTATTTCGGCACGAGTTGCAGAAAACAATGTAGCGGTTACGGTTGAAGATACAGGAGTGGGGATGTCCTCCGAAGCATGTGCTAAAATATTTGATATTTCATCACAAATTAGTTCAAAATCAGGAACATCCGGCGAAATAGGCACGGGATTAGGACTTATTTTATGCAAAGAGTTTGTTGAAAAACATGGAGGGACTATTTCTGTAAAAAGTGAATTGGGAAAAGGAAGTTCTTTTACTTTTACAATTCCCGCTAAATAGCATAGAAACAATATTGATTCCCTTTTTGAGTTATCTTTTAGTGTTCCTGAATTTATTACTTTTGTTGGGACAATAAACGAATACATGTATATGACGAAAAGTACTACAAACTCTGTTTTTATATTTGCTTTATTGTTGCTGCTATTTTGTGGTTACTCCTCTTTTGCGCAAAATTATGTAATTATTGAAGGCCGAGTGGTAAATAAAAGCGGGCAATCACTTCAAAATGCACATGTGCTTAATTTGACTAAAAAATTAGGAACAATTACAAACGAGATGGGTGTGTTTAGAATTTTTGCAGCTCCCGGCGATAGCATGGTCGTTTCTTCTATGGGGTATAAACCTTACAAAGCTTCGGTTCCAACAAACTTGCAATATAAAGTTTTCTCTATAAGAATTGTTATGAGAGAAGATACGATAATGCTTAAAGAGACTATTATCAGGGCTTATCCGCCTACTTATAATCTATTTAAGAAAGAATTTGTCGCACTAAAACTGGATAAAAATCCAAACGAAAAACTGTTTGATAAAGTTAATGATAAGCTGTATAATCCCAAAGGCGGAATTTTTCTACCGGGTCCGATTTCTCTTTTATATAATGCGTTTAGTCATGAGGCTAAAATGAAGCGTAAACTAGCGGAACTTATCTATCAGGATAATCTCCGGGCAATGGTGTACGATAAAATTCCGAAAGATGTGTTGATAAAGGCTTATCATTTGCGGGACGAAGCCGCTTTAGAGCAATTTCTCGATTTCTGCCAATTGCCTGAAAGTCTGATTGTAAACGGTTCTTCTTACGACTTGATTGTGTTCATGAATAGTTGTTATCAACGATTTCAGAAAAAATAGCGCAATAAAAAGCCCAAGATAAAATCTTGGGCTTTTTATTGCGCTATTGCACATTTATTTTGCTATATGTGCAATTAAATCAAGAACTTTGTTGGAGTATCCCCACTCGTTATCGTACCAAGCTACTAATTTTACAAATGTAGGATTTAGCATGATTCCGGCCTCCGCATCAAAAATAGAAGTACGGGAGTCGCCGATAAAGTCGGATGAAACCACTGCTTCTTCGGTATAACCCAAGATTCCTTTAAGTTCATTCTCGGAAGCCTTTTTCATTGCGGCTTTAATTTCTTCATAAGTTGCTGCTTTTTCCAAACGGCAAGTTAAATCAACTACAGAAACATTCAATGTAGGAACGCGGAACGACATTCCGGTAAGCTTGCCTTTTAGTTCAGGAATTACTTTTGTAACTGCTTTTGCTGCTCCTGTGGACGATGGAATGATGTTGCCGGCTGCTGCACGACCACCTCTCCAGTCTTTTGCCGATGGGCCATCTACTGTTTTTTGTGTGGCTGTGGTTGAATGAACGGTAGTCATTAATCCTTCCAGTAAGCCGAAGTTATCGTGAATAACTTTTGTTAAAGGAGCCAAACAGTTCGTGGTGCATGAAGCATTTGAAACAATGGATTCTCCTTTGTAATTATTGTGGTTTACCCCCATAACAAACATTGGTGTGTCGTCTTTTGAAGGTGCCGACATCACTACTTTTTTTGCACCGGCATCAATGTGTTGTTGGGCGGTTTCTTTAGTTAAGAAAAGGCCTGTGGATTCTACGATATATTCGGCTCCCACTTCATTCCAGCGTAAATTTGCAGGAACTTTTTCAGAAGTAACCCGAATAGTGTTTCCGTTAACGATAAGTTTTCCGTCTTTTACTTCTATAGTGCCGTCAAAACGACCGTGAACAGTATCATATTTCAACATGTAAGCCATATATTCAACATCAATCAAGTCGTTGATAGCTACTACCTGCATGTCGTCTCTTTTAAGTGATGCTCTTAATACCAATCGGCCGATGCGGCCAAATCCGTTAATTCCAACTTTAATTTTACTCATAATATATCAATTTTTTGGTAATCAATTTTATGATGCAAAATTACAACTAATTTCCTATCCGAATAACTTCTTTTTGTTAATTCAATAGAATTTATACATTCTTTTTGTACTCTTATTTCGATAAATGACGACTAATTATAAACAATGTTCGAGATAATTAGAGATTACAAAACCTTTTTTTCGCTAATTTTGCAGAAACTAAATTTAATGTAACATGTTAAAAGCAAAAATTAATACAGAAAAAGGGACTATGGATGTGGTCTTTTACGAAAAAGACGCTCCGAATACCGTTAAAAACTTTGTAACTCTTTCGGAAAAAGGATTTTATAACGGACTTACGTTTCACAGAGTTATTCCCGATTTTGTGATTCAGGGCGGATGCCCGATTGGAAATGGGGCCGGTGGTCCGGGATATTCCATCGATTGCGAAACAGGCGGTGATAATCAATATCACGACCGAGGCGTTTTGTCAATGGCTCATGCAGGGAAAAATACAGGAGGTTCGCAATTCTTTATTTGCCACAGCCGTAGAAACACCTCTCATCTCGACCGGGTTCATACCTGCTTTGGTAAAGTAGTGGAAGGTTTGGATGTTATTGATGCCATTCGTCAGGGTGATAAAATTGTTTCTATTGAAATTATTCGTGACGCAAACTAATAAATAGTTTTTCTAAAAAATAAAAGCGGCAAGTCCTAAAATGGAATATTGTCGCTTTTTTATTTTAAGCTCATCAAGTTTGCGATTTTATGTCGAATAAAAATTAATGGTTCACAAAATGGTCTGCCAAGATTTTTTTGTACAATGTATCCATCGTCACCGTGTCTAAAATAATTTCCTTTGTGAGACCAATTCCTTTTACAAACTCCCGATAATTTTTTTTCGTTGTATTCGGACCGTAAACCCAATGTCCTTCAAGAATTAATAAGGAGTCTGTACCGTTGAATATCTTACTTTTGACTTCCACTTTTTCGGCAAAATCACCATATAGCTTGTCCGTCCATTCGCGGTCAAATGTAAATCCAACCGTCTCCGATAAAATCGGCCATTTAGTGTAATAGTCTCCAAAGGGAGGCTGGATATGTTCAACTTTTTCGTATCCATATATTGGTTTAGAGTCAAGAAAAGGTACATACACAGAGTCTGAATATTCTGAATCTCCGGTTCTGAATGAATGTAACTGATATCCTGCACTCACTGAAGAAATTGCAATCCCGGTATCATTAATTTGATACTTCCACCATGAACCGGGGTAAACAGGATAATAGCCTTTAGCGTTAATGGTGTCATACTTATGTTCGGCAATCTCGATGGTCTCCTGTTCTTTTTTGCAAGAGACGATTACCACAGAAATAAGAATCAAGCCTATTATTGTTATGTTTTTCATGTTTTTTAGACCGGAAGATTATTTTTTTAGTTCCGAATAATATTTATAAAAGTAAGGAATGGTTTCAATTCCCTTGAAGAAGTTGAATAAAGGATAATTTTCGTTTGGAGAGTGAATGGCATCCGATTCCAAGCCAAAACCCATTAGGATGGATTTGATGCCCAGCACTTTTTCGAATAATGCAATGATTGGAATGCTCCCACCGCTGCGAGTTGGAATGGGCGCTTTCCCAAAAGTAGTTTCATAAGCCTTGTGAGCTGCCTGATATTCAATAGTTGTAATTGGAGCTACATAAGCTTCGCCGCCGTGCAGGTTGGTCACTTTTACTTTGGTGTATTTTGGAGCAATTGCGTTGAAGTGTTTTTCAAAAAGTTCTGCAATTTTGTTGGAATCCTGAGCCGGAACCAATCGCATGGATATTTTTGCGTATGCTTTGGATGGAAGTACCGTTTTAGATCCTTCGCCGGTGTATCCCGACCAGATACCGTTAACATCCAATGCCGGACGAATGCCGGTGCGTTCGATAGTTGAGAATCCTTTTTCGCCCCATACTTCATCTAGGTCGAGGGCCTTTTTGTAATTTTCCAGATTAAAGGGTGCTTTTGCCATGGCGGTACGCTCTTCTGTTGAAACTTCAATAACATCGTCATAGAATCCAGGAATGGTAATCTTATTGTTTTCGTCGTGCAGCGAAGCAATCAATTTTGTGAGAATATTTGCCGGGTTAGCAACGGCACCGCCAAAAATTCCCGAATGCAAATCGCGGTTAGGGCCGGTGAGTTCCACTTCCATATACGATAACCCGCGGAGACCAACCGTGATTGAAGGAACATCCTGTGCAATCATTCCTGTGTCTGATACCAATATAACATCGGCTTTGAGCATCTCTTTGTGGTCTTCACAGAATTTTCCCAAACTTACCGATCCTATTTCTTCTTCACCTTCAATCATAAACTTCACATTACAAGGAAGTTGGTTTGTTTTTATCATATATTCAAAAGCCTTCACATGCATAAAGGCCTGACCCTTATCGTCATCTGCACCGCGACCCCAGATTTTTTCGTCCCGAATTTCCGGGGCAAAAGGCTCCGATTTCCATAATTCAAGCGGTTCCACGGGCATCACATCATAATGTCCGTAAACTAAAACGGTGGGTAATGCCGGGTTGATAATCTTTTCGGCATAAACTACAGGATTCCCTTCGGTTGGCATTATTTCGGCTTTGTCCACCCCGGCTTCTAATAGCGATTTTTTAAGGAATTCTGCAGCTTTAAGCATGTCCGAGTGGTTTTCCGAAATGGCACTGATGGATGGAATTCTTAGATAATCGAATAGTTCGATTAAAAACCGTTCACGGTTTTCGTCAATATACTGTTTAATGGTGTTCATATTATTTATTTTTTGTTTGATCAAATTCATTAAGTAGGAGCTCCAGCAGCTTTGCCGGCTGAATATTCCGTTGGAGCCTTCCGTCTTTGCAAAACGAGATAAATCCGGTTTGCTCGCTGACTACAATAGAAATGGCATCGGTATTTTCGGTCAGACCTATTGCGGAGCGGTGCCTGAGCCCTAAGTCGCTGGGGAGCTCGCTGTTCCCTGAAATAGGTAAAATACAGCGTGCCGCTTTAATTCGATTGCTGGTAATGATCATCGCTCCATCGTGTAACGGGCTGTTTTTGAAAAAAATATTTTGAATCAGATCCCTGCTGATTCGTGAGTCAATGATTTCACCGGTATTCACATAGTCGATGATGTCATCTTTCTGAGTCATAACGATAAGCGCTCCTGTTTTTTCGTTGGCCATTCGCTGGCAGGCATCAATGATGGTTTCAAGACTTGAATTTGCGCTGTATTCGTTAAAATAGTGCCACAAAAAAAACTTTCTCCGTTTGAAAAAATTGGGATTCCCCAAAAGAAGAAGAAATTTTCGAATTTCCGGTTGAAAAACCACGATCAATGCGATTACGCCAACGCTAACAAATTGTCCGATAAGTGCCGACAGCAATTCCATTTGTAAAGAGGTGACAATTTTCCACACAAAAAAAATAGCGATAATCCCGATAAAAATTTTCATGGCCGCCGTGCCTTTTACCAATCGATATAATTGATATAAAAGAATCGATACCAAAAGAATATCGACTACGTCGAGAGGCTTTATTTCTATAAATTGAAGTGAAAACAACAACATTTTATCCGGTTTTTTTACAAACCTACAAAAAAAATGGATATTCTCATGCTATTTTTAACCTTTTTTGGTTATTTTCCGGAAAACAAATAATCCCAAAGATTCTCAGCAGATCCGATAATTAACATAATACCGGCTACGTAATTACTTTAATGAGAACTCAACGATAAAGCGAAAATCGGGTTAAATGGCGAGAATCTGATTCATCTTGTTCACGATGGTAATGGCCTCCATGGCTTGTTTTACATCGTGAACCCGAAGCAGGTTGGCACCGTTTTGCAATGCGATGGTGTGAAGAATGGTAGTTGCATTCAGCGATTCTTTAGCAGATGTGTTTAGTAGCTTTTGAACCATTGATTTGCGTGAAACGCCTACGAGGATGGGTAGTTCGAAAAGCTGAAAAGAGGAAAGATTGGCCAGCAGTTGATAGTTGTGGTCGAGCGTTTTTCCAAAACCGAATCCGGGATCGAGGATTACGTCGTGAACGCCCAGTTGTCGCAATGCAGCCAGTTGATTGGAGAAAAAATCGATGAGGTCTAAAATCAGATGCTTATATTGTGGATCTTGCTGCATCGTATCCGGCTTGCCGTTGGTATGCATCATAATGTATGGGACATTTAATTCGGCTATGGCTGCAAACATTTGAGCATCGAAAAGTCCACCCGAAATATCGTTAATAATATGTGCCCCTTCGCCGATTACGTTTTTTGCAACGGTTGCCCGCCAGGTGTCCACAGAAATAATTGTTTTCGGAAAATGACGGACAATTGTTTTTACCGCAGGGAGTATTCGTGACAATTCTTCCTTTTCATCTATCTCTTTCGATCCCGGACGGGTCGATAACGCTCCGATATCGATAATGGAGGCACCTTCCGAAATCATCTTTTCTGTTTGTTCAAGCCATTGTTTTTCTGTTTTATATTGTCCTCCATCATAAAACGAATCCGGAGTTATATTTAAAATTCCCATTACACGAGGGGTAGATAGGTTGAGTAAAAATCCCCCACAATTTATAGTCATCTCTCGGTTATTCATAGAATGTATTTTTTTACAAAGATATGTTTTTTTGTTTTTTTAATATTTTTAATGCCTGCACCAAAGGTTTTTTTTATAATTTTATGCGAGATAAAATCTAATCAAATACTAAATTTAATGTTTTATAAGTGAATGGGTGACACAAACAAACAATATGATGAGGTCTTTAAAATGTGTTCTGATTTGTTTATCAATAAGATGACCGATTACGGAACGGCGTGGCGAATTTTAAGGACTTCTTCTCTTACCGATCAAATATATATTAAAGCGCAGCGTATAAGAAGCATTCAGGAGAAAGGTGTTGCAAAAGTAAATGAAGGTATAAAAGGGGAATTTGTCGGCATTATAAATTATGCGGTAATGGCCCTTATACAGCTGGATAAAGGAGTGCAGACATCAGAAAGTAGTATTTTGCCTCAGGAAGAAGTTTTTTCCTTATATCAGCATCACTTTTTGTCGGCTAAAGCGCTGATGCAGAATAAAAATCACGATTACGACGAAGCATGGCGAAATATGAGAATCAGTTCTCTCACAGACATCATTCTTATGAAAATACTTAGGGTAAAGCAAATCGAAGATAATATGGGCAAAACTATTGTTTCCGAAGGGTTGGATGCCAATTATTCCGATATGATTAATTATGCCGTATTTGCCCTTATAAAAATATCAGAATCAAATTATTAAAATCCAATCTATTATGAGTCAGAATTTAATCGTTATTATTATTCTTGGAGTAATTGCATTTTTAGATGCTCTCGTTTATTTGTTTATTCCATCCATGAGAAAATATGCAGCCATTTTTGCTCGTATTTTTATTGGACTTGTGTTTGTCTTTTCCGGTTTTGTTAAAGCGGTTGATCCCTTAGGGTTTGCATATAAAATTCAGGACTATCTTACTGCATTTCATCTTCCATGGTTGGTTTCGGCCTCGGTGGTACTTGCAGTGCTTGCCGATTTAGCCGAATTCGTAATTGGTTTTGTGGTACTTTTTGGAGTTCGCATGCGCCTTTTTTCGTGGGGGACCTTGTTGTTTATGCTTTTCTTTACCCCGTTAACCATGTATTTGGCGCTTAAAAATCCGGTTCACGATTGCGGTTGCTTCGGCGATTTTTTAATTCTGACCAATTGGGAAACATTCTATAAGAATCTGGTTTTCTTAACTTTCGCCTTAATCGTTTTTTCATATCGTACCCGTTTTTATGATCGAATGATTCCAAACTGGTTGAAAAATTTTATAATTTTTATTGGGATTGTGATTGGTCTTGGAATTGAGGGCTATGCCCTTCGCTACGATGCGATACTTGATTTCCGCCCATGGAAAGTCGGTAATCGTATCGCTGATTTAGTGGTGCCAACGATGGAAAAATCGGAGATTAAGCTCGTATATAAAAATAATACGACCGGCGAGGAAGAATTATATACGGCCGAAACGCTTCCGTATCAGGACTCTGTGCGTTGGGCGAATCTTACGTTTGTAGAGCAGCGAAAGACCGTTATATCGCCATTTAAAGAGGCCCCTATTCACGATTTTATCATTGCTTCGCCCACTGGCGAGAATATTACGGATCAGATTATCAATATTGCGGATTATCACTTTCTGATTATTGCTTATGATCTTACAGAAACGAATATAAAAAGTTTTGAAAAACTGAATCTTTTTGCGCAGAAGTGCACTGCCGATAGTATATCTGTGGTTTGTATTACCGGTTCAACGCCTTCGGAAGTCGATAAGTTTTCAAAAAAAGTCAGTCCAAAATTTCCGGTTTATTCTGCCGATCCTACTGCATTAAAAACCATTATTCGTTCCAATCCGGGAATCTTGCTTCTTCGCAATGGTTATATTATAGACAAATGGTCGCATCGGAAAATGATTTCTTACGAAACATTTATATCCAAGAAGAAAGATTTTGATATTGCATACGAAAAATATACTTCGGCAAAAACAGTTTCAAAACCGGAATAACGTTGATACGATATACCTTAAAACGACTTGGATATGGAATTGTGGTGCTTTTTGGAGTTCTTGTCGTTGTGTTTTTTCTTTTTAATATACTTCCCGGAGATCCGGCAAAAATGATGTTGGGGCAACGTAGCGATGTCTCCTCTACCGAAGCTATACGTCACGATTTAGGGCTCGATAAACCGCTGATTACTCAATTTGCAGGCTACTTAAACGATGTGTCTCCGCTTTCGGTTTACACTAAGAACGAGAAAAGCTATTTTTACTATGACACGGCAAAGTACAACTCTTTAGCCACTTTAAACATAGGTAATTCAATACTGACTGTTAAAAGCCCATATTTAAGAAGATCGTACCAGACTAAGCGGAATGTAACCGAAATATTAATGGAGGCTTTTCCTCAAACGGCTATTCTTGCATTGGTTTCTATTTTTTTTGCCATTGTGGTGGGCATTACCATCGGGATTCTGTGTGCATTGTATAAAGATAGTTTTTTTGATAAGGCCTCAATTGTTATCTCTGTTTTTGGAATGGCATTGCCTTCATTTTTTGCAGCCATTGTATTTGCTTGGATTTTTGCCTATCTCTTGGGCGATCTTACCGGGCTAAATATGTTTGGAAGCCTTTATACCGTGGATGATTTTGGCAACGGGCAGTATCTCGACCTGAAAAATTTGATTCTTCCCGCATTTACCTTGGGAATACGTCCGTTGGCGATTGTGGTGGAGCTTACTCGCAGCACGACCCTTGAAACTCTTTCCCAGGATTACGTAAGAACGGCTTATGCCAAAGGACTCTCCAAATTTAAAGTCATTTGGCGGCATGTGATTAAAAATTCATTAAATCCTATCGTAACTGCAGTTTCCGGGTGGTTGGCATCGCTAATGGCTGGAGCTGTATTTATTGAATATATTTTCGACTGGAAAGGAGTGGGAATTGTAATAGTGAACGCCCTTGAAAAGTATGATTTTCCGGTTTTAATGGGAGCATTATTGTTTATTTCGGTGATATTGGTATTTATTAATATCTTTGTGGATATAATTTATGGAATTTTGGATCCGAAAATAAGACTATCGTAAAAGTGTATAATATTAATTTTTTATAGAATGAAAAACAAAATTGTAGCAGGTAATTGGAAAATGAATAAGACTTTTTCCGATGCAGAAGACTTAATTGTGGAAATTGCGGAAGGAATCGAAGAAAAATCCGAAAATGTAGATGTTATTATTTTTCCTCCGTTTGTTTACCTCGAAATGGCTACCGATATCGAGCAGGAATCGGATATCATGATTGGAGCTCAGAATTTAAGCCAATTTCAATCGGGAGCCTATACCGGAGAAATCTCAGCGGAGATGCTGGAATCGTTGGGAGTGCGTTTTTGTTTAATCGGGCATAGCGAACGTAGAAAATACTTCAACGAAAATAATGAAACATTAGCTCAAAAAGTAAATAATGCCATTGGTAACAAAATATCACCGGTATTCTGCATTGGGGAAACACTAGAAGAACGTACTGCAGATAGACATTTTGAAGTAGTTGAAAAACAACTCAACGAATCGTTGTTTCATCTTTCAATTACCGAGTTCGAAGAGGTAATAATAGCTTATGAGCCCGTTTGGGCCATTGGAACCGGAGTTACGGCAACTATTGGCCAAGCTCAGGAAATGCATGCATTTATCCGTAGTTTAGTGGCTAAAAAATATACACAAACAATTGCTGATGAGTGTTTTATTCTCTATGGCGGGAGTTGCAATGCCGACAATGCCGAAGATCTGTTCTCACAGCCCGATGTGGATGGTGGCCTTATTGGCGGAGCCTCACTGAGTGCCGAACAATTTTTGAAAATAGTGGATGCTGCAGAAGCCGTAACCGCTTCAAAATAATAATTAAAAGAATTGCTCCCGAATGGGGAAATTTTTCAAGTATTATTGATTCGGACGTAAGATTGAATTCGTATTGGAGATGTCGTTGGATTCCAGAATCGTTTTAAAAAATGGTTCCAAATTACTAATGATCAAAGAATAAAATAAAAAATGACTGATTATATAGAACTGAATTGTGTAGTAGAACCCCTGAATCCGGGAGTGGATATTCTGATTGCAGAACTTTCCGAAGTAGGCTTTGATAGTTTTGTGGAAACGGAAATCGGAGTTTTGGCATACATTAAGTCGGAGCTGTTTAACCCCGATTTGGTGAGTGCACTTGAAATTTTCAACAATCCTTTGTTTACGGTCACATTCTCGTTTAATGAGGTGGAAAACCAAAACTGGAATGCTGTTTGGGAAAGTAATTACTCTCCTGTAAACATTGATAATCGATGCGTGATCAAGGCTCCCTTTCATTCTCAGTCGTTCGAAGCTCAGTACCAAATAGAAATTGAACCGAAAATGTCCTTTGGCACGGCACATCACGAAACTACCGCTTCCATTATCAGGTTAATGCTCGATCTCGATTTTAAAGGGAAAACAGTGCTCGATATGGGTGCCGGAACCGGAATTTTAGCTATTTTAGCATCCATGATGGGCGCATCTGAAATTGTTGCTATTGATAACGACCACTGGGCTTACGAAAATCATGTTGAAAACAACCAGCGCAATCATATTTCCAATTGCGAAGTAATTTTGGGAGATGCTACCTCAATTCCCAACAAACAATTTGATATCGTGCTGGCAAATATCAACAGGAATATTCTTCTTCAGGATATGCATCATTATGTAAAGGTTATGAGGGCACAGAGTATAATTATTTTTAGCGGCTTTTATCAGGGATTCGATTTGGATGCCATTACTCAAAAAGCATCTGAATTGGGACTGAAGTTTGAAAAGAATACCGTTCTGAATAATTGGACAGCGGCTGTTTTTAGTAAAAAATAAATCAGTTAAAACCTTCGATCGTGGTATAAACGATCGCGTTGTTTTTGGTGTTCGCTTTTTATAAAATTTAGAGAGTTATGATAGGTGTAAAAAATCTTGGGATGTTTAGTGAAATAAGGAAAGTAGGTGTCGCTTTTTTCTTGTTTTTATTATTAGTGGGTAATGGATTTGCTCAAAACATTAAACCGTTATCTGCTAATGACACTAAAACCGTTGGAGAAATTAAGGAGATTTTCAAAAACGTACCCAAAGACAGCAGGGACAAGGCGGAGAATGTAACTAAAGCATTTGAATTGTACTGGATTTCGGCCTCAATTAATGCTTTCGAAAAAGAGAATTTTATTGGAATGGCGAACCTGATGATTGGTAAAAAGATGAAAGCCTTTCCTGTTCTCGAAAGTTTTATCTATTGCTATATGGCATTTACACAAACGAACCCCGGGGATGGAGATGTGAAGCTATGGTCGAAAGGATTAGTTTATATGATGGATAAAAACAGTTCGAAGTTTAGCAATTTTTTAGACGATTATGCCGATTTTTTTAAAACAAAGTTGATTTATAATGCAAATCAGGTGCAATGGTATGTCACGAGCGAGAGCTATAAAATTGATTTCGATACGATTCCTAAAATCATCTTTGCTAAAGGAAATTTAATTGGGAAAGCGCATAACGATAGCGTTTTTTTGCAAAATACGGAGGTAACATTTTATCCTTCACTCGGTATTGCAAAAACCAAAGGGGGTAGAGTAACTTGGGAACGAGCCGGATTTGATGCCAATAAAGTATATGCGGATATCCCAAAATCAACAGTTCAGCTTCGCAAACCGAATCTTGAAGCCGATTCTGTGTTATACACCAATACCGAATTTTTTAAGAAACCGCTAAAAGGACATTTTGAAGATAAAGCAACACTAGGAGCAACTGAAGATAAAGCCACTTATCCTCGCTTTAAATCTTATGACAAGCGAATTACGCTGAATAATTATTTCGAAAACATTGACTTTGAAGGTGGCGTGGAAATGCGTGGCGTGAAATTCTTAGGCTCCGGCGATGAAAACCTTGATGCGCAGCTGATTTTTAAACGGAATGGCAAGAAGTTCTTAGTTATCGGAACTCAGGAGATGGTGTTAAAAAAAGGATTGATTGCTTCGAATATGGCAAGAGCGACAATCTTCATCGATAAAGACACTATTTCTCATCCTGCAATCAATTTTCGTTACGACGACAGTAAGAAAGATGTGATGCTGGTGCGAATGAACGAAGGCCTTTCCCAAGGACCGTTCTATGATACCTATCATAAAATGGATATGTATTTCGAAGCCCTTTATTGGAAAACGAACGAGAGTTTTTTTGATTTTAAAATGCTACCGGGACCAGGGGTCGAGACTAGCGCCGTTTTCGAATCGGAAGATTTTTTCGACCAGGATCGGTTGAAAGAAATTAAAGGATATAACGATGTAAACCCACTTTACAAAGTCAATAAATTTTTCAGAGAACGAAAAGAAAATGTTGCTCCATTATCCGATTTGGTCGATTATATGAAATTTGCTAAAGAAGACGTAAAATCTTTTGTAATGCAACTTGCAATTCTAGGTTTTCTGGATTATAATATAGACAGAGAAATAGTCACTGCTAAACCCAAGATGCGAAACTTTATTCAAGCGGAAGCTAAAAAAAGAGATTATGATATTATTCAGTTTAAATCGAAAGTAAAAAATAAGGAAAATGCTCGGTTGAGCTTGCTGAATTACGATTTACAAATACATGGAGTAGGTGTTGTGCAGCTGAGTGATTCGCAAATAGTAAACGTTTTTCCATATAATGGCGAAATTACGGTAAAGAAAGATAGGGATTTTGAATTTACGGGTAAAATTGAGGCCGGATTGTTCGACTTTTTTGCCAAAAAATGTGAGTTTAATTACGACAAGTTTAACCTTGATATGACGGTTGTGGATTCCGTAACTTTTTTTGTTGAAGACAAAAAAGGAGTTCAAAACAGAGAAGGAGAATATCCTCTGGTTAAAGTTCAAAGTGTGATAGAAGATATAAAGGGCGTAATAGAAATTGATGAACCCAATAATAAATCGGGCACAAAATCAACGCCATTGTACCCTATTTTCACCTCGACAACTCCGGGCTATGTGTATTATAATAAGCCGTATATTTACGATGGTGTATATAAAAAGGAGAAATTCTTTTTTCGTGTAAATCCGTTTAAAATAGAGAAACTCGACGATTTTGCAACCGATTCCATCGAATTTAACGGGTATTTGGTCTCCGCTGGTATTTTCGAAGACATCACCAAACCGCTTAAAGTCCGTCCCGATTATTCATTGGGATTTATCCATCAAACACCGGATAACGGGATGATAACATACGGAGGCAAGGGGACTTTCATAAACAAAATAGATCTTAGCAATAAAGGCTTGCGTGGTTTTGGAACCATTAATTATTTGGTTTCTACAGGAAGTACCAACGATTGCCTGTTTTTTCCCGATTCGTCGAATGCTATGCTCGACACATATACTGTGCGCGAACAAGAAGCGGGGACCCAATATCCAAGTGTTACCGGAACAAATGTTTACATGCATTGGGAACCCTATAATGATAGAATGTTGGTGTTTAGCCGCGAAAAGCCGTTACAGATTTTAAAAGAGACGAGACTAATAGGAAATGTAGAGATTACGCCAAAAGGAGCTTTAGCTGCGGGTAAAATTGATTTTGATAAAGCAAAAATGCAATCTGATCGTTTTGAATTGAAACATCATGAAATTCTATCCGATACCACTTCTTTCCAGCTTAAATCAAGCGACTTTGATGATTTGGCACTTAGAACGGTGAATCATAAAGGGCATGTTGATTTTGCCAAACGTACTGGACATTTTATTTCAAATGGCGGGTCTGCTTTAGTTGAATTTCCTATAAATCAGTATAAAACAAACTGTAAAGAGTTTGAATGGATGATGGATAAAGATGAAATAGCTGTAGTTTATGATGATCCGTTCAAAAATACGGATATCAACAAAACTCCTGCAAAATCTTTGATCGAAATGGTCTCGGAAGGAAATTATCTGGTTTCTACGCATCCTGCTCAGGACTCATTGATGTTTTCGGCTGCAAAGGCCACATACAGCTTAAAGGACTATGTCATAAGTGCCGAAGGTGTCCGCTTTATTCGCGTAGCCGATGCCGCTATTATTCCATACGATGGGAAAGTTAAAGTATATAAGAAAGCGGAAATAGAAACGCTTCATAATAGCCGAATTTTGGCGAATGTAACCACAAAATATCATGAATTTTTTGATGCTACGACCAATATTGGAGCACGAAACTGGTATAATGCGAAAGGATCATACAATTACATTGATGAGGATGATAAAGCGCAAAAAATTACCTTCGATACTATTTTTGTGGATAAAAAAGCAACTACGTTCGCGTATGGAAAAGTTGAAAAAGAGTCTGCTTTCGCGTTAAGTCCGAATTTTGGCTTTGTCGGGGATGTTAAACTTACGGCTGAAAACGAATTTCTAAACTTTAGCGGAGGAGTAAGTTTAGTGCAGGGATGCGATACGGTTAAGCGTACTCCGTTACGTTTCCAAGCGGATATTAATCCAAAAGAAATTCTTATTCCGGCAAACGAAACCAGTAAGGATATAAATAATAGAAAAATTGCAAATGCTATCGTTGCGCCACCGGAAGCTAGAATATATTGTGCTTTTGCAACATCCAAAGAGCAGATTAACGATCCGGAAGTGGTTTCGGCATACGGATTTTTAACGTTCAGTAAAGATCAGGATTCATACATCATTGCTTCCGCCGAAAAAATTGCAGATACAACCTTGCCCGGAAATATTATCATGCTCAACAAAAAAACTTGCGTAGCTTCAGGTACCGGACAAATTAATCTGGGAACTAAGCTTGGAGCCATTGATATGTTTACCTTCGGAAAAATTCAAAGCTATATGACCATCGATTCTACAACAATAGATCTTGCAGCTTCGGTGAATTTTCTATTTAGCGAAGATTTGCTTAAAATGATTAGTGATTACATCGAAGGATCTTCCAATCTCGAAGGAATTGATGTGGTAGATAATGACCGCTATCACGAAGCGATTGCTCATATTTTAGGTAATAAAGAAGGAGAAAAAGCAATCACCGAACTCAAAAAAGAGTTGAGGTTTAAAAAGATTCCTTCAAAATTGATCAATACGTTCCTGATTTCTGATGTCAAATTCAAATGGAATGCCGAACAAAAATCATTCGTCTCTTATGGCGACATAGGAATTGCCTTGTTAGGAAAAAATCAAGTGAACAGATATGTTCCGGGCGTATTGCAGATCAAAAAAAATCGATCGAGAGACGACTTATACATGTATTTCAAAATTGACGAAACTGAATTTTTCTTCCAGTTTAAGTCCAATACAATGTCCGTTTATTCCACCGATAAAAAGTTTATGGAAAAATTGACAACAATGAAAGGCGACGATAGAAGATCAAAGAGCGAAAAGGGAAAACCGAGTTTTGAATATCGTCCAGGCACAAAGTCTATTCTGAAAAAATTTAAACAAGCAATGGGCATTACAGAAGAGGAAAACAAAGAAGAATAATGATTTGGTGGTTTTTTATTGATGCTTGCTAAATGTTTTGATCATGTTTTTGTAATAAGTTAATTATCGAGGTTCTGTTGCTTTGTGTCGATAAATCTTATTGATAATTAATGGATTATAATTGCTTCGCTTTGTGAAATAAAAAATTTATCAAAGTATTGCGTGTAAATCAATATTTATTTGATATATTTGCAAAGTGTAATTATTAATTAAAAAAATATTTTTTATGAAACTCAGAAAAATTTCAATTTTTGCCGTAGTATTAATTGCTACATATTTATTGTCAAGTTGCTTAACATGCGAAACAAAAGATTATACCATAGAATTAAACAACCAGGGTGGAGGTAAGCTCACGATTAAATTTAATAATATTATGTCGAAAAAGGACAAAGAGGAATTGTCTAAAGACGAAGAAATTAAAAAAGATTTTGAAGAGCTTACAGAGAAGTATATGAAAGGCACAGAAATGGAAAAATCATTTGCCGATGCAAAAATGGTGGATAAACGCCTTTATAAGGAAAATGGAAAATTAAATGGAATCATCGTTTTTGAGTTTTCGAATTTTTCGCAGGTAAAACTTTATCAGTATGATAAAAATTCTCCTATACAGTATTATCTTTCATCGTTATCGTCGGAATCATTTTCATCGTCTAATGGCAAGCAGGCTCCCGATTATATTCCGATTGTGAGTTGGGATAAATCGTTGAAAAAATTGACCTTATCCACAAAGGTTACCGAAGCTGATGAAAAAACAACAACCAGTCTATTGTCGTTGTGGGAAAAACAGTAGCGTATAGTTTTTCAGGTACATTTTGAAAACAAATAAAAAAGACAGTCCGATTTATCGGACTGTCTTTTTTATTTGTTCCGAGGAAGTTTTTTTAATTGTCTTCCGCGTACCATTCTGCGAACGAAGTGCACGTTTCGCGAAGCCTTAAACTATGCAGTTTTATGTCCGAAGGTAGTACCTTCTGAAGTATTTGGGCAAAATCAATCAGCATGTTTTCGCTGGTGGGCTGGTAATCTACCAGCACAATATTGGCGAATTGGGCGCGAAGAGTCTCAATCAAATTCGAAGGCATATTGCGGTTGAGAATCAGCGCATGGTCAAGCTTGTTGATGATATTGGAAAGCGTAAGTCGTTTTAAGTCGCCAAAGTCGATAAGCATTCCGTTCTTCGGATTGCTGCTGTCGCTCACAGGCTCGCCAATAACCGTTACAAATAACTCATACGAATGCCCGTGAATATTCTTGCAAGGGCCATCATAGTTTTGTAGTGCGTGGGCCATTTCGAAATTAAACTGCTTCGTGATTCTGATTTTTGCCATGACTAATGTGCTATTTTGTATGTCGATTTGGTTTGTTTGCTGTTGATGTTCAGGAAATAAAGCCCGTGATTGAAAGAAGAAAGATCAATTTTAGAATAAGACATTGTAGGAACTATTTGATAAACTATTTTCCCTGCAACATCCGAAATCCAGATAAGTTCAGGTAGGGTTGAATTTAATGAGCAGTCAACCGTTAAAATATCATCCGCCGGGTTGGGGTAAAAATTGATTGTCGGTGAACTTTCGTATTGTGCAATCCCAACCACTTGATTGGAAACGGTGATCTCTTTGGTGCCGAAAACGCCTGAACCGTCGTTTGCGGTCGCTTTCACAGTGACAGTGCCATTGGTGGTTGCCGTGAGCAAACCTGAGGTGCTGATGCTGGCCGTGCCGGTTCCGGGCACCACCGACCAAGTAACGGTTTGGTTGGTGGCATTGGCTGGAGCAATAACCGCCGACATTTGAAGCGTGCCCTGAGGCGTTGAAATAGTCGTAGCATTGCCTGCGGAGTTGACAGTGATTCCGGTTACGGCAACGGTCGTTCCACCCCAAACGGCAGAAACCCATTCCGGATGATCAATGTACGGGTTGCGATTGTGCTGAATATTTGTATAAATAGCATTGTTGCGATCAATTTCTTTTTGGCTTACAGGATCCAAATTATGCCAGCTTATTAAAAGTGCTAATGCCCAAGGCTCGAAACAGGGATAACTGGTCCCGTCCAGCATGGCATCACCGCTTGGGTCGTTGCTTTCCCATCCGGCAATAATGTTTTCGTATCTTGTGGCCATGTAGAAATAGGTTCTAGCCAAATCACCCTTGTATTCGTCAGATGGTTCGAAGACAATGCCTGTGTATCCCGGATATGTGCAGGTTCCTAGTTTTCCATTGCCCCAAGCAGTACCTCCAGCGGCATTTCCATAGGGGTAATTGGATCTCATTCCATTCACTTTTCCATCAGTAGGATAGATGTGAAATATGTCAGAAACCATAGGAGAGGCATCGTTAAACCAACTTTTCGGAAAGGAGTGCTCTCTGTTGTAACAATCGCAGATGTTTGAATAGCTACCGCATTGATCTGTAGAATATGTAAAAGAGCAATTGTCAGTGTAAATATCCCATATTTTACCGTCTGGTCTTCTATCTGTAGTGTAATAAGAGGTCCAAAGTTGGTCGTATGAAACCGATGTGTGTCCTTTAATAATATTGTAAAGTTGGGTTTTCAATATGGCGCCGGTTCCGGTCGCCGAGTCGTAATACCCTGCCGGAATTTGTGCAAAGAGCGCCTGAACGAGCAGGAACATCCCAAGCAACAAGGTGATTTTTTTTGTTTTCATTGTTTTATCTTTGTATAAATTGATTACTAAAAATAGAGATGTTGAATCAACGTTTTGGCACCAATCCCGATCAGGATGATTCCACCGGAGATTTCGGCCCATTTGCTATTGATGATTGCTCCGAACTGCTTGCCTATAAATAAACCAAATACAGAAATCAGGAAGGTGATTACACCAATGGAAATTGCAGCCGTAAGAATACTGACCTGTAAGAATGCAAAACTCATCCCTATTACAAAAGCATCAATACTGGTTGCAACCGAAAGTAAAAGAAGCACCTTAAATATTTTAATGTTGAAATTTTGTTTTTCACTATTATCTTTGATGGCTTCAGTAATCATTTTTATTCCGATGATAGCAAGAATTGAAAAGGCAATCCAATGGTCGATGGATGAAACCGAGTTGTAAAACGACTTTCCGATTAGCCAACCGAGCACAGGCATCCCCCCTTGGAAAAGACCGAAAAAGAAAGCGATTTTCAGCGATTCCCGCTTTTTAAGACAAGGGGTGCTGATGGAGCAGGACAAGCTAACAGCAAAGCAATCCATGGCTAACCCAATTCCGATGATAAAAATTTCGATTAAACTCACAGTAATATTTGATTTTAAAAATTATACAAAGATACTACAAAAGTATGAATTCTCAATGGAATAGTTGTTTAGCGTTTTTTTTATTGGGGGAATAAATGACTTTTGGTCTCACTTAGAAACACTCAGAAGTTTAAAATTTTCTTTTCACTTCCGAGCTGTTGAAATCACGGAACAGCTTTTCACTGCTTATCTTATCATTCATAATTCTTATTTCTGTACTCTTTCCATCTCATAACTCAAATCTTATAATTCATCATTCATAATTTTTCTAGTTTACTCAGCCTTCGACTACGCTCAGTCTTCGTTCTTCTTTTCACGTTTCACGGACAATCTTTTCACTTATCTCATAATTCAAATCTCATCATTCATAATTCTGTATTTTTTCTCACTTTAGACGCACTCTTGTCCATTCGGTCACTCGGTCACTTGCTCTCTACTCATAACTTTCTTCACTCTCAAACTCTGACTTCGGCTACGCTCAGACATCGTTTTTATAGTTCTTTAAACTCGCTTGCGTTCTTCTTTTTATGTTTCACGGACAATCTTTTCACTTATCTCATAATTCAAATCTCATCATTCATAATTCTGTATTTTTTCTCACTTTAGACGCACTCTTGTCCATTCGGTCACCTGGTCACTCGGTCACTTGCTCTCTACTCATAACATTCTTCACTCTCAAACGCTGACTTCGGCTACGCTCAGACATCGTTTTATAGTTCTTTAAACTCGCTTGCGTTCTTCTTTTTATGTTTCACGGACAATCTTTTCACTTATCTCATAACTCAAATCTCATCATTCATAATTCTGTATTTTTTCTCACTTTAGACGCACTCTTGTCCATTCGGTCACCTGGTCACCTGGTCACTTGCTCTCTACTCATAACTTTCTTCACTCTCAAACTCTGATTTCGGCCACGCTCATACATCGTTTTATAGTTCTTTAAACTCGCTTGCGTTCTTCTTTTCACGTTTCGCAGACAATCTTTTCACTTATCTCATAATTCAAATCTCATCATTCATAATTCTGTATTTTTTCTCACTTTAGACGCACTCTTGTCCATTCGGTCACCTGATCACTCGGTCACTTGCTCTCTACTCATAACTTTCTTCACTCTCAAACTCTGACTTCGGCTACGCTCAGACATCGTTTTTATAGTTCTTTAAACTCGCTTGCGTTCTTCTTTTTATGTTTCACGGACAATCTTTTCACTTATCTCATAATTCAAATCTCATCATTCATAATTCTGTATTTTTTCTCACTTTAGACGCACTCTTGTCCATTCGGTCACCTGATCACTCGGTCACTTGCTCTCTACTCATAACTTTCTTCACTCTCAAACTCTGACTTCGGCTACGCTCAGACATCGTTTTTATAGTTCTTTAAACTCGCTTGCGTTCTTCTTTTTATGTTTCACGGACAATCTTTTCACTTATCTCATAATTCAAATCTCATCATTCATAATTCTTATCTTCTTATTTCTGCATTCTTTCCCCACTGCTTTTTTGTACATTTGTCAGGTTTAACAACTATAAATTATGAAAAATAAAAACGGGATTTTCTCTTTTCCGAAAAATTATTGGACTGCGATTATTATGGAATTTTTCGAGCGTGGCTCTTATTACGGGATTATGTCGGTTCTATCTGTTTATTTGGTTACTACGGTTGTCGATGGTGGTTTAGGTTTTTCTAAAGAAGGAGTGGGGCTTATTTTAAGCATAATCACCTTTTTGATATATTTACTGCCTATTTTATCCGGTGCTATTGCCGAGCGTTTTGGTTATCGAAAGGTGTTAATGGGATCTTTTGTGATAATGAGTTTGGGATATTTCCTTACCGGTCTGTCTAATTCATATTTTGCCGTTTTCACTTCACTGATGCTGGTAGCGTTGGGTGCGGGTTTTTTTAAACCCATTATTTCAGGTACTATTGCCCGATCAACAAATGAAGATAATTCCGCATTGGGCTTTGGAATTTTTTATTGGGTTATCAATCTTGGAGCTTTTTTGGTCCCATTGATTCTTATCCCTATTCTTAAAGAAATTTCATACACTTATATCTTTTATATGGCTGCTATAGCAACCTGTTCGATGCTCATTCTTAATTTGTTCGTTTTTAAGGAACCGAAGCGCGAACAATCTGCAAAGAGTATTTTAATTGTTTTTAAAGAAGCTTTGTTCGTAATCAAAGACATTCGTTTTATTACCCTGATAGGGATTTATTCATGCTTTTGGATTCTCTATTTTCAAATGTACGGATCGGTGCTGTGGTATGTTCGCGATTATGTGGATGCTTCGTCGTTAAATAGTGCCGTAAATAAATTTTTATCCCTATTTGTAGAAAATCCGAATTGGAAATTTGATGTGGAGCATGTTACCGTGGTCAATGCCGGGACCATTATTTGTTTGCAACTGGTTGTTTCATCCATCGTGAAAAAGTGGAAACCTTTGCCAACCATGATTACAGGCATAAGCATTGCCACATTGGGAATGATTATTTTTGCCATTTCCACTAATATATGGGTCTTTTTGGTCGGGGCTATTATATTTTCACTTGGTGAAATGACGGCACATCCGAAATTTCTTTCTTATGTGGGGCTCATTGCTCCCGAAGATAAAAAAGCGCTATATCTGGGCTACTCTTTTTTGTATGGAGCCGTTGGAAGTATTGGGGGCCTTTTAGGGGCAAAAATGTACACATATTTTGTCGATAAGCTTCATAGTCCAACTGCGCTTTGGCTTATATTTAGCGGGATAGGAGTGATGACTATTGCCGGATTGATCCTGTTCAATAAGTCTGTTTCCATGAAGGGAGTTCGGGAATAATTGGGTTGCTTTCCGTTAGTTTGTCTGTTAAACACATCAATTCATCCAAAAAAAATAATAATATCGAAAAAAATAAGATATTTTTGCAATTAAAATAAATAAACAAAAATCAAATATGAAATCAACAACGTTATGCATGAGTCTGGTTCTCGTATTGTGTGGAACTATCGGCTTTGCTCAGGTGAAAAAGCAAGTTAAAAAACCAGTTTCCGTTGCAGTCGGAAATCCGCTTCTGCAGGAGTGGAAAACTCCCTATGGGCTTCCTCCGTTCGACAAAATTAAAAACGAGCATTTTATTCCGGCATTTAAGATTGCAATGGTTGAACAGATGAAAAATATTGATGCAATAGTCGGTAATCCTCAAAAACCAAACTTTAAAAATACCATAGAGGCTATGGAAAAGTCAGGCGCTTTAATGACTAAAATTAGTCTGGTTTTTTACAACCAATTGTCTGCAAATACAAGTGACGAACTCCAAAAAGTTGCCGAAGAATTGGCTCCTATCCTTTCGAAACATGGGGACGATATTTCATTAAATCCTAAGCTTTTTTTAAGAATTAAAACGGTTTATGAAAATCGCACTGCTGAAAAATTAAACGGAGAACAACTTCGTTTGTTGGAAAAATATTATAAGGATTTTGTTCGTGGCGGTGCAAACCTGAACGAAAAAGAACAAACCCGTCTTCGCGAAATCAATAGCCAATTGTCGTTACTTACTTTAAAATTTAGCAATAATGTTATGGCTGAAACCAACGGGTATCAATTAGTGATTGATAATAAAGAGGATTTAGCTGGACTTCCGGAATCTATAATTCAAATGGGTGCGGATGATGCCAAAAGTGCTAAAATGGATGGTAAATGGGTGTTTACAACAAAAAAGCCCAGCATGTTGCCATTTTTAACTTATGCTAACAAATCGTTCGTTGAGAGAAAAGATATATAATGCTTATCTGAATCGTGGAAACAATAATAACGAATTTGACAATAAAAAAGTAATTACCGAAATCGTTAAACTTCGTTTGGAACGTTCAAATTTACTTGGATATAAAACGTATGCCGACTATGGTTTGGAAACAACAATGGCCAAAAATGCCGATAATGTAATGAATTTGTTGAATAAACTTTGGACTCCGGCATTAAAAGTTGCTCAGCAGGAACAGGATGAAATGCAAAAACTTGCCGAAAAAGAGGGCGATAATATTAAAATAGAATCTTGGGACTGGTGGTATTATGCCGAAAAAGTGCGTAAAGCAAAATATGACCTCGACGAAGAACAACTTCGTCCATACTTTCAGCTGGAAAATGTAAAAAAAGGTGTTTTTGCCGTAGCTGGAAAATTATATGGCTTAAAATTTATTGAGAAAAAAAGGCATTCCGCTTTATCATCCCGATGCTGTATTATACGAAGTCAGAGAAGCTAATAATGCTTTGTTAGGTGTAATTATGTTGGATTACTATCCACGTGCTAGTAAACAAAATGGAGCTTGGTGTACCGGGTATCGTACCGCACATTATGAAAACGGGAAACGAATTATTCCTATTGTTTCTATTAATCTGAATTCAAACAAGCCTACAGGAAACGACCCTGCGTTATTGAGTTTGGATGATGTGGAAACATTTTTTCATGAATTTGGACATGGTATTCATGCTTTGGTCTCGAATTGCCAATATGAGGGAAGCACAAGCTGCCCAAGCGATTTTGTAGAACTCCCGTCACAACTTAATGAACTGTGGGCACAACAACCGGAGGTGCTTAAAATGTATGCAAAACACTACAAGACAGGGGCGCTAATTCCTGCGGAGTTGATAAAGAAACTGGAAGCCAGCAGTAAATTCAATCAAGGGTTTGCAACGGTAGAGTACCTTGCTGCAGCCATTTTAGATATGAAATATCACATGTTGACTAATGCTGACAATCTCAATGTGAATGAGTTTGAAAAAAAGGTGCTAACCGATTTGAATTTAATTTCATCCATTGCCCCTCGCTACAGAAGCACCTATTACTTGCACATCTTTTCCAGTAGCGAATATGCTGCCGGATATTATAGTTATATTTGGTCTGAAGTTCTTGATGCAGATGCATTTGAAGCATTTCTGGAAAAAGGGAACATATTCGATCCTGCGACTGCAAAATCGTATCGCCGGAATATTCTTGAAAAAGGGAATAGTGTCGATCCGCAAGTGATGTATCGTAACTTCCGTGGCCGCGATGCGAGTATTGAGCCGTTGCTTAAAAAACGTGGATTGAACTAAAACTAAAAAAAATATATAAAATTAGCCTGTCGGATTGTTTTTCTGACAGGCTTTTTTTGATTCCTGTATTTTTTTGCGTATTATATTTTTCAGTTTCCGCATTTCAGTATTAAAATTGCTTTGCAGATGTTTTAATCCGTTAAAAGACCATGAATAAATGGTCGCATTTAAATTCAACATAAAATCGATATCCGGAACAGTTGAATTGTATAAGAATAAATTAGAATGGTTAATGTTCGTTTCTGTGGAATAAAATTGCATTATTTTCACCAATTATTGAGAATGAATTAGGCTATGTTTAAAACAGAAATGGTATTACTTGTTCAAGTTCAAATGATTACTTTGTTATCAACAACTAAAAATTCGTAAAAAAAATTAAGAAGGGGGTAGGTTTTCAAAATATTTTTTGTTAATTTGCAAAGTAGGAAATTACAATGCATAATGGAATGACAAATATTTGGAATAAACATAAAGGCAAGTTGATCGTCCTCATCATTGCTCTTATTGGTGTGGAGCTTTCGATAGAGGCACAGATTTGTGTAAAAGACACCACGGTAAAAGTTATATTAGATAGTACACAGAACACCTCGTTCGACAATTCCGTTTCGGCTCAAATGGACAGCTTACTTAATCTTTGGTACATTAAACAAAGCGTTCAGGCAAATAGTGAAAAATTTATTCCAACTTCAGCCGAAGGTGTCTCCTATTCCGATTCAGTCTATGCTAAACGACTATCCGAAATTCCGTCCATTATTCCATTATCATACAATAAAGAAGTACGTTCGTATATTGAAATGTACTGTGTTAAAAAGCGCAAACTATCTGGGATAATTGTCGGATTATCAAAGTATTACTTTCCGATGTATGAAGAAATTATGGAGCAAAACGGAGTGCCCCAAGAACTTAAATACCTTTCTATTATTGAGTCGGCATTAAATCCAAATGCTGTTTCTTGTGTTGGAGCAACAGGACTTTGGCAGTTTATGTTTTCAACAGGGAGAATGTATGGCTTAGAGGTTAATACTTTCGTAGATGCACGTAAAGATCCCATTAGAGCAACACGCGCTGCTGCTCGATATCTCAATGATTTGCATAAAATTTATAACGACTGGATATTAGCCATTGCCGCATACAATTGTGGGCCGGGTAATGTAAGCAAAGCAATACGTCGCTCGGGTGGCAAAACCGATTTTTGGCAGATCTATTATTATCTTCCGAAAGAAACCAGAGGATATGTGCCTGCATATATTGCGGCTACGTATATGATGAACTATTATGATAAGCATAACATTAACGTAGTTCCCATCACGATGCCAATGTTAACCGATACGGTTGTTGTTAACAAGGAGGTACACTTGCAACAAGTTGCAGCGGTGTTAAATATTCCGATAGAAGAGCTTAGAACGCTCAATCCACAATACAAACGCGACATTGTCCCGGCTTATAAAGATGCGTATCCGCTTGTGCTTTCACCTCTAAAGGCCGTTGAATTTACTTCACTCCGCGATTCTATTCACAGCTATAACTACAGCACTTATTTTACTCCTATGCAAGTGGTTAATATTGAATCTCAAAATAATAATCCAGCATTAAACGTAGCTCAGCTTAAAAAGAAATTTCATATTGTAAAATCAGGGGAAACACTAGGTTCTATTTCAAAAAAATATGGCATTTCTACAAATGAAATCAAATACTTAAACAAAATAAGAGGAAAATCTGTCGCCCCCGGCAGAAAAATTGTAGTCGGCTTTTATCCGGTAGAAAAAACTATTGCTAAAGCAAGTGATACGACAATACGACCTGTTGCCATTAACGACAGCAATAAAATAACTTTAAATGCTAATGATACAATTAAAGGAAGAATTAATGTACATGCTGCTCAAAAATATCGTTATTACAAAGTCGTTCCCGGTGATACGATTTGGAGTATTGCTCGAAAATTTCCGGGAATTACACACTTGGATATTTTAAACAGTAATAAGCTTAAAGAAGGTCACATTGAGCCGGGACAAGTACTTAAAATTCCTAAAGGTTAAAATTCCTGAAATTAGCACGGATCACAGATTATTTTCCTTGATGTTTACCGTTTAGCCTATCGATAGCCATACAAAGGTCATTCATCGAAGAAATAAGGATATCTGCAGCGGGAAAATTTCCAGACCGATGCTTCTCGTTGAAGAAAACCGTTTTTAAGCCGGCAGTTTTAGCTCCCACAATATCCTTTTCATAATCATTTCCGACCATAATGGTGCATCGGGGTTGTAATTCTGCACGCCGACATACTTCCGTGAAGAACAAGGGATCCGGTTTGGATATTCCCAATTCTTTCGAGGAATAAAACGCACTAAACATTTCTTTTACCGCTACCCGCTGCAACGCCCCGACCATAGCATCCGTATCCGAAACGCCTGCAGTGGTGGCTATAACAAGGGTGTATTTTGATTTTAATTCCGTTAGTGCGGAATAGACATGGGGAATTAATTCTACATGGGGCCAATCACACATTGCTCCCGGCAACTCCGGATAGTCGCGCATGACAGTGTCGCCCCAATCAAAAATGATATTTTTAATCATAATTATTCCATTTTACGGCACAAAGATAACAAAGAGTTGAAATCAAAGCGATTATTGTTTATTGCGGATTACTTAATGTTGTATTTTTGTACATTATTTACGAATCCATATCATTATGCCCTTTTCGCCCCTTGGTTTGTCTGCACTATTAGTGAAAGCATTGTCCGATCAACAATATATCCAGCCTTATCCGATTCAGAAACAGGCAATTCCTGCCATAATCGAAGGAAAGGATGTTTTAGGCATCGCTCAAACCGGTTCGGGAAAAACGGTGAGTTATGTACTTCCCATTTTGCAATTGCTTCAACAGCGAACAGCTTTAAAAAACAGGCATATCCAGGCATTGGTTTTAGTTCCCACTAGGGAATTAGCGGTTCAGGTCGGCGAGGTTTTCAACCTGTTTGGGCAAGTCATTCCCGAACGGATTAAATCGATGGCGGTTTTTGGCGGTGTTTCCATTAATCCGCAGATGATTAAAATGCAGGGAGTGGATATTTTAGTGTCCACTCCCGGGCGATTACTGGATTTAGTCTCTGCAAAAGCCGTCTATTTATCGGATGTGGAAATTCTGGTTCTGGATGAAGCCGATAAGATGCTAAATCTGGGTTTTGAGGAGGAGATGACTCGGATATTCAAATTGTTGCCTTCAAAACGGCAAAATCTGTTATTCTCGGCAACGTTGGGCAAAGGCATAGAAGACATTACCGAATTTCTTTTGCACAATCCGGTGAAAATTGAAATCGAAGATGAAGTAGAGAATCTGGATTTGATCAATCAGATAGCCTATTCCGTCGAAGAGCACCGAAAAGGTCCGTTTCTTCGTTACCTCATCAAGCAGCAGGAAATGCAACAGGTGCTGGTGTTTGTCTCTTCCACTCACAGAGCCGATGCCGTGGTAAGCAAACTCAAGATCAACGGCATTCACGCGGAAGCTATGCACAGCAAAAAAAGTCAGGGAGCACGAACGGAAGCGGTGAGAAAATTTAAAACAGGGAAATTGCAGGTTCTGGTATCCACGGATCTCATGTCGCGGGGTATTGATATTCCATTCTTACCTTTTGTAATCAACTATGAATTGCCCCGCTCTCCAAAAGATTATATCCACCGAATCGGGCGAACCGGTCGTGCCGAAAACCCAGGAGAAGCAATATCGCTGGTGAGTTACGACGAGCAACATCACTTTCGGGTAATCCAGAAAAAGATTCATAAACGGATTCCTCTAACGGATACGGAAGAGATTGTGCTGAGAGGGTTTTAACTGTTCTGCTTTCATTCAACCTTACAACAGCTTTTGGGTGTTTTTTTATACTTGTTTTAATGGGTAGTCTGTTCCGCATATCATCGCGAAACACCAATAACAAGAGATTTGGGTGGAGTTAAACACCGTGTTTTTTGCTTTTGAGTTTTATGTCAATATTCAATTCGTCAGCGATCGATAGAATTCTTTCCCTAAGAAGTTTACATTTTTCCTTTACATTGATTAAATAGTCTATCGAGTCCATGTATCTGTGACAATCTTTCAATTTATCAATAGGCAACAAGGCGCAACTTAGACAATAAAAACCCTTTGATCTTCCGTCATCATATTGTGTGAGAAAATCTATCAAAATTTTCATTCGAATACGCTGCTGATTAATAAAATGGATTGTGCCATTTGTCTTTATGTATTCTAAATTTGGAAGCATCTTTTTGTGGGTGACAAAAGAATCATATCCGACATTCTCTGTTGTTAACCGATCGCATGGAAAATTTGTACAATCAGCACATGTTTCCAAATCTCTCTTTGTTGCACAACATGTTGCGACCCCACAGGATGGATGCTTCTCTTTGAAGTCCCTGCCAAAACAGCCGGGGCAAGCTGATTTCCCTTTTGTGTGGAATCTGGGACAAAGTCCGCAATCTATTCCACAACAACCGATTGTATTCTCTTTCTTCAAAATCGTAATGTTTTGTAAATGCGCGATTGTAATATCACATCTGAAGTTGATACGTTTATTTTTTAATCAGTTTTTCTTCAGCCATTATGTTATATGCGATGTCTGTCTCTGTTTGTCCTCCGGTGAATGATCCAGGTAACAGAATCAGTCGTTTTTTAGTCTTACCTTTTTCATCGGTAAAAATCACAATAAATCGGGACCGTGTCAATCCGGTAATTCCTTTTATAAATTTAACTTTTTGAATTGATTTTCTTTCGATTATCGGAGTTGCAGAGTTATTTAAACTATTAAAAATTCCATAAATCAAATACATTGCAACCAACAAAAATAGTATTGCCGTAAAATGGTCCTGTTTGTTAAAATTATCAATTGCAACATATATTAATCCAAGAGCAATCAAACCATAAATTACGAGAATTCTGGCAATGTTTTTCCCGGTAGTCAATTTAGCAACATTTCCGATAATTCCATCTCTTGTCAGGAAAATTTTGTCAGCTAGAATATGGCAATATCCCGTTTTTGTCCTAAATCTTTTTTCTGAGTCCATAATTAATCGCTATACTTGCCATTTTAAACGAGTTATGCAAGAGGTTTTTATTCTTACGTTCACGGAACGGTATTTTAAAGCCTTCTTTCACACAGCTCTTTTTGTTTAATTGCAAAAGTAATAATCCTTTGTATATTTACCAATTTCCAGTGCAGAAAAGAGGTGGATGTTCTTTTGTGCTTTTTTTGCAGCTATTGCTAAGATGCTGTTTTGTAGAATCTACCGGTTTAAGTTACCTTTTGTATTTAATTGTTTCCAAACATTTTGATTGTGTAACCAACCTGAATACATCAATTTATACCTTGATGATTTTTTAAGAAAATTGCTTAAAAGCATAAGTAGAATACAATTGATTATCAGTAAGATTTACAGTTGTTCAATATGTAAATAAATACAGAATATTATCGAGGTGTTATGGTAGAAAAAGAGGCGGCAAAATATTATTTTACCGCCTCTTTTTGTAAAGTACATGACAACTATACCAATTTTACGTCTTTAATATCATTTGGATCTAATGCAGCACTTTTTACATCTGCAGTAGCAATAACATAGTATTCGGATTTCTCGTTGTTGGCAAAAGAACCCAATTTGCCAATTCCGCCCATTACGCCACCTTTTTCTTTTAATTCATCGTTTGTCGATTTTAAAAGTTCAAAGTTTACCACAAAGGGAATTTCTTTGGTTTCTCCGGTTTTAATCTCGAAATTGCAAGGAACTTTGGTTTTTCCCAAGTCGAATTCTTTCGTCTTTTTTTCTTCACCTCTTCCTGTAGTGTACTTTTCTACAAGTTTTACCTCAAGATCAATAACTTGTTGATCACTTTTTGTGGTTAAAGTAACTTTGCCATTAAAAGTTTTGCTGCTTTTTTCAATTTGTCCAGGTACTTCAAGCACTACTTTTACGCCGCCGATACCTAATTTGTTTTTAATTGATGTGAAAAATCCCATAATTCTAATGTTTAATGTTTATAAAGATAAATCCTGTTATGTTTTTTATACCTACAAATTTAGTAAATGTTTTTTTTACTTCCAAATAAAAAACAATCCGATGCGTAAAACAAAAACAAAGGATTAAAAAATTATTATTCTATTCATGTTTTTAACCGGATTATTTGTCAATACAATTGAAAAACAAGCACAAAGGCAAAATGAGTCAATTGATTTTGCAAATTATTAGGTGGATCTGTTACGGCTAATCAAAAGTTAGATACCGCTAAGTTGTAACAAGGTTTTTGATTTTTTTCGGCAAAACAAACATTGAATACTTTCAATTATTTTATTTTTTAGAAAATGATATTTATCGAGCCTCAACATTAAGCTGAAACGGATTGCAAACTTGTTGTTTTTAACCACATATATCCACATCAAAAACGTAAAAATATACACCGCAACATTGAAAACATAATCGTGGTTAAATTGCATTCGTTCTAGGTAAGCATGTATCGCAAAAAAAGGGTAACAATTCTTACAATATTGATTATGTTTATCGAAACGATCCCGATGGAAGAATATAGTAATTTCTTTTTTCCATTTTCCGGGATAAGAGCAAATTAGAGCGGCAAAGAATATCCACAGTTGAATTCCTAAAAAATAAAATCATTTGCCAGTTTTTACCGACAAATGATTTCACATTAATAAAAGAATTGAATATTTCCTTTTTTATTCGCCTTTTCCCTTCTTCTTGTACAAAGATTTTATTCCATAAGCCGCTCCTGCAATCAACAATGCCAAAGCACCACCGTCCAAAGGTGCGCCGACAGGTGGATCTCCACCGCCAGGTCCACCGCCAGGATCGCCAGGTCCTTGAGCGAAGGTGGAAATTGTTGATGAAAGAATAAAAATCATTACAATAAGAGTAATTCGTTTTAAGATTGAGTGTTTTCTCATATTATGGTAATTTTTGAATTTATTTAATGATAATTTTCTTGACTTGAGTTTTATTTTCAGTAGTGACTCTAACCATATACATTCCTGATGAAAGATTACTTAGATCAGTTGTAGTTTGGATGCCATTATGAACAATTTTGCCATCTGTGCCGTATATAATCACTTGTTTAATTGCATTGTTGGAAGAATTCAAGATATAGAGAATCTTGTTGCTTTCCCAAATAGTTATATTTGAAGAATTCTGTGAATTATCAACGGACATTGGCAAAGATTCAATAAATTGAAATCTAGTGTTTGCATCCCCTACAGTTGCATTAAAAGAGTATGGGGTGTTGGGCTCCACGACTGTTTGTGTTTTTGTGTCGAACAAACGGGGAATATTTGTTTCAGAAAGAGTATGCGTATATAAAAGTTGGTGTGAACCCGTTTCGGCAATATCTAAATAAATATATTTACCGATAATTTCATTTATTGAAGCCAATGCGCTGATTGCTAAGAAACTATTGTCTGATTTTATAGTGTGCATTTGTGGAGAAGTTGTACTTCCGGGGAGTTTTACGGCATCGGTTTCGGGATTAAAAACAGTTGAACCATTTTCACGAATGGCAATGACGGTTTCGTCGCTATTTGAATCTTTGTTGACTTTGACTCGAATGATATTGGTTGGATCTTCATCGTTGGTTTTCATGTAGCTGACAGAGTTGTGAACCCTCACATTGTTATTCATGCTAATGCTTGGTCCAGGAGCAGTTGCCTGAACAAAGAAGCCTTGTTCCATGGCAATGTATCGAGAACCTCCATTGGTGCCAATTCCCCCGATGTATGTTGCGTATTGGTTATTATTCCATACATAAATACTGTTGGCAATATTGGTTTTAGCCCAACCGCTAGAAGCATTCCAATCGATGGCACTTGGATAGGGGTTGCCAATCAGATTCCACCCGGTACTTGGTCCTGCAGCACCAGTAAGCTGAACGGAAGGAGTCACCGTGCCATTATTAACTAATCCGGTAAAAGTGCGAATTTCATTTGCGGAATTTGTCCACACTGAAAACCCCTGACCTGTTGGCATTGGTGTTTCATCAGGAACAATATATACTCCGAATGTATTTGTTGATTCATTATAAGACCTTAGCCATATCCCATGAAATACACCGGCAACACCAACTGTAACCGGAGAAGATACGAGATGCCATTGACTGCCGGTAAGATAGCGTTCTATTTTAGAATCCATGGCATAGTTTACTGTCCCGTTATTAATAAATGAGCCAGTACCAACTGCAGTTGACTTGATGGTCATTTGTCCATTAATTGAAAGAGTCTGGCTCTCATTCACTGTCAAATATTTTTCCGGATTTATAGTCAGATTTTTACAATTAGCTGTTGAATTTATAGTACACAGACCTGTGCCATCGATAATTACATTTGTAGTAGCACATGGCAACCCATTATCCCAATTGCCAACAAGATTCCAGCTGCCGGAGCCGGTAAATGTTGATGTTGCCGGACATGGTGAAGTAATGGTAACTATAGTTGTAGCAGTTTCAACGCCACAAGCTCCTGATGCAGGAATTGTATAAGTTACCTGATAATCATTTATAGCAGAGGTGTTTGGTGTAATTGCTCCTGTTGAGGAGTTTATCGTTAAACCTACCGGAGTTGCTGAATATGAACCTCCTGTGTAAGCATTAGTTCCGCTGATAGATACGGATTGCAGCGTTGATATGTCGTTTGAGAATGGACTTCCCGAATAACTAATTATCGCTGTAGGAGAATTAGTTACAGTTACCAATTGTGTAATTCCACCGGTTGTATTTGTACAAGCGGTGTTTCCAACCCTGCGAACCCAAAATGTGGTATTTGAGGACAATGCTAATGTAGAGTAACCCGCATTTGTTTCGCCTGCAATAATGTTGCTGCCAACAGTTGAACCTGTTCCCCATTGATACGAGCACCCATCCCCTTCAGAGCCACCGGTGGCTGTTAAAATTGTGGAACTTCCTTCGCAAATTGAGAATGTTCCTGTTATGCTTGTTGGTGCTGTTGGCATTGTATTTATAGTAACTGCCACAGCTTTTCGCAATGTGCTTTCGCAGCCATTAACCGTTTGACTGGCATAATATGTTCCCGTTGACAGCACGGTGGTGGAATTGATCATATTTCCATTCGTTGCAGCATCGTACCAAATAATATTAGCACCCGTAAGCGTTGCCGTTAAATCGGACACTAACTTTCCTTGTGAAGAACAATACGTTTGCGATGCCGAACCGGTTGGCGCTAACGGCGTTGAATTAACGGTAACAGCGACCACTTTTCTCAGAGTGCTTTCGCAGCCATTAACCGTTTGACTGGCATAATATGTTCCCGTTGACAGCACGGTGGTGGAATTGATCATATTTCCATTCGTTGCAGCATCGTACCAAATAATATTAGCACCTGTAAGCGTTGCCGTTAGATCGGACACCAACTTTCCTTGTGAAGAACAATACGTTTGCGATGCCGAACCGGTTGGTGCTAACGGCGTTGAATTAACGGTAACAGCGACCACTTTTCTCAGAGTGCTTTCGCAGCCATTAACCGTTTGGCTGGCATAATATGTTCCCGTTGACAGCACGGTGGTGGAATTGATCATATTTCCATTCGTTGCAGCATCGTACCAAATAATATTAGCACCTGTAAGCGTTGCCGTTAGATCGGACACCAACTTTCCTTGTGAAGAACAATACGTTTGCGATGCCGAACCGGTTGGTGCTAACGGCGTTGCATTTACGGTAACAGCCACTGCTTTTCGCAATATACTTTCACAACCATTAACCGTTTGGCTGGCATAATATGTTCCCGTTGACAGTGCGGTGGTGGAATTGATCATATTTCCATTCGTTGCAGCATCGTACCAAATAATATTAGCACCCGTAAGCGTTGCCGTTAAATCGGACACTAACTTTCCTTGGGAAGAACAATACGTTTGCGATGCCGAACCGGTTGGCGCTAACGGCGTTGAATTGACGGTAACAGCGACCACTTTTCTCAGAGTGCTTTCGCAGCCATTAACCGTTTGGCTGGCATAATAATTCCCTGTTGACAGCACGGTGGTGGAATTGATCATATTTCCATTCGTTGCAGCATCGTACCAAATAATATTAGCACCTGTAAGCGTTGCCGTTAGATCGGACACCAACTTTCCTTGTGAAGAACAATACGTTTGCGATGCCGAACCGGTTGGCGCTAACGGCGTTGAATTAACGGTAACAGCGACCACTTTTCTCAGAGTGCTTTCGCAGCCATTAACGGTTTGGCTGGCATAATAATTCCCCGTTGACAGCACGGTGGTGGAATTGATCATATTTCCATTCGTTGCAGCATCGTACCAAATAATATTAGCACCTGTAAGTGTTGCCGTTAGATCGGACACCAACTTTCCTTGTGAAGAACAATAGGTTTGCGATGCTGAACCGGTTGGTGCTGCCGGAGTAGTATTTATGGTAACCGCCACGGCTAATCTGGTTGGACTTTCGTTCCCATTGATTGTCTGGCTGGCGTAATATGTTCGTGTAATCAAGGTAGTAGTTGAAGTTATCACATTTCCGGCGGTTGCAGCATCGTACCAAATAATGTTGGTACCGGTAAGTGTTGCCGTTAAATCGGACACCAACTTGCCTTCTGAAGCACAATATGATTGGGTTGCCGGACCGGTTGGAGGCAGTAACGGAAATCCATCAAATTCATCTGCCCCGATATCGTATTTTGTTGCTCCGCCATTTACAGACCCGGATGGTCCCGGTCGTGCATCTACATCAAAATCGTCAACAAATGTCGCTATATTAATTCCGCCCGATTCCAAAGGATTATTTGGAGTAGAAGGAATAATATGCAAATAATTAGCATTTGCGCCTGTTGTACTTACAAATAGCGGAGTAACATTATAATTATAAGAAGCTTTTTCTCTAACTCCCATAGCGGTTTTATATGATGCCAATGTATTATATAAATTTGTGCCATCCCAAAACAAACCACTGGTGCCATAAAAACAGTTATTGTTTGAGGAGGTTGAATAAGTAGTTAGCGTATTACTGCTTCTCATGTATGCAACTGCATTTCCGCTCCCTTTGGGATTAGCAAGGTTCACAATAATATTGTTTTGCATTAGAATAGTCGGGCTTGTGCTTGTGTATATCCCGGCCATAGATGCGTTGACACCACTACTGGTTGTACTGCCAATAAATACTGTATTATTATAGATATTTGAAGTTCCGGCATTTATCCAAATGCCTGCCAACGAGAGATATGGGCTTGTTGAAGAAGTAAAAGCGGTGCTCGATAATTCGCCTATAATATTATTGTAAATAACATGATATACAGATGTGCCCACATAAATACCCTTTGCAGTTCCGTCCGGATTAGATGTGCTTAATCCGTAAATTTTGTTCTTATAAATACTTATGGTTCCGTTTACAACCGGAGTACTACTAATTCCTATTACATCTTTTGCATTACTAAAGGAATGGATCACATTCCCGCTAATATCCGTACCAGCTCCGTTACCACTGCTACTGGATGCTGATATACCAAGCAATGTTGATTCTCCCTGAGCCGAAAAATTATAAATCGTGTTATTTTGAAACACTTTCGTTGAATTTTGTCCATACTCTCTGATTCCACAAATGGTGGGGACTAAAGCAGAAGTCGTGGAAAAACCCGAGATGGCATTCCCATTTGCCGTAAAAACATATCTATTGCCGGAACCTTCACCAATAATTCCCCAAATTGATGCCGTTGATGCCGGATTATTAATGACAAAATCAGAGAAGGTGTTTGAATTAAATGTTCCGGTATAAAACGCATACATATTTATTCCTAACAAACTACCACTTCCACTTTGTGTAATGTTGGTGAGAGTATTGTCGCTTGCTGACAATGTAGCTGCATTTCCGGCATAAATCGCTGTTAAGGCTCCTGTTGTTGTTATTGTTTCAATGTTATTTACCGTATTGCTATTAATGTTGATGGTATTGGAAGAGTAGCCCGACCCATTATAAATACCAACAAACGTCCCGGTAGATGATGTTAACGAAACATTTGAGATGTTATTGCCGGTAATACTGCAAGCATTTGTTGCCGTTGAGCTTGTTGTCATTTGTATGCCGCGAAAAGCTCCGGCATAATCACTTCCCAACAATGTTAATGTGCCCGTGCCTGAATTATTTGAATAACCAATGGTGTTTCCGGTAATCTGAACATTATCCGCATAAATGTTGAAAAAATAAATGCCATACATTGTCCCCCCAGATGTAAATGTTCGTGGTGCAGTTTGGTATATTTTATTGTTAGAAATAGTCCAATCGGTATTCCACGTTGCTGCATAAATTCCGGCACATCCTGCAGCTCTAAAGAAATCATAAATTTCACAATTATCAATGGTAATGTTACTGTTGCATTTTACATTGGTTGCATCAACAGTGCCATAATTCAGAATTCCGATTGAGGGTAGATTTTCACCTGCCGGACCAATTTTACAATAGGAAATTGTGTTGTAATCATTGCCGGTAACAGATCCCAGACCAAAATAGATAGTCCCTCCATTTTCACTGCCTGAAGAAGTGGGTAATATCTTACTTGCAGATCCAAGAACTGTACAATTAGTAATAGTATTGTATGTTGCATCAAGTACGAACCCGATTGTACCGGTACTTTGCCCCCCCGGGCCAACTCCTGTACTGTAATTTGTAATAGTTAATGAATTTCCGCCTGAATTTAATCCATCGATAACTACCCTGTCGGCACCGTTAAACAGTATGATTGAAGAACCAAAACGGTCACCCGAAATAGTTCTTATCCCGCTTGGTTTAATAGTCAAAGAGACCCAATCCCATTCAGTAATTGTTTCGGTTGTAGTTACTGCAATGTCTGAAGTAATCGTTAAAATGGGATTATAACCAACTTGTGTATTCCCTTTAATGGCATTAACAGCATTTGTAATTGATGTGTAATTGGTTCCATTTGCAATGCCATTTGCACCCGAAACCACAACCTGTCCATACGAACCCCCACTTACAAGCAGAGTCGTCAAAATGAGTAGAAATCTTTTCATATTTATTAGCTTTTGAGTTTTCTGAAATTTTTCGGTATGAAATTACAAAAAATATCAATTCAAGTAAGCCCTTTTTCTGGAATTTGTTTTATAATGAAGAGTATAATAAATTTTAATATACCCAATTAGTTGATAATCAATTATGTATGAGATACAATCCTGTTGGATTTTTCATGCAGTGATATTATCCAAAATTTGATGAATGTTTTTTCTGTGGAGGAGACTGTGCTGAATAAATCCAACTCCCTCTAAATAAAGGCCTTAAATCAATTCCAAATAAAAAACAATCTGATGTGTAAAACAAAGGACTAAAATATCATTACTCCATCCGTGTTTTTTAACCGGATTGCCTGCCAATGCAATTGAAAATAAGCACAAAGACAAAATGAATCAATTAATTTTGTAAATCATATATGTAAGAATCGGGGCTGTTATGGCTAATCAGAAGTAAATACGCTAAGTTGTAATAAAAAATTCGGTTTTTTCACCACAACTGAGCCATTGAACATGAATACGTTCAATTGTTTGAAAATAAAAAAGAACTGCAAGATTGCAGTTCTTTTTTTGTGTCCCCGGGGGGGCTCGAACCCCCGACCCATTGATTAAGAGTCAATTGCTCTACCAGCTGAGCTACAGAGACCTAATTCGATTGCAAATGTACGTTTTTTTCAATAAAAGTACATTGTTTTTATCTTTTTTCGGAATATTTTTTTACTATTGTGAGGTTAATCAACTCAAAGTCAAGTGCTCTACTCCCGCAGGTGTTAGAAAATCTTTGATTTTTTACTCCTGCGTGGATGCTCGAAAAAAAACAAAAACTTATTTCGTTAATAACGACTTATCTTGGTACGTAAAAGTTTTTGATTTTTTCGGCACAGCTGAGCTACAGAGACCTAATTCGATTGCAAATGTACGTTTTTTTCAATAAAAGTACATTGTTTTTATCTTTTTTCGGAATATTTTTTTACTATTGTGAGGTTAATCAACTCAAAGTCAAGTGCTCTACTCCCGCAGGTGTTAGAAAATCTTTGATTTTTTACTCCTGCGTGGATGCTCGAAAAAAAACAAAAACTTATTTCGTTAATAACGACTTATCTTGGTACGTAAAAGTTTTTGATTTTTTCGGCACAGCTGAGCTACAGAGACCTAATTCGATTGCAAATGTACGTTTTTTTCAATAAAAGTACATTGTTTTTATCTTTTTTCGGAATATTTTTTTACTATTGTGAGGTTAATCAACTCAAAGTCAAGTGCTCTACTCCCGCAGGTGTTAGAAAATCTTCGATTTTTTTACTCCTGCGTGGATGCTCGAAAAAAAACAAAAACTTATTTCGTTAATAACGACTTATCTTGGTACGTAAAAGTTTTTGATTTTTTCGGCACAGCTGAGCTACAGAGACCTAATTCGATTGCAAATGTATGTTTTTTTCGACAAATGAACATCGTTTTTTATCTTTTTTCTGATTGTTTTTTTGAATTTTGATAAAAAAAGCACATTAATATTTTCTAACTTTGTTCTTCTAATTAACTATTTGATGAATAATATCAAGCCTTTGCCATTATTCTGGCATGTAATAATTAACCCTGTTGCCTTACGTGGAGGAAGTCTCGAATATTGGAAAAGAATATCAGCGTTGCTTGCCGACCGTGGACTTTTGTTTAAAGAATGGCACACTACCGCGAAGGATGATGCATTACATATTGCGCAAATGCTGGTTGATGATGGTGCGGTTTCTATTATTGTTGTAGGCGGCGACGGTACACTCAATGAAGTGGTAAACGGAATTATGCGTTGTGGAGAACTGGCGAAAAATGTATTACTGGCTGTTTTACCGGCGGGCACCGGTAACGATTGGTCGCGAACACATCGGTTTCCTTCCAGGATGAATGAAATTATAGCCATGTTTTTTTCCGGAGCCATTATTCATCACGATATAGGAATGGTGAAATCAATTGGCAAGCAGGAACAACCTTCGCGATATTTTATCAATATTGCGGGATTGGGGTTTGACGCAGCTGTTATCGATCGAGTTCACCGTGCTCGAAAATTCAAAGTGGCAAAGGGAATGGTTTATGTCAAGCATTTAATTCTCTCTTTACTGAAATACAAACCTGTGAATTGTAAGCTGATTTTAGACAATGAAGTGGTAAATAAACTCGTTTTTTCGATAGCTGCAGGTATTTGCAAGTACAATGGAAACGGAATGAAACCTGTTCCGATGGCCGATCCTACCGATGGTTTGTTGGATGTTGTTGTTATCGAAAAGATGAAACTATGGCAACTTCTTATGCAGATTCCGGCTCTTTTCAGAGGAACTTATATTAAACATCCGAAGGTTTTTCACTATCGGGTAAAAGCAATGTCTGTTGTCCCTGAAAGCTTGTTTTTAGCTGAGGTGGAAGGTGAAATGGTGGGTGAAGGAAGTTTTAACGTGGAGATTGCAGATCGAAAAATTAAGGTATTGATTCCATCCGATTAGTGAACAATGCTAATTAATTGATCGAAATAGTAGATTTGTCAAGATCGTACCCAAGAGTATTTTTATTAATTCCCCATGTGGACTATCGGACAAAAATTTATTTCATTCGAAAAAAAATAGATTTTGAGTAAAACTTTAAAGAATTTTAAGAATTATATTGCTGAAATAAGGTACCTTTGAAGAAATATTTGAAACCAGTCGATTAAATAGTTGATATGCACAGTCTGAATTTAAAAAATAGATTTTTGATTTTCAAGAATGTGAAAGACCGGGATGCCTTTCTCGGGTAAGCTATACACACCAATCCTTTAAATTTATTATTAGGGTGCATCAAGAAAATTTTATTTTTGATGTTTCTTTCAATTATTATTAAAAACATAAAATCTTAATACAATGGAACTACCTTTTTCAGAATCTTACAAAATTAAGATGGTTGAACCCATCCGCCGCAGTACACGCGCTCAGCGCGAAGAATGGATTAAAGCGGCTCATTATAATTTGTTTAATCTTAAAAGTGATCAGGTATTTATCGATTTGCTTACCGATTCTGGTACCGGAGCCATGAGCGACCGCCAATGGGGTGCTATGATGGTGGGCGATGAAAGTTATGCCGGCGCTTCTTCCTATTTTAATTTAAAAAATGCCGTTAAGAACATTCTCGGTTTCGATTATATCATGCCTACACATCAAGGTCGTGCTGCCGAAAATGTGCTTTTCTCCGTATTGGTAAAAGAAGGTGACTTTGTACCCGGTAATTCGCATTTCGATACTACAAAAGGCCATATAGAATTCCGCAAGGCACATGCAATCGATTGCACTATAGATGAAGCTGCCAATACCGAATTATATCATCCGTTTAAAGGGAATGTTGACCCTGTAAAGCTGGAAAAAGCATTACAGGAACATGCCGATAAAACACCATTTATCATCGTTACGATAACCAATAATACCGCCGGCGGACAGCCTGTTTCGATGGAAAACCTGAAAGCAGTTCGTAAGATTGCCGATAAGTATAATAAATTAGTGGTTATTGATTCTGCCCGTTTTGCCGAAAATGCATATTTTATTAAAATTCGGGAAGAAGGCTATAAAGATAAAACCATCAAAGAAATTGTAGCTGAGATGTATTCTTATGCCGACGCAATGACTATGAGTGCGAAAAAAGATGCCATCGTAAACATGGGCGGATTTATTGCAATGCGCAGCGAAGAACTTTGGCGCCAAGCCTCCGTCTTCAATATCATGTTTGAAGGTTATGTAACTTACGGCGGTATGTCGGGACGAGACATGAACGCGCTAGCTGTGGGGCTCGACGAGGGTACCGAGTTTGACTATCTGGAAACCCGTATTAAACAAGTGGAATATCTTGGAAATCGCTTAACGGAGTTTGGAATTCCGTTCCAATTTCCGGCCGGTGGACATGCAATCTTTGTGGATGCTAATAAAGTGCTTCCGAATGTTCCTAAAGAAGAATTCAGAGCACAAACATTGGGTCTTGAGCTGTATTTGGAGGCAGGAATTCGTGGAGTGGAAATCGGTGCTATCTTAGCCGACCGGGATCCCGAAACTCGCGAAAACCGTTATCCGAAACTCGAACTGCTTCGCTTGGCCATTCCGCGCAGAGTTTATACCAATAACCATATTGATGTAATTGCAGTTGCTTTAAAGAATGTTTTTGATCGCAGAAATGAGATTAAAAAGGGGTATGTTATTACTCGGGAAGCTCCGATAATGCGCCACTTTACCATTGAAATGGAAAAAGCGAAATAAGGTAAAAGCTGAAGGTCTAAAGTAAAAAGTTTGGTTTTAGACATTTCAAAACGCAACTAAGGTAAAGAAGAGGCACCAATGAAAGTTGGTGCCTCTTCTAGTAGATTTATAATCGTATCTCATTATTGTTTTTTGCTCGATAGGATATCAATTTCAAATATTTAGGCAAAAAACAGTCCTCTTGTTTTCAATGAATTTTTTGTATCTTTGCACCTTGAAAAATTTGTGATCATAACTCTTGAAAAGATTATTTTGAGACCTTGATTTTAGATGAATTCTTAACATAGAATATAGTGCTGTCTATCGTTTTTTTAGAAAAGAATGACGTTTTTATTCTATTTATTCTTCAGAAAAATGACCGAGAAACAAAAAACAGAACATTACAACCGAATAGAGAAACAACTGCAGGAGTTGTTTGTAAAAACAACCAATCCTATTGCGAGAATGGCGACAGCAATAGCGTTACTTCATCATAAATTGGATTATTTTTTTTGGACCGGATTTTACCTGCTCGACGACGGAGTTTTAACGATTGGCCCTTATCAGGGACCTTTGGCATGCATGGTTTTGCAGAAAGATACCGGCGTTTGCTGGGCAGGAATCAATCGTAGAAAATCTCTAGTGGTACCTAATATTCATGATTTTCCCGGGCACATTGCTTGCGACAATCGTTCTCAGTCCGAGGTTGTTGTTCCACTGATAGAAGATGGAAAGGTAGTTGGAATTCTTGATGTGGATAGCAAGAGTGCAGGTTCGTTTACCCAAGTCGATGCCGAGGGGTTAGAGAAAATTGTAGCCCTGATTTATCAGAAATAAAATAAATATTTTTGTCTTCGTTGTCGCTTTAATTTTGCGATTAAGCATGGCATTGATTCCTCTTTGCAGGACAAAATTTAAAATTAGATTTTGTAATTGCATGTAATAATAGTATTTACAAAAAATTACTATTAAAACAGATCAAAAAGCAAGTTCGGATTATATTTTTAATGACGAATAAGTCTGTTGCATATTGGTCTCTTCGAAATCGGATTTAGGCATAATCGATCTGCCGACTGGTAAAAACCGAATCAATCAGCCGGCAAACTCCCTGCTTTTTATTGATTAAATTAGGATTAATTTTTACCTTTGCACCATCAAAAGAAAATCAATAATTTGTAGATATAATGAGAAAACTAATTGAATGCGTTCCCAACTTTAGCGAAGGTAGGGATATGTCTGTTATTCAGCAGATAACAGCAGAAATTGAATCGGTAGATGGTGTAAAGCTTTTGGATGTGGATCCCGGCCAGGCAACCAACCGCACGGTAGTTACCATGGTGGGCACTCCCGATGAAGTCATTGAAGCTGCATTCAGGGCAGTGAAAAAGGCATCGGAGGTGATCGATATGCGTTCACATCACGGAGCTCATCCAAGATTTGGAGCTACCGATGTATGCCCGTTAGTTCCCGTTGCCAATATCACCATGGAAGAAGTGGTGGAATATGCCCGCAAATTGGCTAAACGTATCGGGGACGAATTACAAATTCCCATTTATTGCTATGAAGATGCCGCATTTATTAAGGAACGCCGTAATTTGGCTTTCTGTCGCTCCGGCGAATATGAAGGGTTGAAAGATAAAATCACCAAGGCCGAATGGAAACCCGATTTCGGTCCTGCAACTTTTAATGCTACAGCAGGTGCTACCGCTGTGGGTGCTCGAGACTTTTTAATTGCCGTGAACTACAATCTCAACACGACCTCAACCCGTAGGGCCAATGCCATTGCATTTGATGTCCGCGAAAAAGGCCGTCCGGTAAGAGAAGGTAATCCGGTAACCGGAAAAATTAAAAAAGACGAAAACGGAAAACAAATCATGATGCCGGGCACGTTAAAAGGCACTAAAGCCATCGGCTGGTTTATTGATGAATATGGCATTGCACAGGTTTCCATGAATATTACCAATATATCAGTAACTCCGTTACATGTGGCTTTCGACGAAGTTTGTGCAAAAGCTCAGGCTAGAGGTATCCGCGTAACCGGAACTGAAATTGTCGGATTAGTCCCGAAACGGACATTGATAGATGCCGGAAAGTATTTTCTTGCAAAACAAGAACGTTCGCTTGGAGTATCGGAAGAAGAGTTGATTAAAATCGCTGTTAAATCGCTAGGGCTGGATGACTTGAAGCCATTCAAACCGGAAGAAAAAATTATTGAATACATGTTGGCGGCAGAAGACAGCCAAAAGAAATTAGTGGACATGACTTGCGTTGGTTTTGCCAACGAAACCGCATCCGAATCTCCGGCTCCGGGTGGTGGATCCATCAGCGCATATATGGCTGCATTAGGAGTTTCGCTAGGCACGATGGTCGCCAATCTTTCATCGCATAAACCCGGTTGGGACGAACGTTGGAAAGAATTCTCCGATTGGGCGGAAAAGGGACAACAGCTAAAAGATGAGTTGATACACTTGGTAGATGAAGACACCGCTGCTTTTAATAAAATTATGGATGCGCTTGGATTGCCCAAAGGCACCGATGCCGAGAAAGCAACACGTAAGCAGGCATTGCAGGATGCTACTCTTTATGCCACCTTAGTGCCTTTTCGCACGATGGAAAAAGCATTTGAAGGTTTTGACATTTGTAAAGCCATGACGGAAATAGGAAATCCCAATTCGGTAACCGATGCAGGAGTGGGTGCCTTATGCTGTCGGTCGGCTGTAATGGGTGCCTTTTTGAATGTTAAAATCAATGCTGCCGGGTTGGATGACAAAGAAAAAGCACAGGATCTCATCCGGAAAGGTTCCGAAATTGAAGATAAAGCAATTGCAATGGAACAAGCGATTTTGGCTAAAGTTAATGCTGTGATCAACGGATAGCAAACATTGCCTATACAATAAAAGCCATCACTTTCGGGATGGCTTTTATTGTATCTATACCAATTTAAACAATACAGATTGCTGCTACAATGGGTCAACGTAAAAAGCAGGGGGATACCAACTAAAAAAAAGTCTTTTTTTTCATTTGAAAGAAAGCATGTTCTCGTATTACTGAGGTCCTGAGAAGTCTAAAATTTTTCCTTTTTAATGACCTCAAGCCGGTCGGGCTCATACTTTTTTTCTTCAGCAAAAAAAAAGTATGCAAAAAATGCCGCCGCTGTCGCAAAAGTGCTAAAAAATAAACAGTTCCTCTAAAATCGATGAACTCCTCCTTTTAGTCAAAATGATACTTTTAATTTCCATTTTGTCTAACGTCGTCAAACAGCATCGATTTCTTAACGCTAAACAGTTTATTTTTCTTAACGCTCTTTTACTCAATGCGGTTCTTGCCCACAATGGGAGATTAATTCGATGAGTAATCAGCTTTTACTTCGGCAGTCTTGCTTTATATACCCGCGCTAGCGTTAAAAACGACCTCATCAAAAAAGCGTAAAGAAAATCAACCATTTATACGGTAAAAGCGAGGCGGGTGGTGTAGCTCAAATAGATTTCAAGCCGAATAATCCGTCGGGTAAATTCCATTCCTTCAATAACGCTCATAACTTGCCTCGATCAGTATAAATGGTTGATTTTTAGCTTTTTTGGTGCAGTCTTGATTTTTTTGTTACTTTTTGCATCAAGGCAAAAATGTAAGGCGACAAATGTTTTATAATTTTAACTTTTTCAATTAAAAAGACAAAGCAAGTGTGAAAATATTTAAGAATATGAAGAAGCTATTTTCATTTTACAAAGGTTCTTCTCCCCCGGAAAATTGAACTGATCCCTAACAACCTATTCTTTCACTTGTTTCTGCTCTTTTTCCTGCTCGGCTTGATCGATGATCAGAAAGATATCTTCATTATCTTTTTTCATCAAGTATTTTTCGCGAGCATATCGTTCGAGTTTGTCGATATTTGTAATCAATTGATTGGTAGAACTTTGGTTTTCATTGATTTCGTGAAGATAATAAGCCCGTTCCTCTTCTAACTTGTTAAGCGTATTCATGTATTCAATTTGCTTAATTATGTTGTTGGAGTCAAAAACAAACATCCACGACAGAAATAACCCAATAACAATCAGCGATTTAAATTTTTTTAAATATTTCATCAGGCACTTTTCAAATTTTAGACAACAATAGCTTCTTTTCTATCTAGGACAAAGATAACTGCTTTTGCTTTGAAAAAAATATTTGTTTCGAAAAATTATGAATAATAGTCTGTTGATATTGTTTTATTATTCTGAAAAAGTCTGCATGTCAATGAGTCGACGATAGTAGCCGTTAAGCTGAAATAGCGATTCATGGGTGCCTTGTTCCACGATATGTCCTTTCTCCAGCACAACAATCAGATCGGCTTTTTTAATTGTTGAAAGACGGTGGGCGATAACTAGTGCGGTGCGGTTTTGCATCATCTTTTCGAGAGCTTGTTGAACCAAGATTTCCGACGAGGAGTCGAGTGCCGAAGTGGCTTCATCGAGAATAAGAACTTCCGGATTTTTAAGTACAGCCCGGGCAATGCTGATCCGTTGCCGTTGGCCGCCTGAAAGCATTAATCCCCGATCGCCGATATTGGTTTGCAATCCATTGGGCAGCTTGCGGATGAATTCGAGTGCGTTGGCGATTTCGGCCGCATGCATAACTTCTTCGGGTGTTGCATCAGCCCGGCCAAAAGCAATGTTGTTATAAATTGTGTCATTGAATAAAATCGTATCCTGAGAGACAATACCGTACATATTTCGAAGATCCTTGATTTTTAACCGGGTTACCGCTATCCCGTCAATATTCAGACTTCCCGAAGTGATGTCGTAAAACCGGAGCAGCAAATCCGCCAAGGTGGACTTTCCGGCTCCTGAATGGCCACATAAGGCCACAATTTTTCCTTTATTTATCGATAGGTTGATATTCGAAAGAACAGGCACCTCATCGTAACCGAAACTTACATTCGAAAATTCAATTTTTTCATTAAAGTGAGAAAGTGCAATAGCTTCAGGTTCTTCAATGATTTTTTCATCGGCATTTAAAATCAAATCGATTCGATCGAAGGAGGAAAAGCCTTTTCTAAAGTTGTAAAATGCTACGGAAATAGTCTTTGCCGGATTAATGATTTGAGTAAACATCACCAAATAGGTGATAAACATTTCAGCACTCAAATCGGTGCTTTTATTGAGCACGAGGTTTCCACCAAACAGCAGAATCGTCATGATCATAATTCCACCGAACACTTCGCTTACCGGCGACGATAGGTCAACACGGCGATAAATGCCGATCATTTTTCGGGTGTAGCGATTATTGAATTTATCGAAAAGTTTATTTGCAAAGTGCAGCGCGTTGAATGCTTTGATCACCCGAATACCCGATACAGTTTCTTGTACCATCGTTTGAATAGCCCCTTGCAATTCTTTTGCTTCCTCCGATTGACGGCGTAATTTTCTGGAAATACGCCCAACGATATAACCGCCGATAGGAATTACCAAAATCACAAACAACGTTAGCTTTACATTAATAGAAAAGAGGGCGATGATGTAAAAAATTACCGTAAGCGGTTCCCGGAAAATTTGTTGGATAGACCTTAGAATCGACACTTCAATCTCTTGTACATCCGTTATGGCTCTCGAAATGATGTCTCCTTTTTTCTGGGCTCCGAAAAACGACAACGGCAAGATTAATAGTTTCTGATAGATCGCATTACGGATATCTTCCAGAACTCCGTTTCGAATGGGAACCATAATCCACTGAGCCAGATAGCTGAACACATTTTTAAGCACAAACATCGATAAGATAAGCAACGTTACCATCAGTAATGCCGATTGCTTTCCATCCAAAATAATTATCCGGCTAATGTAGTAATTCAATACATTATTAATATCAACAACACTGAATCCGAAAGGGGGCATTTCGGTAACCAATTTTGTTTTGCCAAAGATCAACATTAGGAATGGAGCCAAAAAAGTAAGCGAAAACAGAGAAAAGACAATGGACACAATATTGATGAGGACTACCGTTACGAGTCTCATTCTGTATGGCCTAAGCCAGTGTGCGAGTTTGCCGAATCCGTTCATGTGTCGATTAAATAGAAATAATTCCCAAATAGTTATGGGGTGTTATGTGCATCAATTCCGCTTTTACTTTATCCGAGACCGCTAAAGTTTGAATAAAACTGTGAATCGTTTCTTTATTAATGTGCGATTTTCCCCGCGTGAGCTCTTTTAGGGCTTCATAAGGCTTTGGGTAGTTTTCGCGACGCAAAATGGTTTGAATTGCTTCGGCCACAACGGCCCAGTTGTTCTCTAAATCCGCTTCTAATGCATTGTCGTTCAATTCGGTTTTTGCCAATCCGCGGAGCAACGACTTTAAGCCGATTAGCGTATGCGACATCGGAACTCCAATATTCCGTGTTACGGTGGAGTCGGTTAAGTCGCGTTGAAGACGCGAAATAGGAAGCTTTTCGGATAAAAACCGAAAGAAAGAATTTGCGATTAAAAGATTCCCTTCCGAATTTTCAAAATCGATCGGATTCACCTTGTGCGGCATGGCTGAAGAACCCACTTCGCCGGCTTTAACCTTTTGTTTAAAATAATTCATCGAAATATAGGCCCACATATCCCGGTCGAGATCGATGAGAATCGTGTTAATTCTGGAAAGGGTATCAAAATAGGCGGCCATCATATCGTAATGTTCGATTTGCGTAGTAGTCTGTTGGCGATGAAGATGGAGATGATTTTTTACAAACCGATTTCCGAAATCAACCCAGTCTATTCCCGGATAAGCCACCTTATGTGCGTTGAAATTCCCTGTGGCTCCCCCAAATTTGGCCGTAAACGGAATGGATTTAAACTGTTCCATCTGGGTAGTCAACCGCTCGAAAAACACATAAATTTCTTTACCCACGGTGGTTGGAGATGCCGGTTGGCCGTGCGTGTGGGCTAACATGGGTATGTTTTTCCATTCCACCGCAAGTGTAATCAGTGTATTGCAAACATCGTTCAATGCAGGCATCAGTACCGACTGATGAGCATTCATTAACAGCCATGGGGTAGCGGTATTGTTTATATCTTGCGAAGTAAGCCCGAAATGGATAAATTCCAAAGCATTGTTCATTCCCAGTGCCGAAAATTTATCTTTCAGGAAATACTCCACGGCTTTCACATCGTGATTCGTGGTTTTTTCAATCTCTTTTATGGCAAGTGCATCGGCTTCCGAAAACTGGTTTACGATTGCCCGCATCTGCTCAAATTTTAACGGATCAATCCCGAAAAGCTGTGGCAATGGCAACTGACAAAGGGCAATAAAGTATTCCACTTCTACCATTACGCGAGCTTTTATTAAACCGAATTCGGAGAAGAAAGCGGCAAGCGGTTCGGTGGTTTTACGATATCTGCCGTCGATGGGTGAAATTGCAGTTAATGATGTAAGTTGATTCATAATCAAGAATTGATATTTTTATGCAAATGTAAGAATTTTTTAGGGGAATACATGGGGAGATTTTTCGTGAAGTTAGTGAAACGTGAAACGTGTGCCGAAAAATAAATCCGCCGACTGGCGGACTGTTTTCTCGGGAAAAAAAGAGTGCGATGCAGTGAACTTGTGGAACTGAGTGTTAAGAAGGAACGTATAAATGATAATCAATTGGTTATAGTTAATTAAATTGTGAAATGATGAATTTGACAAAGTATTGAGTCAGAAATGCATCTCTTTTTTATTCCTTTTTTGTTTGCTGAATCCTGAAGCGAAATATTTTTTATTACTGATGTCCGATAAAAAGTTGAGATTCTGATCCGCCATCTGGCGGATCAGAATGACTGTGATTTAGATCAGTGTTGGAAAGAGGGGGGCTTGCTGGCAGCGAAGCTGCCAGCAAGCCCCCCTCTTTCCAATCAGAAATTTGTAAAAGCCTGTCATTTTGAACGAAACGTAGTGGAGTGAAAAGTCTCACTATTGAAAATTATTTTTTATCGGACAATGATGATTTTTTATACTTTTGATAAAATAACCGGAAACGGCATAAAACATAGATCGGATAAAATGGGAAACTCGTATAGCTATAAGGAAATTCCTCAGTCGAGAATTGCAACATTTGACGTTTATGCGGTCGGATTGCTGAAACATCATGTAAGTGCCATGCTGGAATTCGATGTTACCGAAAGCAGGGAAAAAATCAGGAATTTAAGAAAAAGCGGGATTAATGTCTCTTTTAATGCATGGCTTATAAAGGCAATCAGCAGTGTGCTGCAGAACCACCCGGAGGGCTCGGCTTTTCGCTGCGGCAAAAAGAAACTCATCCTCTTTGAGGATATTAATGTTTCGATCATGGTCGAAAAAAGGGTTAACGACAGCAAGGTGCCGATTCCATTGGTGATTGAAAAAACGAATGAAAAAAGTGCTTCGGAAATAACGTTGGAAATAGAAAATGCTAAAAGTAGGGAATTATCAAAGAGCGACATCGTATTAGAAAAGCGGCCGACGTTGTTGGAAAAACTTTATTATCGCCTGCCGGGATTTCTTAGAAGAGCGGTCTGGAAAATCATGCTTCGAAATCCGAAATATGCTTACCGTAAAATGGGCAATGTGGCAATCACATCCATCGGCATGGTGGGAAAAATTAATGGCTGGTTTATTCACAAATCGGTTCATCCGGTATCTTTTGGAATCGGATCGGTTATAAAGAAACCGGTAGTTGTGGATAACGAAGTTAAAATCAGGGAAATACTGAATATGACCGTTTTGGTTGACCATGATGTAATTGACGGAGCGCCAATGGTGCGGTTTTTAAACGATCTCACAACATGTATCGAAAACGGAACATTAAGTAACGCATAACGGCTCGAATTCGGACAAAACAAAAGGAAGCTATGAAAGATGTTTTTTGGACAGGGTACTGCAACGACGATAGGCATATTGCAATCGGTAAAATTGAAAAAATTGTAAGCCGCTATGGTTATATCACCGATTTTAAACAATTTTCCGACATCTCGTTATCCATCAAAATAGAACTGGAAGAACTGAATATTGACGCATTATACGATAGCTTAGGGGAGTATATAAGCCTAAACGACTTCGAAAAAATGAATTCTTCTTCAAAGAGAGAACGTGTGATTTTTTTAAACACAACATTTGTAAAGGGAACCGGCGATCTTAGAATTGAAACTCCGGCGGTTCCCGGATGAAACTCCGGCACGATTCCATGAGAACAATACTTCGGTAATGTTTTGTAACACATTATTTATCAGTGTTTTGTTATTCAGGGCCATGGCTAGGAACCGAACGTAGTGAGCTCTCCGAAGGAAATCTCACTGATAATCAATTGGTTGCAATTTTTTTCAAGTTTGTGAAATGAAAAATTTATCGAAGTAATGTGAGAAGACAGCTTGAAAAATACTTTTTGATAAAAATTTACTTATCTGGCATTGGGCTGAGAATATTGTTGTGTATAATTGTTTTTAGTATTGGTTTTCAACGCTTTAAATTTATATTTTCTAAAAGCGATATTGAAAATTTATCGAGCAAAACCGATTTATTTATAAAATATTTTACTTATTAACATCGAATATTCATTTTATTTAATATGTTTGCAGCATCAATTTTCCCGTTCTTTGTCCCCCGATAGTATAAACATAAAATTAGTCCTGTTTTAAATGAAACCGCAATAGTATCGGCATAACCTTGCGGACAGTAAAATCTGCTTGGGATTTTGGATATACGGCTTAATTTGGGAGTTGTGATTAGGAGGGTGGAAAGTGGAGGTAATAATTAATTGGTGGTAACCCAAAATAAATATTTAAACACATGGATATCCATTTTTATATTCCCGAAATAGCACCGAATGAAATTGAACTTTTGAAATCGATTCTTCATTGTACCGACCAAGAATTGAATGAGAAGTTAAACAAGGTGGCGAGTGCATCATTTGAAGAATACCGTAAAATGATACTAGGACAAAAGGTTTTTACTAGAGGACGTGATATTGTTGAGTATCGACTTTTTATATTCATAAAATATTTTTTTGAGGGGAAAATACCAGATGAGCAAAAAATTTGCGACTTGTTTCAAATTACGGCAACTGATAGTAGGTCGCTAATTCGGTCAATTATGTCCAAATATCAATATGAATTAAGAGAAACAATAGCAACCTCTCTGTGCGAAGAAGTAACTAAAATCAGGAAAGATGAAAATGGTGATTATAAAATATCAATTCAAAATCTTTTTTTTAAAGATGAACTCAATAGAATTTTAGGAACTATTGATACTAGTCTTCCTATTATTGAAAAAGATAGAGGGACAATATCCACTTATATTATAAAACCATCATCTTATCGGGAACTTTGTGCTTTTTTTAATGTTGAACCTCAATTATAAATTATGTCAGACTTACTTTCAGCAAGCAGTTTACTTTTAGCCATACTGACAACTTTATTTGGAATTTTTTATTCTTCAATAAATGAAATTTTAGATATAAGACCTAAAACCCATGCGGTTGATGATGAGCCAAGCTATAAAAAAGCTTTAGGCGTCAGAAAGACTAAAATTTATCCACTTCTATTCTCATCGGTTGCCCTAACTCTAATTTTCATACCAGATGCTTACAAAATTTTAAGTGAAAGCATAACGCTATTATTAAGCGTGGGGGTCAGTGGAGTTGCTTACGATGCCATCAAAACAACATATATAGCAGTGACAGTATTTATGTTAGCTTTGACAATTAATATTATTCTCACAACATTAAAGTTTAAAACACACTTGAAAGAAATAAATCCAAAAAGATGAAAAGAAAGCGTTTGCTGCTGCTAGTAAGTTCCCTAAAACAATGGTTAATGCCAAGATGAGAATGATAACAAACTATTGACGAAATGATTGCAGAAGAATTTCCATGTAGTTTAACAAGATAAAAATATCGGGAACTAACATAAACAATTAATTTAAAAAACGGAGATTATCATGACACAAAAAACAAGAATTATTACCATCGTAAACAAGTATTGGGAGTGCGATCCCGTATGTTGGGTGCTTACAAGCAAGTACATAAACGACAATGGACAGTGCAACATCGATTTGGATGTTGCCAACACTCAAAAACTGATTACTTATCCTTCCTATGGCCCTGTAAAGCCCGAAACAGCGAGCGAAACGGTACCGCGTATCGTTTATGAAACGGATTCAAGAATTATCGAAATTTGGTGCATTTCCGATTTGCTTAGCAACAGTCCTGCCGATGAACAGTCGAGTTCCGAAGAAAAAATGAATTTGCTGCCCATTATTTTTCAATTTAACTACAAAGCGGTTAAATACGATATAGAGTTGGTAATTGCCGTGGGAACCGCTTCTGCCGGTCCAAGCCTTTCGATTAATCCTGTTTTGGGAACAGACAATATTAACGGATCGATAGTTATCGGAAGCAATGTTTTTATGCATAACGGCTGGGACGAATCATCAAAAAGCAAATTCCAATGCGATTGCTGGAGCGAAATACTGCCTTCCGGGTCAACGGATTTTATAAAGGAACTTCAATCGGAAGATTTAAGCTTATACGAACCGCTTTTGTTGTGTCCGCCAACAAATCCGTCCCCATTAAAACAACATTTCTATATCAATGAAAACTATATTGCATTGGGCGATGTAAACGTTACCGATTATACAAAATATACGGAAAAGGACCTGGAAACCGGCGAAGACTTCTTTGCACATTATTTGGGCAATGTCGATGGGCTCTCGCTCGAAACCACCCATTGTTTAATTTATCTGGCTGCAAAGAACTATCTTAATGGCACCAATCCTCCGTTTATTTTTATCAGCGGCATTGTCGATCGCTACACCAAGTTCTCAACGGATGTAAGCCCGAAAATTTACGCACAAAATGTTTCAGGTGCGCATAATGCCGGTGTAGCGGTTGCTTATGTTGTTTCGAAATTAATAAAGTGAGACCGTTGCAAAATACCAAACTCTTCGTTATATGTAACATTTAAACTACTCATTTAACAAGAGTAAACTTCGTATTTAAATATTACAAAAGCCTTGATTTTGGACTTTTGCAACAATCTCAAAGTAATTAAAGGGATTATCAGGGTATAAAGAATTTGGCTTTATAAAGCTGATTTATTGAAATGCAATAACTAGTAGATAGCAAGCCAGGCTCATAAGCGATGTAAGGAAAAGCAGTAAAATGAAGGTAGGCATGGATGAACATGACTGCATATTAGAAATCAATACAATAGATTGTATAAACAAAAGACGAAACATGGATAATTTTATAAAAGTCATTAGTGGAATTTTAACAATATCGCCAATAGTTTTAAAAATAATAGATCAATTAGAATCTGAATTAATAACGAATTTCACCAAAGAACTTTTTAAAAGCAAGACCAAGAAAAAAGCAAATTCAATTTTCAATAGTCTTGTGTTAATTTCAATAACTTTAGGTGTTTTTGTTTTTTTTTCTCCCCAAATATTCTCCGTAAGCGAACCGGCAACGCCAAAAGCAGAGCAGCAACAGTTGCCGTCTGCTAAAAAAAGTGATGGGGAATTGATTTATGAAGGCAGTAAAACATTGTTCGAAGAAGGGAAAGGAGCCATTAAAGGAAGAAAAGAAAGGGACAGTATAATTATTGCAAATCGGGACAAAAAAATGGTGTATCAGATTGGAAGTATCAAAGAGGACGATGATGCAATCTTAAACTTATACATGAAACTAAAAAGCATTTCCGGCTTGAATATTTCGAGAATCTCCGTGTTCAGAATTTCAAGGAATGAGTATTTTCTATATAAAGATGATGAATATGCTCAAAAACAAATAAATGATTCTCTTGCAAATTTTAAAACGGAAGTTGCAAGTGTAGAACCATCGGTCAAAATTGTTGACCTGATGCAATTTTGTAAAGCGAAAGAAAAATTCAAAGAAAGAAAGCCGCTAAAATTCAGAAAACAAAAAATTGAAATTCCTTGCTATTATTGTGATTAAGTGGTGTCTAACGAATTAAAGCACAACATATCAATCCTGTGGCTATGTTACATACACTACAAATTCCAATTTTCTTCTAATCCTTAATAATATGAGGCAAAAACCGGCTGAGGTTGTCGGTAATCCGGGTTTTGGTTTCACGGATTCCCATGCCTGCGGGTTCGCAGCCGATCACCCACGAACCGATGACGGGATAATTGTCGAGAAATTGCGGCAACTGAAAATACTCCTGATAGATAAAACCTTCCTCCCCGTAGTCGCCGGCAGATTCTTCGAGCACTCCGCCGTATCTTACAATGGTAACATTGGCTCCCTCGCGCGATAGAATGGGTTTTTTCACATAATCGTTTCCCAGTGGCGAGGCCTCGAAATAGGTTGCCAAAAGATTCGGGTGATCGGGAAAAAGCTGCCATAAAACAGGTAAAATGGCTTTATTGGAGAGGATCATCTTCCAAGCGGGTTCAATCCAAATTGTTTGGTTTACATCCTGAAGGATATTTTGGGCAAAATCTTCGTGCGTGAGCCATTCCCAGGGATAAAGCTTGAAAATATTGGTTACGGGATTTTCGGACATATCCACAAAACACCGGTTCTGGTTGTCCCAGCCCAAATCGTCGATAAATACGAATTCGGTTTCCAGCCCGGCTTGCATCGCGCAGTCGCGCAGGTATTCCACGGTAGTGAGATCTTCCATGGTGTCTTTAACGCAGGCAAAATGGATTTTTCCTTGGTTGAGGTATGGTTTAAGTTCCTTCCAGTAGTCCACCAGTTTTTCGTGGATGGAATTAAACTGATCGGCTCCTTTGTGCACATCTTCGAGCCAGTACCATTGCACCACACTGGCTTCGTAGAGGGAGGTAGGCGTGTCGGCATTAAATTCCAACATTTTCGGGGGATTAATCCCGTCGTAAGCAAAATCGAAACGACCATAAATTGAGGGGAGGTCGTTGTTCCACGATTTCTCAATCATTGGAATAAATGCGGGGTTAATATGAAACCGGTTGTAAAGCTTATGGTCGATCACGTGTTGCACGGCATCGAGGCAACGGTCGAAAAGCTCTGCAGTGGCCTTTTCCAATTCTTCAATTTGAGATAGTTTAAACTGATAGTATGCCGACTCATCCCAATAAGTGTCTTCAAGGGTGTGAAACCCGAAACCGATTTCTTCTACCCGCTTTTCCCAATCGTATCGTGGAGTTGATGTTATTCTTTGCATTAGATTAGTTTGTAAAGTCTATAAAGTTTGTAAAGGTGAAAGTTCTTACGAGCGAATCGCTGGAGCATAAAGTTTGGATACTCAATTGCCAGTTTAACTTGTTCACCCGTTTCACCTGTCCACTTGTTCTACCTGTTTTCCTTGTTTTCCCTGTTCCACTTGTTCACTTGTTTCACCTGTTCACCTGTTTTCCTCGTTCATTTCTAAAACTCGCTTCGCATCCTTTTCACGCTTCACGCTTCTTGATTCTTACTTCATAATTCTGTATTCTCTTTTCACGTTTCACGGAATATCTTTTCACGTTTTTATTCTTCTCTTAACTCCGTCTTCGGCTACGCTCAGTCTTCGTTCTTCTTTTTACTTTTCACAGAATCTCCCGATTATCCTCCTACGCGAGTGCTTCCGCCAAATCCGCCGCGAGAGATTCTAGGTGTAGCCTTACTCGAAAATTGACGGGACTCATAGCCGCCATGGGTATATCTGTTCATCCCCGACATAAACCCGAAAGGGATTAAATGGTAATAGCCGAAACCGTGACTTGTAGTGTATTTGCTCGTGGAATCCCCACGGATGTGCATTCGGCGTTGCGACGATGATGATTCCCAACCGTCGTTTTTGCTGCTACATGCCGAAACCAATCCTGCAACAAACAGTAGTTCTATGATTTTTGTTTTTTTCATTTCTGTATTTCTGTGATTTTTTATCAGACTTTCAGTAATTTATATTTTGTATTGAAAGAGTTGAAAAAATGATTATGATTGCTTGTTGTTTTTGATATGTGTTTGTATAAAGAAAACTTCAAGTTTGAGGCTTGTGAAGAACTTAAAAGAGTGAGTTTACTGAAGTAAATGAGCTGTTTTAAGTTCAAGCATAACGAAGAAATTGAAGTTTTCTTGCAAACACTATTTAACGGTGATAAAAAACTCATACTCCTTGGGCATCGTCACGTTTTTGCTGTTGCCGTTATCGTCCTCAATGGTCTCCGACTTCATGCCCGGAAACGGCAGCGTATCGGTAGTCACTATCGATTTCAACATTGCTCCCCGAAGATAGATATTTTTCTTGGTGGTTAGCAATACTGCGGTATCCGACAGGTTTTTAGTGTCGAAAGAAATTTCAATCGACTGCTCTTTGGTGAGTTCGGTTACCGGCTTATCGTCGGAGCAACTCACGATTAAAACCGAAAAGACAAAAAGGCTGGATAAAAGGATAAATCGGCTCATTTTTATTTTTTTATTTGAATTTTTTAATGGATACTTTTCTCGGTTTAATCAAAATCAGCGAAAAATTTTGATCTTTTCCCGACATCAAAGATAAAATTAATTTTATTTGTGTGCTAGAAACTACCTGAATTTTGAATAAAATTCTTTGTTCGGAATATGTTATCTTACACGGAATAACCATACACGATTAAGACTCTAATGTTTTAAACAGCCCACTTGACGGCGGATAAACAGGGTAATGCAATGTGGGCAATTCGTGTGATTTTGCCCGTGTGTTTGGTTGAGGCGAATTTTCTTTTAGCTTCGTATTGCTGTAATCACGATTTTCAATACATTTGTTCCATGCTATATGAATGCATGCCGTGATGTGAAGTTCACTTTTGGATTATTAAAAACGAAAAGAAATGGATATTAATGATTTTGGAATAAACATAAAAAAAGTGAAATGTCCGGATTGCGGACAGGAACAGCCTCTGTTAAGAAAGCCAAAGGGCATCAGGGAGGCTCTTTTGGGAGGATGGACTTGTGAAAAATGCGGCTGCAAAATGAATAAATTCGGAAAAAAAAGACATTAAAATTCGGGATGCTCAACTCATAATTCATAACTCACTATTCATAAATTCTTGCTTCTTCATTCTTACTTCTTTTTTTTCGGGACGTTTCACGAATAATCTTTTCACGTTCTTACTTCTAACTTCTCCCTTTTTCGTACTTTTGCACAAAATTTCAAGGATAATGACAGAAAAAAAGAAGCTGTACATCGAAACTTACGGGTGTCAGATGAATTTTAGCGACAGTGAAATTGTGGCATCCGTTTTGGCCGACACATACAGTACCACTACGGAAATAGAAAAGGCCGATCTTGTTTTTATCAATACCTGCTCTATTCGCGACAATGCCGAGGACCGGATTTGGAAACGATTGGTTCAGTTGGGGTACATGAAAAGAAAACGTAAAGATTTAAAAATCGGGATTCTTGGATGTATGGCGGAACGATTAAAAGATAAGTTGCTCCAACAAGGGACGGCAGTTGATCTGGTGGTTGGCCCCGATGCGTATCGTTCGTTGCCCGATTTGCTTAAAGAAGTGGGCTCAGGGCATCATGCCATCAATGTTATTTTATCCGAAGAAGAGACCTACGCCGAAATTAGCCCGGTGCGTTACGACAGCAACGGAGTATCGGCGTTCATTTCGATTATGCGCGGTTGCCAGAATTTTTGCTCATATTGCGTGGTGCCATATACCCGGGGTAAAGAGCGTAGCCGCGATCCGCAAACGATAGTTAACGAAGCTGCCGAGCTTTTCAACGCAGGGTATCGTGAAGTTACACTTTTAGGTCAAAACGTAAACTCTTATCGCTGGTGCGAAAAAGATGCACAAGTCGATTTTCCGAAACTAATCGAGAAAGTGGCACTCATAAATCCTCAGTTGCGAGTTCGATTTGCCACTTCACACCCCAAAGATTTATCGGACGATTTACTATGGGTTATTGCCAAGTACAACAATATATGCAAAAGTATTCACTTGCCGGTACAATCGGGAAGTAGCCGAATGCTGGCTAAAATGAACCGGAAATATACGCGCGAGTGGTATCTCGATCGGATTGCCGCCATTAAAAAAACAGTGCCCGATGCTTCCATTTCCACGGATATAATTGCAGGATTCTGTTCCGAGACGGAAGAAGATCATCAGGATACGTTATCGTTGATGGAGTATGTAAACTATGACTTTGCCTACATGTTTAAATATTCCGAACGTCCTGATACCGCTGCGGCAAAGCGTTATCCCGATGATGTTTCGGAGGTGGAGAAAAGTCGTCGGCTACAGGAAATTATCGATTTACAGTCGAAGTTATCATTGAGCCGAAACAAGCTTGATGTGGGAAAAACCTTTGAAGTGCTGGTAGAAGGATTTTCAAAACGGTCCGAAGAACATTTGTCCGGGCGTACATCACAAGGCAAAGTCGTTGTTTTTCCTAAAGAAAATGCAAAAATCGGCGATTATGTAAATGTTACTGTTTATGATTGCACCGGTGGAACCTTAAAAGGAAAAATCGTATGATTTTCATCGACACGCACACACATTTGTATCTTGAAGAATTTAAGGACGATCGTGCTGAGGTTCTCTCCAAGGCAATCGAAGCCGGGGTAAAGTACTTATTGCTGCCTAATATCGATGTTGATTCGCTCGCTTTGGTGTTGCAAATGACTAAAGAATATCCCTCAAATTGTTTTCCTATGATTGCGTTGCATCCCACCGATGTCAAGGAAAACTACAAGCAGCAAATCAAACAGATGGAAGAAGCTTTGTTGCATCACAAATTCATAGCTATCGGCGAAACGGGCATCGATTTGTATTGGGATAAAACATTCTTCAAGCAGCAGTGCGAATCGTTGGAAATTCATTGTGAATGGGCATTAAAACATCATTTGCCGTTAGTGGTTCATAGCCGCGAATCGCACAAAGAAATTATGGACGTGCTTGCCCTATATAAAGGGAAAGGGCTGACCGGCGTTTTTCATTGTTTTTCGGGCGATTACTCGCAGGCTAAAGAGGTGCTTGATTTCGGCTTTTATTTAGGCATTGGAGGCACGGTAACCTATAAAAAGTCACTATTGCCGGAGGTAGTAGAAAAGGTTGGATTAAATTATATTTTACTGGAAACCGATGCTCCATTTTTATCCCCGGTGCCAATGCGGGGAAAGCGAAACGAAAGCAGTAACATTCCCATTATTGCCCAAAAAATAGCTACACTTTTAAATGCACCTCTCGAAGCGGTGGCATTAATTACGACACAAAACGCGAATAACTTATTTAAACTGAACATGGATGAATTCTAATCAGACACAGCAAACGCGAAACATTCTTGTAATATACACCGGTGGAACCATCGGAATGATTCAGGATCCGGAAACAGGATCGCTGGTGCCGTTTAATTTCGACAACGTTTATGAGCATATTCCAATGTTGAAACTTTATAACTGCAATCTGGTATTTAAAAATTTTCTGCCACTGATCGATTCATCGAATGTAAAGCCCGAATTCTGGGTCGATTTGGTAACATCCATTCAGAAAAATTATGAACTTTACGATGGATTTGTGGTATTGCATGGTTCCGATACGATGGCATATACAGCTTCGGCGTTAAGTTTTATGCTCGAAAACCTCAACAAACCGGTGGTGCTAACCGGATCGCAGTTGCCGTTAGGCGTTATTCGTACCGACGGACGGGAAAATATCATCAATGCCATTGAAGTTGCCGCTGCTTATGAAGAGGATACGCCTCTGATACCCGAAGTGGTAATTTGTTTCGAAAATAAGATTTACCGGGGAAACCGAACGCATAAGAAAAATGCCGAAAATTTCGATGCTTTTGTCTCTTCCAATTATCCGGTATTGGCTGAATCCGGAGTTCACATACGCTATAATCGAGAACTAATTATTCCTCCGAATTTTAAAAAACTAAAAGTCCATACCAATCTGGATAATAATATTGCAATTTTAAAGCTTTTTCCAGGAATAAACCGTAGTGTGGTTTCATCGATTTTGGAAATTAAGGGTTTGCGGGCGGTGATTTTAGAAACTTACGGTTCGGGGAATGCACCTACGAACGAATGGTTTATATCGCTGTTGAAATCGGCTATTGATCGAGGAATAATTATAGTAAACGTTACCCAGTGTAAGGGAGGGGGCACGGTAGAGCTTGGAAAATATGAAACCAGTTTATTGCTGGGAGAGATCGGAGTTATAGGAGGGTATGATATTACAACGGAGGCCGCGGTGACGAAATTAATGTTTTTGTTGGGAACAGGCAAGCCGAAAAAAGAGATTGAAATGCTTATGCAGAAACCATTGCGAGGAGAAATAACTGCGTAAAAAAATCAAATAAAAAAATTTCTTTCTTTGATAAATAGATTTTTTTTGTAAATTAGCGCTCTGAAATGGAATTCGTTCTTTGGTAAACCTTAAAGATACTAATTATAATGGAGAGATGGCCGAGTGGTCGAAGGCGCGCGCCTGGAAAGTGCGTAAGCTCCAAAAGGGCTTCATGGGTTCGAATCCCATTTTCTCCGCATATATTCATGATGTTGAATAATAAACAGAATGATTTTCAGTTATAACATAAATAGTAAAAACAAAAACAATTAAAATTAATAAGCAGACTTATGAAAAAATTATTTGCTTTATTTACCGTTGCTGCAATGCTCACAATGAGTGTTTCGAACGTAATAGCACAAGATGCTAAAAAAGATAACAAAGCAGTTGCAAAAACTGAGGTTAAGAAAGATGCAAAAGCAGACACAACAAAAGCTGTTGCAAAAGACTCAAATGCATTAGCTGAAAAACCGGTTGCAAAAGACACAACTGTGGCAGCAGCTCAGGAACGTTCTTTTCACCAAGTTTTAAAAGATAAATTTATTGAAGGAGGTGCCGGCTGGATGGCTCCTATTCTAATAGTTATGATTCTTGGTTTGGCATTAGTTGTTGAACGTATTATTTATTTGAACATGGCTTCAACAAATTCAAAAAAATTACTTACTAAAATTGAAACTTCATTGGCCGAAGGTGGCGTAGATGCTGCTAAAGAAGTTTGCCGCAACACTCGTGGCCCATTGGCAAGTGTATTTTATCAGGGACTTGATCGTACCGAAGAAGGAATTGATATTGTTGAAAAATCTGTAGTTTCTTATGGTAGTGTTCAAATGGGACGTTTGGAATCAAATTTGGGCTGGATAGGTCTTTGTATTGCACTTGCTCCTATGTTGGGATTCTTGGGAACAGTTGTTGGGATGGTTCAGGCTTTTGACGATATTGAAAAAGCAGGGGATATTTCTCCGACCGTTGTTGCCGGTGGTATGAAAGTAGCTCTTTTAACAACCGTATTCGGTTTGATTACAGCACTTATTCTTCAGGTATTTTACAGCTATCTAGTAACTAAAATTGACTCTATCGTAAATCAAATGGAAGACGCAACTATTTCATTTATGGATATCGTTGTTAAATTTAAACGCTAATTTTGAATTGTTCAAAATTTGACGGGAATTAAATTTATAATTTAAAATAGAGTTTATACAATGAAAAATAAAATAATCACAATATTGTTGGCAGTAGTTTCGATACTGGCTTCATTGTCAATCGTATATTTTGCAGCAAAATACGATTCTACAACTAAATACGACACATTCCTGTCTCTTAGTATGTATGCAGTCTATGCTGTAATGGCTTTAGCTTTTGTCTGTCTGATAGGATTTGCTATTTGGTCGATAATTGCTAATTTTAGAGATTCAAAAGAATCATTGATTGGTGTAGGTGTTTTGGTTGCAGTATTTCTTGTTTCTTATCTTGTTTCTTCACCTACAACTTCGGCTATCGAAGTCAAATTTGCAGTTTCTCCCAACCTCTCCAAGCTGATCGGCGGAGGAGCAATTGCTGCGTATATTTTTGGACTTGGCGCACTCTTAGCGATGTTGTGGTCGAGTATTTCAATCAAATTTAAATAGAAATTATTATGAGCAGAAAAACACCGGAAGTAAACTCAGGCTCAATGGCAGACATCTCATTCCTGCTGTTAACCTTCTTCTTGCTCACGTCTTCTATCAGCACCGATCAGGGAATTTCAAGGAAATTACCGCCACCTCCCGATCCCAAAGTCATTCCTCCTAAAATCAAAGAACGGAATGTTCTTCAGGTTTTGGTAAACTTGAACGATCAACTGCTCGTTAACCATGAGCCGGGTGATATTACTACCTTGAAGGATGTAGCCGTTAAGTTCTTAACCAATCCTACCAATGACCCGAACATGTCGGAGATAGAAGAAGAGGAAATCGGAGCTCTTGGAGCCGTCAGAAAATCAAAAGGGATTATTTCGTTACAAAACGATAGGGGTACTTCGTATGGAATGTATATTAAAGTTCAAAATGAATTAACCAGAGCCGTTAACGAAATCCGTGACAAGTTATCCATGGATAAATTTGGGAAAAAATATGCCGATTTAAATGATGAACTCCAAAAAGATGTGGGTAAGGCAGTGCCTATCGCAATTTCAGAAGCTGAACCTAAAAATATAGGAGGTAAAAAATAATGGGAAGATTTAAAAAAGAAGGAAACAAAGATACTCCGGGAATTAACACCGGGTCTATGTCTGATATTATCTTCATGTTTTTGTTCTTCTTTATGGTAATTACCAAAATGCGTGAGAATACATTATTTGTAAAAGTAATGCCTCCTCAAGCTACTGAAGTTCAAAAACTTGAAAAGAAATCTTTAGTAAGTAGCATTTATATTGGAGCGCCAATGAAAGCTGCTCAATATGGAAGTGAACCTCGTATCCAGTTAAATGATCAATTTGCAGAACCTTCCGATATTCAGGAATTTATTGCTAAAGAAAGACAATCTAAAAATGAAATGGATCGTCCGTTTTTAACAACGTCAATTAAAGTTGACCAAGATGTTAAAATGGGTATTGTTACCGATGTAAAACAAGAACTTCGTCAGGCAAATGCTTTTAAGATAAGCTACGCTACACGTAAAAAAGTTAAATAATTACACTTTTACAACAAAAAAAGATCGGCTCGTTAATTAACGAGCCGATCTTTTTTTGTTACATATACACCGTTTTATATCATATCAATATTGGGTTGTATTTTTATTTCCAACGAATTTAGTTCCAGTGCTAACAAATTGCCCATCCCTATGCGTTTGCGGTGCACACATCCGTTATCCAGGCCGATAAACGAAGTTTCATCATCGGCAATGGTTGTTTTAATAAAATCGAGACTTAATTGCACATGTCCATGGATGATTTTTCGATTGTTTGTTTTTTTGTAATCTACTTGGAAATTGCGAATTTTAGTCATTGCTTCGGTATCCAGAAAAGGATCTTCCGCCTCAAAGTTTAAACCGGCATGAACGACAATGTAGTGTTCCGTGCAAAAGTAAAGTTGCAGATTATTCATCCATTCAAGATAGTGTTTGGGAATCATGCTTACTTTTTTAACGCCAAAACTTTCTAAGGTCGTATTGCCTCCGATTCCCATCCAAAACTTCAACGGTTTATTTTTTTTAGGAAAGAGGCTGAACTTTTTGTTTAATTTTATCTCTTTGTGATGTGCATGCAAGAGGGTTTCCTCATGATTCCCTAGCAAGCAAATTGTAGAAATACCCGATTCACCCAGTTTTATAATGTAGTCGATTACTCCTTTGGAATCAGGGCCTCTGTCGATATAATCACCGATAAAAATAAGCGTGTCGGAAGCATCCGGAACAATTAATTGCTCAACAAGAGCGGTTAAGGTTCTGGCACAACCGTGAATATCAGGAATAACCCATTGTTTGTTCATCTAAACCTTACTTTTTTCCTTGGTTTGCAACTTCATCCATTAGTTTTTTCAATGTAGCATCATCTGCCAGAAAATAGTCTTTTACTAAATTCATTTTTTCGTCGAACTCAAAAACGTAAGGAATTCCGGTTGGAAGATTTAAGCTGACGATATCTTCATCGCTGATTCCTTTAAGGTGCTTGATAATTCCTCGCAAGCTGTTTCCGTGGGCGGTAACCAATACTTGTTCGTATTTTTGAAGGTTGATTTTGATATCGCTTTCCCAGTAGGGAACAATTCGTGCAACGGTGTCACAGAGGGCTTCCGTAGCCGGTGCACAACCTTTCTCATTGATGCCTTGGTAACGAACGTCGTTAATCGGGTGGCGCGGATCGCTTTCTTCCAAAACCGGAGGTTGAACGGTGTAGCTCCGACGCCATTGCAGAACTTGTGCTTCCCCGTACTTGTTTACCATTTCGGTTTTGTTTAACCCCTGCAACAAACCATAATGTTTTTCGTTTAACCGCCATGATTTTTCAACGGGAATCCACATTAAATCCATCTCCTCCAAGGCATAATTTAATGTTTTAATCGCTCGCTTTAGAAAAGACGTGTAGGCAAATCGAAATTCGAGACCGGCTTCCTTCATCGAGAGACCGGCTTGCTTTCCTTCGGCTATTCCGCGTTCCGATAAATCCACATCAGTCCATCCTGTAAACCTGTTTTCTTTGTTCCATGTGCTTTCTCCATGTCGGAGCAATACTAATTTATACATAGTTATTTATTTAAAATTTTGTTCTTTCTTCTATAAAGATAAATCAAATAAGCAATTCCTCCAAATACGAAAGGAATGCTGAGCCATTGCCCCATGTCGAGGGTCATATAATTTTCAAAATCCACTTGGCGCTCTTTCAGAAATTCGATAAAAAAACGAGTCCCGAAGATGCCGGTTATAAGAATAGAAACAAGTAATCCTTTCGGTGGATTATACTTGTATTTTCGGTCGGTGAAATGGAGAATGATAAATACGATAAGATAGCTTATCGCTTCATATAGCTGGGTAGGATGACGCGGAACCTTATCGGTATCGGCTCGAAGAAATACAAACCCCCAAGGTAAATCGGTAGGATAACCGAAAATTTCGGAGTTCATTAAGTTCCCCAGTCGAATAAGAACTCCGCCTAAAGCTGTAGCAGCCGAAATCCGGTCGAGTATCCAGATATAACTTAGCTTGAAATGTAATGAGAACAGCCATAGTGCAATTAATAAGCCAATTGCCCCCCCATGGCTTGCCAAACCACCTTTCCATGTCTGAAAAATTTCAACCGGATGTTGAGAATAATAGTCGAATTCGTAAAAAAGACAATGGCCTAGTCGTGCTCCGATAATGGATCCGATAATCATATACAATAGCCAGTAATCGAAAACTTTGGGCGCTAATTTTGCTTCTTTGGAATAGAATTGTACCAAGTAATATCCGCCCAAAAAGGCCAGTGCAAAAAATAAACTATACCAGCGCACAGAAACTCCAAAAACTTCAAATATTTCCGGATTTGCGTTCCATAAAACTGCCAGTAGGCTCATGGTTTACTTACAAATTGTTTAGGAATGGTTATTTTGGGAATGTATTTTAGCTTAAAGGCAAGAAAAATAAACAACAGTCCTAACAGGATAAAAGGAATGCTTAGAATTTGTCCCATATTTAGTGTCATTCCCTGCTCAAAATCGACTTGAGTATTCTTGATGAATTCAATAAGAAAGCGGGCGACAAAAATTACCAAAAACATTACCCCGACAAAAAGGCCACCCTGAATAGCTCCTTTTTTGTGGCGATACCACATAATCATCGCAATAAAAAGCGTAAAATAAACCAATGCTTCGTATAATTGGGTGGGGTGGCAGGCAACAGTTTCGGGGGGAGAAGCATTTTTAAATACAAATCCCCAAGGTAAATCAGTGTGATGTCCGTAGATTTCGGAGTTCATTAAATTCCCCAACCGTATGGAGCCTGCTGCTACCGGAACAATTACTGCCATACGGTCGAACAGCCATAACATGGGAATTTTATATTTCAAGGAAAATATAATTACCACCAATATCAACCCGATGGTAGCCCCGTGGCTGGCTAATCCGCCATGCCATACCATCAGGATTTCGGCCGGGTGCGCAAAGAAATATTCGGGCTCATAAAAAAATACATGTCCCAAACGTGCACCCACTACAGTGGCCACAACAGCCCATACTGCAAATTTATCAAGCATTGTTTGAGGTAGTTTTTCTTTTTTAAAAATGTACTGCAAAGTATAGTAACTAGCTACAATTCCCAAAGCGAAAAGCAATCCGTACCAACGAATGGATAATGCTCCAATACTGAATATTTCCGGATTTGCGTTCCAAATAATTGAATTTATCATAAATTGAAATTTTAAGTTGCTAAGTTACAATTTTTCCACCATATTATAGGCAAACAAATTAAGTTTCAAAAAATATCAACATACACGGCCGACTCCTTGATTAAACGATGCTTGGATTTTTAATACTTTTTGATATTCGTTTTTGTAATATTTTATGGCAGCCAATTAAACTGGGGAAACGGAAAATTCACCGACAATTACGAAGCAAGCATATAAAGTAAGATAGAACAAGATGGAGTTTTATAGGATGAGAATGAATTCAGTAAGTTTTTACCCTTAGGGAAGAGGCTCATTCACCCTTTCTTCGAGCAGCAAAATTATACGATTCTTGTCGTTTAGCAGTTCTTTTAAATATACAATTTCTTTTTCTAATTCCTGCACTTTCTGCAACAAATCGGGCGCTTCTCTTTTATACGAAACAATAGATTCAGAGGCAATGCCTGTGCTTGTGTTGAAATATTGAAAAAAATCATACTCCAGAACGACGGAAATTTTTTGCAGCAAATGAGTATCTATTGAATCCCTGCGAAAGATATCGTAAGCATTGTTACGATTTGTGTTAATCTGCCGAGCAAACTCACTTACCGAGAGACCTTTCTCTCTAAGTTTTTCTTCAATAATTTTTCCAATACTTTGCATGTCGTAAAATTATGAATAAGCGGGCGTATAATTACTATAGCTATGCACCATAATATATTGCATATTTAACATAGTAAATTTGGCTACGTATTAATTTTTTTATATTTTTGCCTAATAAAATTGTGATTGTAAAAAAATAACATAAATCGGTAGGGCGATTAACCATGAAAACATAATATTTCGGTTTTTAAAAGTGGGGCATCCGTTCGAATAGTTGATTATGAATATTTTTAAGGACCAAGCATTTGCCAATTTTATATTTAAACATTTCTTGAAATGATTTATACTTTAGGTTTTGGAATAGCGTTTTTTGATGATATTAAAAAGTTAAACAAAGAATTTATGAAAAAAATCTACTTATTTTTTATTGCTGCAACGTTGGCTATAGCAGCGATAGCGCAGGCCGGAAACACAAATCAATCGAATTGTGAAAATGTGCTGGGCAAAACAGGAGAAAAAGATGCATTTATAAAGGCGCATCTCCAACCTAAGCAAAAAACGGTTGCCAAAAACAATCTGAAAAGCACGAAAAACCTTATTTGGAAATGCGATACTATTATTGGGTACGACACACTTGGCGAGCAAAACAAAAAAAAGATATATGCTTACGATATCAATGGAAACCTATTGGCAGAGCTAATACTGTTATGGCAAAATAGCGTTTGGGTGAATTCATATAAGTCTATTTATACTTATGATGCCAATGGAAACAGACAAACTTGTCTGGGGAATATATGGCAAAACAACAGTTGGGTAAATTCCGGAAAAGATTCCAGTACCTACGATGCTAGTGGAAATTTGTTAAGCCATATAACAGAACAGTGGCAAGGTAATGCTTGGGTGAATAACGATGAATGCATATATACTTATAACGTTAATGGAAGTAAGCTGACCTGCATAAAAAAAACCTGGCAAAACAATAGCTGGGTGAACTCGGGAAAAGATTCATTTATCTACGATTCGAATGAAAATTTGTTAATCTATATAATTCAACAATGGCAAAATAACGGTTGGATGAACTATAATAAATACACTTATGAATATGATGCAAACGGGAATAAGCAGTCTTCTTTGTTCGAACAATGGCAAAATGGAGTTTGGGAGAACTCTCAAAAAATTACTTTTAGTCGCAGTGCTGCGGATACACTTACCGAATTATGGGAAAATTGGCAAGACCACGCATGGTCGAAATTTGTTGAATATACCTATGCTTATGATGCTAGTGTAAATACGCTGACGGAAATTCGCGAGTCATGGAACAATAATACATGGCTGAATAATTATAAACACACTTATATATACGATGCAAGCGGAAAAATACTAACCAAGCAAACCGAGTATTGGCAAAACAACGCGTGGTTGAATACCATCAGGCACACACATACGTATGATACAAGCGAAAATGAGTTAACCGATTTAACCGAAATATGGCAGAATAATACGTGGATAAATTCTGTTAAGGATACCTATACATACGATACAAATGGCAATTCATTGCTGGGTAGAAAAGAATATTGGAGTAAAAATAACTGGATGCCCAGTATTGATTATTTATCTGTTTTTTGCAATGGAAAAAAGGTCGATGCTTTCGGAAGTGTATATCGTTATGAAGCAAGTCATAAGTCGTTTATGCTTACTGACAATGTTCAGGAATATGCCACATCCGTAAATATTTACCCCAATCCTGCAATCGATCGGATCGTAGTAGAATTATCACAGGTACCCAAAGGAGCATCGGCAATAGTTTATAATGTAAATGGGAAGCCGGTACTTATTTTACGATTGTTTGAAAACCGGACACTAATAGATATCGGTAACTTACCGGCAGGTTTTTATTTGGTGAGAGTTACAGCCGGTGATCGTGTATATTCAAATAAAATCATTAAAGAATAACAAAAAAGAAGCCGGCTTGTGGGTATGACTAAAAGTTCGGCTTGTTTTAAAAGCATAGTTTTTAAAAATAAATGTATTTTTTTAAATGAAAAAAGTTTTAGTGTTTTCAGCAGTAATTATGGTTTCGACCAGTTTGTTTTCTCAGGTTAGAAAGCAAGTGACAAGGTTAGGTAACCATATTTCAAACCCAAAACCGATATCGAAAATTACAACTTATTGCTATAAAAATATTCGTGCTAAAAAAAATGATGATATAACTTACACTTCTATTGTTGAAATTACATTAACTATCACAAACGGAACGGCTAGGGGCCATTACTCGAACACGATACAGCGAAACGGCAGTTTTATACAAGAGGATAACGAAGACCTTACAGGAAAAGTAATCGATGATGTAATTCAGGCGGTGGTTATAAGCTCTCATACGGAGCAAACCGTAAATTGGAAAAAAACGAGTAAGAAAAATATTAAACTTTCTGCAGGCAAAACAATTATGTGGAACGGAATAGAATTAAAAAAATGTGGTAAATAACTGAATGCCGGATATTTAATCTCAAAATAGGCAGAAATAGACGTGAGAAGTATTAGGATGTTCTAATTCAGGTTGATCGTTTTAATAATATTCAGTATGGCGGAAATAATAAATTCAATGCCAATAGCAATCACTACAAATCCGATAATTCTCGATAGAGCGTTAATGCCTGAGGCACCGAGAACTTTTACGATATAATAAGAACTGTTTAATATTATATAAATGCATATTGCCGATAACACAATTGCCGCAAGAATAATGAATATGTTATTTAATTCCCCGTATTCCTGATTATAAGTAATGAGTAGAGATATCGTTCCCGGGCCGGCAATCATAGGCAGTGCGAGCGGTGTGAGCGATATTTCGGCACGGGTTTCAATATCCTCCTTGACGTTTTTCTTTTTCATGCCTTTGTGCTTGTTGAATTCGCCGGTTAATAATGCGAAACCGGAAGATGTAATAATCAATCCTCCGGCAATCTTTAGCGAATTTATGCTAATTCCAAAAAACAGTAATATGTATTTCCCTATAAAAAAGGAGATGAGTAGAATTAGCAATACGTTAATAGCGGTTGAAAGAGCAGTTTTTGTTCGTTCTTTTTTAGTGTGGTTTTGCGTTAAGCTGACAAAAATAGGAACCGTTCCAAAGGGGTTCATTACAGAGAATAACGCTCCGAAAATCATTAAAAATAGATCCATTTTTTTATTTTCAAAATTAAAGCTTATTTTTTATTTGCTCTTAGCCTCTATGTTTCTTTTGTGTTAAGTTACAGGGCTAATTATCGGTGCGGGTATAATATTGATAATATGGCTGAATTAGCATGGCATTGAAACATTTCTTATATCTTCTTGAAAATGAATATTTATTTGGAAATTTGCCACAATTTTCGCACTTTTGCATGTTAGATTCGGAAATAATAAATAACAGCAGATTAATAATATACAGATTTATGCAAACAAGTAAGTTAGGACTTGATTTTAAGAGAGTTGAGCAAGCTAAACAGGTATCTAAAAACATAGCCGATGAGGTGCAGAAATTCGTGAATAATTACACTACAGTGGCGGTAGAGCGTACGTTATGTCGTTTGATGGGAATTGATGGTGTGGATGCCAACGAGGTTCCGCTTCCCAATTTGGTGGTGGATAGCATCAAAGAAAAAAACGTGTTGGGACAGGGGGTGCTGTTTTATCTCGGTAATGCGATTATAGAAACCGGATTCACTCCACAGGTAATTGCAGAGAAAATTTCTGCCAATGAGCTTGATATTGTGGAGATGAAAATTAATTCGAAGGATCAGATTCAAAAAGCAATTGAACCTTATGTAAATGCCAGTATTTTACGCATTAAAGCGAATCGGGAACGTCGTGAAAAATTTATCGCAACCATCGGTGAAGGATCAAAACCTTATATTTACGTTATTGTTGCCACGGGAAATATTTATGAAGATGTGGTTCAGGCTCAGGCTGCCGCCCGTCAGGGTGCGGATATCATTGCCGTAATTCGTACTACCGGACAAAGTTTACTCGATTATGTTCCTTATGGTGCAACTACCGAGGGTTTTGGAGGCACTTATGCCACACAGGAAAACTTCCGCATTATGCGTACCGCACTTGACGAAGTGAGCGGTGAAGTCGGTCGATATATTCGTTTGTGTAATTATTGTTCGGGACTTTGTATGCCGGAAATCGCCGTGATGGGTGCCCTCGAAGGACTGGATGTTATGCTGAACGATGCCCTTTATGGAATTCTATTCCGCGACATCAATATGCAACGCACCTTGGTGGACCAATATTTTTCGAGAATTATCAACGGATTTGCCGGTGTAATTATTAATACCGGTGAAGATAATTATTTAACCACGGCCGATGCTTTCGAAGAAGCGCATACGGTATTGGCTTCCGATTTAATTAATGAGCAACTTGCCCTTTTGGCAGGTTTGCCCGAAGAACAAATGGGGTTGGGCCATGCTTTTGAAATGCATCCCGATCTTGAAAACGGCTTTCTATACGAGTTAGCTCAGGCTCAAATGACCCGGGAAATCTTTCCGAAAGCGCCGTTGAAATACATGCCTCCTACAAAATTTATGACCGGAAACGTTTTCAAGGGACAGATTCAGGATGCACTTTTTAACGAAATTTCGATATGGACAGGGCAGGGGATCCAGCTTTTGGGAATGATGACCGAAGCCATTCATACCCCATTTATGTCCGATCGTTATTTGGCCATCGAAAATGCAAAGTATATCTTCAATAACATGAAAAATATCGGCGATGAAGTTGAGTTCAAACAAGATGGAATCATTCGTAAACGAGCCCAAAAAGTGGTGGAAGATGCGCTGGAAACATTGACGAAAATTGAGAAAGAAGGACTCTTCTCGGCACTCGAAAAAGGAATGTTCGGCGATGTAAAACGTCCGAAAAACGGAGGTAAGGGTCTTGCCGGCGTTGCCGAAAAAGGAGCCAACTATTACAACCCGTTTGTGGAAATAATGAAGGGGAAAAAGTAAAGAATGTTACACGGTAAACGGTTCATGGTACAGGGTGAAAGGTTTACGGTAAATGGTAAATCGCGAAGCGAGTCTGAAGATGGTACATGGTAAAAGTTGGATACAAGAAAATAAATGAAGATGAGTGCAGTTAAGAGTTTTGAGGATTTAGATATTTGGAAAGATGGAGTTAGTCTGTCTGTTCAGGTATATGAACAACTCAAAGATTGTCGGGATTTTGGTCTTCGTGATCAATTACAACGCTCGGCTGTTTCTGTTCCATCAAATATTGCAGAAGGTTTTGAAAGACAAACAAATAAAGAATTTATACAGTTTCTATATATAGCAAAAGGATCTTGTGGTGAATTGCGAACTCAATTGTTTCTTGCATCAAAAGTGAAGGTTATATCCGAAGAAACTGCAATTAAATTAATTGAAGAAGCAAAAAAGCTATCTGCTGAAATTTACAAACTGATTGAATATAGAAAAAACTATAAAATTTAAAGTTATGATGATTTCATTTTGCACACTTCGCTTTTGTCACGCATTGCGTACCCTGCACCTTTCACCTTGCACCCTTTACCTTTTTCAAATATAGTTAAAGAAAATTATTAAAGTATAAAGTAAATAAATAAAGATATGAGCGGCGGATTATATTCAATGGAAGGACGGGATTTTGACATTACTCTCGATCTGAAAAAAATAAAGCCTTATGGCGATACAATGAACGATGGAAAAACCCAGATAAGTTTTACATTACCGGTTCCATGTAACGATGAGTCGATTGAAGCAGCAAAGCAGTTGATGAAAAAAATGGGCTTTGAAAATCCACAGGTGGTTTTTTATAAGGAACTAACAGAGGGGTTTACATTTTTTAATTGTTACGGAACGTGTACTCACACAGTTGATTACACTTCTATTCATGTTCCGAAAGTAGAATCAACGGTTATGGATATGCATGAAACCGATGATTTTATCAGGGAGCACATTGGTCGTAAAATGATAGTGGTTGGTGCCAGTACAGGAACCGATGCTCACACGGTAGGGATTGATGCCATCATGAACATGAAAGGCTATGCCGGCCACTACGGGCTTGAACGTTACGAGATGATCGAAGCACTGAATATGGGCAGCCAGGTGCCTAACGATGAATTTATTGCTAAAGCTATCGAGATGAAAGCGGATGTGCTTTTGGTTTCACAAACGGTAACTCAAAAAGATGTACATATTCAAAACATGACCGAACTGGTGGAGATGCTTGAAGCTGAAGGGTTGCGCGACAAAGTGATCTTAATTTGTGGAGGCCCTCGGATATCTCACGAATTGGCTCAGGAATTGGGATATGATGCCGGTTTTAGTATGAATTCGTATGCCGATGATGTAGCCTCGTATGCCGCTCAGGAATTGGACAGAAGAATTAACGGGAAATAACTACAAAATACTCTTCCAGTACTCACAACGACGAAATAATTATATGTCATGATGTACCGATAACGATCGACATCATCGACATCAGACAAAGAGCTTTTCACAAAAATACTTAGAATAACTCCGGCTTCGTGTGTTTTCTAAGTTGATAAAATGAACAGGTTAAGGCTATTATATTCAAAAAAATAACAATATGGATAAAAAACAAATCAGAGAAGTAATCGCAAAACGTATAGCCTTAGAGCTTCACGACGGCGATGTGGTAAATTTAGGAATTGGACTTCCAACATTAGTTCCCGATTATTTGCCGGCAGGAATTAAACTAACCTTGCAATCCGAAAACGGAATGCTGGGGATGGGACCAACTCCCGAAGAAGGTAAAGAAGATACAAATCTTACAAATGCCGGAGCCGGATTTATTACAGCTAACCCCGGGGCTTCATCGTTCGATAGCTCAATGTCGTTTGCTGTAATTCGTGGCGGTCACGTGGATGTTACTGTGCTTGGAGCAATGCAGGTGGACGAAAAAGGAGATTTGGCCAACTGGATGATTCCCGGTAAAAAAACCCCTGGAATGGGCGGTGCTATGGATTTATTGGTGGGAGCCAAAAAAGTGATTCTGGCAATGGAACATACAGCCAACGGTGCTCACAAAATTTTGAACAAATGTACTTTGCCTCTCACCGCAGCCGGTCAGGTAAATTTGATTGTTACAGAAATGGGTGTTATGGAAATTACTCCTTATGGAATTGTGCTGAAAGAAATCAATCCTGAATTTACGGTTGAAGAAGTACAGGCACAAACCGAAGCAAAACTAATTATTTCCCCGGATTTGATTCCGATGAAAATGTAATTGGAAACGAATTAACGTCTAAAAAATATACAAAAATGAGCAAAGTTTTTATCGTAGCTGCTAAACGTACAGCAGTTGGAAAATTTGGCGGAACCATTGCCGGAGTGAGTGCTGCGGATTTAGGTGCTACCGTCATTAAAAACATTTTGGAAGAAACCAAAATCGATCCTTCGAAAATTGACGAAGTAATCGTTGGAAACATCCTTTCAGCGGGTCACAAACAGGGTATTGCCCGTCAGGCTGCTATTAAGGGAGGAATTCCTCAAGAAGTTCCTGCTTATGGCATCAACATGATTTGCGGTAGCGGGATGAAATCAATTCTTAACGCATACGTGAATATTAAATCAGGCGAAGCTAATCTTATTTTGGCCGGTGGAACGGAATCGATGTCGGGTGCTGCTTTTTCGGTTCCTGCTTCCATTCGTAATGGTGTAAAAATGGGAGATCTGAAATTAATTGATACCATGATTTCGGATGGTTTAACCGATGCTTTCAGCGAAACGCACATGGGAATTACGGCTGAAAATATTGCGGAAAAATTCGGGATTACCCGCGAGGCTCAGGATGCTTTTTCTTACAGATCTCAACAGAATGCGATCAAAGCCATCGACGGGGGTAAATTCAAAAAAGAGATTGTCCCGGTTCAAATCGTAACCAAAAAAGAAACCATTACCTTCGATACCGACGAATTTGTAAACCGTACTTCAACACCCGAGAAACTGGCAAATCTTCGTCCGGCATTCAAAAAAGACGGAACGGTGACTGCCGGTAACGCCTCAGGAATCAACGATGGTGCCTCTTTCGTCTTGGTTGCTTCGGAAGAAGCCGTGAAAGAATTTGGCCTGACTCCAATGGTTGAAATCGTGGCTGTAGGTCAGGGCGGAGTTGATCCTGCCATCATGGGCATGGGTCCGGTTCCTGCAATTGGCAACGCACTTAAAAAAGCAAATATGAAACTTTCCGAAATGGAAGTTTTGGAACTCAACGAAGCCTTTGCCGCTCAGTCGCTGGGTGTTATCGGACAATTATGCAAAGATCACGGAGTAACCAGAGAATGGATCGACGGAATTTGCAACCTGAATGGCGGTGCTATCGCGTTAGGACATCCAATCGGAGCATCTGGGAACCGAATCACCGTGAGCTTGATACACGAAATGAAACGCTCCGGAAAACAATTCGGATTGGCTTCATTGTGCATTGGTGGCGGCATGGGAACTGCTGTTGTCTTGAAAAACTGCTAATATCTATCTGGAACTTCTAAAAATTTATTTTTCAGCGTTAGATATCAATTTTAAAATCCTCATTTACATAGGTAAACTGCGGTTTTAAAATTTCATCTGCCTCAAAAAATTGAATTTTTAGAAACCCTCTATAACTTATCATAAAAAGAGTCAACGGCTTAATCGCGGTTGACTCTTTTTATGTTGTACGTGGTCTGCACCCAAGCTGTGCGCATGTATTATTTTCCCCAAGTTGTGCGTAGTTTGTGGTTCCTGAGCCTGTCGAAGGGCAACTACGCACTTGTATTATTTTTTCTTTATTTCCTCATATTTTTGGAACCACTCCGGAAAAAACTTTTTAAACTGAACCAGCTTAAAGTTATCTTTGCTGACCACGATGTGCGTTGAGAAACCGGTGGCGCAAAGTTCTCCATTTCCGTTTACAATTTGATATCCATATAGGGTTTTAAACGGTGAATTTTCTTCTACCCATGTTTTCACGAATACGTTATCCCCATATTTTACGGGTTTTTTATAGGTGACTTCCACCTTTTGCACCGGAGCGTAAAATCCCGAATTTTCCATTTCCAGATAGTTGAACCCGACATCTTCAACCAACTGCATTCTCCCGAGTTCGAACCATTTTACATAGTTTGCGTGATAGATTACGCCCATCATATCGGTGTCCGCATACGAAACCTGAATTTCCTTTGTTGAAATAAATTGGCTTTCCATTTTTATCATATTCTATTGAGGAATTCTGAAAAAAATTGAAGTTAAACGCTGAACCGACTGTAAGGAGCTCAGCGAAGCTAAAAATGAGTTTTTAGAATCCCGTATAATTAATCTTCAAAATTAATACATTTCTTTTGATTATTGGTTCAATTACTGGCGATTTCGATAGCTTTAGGAGTCGTAAATTCGCACAATGATGTCGATGAAAAGTTAATTAATGATTTCCTCAATAAATTATGTGTAATATTGTAAATCAATTATTTAAGACTACACGAATATGAAAAAAAACATTCTACAATCTTTTTGTTTCAGTTTAATGATTTTTGTCGCATTAAACAGCTATTCTCAATCGTATATTCCGTTGCTGCAATCTGGAAATCAATGGAATGTGTTGCGAGATGGTGCGAATCCGACCCATTACACGGAAATATTTAAAGTGGATATCGATACGACAATCAATGGAAAATTATGCAAAAAAATTGTATCATCAAACGATTCTTCATTTACGGCAATTTATCATTTCGACTCTTATATGTACGAAGATACTGTGACAAAGAAAATTTACAACTTCGACAGCCAGTTCAATCAGAAATTTTATTTCGACTTTAATGTTCAGGTTGGGGACAGTATGTGCATTTCAGCTCCCGTATATGGGTTTTCATCCTGCGATACGTTTATCGTTGCGGAAGTCAGCAGTATCGTGGTTGGCGGCATCAGCAGGAAAAAAATTACGCTCAGTTACTTTTCGGATACCACCGAATATACCAATGCGGATATCTGGATTGAAGGGATCGGATCCTATCACGGACTCGTCTATGGTGGAGTATCGCCACAGTATATCGGCTCGCAATACAATCTTTTATGCTTTAGCAGCAACAACCAGTTGGTCTATGAAAATTCTATTTTTAACTATTGCTACTCCTCCAATGTGGGAATAGAAAGGGTGGAGAAGCAGGATGTCTTGTTATACCCCAACCCGACGAGCGATATGTTGAATATCTGTAATCTCGGAAACGGGAAGTCACAGTTGCAGGTTTTTGATTCGTTCGGGCGTTTGGTCTTTCAGCAAAATTTATCCGAAACAAACAACCAGATTTCGCTGTTCAATCTGAAAGTTGGGTTATACAATGTGTTGATTTACAATAATAATACAGTGATCGCTTCGAAAAAAATCATCAAAAACTAAAATTTGTACGGTGTTGTAGTATAACCAATTTGAAGTCATAAATATATTTGAAATCTTTTTTGTTAAAAACAAAGATTAATCCCCAGAACCCGTCTCATCATTTGCATAAAAACATTACTTTTGCAAATTATTTCAAAAGAGGCACATGGTATTTCAAGATATTTTAAATCAAATAGTTGAGTCCATCAACTTGTACCCAAATCGTAATGCTTTTTGCATTGGCGAAGTCCGCACTTCCTACCGCGAATTTGGGAAAGCGGTAAGTGCCATTCGCAGGCAACTTCAAGCGCAAAATTCAACCGGAAAACACATAGGCGTGGTACTGAACGACGACTTTTTAACCTATTCTGCGCTGGTGGCTTTGTGGTTCGAGGGGAAAGCGTATGTGCCCATTAATCCGGAACTGCCCGGCGAGCGGAACTCCTCCATTATCGAACAGGCCGAGATCAGCATATTGCTCAATTCCGGGGCTTCCATGCTCCAAAGACTGGGCTCTTCCTCAAAGTTAACCGAGATTAATACCGCAGAACCCCACGATGGTTTACTGGATTTATCAGCGGTTCCCGTTGCCGATCAGGAACTTGCGTACATTCTATTCACTTCCGGAAGCACCGGTGTTCCTAAGGGTGTGCCCATTTCGCGGATGAATGTGGCTAAGTTTATGGAGGGCGTGGCAGATATGAAGATGCAGTTTTCCCCTGAGGATAAATTTCTGCAGATGTTTGATCTCACCTTCGATTTATCGGTGTGGTCGTTTTTGCAGCCACTGTGTGTGGGAGCATCGCAGTTTCCGATTCCTCACGGTGAAATAAAATATATGGCCGCTTACGAAATAATTGAAGAGCACGAGATTACTGTTGCCTTGATGGTGCCTTCCGTGCTTAATTTTCTACGTCCATACTTCGAAGATCTCGATTTCCCAAAAATGCGTTACAGCCTCTTTTGCGGTGAAGCGCTTTATGGCGATGTGGTGAAGGAATGGACGGCAATCGTCCCCAATGCCAAGGTCTATAACGTATATGGTCCTACGGAAGCCACGATTTTCTGTTCCCAATACGAAATTCCACGCGACCGGGAAATCGTTTGTGCCAATGGAATCGTCAATATTGGAATTCCGCTTACAAACACCGATCTCATCATCGTGGATGAACATCTTCGGGCAGCAAAGGCAGGCGAGCGTGGGGAATTGTGCATTGGCGGGCTTCAGGTAACCCAAGGATATATCCAAAACGAAAGTTTGAACCAATCGGCATTTTTCGAGTACAACGGTCGGCGGTATTACCGTTCGGGGGACATCTGCTTTACCGACGAATCCGGCAATCTCATGTACAGTGGCCGTTTGGATTCTCAGATAAAAATTCAGGGATTTCGGATCGAGTTGAGCGAAATCGAGTTTCAGGCACGCGCGGCGGTCGATCCGTTTGGTGTTGCAGCCGTGGCCATTGCTGATGATAAAGGGATGTATGAAATTCATCTTTTTGTGAACAACCCGAACGTGAATGTTCAGGAAACAACCGCCATGCTGAAGCAAAAACTCCCGGTATATATGATTCCGAAGCAGATTCATGGCATTGAAGCCTTTCCACTGAATGTGAATGGAAAAATTGACCGGAAACTATTGAAAGCATCGCTAATAAATTAACTATATGACCATTAGAAAAGCAACCACTAAAGATTTGGGCTTCTTGGTAGAAGCCGTCATCAGTGCCGAAAAAAGCGGCACCGACGTGTTGAGCTACAGTACTATTTTTGGTTTGGAAGAATCCGAAGTTCGTCGAGTATTGTCTGCTGTGATTGCCGAAAACGAGGGGTATTGCGAATTGAGTATCGACAGTTTTTTGGTAGCTGAAATTGATGGGGAGCAGGCAGGAGCCGTAGCCGGTTGGATCGAAGGAGAAGACGATATTCCTTCGGCCATTGTAAAGGCCAATCTCCTGTTTACGTTTATGCCTGAATCGGCTCTGATAAATCTTCGTCAAGTAGCTCCGTTGCTCGATGAAGTTCACATTCCACGGATAGTGGGGGCATTGCAGTTGGAGTCGATTTATACCGTTGAAAAATTTCGGGGACAAAAGATCGCTAGCCAAATTATCGAAAAACATATCGAAATTGCCAAACAAAAAAATCCGGATTTAAATGTGGCACAAATTATTTTATCGGATGTCAACGAATCTGCTTTAAATGCATATAAAAATGCGGATTTTGAATTAACTTTGCACAAAAAATCGGAAAATCCATTTATTTGCAAAATTTTACCATCGTCGGGAAATTATTGCATGGAAAAATCAATTTAATAAATTATTGAATATGAATAATATAGAAGAAAAATTGACTCAAATTTTTAGAACTGTTTTTAATGAACCTGCATTAAATATCACTCCAGATACCACGGCCAATGACGTGGACGGTTGGGATTCTCTCTCGCACCTGAATATGATTTCGGCTGTGGAAAAAGAGTTTGGCGTAAAATTCAAGCTCAAAGACCTGGTGAAGTTAAAAAATGTAGGCGATTTAGTTCGGGTTATCGAAGTAAAGCTTTCCGAAAAGTAGAAGAGGAAGAAACACCAAAATATTTATTACTTATGAAACTTAAACAGCTTGAAACTGTTTTAATTTTATTCTTCAGCGGATTGTTGCTGGCTTTGTATTCATATTATCGCCCCGAAATTTCCATGTCTTTTCTAAAAGGGGAGACGGTTAATTTCGATTTTATTCCCTTCGATAAATTATTGACACTTAGCTTAAAATCGAATCATAATTCCAAAGCGGATAGCTTAACCGATAAACTTCTTGCTCAGAGTTTGACCGACACCGCGACGGTAAAGGTAGAAGCTTCAAAAAAGGAGCAAGAAATGCCATTTTTATCTTTGCCCAGCAGCAATGGAGGAGTAGGCCCTCTGGATAATTTTTTCTCCGCATTAAAGCTGGATGCCCCCAAAAAAGTGGTTCGTATCGCCCATTATGGCGATTCTCAAATAGAAGGAGACCGGATTTCATCAAATTTAAGGGCAAAATTTATTCATGAGTTTGGAGGAGAAGGCGTTGGATTTATTCCCTTTGAAGATGTCGCTGAATGTGTTTCTTATACTCGTACGTCGAGTAAAAATTGGAAAAGATTCACGGTGTTTCATGACAAGTTGAAAAAAGGAAATTTTGGTCTTTCCGGAATGTCGTTTATTTATTTGAAGCATGGAAAAGATGAAATTTCAGAAGAACCTATTGATGAGGATGATAAGAGTATAACAGAGAATGATCCGGAAAAAACTGAAAATATCGAAACTTCTACAATGATTAACATTACACTTCGAAGCCCCTATTCTCGTTTGGCGATCCAATACGGAAACGCGGAATCTCCTTGTAAAGTAATTGTTTGTAAAAGAGGTAAAAAAGAGGTTTTAGGAAAGGCTGTTCTTCAGTCCAATGAGGATTATAATGAACAGGAAATTCCACTTTCTTCCAACGAAAGGCAATTGTGTTTTACGTTTAAGGGAAAATCTCCTGTTTTTTACGGAATTACTATCGATGGCGACAAAGGAGTACAAGTGGATAATTATGGCATTCGCGGGCACTCCGGAAATGGGCTGATGAAAATTAACAACCTTTTGTTGTCCAAAGAAATTGAGCAATCAAATACCCGCTTGCTTCTTTTGCAATTTGGGGCAAACACTATTCCGTATGTAAAAGATGGTAAAACGCTGAATTATATTGCTCAGGAGTTTGCAAAACTGTTTAAAAAATTCAAGGAAGCCAACCGGAATATCAGTATTCTGGTGATAGGTGTTGGCGATATGGCGACTCGTATCGACGGAGAATACACTTCCTATCCTATGATCCCACAAATCAGGGATGTGCTAAAAAAATCAGCATTGGATGCCGGCTGTGCTTATTTCGATCTTTATGAATACATGGGGGGAAAAGATGCGATTCTCTCTTGGTCGAAAAAAGGATTGGCTTCCAAGGATGGACATTTTTCGCCTCAAGGGCAAGAGATTGTTGCAGACGAGATATTTAAGGTTCTATTGAATAATTATGACTTGTTCAAGAAAAAATATCACCTTAATTCATAATTAATCAGTGAAAAGTTGGAAGAGTTCGGTTTTGTTTTTTGCGATATGGATAATAGCCATTATTCCGTTAAGAGCTCAAATTGTAGAGCCTTCCGATTCTATAGATGCATTTGGAGAGAAAGATACGGCATTGTTTATTCCGGAAATAAACTATTCCGGAAAATTTCCATTTATTAAATATGCCCGAAACTTTATTGAATGGTATCAATGTGACGCAATCAGCCATTTTTTTAGCAAACTGAGTGATGCGGAAAATAGCAAGGTGAGAGTTTTGCACATTGGAGATTCCCATGTTCAAGCAGACTATTACACCGGCACATTGCGGAATACGCTGCAATCGATTTTCGGTTATGGCGGGCGCGGGTTTGTATTCCCGTATAAGTCGGCAGGCACTCATTCGGCCTATGATTACATTACTCAAAGTAGCGGTAAATGGGAATATTGCCGCAATATTTGTCGGGAACCGAGTTTTAATATGGGAGTATCCGGGGCCTCGATTCATACTGCGGATACCAATGCCTCGTTTGCGTTGATTTTCCGAAAAACCTGCCAGAGCATTCGCCCCGAATTTACCAGACTTAGAATTTATTGTAAGACAGACACGGCCAGTTTTGGAATAGCATTGCGGTTGGGTTACGATACCATTCCGATTAAAATTCCGGTTTTCAGCCGGCCGAACATGGGCTACATCGATCTGGTATTACCCCGAGCCAGTGATACATTAGCCGTTTCATTTTATCGGACCGATACCATTCAGCGGTTTTTCGAATGTTACGGATTGGTTATTGAAAGCGCCGATGACAACGGAATTCTATATAGTAGTGTTGGGATTAATGGTGCCGGATATGTGAGCATATTGAAACAGAAGCTTTTCGAAACTCAGCTTATGGCTTATAAGCCCGATTTAGTCGTTATTGATGTTGGGGCAAACGATTTTTATCCGTTTAAATATAACGAAATTGAACTCGAAATGAACTTATCGCAAATCATTGAGATAATTCGTAGAGCGGTTCCGTCGTCTTCCATACTGCTTACCAACTCCCATGATTTATGGAAGCGAAAAAAGAATGTTCCCTGGTGTCGGAATTTCTCCGAATTTACCCGAAAAATGGCACAAAAATACCAATGTGCATTTTACGATTATTATCAAGTGAGCGGAGGTCCCTTTGCACTGGCACAATGGAGAAAAGCGGGATTGGCCCAACCCGATCGGGTGCATCTTACATATAAAGGATATGCTTTAAAAGCCGAGTTGATAAGTAATGCCATTCTTACTTCGTATCGGGAGTATATCGAAAAAAACCCGGAACAGCTTACGGTAAATCAATATTTGGCCGATACTTCAGAGTTAGAGGAAAATCTTCCCGATTCTGTAATTGCAACTATTCCTGTATCTAAACCCAGTCCAATTGTCTCGCAAACATCAAATGCCGTCAAGTCGCAATATCATGTTGTAAAAAAAGGAGAAACCATTAGTGCAATTGCCGGAAAATATGATTTAACAAATAATGAAATTAAAACATGGAACCAATTAAAAAATAACAAGTTGTTTGCTGGGCAAAAACTTAGGATTACCCCTCCAATTTCATACGATCGGAATCAAGTAAAACAAGCGGTACCCAAAAAGAATACGACACATCCCGTTTATCATAAGGTCAAATCAGGAGAATCACTTTTTTCAATTGCTAAGAAATATCACACAACGGTAAAAAAAATCAAGCAATTGAACAGAATGAAGAGCGATGTGCTTAAATTGGGTGTGCAATTAAAAATTAAAGACTAATATGGAGATACTTACTCAAATATTTGCCTATCAGGCTGAAAATTCGCTGCAATTCAACTCGGTTTTGTTTTTTGTTTTGTTTTTTGTTTTTTACTCAATTTATTCGTTAACCGTTCGGAAGGTTCCTGTTCGAAATCTTTGGTTGTTGTTGTTCAGTTTGTTCTTTTATTACAAAATAGCAGGTAGCTTTGTGTTATTGCTCATCGCCATGGGTTCCAGCGATTTTTTTATCGGAAAAGCTATTGCCGGAAGTTCAAAGAACAGAAAACGGAATTTTTTATTGGCGCTCTCGTTGACGTTGAATCTGGGATTTTTGTTGTTCTTTAAATATACACAATTCTTCTTTGATAGTTGGATGGGTATTACCCAACAATCCGCTGTTAATCTGCATATTATTCAACCCATCGGAATTTCCTTTTTTGTCTTTAAAACACTGACTTATATCTTCGATATTCATCGTGAAATGATTGAAGAGCCGGAAAAAAATTACATCAACTACCTTTTGTATGTATCGTTTTTTCCAAATATACTGGCCGGTCCCATTGCCAAAGCTCGGAACCTGCTCCCGCAATTCGGACAACCCGTTGAAATTGATGCACGGAAAATAGGCCGGGGGTTATTTCTAATTCTTAGCGGACTCTTTTTTAAGGTTGTGATTGCAGATTTTTTAGCCGTAAATTTTGTAGATCGGGTGTTTGATGCTCCAGTATATTTTTCCGGTTTTGAGGCATTTATGGCATCGATAGGAGCTATGTTCCAAATTTATTACGACTTTGCCGGTTACACGAATATGGTTTTAGGAATTTCTTTGTTGATGGGATTTGCTATTGAGCCTAATTTTAATCAGCCGTTTTTGGCCAAGAACATTACCGAATTCTGGCGACGCTGGCATATTACACTTTCCACATGGTTTAATGAATATCTATACACTCCGCTTTCGTTTTCTCTTCGAAAATGGCATACTTTCGGAGCTGTAATTGCTGTACTTATCACTTTTTTTGTCTCGGGACTTTGGCACGGAGCCGCTTGGACGTACATTTTGTGGGGTGTTTCGCATGGAATTGCAATAGCATGGGACACTGCCACCCAAAAAGGAAGAAAAAAGATATCCTCAAAAATCTCAAAAAAGATATACAATCCGATCAGTATAATTTTTACTGTAATATTTTTGTCTTTGAGCGTGGTTTTGTTTAAATCTTCAGACCTTACAAAAGCTCAAACAGTATATCAATTGATTTTTACTAAATTCGATGCATCACTGTTGTTTCAATGGGTTTCGTTATATTTTTATCCGGCGTTGGTTTTGTTGCTGGCTATTGTTTTACATTATTTTCCGAAACCATGGACCGAAAGGGCAATTGCTGTTTTTACCAAAATGCATTGGACTTTAAAAGTTGCAACAATTTGTATTTTTTCAATAATTATTTATCAAGTATATATATCCGCTTCGCAACCTTTCATTTATATGGTTTATTAGTAATGAGTAAAACTTTTCATGTTTTCATTTGTTGTATTTTCATAAAGAATACGGCTTTTTGAACAAAAATATTTTACTAAAAAAGCGGAAATTAATTTTTTTTTGTATTTTTACGGGAAACAAGTCAAAAGCGATCATAAAGTCAATAAATAACCACATAAAATTATCAGCGGATGAAAAATAACATTGTAGTAGGAACCGATTTTTCCGAGAATTCAATTAATGCATTAAAACATGCAACGTCTATTGCTTACAAGGCGAAATGTGATATTACTTTGGTTTGGGTAGAAACTCCAGGAACAACTCTTGGTCTAATGGCAGAAAACATTTCGGATTACCGTAAAATTGCTGAAGATCGTTTAGCTGAGATTGTTTCGGATTGCAAGAATTTAATGCCGTCGGAACATGCCATTATTCCTAAAATAAGACAAGGCCGTCCGGCATCGGAGTTGGCAAAAGAAGCAGAGGAATCCGGTGCAATGATGATTGTTGTGGGCTCTCATGGTATCTCCGGATATCAGGAATCATATATTGGGAATAATGCATATCGTACGGTAATGCATGCAAAATGTCCGGTGCTTACTATTCAACATTATGTAAACATTTCGAAAGCATTAACAGATATGGTTTTAGTTATTGATGCAACACACAGCACATTACATAAATTATCGTTTGCTATTAGAATCGCAAAACTTTTTACAGCTAAAATACAGATTCTTGGGTTATATACTTCGAGTCACCTTGAGATACAAAAGCAGGTTAATGCAAACGTAAATGCAGCAGAAAAGTATATTCGTGAGGCGAATGTCAGATATAGTACAACAATACGTGAATCATTCAATATTGTTTCTACAACGATTCGTTTTACTCAAGAAACAGATGCAAATCTTATTGTGATTATGAGTGAACAGGAAGATTTTAGCTCATGGCTGGGTGCCGGTGCTCGGGAAATGATTAATCAATCGAAGGTTCCCGTGCTTTGTATTCATCCTCACGATGAAGTTTATGATATCTCTCGTTAAGAATTAGTTTAAGCCAAATACAAAAAAAATCATTTGCTGATAATTGTTGGCAAGTGATTTTTTTATTCCTTAACCTTATTTAAACGGACGATTTTGTTATGACGAAAACAATTATCTTTGTTGCCGAAACTTTAAACTAAAACTACAATGTTCGATTCATTAGCTGTACTCGATACTGTTCGCTTAAATTTCTCTCCCGAAGGCATGGTGTTTCTTAACATAACCTTGGGCTTTATTATGTTTGGAGTGGCACTCGAAATAAAGTTGCAACAGTTTGTTGATCTCTTTACAAATCCAAAATCTTTAATTTGGGGTCTGCTGTCTCAGTTTTTGTTTTTGCCGATGGTGACATTCGGGCTTGTGTTATTATTGTCTCCTCCGCCAAGTGTTGGGTTGGGGATGATTTTAGTTGCATGTTGTCCCGGAGGTAACATATCAAATTATATTTCGGCAGTATCCAAAGCCAATGTTGCTTTGTCTGTTAGTTTAACAGCTATTGGGACGGTAGTTGCGATTATTCTTACCCCGCTTAATTTTTCGCTATGGGGCAGTTTGTATTATGAAGCTGCATCTATTATTAAGCCGATAGAGCTGGATATTGTTCAAATGTTTAAAACCGTGTTTATTCTTCTCGGCATCCCAATGATTTGCGGAATGTTTGTTAGCTACAAATTTCCTTTGTTTACAAAGCGAATTATTAAACCGGTTAAAACCATATCACTACTTGTATTTATAGGATTTATTCTTGCTGCATTTTATGCAAACAGTCAATATATTACCGGAGATTTTTATCTTATTTTTATTCTAGTGCTTGTTCATAATTCTTTGGCATACTTTACGGGTTTCTCTACCGGTAAAATTGCAAAATTATCAACACTTGACGTTTATACCGTTTCCATTGAAACAGGAATTCAAAATTCAGGATTGGCGCTTGCGTTAATATTTAATCCGAAATTGTTTGACGGCATTGGAGGTATGGCATTCATTGCAGCATGGTGGGGTGTTTGGCACATGGTTTCGGGTCTTGCATTGGCTTTTTGGTGGTCGCACCAAAGAAAAAAAGTTGAATGTCAAAATGTTTAAACCATGAGATATCGTTTTTTTTATTGGTGGGTTAAGATCGCGACTCGTATTTTCTTTAAAAATATTCAGGTTGTTGGTAATGAGCAAATTGCCAAAAGAATGCCCGTGATATTTGCCCTTAATCACCAGAATTCTTTGCTCGATGCCCTGGTAGTAGCTGTTTCTGTAAAAGAACCCGTGCATTTTATGACTCGTGCCGATGTTTTTAAAAGAAAGAAGTTTGCTCGTTTTCTAAAATCACTTAACTTAATTCCGATTTACAGAATCAGAGACGGCTATAGTGCAGTATCGCAAAACGAAGAAGTGATAAACCATTGCATTGATTTATTGCGGCAGAATAAACATATTTTGATTTTTCCTGAGGGATCGCACAATTATCAGCGCCATTTGCGCCCGCTTAAAAAAGGAATTGCCCGCATTGCCGTGGATGCTGTTCTGAAAAATGGTGCCGATGTGCACGTCATTCCTGTAGGGATAAATTATGGAAGCCATAAACATAGCCGGTCTTGGTTGAGCATTCAGATTGGAACTCCAATATCTTCACTGCATAGCCTCATGCTGTTCGACAATCATAAGGCAAAAGCTGAAAATGATTTGATGGTTAAGATTGAAAGCGGGCTAAAAAATCAAATGGTGCACTTTGAAGAAATTACAAATTATGAGGAAGTTAATGATATAGCAAAACTTGTATTGCAACATACAGAATGTACATCCCGAAACTATTTTAACAAACATCGGGAGATTGTAAAAATCATCGATAGTAAATCGGAAACGGAGATTTCCCCCTGCTTGGAACAGATAGTCGATTATCGGGAGCTATTTAAAAAACACAAGATTAAACGAAGCATGATGGGTAAAGCTTCCATAAAATCATCCATTCTTTTATCTCTTTTTTCGTTGCTATTGCTTCCTGTTATTTTTCCGGGAAAGCTTGTTTTCTTTCCTCCTTTATGGAGCTATCGGCAATTGATGAAAAATTTCAAGGACAAACATTGGGAAGCTTCGATTAAGGTTGTTGCCATTATGGTTTTATATCCTTTATGGATACTGTTGCTTTTTATGGTTTGTGCTTTAGTCACACATAATCTAATGCTATTGCTTCTCTTGATGGGAGGGCTGATTTTTTCAGGCGTAATTTTAGTCCTTTCGAAAGACAACATCGAGCAGACTCTGTTTTTATTAAAAATGAGGAGGATGAAAAGGACTTGTTTAAATGATTATATGGCGATTATAAATCTTGAGATCGGGATACTTAATGCTATTAAATTAAAAACATCCCCATAGATTTTTAATAAATAAAATCTGTCGATTTCAAACAAAAAAGCATCACTTTTAAAAAATGATGCTTTTTAAGTTGAAACATTCGACTCTATTAATTTTTTAAAGGCAAATCAGCAGTTCTGATATAGAGCTCCTGAAGTTGTTCATCGCTTACTTCCGCCGGGGCATCGCTCATGAGGTCGCGACCCGAGTTGTTTTTCGGGAATGCGATAAAGTCGCGAATAGAATCCACTCCGGAGAAGACGGCGCACAAACGGTCGAACCCAAATGCAAGCCCGCCATGGGGTGGAGCGCCATACTCAAAGGCATTCATCAGAAAACCAAATTGCGATTGAGCTCCTTCGGGAGTAAAACCTAGTATGGAAAACATTTTGTTTTGCAATGCTTTATCGTGAATACGAATAGAGCCTCCACCGACTTCAACGCCATTGATTACAATATCGTAGGCATTTGCTCTTACGGCTTTAAGGTTCGTTTCTAGCATTGGAATGTCCTCAGGCTTTGGAGCCGTAAACGGGTGATGTTTAGCATAAAATCGATCGGTTTCTTCGTCCCATTCGAGTAATGGGAAATCAATCACCCAAAGCGGAGCAAAAGTCCCAGGATTGCGAAGCCCCAAGCGGGAACCCATTTCGAGACGAAGTTCGCAAAGTGCTTTTTGAGCCTTTTCTTCTTTTCCCGCAATAATCAACATTAAGTCGCCGGGATTGGCATTCATCTTTTCGGCAATCTTAGCCAAATCGGTTTCGGTAAAGAATTTATCTACCGACGATTTAAGAGTTCCATCTTCATTGTAGCGAATATATATCAACCCATTTGCACCAACCTGAGGCCGTTTTACAAAATCGGTAAGCTCGTCGATTTGTTTGCGGGTATAAGAAGCGCATTCTTTAGCATTAATTCCGATAATCAATTCGGCATCATCAAAAACTTTAAAATCTTTTCCTTTGGCAACATCATTGAGTTCTACAAACTTCATCTCAAACCGGATATCCGGTTTATCGGAACCATAATATTTCATGGCATCGGCATAGCTTATGCGTGGAAAATTCCCAAATTCAAGCCCTTTAACCGATTTAAAAAGATTTCTAACCAATCCTTCGAACGTGTTTAAAATATCTTCTTGTTCCACAAACGACATTTCACAGTCGATTTGAGTGAATTCAGGCTGACGATCCGCACGAAGGTCCTCATCGCGGAAGCAACGTACAATCTGGAAATAACGGTCGAAGCCCGAAACCATAAGCAGTTGCTTATATTGTTGAGGGGATTGTGGAAGCGCATAAAACTGCCCCGGATTCATTCGTGAGGGCACAATAAAGTCGCGTGCGCCTTCGGGAGTGGATTTAATCAAAAAGGGCGTTTCTATTTCCAAAAAGCCGATATTATTCATGTAGTTGCGCACTTCTATTCCAATCCGGTGACGAAGCATCAGGTTGTTTTTGTTAATATTGCGTCGCAAATCGAGATAGCGGTACTTCATTCTAAGCTCATCCCCTCCATCCGTATTATCTTCAATGGTAAATGGCGGCAATTTGGCTTCATTCAATACGGTAATTTTGCTGACAATAATTTCGATATCACCGGTAGGCATATTCGCATTTTTGCTGTAACGTTCGGCAACAATACCTTCAACTTGGATTACCCATTCGCGGCCAAGTTTTCTTGCTTGTTCGCCAATTTCGGCATTGGTTTCGAAATTAAAAACCAATTGCGTAATTCCATATCGGTCGCGTAAGTCGATAAAAGTCATTCCTCCAAGATCACGCGAACGTTGTACCCATCCGCTGAGAATAACCGTTTGATTTAAATTGTTGAGCGTAAGTTCTCCGCAAGTGTGAGTTCGTAACATGATAATCTGTTTTAATCGTAAAAATTGAGTGCAAAGTTACGATATTTTTAGAATTACTTAAGACATAAAACCGATAAAAAAAAGAGCTCCGTCTCTGGAGCTCTTTTCACAAAACAAATTTGGATTATTGAGCTATTATCTTTGAAGTAGTAGAGTTATTGTTTTGGCTTATTCTTAAGAAGTAAATACCCGATTTAACTCCGGAGAATGTATGATTTACCGAAATTTTACCGGCAGCTACTTCCTGAGAAAACAGCTGATCGACAACTCTTCCTGTAATATCATAAATGTCAATGGTTAGTAACCCTGCTTTTTCTACGTTCAATTCTATGGTAATGTTGTTGGAAAATGGGTTCGGGTAGATGTTTTGAGTTGAAACGGTTTTGTTTTCGTTGATGGATTGAGGCACATACCAGATTGAGCGGTTAATTACCTGCGAGCCGGCTTGCGGTTGAAAATTAGGAGCTGTAAGGTTGAAAGGATCCGAAATCTGTAATAAATTGTTGGTAGCCAACGTGTCGTTGTGGCGCGATGTTGCAAAAAAGTAATTACGAACTGCAGCCAAGCGGGCTAACGAATCGGCGGCAGTGCTTCCGGTGGTTCCTATGCTGAAGAATTTGTCGCTTTTGGCACCGGCAATAATCGAATATTCGATCTTAAGTTCGTTGGCTTGTGCGTTGGCTTCCGAAAGTGCACCATCGATACACAAACCGTAAGGGTAACCGGCAAAAAATGAATTGTAAATACTTAATGCTGAATTTCTGCGGATATGCATTGCTCTTCTGTAATTGGTATTTACGACATCCGAAACATTTACCAGTGGACCGAACACGCTGATGTTGCTGAAAGTGGCCGAAGTTTTTGGCGAATTTGTGCTCCCGCTTGCATCATTATCCGATTCAAAACTGTTTGATTGCGAAATATCTGCAACATTCGGATCTCTGAGAACTACTCCAAACTGAACGTTTCCACTATATCCGTTGTCGGTATCAAAATCATCGTCGAGTCCGCGGAAAGCAATTAAATATTTAGCATTAACAGCACCGCCAAACCATTCGTAAGAGTCGTCGTTAGCCATAGAAATCTGAATATGGTCAATTTTTGTTTTGTTGCCCACACTATAAAAAGTGAGCCCGTTGATTTCTTTGTTGGGTTGAAGTGCGTAGCCGGCGTATTCGATACGAACGTAGCTCATCACACCAGAACTGTCGGCATTGTTGTCGCCACCATACGTGGAGCGAATTCCACCTTCTGCCGTTCCGGTGCCTCCGGCTAGATTGTTAATTGCTTTTCCACATAAGACCACACCGCCCCAGTCGCCACCGGCACGTGAACCGGCAGGATTATTTGAGGTGAAAACGATAGGATTTGCAGCCGTTCCTTGAGCAATAATCTTTGAGCCTTTTTCTACAATAAGTGATGCGGTAGCATCTCCTCCGCGAATAATTGTTCCGGCAGGTATTGTAAGTGTTGCATTTTGGGTTACATATACAAAGCCCATTAGTTTGTAAACCGTGGAGGCATTTAACGTAGTATTGGTATAAATGCTGTCGGTAAGAGTTGCCGTTGCTGTTGGATAGTTAACGGTATCGGGATCAAAATTTGTCCACCCCAAAGTCCAATTACTAGTTCCGTCGAATGCACCAATGTAATTTACATGATCAAAAAAAGGATTCGTAATTTGGGCGTTTATGCTCATGATAATCCCAAGTAGTACCATGGTTAAAAAGGATCTTTTTTTCATTTTGTTATGTTTTTGTTTTAGGTTTTTATTCCGTTTTTAATCTGGAACAAAACTACAATGGTAACATAAAGTATCGATTAAACAAATGTTATGTTTGTTTAAAGGATGGTAAACCCATGTTAAATTGAGGTTATGATGAGCAATCTCTTATCCGAAAAAGCCTTTAGAATTCACTAAAGGCTTTTTTATCAACTTGTCGAATTTTGTATTAACAATACTTCGGTGATATTTTGTAATACATTAATTATCAGTGCTTTGTCATTCCGAGCCATGGCGAGGAACCGAACGTAGTGAGCTCTCTGAAGGAAATCTCACTGATAATCAATCGATTACAATTTCTCAAATACATGAAATGAAAAATTTACCGAAGTAATGTATTAAAACACATAAGTGATTCCCAAGTTAAATTGACTTCCCGGAATGGAACTTTTGGTTTCCTGAATTCTTTTCGACAATGTGGTCGGCGAGCTGTTCAAATAAACATCTTCTTCTTGTTGATAGACAATCCGTTGGTTTAACAGGTTTTTCACTCCAAACTTTATAGAGAAGTGATTCCCGAATTTTTTGGCAATCGATAAATCCAGCAGATTGCGGGGCATTTCGTAGATATGAGGATCGTTAACCGTTCCCACAAATGCAATGCGCCGTCCTATAACATTGTAGAGCAAGGTAGCCGAAAATTGAGCGGCATCATTTTGATAGAAAAGGCCGGTATTGATAATATATGGCGACTGTCCTTGCATTGGGCGGTTTTTGTCGCGTTCCAACGGATCGATTACAGTTACACTACTTTTAATTAAAGAGGCATTGAACACCACACTCATATCTCTGATCCAAGAAAAGAAACGACTTGTAAGAGCTATGAATTTTAATGATTTGCGAGCATCGAATTCGGCACCAAAACTTTCGGCACTTTCGGCATTTTTAAACGTAATATTTTTTCCACTTCCTGCATTTATCGCCACCGCTTCTATCGGGTTAAAAAACTTCTTATAAAAAACACCGATGTTAATCATTTCGTTAGCAGACGGATATGCCTCATATCGGAGATCTACATTTTGAATATAGGCCGATTTTAATTCAGGATTTCCATAAATTCCAGCTTTTTCTTCAAAATTATAGAAGATATAGGGTGCAATTTCACGGAATTCGGGTCTATTAATGGTTTTTCCATAAGCAATGCGCACAAGATTCTTCGGATTAAACTGGTAGCTGATATTTACCGAAGGAAATATATCCAGCGTATCGTAATTTTGTTTGTATTCGGAGTAGTTAGCATTCATTGAAGTGAGGGTTAGCGCATAGTTTTCTATCCGAATACCGCCCGAAACGGTGATTTTTTTAAATGCAATAAATTTTGCCATCAGATATCCTGCTTCCAGTTGGGTTTTCGCCGTATAAGAATCGGAAGGATTGGTGGCTTCATCTATTCGTATTCCTTTTTTTGTATTAATGTTGGTGTCCGAAAAAACCACTTCTATCGGTTTGTACCCTAAATCCCAAGGAGTGCCACTGTTACGCACAAATCCAAAAAGGCGGGAATTAAATGCGCGGTCTTTGTTTTCGAAATTGGCTCCTATTTTAATGCTGGGCTGTAGTGATTGCAGGCAGTTTATTTTTTGCAGCAAATCAACAGCAAACGACTTAAGTGTTTCGTTCATGTCGGTAAACAACCTGCCTGCCAACTCGGGATCGGCTCGATTTGGAAAATACAGCGAATATTGATTGTAATACGGGCTTTCCACATCCTGATCGAAGCCCAGCGTTTCGGTTAACCGGCGAACATCGGGTTGTTTTCGGAGGGCCGATGAATATCCTAATGTCCAGTTTACGGTTGTCTGCTCTTTAAAAAGCTTATGCAATCCGTTGAGTTGTCCGCTGTATAAGGTTTGCTCGTTGTATCCGAGTTCGGTAGATTTTACGTAAACGCCCCGATTGTATTCAATACCGTCTCTTATGGTGGTTTTTGATATGCCTTGTTGATTAAACAAGTTTTTGAATTCGATCGTGTGGTTGTTATTAATTGCAAAAGCCCAGTTCATCATCCCGTTGATTGCTACGGTTTGGCTGTAAACTTTATCGTTAAACTGGTAAGAAGAGACACTTTTGTCGTTAATGGTGTCGTAGTTTATGTAAGAAGCCAAGGCATTTTCGGAATAGTTGTAACTGTTGCTGTACGAAAGGGTGGAAAGGTTTGATATTCCGATTTTTTTTACTTTAAACGTTCGCGCAAAGAAAACGGAAGCACTTTGGTCGATAGGGGCTTTGGTTGCATAACTTTCCCATGTTTTGTTAAACGCTTGCCCAAAAGCGGTACGGAGTTGTTTATTTTCTGCCGTCGGATTGTTGATGATTTGTTGAAAGTCTTGCGTTGACGGTATTATTGACGGGATTGCCCTTGTTCCGTCGTCGTAACCCAAATAATCGGTTGTTCCGCCATCATAGGTTTGAAATGTTTTTGCCGTAGTTGAGGTTTTAAACCCGGTGTTGTAGGAGATGGAAAAAGTATTTTTATCAGGGATATTTTTAGATACAATCTGGATGTTTGCACCGGCAAAATCGGCAGGCAATTCGGGCGAAGGTGTTTTAAAGACCATGATTCGATCGATTGCACTGCTTGGAATTACGTCGAAGGAAAATGCTTTAACATCCGATTCCGAGCTTGGTGTAGTAGCCCCATTGAGAGAAACCGTGTTATATCGCTCGTTTAATCCTCGAACCACAATAAAACGATCATCGATAATAGTTACGCCCGGAATTCTCCGGACAACTTCGGATGCATCTTTATCTGTTGTTTTTGCAATTTGTTGCGAAGAAACGCCCGAGACAACCGCATCACTATTTTTAATACTACTTATCATCGAAACTTCAGTATCTTTCTTTCGAGTTCCGCTTACTACGACTTCGGAAATTGTGGTTACCGACTCTTCTAACTCCGCATTAACGGTGGACGACTGGTTTGCCGATACTTTTACTTTTTGAAAGCGTTGCTGTTTATATGAAATAAAAGAGACGATAATTGTATAAACGCCTGGTTTTATATTCCTGATTTCATATTGTCCATCTAAGTTTGTGGTAGATCCAATCGTTGTTCCTTCAAGATAGACATTAGCACCAATAATCGTTTCTTTTGTCTTTTTGTCGGTAATCACCCCTTTTATTGAGCCTGTTTGTCCGAACAATGAAGTTGCATGAATTATTAATATACTGAATATTAGTATAATAACATTGTGTTTTTTCATTTTTTGTTTATTTGTTATCATAGTGCAAAGCAATAAATTTAGTAATAAGTAAACATTACCTCGACTTTAACTTTAGGTTAACCGATTATTGTGGATATTGCGGATAAATTTTGAATGATAAAAATATAACCAATTGATATTGTGGTATATAAAATAAAATATCATCCGATTATGATCGAAAAACATCTTAATAATTCCCTAACTTAATAGTAAGACTGGCTTTATTTTGAGTTAACATTGGGATACTAACTTTGCAATATCAAAAAAACAAAAAAAACAGTAAAAATGAAGAATTTAATTATTACCATAGTTTTAATCATGAGTTTAGGAACTGCAATTGCAGAAAACGGAAACAAGAACAATACTCCTGCTGCGAATAACACAGCAACGGTTAGTGGAAAAATTGTAGATGTTAAAACAGGGGAGAGCGTTGCCGGAGCATGTGTTACGGTTTCGGGAACCAACATTAAGGTATATACCGATTTGGATGGGAACTATACTATTTCGAATTTAATTTCCGGTGCTCATACATTAAATGTAAGCATGATTTCGTACAAAACAAAAAGCGAAGTAAAATTAAATGCAACCGCAGGTTCAACCGTAGATAAAAACATTGTTCTTGAACCTGAATTTTAATTATCCGATTCACATTTTCATCATATTAACAGCAGACAATCAAGCCGTTTGCTGTTTTTTTAATTTACTAAAAACATGCAAAAAACAACCTATCTAACGGCTATTCTTTTATCTGCAGGATTGTATGCCGGAGCACAAAAAATTGAAATCATCGATGGTTTATACTTCGAGGGACGAAAACCGTTTTCGGGAATTTATAACGATACAAGTGCTACAGGCATGCTTATCCAGACTATTTCGCTGAAGGACGGAAAACAAGACGGAAAAACTTCAATTTTTTATGAAAATGGGCAAATCAAAGAGGAACGTTTCTATAAGAACGGTTTGCGCGACAGTACTTGGACTACATGGTCGGAATCGGGTGAAAAACTTGCCGTTGCTTCGTTTCGCAACGATGTAAAAGATGGAAACTGGATTATTTGGGACGAAAAAGGAATCAAACGTTATGATATGTACTACCGTAACGGCGAAAAGACCGGCACTTGGAAGATGTGGGATGAATCGGGCAACCTTACACAGGAAAAAACCTACAAATAATATAGCACCGATTGAGTTATGTAAGAGCGGTGGAAAAGTAATAATGACCGACCGCTCCGTTAGCATTAATGGTGTGTGTGTGAAAAACGACTTTTGAGCATAACTTCTTGTCATGTTTTCGCGATTGAAATACTAAAAAAAAAGCACACTATGGTACACTACCCCGGCGTTTATTGTAAGCATAATTTTGCACACTACCTCTTTATTTATCTTATAATATCATAAATATTTTGATTAGGTGAGTCTGGTTCATGAATAATTGAACATTCAGAATCAATAAAATTAATGGCTATTCTAATTGGCACTTTTTTCCGAATATTGAGTGATGCTTCTGCGTTGATATGATTTACGATATCCCCATATTTCTTATTAGAAATTGTATTTCGCAATTCATTAATTAAATCTATATAAATGCGAGTCGTTCGAAACAAAAGCAACCATTCTTTTGAACTTGGAAGGTAATGATGCCCCGCTCTAATAAAAATTTGTAATACTAAAAAGTCACTAGAATAACTTTTTGCACTATCCATGTCAAATCTTGAAATTTGCTTAGTCATATTTTCTCGAATGACATTTTGTAGCTCCAGAGATGAATGTTTTTCTCCAAAATAATTAAATGTGTCCTTATTTGAAAGGCATATAGAAAGATTACAAATATCAATACTGGTTTTATTGTTTACATAACAAACTAATGAATTAATATCCGTATCTTTATAATCATCTAAAATAGTAATAGAATGAATGTTTTTCTCATTTATTTTCTTATTTATTGCATTACTAATTGATTCTATGTTAGAAAAAGAGGTGTCAACAACCCCCTGAATAAAGAGATTGGAAATACTTGGCCTATTATTTTGAGACAACCCCAATATACAATGCAATAACAATGGAATCAATATGATTTTTTTCATAATTAAAATAGGTTTTCCAACATCCATATTCTCAATATCTCAACTATTTTTAATAATCAAAAGTACACTACCATTAAAAGCGTAAAACATAAAAAGTCCACTTTGGCACACTATGTACACTGCCCTGGTTTTATTACTCAGCGAATATACAAAATATACGGAATCGATACTGTTAAAGGTGCGCATTACTTTTTCCTTATTTTACCCAATTTATAAAAAAGAATACTATGGTACACTACCCCCACACTACCATGTTAAATAAGGGTATTCTGGCCTTTTAAAACTATTGAAATTCTTATTTGTCCACGTAGATTTAAAGTATTTAATCATGCCAACAATGTCCAATTCTTCAACATAGTACTTTTTTTTAAGGCTTTTGTAAAAAGGAAGATATTTTCTTATGACTCGTCTTTTATAATACTTATCTTTTTGAATCAAAAAATGATAGTCTTCGAGTAAAAAAACATTTTCAAAAAACTCTATACATTGATTTCCAAAAAAACCACTTAGTTTAAAAAGCTGACCATTATTGAGACATGCAAAATACATTTTATCATATAACACATTGGAAAAAAAATTATATTTAGCATCACTAACTCCTTTTTCATTGAATATTCTTAGGATTTTAGCAGCTTCCATATCTATATAAAAAAAACAAGTATTCTCAAAACCTTTCTGTTTTAAAAATTTAAAGGAACAATACATGGTATCTGTAACTCTTTTCCAGTCTTCTCCTGATGGAACAGTAATATTATTATCATTAAAATACTCCTGAATACAAATATTGTATGCTTTTTTAATAATTTTAATTGTATCAACTTGGCTGTATGATATTTGCAATGAGGATACAAATACTAGAACAACAATTATTCTATTTTTCATATTATTGATCGTTTTATGATAATGATAATGACTCTGCTTGTACATATTAGACTTTTTTTATATTCAAACTTTGACAGTTGTCTCATTTTTTTCACTTATATCTTTTCTCATAATTTTCATAACAAATGGCAAGTATAACTGAAAGGTAGCTTGCCAATATGTTGTGATACAAAATTCAATAGGTTAATTCATTTCATTATTTGGTTTCTACAGAAAAATACTAGACAAATTTTCGAATACATTATTTTGTTCTATTTTCCCATTCTATTGCATTAACTCCATCAGGATTTTCTTCCATTACTCCGTTATCTTTCCTTGGGTTAGATCCATGACCTCCATTCATTGGATCAACATAATGTTCCTCTTTATATTCAGCGTTTTTGAAACTCTCTTTTATTATAAACCAGAAATGTCCAAATTCATGTCCAAATCTTTTCCTCATTATTAATTCGGATTCTGTTTTATCCTTTTTTGTCTGGGCTCTAGGTATTTTAATTTTGAAAACCATTCTATTACCCGATTTGTAGTTCGAAAAAGAGCCACTGAGGATTGGACCAGAACCACTACTATTTGCAGGAGGATTGCCCTTGACCTCGTTTGCACCTACAACTTTTACTTCAACTACTTCTTTTATATCCTCATTAACTTTTTTAAAATCCTCTGGATTGTTTTTTTCATAATCATCTATCCAAGCTTGTGTTTCATCGTAAAGGGCATTAGCCTCTTCAAGTTTTTTATCTGCTCTTTTTGCTCTCATATTATACCACCACTGGGCTATTTTAGACTTATGACTAGCTGCCTTCTCTTTAAATTTTTCGGATTGTTTTTTATAATGTTCTTTGTCTCTTTTATAGCCATTTACCACTTCATCCCCCAGCCAATCCATATTAAACACCGGATTACATCCCATTACCGCATAATCAGAGATATTTACTTGCGATTTTGGATCCAGATTCCACCGTCTCCCCAAGCGGGTATCATACTCCCAAAACTCAGCGGTATTGTGGTTCCCGTCGCCGGAAACTTCATCCACTTTTTCCTGTGTGTTGAAACCGAAACGATAACTTCCGGTTTGTATAGTATAGGTTCTGCCATACTGAAATATATAACCGCTTTTGATTAAAGCATAACTTCTTGTCATATTTTTGCGATTTTCAAATGCTATAGAATACACTGTCAATTACCCAACGGTTGAAAATAGCGTAGATATTTTGAAATCATGTTTTTTTTGACTGGATTCCAACCAAATAAGTCATTTTGAAATCCTTCATATTTATCCGTAATAATCATATCAGAACAAAATTTCACTACACCATCTTGGAGAAAAGATATTGTCAAGTCTGGTGTACATATATCTCCCTCGTACATGTTTTTAATTTTCCACTCACCTTTCATTTTGTTCATAATAACAGTATCAGATAAAAACAAACATGAAGAGATTGAACCCGTTTTGGTTTGACTTCTCAAAGCAGGTAGATCTTTTTTATTAAAAGTAATATAAACGATCCATCTTCCCTTAGAGAAATCAAGATATTTAAGTAAAAAAATCCATTTTTTATTGGTGTCTACTTTTAAACCTAATTCTTTTAATGAATTAGGAAATAACTCTCTATGCAAAGAGTCACAACAAATGGTTTTGCTATAAGTTGAGTCTTTATAAATAGCTGAATTTTGTGCATTTACCTTTAATAAAACAATTAAAGGTAAAATCAATAATATTTTTTTCATATGCCACTCTTTTAAATTAATAGCTGGGAACAGAATTTGGTCTTTTGGCCTCTCTTTCTTTTTTTTCTTCGGGAGTTTGTTTGCTTACTCCTCCACTTCCAGGTATTGTTACAATGCGTCCCATTTGCAATTTTTCTGGTGAATCGACCCCTGGCTTCCCATAATTTGTTGTTGCTGATGACCCTTTAGACTCAAGACCAACCTTATCAGCCATTATATCTGCTGGAGGAGATATTGTATTGGTGTAATTCGCTGTATTACAACCATTTTCAAGATTTGCAGTTGAGTTGTCACTAAAAGCTCCCGGTTGAAAATCTCGAACATCCAATCCAATATTATCGCTCCCGAAATTTGGTGCTAAATCATAATCATGAGCGTGCCCTACATATGTAAAGTTTGTTACCAAATCATTATCTCTTGTGTCACCACCTTCTTTGTAATTTACATAATTTACTATTTCTTCAGTGCTTGAAACTTGAATAACTTTAATATGTGCTGCTTCTGCTTTTTTTAGGTACGTTTCTACTTGTTTATCAGTATAGGAATAACCTTTTTTAGCGTCCTTAGGATTTTTGCTTCTATATATAATCCAAGTAACTTGTTCATTGCTTCCTTGCTCGACTAGTTGGTTCTTTAAATTTAATGCCCTGTCAAATCCATTTTCAAGAAAATGTTCTTTATATAAATGTCCGCCAGGTTGGCCAGATAAGACAATTTTTTCTTTACCATTAGGATCTATTATAACAATTGGGGAATTTCCGGCAAAACTGTATGGAGATTCGTCTGGATATTTAGCGGCTAATGGGTCCACACTCAACCATCTTCCAAGTCTCGAATCATAAATCCTAGCCCCAAAATCCAGTGAGTTTCCTTCGCCTTTCACCTCATTATCGTTTTCTTTGCCGTTAAACCCAAAACGATAACTTCCGGTTTGTGTAGTGTAGATCCGGCCTTTCATGGGTGAACCGTAGGCGTAGTAGTCGGTGGCGGTAACCAGCTCGGCCTTGTACTTGGGGTCGGTTCCTGTCAGGGTGAGGAACTTGCGGTCGGTAATTACAGCCCGCACATTGCCCAGATGATCCTTAAGCTCAAGTTGCTTCTTGTTTGCCAAACGGTTATTCATTCCTGTTTTGTTTTCAAGCCTTTTGTTTTGTTCATATACATACTTTATTTACATAAGCACGCTATGGCACATTTGCATACTATCGACTACCACAAATCAAGCTCAGAGTTATATGGAAAAGCAAGAGAATCTCTTAATTTAATTAGTTCCGTTTTAATTTTCATCTTTTTACTTCCTCCAACCTTCGTATATTCAAGTTTTATTCCATGCCTGTATCGAAAGATCTTACTGTCAAGATCATTTGAATCACATGTGGACAACCGCCCTCTTTTAAATATCCATTTTTCATCATGAAATATTTTAAAATATTTTTTGTAGAGTAAGTAATCATAATTATTCATTACTTGTACCGTATCACTGTTATAATTACACTTTGAGAACTTGCTCTGCATAAACGGGAAAATAATGGACAAACTATCATATTCTTGTTTTTTTATTTTTACCCACTTATTGTTAACTTTCATTGTGTCAATTATCTTTTCTCTCTTTTTTAAAACTATTTGAAAGGAAGAACTAGAGTCTTTATTTTGATTGCAAAATACAAAATAACTTGAATCCATCGTTTGACTTTTTGATTGATTTAAGTTTAAAGCGTCTAATTTGAGCCTTTTCAAGTCATCTGTTTGAAATGATATTGTATCATTTTTCAAAGTAAATTTACCATAAGATATGCGCATCCAAGTGCTACTATCTTCGTCTAATCTCCAAATGTAGTTATTGCTTTTTAAATCTAAATACAACAATTCTAAATATCCATATGGCAAATGTCTATTATAGACGAAGTACTCTTTTGTACAACTGGTTTTGCTAATAATAAGTGTAATAATAGCAAAAAATAATATTGATTTCTTTAATATTTTTATCATATCTCATCAGTGTTTTAGCTGTTTTTCAATTATTTTTGAGGAAAATAAATTTCATCGCTACCTGCAAAATGTTGATACATTGGGTTCCAATTAGTTGTATTATTATAATTACCAAATTCCGACCGCCTTGATTTATAATTTAAATTTCTACCAGGGCTTATAAAATTATAACTTTCTTTTAACACTTGTTTTTCAATATCGTCATCTGTCTTTTTTATTCCAACGAATGCATTCTCTCTTCTTGTAGCAGCTACTTCATCTGTTACGTCAAATAAAATCCCTGCTTTTCCTGTAGATTTATGGAAGCTAATATCTCCCTTAATGTATTGATTAAAATGTTTCATCTCATTAGCAAGATTACCAACATCTGCATTTTTCTTAACACTGGCAATTATATGGTCATTAGAAGCATTGTATCGTGTTTCAGCGGTTCCAAATACTGTAGCATCATTTTTTTGCTCAATTTCAAAAATCTGTTCTGAACTTTCAACTTCTTCCAACTCTTTATTGGCATCAATAAATTCCGAATACTCTTCCTCCAGTTTTGCCTTTTCGCCATCAGACTGCATTCCTGGTGTAACAGATGTTAATTTCACATTATATTCTATTAATTTGCCTTTTAGTGTTGTTTTATAATCATCATATAATTGTTGAGCTCCTTTTCCCTGAGGCTTAACCGTGTCTCCCAATAAATCACTATTCAATATCGGATTATTTCCAAAGCAAACATAATCGCTTATCGAAGGGTTGGGTTTCGGGTCTCTGTTCCATCTTCTCCCAAGCCTGGTATCATATTCCCAGAAGAGTGCCGTGTTATGGTTTCCGTCGCCGGAAACTTCGTCCACCTTTTCCTGGGTGTTGAAGCCAAATTTATGAATATCAAACATAATACCTACTTGGTTTTGATCTTTCAGTTTAAATTTTTCAAGCACAAGTTATGGATTACTCTCTTCTTTCTTTAGTATGGATTTTTTATACTCTAAAGCATTTTCTTTGATTTTGAATTTTTCATTTGAGTAATAAGAATCCCTGAGATATATTTGATCTTTGCTTTCTGGGGGAAATAATTCAATGAAAATATAATTTGCATTTTTATTTTTCACATGATATACCGGGTAATCTGTAAACCGCCAATTATATTTAATCGTATTTATTTCTTTTGCTTTAAGTATTAGCTTGCCATTAAATGGAATTACATAATTCTTATTGTTTATCTCAATGTCTTTATTGAACCAAGTCATCGTGCTGTCCTTTAACGCTGGCTCCCAAACAAAAGTGCCTGTTTTAACTTCTATTACTTTAGTACCGGATTTTATTGTGTCAAAATGGTCTTCCCGAACAAAAAAATACTTTGCATTATTAGGTTGCCGATAACTGTTTAGCATCAAGTATCCACCTTTCTCTATCCACGTACCTCTGCATGTGTCTATATTGTTCCAATATACACTCCGACATTCACTGTAAAAAGTATGGTTCGAATTTATTGTAATAGTGTGCCAATAACCTTGGTATTTACCAAAATCACTAAACTTTTTATTACAAGAAGTAAGTAATGAAATAAAAATAAATGCTCCTATTATCTTTTTCATATTTATTTATCTGTTTATAATCTTTTCGATTCAACACCAATATCTGGTGAAACCCCTGACCCATTTGAATTGGTGGTAGTGGAAGAACCTTCCTTAGAACTATCATCAACCAATATTTTCCCTGTTTTTTTCTTTTCTTCTACCTGCTTATCTGTCGGCTTATAGGTATATTTGCTTATATAATTTTTTAAAGTTGGTGCTTTTTTAGCACTAACATCCCTTGCTTCAGATGCTTTATAGTCACTTTTATTCAATTTATCTCCGTATGAGCCTTCAACTCTCTTCTCTAATTGTTCATCGGTTAAAGAAGTTCCTGGTTCTGCCAGCATATTTTCAATCTCGCAAGCTTTATGTTCATCATAATAATCTCCAGAATTACCCAGTCCTGTGCCATATTCGTTTTCAGCAAAATCAATATCCCCTTCAAGAAATTGACCTCCGTGTTCTAATTCGTGCCCAGCTCTTTGTTCATAAGTTAAAACATGTTGACCTTGAGTAAAAGTATAAACATCCATGACAACTCTATTATTTTCAAAATCAAAATTAGTCTCACCTCCTTTACCATCATATTTCATGCTGGATATGTGTTGGTTAGAGTTTTGAACATTAAATTCTATATCAGACTCGTCCATCTTTTCTAAAAGCGCTTTGTATTCGATAGCCCTCTTATCTCCATTCTTTGCCAACATACATACTTTCGAATATACAGCTTTTACAGTTGCCGTATTCCCAGTAAAATAACCTCCTGTGGGATCAATAAAATAAATTGGATTATTTGCAAAAGCACAATATGGACTCAAATTTGGGTATTTTGCCTGCAATGGATCAATACTCAACCATCTTCCAAGTCTCGAATCATAAATTCTTTCTCCAAAATCAAGGCTGTTTCCTTCTCCTTTCACCTCATTATCGTTCTCTTTTCCATTAAACCCATATCTGTAGCCACCTGCCTGTGTAGTATAGGTTCTGCCATACTGAAATATATAATCGCTTTTGATTAAAACATAATTTCTTATCATATTTTTGCGATTTTCAAATGCTAAAAAGCACACTATGGTACACACTCCAATCTTTTAATGAGTTTCTATCCCTTGAAAAAGTAATTCATGTAACCTTTTATAATCTAATTGCACACTCTCCTTAATCGCGCTATTATTTTTTTTCAGGAGTCGATAAGCTGGTTCTATGCTAAAACCTTTCTCAGATAACTGGCTAAAAGCATACAAATAATAATTTTCGGGAATATTTGAATAAAGACTAGATTGAGGCAGGTATTGATTATATAAATAGTATTCGGTGCTATTTTCTATAAATCCACTTATTTTAATAAGCCTATGAAAGGAATCATATACTAGTATATATTCATTTTTGAAATTATGATTGATTTTTTTGAAATTCAGAATAGAATCAAGAAATAGCATATCATTATATTTCTTGCAATCATATTTCTTGACAAATAAAAAAGTATATAAGCTATCAGAAAATGTACATTTTTTTGTCGTGTCCAATAGTTCATTAAAAACAAGTTTCTTTAAATATTGAGGGTCTTGAGTGTTTATTTTTATAAATACATCTGAATTATACATGAAATCATAAAGTACAGTACAATCCATTTTTTCAATTTCGCCAAAAATGGTTTCGCTAGAGACATTTTTAAAATTCATCTCCGACAAGACCAATAATTTTGCTTTAAAAATCATTTGGGCTGTGTCTAATTTATAGTGTTGCCCATATACTGAGCTAACAGAAATAAAACAGATTAGGACTATTAATCGTTTCATAATAAAATAGTAATTTGTTGAGTTAATCGTTTCTGATAATCCATTTATCTACCTGATTATAGTCAATATATACTTTTAAAAACTTGCCGAACCTTTTATTGGTTCCTCCATTCAGATGATTATAGATTTCTTTTAATTCCAAATTTTTAATTTTAATACGTTTGAATAATGTTTTAGAATATTTCATTTTACCATGAACGATGTTATCTTCAAAATATTCTTTTTGGTTGTTAAATAGCGTATGAAAGAAAAGATATTTGAAATAATTCTCAGAAAATCCCCATATTTTATAATATGTTGATTTACGAATATCATAAACTAATAAATAATTTTCCATAAAATCTGATTGTGTAATTATCGTAGATTTCTTATCTAATATTGAGTCTAAATATTCCAAATTGTTGTAATTGTCGTTCTTGTATTTATTTACAAATAACGTATGATATAAGCTATCATTAAATATCAAATGCTGCCCAGTTTTTAAATGCTCAAAGACTGCATGTTTTGTTAGCAGTGTATCTCTAATCTGAATACTAATAAATAGGATATTCTTCAGCCCTTTTTGCTCTAGAATATTACTCTGAAGTTTCGTTATTTCAGTAAAAAGATTTTTGGATGATATTGAACTATAAGAAGTCGCTGCTTTTGTTGCTAAAACCATCATCTTAGCTTTAAAAATAACAGAATTCGTATCTATATGCACAGTATTTCCATTATTCGAACAAGAAACCTGTTTAAATATGATTAGTTCAAAAAATATTAAAATTATGATTTTTGTTTTCATTGTATTTTTATTATTATTCTACATATGGTTTAGCCTTTTCTTGCCAATCATTTGCCCTGTCCTCACTTTCTTGTTCCTTTTTTTTATCTCCATTCGTTTTTCCGTTTTCCTCTGACCAGTTAAAATGACCGAGGACATGAACCATTAATTGGTAATTTTTCTCTTTGCCATTGCCATTACCTACAATCGAATTAATAAAAAACTCTATTTTTATAAGAAGTTATTATGATAAAATTATCTCTTTTTGTGCAAGAACAATTATCGACAGGATAGTATTTTTCGTTTGTATAATACTTCTTATATAAATCTTCCACATCTATGCCATTGATATAAATTTCCGACAAAAGTAATCTATCTACCACCTTTTTTGTTTTAAAATTTTTTCTTGATGTCTTTTTTTCGTATATTTTATTATATAGATCAACCGATATTAAATTGAAAAAATCATAAAATTCATTAATTTTAAAACCTTGCAAACGGTAGAACTTATATCCATAAAAATTACACACTAAAACAAATTCACAGTTAATCTTTTTCAAATTATCAGCACCTATTAATTTTTCATAATATGAGGCTGTGTCCATTTCTCCAATTGGAAAATTGTTTTTCAACCAATCGTCAAATATTACAGGGTTATAATAGCTCTCACCGCGAGGCTTCTTTGAATTAAGACTGTCTAAATAATTAGTATATATAAACCGTTTGTATTCATTAATGTTTTTTGTGGTTAACTTTAAACAAACATAACCATTTTCGTACAAGTTATTATCAACAAACTTGCAGTCAATGGTGTTCATTAATGAAGCAATATTAGAGGAATCAATTTTAGCTTCATAATAATCCGATATTACTAAAAATTTGGATTTATAAATCAGTTTTAACGAATCAATTTGACCCACAACAATATTCATTGAAAACAACATTACAACGATAAAACATTTTTTCATAAGCTTGTAGTTTTTAGTTCTTCTTTTTGTAACGGAGTTTTATGTTTAAATAATTTTCATCTCTATATTTATCAACCCAATCTTCATGATCTCCTGTTTTGTTTTCAAGCCTTTTGTTCTGTTCATATACATACTTTATTCACATAAGCACACTATGGCACATTTGCATACTATCGACTACCACAAATCAAGCTCAGAGTTATATGGAAAAGCAAGAGAATCTCTTAATTTAATTAGCTCCGTTTTAATTTTCATCTTTTTACTTCCTCCAACCTTCGTATATTCAAGTTTTATTCCATGCCTGTATCGAAAGATCTTACTATCAAGATCATTTGAATCACATGTGGATAACTGTCCTCTTTTAAATATCCATTTTTCATCATGAAATATTTTAAAATATTTTTTGTAGAGTAAGTAATCATAATTATTCATTACTTGTACCGTATCACTGTTATAATTACACTTTGAGAACTTGCTCTGCATAAACGGGAAAATAACGGACAAACTATCATATTCTTGTTTTTTTATTTTTGCCCACTTATTGTTAACTTTAATTGTGTCAATTATCTTTTCTCTCTTTTTTAAAACTATTTGAAAGGAAGAACTAGAGTCTTTATTTTGATTGCAAAATACAAAATAACTTGAATCCATCGTTTGACTTTTTGATTGATTTAAGTTTAAAGCGTCTAATTTGAGCCTTTTCAAGTCATCTGTTTGAAATGATATTGTATCATTTTTCAAAGTAAATTTACCATAAGATATGCGCATCCAAGTGCTACTATCTTCGTCTAATCTCCAAATGTAGTTATTGCTTTTTAAATCTAAATACAACAATTCTAAATATCCATATGGCAAATGTCTATTATAGACGAAGTACTCTTTTGTACAACTGGTGTTGCTAATAATAAGTGTAATAATAGCAAAAAATAATATTGATTTCTTTAATATTTTTATCATATCTCATCAGTGTTTTAGATGTTTTTCAATTATTTTTGAGGAAAATAAATTTCATCGCTACCTGCAAAATGTTGATACATTTTCGTGGTTTTTAAATAATAAAAAGCACACTATCGTATACTACTGACAATGCAGTCCTGTTCAATCTATTCATACTATAAAACTATCTCACACTATCTTTCTTAACAACAAAATCATCATATGCAAAAATATCAAATTTATATGATTTCTTATCCCTAATTATTCTAATTGCAACTACTGAATAACCATCACAAATACGTGTAGCATGTTTAATGTCTTCTCTTAATTTTTGAAAGTTATCGTTCAACGTTAAATAAAATACTTTCTGTTTATAGTTTTGTAAAAAAGAGGTCATATCTCCATATTTTGTTAGATAAGGCTTATTTTTTCTCTTAAATTCAATTACGATAGAATCATTAGCTGCCCAAACATAGCCATCAACAAAAAAAACAGTAATTGGATCTAATAATTCCATAATATATATGGTATCTTGGTTTTTAAAATTTGTTTTAAAATAAGGAGAGAGTAATTTCGTTCGATCCTTAGCATATTTTAAATATTCTTTTTGGTGATAGCTAATTATCGAAACATTCATGCTTTTAACATTTTGGTTTTGATATTTATATAATTCTTTTAGGAGCGAAGAAGTTTGAGATTTTAAAGTACCGCATAGGCAGAATGTTGAGAACAATACAAAAAGCACGTTTTTCATGTTTATTTTAATTAAAATGTTATGTACATAAATCCTTTTTTATAGACACTTTCTATTCCACGCGGTCTCCATTTTATTAACAATGGAGGTATGGCTTTTCCCTTTTCTGTTTTTCTGTATGAAACCCGCAAAGGCATGTTTCGTTCAGCCCTTAAAACATTTTCTTTGTGGCAAGCACTCCATTCTGCTTCTGAAATTCCATTGATCATGTTAGCATCCATTTTGGTGAGAACTCCGAGTGCCTGATCTTCTGCATGACCCATCTCATGAAAAAGAGACATATTTGCATCAGAGCTAGGTCTTGATAAAGTCGATTTTTCTCTTTTTTGGACAGGAACTAATTCCCCTTCTCCATCCCAAATAATTGTTCCGCCTTTATTTGTAGTAGTAGTTTCTCCTGTTTCACTATTAGTAACGGTTTCATCATCTGCGATAAAAGAATTTTTTTCACCTGACATTGCCTCCCTTAAAGTGAAAACCTGTGGGGAATTTTGAAGATTATTATACATTTTCAATCCTTCAGGTGTGCTCTTCAAATCTTCTATTGCTTTATCCGATTTTTCTTTAAATTTATCTGTTGAATTTTTATCAACTTTAAGTGTATCTCCCAATAAATCACTATTCAATATCGGATTATTTCCAAAGCAAACATAATCGCTTATCGAAGGGTTGGGTTTCGGGTCTCTGTTCCACCTTCTTCCCAAGCGGGTATCATACTCCCAGAAGAGTGCCGTATTGTGGTTCCCGTCGCCCGATACTTCATCTACTTTTTCTTGGGTATTAAATCCGAAACGGTAACTTCCGGTTTGTGTAGTGTAGATCCGGCCTTTCATGGGTGAACCGTAGGCATAGTAATCGGTGGCGGTAACCAGCTCGGCCTTGTACTTGGGGTCGGTTCCTGTCAGGGTGAGGAACTTGCGGTCGGTAATGGTGGCCCGCACGTTACCCAGATGATCCTTAAGCTCGTACACCTTTTTGCCCGTTTGCTGCTGGTAGATGGTGGTCCTGGCTAACAACACCCACGGATTTATCACAATTGGCGTTGAAATAAAGATGGGGTGGTAGTTTGCCATGTTTGCCATAGTAGTATATGTTCCATCGGAATTGTATGCTCTTAGCCCTGAAGCCGTACCCACATACAACCGATCGTCCGTGTTGCGAAGAATATTGCTGTTCACCGCAACTTCTGCCAGTCCCTTGTGCTCATAATATGACATGTTTTGTGTTTTATCGTTCAGCGAATATACAAAATATACGGAATCGATACTGTTAAAGGTGCGCATTCCTTTTTTCTTATTTTACCCAATTTATAAAAAAGCACACTATGGTACACTACGTAAACAAAAATTCATTTTATACCGAAATGAATTATTTCTGAGTTCAATATTTATTTTAAATTCATTTCGAGCATTGACCAATGTAAGAAATTGTAATTCAGCATTGTAACCCACCTGAGATATTTACAATTTCACATTGGTATAAAAGCCTTCTAACAAACGATCTCTTCTCTTTACAATGATTTATACCGCAGATTTTTGTACCTTAAATTTTCATAATACACATATTTTCAGTCACTTAAAAACATAAAAAATTAAAAAGCACACTATGGTACACTACCGCTACCCCCCTTAGTGGTAACTATTTCCTATTATACGTCTGTTCTTTACCTATTTGAGGTACGTTTGTATATTCTTGTTTAAATCCAGTCGAAGTAAAAGAAATTTCCCCTACATTCAAAACTATATTGAAATCGTATAATAACACATTACCATTTGGAGACAACCTGCAATTTATTTTTTTGACTTCATCAATAAATAATTCTGCTAAATCATTCAAATCAATTCTAATACTTAAATTTGAGATATTCTCAAATCTTAAAATTGCAGGGGCTACTAAAAAATTAAATCCGCAACTGTCTTCATTCTCTACCCATTCAATAATAAAATCAATGTCTATGTTTAAACTGTTGTCTATGTTTGGGAAAACGATAGAATAAACTTTACTATCGTGCCATGCTAAATTATCAAAATCATCATTCATTTTCTTAATATTTTAATATCCCATTAGATTGAAATAGTTTTCCAAATAATTAATATGCTTTTGTGTCATCGGAATTACAAATTTTGAAACCTTATTATAATTTCCAACACCAGTAACTGGATTTACATTGAGTTTCCACAGCTGTACATGGGGCGTTGGAACTCCTTTATGAGTAGCCCCCAAAAAGTCATATTGCATTTTCATGCCGTCCCCTAAATCTCCTACTATAAAGGAATTTTTATTTATTCTTTTACTTAAATTAGCAGCTTGCTCTGCAACTGATAATTCTTTAGTTACCCCCTTAGCAGCTAATCTTTTAGCCACATAACTAGCGCCAGCACCATATAATTCAATTAATCCTTCGATGCCCCCTGTAGCAACAAATAGTGCAACTTGTGTTGCAACTTGTGTTCTAGGGTCATTGATAAAAGCATTTTGGGCATAATAAATACTTGCTTTCATTACTTCTACCTTATCCGAAGTTAGCACCGATTTGCTGGACATAAACCTTTGCATAGCAACCTCACTACTTAAAATAGTATTTAATGCATCAGCTTTAGCTCCATGGGAAATGGTGTAATTTTGATAGTAATTTTCATAAGTCCCATCAGAAAGTTGTATGGAATATGTAGATCCTATATTATTATATTTTTCTCCTTGAACTGTAGTTGTTGGAGCATTACCCGGTACCCATATCTTGGCAGTGTTATCTCCTTCTGCTGGTTCATACCAGTCCGGATTTCCTTCACTCATTCCATCGGGATCAATAATTCTAATCGGATTCCAGCCACAATAGGTGTATGGTGATTGATATGGGTAATTATCCATTTATCAGCTAAAGTTTTAAGATGCTTTTAATTCAAAGAACGATTTTCAAAGTTAATAACTTTTTGGAATTATATTCAAAATAAAATGAACGACCATCCGCTAATTCTCATTATTTTTTAATATCAAAAAAACACACTATGGTACACCAATTTTTTAAGGCATTAGCTACATCATCAACTGTTTGAACCGCAATATTTGGTGCTTTATTCTTCCAATAACTCTTTCTCTAACTCTATCTTTCTATGAAAGTAAATGCGCTGATATTCCTCTTTCATATCTACAATTAAATTCTCATATGTTTTTTTATCAAAGCATAATTCGGGATAACCAAATATTGCTTGTATAAAAGGGTAAATATCTTCTTCCTTTTCTACTAATCTAAAATGCCAATTTAAAGTTATTTTATCATCAATCACTTCAAACAACTGACAAGGACAAGCAGAAATAAGTCCATTATCATCTATTAAATAGGCTTGATAAGATTCAAAAATTATTACCCCCATAACTAAATACTCTTTTCCTATATCTAATCCACCATATTCAGTATTTGCAGAAGCACCAAATCTCCCAAAAACCTCTCTTCTATTTATGGGTTTAAGTTCATGCAACCGCAATGCTTCCCCTGTGTTATTAATGCAACGTACTTTCATCATTTATTTAAATTTAAAGTCATCAACTGCTTTTATTACTCCATTTTCAAATTTAGCAACATAGTGAATAACTACATTTACACCGTTAGCTGTTTTTACTTTATATTCCATTTTTACCCAACCAAGCCAACGAGAGTCGTTCATAACAGTTTTCATTATTGGGCTGCCAATTGTTGGATTTTTTAAAACACTCTCCATAGCCATTTCTTCTGCAAGATTATTTGGAATAGTCCTACTACCTGTTGAACCTAAACCTAAAGGTTTTAAGGCCTTTACCCCCGTCTTAGCAGCTAATCTTTTAGCCACATAACTAGCGCCAGCACCATATAATTCAATTAATCCTTCGATGCCCCCTGTAGCAACAAATAGTGCAACTTGTGTTGCAACTTGTGTTCTAGGGTCATTGATAAAAGCATTTTGGGCATAATAAATACTTGCTTTCATTACTTCTACCTTATCCGAAGTTAGCACCGATTTGCTGGACATAAACCTTTGCATAGCAACTTCACTACTTAAAATAGTATTTAATGCATCAGCTTTAGCTCCATGGGAAATGGTGTAATTTTGATAGTAATTTTCATAAGTTCCATCAGAAAGTTGTATGGAATATGTAGATCCTATATTATTATATTTTTCTCCTTGAACTGTAGTTGTTGGAGCATTACCCGGCACCCATATCTTGGCAGTGTTATCTCCTTCTGCTGGTTCATGCCAGTCCGGATTTCCTTCACTCATTCCATCGGGATCAATAATTCTAATCGGATTCCAGCCACAATAGGTGTATGGTGATTGATATGGGTAATTATCCATTTATCAGCTAAAGCTTTAAGATGCTTTTAATTCAAAGAACGATTTTCAAAGTTAATAACTTTTTGGAATTATATTCAAAATAAAATGAACGACCATCCGCTAATTCTCATTATTTTTTAATATCAAAAAAGCACACTATGGTACACTACCACTTATTTAGGTCGTTTACCCATTTTTAGATAAATAAGCGGATATACCATAAAGAGTAAAAGATACTATGATATACAGCACTATACAAATATCATAAAACAGTTTTGCCTTCTTATTTTCTATTGGCCATCTTTCATTTAATTTTTTTAATTTACTCTCATTAAAGGGAAAAATCCAATTCAATATTAATAAAGGAACACCAAAAATCAAAAGCAACGGTATTGAAATTTTTAAATTAAAAAACAAAAATAATAAAGCAAGAAGATTGAGCGTTTGACACAATGAAATTATTCCACTTGCATATATTTCAGGGTTAATCGTTTCAATTTTATACTTTCTATAAATAAAGCTAATCCGATAAAATATATAATTAAAAATAATCATAATTTAGGTTATTTAAAAGGTGCTAACGGAGCTAATATAATTGGACCACCTGGGTTTAAATCCATATTAGGTTGTAAAACATATGTGTTCCATTTTTTCATTAATGGTTTATCAAGGGTATATAATAGAGATGTCGCAGATCCTGCTAAACCATAAAATCCGACAAGACTCATCCCAAAATCAAAAGTATATTCAGCTGCAAGTTCTGGCTTATTTGTGGTTGTCATTTGAGTAAACGATATCATTGCAGACAAAGCACTAGTACCAGTACCAAGATACTTGGCAAATTTAAGGTAACTCATGTTTTTTAAGAATGTTGCTTTTTGTGCCGTAACCAAAGATGAAGGAACTGTTTTGTTTCCTAAAAAGTTTAAACTCCATGCTGTGCTAACACCTTTGTAACTACCTGCAAATTTACCTTGACTTAATAAACTTATTTTTGATGCATACTGCCCTATTGATTTGACACTTTCTGCTGAAAGTGAAACACCAGACAAAAGAAGTCCAAAAGATGATACTGATTTTGATTCTAAGCCAGGAACCGCTACATTCGCTAATTTAGAGCCTTTGTTATCTGTAAAGTTGACATATTGCGTTTCTGCTCCACCTTTATTGCTCACCCATTTCGTTTCGCCTGTTTCAACGTTAAAATTCCATTCATCAGGACTCCCTTCACTTCTTCCATCTGGATCAATAAGTTTTATCGGATTATTAAAGCAATACCTATAAGGAGTCCAACCGGGGGCATCGTCTGCCAGCGGGTCCACACTCAACCATCTTCCAAGTCTCGAATCGTAAATTCTGGCTCCAAAATCAAGGCTGTTTCCTTCACCTTTCACCTCATTATCGTTTTCTTTGCCGTTAAACCCAAACAAGTAAGAGCTACGCAACCTTTTAGAACTTATTTTTGTGGTCAGCTCTTTTTTTGCGTTAACTGTTTTTAATTCAGTTTCAGGATAATATGTTAGTTTCAAACAACCCATTTAGGCGAGTATTTTATTTTGGTTTTTCAAAAATACAAAAAATATCATACACAAAACAAAAAGCATAAAAAAAACCGTTAATAACGGTTTTTCCTGTTTCCTGTTTGGTTCGATTAAACTATATTTTGGAGTATGTGGGTGTAAATTTGGGTGCTGTCTAGCGTGCTATGTCCTAAAAATCGGCTTATGTTCTCGATACTCATGCCGTTTTGCAGTAAATGGGTGGCGATGGAGTGGCGCAAGATGTGTAATGTTGCTTTTTTTTGCTCGGGTTGGGTTATCCGTTGCAGTTCCTGCAAATCGTGGTTTAATGTGCCTGTGGTGCTTAAAAACAGTTGGTTGTGTTCCGCTTTTTGCGAGTTCCTAAAGTTATAAATATAGTGTTCGAGGGCTTTTTTTATGTCTTTGTTTATCGGGATGATGCGGTCTTTGTAGTTTTTGCCTTGCCTGATGAAGATGGTTTTTTTGTCAAAATCAATGTCTTTTATTTGCAGGTTTGCGCCCTCCGTTCTGCGTAATCCGCAAGCGTAATAAAGCACGAAGATTAATTTTAACTGTTCGTGTTTTGCTTCTCGTTGCGTGTGTGTAAATTCGGGATATGTGTTTTTTATGTTGGCTTGCAGTTCTTTGATTTCGGGTTGTGTAAGCGGTTTTATGTTGTTTATCCGTGCTTGGTTGTCGGGTTTTATTCGGTAATTTGTGGGGATGGGTGCGGTTTCCAGTCCTATTTGGTGCAAAAACTCCAAAAACTTGTCTATCGCCATAAAATTATGGTTCAGGTGTGCCACGCTTAAACCGCCTGTTCTCCGTTTGTTGGGTCGGGTTTGCAGATGGTTTATGTAGGTGTAAATAATTGGGGTTTTTAGTTGGGTTATGTGGTGGATGTTTTGGGTTTTAAGCCAGTGCAAAAAGTCTCTTATTCGAAAGGTGTAATCGTAAACCAAACCACCGCTAAAACCCAAAGTGTCAAGCCAGTTTCTATATTCGTTTTGTAATGCTTCCATGTTTAAAAAGTGAATGGATTGTATTTTTCGATTTCATCGGTTAACTGTTCCAAATCGTTGGGTAAGTAGGTTTCTGTTGTGCTTATGTATCGGTGTCCTGCGTTGTATTGGGCTTTTCGTAGTCCTGCGGTTTTTATCCATTCAGTTATTGCCGAAGCCCTGACTTGGTTGAAGTTTGTAAAATTTGGACTTATGCTTTTCACCTGTTTTGTTAGTGATTTGAGGGTTTGCATTAGTTTTGTCTGTTCGGTTTTAACTTTGCCGACTTCGGGCAGTGTTAAAAACAAGTTGTCGTTTTCGATGTTGTAATGTTCTAAAAATAGAGGGCGGATGTTTTGCAGATAGTGCATTAAAAAGCCGATTTGCTCGGGCTTTAGCGTTAGTTTCCGTTCGTTGGCTTTTTTGCTTGCGGTAATGGTTACGCTTGCTTTTAGTGGTTCGATGTTATCGAGGGTTATTTTTTGCAGTTCGTTGGTGTGTAACCCCTGACAAACCAAAAAAGTGAGCATTAAATAATTTCGGTTTCGGGTTAAAAACGAGTTTTGGCGTTGGTTCTTCGGGATGTGGTTTTCATCGTAACTTTTTATAAAAACGGTGTAATAATCATCGGCAAGCTGTGTAAGTTCTTGGGCTGTGTAGGTGTTGTAAAGCTGTTTTTTCTTTGTTCCTCTGATTTTTAACAGGTTGGTCGGGTTTACGGTTATTTGTTCGGTTTCCCTTAAAAACTCAAAGTAATGGTTTAGGGCGATCAGTGCGTTTCGGCGTGTGATATTTTGCTGTTTCTTGCTGTTTTTCAGGTATTCAAGATATTTTAAAACGTCTTTCTTTGTGGTTTGTATTTCCTCTTTTTGTAGCCAGTTTAAAAAGAGGTTTACACTACGCAAATAGGCGTTTTGCGTATTCGGAGTTAAGTCATTTTTTTGCAGGTATTTTATAAAATCGTTCATCATTTTTCTTTTTGGTGTCGTCCTACTGTTAAAGTCTTATACCGCTAAGGCTTCGGAGTTGGTAAGCGGTGTTTGTCCCACTGTCTTACTGTCGGTCGCAAGGCGGTAATAATATTGTCTGTTTTTCCATTCTCGGCTTAATTTTCCTTGCTCCCAAAGGGTTTTTAGGTATCGGGCTTCGGTGGTGTAGCTTCGTTTGGTAATGGTTGTAAAATCTTCGGGTAAATATTCCCGTTCGGCTTGTTGGGCTTCCAATTCAAGAAGTGTTTTTAATGTGTGTTCCTCTTTTTCTACTATTCGTACTCTTTTGCTTGTGGTTTCGGGTTTTGGTTCTTCTGTTGGTTCTGTTGGTTGTGGTTCTGTTGGTTCTGTTTGTGGTTCTGTTCCGTGTTCTGTGTTTTGGGTTGCGTTGATTTTTTCGAGTGTGGTTTTTAGTTCCTGTTCTATTCGGTTTTGCATGTCGGTTTGGTTTCCAAATTCGGTTAATTTATAACGGTATCCCTCACGGTTTTTGTTTCCTCCTGCAACTTGTACATAAGAATAAAGGCTAAGTTCCTGTAAATATCTGTTTAATGTTCGGGGGTGGATTGCTTTTGATTTTCGGATGTCGAGGGCGGTAAATTGTTTCGTTTTGGCTTCGGTTAAAAAGTTCACCAACCAAAGATAAAAACCTCTTGTTGTGGTGCTTAATTCGTCAGCCCTGCGGAACAAACTATTTTTAAGAGTTTAAAAGCCAGTTCCACATCTTCGGGAGCGGTTTTAATAAAGATTTCGCCTGTTTCCTTGTTTACGATTTGTTCCCGTTGGTGCTGATGAAAGAAAGTGATTGTTTCGATAAAATTCAAAAGCAACAAAAGCGATTTTCTCGGGTGGGCGATGTCCTGCGGTAAATTTATCAGTTCTGCAAAAGGGTTAATAATGCTTGTGTTTTCGAGGCTTGCAACCAGTGTTTTTAAAATATGTTGCGAGTTTATTATTTGATTTTCGGGGATTAATCCTGCTTTTACTTTCTTTTGATAATCCATGATTGCAACATCTTGGCTTTGACTGTGGTTTAAGTGTATCATCAAAAAGGGTAAACTTAAACTTTCGTAGTTCTTATCGGAGTAAGCACAAGCCAATAAACAAAGTTTTCCCGATACCTCAAAAGTGGTGCTGTGTAACATTCCGTCTTTGTCTTTGGTGGCTCGTGTTTTTACCAGTTTTCCCTGTGATTGAAGTGTGGCAAGCGGTGTAAGCATTTGAGTTGTCCAGTCTAAATCTTCAACCAATAAAATTTTGTGGTTTATGTCGTAGTTGTTAAAATAGTAAATTGCGTTTTCGCTTATTTGTGTGTGAAAGCTATAAGAACCATTTGGCGAACATTGAGAGAGTTTTTGTAAAATATAACTTTTGCCGATTCCGCTTTTTGCTAAACAGATAACAGAAAACGGATTATTAAAACGGTGAGAAGCTAAAGCCATAAATAAAATTTGGGCGTTTTCGTTTTCTCCTATTATTCCAGTTAGGTTTAAATGTTCGGTTACTTGGGTTAATAAATCTTTGCTTTTTAGGATTGTAAGAGCTTGTTTTTTATCTGCTTGACTAAGTTCAAATTGTTGTTTCTCCTTGCTTGTGTAATGCAGATTATCAAGTCTGTATTTTTCGAGTTGAATAATGAGTTTGTGAACTGATTTTGAAACGTCTGTTAATGTTAGCTCCCATTTGTCGCAAAGCGTTCTTATTAATTTTTCGCTTTGGTGTTCGCTGTACAAATCTAATGTTGAACGATAAGGCGGATAATCTTTGTAAGTGATTCTAAGTGTGCAAACTAATCGTTC